>JADJNX010000023.1 GCA_016714125.1 Ignavibacteriales bacterium | reverse complement strand
CAACCGATTACAAGCGCTTCTTGCCGGAATGAAGGTTTTATGTGTCTCCTTAAAGGCTTTAAGGGACTTTTAAGGTGGAAACACAAACCGATACCTATTTCTCAAGAGAAATTTCCGACCGAGTAAAGGTTATTTCATGCCTTACAACACTTCCCAATATTATCCACAGCGACAGTCCCAGTGAAACAATTGCTTCCTCCGAATGGAACACATTAAAAAAAAGCGGTGAATGCTTCCGAAGAGAACGCTATTGTCATGTTTGGGGGGATGAACAGGATGCCCAAATCAAGGGCCGCAGAGATAATAATCAGAGCCAAGAAGCCACAATCGGAATCCTTCCGAAACCCGTCAGAGCACTTCGTGACGGAACAAACGGATTTGAAAGAAGTCCTCCCAGGTGCCGACAGGATGTGCCCGGATACCGATCTTCCTCAAAAGATCACGCCTGGAAAGAATTGCAAGAATCAGAGAAGGGTTGCCTGTACCAATCTGGGATAGGGAGGCAAAATACCGCTCGCTTGGTGTGCCCAAAAGAGCATATCGAAAAGCTGGCAATGTCACCTTTTGCAAAAATATTCGAAAATGCGATTGGCGAATTGAAGGTTGATCACCGGTTTGCCTCAAGAGTTCTTATCGAATTCCCTGTAAGATTGAAAAAACATTTACCGATAACTCAGATTACCCTGAAGTTTACAATTCACTTTTCCTCTGTTAAGTGAAGGGAAAATCGAAAAGGTTGCCTCTATTTTGTTTTAAAGAGAATCACTTGTTTCAGGTAAACCGGTTGAAGAGATTGTTCAACCTTTGCAAAACCAGAAGAGATCAAGGAAGTGATTTTAAAAGAGCCTCGAAAAGCTCAAAACAATGAGTATCAGAAGACCGGAGAAAACAAATATCATTCTGATGGGGATGATAATGGATCAAGTCAGGTTAAAAGCTGATGGAAGTGAAGTCGAAAAAGTGATGAATGAAATTTTGGGAGGAATGTAGATGGCTACCGATAATGACTACAAAGGTTATGAGGCGAAGCACTTGCATCACTTCAAAAATTTTTCTGCCGTGATTTGGAGCGATATCAAAGTTCCTTACTGCTGACGGAACATACAAAGGAAGAGTGCTTCCCCGTTCTGAAACCGCAGATGACAAACATATTGTTATTAAACTTGTCTCGGGATATAACATCGGAATTGCTTCCTCAAGGGTAATTGATATTAAAGTTACCGGGAGAAAAGAAGCCCGCATAAAATTCCCGAAGGAATTTCCTTATGATCCCCGTAAACCAAGAGTGAAACTGTTAGGCACAGGTGATCACCATCCCAAGCAGGCTTGATTACAGAACAGGTGCGGTAATTCCAGCATTTTCACCGGGTGAACTTTACGGTTCGGTTCCCGAACTTGCCGATATATGTAATCTCGAAACTGAAAAGCTTTACGGCGTATTCAGCGAAAACATAGTGCGAACAATGGATCGGAACAGCAAGCGATCGGTAAAGAGATTGAAAAAGGTGTTCGGGAATTGTGATTGGACATGGCACCGATATAATGCACCACACAGCAGCAATTCTTTCTTTTATGGTGCAGAACTCACCTGTACCGATTGTAATGGTGGGTTCACAAAGAGTCAAGTGACCGACCATCTTCTGATGCGGCTCTTAATCTTATGCACAGCGTAAAAACTGCCGCTGAGGTGATGTTGCCGAAGTGTTGGTTTGTATGTTTGGTACATCCGACGATTATGGATTGCTCCACCGTGGCACAAGAGTGAGAAAATGCACTCGAGTTATCAAGTCAACTTTCAGAATTCATTGGTGATATTCCAATTGCGATGGTAAGTCGTGAAACAATAACACCACTTCGCCAGGATTACAAAAGAAGAAGACGTGATAACAATGTAATCATCAACACCGCTTTTGAAGAGAAAGTGGGAATTGTTTATTATTATCCCAACATGAAACCCGATATTATCGATTCGATGATCGACAACGGTTATCGGGGTATAGTGATTGCAGGAACAGGACTTGGACATGTAAATAAACCAGTTTATCCCGCACTAAAAAGAGCCAAAGAAAAAAATGTGGCTGTTTATATGACGGTTCAGACTCTTTGGGGTTATGTGCAGATGTATGTATATGACACGGGAAGGGATATGATGGAGCTTGGAGTTGTACCATGTGCCAACATGCTTCCTGAGTGGCTTATATGAAACTTGGATGGGCACTTGGACAGAGTGAAGACCTTGAAGTAGTTAAAAGATTATGCTCACACCCGTCAACGGTGAAATCACCGAACGTGAACCCAGCAACGGCTATCTAATCCTCAGGGGCGGCATCCCCGAAGTTGAGGAGTTCATCTCGAAATACAGGAAGTAGGCGGGGAAGGGATAGTCACGTGGATTACACTGATTTACACAGATTCCACGGATGAGGGGGAAGAGGACGCAGATACACGCAGATTAAACGGATTTTCGCGGAGGGAGATTTTTAATTATCTCCCTCTGTGTGCTCGGTGGTTTTAAATGCTTCTTTGCGTTCTTCGCGACCTTTGCGTTAAATGTCGCTGTAATCCCACCATTCCAAAGTTCATCGGCAAGGCGGGTGGCTTTGTAAACCTTACGGATTGCTTCATACATTCCTCTGGAATCGACAGCTACTGTTCTGTTGACGTCAAGGAGGATAGATAAAATTTCCTTGCAGACTTTCGATATTTCCGTCAAATGCAAGCCCGGTAACCTCTGCGTTTTTGTTTATTATGGGACTTCCCGAGTTACCGCCAACGATATCATTTTTTTGCAGCAAAATTGAATGGTGTTGTGAGTCAAAGGTCTTTAGGTATCTCTGCCCATCTTTCAGGCAGATCAAACGGATATTTTTTACCAAAGAAAAATCTGTCATACAATCCATAAAAAAGTTGTGAAGACTGGAGCTTTTGTACCATTGTAGTTGTAACCCTCCATCAAGCCATCACTTATTCTCAAAGTTCTGTTTGCATCGGGAGAAATGGTGGTTCCATACATTTTGTAAAGAATTTGTCCCCGTTAAACCAAAAGTTACATTTTCGGTATTTATTACTTCTCTTTGTTGATCTCTCAATTTTTCCAACAAATCCCAGTTTGTGGCAAAGTGTTTTACAAATGGATCATCGAGAGCGAGTATCTCTTCGGGTGATTTATCGAACATTGCGAGGACGGTTTCTCTGTCTTTAAAGAGAGTCGCGGCGATCAGTTTTTTTGCTGCCGCTTCTGAACTTAGTCCGTTAAAAAATGATGAAACAAGTTTATGATCACTGCCAAGGTTTAGCACAAGATAGTCGAGATTAATAATCAACTTGGCTTCTTCAAGGACGGGGTCATAGTTTTTAGGGAAAAGATTGTTTCTCATTTCGAGATATCGTTTTGATTTAAAGTGGTATCTCTTTTCTCTTCGAAGGAGTTGCATCTGTTTGGCATATCTGACAAGTTCATTTTGCGATGAGCCAGTATCTTGCAGAATAAGTGTTGTTTGCAGTGAACGCTGCGAGTTTGTTTATCGATCTCTTTAAGTTCGGCGCGGTCATTTCAATACTCTTCCAAACGCCGCCGTAAGTTTCTCTCAGTTCGGATCGTTATTTACAAATTCCTTGGCTTTTTCTCAAAATCCATTTTTCTTGCAAGGAGATAGGGATCGAGAAGGGCTTTGTATGTTGAAGTGATGCTTTTCCAGCCGTTTGAAAAACCGAGTCTGAGTTTTTCATATTCGTCTGCTTTTGTTGGATTAACAGATTTTAACTCTTCCAGTTTGTTGTAGAGGCTGTTCATCATAAAAGGAAGATTTCTATACTGTACATCCCTCAAATATTCAAGTTGTGCAACTGTTCTGAGACGATTGGTTGAACCCGGGTTTCCAACTGTAAAAACCAGTTCACCTTCGGCAGCACCGTTTTTGCTCCACTGATAAAAATGCTCCGATTTTATCGGTTTTCCATCATCGCCATAAACACGGTAAAAGTACAGTCGAGGTTATATCTTGGAAATGTAAAATTATCAGGATCGCCGCCAAAATAACCGATACCCTCTTCAGGTTGGAAAACAAGTCTTACATCTTTAAACACCTTAAATCCTGCACAAAAAGAGACTTCCGTTAAAATATGTGGTAATGTCACATCTTAAGCCTGTTTCTTTTTCATATTTGGATTTTAAATCCTTCATAACTTTTTCGCGAATTGAGACTTTTTCCGCAGCATCTTTTCCTTTTTCAATTTCGGGTTGCACTTCGGAAGTGATATCCTTCAAATACACAAGTTGTTCTGCAACATAGTTGGGTATTTTTCTTTCTTCTTCGAGGTGGTTGCATAAAAACCGGTTTTGGCGAGCTCTTCTCCCTCTTTTTGAACCTGTCTTTGCACACCTCTGGCGCAGTGATTATTTGTCATAACCAACCCGTCTCCCGAAACCAAGGAGGCGGAACAACCGGAGATTCTTAGTGCTGAGAGGCGCACATCATCGAACCACTCCTTGGCGGCTTCAAAACCATATTTTTCTTTGAGATAATCAAAGGTGGAAATTCGAAAGTCACATCTTCCGGTATCATATTTTCCGGCTTTTACTGTGTCGGCATTAAAATTGAACTGGGAATGGAGGGGTTGAAATAAAAATACAACTACTACAAAAAGTGAGAGGAATCTCTTCATAACTGCTTAAACCTTATTTATTGAATTTATTTTCGTGATTGAGTAACCATTGTTTATTGTCGAGTCCACCACCATATCCGGTGAGGGAACCATTGGCACCGATAACACGATGGCAAGGGATAACGATGCTTATCAGATTGTCACCATTGGCATTTGCAACTGCTCTAACTGCCTTTGGGTTTCCAATAATTTCAGCCTGCTGTTTGTAAGATCTAGTTTCACCAAGAGGAATGGTGAGGAGTTGGTTCCAAACCGATTTTTGAAATTCTGTGCCTGACATTTGAATTGGCAGATCAAAATCTTTTCTTTTGCCTGAGAAGTAGCCGTCAAGTTGTTTTTTTAACTCCTTGATCAAAGGTGTTTCCTTTTCGGAGAATTCATCTTTGAGTCTTTTTTTGAGTTTGGTTTTTTGTTCATCAAATTTTGATTCGTTTTGAATTCGATGAACAGAATTCCTTCTCTCCGGCGCCGAGATAAAGAGGTACCCACAGGGCTCTCATAAAATGCACATGAGATCATGTTTTCTCCACTTTCTTTTTGTTGTAGAATCCAAGAATTATACCCAGACAAACCGACCAAAGTGCTGCAAGTCCAATCTGAAAAGGTTTTGGAAGCATAAAAGGTTATTGTGTGCGCAGGAAGCCAAAACCAAATGAGAGAATAAAATCCTTTGTCGATGTTTGCCCAATTAACCTTACCTGCTATCAGATTATCCAACAAACGATGAAGCAGAACCAAAAGCACTCCAAATTGTAGATTCATGGCGGTTGATATTGCAAAGGCGGTTCCAAAATTTCCCAATTCGGGAAGCAGACCTGATGTAACAAGTCCATCCACAAAAAATCTATATCCCGTAAAAGCATATTTAATCAAGACAGCAAGAAAAGCCCATTCCACAAATTTCAGAAGAAGTTCAAGGGGTTTATAGGGCAGAAAGAACTTTTTGTTCACTATCCATGCGGCGATCATATCCCCAAGTGTTCCCAAAATGGCAAACTGAATCATCGCTGTGATGATCGGGTGAGCTGTTACAATATCGACATACCACTGCATCGGGTGCAGGTTCCTTTCATCTGTCAGAAAAATAGATTGTCTGTCATTTAAATTAGTAAAAAATGTTCAGGTTTTATTAAGTTTACCACCTGATTCATTTATTAAAACGAGGATAAAAATGGATAAACAAATAGAAAAAATGGTTAGTGAGAAAACTTTTGCACTGGTTGGTGTTTCATCGGATGTTAAAAAGTTTGGTAATTATATACTCAAAGAGTTGACGGCACGGGGATTTACAATATATCCGGTTCATCCTTCATTGCAAATGGTTGAAGGAGTAAAATGTTACAAAACCCTCGATCTTGTTGCCGGGTTAACTCCCAATCTGATAGTTTGTGTAAAACCGGAAAGGGCGGCACTTCTTGTTAAAGAAGCAGCAACTCTTGGGTTTACATCCGTTTGGCTTCAGCAGGGTTCCGGGTCAAAAGAAGCAACAGAAAATGGAATCGCAGCCGGTATTCATGTTGTCTCAGGGAAATGTATCCTGATGTACACCGAACCTGTGGCAGGAATGCACAAGTTTCATCGTGGTATCAACAAACTCTTTGGCAAGTATTGAGTGGCGCTGGTCATTAAATTTCTATTTTTTGATCCATCAACACAAACTTTGTGTGAGGAAAATTTATGTTTAAACCAAAACAATACCCGTTTCGAATTGTCCTGTTATCAGGATTACTACCATTAATTTTTCTTACAACAGAGGTAAGTGCCCAATACTTTGATACCCTTATTTTCAGAACAACCGGCTTGTACTGGCAAGAGTCGGTCATCTATATGGGAGACCAGAATGATGATGGATGTGATGACTTCATGATTACGAAAATGGATACAACTGCCCCGGTTCTGAAGGAAAAGCATTTTTTATTATGGTGGTAACCCTGTCCCTGATACACCTGCATTTTACTTCCGAGTCTTTAATCCTATTACCATCACAGCCTGTGACTTAAACAGGGATGGTTTCAGGGACGTGATCAGGCATAGAGGAGTAATAAATACATATCCTATAAGTTATGATGTTTTTCTTGGAGGTCCTGATATTGACACTATACCTGATTTCGTAATTTACCATCCTGATAGCAATCATATTTCTATTCTTTACGGTAGGGATTGGCCCATCGATTTTGATGGTGATGGATGGGAGGAATTTGTTACCCTTTCATATTCCTGGTATTTCTTTTTTATAATTTCCTCTCCCGGCATTCAACCTTTGAGTACCATGTCTTGAAACCCGATTCGGCATATTCAAACTATCAATTCCGGTACAATTATTTATCGTTCGCGGATATTGATGGTGATGGTAAAACAGACTTTTCTCCTTTCCTTCAAAGAACTAATCCGTCGAATGACCTCCGCCGATTCTATTTTGGTAACAGCGATTTTTCCTTCAATGAATATTACCAGTTCTCCAATGACACAACATTTCAACCACAAAACATTTTTATGGTAAATGATATGAATGGGAATGGAAATGGAGAGTTAATAGTTTTTAGAGGAACAGCCGGTGGAAATATGCCGTATGGATTATCATTCGGAACCCGCCCTCCTGACATAACACCCGAAGTAAAAATCAGTGCCGGAGGACTTTCAGGAGGAGGAGTCTCACCGGGGACATAAATGGAGATGGTTATGGTGACTTGTTAAAATTTATACCTTATGACAGTTACGCTTTATACCTTGGAGGCAGTACAATAACAGGACTTATAGCCAAACTTTATGTTTCCAATGTTTTTTTGAGGGATATAAATTTTGCCGGGAGGGTTGGAGATATTAACGGAGATGGGATAGATGATATTTGTGTAGGCGAAAATGCAGCTACAAATCACCAGTCTATTCCTGCCGGTGCTCTCTACATCTATAAAGGAACCAGAACCCCTGCCTCTGTGGAGGAAGAAGTAGGTGATCAAACAAGCGAAAAGAAGATTGATATTACAATTTCTCCCAATCCTACCAATGGGAAGGTTAACATTCATTTCACACTCCCTGATTCAGGTATGCTGAGTTCCGAGATATATGATATTCTTGGACAAAAGATATATAACAATTCAACACAAGAAGAGAAAGGGACACACACAAAAGAGTTAAATATTCAAAACATTGCCGCAACAAGCGGTATATATATTTTCCACTTCACCCTTAAAACAGGTGAAAAGACTTTAACTAAAAGCGTTAAGGTACAATTAATTAAATAGACGAACAAAACTACAAATATTCAAAGTTTTATTCAGAAATATTTTACAAAGCAGTTGAAGACAAAATGGAATCCAAGTCACGCCGCCATTTCTGTAACGGAAAAGAGCTCTGCTGATTTTAATTATTCTCTTTTGCACTCTCCAATTCGAACATTTTGAACCAATAAAGAATGCTTCAGCGTTGGATTTTTTGAGCTTGTTAAGTTTGGTATTGTAGGGAAAATCAATTTTCCAATTATCCATTTTGTACGATGGATCAAACTTGTCGAAATTTGCTGCATCGTGTTTGATTAAAACTGAAAGATATGCAGCTTTGTGGCATGAGTAATTGCTTTTTCAATGTGATAATTCTCTGAAAAAATAAAACTTGTTACTCTCTTTAGTCCCATTCTTAAATGTTCAAAATCACCTACACCATCCGTTCCTCTGCTCACAATACAAAGCGATGTCTGGAAAATATCTTCTAAAACATCTTCGACAGTGAGGTGTGTTGTCTTGTACTCAACTCCGTTTTCGCAAAACGATAAAAAGTAGATTTTATAACTTCAAGATTTTCAGCTATATCAAATAAATTTCCAATATCATACAACTGTTTATGATTTCCATCCCCATACTATCACTATTTTTGAAATATGGAATTCCGGTTGAGTTTGGGGCAAATGCCGTTAATTTATCTGCCAGGAGGTCTTCCATATTTGGCATCTGCACTGAAATACCGGTTCTTCTTTTGATGGGACAAAAACCGACTGTATGGGTAACTGAAGAATATTTTCATAATTTATTGTCTCAATCAATATATCCAACATGATGTAATCTTCAGCCTTACCTGTCGAGTATAACGAATTGTAGAAAAACTTGTAATGCGCCTTATTAATTTTTGAATGAGAAGCCCTTGGATTTAATTCTAATCTTGTAAATCCTTGTTTGATGACAACATTACCCAAAGTGTCATTCAGTTTTTCAGGCATCTTAGTTAGTAAAATGTCAATATCAATGGATAGTCTTCTGGTTGAGTTGAAATGGAGCATCAATGCTGTTCCACCTTTAAAGACAAAGTTCAGGTATTCCTGTGCAAGTCCTTCCAATAACAAAAGTGCACGAATTACTTTTTCAACGAGGATTTTATCCGCATTCCGGTTTTTTAATGATACTTCATTTATCCAGTCAATGGAGATTCTATTTTGATCTATCATGTTCAGTATATATGGTTAAAATATCTTATCTATTGTTTATTTAATATCGATGAATAAAAGTCACCAAATTTTTTCTTATTGCCGCGCCTGGCTGAATAGCGGAACATTTTATCGAGATTCAGTGAATATTTTCTAAAAGCCTCTTGAAAGATTGTTCGCATTTCAACTCCTTGCTGGGAAGAGAAAAGAGTGGTGTCACAGAAAATATCTACCAATACTTTCTCAAGGGTTACTGTATTTACATCATCAATCAACTGTGTTGGTGCCTCAGTGATAAGATTCTTGACTATAAGTGTATGTTGATCAAACTGAACATATCTTTCGAGCATCTGGCTCGATGGATTTATAAAAACTGTATGTTTTTGATCCTTCAAAAAATAAAAAACAGATTCAGTTGCATCCTTCTCAACTTCCACCATTGTATAAAAAGGCCTGGTTGATGAATCATAAACTCATTTAAGATGGAAGTTTCCCATAAACAGGTATTCAAATAAGGAAACTCCTTTTTCAGGGGCTAAATTGGGTTCATTTATCCTGCTTGAAATACTCGGGATAAATTTATCTCTTGCACTAATTGAAAACTTACCCCTTCCAACTCTATCAATAATTCCGGATTGCACCAAAGAAAATATTCGCCAATTAATGGTTGTTTGCTTTAGATTTGGCTCAAATTCTCTAAACAATGCGGCTATCTCGATATTACTAAGGATTCTTTCATGTCTCAGTAAGGATTGTAGTTTATTTACAACCGGATTCATTTTATAACCTCAAATTTTCACATTTCAAATATACAAAAATTTACTATAAAACGGCAATTAATTAATACAATTGCCGAAATATAGCAACTTATTATCTCCTTTAACCCAATACTCAGGACAGGGGTTTAATTTTCTTCAGTTTGCTTGTGCTCAGCAAGAATTATTAAGGCTGTTTCGAGTGGGGCAGCTTTTTTTAGAAACACCTTCTCTGATAATAAACTCATAATACCCAATAAACAACCTCTCCATTTTTTCCATGATTTTTTTTGTTTACCACTCTTTGGTAAATATTGAAACCTTCCTCTCTCGGACATCGTTTTATTAATTTATATATTAGGATTCTGAATAATACTTTTTGTAAAAAATTGTAATTCAATTATTTGATTGAAATTAAGTAGAGAAGTAATATGAAATGTCCTGAATGTGGAAAAAGAAACCCCGCAAATAAAAGTCATTGCCAAGAATGTGGAGCTAAATTGAAATCCGAATTTAAAACATGTGCAAATGGTCATCAATACTCAGGCGCAAGATGCCCTTACTGTCCCGCTGAAGAAGCACCCGGTGGAATCAAAACCGTATTGGATGTAACTCCGGCTCAGGCTGTTGATGACAAAACAGTAATTGAACAAAAAGGACCGGTTGTCTCCTCCTACACCCCGGTGGACGACAGAACCGTGATAAGTGGTCATGTTAAATCATCAAACCAGGGTGGCCCAACGCTCGCCCCTCTTGGCGCCGAAACTGTTAATCCTTCAGGCAGAAAACTTGTGGGTTTCCTCGTAACCTACGATTTTGATGCACTCGGAACTGTTTACAACCTTTATGAAGGAAGAAACATAGTTGGAAGAATTCCTCCTGCAGGAGTTCTATTCCCAAGTGGCACCGTAAGTGATAAACATGCAATGATCCTTTATCGTGATGATAAATTTTTTATTTCGGATGAATTGTCAACAAATGGCACATTCGTAAATGGTGAATCCCTCGAAGACAAGATGAAACTGACCGACAGGGATGAAGTAAGATTTGGTGATATCAACACGAGATTTATTGTAATCTGATATCATTTGGATCGAAGTTATATTTTAGAAAACAGGAAAATGCCGATATGAAAACGGATAAATACCCTACAGTAACCGGAAATCCGGTTCTACGAATTTTTGTCTTTACAATGATAGTGCTGCTTTTAAGTGGCACTTCATTTGCTCAGGGACTTAACGCCCGACATGTGAAGACCAACGCTAAAGAATTCCCACGAAAAACAGTAACCTCTCTGCTTGTTTATGATAATTATGACAATCCCGTCAAAGAATTAAACAAGACAAATTTTACGATGTTTGTTGAAGGAAAAAAGGGAGATATAGCTTTTGTTTCGACCCTCGCTTCCACAGGAAAGGGAGTTTATACCGTTTTATGTATGGATATATCGGGCTCGATGAGAGGCAAACCGATGGACAATACAAAAGATGCGGTGTTGAGATATATTGATGAACTCGGCGATAAAGATAATCTCGCTATCTATTCCTATGGTGATGGTGCCAATCTGGTTGCAGATTTCAGTAACGATAAAACTTACCTTAAAGAACAGGTGAAAAAACTTACTGCAAAAGATCAGAATACTTCCCTCTTTTATGGAGCCGACAAAGGGCTTGAAAAATTAAGAGGAAAAGCCTCTGAAGATGAACCCGTAATCATGATTGTAATGGGGGATGGAAACAACGAAAACCAAAACGAAGCTTATAAAATTGACGATGTTATAAATAAGGCAAAAGAGATTGGCGTCCCCGTATTTACTTTTGGCTACACATCAGGGGGAAAAACCCAACTTCAGAATCTTGAAAAAATGGGTGTTGAAACGGGTGGAAGGTATTACGAATCTCCCAACAAAGAGCAACTTGATGAAAATTTTAAAAAGATGCGCGAAAACATCCTTAATATCTATCTTGTTGCTTATTCAATTTATGGACTTGAAGGAAAAGGGCAGGATGCCAATGGACAGTTTACCGTTACCAAAGGTGAATTAAAAAGCGAAACTTCGGGTAAATTTAAACTCGCAGTTGCTTCACTACTCGAAGTACCCGAAGAAAAATCAGATATTCCCTGGCTCTACATCTTTATTGGTGTTGCAGCTTTGGTTATCATAGCTTCCGTCGTTCTTGTTCTAAATGGGAAAAAGAAAAAGAAAATTGAAGCCGAGAGAAGGCGACGACTTGAAGAGGAATCGAAAGAGGAAGCCCGACAAAACGCCGCGAATTTTTCAGAAGGCCAACGCAGTGAGCAGGGACAACGCGGAGGAGACCCCGGCAAAACATTTATCGAAGAACCCTCGGCTGGTGGAAACATACCACATGATGGCACTGTCATTATGAGAAGTGGATCGGCATCTCATTCGGCAGGGTCAGGGTCAACTCTTGTTCTCGACATCAAAGTTGGTGAACTTGCCGGAAGGCAGTTTACGGTAACAACTGCAGGTGCCATAATTGGTCGTTCAGAAGCTGAGGCTTCGCTTGTAATCCCGATTTCAACTATTTCAAAAAAACACGCAAAAATATCGTTTAACGGAACCACATTTATTATCGAGGATCTAAATTCTTCGAACGGTGTTTTTGTGAATATGTCAAAGATTTTATCACCCACTCCAATTGTACATGGAAATTCATTCAAAATTGGTGGCTGCGAAGGTCACTTTCTTATAAACAAGGCATGATGTAATGGCAGAATCTGTAAAATTTGAATTTGGAAACCATTCTGATGTTGGTCAAGTAAGAAAGGCAAACGAAGATTATTTTGGAAGTGCTAGCGGAGAGTTTGGTGATCTCTTTATTGTTTGTGATGGCATGGGTGGTTATAAAGGAGGCAGAGTAGCTTCCACAACTGCGGTTGAATCCATCCAGAAACATTTTAAGAATGTTAAGAAGGATGCCGATCTCAGGATCGAACTTTTTAATTCGTTAAAACTTGCCAACAAAGAGATTGTTGAAAAAGCTGATGTGGATGACGAACTTGGTAAGATGGGCTCAACCGCGGTTGTTGCTCTTTTACACAACACAGAACTTTACTTCGCTCACATTGGCGACAGCAGAATTTATCGTGTTAGAGATGATGTTATTGAACGGCTCATACTCGATCATTCTCTTGTTCAGGAGATGGTGGATAACGGCATAATAAACGAAGAGCAGGCGGAAGCCCATCCACAGAAGAATGTTATTCTTAGATCTTTGGGGCCCAACGGGAATTCAGAACCACAGGTTGACCCAAGGGATGAAGTTCTGTTTAAGGATGACTATATAATTCTTTGTAGTGACGGACTTACGGGACATGTTGAAGATGTCGAAATTAAAGAAACCGTACTTAAATATCCTCCTCAGCAAGCTTGTATTAAACTTGTTGAAATGGCAAATGAACGGGGTGGCAAAGACAATATTACCGTTCAGGTTATTAAGATAACCGACGGGAAAAAACGGGCGACCAGTCTAAGGGACATGGCAAAACTGAAACAGGCTGCAATTATTGCCGCGGTTGCATTTGTTGTTCTGATTATATGGTATGCTCTCAGCAATTTTAATCAGGAGATTAAAATAATTGCCCCGGTGAAGGATACAACTAAAACAGTAAACAGAGCCCCTGCAAACACTGAGGATGACACTACTTCCACAACGGCAGATGATAAAAAAGAGGGTGTTGATGCGGCTAAAAAACCGTTAAAAGACCCAAAGGGTAAAGAAAAAGCAAACCCACAGAATTAATTAAAAACAAAGAGATTATGTTCGTAGAGAACCAGATAATAAAAGATGAGTATCGGATAATTCGCAAGATTGGCGAAGGTGGCATGGGAACTGTCTTCCTCGCCGAAGATCTTCAAATGCAGCAGGAAGTTGCAATAAAACTGTTGCACATGGCGATGACCACCGACCCCGAAATCGTTGAAAGATTCAAGACCGAAGCCAAGGCACAGTATAAACTTACACATCCGTATATCGTTAAACTTACAAGACTGGTACAAAACGGCGAACATTATTTTATTGTGATGGAATATATTGAGGGGATGACCCTTAAAGAGATGCTGGCAAAAACGGGGCTTCTTCCCGAAGACAGGGCTCTTCCAATTTTCCATAAGATTTTGAGAGGACTGGCTTATGCTCATTCGCAGGGGATTATTCACCGCGATATTAAGCCGGGAAATATAATCATCGACAAAAACGGCAATCCTAAAATAACCGATTTTGGAATCGCCAAGATTCTTGGTGATAAAGGTTTAACCCAGACGGGTACAAAACTTGGCACCGTTTATTATATGTCACCCGAGCAGATCAAAAACCCAAAAGGGGTTGATCAGCGAACTGATGTTTATTCTCTTGGAATCACTTTGTATGAGATGTTGACAGGAAAACTTCCCTATAACACTGGACTCGATTCAGAATATGATCTGATGAACGAGATCGTAAACACACCGATTAAAAATCCACTCGATTTTTATCCCCACATCTCTCCCGGTGTGGTAAAAATGATTTATCACATGACCTACAAGGACAAACTTGAGAGATATGCCCACTGTGAAGAGTATCTCGATTTTCACCTTCGGAAACCCGAAAAGGACGAAAAACAGTCCACCGCACAAAATGTTTCAAGTGGTGCGGCTTCATTTGTGCTTCTGCTTGGTCTTGCTGCTCTTGTTGTCCTTCTATTCATTTTTGGAAATGATATCCAGAGATGGATACAAGGTTCCAAAGCCTCAATTGATTCCGTTTTTGTGAATCAGGACTCAATCGACAGGGTTGAATATGAACGCTTGCAGGATGAGCGGAACAAAGAGAAGAAGAAAAAAGAGAAGGACACCGTAAAACCGAAGGACGAAAAACCTGTGGATACAGTGAAAACAGAAAAAAAACCTGTTGACGAAGAGACAATTCCGCCTGATACGACGGGCAATTAAGGCAGAAAATGTTACAAAATATCGATAAAAATTTAATTAATCCACTCAGGGCATTCACTGTTATTTTTGTTATTCTGGTCCTTCTGGTCATCGTCTTCGACTTACTGGTTTTTTCCGGAAAAGATAACGGGCTTACTGCAAAACTGGGCACCGAAAACATTAAGATTGATAAAATATCGGGTGATTCTCTTTATGTTTCTCTCCCTTTTGTTATAGAAAACAATCTTGCAGCCTCCGTTTCCCCGGAATCCTTTATTGTTAAATTTGGCGGTAAAGAAATTACTCTGCCGGAGAAATCTTTTTCGCTCTCATCGGGCGCAACCGACACCCTTTTTATCCCCCTGATGTTCAATTTTTCCGATTCCTTATCATCTCAAAGTGATTCAACCTTGCTTGAAATTTCTTTTGAGGCGGGACTTCTTTACAGATCGTGGAGCGGGAAATACTCGGGTAACATGTCATCTGCAAATCTGATCAGAGAAGTACTCGAGGAAGTTAAGGAAAGACTTTGGACAGATGAAAAAATGATTCAAGGTACCTACTCCGAGAAGGGGACGACTGTGAATTCACTAATTGAAATTGTTAACTCTTTTTCATTCCCATTGGAAATTGGATTTGTGCGCAAACCTGTTCTCGGTACCGGTGGAACAAAAGGTGCAAAGTCTTTGTCGGCACCCGATATTACTGTTGTGAATCCCGGAGATACAGCCAAAATCCCGCTTGTATTTTCTGTTGAACCTGCCAAAGAAAAACCCGACCCAAAAGAACCAAAAAACTTCAAACTTGATGGTTTCCTTGCCGTAAAAGTACTTAACCTCTCCGATACTGTTAAAGTATCCATCATCCTGACCGAGCAGCCGAAGTAGTTCCGAAGTTCTAAGGTTCTTCCTTGCTCTTCGTTCCAAATATATTTATCTTGTTATTTGGATTTAACAAAAAAGTGATAGAGATGGACTTCCTTACTGGTAAATATCAATTCAATACAAAAGGTAATTCCGACATCGTCGATTTGACTGTATTTGTCGAGAACACAATTGCTGAAAATGGATTCACAGAGGGGAATGTGCTCCTCTTTGTCCCCGGATCCACTGCCGCTATAACCACTATAGAATTTGAACCCGGACTGCTTAAAGATTATCCCGAATTTTGGGACAAGGTAGTTCCTGCCGGTAAAATTTATCATCACGATATGACCTGGCACGACGGAAACGGTCACTCCCATATCCGCGCAGCTCTTCAGGGTCCATCAATTCATATCCCTTTTATCGATAAAAAACTGACTCTTGGAACCTGGCAACAGATTATATTTATTGATTTTGATACCAGACCAAGAGAAAGAACCGTTGTCTGGCAGATTATCGGAAAAAATGATTGATTATCCTCCGGCAAAAAATTGTTGGAAGATAGAAACAAAAAGCAAATGATTTTAATAATTTAACTGAAGAACGAATGAAAAAGCTATTTATTGCAGTAATACTATTAGTGACCGGTGTTTTTGCTCAGGAACTTGAATGGACACCCTATTTTGCAACTCCTGAAGATTCCATCGTAATAATTTATGATGCTTCAAAAGGGAATGGTGGTTTAGTCGGGGTATTTCCGATTTATGCTCATACCGGTGTGATTACCAGTGAAAGCACCAGCCCTTCAGACTGGCGTTATGTTAAAACCCAGTGGGGACAAAACACTCCTGCGACCCAACTGACCTTCATCAGTGGCACCAAATGGAAAATTGCTTTTAAAATTCGTGAATATTACGGTATTCCAGCAGGCGAGACCGTTCTTCAGCTTGCATTTGTTTTTAGAAATTCAGCCGGAACCTTAACAGGTAAAACCTCCGACGGTGGCGACATCTTTCTTCCGTTGTCAACTCCCGGTCAAACTGCCGCAATTCTTCAACCTCCTGTTTCAGGGATTATTGCCCAAAACACCAATGTTCCTGTTCTTGCAATAGGTGCTCCCGGTACTCAGACGATGAAACTTTTCATAAATGGTAGTGAAGTTGCATCGGTTAACAACGACTCGATAACTTATCAATTAACAGCTTCTTCGATGGGGAAAACCAGGATTAAAGCTGTAGCGATTGATGGCATGAGCGGTCAGGGTGCAGATTCAGTTTATTATGTTGTCCGAGGAAATACACCAGTTCAGGCTCTTCCCGGAGGAGTAAAAGATGGTATTAATTATACCTCGGCAACTTCAGCTACCATGGTTCTTTATGCACCATCAAAACAATTTGTTTATCTTATTGGTGATATGAATGGCTGGGAAATTGATCCTGCCCAAGAGTTATATAAAACCCCCGATGGGAACCGCTACTGGTTACAGCTAAACAACCTTACAGCCGGCAAAGAATACCGGTTCCAATATCTGGTTGATAATGCAATTAAAATTGGTGATCCTTACTCTGAAAAAGTGTTGGATCCCTGGAATGACAAGTATATCGATAGTTTAAGATATCCGGGATTAATCCAATATCCTTTAGGACTAACATCCAATGTGGTTTCTGTCATGCAACCGGGACAAACCCCATATCAGTGGCAGGTTACCAATTTCCAAAAACCTGCAAAAGAGAAACTTGTTGTTTATGAACTTCTGATCAGAGATTTTACATCAGCACAAACATACAAATCGATAACCGACACTCTTGGATATCTTCAGAGATTGGGAATTAACTGTCTCGAATTGATGCCGGTTATGGAATTTGAAGGTAACAACAGTTGGGGTTATAACCCGATGTATCACATGGCTGTTGATAAATGGTATGGTCCCCGCAATGAGCTGAAAAAACTTATCGATGAAGCTCATAAAAAGGGTATTGCAGTTGTGCTCGACATGGTACTTAATCACGCTTTTGGGTTAAATCCGATGGTTAGACTCTATTGGGATGCCACAAACAACAGACCGGCTGCAAACAGTCCATGGTTTAATCCAATTGCCCGCCATCCTTACAATGTTGGTTACGATTTTAATCATGAAGCCCAGGCGACCAAAGATTATGTTGACAGAGTAAACAAGTTCTGGATTGAAGAATACAAATTTGACGGTTTTAGATTCGATTTGTCCAAAGGATTCACCCAGACCAATAGTGGTTCAAATGTTGGACAATGGGGTCAATATGATCAATCGAGAATCAACCTGTTAAAAAGAATGGCTCAGCAGATCTGGACCGTTGATCCTAATTCCTATGTTATTCTTGAACATTTTGCAGACAACAATGAAGAGATTGTTCTTGCAAATGAAGGTATGATGCTTTGGGGTAACCACAATTCAAACTACAGCGAAGCAGCAATGGGCTACCATGACAACAACAAGTCGAATTTCGGCGGTGTTTCATGGAAAAATAGAAATTTCAGCTCACCAAAACTTATTGGTTACATGGAATCTCATGATGAAGAGAGACTGATGTTCAAAAATCTACAGTATGGTGCTGCAAGTGGCAATTATAGCGTCAAAAATCTTGGTACAGCCCTTGCCCGTCAAAAACTTGCCGGTGCTTTTTTCTTCACAGTGCCGGGACCCAAAATGATTTGGCAGTTTGGCGAACTTGGTTACGATCTTTCAATTTTTTATCCATGCGGAAATGACGGTTGTAAAACCGATCCCAAACCTGTGAAATGGGAATACTGGCAGGAAACAAGCAGAGTAAATCTCTACAAAACATATTCTGAATTGATAAAACTAAAACAAAATTATCCCGCTTTTAGCAGTACCGATTTCACAATAGACGCCGGTACTGCAATGAAAAAGATAAAAATCAACGATGCTTCGATGAATGTAACAATCGTTGGTAATTTTGGTGTGACTCAGGCAAGTTTTAACCCCGGTTTCCAAAACACAGGAAAATGGTATGATTTCTTCTCAGGCGATTCAATTACGGTTAGCGATGTTAACATGTCGGTTTCACTCCTCCCCGGTGAGTTTAAGATTTACACAACAGTAAAACTTCCAACTCCCGAGTCGGGAATTGCCACATCCATTTTTGAAAAAGACGAAAATGAAATGCCGGTTGATTTTAATCTGGATCAGAATTTCCCAAATCCATTTAATCCATCAACCACGATAAGTTTTACCATTCCAAATTCAGGAATGGTAAATCTGGCTGTGTATAATTCGATTGGTGAACTTGTAAAAGTTCTTGTTAATGAGCAGATGGCACAAGGGAGATATACAACCAATTTTGACGCTACTGATCTTTCCAGCGGAATTTACTTTTACCGTCTTGTATCCGAAGGAACAGTTCTCAGCAAAAAAATGATCCTTTTGAAGTAGTCTGATAATTGTAAAAAAATAGAAAACAAAAAGACTGTTAAATATCTGTAATAGAGAGCAATAGTTGAAATCAATAAAAGTATTAATTGTTCTTCTCCTTTCTGTCATAATACTACAGGGATGCAAAACCTCCCCACCGGTTGATGTAGAGAGTGAAGCAACAGGCAGGGTGGCCGTTTCAGGTAGTCCTGAAAATGCTGCTATACTTGTTGATGGTGTTATGTCAGGCAATTTTCTGCCCGATACTCTCACATTAAAATCAGGAACTCATTCAATAAGAGTTGAAAAGGATGGTTACATTTCAGAAGTGAAAAATGTAACAGTTTCCAAAAACTCCTTTGCTGAAGAGGTCTTTAATCTTGCTCCTGTTACAGAAAAGAAACTTGTGCTTTTGGAAGATTTTGCGAATGTCAGTTGCTCACCTTGTGTCCAGTCAAATCTTGTGATCCGATCACTGATGACAGGAACTTATAGTAGTGAACAGTTGCTCATAATCAAGTATCATGTTAGTTACCCCTCACCCCAGGATCTTTTTTATCAGGCAAATAAAACTGTAATCGATAAAAGAGCACAGTTTTATAATGTCTTTTCCACACCTACATCCTATATCGATGGTAAATTAAAACCGATTTCAAGTGACTCAACGCAGATTAAGCAATATGTAAATCAGCAGTTGGCAGCCTCGGCAAAATTCAGAGTGACGGTAAAAGACTCAGTTGGTGGTGGAACGATCTTTGCAAAAGCAGGTCTAAAGGTAATTGATCCAGCGATTCTTACCCCGAGTCTTTCAGGGAATCTAATCCTGCATGTAATGGCAATTCAAACAGAGACATCATTTGCCACTCCTCCGGGATCAAATGGTGAGACAGTATTTTATGATGTAGTGCGCGGGTTTTTCACAGGTGCTGACGGCACGCCGGCCAATTTTACCTATTTTGGTGAAGAACTCAGTTTCAATTTGTCAATTCCGGTCGGTAACGGTTGGGATATGACAAAGATCAAAGTTGTTGCTTTTCTACAGAACAAACTAACAAAAGAGATATATCAGGCTGCATTTTCAAATTAACTAAGTTGACCATGAAAAAAACGATATTGGCGTTATCACTGTTTCTATTTTTAACGATTACAGCTGACGCCCAGACTTTCCAATTCATCCCAAATCATACTGTTGTCAACGACACACTTGGTAGTGAGATGATTTTCGATTTTGAATTGAAAAACATTTCCACCGTACCTCAAACCGTTTATATACTTCGAACCCGTGATCAGTTGCCAACCGACTGGACCTCTTCCCTCTGTTTTGATGAGGGTTGTTTTGCTCCATTTGTTGACAGTGTTGCAACCACTCAGGATTATGGCAGTTCTCCAATCCTTCCGGGTGAAACCAGAGATTTTTCGGTCCATGTATTCTCATTTGCAAATCACGGTACAGCTAATGTTACGGTGAAGGCAGTGAATATGAACAATGCCGGTGAAGTTTATGAAGTTGAGTTGACGGCTGCATCGGTGCTTGTGTCGGTTGAAGAAGAATCCAATATTTCCGGATTCTCTTTGGGTCAGAATTATCCAAATCCATTTAACCCTTCCACTACCATTAATTTTTCACTCCCTTCAAGCACTAATATTTCACTTCTCCTCTACGATGCAAGTGGAAAAGAGGTTGCAGTGATAAGCGATGGATTTTATGGTCAGGGAAACCACTCGGTGAAAACCGACATGAACCACCTTTCTTCGGGAGTTTACTTTTATACCTTAAAAACTGATAAATTCACTGTTACCAAAAAAATGATCCTGGAGAAATAATGAAGTATTTCCTTACGGCATTAATGTTTCTGTTTACCACCTCTCTCTTGCTCAGGAAGGGAAAATAGCTCCCGGATTCAGGCTTGAAAATCTTGATGGAGACATAATCTCGCTGGAAGACAGCCTGGGACAGGGTCCAATTTTGATCAGTTTTTGGGCTACATGGTGCAAACCCTGCATCGAAGAACTTCCCGAAATTGAAAAATTTATGAGGAACTGAAAGATCAGGGGCTTAAAGCCTTTGCCATTTCAGTGGATGGTGAAAGGAGTGTTGCAAAGGTTGAACCGTTTGTGAAGGCAAAAAAACTGTCTGTTCCCGTACTTCTTGATACAAATTCAGATGTCGCCAGAATATATTATGCCACAACAGTACCGTTTACAGTAATTATCGATTCAAAAGGTGAAATTGTTTATTCTCACTCCGGGTATAAAAAAGGCGATGAAATTCAACTTAAAGAGAAGTTAGTGGAAATTCTCGGTGCGGTTTTATGAGAATATCTTTACTCTGTTTGTCAATGATATTCTTTACGGGTGTTCTATTTTCTCAGGATATCCCGGCGCCAAAACTCCCACAGGGAGTCAGTATGTTCAACCAGATGAAAGCTTCATACGATCTCGAACTTAAAAGAGCAATTTTTGAAGACTGGTTAAATATCGACTACAGATATGAAAACTTTTCTGCGGGAATAAGATACGAAACATTCCAGCCAAATGACCCCAGTCCCGCTATAAGCCGGGGTAAAGAAAATTATTCCGATATCGCATTTAAATATTTCACTGTCAATTTTGGAAGCAAAAAGACCAACATTGAGATAACCGCCGGTAATTATTATGCGATGATTGGCAGAGGAATGATCTTAAAAAGTTATGAGGATAGAAATCTCAGACTAGATAATAACTTGCTTGGCATGCTGGTTAAAGTTAATTATGCAAATTTTAGAATGACGGCACTTACAGGAACAGCAGCCAATTCAGAAAATGAGAGGAAAGACTTCCTCTACCTGGCTGACCTTGAGTACAGGGGTCTAAAATGGCTTAAAGCCGGTGCCACCTTTGCCTCAAACAAACCTGACTATGACCCGGCTACAAGGACAGATGTTGGTGCCCTGAGGCTGCAAACCTCATTTGAGGGATTTGATGGATATGTTGAATATGGTCTCAAAAAGAACGCCGACATTCAAAACAGGATATTCAACAGCACCGAGAGTTTTATTGGTAAAGGATTATATGCGTCTGCTTCCTACTACCTGGGTGATTATTCCTTGACGGGTGAATATAAATTGTACGATAATTTTGGGTTTAAGAGTAACGATCAAACCGTTAACTATAACCAACCCCCCTCCACAAGAAAAGATTATACTTACCAATTGTTTAACAGACATCCTTCAACTTTGGATGCAGATAATGAACAAGGATTCCAAATAGAAGCAAATTTAAACTTCACTTCTGCTTCTTCATTACTTCTTCAATATTCTGAAACCAAAACACTTGGTAAGGATTCATATATTCAGAGAATACTTGGACAAAATCTTGACCCAAGACTCCGCCACCGTGAAGTTTCAGGGCAGTATTCAAATGTCTGGTCGGATGATCTAAAAACAATTTTTGCCTTTGGATATAATGAGGAACTTGAGGAAAACACACAGAATTACACGGGTGTTCTGGATATCAGATATTCATTTGATCCGATTAATACTCTCCGCCTAATCGTCGAACATCAGCAGACAGAAAACAGGACTACATCAGCAAATTATTTTACGGATGTTTTAGCACTTGAGTATCTCCGTTCGCCACGGTATTCAATTGCGTGGGTGATGGAGATGAAAACATCGGAACCTGTAACGGGCAACACGGTCAGGTTGTTATGGAACTACATTCAGGGAACAATCAAAATTGGTGAGCACACAGATTTAAGTCTTCTTGCCGGGTCGAGGCAAGCCGGGGTGATCTGCATCGGTGGAGTTTGCAGATATGAACCCGAATTTAGAGGAATTGAATTAAAAATGGTTAACAGATTCTAAATTTAATTTGGGAATTTGATAAATCTTTGTTAATATAGCGGTTGATTCTATTTAATTTGAGTGAAATTGTCTCTTTACCCTTTTCAGTTGTGATATTTGCACTAAAGGAACCCATAATTTGATCCGGCTATTCTTAATTTTGATTTTTTCCGCAGGAGCGGCGGGAACTTACTATCTCCTACTCGATGGTTATGGTGGACCTTTTGATGGTTTTATTAATAACTATGCGTTGGAGATTTGTGTAGTTATTGTCGCATATTTTTTGAGTGTGCTCTTCAAAAAGATAAGTGGTAATAAATTTGCAAAGGCAATTATCATATTCATTTTAGCTTCATGTATTGAAGTGGCTCAATATTTTGATTTGGTTCTGTTTGGGAGCCTTTTCGATCCCCTCGACTTTGTGTTCTACGCATCTGCACTTGCCTTCGCCTTGTTTGTTGACATTCAGGTGATTCCCAGACTTGATGGTTCATACGAAAAAATCAAATTTTAAGGAATTTTAATGGTATCACCAAGAAAAATTTTTAAATACGCGGGAATAGGTGTTGGAGCAATCTTCCTTCTTATTCAGATATTCCAGGTTGACCATACAAATCCTGTAGTGAGGGGGGAACCAAATTGGGATTCTCCAAGGACAAGGGAACTTGCTAAAAGAGCCTGTTTTGACTGTCATAGTAACGAAACCAATTGGCCGTGGTATTCTTATGTAGCTCCAGTCTCCTGGAGAGTTTACAATCATGTTTATAATGGTCGCAGACATTTTAATTTCTCAGATTATCCCCTCGGAACAAAAGAACCTGAAGAAGCAATTGAAGTACTTCAAAAAGGTGAAATGCCCCTTTCCGATTATTTAATTCTTCATGCAGAAGCCGACCTTACGATTATGGAAAAAGCGGAATTGATAAAGGGTTTGCAGAAAACTTTTAGTAACACTCCCACACCCGGTGCCCAGGAATTTAAGGAGATTAAGGAATCAAATAAAAGTGAGACCGGCAGAGACAAAAGAGAAAAAGCCGAAGGCGAGAAATATTAAGGTTTTAGTTTTATAAAAAAAGGCTGCCCCGATTTGGAGGCAGCCTTTTTTTTGTGCAATTATTTCGATTTGTCGGGATATTTAACTTTACCCGGTTTTTTTGGAGGATTGTTTTTCAGAGCTTCAAGCATCAAATCAATCGCTTTGTTAAGTTGCTGATCGTTTCCTTTTGCAAGTTCGTGAGGATAATTCTCGACATCAAAGTCAGGATCAACTCCATAACCTTCAATTCCAAGCTCACCATTTAGTTCTCTGTAACCAAAGGATGGGGCAGTAACAAATCCGCCGTCAATAAGTCCTGGACCACCGCTGATTCCAACGAGTCCACCCCAGGTTCTTTTACCAACAAGTTTTCCGAGTCCGGCAGCCTTGAAGTAGGCAGGGAATGCATCACCGCCTGAGCCCGACCAGCCATTGATTAACATAACTTTTGGACCAAAATGACCAACAA
The DNA here is from genome assembly GCA_016714125.1 of Ignavibacteriales bacterium. Classification (GTDB taxonomy): domain Bacteria; phylum Bacteroidota; class Ignavibacteria; order Ignavibacteriales; family Ignavibacteriaceae; genus UTCHB3. Next base: position 113,016 of record JADJNX010000023.1, on the reverse strand, counting down.
ATGGTGTATGCCAGTCTTCAAATCCATTTCTAACCCAGTAGTTGTAGAGTTTACGATTTAGCAATTCGATAAATCTATCAGGGATCTGACCACCACTGTTAAATCTTTCATCTATGATGAGGGCTTCTTTTTCCAGTTGTCCCATAAACTGCATGTAGAGGTCTGTTTGACCGTCAATACCTGTGCTGGGGACATAGATGTAACCAACTTTTCCATTGGTCGCTTCATCCACTTTTTTACGGTTATTTTCGATCCATGCACGATATCTGAGAGTCTGTTCACCATCATCGGGTTTTACAAGGATATCCCTTGAGCCTGTTTTTTCCGGTTTTGAGTTAATGGTGAGAACAATGGTTTTACCTGCGAGACCCTGGAAAGCTTTCCATGGATCGGTTTTCATATCTACTGCAACGCCATTAACTGCAATTATGTAGTCGCCTACTTTTACATTCAGACCCGGTGATCTAAGGGGTGATCTCACTTCAGAGGCATCCCAAGGAGAGGGTTCGTAAATCTTTGTGATTTTGTAGTAACCGGCGTTATAATCCGGTTCAAAATCACATCCGAGAACTCCAACTGAAGATGCTTTAGGGTTCTCCATATCACCACCGCCAACATAGGCATGTGAGACGTTAAGCTCGGCAATCATTTCACCAATTACATAATTAAGATCATTTCGATGAGCAACATAAGGGAGTAATTTCCCGTAACGCTCTTTCATTTTCTTCCAGTCCAGTCCGTGCATTCCGGGATCATAAAAGAAATCGCGTTCAATTCTCCAAGCGTCGTTAAATATCTGCTGCCACTCGAGTTTTGGGTCAACTGTTGCATTCATATCGGCAAAGCCGAGTTTACCATCAGCAACCTTGGCACCCGGTGCGGCATCAATGATTGAGTAGGAACGGTCAGGAGTTTGCACAAGGATTTTTTTACCATCAGCTGAAATTCTGAACTGGTTTACTCCTTTTGTAACTTCTTTGTGTTCTCTTTTGTCGAGATCAAACAGCCAGAGGGTACCACCTTCGGTATTCCAGCTGTTGGCTCCGGAAAAATGGATGTAGAAAACTTTACCTTCTGCTGCATACATTCCACCGGCATTTCCAAGCTTTTTAATAAGGGTGGTTCTGCTTTCGAGGTTGTTAAAATCGATTTTTATCGATTTATCTTCCTTCTTTACATCAGCTTTATCATCTTTTTTGGATTCGTCTTTTTTCTCATCCTTTTTTGCGTCTTCCTTCTTGGCATCCTCTTTTTTCTCTTCTTTCATTTCACCTTCATCGTTTTTAAGAGCGAAGATATCTTTTACAGTATCACGAAGGGTGACTGCATAAAGATTTGTTGAGTTGTTATATACCCAGGTTGGGTCCTGATCGGAATATGTTGCATCAAAGTTTTTCATTCCATAGAAATAGAGATAATCACCTTTGGGATCAAATACCGGCAACGAGCAGTTGTAGAAATCGGAGAAAAGCTGTTTTGACTCACCCGAATCGACATTATATACAAAGATGGTTGAGTGAGCATACTGAGTGTTATTGTCGTATGCGACCCACTTGCTGTCTGATGACCAGCTTATGTTGAAAAAATAACCATAATTGTTTTTGTCAATTTTTGTTGTTTTGTTGTTCTCAAGGGAGTGAATAAACAAGGTGCCAAAGTTGTCGTTAAATACAATTTTTTTGTTGTCAGGTGACCAAAAGATTCCCTGTTTATAACTTTCACCAAGATCAGTGAGTTTTTTTGCATCTCCTTTACCATCTGCAGGGATGATGTAGAGTTCATATTCACCCGATGCGTCTGAAAAATATGCTATATGTTTACCATCTGGTGACCATGTGGGTTCTCTTTCGGCAACACCCGAAGTGTTGGTCAGATTTCTGGTAACACCATCTTTTGCCGGCACAGAGAAGAGTTCTCCTCTGGCTTCAAAAGCAGCCCTTTTACCATCTCTTGAAATTTCAAAATTACTTATAAATCTCTGAAGATTTTTTAAGGTTGGTCTAATCTGTGGCAGATCGGAAGGAATCATTACCTTCACTTCACTGGTTTTGCCTGTTACCACATTCAGGACCAGCAATTTCCCGCCATTTTCGAAAACAATTTCATCTTCACCGGCTGAAGGCCACTTTACATCATATTCATCAAAAAATGTATGTTGCTTCACTTCTTTGGTCGAGGTGTTGTAGCTCCAAATATTAAGTTTTTTATTCCCGTCACGGTCGGACAAGAAGAAAATACGGTCGCCCAACCACATCGGAATACCGTTGGAAGCTTCATGCTCAGCGATTTTTTCTGAAGTGTTGTTTTGGATATCGTAAATCCAGATGACACTTGTCATTCCACCACGATAGCGTTTCCATGTCCTGTTTTCAACTGCAATCGTCTGAAAGGCAATTTTTTACCATCGGGGCTAACAGATGCAAACTCGCCATATTCAAGTGGCAAAAGTTCAGGCATGCCACCCTTAACAGGTTGTTTCCAAAGTTTGTTGTATCTGTAAGAAGGAGAGTTTTGTTGTGAACGGAAAAGGATCGAGTTGCCATCGACAAACCATTCGTTTACCATGTCCGGGGTCGGATTATGGGTTAATCTAACCGGTACACCACCTGATGAAGGGATGGTATAGATATCGACATTTCCGTCGTAATTTCCGGAAAACGCTATTTTGTCACCGTTTGGTGAAAATTTTGCATAGGCTTCACTTCCGGCAACAGAAGTTAGTCTGGTTGCAGTGCCACCTGTCTTTGGGACAGAATAGAGGTCACCTGCGTAAGAGAAGACAATTTTGTCTTTTGAGATATCCGGGAACCTGAGCATCAAAGCATCAGGTGAATGGGATTCCTGGGCGTGGATAAAGCCGGAAAGAGCAATTATCAGCAGAGGGAAAAGGGATTTGATCATGAGTATAGTCCTTTTAAATAAAAAAACCCGTGAGACCTAACTTAATAAAAATCCAGTTTCACGGGTACAATATTTTACAGGAACGGTCAAACTAATGAGTGAGTGTTGACTCTAAGCGTTTCAATGGCATTTTTTAGAAATCCGGGTAAAACAGTTCTTTTAGTTTTATTTATGTTTTCAGGATTTTCGAGGTGTGCGATCATGTCATAATATGCTTTTTCGCCATACTGTTCAAGAACCTGAACTTTTCTTTCAGGGTGGCGGAAATGATAATACATACTCGGTGTATCAGCTTCGGGGTGAAACTGTGTGCCGATTATCTCATCCGATATTCTTATCGCCATCATGGCGGGTTCGACATAAAAAGCAGCGGGCTCAATCTCCATGCTTAGTATTTTTGCGCCAAGTTGGTCAAATTTTGTCTTGTTTGGGTGAATTACCTGCCATCCTCTGAAGTCGGCACCGTAAAACGGATTGTCCATATGGGAGAAAATTGGATCTTTTTTACCATCTTCTGTGAGAGAAAAGGGGATAATCCCAAACGATTTTTTTTCTCTTTGTACAACATCGCCGAGCTCAAAAAATCGAGCCATCATTTGGAAAGAGTGACATATAAAAAAGATATGTTTCTTTTCAGCGGAGGTTTGATTGTTATTGTAAATTTTATCGAGCAGGTTGAAGTAATCAGACTCCCACTTCCTTCCCTCATCTTCGAATGGACTGCCGGGGCCACCGGACGAGATATAGATGTCGTGACTCAGGTCCGGAATATCACCCTTTAACCTTGAATCAAAGATTGTATATTCTACGGGGACATCCTCATAAAGGGTATCTATTTCGTAAATATGATCCTGGATACACCGCATTCCCTGATTGGCTTCCCCATTATAAAGGTCGATTATCGCAATCTTTATCTTCTTTTCTGACAATTAATACTCCGGAATTATTATTTTTTACTATTCAAATTTAAGAAACGCGAGGGAATAATCAGAATCCGGAAAATCATTATCTTTAAAGATGATTTTTCTGAAAATTTGATGAAAATAATGACTAAAATATTCTACTTCCTTCTCCTTTCTCAGGCGATAATTTTCTCGCAGGCACCCTACACAATCCTGATCTCGTTTGATGGTTTCAGACATGATTACATGAATCGGGGATTGACACCAAACCTGCAGAAAGTAGCAGATAATGGTGTCAAAGCACTTTCACTGATGCCTGTTTATCCGACTAAAACCTTTCCAAACCATACTTCAATCATTACCGGCATGTATCCTGAAAATCATGGAATTATTGCCAACACCTTCTATGATCCTGTCACTAATAAAACATATAAGATATCTGACTCAATCCAGGTCAGAGAGTCAAGATGGTATAAAGGGGAAGCATTTTGGGAAACAGCTCAACGAAACGGGATTATTGCTGCAAGTTTTTTCTGGCCCGGTTCAGAGGTGAATCTGGAATATAGGAGGCCAAGATATTTTAAGGATTATGACCATTATCTCCCCTACAAGTTAAGGGTTGATGGATTGATTGAATGGCTAAAACTCCCTCAAAAAGATCGTCCAAGATTTTTAACTGTTTATTTCGACGCAACTGATACGTACGGACAGAATTTTGGTCCAAATTCTGATAGTCTGAATTATGCTGTTAATTTACTTGACGGGATGGCGGGGTATTTGATGGATAAACTCGCCGAGATAAATTTGATCGATTCAACCAATCTGATTTTTGTCACCGATCATGGCATGACTGAGATCAGCAGTGATAAATATGTAAATATTGAAGAAATATTGGGTGATGAAAAGGTGGCCTACTGGAACTGGAGTACATTTTGTTTAATCCAGCCTGAAAAAGGGAGATTGGATGAAGTTTACAACAAACTGAAATCTAATGAAAAACACTACAAGGTTTACAAAAAAAGTGAAGTCCCCGACTTTTATCATTTCTCATCAAGTCCACTATTTTCTGATCTTATTTTATTTACTGATTTAGGTTGGGAAGCAGGAGATACCAAAGCTCAGAAACGATTCCAGGAATGGAATGCCAAAGGGAATCATGGATATGAGAATGGTGAACTTGATATGCACGGGTTGTTTGTTGCTATGGGACCATCATTCCGAAAAAATTATAAAACCGGTACATTGCGGAATATCGATATTTACCCACTGTTATGTGAAATTTTTGATATTCCTGTCCGCAATGGAATTGACGGCAAAGGTGAACGAATCAGATTTATTCTGAATAAATATTAGTTTAATTTGCAACGAATCTCATACATTGAACGACCCCCAAATAAATTTGGGGGCTATTGGTTTGTTTCTGTCCTTTTGTGACTCTGTGACTTCGATAATTCGCTACTATTTCATTAAAATCATTTTAATAGATGATGAAAACTTCCCTGTTTCCAGTCGGAAAATATATACTCCAGACGGGATACCCGCGGCATTAAATCCAATCTGATGTGAACCCGCAGACATTTCATCGTTTAGAAGTGTTGCTACTTCCCTTCCAAGTATGTCATAAACCACGCCTTTAACTAACCCCTCAACAGGCAAATCAAAACGGACAATGGTAGTTGGGTTAAACGGATTTGGGAAGTTTTGTTCAAGTCTAAATGAAGCCGGAAGAGCCAATAGCTCTTCTTCCACTGTAACAAGGGTACTGTCAAAAGATATTATCCTCAAAGCATCCGCAATAACTACCTTTCCTGCAGTTGAAACAGCATTGGAAATTGTTACGCCTTCTTCTGTTGATCCTGTAAATGTGTAAGAACCGATTCTATTCCATGTGCTACCGTTTAATGACTGATCGAGTCTTACGGTATCAATACCAAACTTGTGTTTAACGATATATGGAGCATCGGAGGCGCGGTTTGAAGCGGCAGTCCACCATGCATAAACATCATAAACAGCTTCCTGCGGCAGATACATTTTCCATTTTACTGTGCTTTCCCCCGAACCGGAATTAGCAAAAATTGAAGGGGTGTTACTCCAATATCCTCCAAGATTTGAAACGGCCCAGGTACCTGATTTTACAATTCCCGAATCGATATTATCCAATTTTGTCAAGTAGTAAGTTGGATCAAGGAGATTTATGGAATCGGGATTTACGATTGCAAGCATAGTGGGGATGGGTCTTTGGAAAGTGCCTCCTGCGGGCAGGTTAATAAGCTGGTTCCCCACCGCCATTGTTGAAGAGCCACCGCCGTCGAGGTTCATGGCTTCCACACATCCTAATGAGATCATCAAATCGGCGGCCTCGGGAAGTGAAAGTCCTTCACTGTCAACCTGTCTGCCGTCTATTACCATCATAATTACATGTTTATCAGCGGTATATCCGATTACAGTTCTTGGGTCACGGTTTGTGTTTCCAACCCCTGAGCCAAAAAATACTTCCTCAGTGTATGTAATTCTCTTTTGTCCGTTTTTAACAAGTGTAGGACCTCCACCAATCCCTGCGAGGATTTCATAATATTGTGTCCCACCGGTGACTGACGGGGCAGGTGCGGGGGTTGACTCAGTGTTGGGCAATGGCGCATCGAAGGTATAAATATCGATAGGTCGATTACCGAAATGGTAAATCCAGTCGACTGAGAGTTCCCTGGTATCTGTAAAACTGAAAAGTGAACGGGTGGTGTAAAAAGTCCCTGCAGGTCTTGATAAAGTGGCAACATTTTTCGCCTTCACAACTCCGGGTTCAATCAGAGCTGAGTAGGAAGCATTAGAGCCAACATCAAAATAGCCTCCATTTATTCCTGCAAAGGCCCCAAGCCTTGTCACAAACGAAGTGAGGCCTTCTTTGCCGATGGGATTCAGATAGGGCTTTATAGCCACATCACTTCTGTTCATATCAACATCAAAATACCAAAGGGCAAGTTTGGGATTTGTGGTTCGTTGTCCCTTGATCAGTTTTACACCGGCAGGGAGTGAATAATTGCTTGTGACATCAGTAAAAGTTATCGGTTGGGCAAAAACTGATACGGAAATAAAAAGTAAAATTGTAATTAGTATTGAAATCTTCAAGTCAGTCTCTAATAATTTTGGTATCTAATGAGGAAATTAATTAATTTTCAGTTCCTAAATATATTATTTGGCTTAAAAATTCAATAGAAATTTGTAAAAGAGATAAAGATGAAACCCAAACAGATAAAAATTAATGGTGGAAAGATTCATTTTGAATGGTCTGAAGGCGTAAAAAGGAGCTTTGATCTGAAGTATTTCAGAGAAGAATGCCCCTGCGCAAATTGTAAGGGAGAAACGATTCTCTACACTACTTTCAAACCTCAGAAGATTACGATCGAAAAGCCGGAGATGTATAAGATAGCAGCAATTGCTCCCGTGGGTGACTATGCAATTCAGATAAGGTGGAAAGACGGGCATGACACGGGCATCTACTCCTGGACATATATCGACATGCTTGAAGACCAGCACCCCGAAGAGAAATAGCGGATAAAAACAATATGCTCGGAGTTAATGAGTTAAAACTGTTTGCATCAATCCGAATAAAAAAATTCCGGGAAGAAAAAGGAATTTTTCTCGTCGAGGGGATGAAGCAGGTTGAAGAGGGGATCCTAAGCAGACGAAAGTGTGAACTTATTGTATTCAGAACTGAAGACGGTGATAATTTTGATGAGGTGCTCACTTTAGCCCGACATAAGGGAATAAGATGTGAAGGTGTAAAAAACAAGGAATTTGAAAAGCTTTCAGACACTGTTCACGCTCAAGGAATTCTCGGTTACTTCAGGATAGTGGAAAGAGAGATTTTAGATCGCACTTCAACACCATTAATATATCTCGACCGGATAAATGATCCAGGGAACATGGGAACCATCATAAGAACCGCAGACTGGTTTGGCTTTCGTCAGATTCTGCTCTCGCCGGGTTGTGTTGATGTTTACAATCCAAAAGTGATCAGAGCTGCAATGGGTTCAAATTTCAGAATGGCATTTCATGAAGGTGTAACAGAAGCCGACTTAAAAGGAATTCGAGACTCAGGTTATTCAATAGTTACCACCGAACTCGACGGGGAAAATCTCGAAGAATTTAAACCGGTCGGGAAGATGGTGATAGTGCTTTCAAGTGAAAGTCATGGAGTTCTCCCGGGATTGGCATCAATCGCTGACTTGAGGATTAAAATCCCCGGCGAAAAAGGGGCAGAATCGCTTAATGTGGCTGTTGCTGCCGGAATTATTTTTCATAAATTGTTTGAAACAGGAAGTAAAAAATGAGTGAACTTATAAAAATTGCACTTTTCCAATATTCCCCGTCTGGGAGGACAAAGATGCAAATATGAACAAAATCAATAAAATGATGGAATCACTTAGCGAAGAGGTCGATTTGATCGTTTTCCCTGAGATGACACTGACAGGATTCAGTATGGCTCCCGATGCCCATGCAGAATATTCAGACGGGAAAACCTTTTTGTTTTTCTCTTCGATAGCCAAACAATATGGTGTCAATGTGGTTGCCGGAATTATCGAAAAAGGGAAAAAGAAGTTTTTTAATACCCTTCTTTTTATAAACCGTGAAGGTGAACTCGCCGATAAATACAGGAAAATCCATCCTTTTACAATGGGCGAGGAATCAAAACATTATACAGGTGGTTTCGCATACATCAATAATTCGACTGAAGATTTTCATATCGGATTCTCAATATGTTACGATCTTCGTTTTCCTGAGCTTTTCAGGTTTATGGCGATTGATAAAGTTGAGATATTTGTGAATATTGCAAACTGGCCTGAAGCGAGGATTGAACATTACAAAACCCTTTGCAAAGCCAGGGCGATTGAAAACCAATGTTTTTTTGTTGCGGTAAACAGAACAGGAGACGATCCAAAACTGAAATACACCGGCAACAGCTCAATATTTGGACCAATGGGTGAAGAAATATTGATGATGGGAGACGAAGAATCAATTGGGATTGCTGAAGTTGATCTCGAATACCTTGAACAAACGAGGGTAGCATTCCCGTTTCTTGACGATATAAAACTCATTTCAATTGAGGATGAAGAAGATGAAGATTAGGAGAGCCTTCTATGTAATCACCACACTGGCACTGATAACCTTTACAGTGGTATTCAGTTTGAGAGGTGAGCAAAAAAGTGAACGCCCAAAATATATGCTTGTTATCCATGGCGGCGCAGGTGCAATTGATGCAAATATGCCGGAGGAGATTAAAAACAAGTATTATTCAAGTCTCAGAAATGCCCTTGAGATAGGTGAGAAGATTCTTAAATCGGGCGGTAAAAGTCTTGATGCTGTTGAGGCTGTTGTTAAATTCCTCGAAGACGATTCTTTGTTTAATGCCGGAAGAGGTGCCGTGCTGAACAGCGAAGGATATGCACAGCTGGATGCTTCGATTATGGATGGTAAAACTCTTAATGCAGGTGCAGTTGCAGCCGTGGAACATATTAAAAATCCTATCAGTGGTGCCAGAGTGATAATGGAAAAGACCAAACATGTAATGATGACTGGTGCCGGTGCAGAGAAAATTGCTGAACTTAACGGATTGACACTTGTTGATCGGGCTTATTTTATTACCAGCGAGAGAACAAATTCGTTAAATAAAGCAAACTCAAAAGGGACTGTAGGTTGTGCTGCTCTCGATATGGAAGGGAATCTGGCTGCTGCCACTTCAACCGGTGGGATGACAAATAAACTTGTAGGCAGGATAGGTGATTCGCCAATAATCGGAGCAGGCACCTATGCAAACAACAATACCCTGGCAATTTCTGCAACGGGTAAAGGCGAAAAATTTATCAAGCACAATGTTGCTTTCAGAATCTCTGCTCTCATGGAATATAAGGATATGACTTTGGAAGAGGCTTGCAACGAAGTGATGTTTAAACATTTGGAACCCAACGACGGTGGAGTTGTTGCAGTCGATAAAAACGGTAATTTTGCACTTGTCTTCAACACTGAATCGATGTTCAGAGGAGTGACAGGTGAAGGACTAACTCCGGAGGTAAAAATATGGAAAACAAAATAAACATCCCCCTCCCAAAACCGGGTGAATATCCGGAATATTACGCTACTTATTACAAACAGATAAATCCGCAGATACATATCTTTGATATGATGGAGGCACAGCTTAGCCGGTTGCTTTCTGCTGTTTCCTCTCTCTCACAGGAGAAGCAACATTTCAGATATGCAGAAGGGAAGTGGAGTGTCCTGGAGGTGCTTGGGCACTGCATTGATACCGAGAGAATCTTTGGTTACCGTGTCCTTGGTTTTGTAAGGGGTGAAACCCAATCACTTCCGGGATATGATGAAAATATTTATGTGGCAGAAGGAAATTTTGATAACAGGTCATTACAGTCTCTTGTAAAGGAATTTAACGGACTCCGTGAAGCGAATTTAGCGTTGTTTGAATCGCTGAGTGAGGAAGATTTTGTTAAAACCGGTGTTGCTAATAACAAGGAAATGAAAGTGAATGCTCTTGTGTATTTAATTCCGGCACATTTGGAACATCACATCCAGATTTTAAAGGAGAGATACGGAATTACCGGAGATTAAGGACTTCGTCAATTTTTTCAAGAATAATTTTTGTGGCGCCGGTGTTTCCCTCAACGAAATTCCGGCTTTTATTTCCAGCCTCATTTCGCATGTCATCGTCACTTAAAAATGATCTCAGTGTTTTATACATCTCTTTTTTGGTTCTCACAATAAATCCGCCACCTGCATCAACAAGTTGTCCGGCTTCCTGCGAGTTTCCTGTTTTGGGTCCAAAAACTACAGGGATTCCATATACTGCAGCTTCAAGTGTGTTATGAACATTCGATTTAAAGCTACCGCCTACAAATGCAATGTCAGCATAGGAGTATAGAGTGAGGAGAATCCCTATTGAGTCAACAATTATTATTCTCTCGTTATTGTAACTGTTGAGGAAGGAAAATCTTATTGTAGGTTCAATTCCTGCAAACTCATTCTCAAGTTTTTCAAGGTGAAGGAGTGTTGGCTCGTGGGGCACCAGTATGAAGACAACATTATCAGAATATTTTAGAAGTTTTTTAACCGAGGGGAGTAAAACTTCTTCATCTTCTTCCCAGATACTTCCGGCAACCATTACCTTTTTCCCTGCAAAGATCTCCGCATTTATCAACTTCTTCTCTCTTGCAATTGCTGCCCGTGTATACACCCGATCAAATCTTGTATCTCCGCTTATGAGAAGACGATCGTTATTGAGCCCAAAACAACGGAAATTTTCAAGATCGGAAGCGGATACTGTAAGGATTTGGTCGAAATTACCAAAGAGCATTTTATGGAATGATCGAAGAAAAAATGAACGCCTTGCCGAATTTTCCCTCATCGTAGCATCAACAAGAAAAACAGGGATACCTGCTGACTTAACAGCCAACACATGATTGGGCCAGATATCGTATCGCATAAAGATTGCAAGTTTAGGGGAGACTATATTTACAAACTTTTTTGCATTTGACCAGGAATCAAGAGGAAGATAGGTAACCGCATCGGCGTGTGGGTATTTTACCGAGTTTTCATATCCAGACGGAGAGAAAAAAGTAACAAAAATGTTAAAATTACCTCTCATTTTCAGATTCTCTATGATCGGTTTTGCCTGCTCAAATTCACCAAGCGACGATGAGTGGAACCACACAGTGGTTTTGTTTTTGTCAAATTTGGCTACTTTTTTTACTATTCCCTCAAGCAGATTTTGCCGACCGACAACCCCTTTTTTGATCTTTGAATTAAAGAACGCAGCAATCCGCATGAAAAGGGAGAAAAAAGGGATAAACAGGAGTTTGTAAAAAAAGAGTAACAAGGGTCAATCCTCATAAACAAGTCGGGAGAGACTTTCGAAAACATCTGCCGGTTGAATATCTGTTAAACACTTAAAATGTTTTTGTGGGCAATAACTCTTTCCGATGTGGGAACAGGGTCTGCAAGACAGTGAGTCGTTCTCGATCACAATACTTTTGTTTTTATATGGAGTGAACCCAAATTCCTGAACGGTTGAACCAAAAATCACGAGTACAGGAGTTTTTACTGCACATGAAAGATGCATCAATCCGGAATCGCATGTAACGGCAGCTTTACACTGAGCTAAAATAGAGGATATCCTAAAAAGTTCGTTCTCTGAGCAGAGGTTAATTACTCCCGGTTCCGACTCCTGTATTGCTGAACAGATTTTAAGATCGCTTGTTCCTCCAATCAAAACAGGGATTGCGCCTGAATCGAGTATCATCCTGCACAAAACGGCAAAATGGTATTCCGGCCATCTTTTTGTAAAATGTTTTGATCCTGGGGCGATGGCGATGTAGTCATTTCGCGGGTCGAGAGGTACTTCCTGAACGGGGAACTTCATCTCAAGTCCCTCATTATCAAGCTCAAAACCGGGAAGATATCCACTCCGTTTAATGGACAGAGCATATCTTTCGGGAATCTGTGGAAAGTTTTCAAGCAGATTTAGTTTAAAGTTAACCAGGAGGAATTTTTTCACATTGGACTTGTTAAACCTGATTTTCCTCTCAACTCCGGAAGTTAGTTTTATCGATTTCATGTTGTTTTGAAGGTCGATAACCAGATCGTATCTGCCGGCAGTAAGTTCATCAAGTGAGGTTTCTTCTCTGAAAATATATACTTTTCTGAGATGAGGATTAAACTCAAGTGCCTCTCTGTTTTCAATTTTTGTAAGGTAATCTATATTACAATCAGGAAGAAGTTTTTTTTAACGATCTGATGACAGGAGTAGTCAGCAGAATGTCTCCAAGCGAACTAAGTCTAATGATTAAAATATTTTTCATACCGGTTACCTGCGGGGTATCATATTTTTTGATTTAAGAAAGAAGATGATTCGTACAAATGGATTTAGTCGTTTACTCCGAAGATAAAAATTTGAAAATGCTTTTTGTGCAAGCGAATTTTCTTCTACAGGTATCTTGACCAACTCAGGGAGTGATTCGAAGTCATCCACATTAAATATTTTTGTACTTTTGGTGTGTGTACCACCTCCATCAGCTCCGATATTTTTGAGTAATGATTTCCCGGGATAAAGAGTTAACATATTATTTAAAAATATGGAAGCATCCCATCTGATTGCCCAGGAATCAACTTTCCCATCAATCTGGTTTTTCAACATCCTGACCTTTGAAGCAGCACCATAATAATCAAATTCGTCTTTTAGATTTTTTGTCGTGAGCTCCTGCAATAGCTTTTCGCCACTTTCTTCGAATAGATTCCAAGCTCTTTTCCAGGTTGCCCATCCCCAACAATCGGCGCCTCTCAAAAAAAAGAAAGGGGGAAGTTTTTCTTTGAATGGATAACAATAAGCATGCACAGACGCAACTTGCTGATTGTCTTTGTATGCATCAAGGTTAAAATTCATATAACTCAAGAATGAGGGTGCAACTTCCATATCATCTTCCAGAACAATTATCTCATTATGATCCTGAAGTAGAGTAGTAACTCCGTCAATAATTGATCGTGCTAGACCTTTGTTTTTATCAGACAAAACAGAATGCACCGATCTGAATCCTTCAACCCGGGAGATTATTTCTCTGACTTCTTCAACATCCTTCATTTCATCTTCATTTCTTCCCCCATCGGAAAAAATGAATAAATCGGTGTCTTTCGCTTCAGGATTAGCTGCCAGTGACTTGATGGTTGAATTTGTGTGTTCGGGTCTCTTAAAGACAAAAAGGACAACAGGTGCTGTCATTTTTTAATAAAATCCATAACAAGAGAAGTGTAAACAGGTTTGCCACCGGCATTTCGATCATCATTTACAAATGATCTGGACACATATCCATAATCGTCATCTTTGTAGCCTTTATGAAACACTCCATTTTCGTCCCAATATTCAACGGCATGTGCTTCAAAACCATATTTCTCGAACCAGCCACCGAGGGACTTGTAAGTGAAAAGTTGTCTGTGATCATGTGCTCCTGCACCTGAACCTCCCGGTTTTACATACTCGATATAAACAGGATCATTGTGGTAGCCATCCGGAACGGCAATTCTTATTCTGGCATTTTCATTTGAATATTTGAAAAGATTCGAAATAATTAATTCCAGATTACTGTCACTGATATGTTCAAATACATGCTCAGCAAGTACAAAATCAATCTTCCTCTCGGAGAAATAGAGCTTAAAATCGGACTCTTTTGTCAGATCGAGAGTTGCAATATCGGTTGAAAACCAACCACCAAAATGAGTACCACCGGCACCAACCACAAGTTTAATTGTCTTGTTTTTACTCTTATACGATTTCCATGCTATCAGGGAGAAAAACTTTAAAACAGGTGCAAGAGCAAAATATATTTTAATTCTTAATTCTCTAAACATCTAAATTCCCATACAATTATTTGATTTGTAAAAAATTGAAGTACATTTATTAAAAGTAACTCCGGGAGCCATACCCCAGAAGTCTATTTTTTTGAATCCCAGTTTCAACATTTCGTTAATGGTTGACTGGTATTCTTCCCTTTCAGAATCATCAAGTATAACAACACCTCTCTCAGAGAGTGCAGGGATGCAATTGATCATTGATTCATTCCTGAAGATGGCATCAACGATCACAACATCAAATTTTTGATCGAAGTCGAATATTCTCTTCGAATAAGCATCTGGGTCTGTTGAGGAAACTGACTCAATGATACAATTCTGCGAAAGTTTGGTTTTTAATTGTTTTAACCATGCAGAATCGCTTTCAATTGAAGTCAGGTTGTTCACTCGTGAAGAGAAGTAGATTGTCGAATTCCCTGCTCCATACTCAAAGATTTTAATGCTTTTATCGAGTCGGGTTTCAAGGAAAGAGATAAAACTCAGGGTAAACCAAGGGAGTGAATTCCCTGCTTTATCGACAGGAAATCCATTCAGATATGACCTGATCCATCCCGTTTCAAGCAAATAACCACTATGATAAAAAGATACAAGAACATTTATCATTTTTGGCTTAACAAGGAGCCGAAGGAAAGTATTTATTTTTTTGGAAAGAGTAACTGCCATAGTCCTATAAGTGCCTTTGGTAAGTTTACAAGAGTCAGCGACTTAAGCATCATGAGTGCCTGTTCTCTTGTGTTTGGAAAAAATAATAATGTAAAAGTAGCAAAATTATACGAAATCAATGTCGCTAAAGCAGAACCGACTATCCCCATCTCTGGAATTAGTAAAAAATTAAGAATTATATTCAAAACCAAACCTGCAAGTGTTCGGAAGAATGCCAGTTTAGTAAAATTTTCTATTACCAGAAACTGAGAACTCGCGACTCCAAGAAATGTTCCCACTCCTGCCCAGATATAAATGGTGAGGACTGGTGCAGCCGGGAGGAATTTTTGTCCCAGCAGAAGTACGATGATCTCTTCAGAGAAAAATGTTACCGGGACTGCAATTGCTATGGAAATAAAAGAAAGAAGATCGTAAAGTTTTTGTAGTCGTGATTTATAAAGCTCTTCACTAACACCCTTTGCGCTGACAATAGCGGGAAGAAGAGAGCTTGAGATAGCCATGGGAATGAAGTACCAGGCTTCACAAAGTCTGACTGCTGCGGCGTAATAGCCGTTTTGTTCAGGACTGAGCATGTTGGTAATGAAAATTTGTCCCACTCTGATGTAGATTGAAACAGCAAGACTTGCAAGGATAAGTGGCCAGGCATCATGGAAAAGTCTTCTTGCCACATCTTTGTTAAAGCGCCATTTAAGGATACTTTCTTTCCGAAGAGTAAAAACCAGCACAAATCCTGCAGCTATCAGGATGGGCTCAAGGGCCTGAATAAAAGCAAACCAAACCAGTCCACCGGAGAGAAGGATCATCAGGAGCCGAAACAAAGAAGCCAGCATGGCTGATGAAGACTGCACAGTTGCTGAGAATTTTGCCTGAACTTTCCCCTGGAAGAAGAATTCAATTACATGGAATGCCTGAAAAATTGTTCCTGCAGAAATAATGTAAATCAACAAAGCAACATCATCCGACTCGTTGTTGATTTGAACCGCAAACCATGTAATTATCAGGACTGCTGCTGAACCAACCACACGTAGCATAAATGCTGAACCGAGGATGGTATTTTGTTCTTCGGGGAACTTTACGAGCTCTCTGACAAGGATATTGTCGAGACCAAAGTTGGCAAGACTGGCAAAAAGGAGGGCAAAACTTACTGCGTAAGAGAGGATACCAAATTGATCGGGACCAAGATACCTGACGAGGAAAATTCCGATGAAAAAGCTTAAAAGGAGCTTAATCACCCTTTCGGCAAACATCCAGGAAGTATTTACAAAATACTTCCTGAATGATTCAGAACCGAAATTAATTTTGGTTTTACTCTGCAACCTCTTCCTTCTTCTTCGACTTCAGGTATCCGATGATCAATGTGATTATCAGACCAAATGTTACAAAAGAACTGAGGGTTAGAGCAGTATATTTTGCAATAAAGAAACTTTCGGGAGCATATTCAAATTTTACCTTTTTAGTCCCTTTAGGCACCACAATACCCATAAAGTTGTGGTTGGCATTGTGTATTTCCACTTCTTTACCATCTGCATAAGCATGCCATCCTTTTTTATGGTATGTGGTACTGAAGAAGAGGAAATTATTACCTGAAGTGTTAACATCAAGTTCGAGGACTTCATCAGTATATTTTGTGATCTTTGAAGTAACTGTTGAATCGATTGGATCAACTTTCACATCATGACCTGAAACAAAAGCTACATCTTGCGGCTTAAATTTGTTGTCCCTTACCATCTCAAGAATTTCAAGAGCCTTTTTGTTTTCTACACGGTTAACAAAAAAGGCGCGTGGTAAAGCGTTTTTATTTTCCAGGACAAAGGTTTTCGAAGTCGTGTCCATAGCAACGGGTACACATCCTTCAAATGGAATTCCCGGTTGATCGAGCACAAGGTATTTTGTACCGGTCATGTTAATAAATGTCTCATTTGCAGGAGTTTTGACGATATCAAGATAATCCTGATAGGCTCTTGGCTTTATTGCAGAATAACCATACATATCTTCCATGAGGAAATATGCATTAAAGTTGCCGTTATTCTGTATTGAACCTCTTGAACCGTCCATTTTCAGGTTAAGTATTCTGAAAGGATTATTTTTATCATCTTTTTGCGCTTTGATCGCTTTAATATAATAAGGTTCAGAGAATTCTATACTTGTTGAAGGAGCGTCTGTATATTCGGCACCCCTGGAGGAGACTCTCCAAAGATCGGCAACACAAAGTAAAACGACAACAGAGGTAAAAACCAGTGCAGAAACCCGTTTTTTGATAAAAAACCATGCGAGCCAAAAAACAACTGCAACAATCAGGAAGTTGATGATAGCATCGTTTGCAAACATTTCGCCGGCTGCATTCCCAACAATAGAAATTGCCTCTTTTGGATATTGAGCTGCTTTTTCTGACAATGCAAAGCGGTTTGAAACCCAGGAAATCATTCCACCTCTTCCAAGAAGAGAGAATACAAAAAGTACCGAAGAAACTCCGGCAATACCCATGATAACTTTTTCCCAGGTCACATTTTTCTCTTTACCGAGTTCAACTATTTTCATGAGTCCCAATCCTGCGAGCAATGGCATTACCATCTGCGGGATAATAAGGATCATTGAAGGAACCCTGAATTTATCAAAATTAGGGAAATAATTAAAAAGCAGGTCAAAGAATAAAGGGAAATTCCTTCCAAAAGAGATCAAAAGTGCAATTGATGTCAGAATCGTAAGGAACATCACAAATGGTTCACGCCAGCGGCTGACCATACCAAAAAGGGCAAGGAAAAAGACAAGCACACCCATATACATTGCCACATCCACAAAAGGCATCTGACCAAAATAGGTGTTTAACTTATATTTTTCGCCATTGATAACCTGTTCAGAATTACCAAATCCATACCATGACGGGATGATGAATGTCATCACTTCGCCCGGTGAAAATGACCAATCAGTGTGATATTTATAGTATTCTGAATTTTTGCTTTTATCTTCTTCGCCACCGGCTTGTGCCGATTTATCAAGAATACTTGCCGTTCCACGGGTTGAGTGGGGGGTATATTCATAAATCTGGGTAAGATTATCGGCCTGAATACCAATTGCAATTAGAGAAGCTCCGGTAAAAAGGAGAGCGGATTTGATTGTGGTTTTCAGAAGTCCGTTATCTTTTATAATAAGTGCCCGAACAATGTAGAATGTAAAGAAAATCGCTACGGTAAACAGGATATAAAAGATTATCTGAACATGGAAGCCTTGAACGATAAGTTGCAGAGCTATTGTCAGGATAAAAAAGTCGAGTAGTCGGAATTTTTGCTGATTTCGCAACAGGATCAAAAAGATTATCGGAAAGAAAGCCAGAGATGTCAGCTTTGTTACATGTCCAATATAAAGGAAAACAACCAACCCTGTAGAAAGTGCCGTTGCAAGGGATGAAAAAAGGCTCACCATTGTGTTTTTGGTTAACATTTTCATGAGGTAAAATGTTGTGATTCCTAGAACGATCAGGTAGAAAGCCCATCTTACAAAATCGTTGCCAAACACCCATACAAACAGTTCACGAATCGAGGTTAGAGCCACATAAATAAGGTTGAACCAGGTATAACCGACTGACAATGCGTATGCCGGCATACCAGTAAAGATATGCGGATTCCAGAGAGTAAAGCCTTCTCTTGCTTTTTGTAGATAGGATGTTGCGCTTTCAGAGGCAATTATATCGCCCGACTGAAAAATCTTTCCTTGAAAGAATAGAGGTGACAGAAAAATAAGGAAAATCACGATGATTAGACCAATCACCGAGAGATTTAGATATCTAGCAGGGACATTTGCGTCCAGATCAAAACCGATCGGTTCTTTCTCTTTTTTTCTTATTTCCTTGACAGTGGTTGTCTTTTTAGCCATTAAAACTCCGGATTGAAATTTGTTTTACTTTTTGTAGGCGATGTAGTTTATTCCTGATCCTTTTTCATTGTCGGAGGAATAATCGACATACATCATGAACAGTACTGGTAAAAGTGTGAACAAATAGTAGAATGGTAGAAGAATAAAAAATGCTTTTGATGCATTTAACATCAGCATAGGATATTTGATACCAAGTCGCCATGCTTTATCACCCCAAAATCCATAAGTATATTTCGACTGGTAAAGTGAAAGACCCAAAGGCTCCATTTTTTCAGTGAGTTCTTCTTTTGAATAACCATCGCGGGCATGTTCACCAATAAAACTCTCCTCATCCTCACCGTGAACATCACTGCCACCATAGATTGAAGGGGAATTTATTAAAACATAACCACCCGGTTTCAGGGCATTATAAAAATTTTGGAAAACAGTGACATCTTCGGCAATATGTTCCATTACATCAACACAGACGATGAGATCAAATTTTTCTTTGTGGTCTATCTTTGTCAGGTCTTCCACTCCAAATGTAACATTTTTGATCCCCGTGCTTCCAAAGAATTCACGACAATCATTCATCCATTCTTCTTTTACATCCACTGAATAGATGTCGCAAGGGGTCATGTTTTTTGCCATAAAGTGGGTATACTGACCAAAACCGCTTCCTGCATCGTAGATATTTAACTTTCTGCTTCCTGCTTTATCACGAAGTTTGCCAAGTTCTCTTCTGACATACCATGATCTGAGGAACATAAGATCGAGAGTCTTGTAGAACAAGACTCTCGTAAAGGGAAGTTTTTTGATTACTGCTGCGAATACATTTTTAACTGGATCGTAATGCATAATCTCTAACCGCGAACATTTGAATCTTTAATCGAATATTCTTTATCGGTCTGGAAATTATGTACCATTAATTCACCAAGCAAACCTGTAGTAAAGAATTGAACGCCAACTATCATCAAGAGCATTCCCAACAAAAGGAGGGGTCTGTTGCTCAAAGGTTGATGGTCGAAAATCCACTCGTAAGAAAGATATCCATTGATCGCGAAACCAAGGAGAAATGCAATCGCTCCAAAAAAACCAAAGAGGTGCATTGGGCGTTTGATGTAGCGGGTAATAAAAGTTACCGTAATCAAATCAACAAATCCTTTGAAAAAACGGGAAGCACCAAATTTGGTGACTCCAAATTTTCTTGGACTGTGTTTAACCGGCAATTCCGTTACAGTAAACCCTTTCCATTTAGCAAGGATCGGGATATATCTGTGCATTTCGCCATAGATATTGAGATTATCTACTACGGTTTTTTTGTAAGCTTTAAGTCCACAGTTAAAATCGTGGATTTTAATTCCACTCATTTTAGCAGTGACAAAATTGAATAAACGCGAAGTATATTTTTTTATGAAGGGGTCATATCTTGTCTTTTTCCAACCTGAAACCATGTCGTGGCCTTCTTCAATTTTTTTGAGGAGGTTTACGATTTCATGTGGATCATCCTGGAGATCGGCATCCATAGTTACAACTACATCACCTTTTGCGGCTTTAAAGCCTACATTAAGTGCTGCCGATTTACCAAAATTTTGCTGAAAACTGATGTATTTAAATCTTTGGTCGGTTCTGCAAATATCTTTAATAATTCTGAGTGATTTGTCAGTTGAACCATCATCAACAAAAATCACCTCCAAAGTTAATGGAAGGTCTTTAAATGCTGATTTTATTTCATTGGCAAGGTGAATCAGAGATTCATCCTCGTTGAAAAGGGGCACAACAACAGAGACTTTGTTAAAATTGAACCTAAATTTTGGCTTCTGCGGAGGCTGTTGAGCCTGCGATTGCTGTTGGTTCGATCTGTAAGGCTCTCTTGGGTTTCTCCTGCCTGAGTTCCGATCCTTGTCGCGATTATCAGGACGCGGGGTTATCTCCCTTTCTCTGGGTTCATTTCTCGTGACAGGCTCTTTAACAACTCTTTCCTGACGGACTACAGGTTCTTTATCCTCAACCTGAGCAACGGGTTCTTTCTCTCTGCTAACAGGAGTGCGGGTATTTTCCGTACGAACATGAGGCTGACGCGTGTGTTCGCGTGGCTCTCTTCTCAGAGGAACATCTCCCCTTACTCTCACTGGAGGTGGTGTTGGAGTTGGAGTCTCGATCTCACCTGGAGTCTTAACCAATCCTTTGTCAACTTTGACATTCACGATAGTTGGATCGGTGGTGGATTCCTTTTTTGGTTGTTGGACACGGGGTTGATTCCTGTTCCCGGGGGTTCTGGTATTATCTCTGCTTTGTCCCGGTCTGCCTCTATCAGTTCTTGGCTCATTCCGATGGTGAGGAGTCGCTTTGGGAGCTTCCTCGGGTTTATCTTCAGAAGAACTGGTTTCCGGTTCAATCTTTTTCTCGATTGTAGTTAAATCATCCTGAAATGGGAATTCGTCCCCAGCCGATTT
Source organism: Ignavibacteriales bacterium (assembly GCA_016714125.1). GTDB lineage: Bacteria > Bacteroidota > Ignavibacteria > Ignavibacteriales > Ignavibacteriaceae > UTCHB3. The sequence goes on along the minus strand of JADJNX010000023.1, from coordinate 91,844 downwards.
AAGTTCGTTGCTGATTGGTGTCAGTTTTTGTGGAACTTCATCTCTACCGGCAGCATTATCCGATGCCACTTTGGGTTCCAAAACAGAAGTTAATCCGGAGCCCGAAACCGGTCTTTCTGTGATCAAAGGATCGGAAGTTGTTTCAGTCGATTTTACCTGTTCAGGCATCTTTTCAACCTGTTTTACAGCGTCTTCTGTTTTGTGTACTTGTGTAAGGGGCTCAGATTTATTTTCTGTCTCTTTAACAGTTCCAGGTCTTTTTTCGATCTGTTTTACAACTTCAGGAACAACGTCGCCTTCAACACGCTCTTTGATTTTGTAAACATGGCTGTTGGGGGCTTTTACAATCACTTCTTTTTGTGATACTATAACCGGAGTTTCGGTTGCCTCTTCAGTTTTGTCCGGTCTTCCCATTTTTGGAGATTCTTTTGATTCTTCGACTTTTGCTTCAGAAATAGTTTCTTTTTTTGATTCACCCGTTAATGTTTTCTCTATATTATGGTCCCCACTGACAGTTGAAACGCTCTCTTCTGCAGGCTTATTAGCGGCAGTAGGTTTCTGTTCGTTCAGCAATTCATTCTTTTGTTCTTCTTTTTCCTTTTCCACGAACTATCTGTGTCCTATGTTATTACTTCAATTTGTTGTTTGTATAAATAAAAATTATTCAACCTAACAATTTACGAAATAATGAGTTAGTGACGAAGAGGAAAAAAGGGACTCACCTTTTTAAACCGAAGCTAAAATGTTTGTTCATGACTTTGTTTAAACAGGGATTTTTAAAATATTCATTTTTTGTTTGTTTGTTATTTATTTTTTTTGTATGTTTATCCACCAAATTAAAGGAGGTATGAATATGCTATTCAGGAAACCAATACTGATAGCCTTTTTTGCACTCTCTATGCTTTTTTCCGGGTTCCCTCAGTTTCCAATATTTGATGATTCTTTCGGAATCGCCGGCGAAGCCGCATATGACCATACCTACACAGTAGGTAATGCAACCTCGATTGGAGTCCAATCGACTGGTAAAATTGTGATTTCAGCGGGAAATACTATTTTCCCTTCACAATATAACGGGTTTCACATCACCCGCTTAAACATTGATGGAACTACTGATTTCTCTTTCGGAGAAGGTGGATTTGTTAAAGATTCCGCACGGTTTCCATATGCTCAGATCAATTCTTTATGGATTTTGCCTGATGACAAAATTCTCGTAACCGGTTCATTACCCTCTAACCCAGATTATTCATTTCTAAACAGATATCTTCCAGACGGCTCACCTGACCCTACTTTTGGTAATTCGGGCTATGTCACTTTTTCCAATCCTATTGGAGTCCGGGGTGTGTTCCTAATGACCGATAATTCGGGCAAGATTCTTGTCCTTGCGAGGGATATTTCAGGACAGAATGGGTTTTTGTACAGATTTCTGGATAATGGGACCAAGGATAACACATTTGGGAATTCCAATCTGGGATATCTCAGCATCGATGGAGGAGGGGATCGATTTTATGTTTATAAACTAAATGTTGATCATTTAAACCGGTATTATGTGGTTGGTGAATCAAATTATGGTTTTAAAGTTTTAAGATTCCTTTCGGAAGGATTGCGTGACAACTCTTTTGGTACAGGTGGGATGTTTTTAGACACTCGTTTTTACTCAACATCATCAATGGATGTTGATTTTCAAGGGGAAAAAATAATCGTCTCAGGAAGGGCTAACAACTCTGACTATGCAGCCTTAAGATTAAACTATGATGGAACAGTAGATAGCTCCTTTGGAAATTCCGGGGCTGCGGTCGCTGACATAAGTGGAAATTTTAATGTCCCCTATCAGGCTTTTGTCAAGGGTGACGGAAGAATCATGCTGTTAGGCTTCGGTAGGAACGGGATAACGGAGATTGATAATTCCCGATTGACACTTGTGCAGTTTAATCCTGATGGAACCCAAGATCTTTCATTCGGCAATAATGGGATATTCTATTCGGGGCATCCCAACCATGAGAAAATGATCTGTGGAGTTCTTTTGCCGGATGGTTCCCTTTTGGCGGGGGGCTATAAGGCATATTACAACAACAATTATAACACTTACATACCTGTAGTCAACAAACTTCAAACAGGCAGTTCCAGCAGCGGGTTTGTAATGCTTCAGATCGATTACCCTGTGAAAGCAACAGATGATAATTTTGACGGATTTGCTGAAGCAGAGGTCAGTGGGATTAATAGCTATGTGTTCAACGACACCCTTATCGATATCAAATGGATGAGAGGAAGCGAAGAAATAGCTTCCGGTATTACTGCGACACTTACACTCCCAAGTGGCACAAACGAAATAACAGCGAAAGCTATTCTTACTTCTGGTAACGATGTTTCAAAGAAGTTCTCTATTTCAATTGCCGCTGTTTGGGCAACAGTATCTGGTGATGTAAACAGTTCGTTTACGCAAGCAGGAGATGGTAGATACATATATACATCATCAAACAAAAATATTTATCTTGTTGACTCAACTGCAACTATCTCAGCAGCTTATCTTACCGGCGGAGTAATCAATTCTTCTGTTGCGGTATCACCGACCAACATGGTGTTTGCCGGTGCGATGGATGCCCGGGTTTATGCATTTGATCTTTCCCTTAATTCCATTTGGGATAAATCAATTGGTGGCGAGATTGCTACAACCCCTTCGATTTCTCACGATAACACAACTTTATATATAACCACCAAAAACGGCATGTTGAAAGCGGTTGATCCTTTAACTGGTCAGGCCCTTTGGAATTATGTTGTTTATGGGTCAGTATTCCAGACTCCTCTTTATCTTGTAACCCCAACCGGAGAAAAGGTTATATATTTCATTGCAAAAGAACAGTCGGGAAAGAGTTATTTATATGCTGTGAAAGACCGTGGAGCTTTCGCTGAGTTATATTGGAAATATGAGACTCTTGCCGATGTGAACACCACTCCCGCCATAACAGTAAAGGGAGATGATGCAATGATCTATTTTGGAGATCTTGCCGGGAATTTCTATCGTATTAATTACGATGGGAACTTCCATACTGACTGGTCAGGAAATATCGGTGGCAAAATTTTCGCGTCCCCTGTAGTGGACGGAGAGGGTTTGATTTACTTTGTGAACGACATCGGTGTTGTGGTTGCAGTCCCTTGGGATTTTACAACTTCAACATCACCGGTTTACACGACAACATTGCCTTATGGTGTAATTGGAACACCTGCATTCGGAACTAACGGACTACTGTATCTCGGGACGAATACAGGTTACTTGTATGCTCTGAAAAAATCGAGTACACTTGGTAATTTGGATGTGGTTTGGAGTTTCAAAGGTGATGCCCCGATCAAAAATCATTTGTTTGTAACGGAAAGTGGATTGATATTCACACTATTTACAGACCAGGATCTGATAATATTCAAGGATCCAAGTTCAACAACTGAATCATTGCCTTCAAAATGGGCAACATTTAAGGGAAATAATTTGCGATCGAAAGTTATAGACCTAACACTTGTTTCAGTTGGACAGGAAGAAGATCTTCTACCTAGAGAATTCGCGCTTGATCAGAATTTCCCAAATCCATTTAACCCTGCAACTGTGATCAAATTTGCATTGCCATCAGGTGGGCACGTTACTCTCGATGTGTTCAACTCACTTGGAGAAAAGGTCGCAAGTCTTGTTAATGGTGTAATGGAAGCAGGTTATCATTCGATTGCTTTTGATGCCACGCATTTCCCAAGTGGAATTTATTTTTATCAAATTTCCACCGGCACAAAAGTATTTACAAAGAAAATGGTTCTGCTTAAATAGACTCTTACACTTTGATGTGTAAAATTGCAGTGATCAAACTTAATTGATGTATTCAAAACCCCGTCAGAAATGGCGGGGCTTTTTTATGAATATTTATTCTCTTGATGATTTACTAATTTGCGAAGCTAATGCAACAAATTACTGATCGATGAAAAAATCTCTTCTTATTCTCCTTTTATTAAGCTTTAATCTCCTCGCCCAGCCGGTGAAAGAGATAAAAACGACTAATTTCCCAAACGGGAAAGTTCAAACTGAAGGGGAATATCTCAACGGACAACTTGATGGCTATTTTAAAGAATTTTACCCAACCGGTGTACTCTGGAAGGAATGGACATTTGTAACCGGTATTGAACACGGAATTTCCAACTGGTTTTTTGAAAATGGAACCCTCAACCGCACCTGGAATTATAAATACGGGAAAAGGGAGGGGGAAGGTCTTTGGTATTATGAAACAGGAGAACTTTGGGCACGAGAAAACTACAAAGATGACAAAGTTGAAGGACTTGTTCACACTTATTATAAATCGGGAAAAGTTCAGGGTGACTGGTATTATTCAAATGGGTTGCTTCAGGGGCTGGCAACAATCTATTATGAAAATGGGAAAAAGGAAGTGGAAAGACCCTTCGAAAATGGTCTTCAACATGGCAAAACCACAGTTTTTTATGAATCGGGAAATATCTCCGCAGTTGCTGACTACAGATATGGCAAAAAACACGGTTACGCCTATTATTATGATATACTTGGAAAAGTTCGTGTTCGTGAACTTTACGAGGCAGACCTGCTAGTGACGAGAATCCGGTATGATAAGGATGGGAAATTTACCGAGGAAGAACGAGTTGACAGGAAATTTTATGGTAATGGAGTATTATGGGAAGAAGTACCGGTAAAAAACGGATTTAAAGAGGGGAAGTTTAGTTCTTTCTACGAGAGTGGTTTCCTTCGACAGGAAATGACATATAATAAAGATGTTCTTATTGGTTGGGTATATCGATATCATGAGAACGGGGTGCTTCAGGAGGAACTTGAGTTGCTCAACGGCAAAGCTTATGGCTCCGTAAAAACCTGGTACCCAACAGGATTACTCATGTCAAATGCAGTTTATGATGGTGGACAAAAAAACGGTATTATGCTTGTTTATGAGGAAGATGGTTCCCTGAAGTTCAGAGCAACTTATAAAGATGACCTTCTGAATGGTGAGTATCGCGGGTTTCACAAAAATGGACTTACACGGGTGATCGAAAATTACTACGAAGGAAATCTGAGTGGGAAACAGGAGCTTTTTCTTGAAGATGGGATGTTATGGCGAGAAGCTTTTTACAAAAATGGAAAACTTGAAGGCAGTCTTAAAGAATTTTATGATGCAAAAATGGTAAAAAAAGAAGAATTTTATGAAGGCGGAGTACTTAAGACAGCAAGAGAATATGATTCTTCGGGCAATTTGATTTACACATTTGGATATTGATATGAAAACATTGATTTTGATTCTACTGGCAATTAATTTTATCGTTCTACCGCAAAACGGCGAAAAAATTGAGAGATATCCTTCTGGCATTCTTAAGGAAGTAAAACATTATATAAACAACAAACTTGATGGTGTGGTAAGGCAATATTATCCCACCGGAATTCTTGCCGCTCAAACAAATTATAAATCGGGAGTCAAAGAAGGTGAGTCGATGAACTACGATTCCTCCGGGATTCTCAAAGAACATTTTATTTTTACCAATGATAAACTTAACGGAAAGTTTAAGACATTTCATACAGGCGGCAAACTCAGAGAAGAGGGGAGTTATCTTAATGGGGTTTTCTCAGGCGACTATGCCTCTTATCACGAAAATGGCAAAATGAAAAGTAAATCCTTCTTTATTTCGGGGAAAATCGAAGGTATTTCGTATGAATATTTTGAATCTGGTACTCTAAAAGGTGAACTTATTTATGTGAATGGTGTGCAGGAGGGGGTCACAAAATGGTATTATGAATCGGGTGAACTTCTGGGGGAATATCCCTATACCTCGAGCAAAATTCATGGAATTGTTAAAGAGTATTATCCCTCAGGAAAACCAAAAGCTCTTAAAGACTACATTGGCAGCAAAGCTGAGGGAATACATAAAACCTGGTTTGAAAATGGGAATTTAAGCAGCGAGATAAGTTATAAAAACAGTTTGAAAGTTGGGCCTTCAAAGACCTGGTATGAATCAGGAAAAATCTGGACAGAACAGATATGGGTAAACAATCGTCTTGATGGAGAAGCGAAAATATATTTTGAGTCGGGCGAATTATGGTCGGTGGATATTTATGAAAAAGGTGTCCTTAAATCATCTAAAGAATATGATTTGACAGGTAAATTAATCGGCGATAAAGTTTATTAATGTGGTTGAGATGTGTAAGATTAACCAAATCAGAACTATTTTGAATTTTGTATGAGGAGAAGAAATTGAACAAAAGCAAGTTTAATGTCGGATTACTTCAGCTTCAGATTGGTGAGAACCTCGAGGCAAATGTAAAAAATGCTGTTGAGGCAGTTCGTGAAGCTGCACAAAAGGGTGCAAATGTTATTTGTCTCCCTGAGATATATCGTTCCCAATATTTTTGTCAAAAGGAAGATATTGAACTGTATGATCTTGCAGAGACTATTCCCGGCATCTCAACTGATGTTTTTACAAAAATTGCCAAAGAGACCGGAACTTACATAGTTGTCCCTGTATTTGAAAAAAGATCGTTGGGAATTTATCATAACAGTCTTGCGTTCATCGACGATGATGGTGAGATTCAGGGGATTTACAGAAAAATGCACATCCCTGACGACCCTGCATACTACGAGAAATTTTATTTCACTCCGGGTGATTTGGGATTTAAGGCTTTTAACACCAAATATGGCAAGATCGGTACGTTAATTTGTTGGGATCAATGGTTCCCTGAGGGAGCCAGAATCACTTCAATGCTTGGTTCAGCGATACTGTTTTATCCAACAGCAATTGGATGGCATCCTTATGAAATAGACGAACACGGCAAACAACAAAGAGACGCCTGGATGACCGTTCAAAGAGGTCATGCTGTTGCAAATGGTGTTTATGTGGCAGCCGTGAACAGGGTTGGTTTTGAGCAACCCGTTAAAGAACAGCCGGGAATAAAATTTTGGGGTTCTTCATTCCTCGCAGATCCACAGGGAGTTATTATCGCCGAGGCACCCTCCGACCGTGAAGCGGTGATTGTTGCAGAGATTGATCTGGAGCGAATAGAATATATCCGACGCAACTGGCCCTTTTTCAGGGACAGAAGAATTGATGCTTACGGTGATATAACCAAAAGTTTCCTCGAAAACTGATTTTAACAAAGGTATAATCTTTATGACACAAAAGAAACCTGCTTATATGATGCCTGCGGAGTTTGAAAAACACTCCGCAACAATTATCGGCTGGCCGCACAACAAAGAAGACTGGCCCGACAAGTTTGAACCCATCCCCTGGGTTTATACTGAAATTGTGAAAAAACTTGTGCCTTATGAGAAGGTGGTAATTATTTATGATACCGACACGAGACTCGAAGGAATCAAATTAAAGCTAAAAATGGCTGAGGTCCCTGAAGAAAATCTGATATTTGTTAAATCAGCTACCAATCGTGGCTGGATGCGAGATTCGATGCCGGCTTTTGTAAAAGCAAAAAACGAAGTTTTTGGTTGGGATTTTGGTTTTAATGCCTGGGCTAAATACGATAATTATAAAAAAGATGCCAAATCTTCCAGAGTCTTGCTTGACAGTCTAAATATCCCTTTTGGAATACCTGTTTACAACGATACAAAAGTTGTTCTCGAGGGGGGCGCTATAGATATCAATGGCAAGGGAACCTTGATAACCACAGAAGAGTGTCTGCTTGATCCCGTTGTTCAGACGAGAAACCCCGGTTTCACCAAATATGATTATGAATTTACTTTCAGAGAATTTCTGGGAGTGACAAATGTTATTTGGTTAAACAAAGGTATCGCGGGGGATGATACTCATGGTCATGTTGATGATCTCTGTCGTTTTGTTAATCCAACCACTGTTGTTATTTGTGATGAAAACAATAAAAAAGATGAAAACTACAAGTTATTGAAAGAGAATATCGAGAGGCTTTCATCGGCAAATCTTGAAGACGGTTCAAAACTTGAAATTGTCACTCTACCGATGCCGGGGCCGGTGGTATTTGATGGTATGAGATTACCCGCAAGCTACGCCAATTTTTATATTGCAAACGGTACTGTTCTTGTTCCAACATTCAACGATCCAAACGACAGAATTGCCCTTGGGATACTGGCTGAACTTTTCCCTAAACGCAAAGTTGTTGGAATTGGTGCGGTTGACCTCGTTTGGGGGCTTGGAACCCTTCATTGTCTTACTCACGAAATTCCATTTGGGAAAAATCTGAGTTTCTAATATTTCCTGATACCCGGTGTTGTTATTGGATTTGATATCTGGTTCAACACCGGTCCCATCCTCTAAATCTACCCAATCTTTTCCATAAATAGTAGCGTATTCCTGATTTTACATTGGGAATTAGTAATACATTCCTAATTTTTCACATAAAATTAGTATTGCATTCCTAATTATAGACAGAAAAATAGTAATACATTCCTAATATTTTACAGAAAATTAGTATTGTAATCCTAAGATTAAGTGTTATATTAGTATTGCATTACTAAGGATTTTTTATGATTGAAGAATTATTCAGTCTAAGTTCACAATTGTTGAACATCTACAATCGAGAGTTTATCCGTTATTTTGTAGAGAAACACGATTTATCAAGCCGCTTTTCCATTATCCTCGGTCACAGAGGAGTTGGGAAAACAACGGCAATAATTCAATATATTCTCTTGAAATATAATGGTGATAGAGCCACAAAAAAGGCAATTTACATCCAGGCCGACCATTTTCTGATAGGTGATCGTTCATTGTACCGAATAGCTGAGGAGTTTTCGTTAATGGGGGGTGAATTGATTTGTTTTGATGAAATTCATAAATATCCCAACTGGTCAATGGAGTTAAAAAGTATTTACGATACTTTCCCGAATCTAAAGATAATTGTATCCGGTAGTTCATTGTTGGAGATTGCCAAAGGAAGTCACGATCTAAGTAGAAGAGCGATTGTTTACAAGATGTACGGACTTTCATTCAGGGAGTTTTTAGGATTGAAATATCAAATCAGATTCCCTCAGATCACTATGGATGAATTGATCCGGGATCATGAAACTTTGGCTTTAGAAATGAAAACAAAAGTGGAAGAGCATGGACAAAAAATTCTACAATTGTTTTATGAATACTTAAAATATGGTTATTACCCGTTTTTCTTAAATTTTGAGGACAGGGTGCTATATCATGCAGCACTGGAACAAAATATCAAGACTACCCTGGAGAGTGATCTGCTTGCGGTATATCCCGAACTTTCGGGTGTAAGCATAAGAAAGATCACTAAGCTTTTGGCGATAATGAGCGGATTGGTTCCGTTTACACCTGATCTTGTCAAGTTGAAGCACCTTTTGGATATCGGTGATGAAAGAACTTTGAAAACATATTTTAATTATCTGGAAAATGCAGGAATAATTAATCTGCTGTATCGGGACAAAGATAATTTTCGACAAATGGCAAAACCGGAAAAGATGTACTTTAACAATACAAATCTCCTCTATTCCATTGGGAGATTCTCGACGATTGATCAAGGGAATTTGCGCGAGACATTTTTCTTAAATGCAATCAAACCACTACATGAAGTAACCTATTCACAACATGCTGACTTTCTTGTGGATGGGAAGTTTACTTTTGAGGTCGGAGGTAAGTCGAAAGATTTTTCACAAATCAAAGATGTTGAAAACTCATTTATTGTGTCCGATGGAATTGAAACAGGGTTTGGCAGGAGAATCCGTTATATCTCTTCTCATTTTTGTATTAACTGAATAGTAATGGGGTTTCATTATAAATGAAAGATGTTATATGAATCACAATTCATAATATAAAGTGATAATTATCGCACTAAGATATTGTATGAAATGGAGAAATGGATTATATTTGAATAATGATTCATAAATTTTTTGTTTATTGGAGATGAAATGAGAGTTAAAGAAGGCACTAAAGAAAAAGATATTCTTGAAGCTGCGATAAAAGTATTTGCTCAGCATAGTTATCATGGTGCAAAAATGTCGAAAATTGCTGAATTGGCAAATGTTTCAATCGGTACCCTGTACTTGTATTATGTCAACAAAGAGGATCTGCTCGTTAAAGTGTTTGAGAATCTTTGGAAGAAACTATATGTTGAGATCGAGTCTCTTGCAATGAGGGAGGACCTTGGGGTCACAGAAAAACTCGATTATTTGATCGACCTTTTCTTCGATATTTTTTCCAACAATCCCGATCTCGCAACCGTATTTGTGAACGAACAACATCATGTGATGCGTAACGCCGAAGTGGATGTTATGTATTATCACGACTTCATGGCAAAAGCCGAGTTGATTATTATTGAAGGGATAAAAAACAAAAGTATCAATCCTAATCTGAATGTTAAAGTGCTTCGCTTCTTCATTTTGGGTGGCATTAAACTTCTGCTGGATATTTGGGCGAAAGAACCCAAGCTGGTACCGCTTAGTGCAATAAGGATTAATGTAAAAACAGTGATTAAAAAAGGAATTCTTAATTAAGTAATTCCCATTCCGGAAGGTCGGGACTCATCAAATGTAAGTAAACACATTTACTGAGTCCTTGACCTTCCGTTATACTGAATTGGATTAATAGAAAAAACGATGCATTATAATGAATAATGAATCATATATAATTAAAATTTGGAATTGAAGATGAATATCGGAAAAGTTTTAAGGATAACCGGGTTTTTAGTTTTGGGGACATTGGCTATCCATTCTCAGAGTCAGGGTGAAAAGATCGACCTTGAGTTTGCTGTTGCATCTGCCCTTAAAGGTCATCCCAGGATCAAACAGATGGAAACCGCAGTCCAAAAAAGTGAAAAAGGAAAAGACGATGCATTTGGCAATTTTTTACCCGACATAAACCTGGGTTATTCATTTACTCACCTTAACGGACCAATAAGTATTGATCTAAATCCAATAAGGGATGCGATGATAACGCTGCAGTCGAAAAATCAAGCAGAATTTGCAAATATCTATCGATTAATTGGTGGTGGGGCTCCATTGACTGATGCCCAAAAATCATCTCTTGCCGGAAATTATGCAACTCAGTTGAATTCACTTCTGCCTGAATTTAAATCCACGCTAAAAAAACAGGATTATTGGACAGCCACAATAACAGGTGTGCAACCCTTGTTCACAGGTGGTAAAATCCTGGCAGCAAACAACATCGCGGGACTCACCGTGAAATAATAATTGAAGACTCCCTTGTGTCCACCACCCTTCTTGAATCGGAAACAATTTACACAGGGTTCGCAAAAGAGAACCATCCACTCCTGAAATTAATAGAAATAAAAAAGCAGATGGCTGCCGAAAAAGTGAGTGTTGACCGGTCAAAGTTTTTGCCGACAATTGCAGCTTTTGGAAAATATGAACTTTATCCTGAATATCTGTCTGCTATTGAGCCCAGATGGGCAGTTGGTGTTTCGTTAAATCTTAATCTTTTTAATGGTTTGCAGGACAAAGCAAATTTACAAAGCAGTAAACTGCTTGAAAAAGAGATTGGCTACATCGAGCAGGATGCTTCTTCAAAGATTAATCTGCTGGTTCAAAAACAGTATCGTGCTTCTGAGAATTCAGCCGAAAGATTTAGAAGAGGGGCAACGTCACTTGAACTGGCGGAGGAAAACCTGCGGCTTAATGAAAAGCGATTTGACACAGGACTTGGAACTTCTCTTGAGGTGGTGGATGCTCGGCTTATGCTTGAAAAGAACAAAATCGAGCTAAAAACATCACTTTATGAATATTACAAAAATTTTTGTCAGTTGCTCGAGACAAGTGGCAAACCCGAAGATTTTTTAAGGATATGGTTAATGCAAGGAGAAAAAATTAAATGAAAAAGATAAAATATCTTGGAGTCCTTTTAGTCCCCATAGTTCTGATTGTTGTCGGAGTAATTTTCCTGAACAAAACAGATGAATCTAATGCCAAAACAGTGGTTACCGGGATGGCAGAAGCGAGGGATATTGATGTTGCATCAAAAATCGCCGGCAGAATAGCAGAAATCTATTTTGAAGAGGGGGCTGTTGTCAACAAAGGTGATATCCTCGCAACAATTCAAAGCAGGGAGCTCGACGCTAAAGTTGAACAGGCACAAAATCTTCGCAATGTTGCCAAGGCAAAGTTGGATATGGCACATAATGGAGCAAGACCTGAAGAGAAGGAAGCGGTTCAAAAACTATACAATCAAGCCCAATTTCAGTTTGATCTGGCATCAAAAACATGGACAAGGATGCAAAATCTTTATGGTGAGCAACTGATTTCCGCGCAAGAGAAGGATGTATATGAATTTCAGTACAAATCTGCTCAGGAACAACTGTTTGCAGCAAAAGCAAAATATGATCTTGTTCTTGCCGGAGCCCGCCCCGAAGAGCAGGAAATGGCTTCAAGCAGTTTTATGCAAGCGGAGAGTGGAGTTAAAGAAGTGCTTGCCTACCATAATGAGTTGACAATTAGAGCACCTGTGACAGGAGAGTTGAAAAAAAAGATTATTGATGTTGGCGAGATTGCATCGGCAGGATACCCTGTCTTCACAATTCTTGATTTAAGGGAGGTGTGGGTAACGATTCAACTTAAAGAGACCATGCTCGAAGGAATAAAAAAGGGAGACATTTTGCGAGGGAAAGTTCCGGCACTTGGTAACAAAGAGTATGAATTTGAGGTGTTTTATATTGCTCCGATGGGGGAATTTGCAAATTGGAAGCCAACAAATCAGAAATCAGATTTTGATATCAAAACTTTTGAGGTCAGGGTTAGACCAAAGGACAAGTCGATCGTAATCAGACCCGGCATGAGTGTAAATTTCGAATTCTAAAAAAACGACCGATGAAAAAACCTGAATTTATTAACGAAATGATCAAAGAGTCGAAGAGGATTGTGGATACCCGGTCACTTATGTTCATAACCGTGGTAGTACCTCCCATCCTCTTCTTTCTCTTTGCCTTTTTATATCAAAGTGCTCTGGTCAGACAAATTCCGATTTCGATAATTGACCAGGACAACAGCGCCATATCAAGAACCGTGATCTCCTCATTTGGTGCTTCACCTTCATTTACAATAAAAAATTATTACACTTCGTTGGAGGAAGCAAAAGAAGGAATGTTATCAGGGGAAGTTGACGGAATTGTTTTTATCCCAAAGAATTTTGAAAGGGATATGAAGAAAGGCCGGCAGGTTCATCCTGTTGTTTTTGCAAATGGCATCAATGTCATAAAAAGCAATTACATAATGAGCGATGCAACAAAGATCTTTAAAATGATCTCGGGCGGTGCCCTGCTTAAAAAATTCAGGTCCGCGGGGATGACGGAAACACAGGCAATGGAAATAGTCAGTCCCATCAGGTATGATTTTCAGACTCTTTACAATTCCAACTACAGTTACAGTGATTTCCTTGTGCCTGCGCTTGGTGTTTTTGTCATTTTTATGAGTCTTTCACTTGCGGGTGCAACTGTTTTCAACCACGAGAAAATGGATGCCGGAGTTTTAACAAGTCAACTAATATTTCCGGCAAGTGCTGTTTTTGGAAGGATTATTCCCTATATTTTAATTAGTGCTGCTGATGCCATGGTTTTGATCGGGTTGATTTTCCCAATATTTGGAATAACAATGAGGGGTAGTTCATTTGATCTGTTTATCTATACTTTTATCTTTGGTGTAACGAGTGTATTGCTTGGGATGGTGATATCGGCAGTTTTTAAAAATGTTATGATGGCAACCCAGGTGATTCTATTTTTTACCACTCCTGCTTTTGTGTTCAGCGGGTTAACATATCCAATATGGGCTATGCCTGGAACCCATCAGATATTCGCCAATATGATCCCCTACACTCATTTTCTCGATGGGTTCATCAGAATCTATTTGATGGGAGAATCGTTGGGTGAACTTGGGGCACCTCTTAATTTACTGATTGGGGGGACTTTGATCCCTGTTGGGATTTTAATTCTTTTATTAAAATTTAAAGCGATCTTGCAAAAGCATAAAGTTGGAGCAACCGCATGACCTCACGAATAAAGGGTTTTTTTGCCATACTTCGAAGAGAACTTGTAGATCTCGTAAAAGATCGTGATATAATGATCCTTGTGCTGATTGCCCCTGTTTTTTATTCGATATTTTACTCAACAATATATCTCAACAAAACCGAATTTGAGATTCCTGTTGCAGTGTTAGACAAGGATGAAACGACTCTTTCCCGACAATATTTGAAGGATTTGGATGCCCATCAATTGGTAGAGGTTACGGGTCACACTACCGATCTCTCTGAAGCAGAAGACCTTCTTAATAAAGAAAAAGTTCAGGGGGTTATTATCATTCCAGATGATTTTGAGAAGTCCATAAAATCAGGCAGGCATGTTACGGTTAAAGTTTTGCTTAATACCCATCGGTTTCTTCATTCCAATGACATCAACAAAGCGGTAAACGAAATCGGATTTGCATGGACTGAGCAGATCAGAATGAAAACCTTTAATTTAAAGGGGATACCAACTCATCAAGCCAGGGAGTTGGTAGAGCCGGTGAAAGAAGAGATCAGGTTTATGTTTAATCCGATGTTAACTTATGGTGATTTTCTTATCCCGGGTGTACTGATATTAATTCTTCAACAAACTCTTATTCTGGGGCTTGCCCAATCGATTGCAAAGGAGCGACAGGAAAACAGACTCGCTGTTTGGTTTGAAAATGGTCACTTCAGCACATCTGCGGCAATAACTGGAAAAACCATAATCTACTTTCTGCTTTTTGTTGTTTATTCCTTCTTTTTTGTAACTTTTCATTATTGGATTTTTGATATACCCTCGTATGCACCATTATTTCAGACACTGATATTGACAACTGTTTTTATATTTATCAATATTTCATTCACAGTTCTGATTGCATCATTTTTTAGAAATAAATTGAGTGTTTTACAGGTGATTGCATTCACCTCATATCCCTTCTTCTTCCTCACCGGATTTGCCTGGCCCGAGCTTTCATTTCCTCCTTTGATGGTTTGGCTTGGTGACCTGTTGCCAATAAAACCTTTTCTTTCGGCTTTCATCAAAACCTTTCGAATGGGAGGGGATTTAAGTCTTATTCTGCCTGAGATGAATCATCTGTTTGTTCTCGGAGTAGTTTATACTCTCCTTGCCTATTTCAGGATGAGATGGGTGTTTAAACATACTGAGCAAAAACAATAGCCTTATAACCGAATCTACCCGGTCTTTAAACAGAAAAAAGGCTGTTCGGAATTTCTGCGGACAGCGTTTTTTAATTTAATTGGCCTGAATTAAGCTGTTACAGTTTCCTGTTCAAGAACTTTTGTAAATTCTCTTGCTTCTCTTCCGATGTGGGCGCCTTTATGGTAGGCATAACCCGTAATCAGAGGCATTGCGATTGTAGCTTCAGAATAAACCATTTGTTCATAAACAAGATCAACCTTGCCCCATGAACTGGCTTCTTTAAGAGTGCTACCTGAGAGAGCTCCGTCTCTTTCATCAGCAACTGTAACCTGTATTGCATATTTATGCATTGGTGCATCACCTTCGAGAATTTCAGCAGCTACAACAATATCCTGAGTAAAGTTCTTGGGAACTCCGCCACCAATCATATAGATTCCGGATTCTCCGCTTGCAATCTTGATTTTTGTTAATTCAAGAAAGTCTTTTGCAGCATCTAGAGTAACATGTGACTTTGGATTTTTGGTCTGGTGCATAACAAAACCAAATCCTGCAGAGCAATCGCTGAATGCCGGAACAAAAATTGGAACATTCTTTTTGTAACATGCATAAATGATGCTATCGTCGCATTTTGGACCGACAGTATCGAGATATTTCCCAAATTCTTTCAGGTATTCTCTGGAGGAATAAGCACCCGGTTCCATCGAGTCAAAAATTTGAGCTGTTGTATCATCACAAATTCTGAGTTCATCTTCATCGATATATGTATCGTATATTCTGTCGATGGCAAGGTCTCTTAATTCGGCATCGCTTACAAATGGAGTACCAATATAATGTTTAAAGCCAAGAGCCTCGAAGAAGTCTTGATCGACCATATTTGCGCCGGTTGAGACAATAGCATCAACCATATTGTTCATAACCATGTCATAAACAACTTTTTTAAGACCTGCAGAGAATAACGATCCGGCTAAAGTAAGAATAACAGCGCAATCTTTATCACGAAGCATCATATCATAAATTCTGGCGGCTCTGTTAAGGTTACGAGCCTGGAAAGCCATTTTCTCCATTGCATCCACTAATGGGGCAACGTTGTGTTCTTTAATGTCAATATGTTCAATAACATCCTTCAAGTAATCTGACTTTTGGGGCATTTATTGTGACTCCTTTCGCTGAAGTTTGAAATAAAAAAATAATTAACCTGCAATAAAGTAATATCTATTAGAAAATACAATCAAATTAGATGAAACGGGAAATTTTCCTGATGAATTTCCAAAAATGCCATATCGTCGAAAAAAAAATCTTATTTTCTTACGATAGATATTGGAATTAAAAAAAATTATTACTAACTTGCAAGAGCTTATTGTGATCTATATCAAAATTCCAACTGATGATTTTAATTGATTGTGATATTGCAGTTGATGTTTATTATTGATTAGAAATTCTATTTCGGGTTAAGATTATAAACAATTCTTCGTCCGACATTAATTAAATAAGAATCTAAACAACTCATCATCAACAAATTAATTTGAGGCAACAAATGAAAAAATTGTTCCTTATTGTATTCACTCTTTTCTTCATAACAGGAATATCCTGGGCGCAGAACGGCGCTGAAAAGAATGTAACAGGTAAAACTTACACCACAGCAGAAAAAATGAAAATTGATCTGCTTGGCTATCCTGCAACCGACTGGTCACAGGGCAACCCACATCATGTAACAGGTATAGTTAAATGGTCAGAGGGCTTTGAAGGTACAACTTTCCCTCCAACAGGATGGGCAGTTCATGCTCTCGATGGCGGACTCTACACATGGGAACGTTATACATCATCACCTCCATTTGGGGTCGCCTCTGCTGCTGTTAGATGGGAATCAACCACTCTGGCAAACGAAGATTGGTTGGTAACACCATCATTCCTCGTTGACGCAGCAGATAAACTTAACTTCTACGCTGTTGGTTCTGCAACCTACCTGATTCAGTCATCATTTGTGTTTCAACAACCGGTGGAGTTCCTCCAACCGGATATACCAAGAATTGCAGCTTTCAGACCTTTGGCAGCTCCTGCTCAGAGATTTGAAGTCTCTTTGGCAGCTTTTGCCGGACAGACAATATATGTTGCATTTCAGTATAAAGAAACCGATGAGTTAAGACTTTATCTTGACAGCGTTTATGTTGAAACAGGCGTTCCAAATGATGTTGGTATGGTTTCACACAATGTTGGTGGCGAAATGAATGCGGGTCCTTTTACTCCAATGGCCAATGTTAAAAACTTTGGTTCTGCTACACAGACATTTAATGTTACCATGACAATCAATCCAGGTGGCTACACTTCAACAAAGACTGTTACAGGTCTTGCTGCAGATCAGACACAGGAAGTTACATTTGATTCCTGGACAGCTGGGACAGGTTCATTTGTTGGTAAAGCTTACACTCAGCTTGCCGGCGATCAAAATCCTGCAAATGACACTTTAAGCCGCACAGCACTGATTGTTGCTTATATTTATGACAATGGTCCATTGCTTACCAATCCAGGCGGTGGTTTTGGTGGTGCTGATCTTTCAGCTCTTCAGGCAACCACACTCAATATTCTTGGATATGGGTCACAAGTTATTTCAAACAACTGGGTTACTGATGACTTTACAGTCCCTGCAAATGAATCATGGTCAATTGATGCATTTAAGTTCTTTTCTTATCAGACAGGTTCAACCCTTACCCCAAC
Organism: Ignavibacteriales bacterium; assembly: GCA_016714125.1. GTDB lineage: Bacteria > Bacteroidota > Ignavibacteria > Ignavibacteriales > Ignavibacteriaceae > UTCHB3. The sequence goes on along the minus strand of JADJNX010000023.1, from coordinate 74,014 downwards.
CCACAATGCTGCAAGAGTTGTAATTTATAACGGCAGACCTGACCTCCCAACAAGTACCATAGTATTTGGTGACGAGACAACTGAGAGATTTGTTGGCGCATCATGGACAGGCATGTATCGTGCAACCGTTGCTGCTCCTACAGGTAACACAAGACCAATCATGGGCGTTCTTGCAAGTGCTCCTGTTGTTCTTCAGCCCGGCAACTACTGGGTAATGTGGACACTTGGTGGTTCACTTGCATCCGGTCCTTGGGCTCCTCCAATTTCTATTCTTGGAACTTTTGAGACCGGTAATTCGTATGCAAGACAAGCAGGCACATGGCTGGCTCTTAGAGATTCCGCAGTTGGTGCTACTTCCGGATATGCTCAAGGCATGCCTTTCAAAATCGTTGGTTCGGTTCAAGCAGTTCCTGTTGAACTGACCTCTTTCATTGGTACAGTTATTAAAAAACGATGTAACTTTAGCATGGACAACAGCTACAGAGACCAATAACATGGGATTTGAAGTTGAGAGAAAATCAAACCGGTTCATTTGAAAAAGTTGGGTATGTTGGCGGTAATGGTACCACAACACAAGCCAAAGAATATGCTTTCATAGATGCAGGACTTGCTTCAGGCAAATATTCCTACAGACTAAAACAAGTTGATTTCGACGGTACATCTGAATATTCAAATGCAATTGAAGTTGATGTTAATGTTCCTTCTGAATACAGTTTAACTCAGAACTTCCCAAATCCATTTAACCCTTCAACCTCAATTCAGTTTGCTCTGAAATCAGATGCAAAAGTTACATTGAGATTGTTTGATGCTCTGGGTCAGGAAGTAAGAACAATACTTAACGACAATTATGCTACAGGCAACTATAAAATTGATTTCAACGCTACCGGCTTAAACAGTGGTGTTTATTTCTACACAATAGATGCTTCAGGTGTTGATGGAAGCAAATTCACTGCTACCAAAAAAATGATCCTGATGAAGTAAATTTCAGGTATTAAGTATTAATTATTAGGTATTATCTACCAAATATCACTTACTGAAACTTTTATTAAAAGCTGCTCTTGAAAAAGGGCAGCTTTTTTTTTGATTTTTAGGTGTGTTTGTATAGAAATTATTTCTATATTATTAGTGTATTTCGATGAAAAATTGTAATTTCCATTACGGATATTGTTCAGTTTGTAATAACTTATTCAAGAATAACTATCTTTCAATCATTAACAATGAGGTCTAAATGAAACAGTTTTTTCTGTTTGCAGCTTTTCTTTTGTTTGTGGTTACTTCGGTAAACTCACAGAATCAAAAGGAATCGATTAAAACGCCAAAACCCAATCCTGTTGGTCATGTCCTAAGTGCAGGGCAACCATCGGGTGTGGCAGTTGCCTACATAGCTGAAGGCTTTGAGGATACATTGTTCCCCCCTCCGGGATGGACAACTACAACAACTCTTGGTACAGTTGTTTGGGATAGAGAATATGGGTTCTTTTACACAGGTAATGCTTGTGCATGGGCTGACTATTCCTCAGTAGCAAATGAAAAATGGCTAATTACGCCACAAGTTACAATCACTGCTGGTGACTCCCTTTCTTTCTGGATAAGAAGACAATATACTTCTGCTTATCCACCAGACAGTCTTTATATAATGGTTTCAACCACAGATGCAAACCTTACCAGTTTCACAACAACCCTGGTTGCTTATGATGTTTCCGGTTTATTGAATGAATGGGCAAGGTATGCAAATTCGTTGAATGCTTATGCAGGACAAAACATCTACATTGCTTTTAAACATCGTAATACTGATGGTAACGGTTTTAATATGGATGATGTTGGCGTTGGTACACCAGTCGTACCTGTGGAACTTGTCTCTTTTACAGCTTCTGCAATCAACAACAATGTTGTCTTAAATTGGTCAACAGCTACAGAAACCAATAATATGGGTTTTGAAGTTGAAAGAAAATGAGCCAACAGTGAATACTCAACCGTTGCGTTTGTTAATGGAAATGGTACATCAACAAGCAGCAAACAATATACTTTCACTGACGCCGGACTTGTTTCAGGTAAATACAGCTACAGATTAAGACAAATTGATTTTGACGGTAAATTCGTTTATTCAAATGCAGTTGAATCTGATGTAAATGTTCCTGCTGAATACAATTTAGCTCAGAACTTCCCAAATCCATTTAATCCATCAACCTCAATTGAGTTTACTCTTAAAGCTGATGCTAAAGTAAATCTTAGATTATTTGATGCACTTGGACAGGAAATCAGAACTATCTTAACAAACAGTTTTGCTGCCGGTCAACATAAAATTGACTTTAATGCAGCTGGACTTAACAGCGGTATCTATTTTTATACTCTTGATGCTTCAGGCGTTGATGGCAGCAAATTCACCGCTACCAAAAAAATGATACTGATGAAATAAATTTCAGGTATTAAGTATTAAATATTAGGTATTATTTGCCTGATATCATTTACTGAATCTTTTAGTTTAAGCTGCTCTTGAAAAGGGGCAGCTTTTTTTATTTTATCCGGCTGCGAAGAGACTCCAATTTTTTGGCGTGGAAGTTAAATTAATAAATGGTAATTTTGATGGCTAAATGGTTAAATTCTGAAACAATTGAGGATGTTGGTAAGTTAAATATTTAAGATGGACACTTATATAGAAGAGAAAAGCAATTTCTCAAAATCGTTTTTTATTTCCCTCACACTTCACATTTTGATTGTGATTGTTGCTTTGGCAATTGCCGGAGTTACACCACCTGCAAAATATGGGGCTACGACGGTTTTAAACATGGAATTTATGGATGGTGATGAACAGGAGATTAAGCAGGAGACAATTCCTGAGGAAAAACCTGAAGTTAAACCTGTTGAGAGGGATAATAATGATCCCGTTTCTGAGAAAGTGAAAGAGAAAACCCCCGAAAAAACCACAGCTCCGAAAGGAATGATTGCAGGTGCATTTGACGCGGTAGATTCCAATTTGCTTAATCTTGAATATAAAGAGAGTTCACTCCATGTAAAGATTCGTTATTCTGCAGGATGGACATTCCTCGACAACAACGAACGATCAAAACTTGATGCAGTCACCTTTTGGAATCCTAATATTCCAAATTCCCCCTGGGTGCAACTGAAGGTTGTTGACAAATATCTTTTCAGAGAAAGTCGATATAAAACAAAAGAAGAACTGGACAGTTACACAGCTTACTATAATAGTGAAGAAGAACTTGAAGGAGAAGTGAAGTTCGAAGTATATTTGAGAACTGATTCTTCCGAAGACTACATTATAACATTTCGTGTTAAAGGACGAGATGCTTTCCGACAATACCGCCCCGTATTTATGGCTATGCTTAAGAGTTTTAAGTTTGGTCTTTTTTAAAACATTGATATAAACCCAAAGTCTGAGTAAATTTAGGTTTATCATTTTTTAAATTCCCATAATGAGTATAAGACTAGAGAATGTTACTAGGCTCTTTGGTGAGCAGTATGCTGTTAACGACATTTCATTTGAAGTAAAAACCGGAGAGATAGTCGGTTTTCTTGGACCCAATGGTGCAGGAAAGACCACAACTATGAAGATGATCACCGGTTTTCTCGCCCCAACAGCAGGAAAGATATTTATCAACGACCAACCGGTCTGGGAGAATCCCGGCGCTGTAAAAAAAATTACAGGTTACCTTCCCGAGAACAATCCTCTTTATTACGATATGTACGTAACCGATTACCTTGAATATGTTGCCGGGTTGCAACAGATGGAAAAGGGCTCGATAACTCAAAGAGTGAGAGAAATGGTTGTTGTTTGTGGGCTCGACAGGGAAAAGCACAAAAAAATTGGTGAACTTTCGAAGGGATACAGACAGAGAGTAGGACTTGCTCAGGCACTGATTCACGATCCTCAAATTTTGATACTGGATGAACCCACAACAGGGCTTGATCCAAATCAGATTATTGAGATCAGAAATCTGATTAAAGAAGCAGGTAAAGAGAAAACAGTTATCCTCTCAACACATATACTCCCCGAAGTGGAAGCGATGAGTGACCGGATTCTGATCATTAATGAAGGCAAAATCGTAGCTGACGGATCACCTGAAAGCCTTAGAAAAGCATCGGGTGAAGGATTAACCGTTAGAGTGCGTGTTGATGCAGATGCTCCAACTCAAGGAATTATCGAAGCACTAAAATCAATTCCGAACGTAACCGCTGTCGATTTTCTTAATGATAACAACACATATATTGTAACAGGGGGGTCAGCAGATTTAAAACAGATTGATCTTTCACTCAGCGATCGCCAATAATTTTGTTTTATTGGAGATGACCACAATTGAAACCAAACTTGAAGATATTTTTAAAGAATTGACTACCACCTGAACATGAATATTATTTTTACCATCGCAAAAAGAGAAATAACCCTTTTTTTCGACTCATTAATGGCTTATGTGCTCCTGGTTGTTTTCCTGGGATTTAGCGGATTTTTCACATGGCTCTACGGAACCGATGTGTTTTTTGCAGGTCAGGCATCACTTCAATCATTTTTCACAGCCGCCTACTGGATACTTTTTCTCTTTATTCCGGCTTTAACAATGCGAACAATTGCTGATGAAAGCAAAACCGGGACACTTGAGTTGCTCCTTACCAAACCAGTTACAGACTGGGAAGTAATTGCCGGTAAGTTTCTTTCAGTTATGGCACTTGTTGGTGTTGCGCTCCTGCTTACACTGCCATACTATTTCTCGGTCATGATATTGGGTCCGGTGGATCACGGTGCAACAATTATGGGATATCTGGGATTGTTTCTGATGAGTTCTGCCCTCGCGGGGATTGGAATCTTTGCCAGCAGTCTCACTAATAATCAAATTATTGCTTTTATCTCTTCTCTCCTCACAGGAATCTTTTTTGTTTTGATCTTCAACATAATCTCTGAACAGATATTTGGTCCATTGGGTGTTGTTATCAATTATTTTAGTATGACAGATCATTACGATTCAATTTCGCGTGGTGTTATCGACACAAGGGACATTATATATTTTCTTTCCGTCACATTCCTTGGGCTCTTTTTTGCCAGCGCCTCACTCTCAAAAAGAAATATTATTGAGGAGGTTAAAAAATGATCTCAAAAAAGACCTTTTTAATGATCATCGGAGCTGTAGCCGGAATAGTGATTTTGATCAACCTCTTCTCCTGGTTCTTTTATGCCCGGTTCGATTTCACAGCAGATAAAGCATATACTTTAAGCGAACCAACAAAAAACATTTTGGGCGGGTTAAAACAACCCGTTACTGTAACTGCATATATTTCCACTGATCTTCCACCCGACATCGCAAGAACAAAAGATGAATTTAAGGATATGCTTGCAGAGTATGGATATCTTGCAGGAACAAATTTCATCTATAAAGTGGAAGACCCCGGTGACGGCATAAAAGCAGAAGGAGATGGAATTACCCCCGCGATTCTGGATGTGCGTGAAAAAGATCAGGTAAAACAGCAGAAGATTTATCTGGGTGCAGTCATAAAATATGGAACAAGAAAAGAGATAATCCCCCTTATTCAACCCGGAAGTTCGATGGAATATGCCCTTACTACTTCAATTAAGAAGATGACGGCAGAGAATAAAAGCAGTGTAGGATATATTTTGGGGCATGGAGAACCATCACAGCAAGCAGTTGCTCAATTGATGCAGTCGCTTATGGTCACTCTTGATGTGATTCCTGTTGATCTTTCTGATTCACTTTATATCCCTGAAGCGATCAAAACCATTCTTATTATAGCACCAACAGCAGTGTTTCCAAACGAACATCTCGCTCTTCTCGAAAGTTTTGTTGCAAAAGGAGGAAATATTGTTGCTGCCATAAACACTGTTGATCTTGATCAGCAGACGGGTGAGGCAAAAAAACTTGAGACGGGACTTCCAGATTTCTTTAAGGACAAAGGGTTAAATATCAAATCTGATTTTGTACGTGACTACAGTTGTGCATCGATTATGGTGAGACAACAGTCCGCCGGACTCGAATTCCAGACACCGGTGAGTTTTCATTATTTCCCGATTATCACCCGATTTGCAAACATTCCACCTTTAAAGGGAATTGAGGGGCTTACTCTTATGTTTCCCTCGAGCATTGATGCGATCGGCAGACCGGGGATTAAATTTACTCCACTTGCAATCACATCCGACAGATCAGGACTTGATGTTTTACCCCTTAAAATTGATCTGCAAAGGGAGTGGACCGGAGGTGATTTCCAGCTTTCATACCTGAATACAGCAGTTATGGCTGAAGGGAAATTTGGAAATGTCGTCAGTAAAATAGTCCTTATTTCCGATGGTGATTTTGTTGTCAACGGCGAGGGACAACAAGCGCAAAGCATTCAGGCCGACAATATCAACTTTCTTGCAAACATGATCGAATATGTAACTGATAACTCAGGGCTTGCACAACTCAGGAACAAGGGTGTAACACAAAGACCTATTGACCCGTCAATCGGGGAAGGTTCTAAGGCTGTCATTAAATATTTCAATTTTCTTGCCCCGATATTTTTTGCAATTTTATTTGGATTTTACCGCTACAGCAAAAGAAAAACAAGAAGAAAATTACTTTCTGAAGAGTCCTGGATTGACGAAGAGAAAGAGGGAGATAACTGATGCTCTTTGCTAAGTTGGGAAACAGGCTTTATATCCTGCTTGCGATAGTTTTGGTTATAACAGTCGGGGGAATCCTTCTGAAATATTCAGGTAGTGAAGGCAGCGAGACAGGAGCCGGCATCCCGGCTTTAGACAGCACAGGTATCAATAGAATTGAGATGATCCCCAAAGGGGGCTGTCTGGTGGTTTTTGAAAAGACCGGTGAGGAGTGGTTAATCACTCTTCCTGGAGGATCAGGGAAAAAAGTTTCAGCAGAGGGGACGAAGATCACCTCAATGATTTCAACTATTGCAGAATTAAAAGTTATTAATCTGGTTTCCAGAAAAAAGGAAGATCTTGCAGGGTTTGGACTCGATACAGGAGCAACATCCTTAAAACTTTTCTCCGGGGAGCAAAGTGAATTTGAATTATTGATTGGCAAGAGTGAAATGCTCTCACCTCAGGAGATGGGTACTTATGTAAAGATGGTTAATGCAGATGATGTTTATCTGGTTTCAGGATTTCTTGATCTGATGTTTAACTCCGACATGACTCTCTACAGACAAACACAACTCACTTTTGGCGGGTCTGAATCGTGGCAGGAGATCGATTTTAAAGGCAATGAAAATTTTACTTTGAAAAGGAATGTGACAGATTGGGTCATCGAGGGCAAAAAAGTTGATTCTGCAAAGATTTCAGAGTATTTAAATCAACTTACTACTCTCGAAGCGAGAAACTTTGCCGATGATATAGATCCGGCGAAGCTTGGGGTACCAAAATCTCACCTTAAAGTGAAAACTGTTTCCGGAAGAGAATTTGAGATTTCGGCTTATTTTAGCGGGACCGACACATTGATAACTTCTTCATTGGGTAAAGGAAATATCTACAGAAGCACTAAAGAAGTACCGCTCTATTTCAAGATATTTCCCGGTAAAAGGAAATTGGAATAATTTTGCAAGGATATAAAAGGAGCCGTTTATGGTAACCCTGAGACCCGGAATATTTTCCGGATTTGACAATATAGTGTGTGGTTTCTCGACTGTTATTGACGAAAGTGCCGAGGCACCATTTCATTTTAATCAATCTCTCTCTGTTGGAGATGATGAAGAAAAAGTTTTATCCAACAGGAAAAGATGGGTAACCAGTCTGGGGATAAAACCGGAAAATTGTGCCACCCAGAAACAGGTCCATGGTGATAAGATTCGATTTATTACTGAGGGAGGTATGAAGGGTGAAAGTGATGCAATGATAACCGATAAACCGGGAATCGCTGTTTTGATCAGTTCCGCAGATTGTCCCGCAATATTTGTTTATGATACAAAACAGAAGCTTGTAGCAGGGATTCACTCCGGTTGGAAAGGCACTTCACTTAAGATCGTCACCAAAACGATTAACACAATGAAAAATGGTATGGGCTCAGGTATTTGGCAATTTGTTTAATTTGGGGCTCCACATGGCTTGTTATCAAGGTAGGAATGGAGTCGCTTACCGTCTTTTATTCAGCCGGATTCAGGTTTGTTCTCGCTTCAATTCTGATTTATGGTATAATGAAGATCAAAAAGATGTCATTGGACTTGAGTCCGGTTGCAATGAGGATCTACTTATATGCAGGCTTCTTCTCGTTTTTAGTCCCTTTTGGGCTTGTTTACTGGGGAGAGCAATATGTAAATTCGGGAATGGCATCAGTATTGTTTGCAGTTTATCCCTTTTGTGTTGCGATCGTAGCCTATTATCGGTTAAGTGAAGAGATTCTGAACAAAACAAAACTGATAGGGATGATCATCGGATTTGGCGGAATTTTGGTAATTTTTTTCCGACAGTTTGGCAATCAAGTTTGATCTTATGGAGACATTGGGAACGGCGGCAATCTTATTAAGCGCCATTATCCAATCATTTATTGTGGTAATGATCAAAAAGATGGTAAACAATTAAATCCATTTTCGATGAATCTTGTGCCCATGGCAATCTCTGCAGTGGGGTTCATTCTGCTTGGTATCTTTTTTGAAGATTTATCTGCCAACAAATTTGATTTGGCAGGAGTTGGTTCGGTAGTCTATCTTGGAGTATTTGGTTCGATAGTGGCTTTCACATCATATTATTGGCTTCTTAAAAGAGTCAGTGTTCTTAATGATGTCACTCGTCGCTTTTATAACTCCCATACTTGCCCTTCTGCTTGGGTGGGTATTCTATAACGAATCACTGACGACCACTCATTTATTGGGGAGTGTTCTCGTACTAACGGGATTGTTTATTTCGCAGTTCGAGATTTTTTCAACAAGAAAAACGACAAATTAGATGATAAATATAATAAGAATAAAAAAAGCTTCCTTTTATGCATATCATGGCGTTATGCAGGAAGAGCAGCGAGTTGGAGGTAAATTTGAAGCTGACATCGATATGTATATCGATTTTAGTGAAGCCGGAGTTTCGGATAACCTTCAAAAAACGATCAACTATGAAACAGTTTACAATTATATCTTAAGTATAGCAATGACCAAAAAAAGTTACCTTATCGAAAGGGTGGCTTATAAAATATCTGAAGTTCTATTCGAAAATATACCGGACTTGAAAGACTTATCGTCAGAGTAAGGGAAAACAACCCTCCGATAGGTGGTGTTGTTGATTGTGTTGAAGTGGAAATTGATACTACCCGTGAAGAATTCTACAAATCGTTTAAACCCGAAGTTGAAACCTTAAGCGGAGTTAAATAATACGGGAACGATTGTTTATCTGGCTCTGGGAAGCAATTTTGGAGATAAGTTAAAAAATCTTCATTCTGCCCTTACCGGGATAACAGAGCTTAAAAACACCCAAATTACGGCATTTTCAAAGATTTACGATACAGTCCCTTACGGTGTTGAAGAGCAGGATGATTTCCTGAACATGGTGATCTCGATAGAAACAGATATTAAACCTGTGCCACTCCTCCATGAACTTAAGATGATCGAGGAAAAAACAGGCAGGGTTAAAAGGGAGCGGTGGCATGAAAGAGAGATTGATATCGATATTCTTCTTTATGGTGAGAGGATAGTGTCAGAAGAGTCTCTTAATATTCCACACAAAGAGCTTACAAAACGGGACTTCTTTTTGGTGCCGTTGCTTGAACTTAATTCCGATTTAATTTTGCCGGGAGAAGGTATCTTTTTAAGCGACCTTAAAATAGTGGAAGAGAAATCTTATATTAAAGGTTGGAACAGGAATTTTTTTAGAATGAAAAGAGGTGTGGTTTTTCTCGATGAAAAGTGAGATCAATTATATTGCTGTTGAAGGAGTAATCGGAGCAGGGAAAACATCCCTTGTCCGTAAACTTCAAGTTCGCCTAAATGCGACGATGATTTTGGAGAACCATGATGAGAACCCTTTTCTGGCAAAATTTTATAAAAACAGAAAAAGATACGCTTTTCAGACCCAGATGTTCTTTTTGATCAGCCGTTACAAGCAGCTCGAAGATTTGAACCAGGATTCAATTTTTTCCGAATTCAGCGTTGCAGATTACATTTTTGAGAAAGATCTTCTCTTTGCTTATCTTAATCTCGACAAGGAAGAGTTACGACTCTACAATGAGATTTTCCCCAAACTCGCTCAAAATCTCCGAAAACCCGACCTGGTAATCTACCTCAGAGCAGATGTTGAACGGCTGCTCGCAAATATCAGAAAAAGGCACAGAAGTTACGAAATCGACATTGATGAGCAGTATATTTCCGACCTTTATGATATGTATAACGAATATTTTTTAAGATATAACGAAACTCCTCTCTTAATTGTAAACTCTACAGAGATAGATTTTGTTAATAATGAAAACGACTTTGAAGAGTTGTATGAACAGATCTTCAGACAAGACAGAACAAGAATTGAGTATTTTCACCCCGAAGGCAAGGCATTTTTGTGAGAAAAGTTTTAATAGTACTTACAGGCATCATATTTTTTTACATAGTAAGAGTTTTCTTTAAGAGCATTAGAAGACAAGCTGCACGAAGTTCAAAGAATTTTGGCACCCAGGATAATACCGGCTCCGGTATTCGCATTAACAAAGGGAAGTCTTTCATTTCCGACCGTGTAATTGAAGAAGCGGATTATATTGAGATCAGCGGTGATCCCGCAAAATAGACGATGAACAGGTTCGTAAGGGCATTCTACAGTTTCTCTTTTTCACCTCCCAAGTATAAAGAGGAGTATGAGAAAAATCCGTCAAAAATATTAATTATCAGGCAACACAATCAGCTTGGCGACTTGCTTGCCAGCAACTCCCTTTTTTCGTGCAGCCAAAAATAAATATCCCCTTGCCCACCTGACACTTATTGTCAGTCCTTCAAACAAGGATGCAGTCCTTAAAAACAAATACATCGACCGTGTTGTGGTTTTCAACAAAAAACAACATGCCAACCCTCTGCAACTCTCCCGATTTTTCTCCGTACTCCGTGAAGAATATGACTGGGTGCTTGTGCCCGTAACGGTCTCGATTTCATTCACGAGTAACCTGATGGCAGGGATAACCAAGGCAAAACTAAAAGTTGGACCCAACTATCTTGATGGCGTTTTTAACGAGTCATCATTTTTCTTCAACAAAAAAATAAATTTTGACTGGAGAATACATCCCGATTTAAATATCTCTGAACGGATACTTGATATTGTAAAACCGCTCGGAGTTGAACCCGCAGGTTACGCACCGGAGGTAACTTTTGATGCAGAAGATGAGATACAAGCCGAAAAATTTTTAAGTAAATTTGAGGAGTATCAATCAAGATTGGTGGTTGGATTGCACACAGGTGCGGGGAAACTCCCAAACAGATGGTATTACAAAAATTTTGTAAAGATAATTGAAGAATTAAAAGAAAAATATGATGCATGCATCTACCTGACCGGTAGCAGTGCCGACCAACCCATAATTTCGAAGATCAGGGAGGAATTAAAGTTTACGGTTCATGAATTTATTGATAAAAGCATCCCTGAAGTAGCAGCTCTGATTTCCAAATCAGATTTGTTTATCACCAACGACACCGGCATAATGCATGTTGCCGGTTCCACAAGAACACCACAGATATCACTGTTTGGTCCCACAAATCCTTTTGTATGGGCTCCAATGGGAGTTGGTAAATTTTTCCTCCACCGGTCGGATATCATCGATGACATTACTATTAAAGAAGTGTCGGAACTCGCAGGAAAGATACTTTTACAATCCCCTAAAATGAACAAAGATGTTTAAGAAGAATTTTGCTGTCCTCGATATTGGTTCCAACTCATTTCATATAATTATTGCAAATTCGCCCGATGGAAAAAGATTTGAAGTAATCGACCGTGAAAAGGCGGTGCTTCGTCTTGCTTCAAAAGATGACAAGGGTGTCACTTTCATCAAAGAACAGGACATCGAAAAAGCGATTAAACTTATCGATTTTTTCAAAACAAAAGCGATAATGAACAGAGCGGAAATTAAAGCCGTTGCTACCAGTGCTGTCAGGGAGGCAATCAACAAAGATCGATTTGTTGAAAGAGTGGCAGAAGCTACAGGTGTGGTAATCAATGTGATTGACGGGAAAGAAGAAGCACTCTACATCTACAAAGCGGCCCGGCATTTTATGCAATTCAAAAACAAAAATATACTTTGTGTTGATATCGGTGGAGGTAGCACAGAATTCATTGTGGGTAACGATGTTAACCCGATTTTTTCTACAAGTTTAAGGATGGGTGCTGTTCGGTTTACAAGGGAGTTTTTCCCCGATTTTGTTGTCAGGCGGCATAATGTAATTGCAGCAACACACTATGCAGGTGGAATGGTTGAAGCAATAAAAAATGAAGTTCTCACTGCAGGTTACGAGACCGCCATTTTTTCAGCCGGTACAGCAAAATCAGTACTTTCGATGGCTGCAGCAAACGGATTAATAAAACCGGATGAGAAAGTTTTCACCTATGGTCATCTCACTAAAATCCACGATCTGGTGCTTAGCAGAAAAGAAATGAATGACCGTCTAGTGATCCCGGGGCTCGAGGCAAAACGGGCAGATGTTGTGATAGCAGGTGTCATCATCCTCAAGGCCATTTTCGAAAAACTTGAAATCAAAGAAGGTTATTATTCCGAATACGCTCTCAGAGAGGGAGTTTTGCTGGAGCAAGTCCTGTTAATGCAATAATCCAATAATGGGAAGTTTAATAGATTGATGCAGAGTTTTTACATGCAATATTACTGCATTACTGCATTATTGGATTACTGCATTAGTTTGAATCTTCTCTGATTTTTGTGCATCTTACCCTAAAAACAAAGGAACAAAAATGAGCTATTTTTTTGAGAAGACGGTTTCGACAGGATATGACGAAACTTTGGATGCAGTAACGGCAGCATTAAAGACTGAGGGATTTGGAATTCTGTCAGAAATTGATGTACAGGCAACATTAAAACTGAAATTAAATGCTGATGTAAGAAAATACAAAATTCTTGGTGCATGCAATCCCCCATTTGCCAACCAGGCGATACATATCGAGGAGAATGTTGGTTTGATGATGCCTTGTAATGTAGTGGTTCAGGAGACAGAAGGCGGAAAAATCAAAGTATCGGTTATAAATCCCACGGCAGCAATGCAGGCGATTGGTAACCAAAATCTTTCCGAACTTGCGGTTGAGATAACCGCCCGGCTTGAACGGGTAATTAACACTTTGGGATAAGATTAAATTAATGGCTGCTTTTAGAAATGAAAATAAAAAGCAGCCATTTTTTTTGTAAAACTGTTTTTTTAGGTCACTAAATATTTGCAATTTTACATTCGGAAGGGTAAAAATTTGTGTAAGAATTTTTACTGCCCATTTTGTTAACAACCACCCCATTATTTCGAGATTAGAAGACATCGATCCGGTGAATAATTTACTTAACGATTTCTTAACACGAAGTTTTAGTATTCCTAAAACTCCCACCCTTAATTTTAAAAACTTGATTTTTTATTTTACCAACAATCAAACAACAATCAGGAGCAAGGTATGAAGTCATTTTACAGACTTTCACTGGCTGCATTGTTTTTAGTCATAGGTTCATTACAGTTAAACGCACAAGTTACGACAGCAACTGTATTTGGAAATGTAAATGATGACAAAAATACTGCTTTACCAGGTGTTGTGATCCGTGCAAAACATCTTCCTACGGGAACAGTGTATGGAACTACAGCAAGAGAGAATGGAAGCTATAATATATACGGCTTAAAACCCGGCGGACCATATGAAGTAATAGCTTCGTATGCCGGGAAAAAAACAGTCGAATTAAAAGGTGTTAACCTCGAATTGGGTCAGAATCTTCGTTTAGATTTTGTTATGGTCGAAACTTCACTGGTAACAGAAGAAGTTTTAGTTTTAGCAAAAAGTGATCCGATAATGACAGAAACCAAAACAGGTTCGGCTCAAACCGTAGCCACAGAGACAATTGAAAATCTGCCTACAATCAACAGAAGATTTTCGGATTTCTCAAAACTTTCTCCTCTTTTCTCCGGGTCTGATCTTTCGGCAGCCGGAAAATCGAGCAGATATAACAACATCCAGATCGATGGTACACAGTATAACGATCTTTTTGGTCTTGGCTCCTCGGGAACACCCGGTGGTCAGCTGGTGCAAATCCCATTTCCCTCGACGCCATTCAGGAATTCCAGGTAGTGGTTGCTCCTTATGATGTTAAACTTTCCGGTTTCACGGGTGGTGGTATCAACGCAATCACAAGATCAGGAACCAACTCATTTTCAGGTTCGATCTTTGGTTATGGAAGAAATCAATCAATTGTTGGAAAAAGCCCGGATGCTCTAAAAACAGCATATCCTGACTTTACTGAGTATCAGATTGGTGGAAGAATCGGCGGTCCGATTATTAAAGACAGACTCTTTTTCTTTGCAAGTGCAGAACTTACCAATTATACCAGACCTTATGCCAACACATCCCTTGCTACCGGGTCTGCCGGAATAGCTGCTTATGGCGATTCCATCACCACAATTATGAATGGTAAAGGATTTAATGTTGGTTCTTACGGATCTGTTGATCTTAAGAGACCTTCAACCAAGATTTTTGCCCGCTTGGACTTCAACCTTAACGAAAACAACCGTCTTACTTTAAGACACAATTTTGTTGACGGTGCTGATGATATTCTTGCAAACAGAAACAGAAACAACTATCTTACTTTTGGTTCTTACACCTACAGACTCGCTTCTGTTACAAATTCGACTGTTCTTCAATGGAACACAACAATAAGTAACAATATGTCGAACGAGTTAATTGTTGGTTATACCAGAATAAGAGACAAAAGAGAACTTCCATTTGCAGAATCACCTGAAATCGAAATCAGACAGGGTGGAAACACATACACACTCGGCTCTGACAGATTTTCGCCTGCAAACAAACTTGATCAGGATATCATCGAATTTACCAACAACTTTACATGGAATATTGGCGATCATATCTTGACTTTTGGTACACATAACGAATTCTACACTTTCTCGAACCTCTTCATCCGTTCATTCTACGGATATTATGTATTCAACAGCTTTGAAGATTTCAAAAATTCAAAAGTTGGATCATATCAGAGAGCATTTGCAAGAAGTGGTGATTCCTATGACAACAGACCTTCGGCTGATTTCAGTGCAAACCAGTTTGGTCTTTATGCTCAGGATGAATGGCAGGTAAATGGTGCTTTGAGGCTTACTTTTGGTGTCAGAGTTGACATGCCTACATTCCCAAAAACACCGGCTGCCAACGATTCAGTATCAAAATACTTCAGTGGTTACAGCACAAGTGGTGTTCCTGACGGAAAATTATTGTTCTCGCCAAGAGCAGGTTTTAACCTTTCTCTTACCGATGACAGAGCTGCCCAGTTAAGAGGAGGTCTTGGTATCTTTACCGGCAAAGTTCCTTATGTTTGGGTTTCAAACAACTTCGCAAACACCGGACTTCTTACTGCTGAATTAGCAGGCGGTAACGGTACAGTATTTTCACTCGATCCAAGAGTTCAGCCTAAAGTTGGTGATCCCGGAACAGGTGCACCAAATCTTCAGTCAGAAATCAATATGATTGATCCTAACTTCAAATTCCCTCAGTTGTTCAGAATAAACGCTGCATACGATCAAAAACTCCCTTGGGAATTTGTCGGATCTCTTGAAGTAATCTATTCAAAAACCCTTAATGAAGTAATGTATGAGAAGTTGAACATCAGCAAATATTCAACTCCAACAGCAATAGCTTCAGAACTTAACAGACCTGTCTATGGTGGTACTGACTCCAAAAACAGCAACTTCAGAGATGTTCTTTCACTGAAAAATACTTCAGAAGGATATCAGATGAACTTTGCTATCCAGTTCCAGAGATATGTTGCCAGAGGTTTGTCAGTTAACTTTGGTTATACTCATGGTATTGCAAAGATATGAACAGCACAACCTCATCACAGGCTGTTTCTCAGATGAGATTCAACCCTGTTAAAGGTGATCCAAACAATCCTGAACTCGTTACTTCACTTTATGAGATCAAAAACAGGTTCTTTGCTTCAGTTTCGTTTACACACGATTTCTTTGCAAACGCACCAACCACAATCTCCTTGTTCTACAATGGACAGAGTGGTGCTCCATTCTCATTCACAGTTAATGGTGACTTGAACAACGACGGTTTTGATCAGAACGATCTGTTCTACATCCCAACCGCTGCTGAACTTTCAAGTGGATCATATCAGCTTGGTGCAGTTACAAACAACAATTTTGTTGCAAATGCTGCAATGTACACCCAGCTTGAATCATACATTCAGAATAATGAATACCTTAAAGGCAACAGAGGTGCTATCGCTGAAAGAAACGGTGCAAGAAATCCATGGAGAGACATCTTTGATTTAAGACTCGCTCAGGATATCCCAACTTTTTCCAATCAGAAATTCACCATAACCCTTGACATTTTGAATGTACTTAATCTTCTCAATAGCGATTGGGGATACGATCAATCAGTATTCTCTACTTCGAATGTTGTAAGAATGGTCAACAGAAGTGTTGGCGGAAAACCTGTTTATTCATTCACAGCCCCAACTACCAACGTTCCTTGGGCTCCGAGTGATATTAACAGCCGCTGGGCTATGCAACTTGGTGTGAGATACACATTTTAGATAGGTATTAGGTATTAAGTATCAGGTATTATTTTTAATAGCTGAATCTTTAACCCAAATATTAAAAGCTGCTCCGGAAACGGGGCAGCTTTTTTTTATTTTAAAGGGGATTTAACTTTGGAAGGGTTGTGTGTAAATTTAATTTAGCACTTGTGATGACTAAAGTTTATTAAAATATTAGCTTTTTTACTTCTCACTGATGCTTAATTCAGGATAAGCTAAAATAATACCTAATAATTAATAATTAATATTTAGTCAGGAATGACTTCCAAGTGCAGGATGCACATCTCTTTTAAGCAGACTTTCGATTGCTGAGAGGGTTCCTCTTTGTGCACTTGGGCAGCTTCCCGCAGGCGCCTTGATAGCGAACCTTGAGAGTGAGCCGTCAAGTCCAAGAATCTCGAGACCACCGCCGTCGTAAGCAAGGGCGGGGACAACTTTTTTATTTAATACTTCCGAAATCTGTTTAAGAAGTTCACTCGTGTTTTCGTCAATTCCTTCTGGAGTGGCTTCTTCAGGGATAAGTGATTGATCAAATTTGCTGAGATAAGTAAGAAATGGTCTTTGAATCTTTCCCCAGTCGTATCCCTGTTTCTTTTCAACAGTTATAAATTTATCAGTATAAAAAACAGATGCAACACCCTCGAGGGCAAAAATACCATTTGCAAGTGGATCATTTACTGCATCTTCGGGTGTGCTGAATTGCCTCGATGTAAAGTGAAGCAATTTCTGATTTAAGACAAATTTAATAGCGTGTGGATTGGGAGTAAGTTCAACATCAACTACATGTAACATATTAACACCTCTGTACGATATCGTACTTTGTTCTGCCTTCGGCAGGCGATTATTCAACTAAACAATTCAAATTTCCGTAATTTGCATTGCAATATAAATAATTTCCGGACCGTAAGATATGAAAAAAATCATGATAGTTTTCACCGGAGGCACCATTTCGATGAAAGTGGATGCACAAACCGGCGGCGCAGTTCCTCACCTTACAGGGGTGAAATAATTGATATGATCCCGGAGTTAAAGACACTTGGAAGGGTTGATTTCTACGATTTTGGGAAATATCCGGGTCCCCATATTACACCGGAACTGATGTTTGAACTGGCGTTAACCATCCAGCAGATGATCGATGATAACGAATATGATGGTATTATAATCACACACGGCACCGACACTCTTGAAGAGACTGCCTATTTCCTCGACCTCTATCTTGAATGTCATATTCCGGTGGTGTTAACGGGATCAATGAGAAACAGTTCTGACCCTGAATGGGATGGTCCTGCAAATCTGATCGACTCAATTTATACATGTTTAAATCCAAATTGCCGAGATATGGGTGTTTTGGTTTGTCTGAATGGTGAGATAAATGCTGCAAGTGAAGTTACAAAAACCCACACCGAAGATGAAGAAACATTTGCTTCTCTCGATTTTGGAAGTCTGGGGTTTGTAGATAGAGGAAGAGTGATTTTGAACAGGGCACCGCGAAGACTTGAAACCATCAGAACATCCAAAATAAATTCGAATGTAGATCTGCTAAAATGTTACGCAGGGATGGATGACAAATTTTTTAGATATTCGGCTGATTGTGGAGTTGATGGGGTGGTGGTGGAAGCTCTTGGAGTGGGGAATGTTCCCCCGGCTGTGTTTGAAGGAATTGAGTATGTTTTGGAGAAGGGGATTCCTGTTGTTTTGGTGTCACGCTGTCCCGCAGGAGATACCGATGACATTTACAGTTACCCCGGAGCCGGGAAGTGGTTAAGGGAATCAGGCGTTATTTTTGCAGAATATCTAAATGGACAGAAGGCAAGAATAAAACTTATCCTTGCCCTCGGTAAAACGACCGATCCCGCTGAACTGGAACGGATTTTTATTATTGAGCTGACAGGGCAAATCTACAGTCAATCTAGCTGTATAACCCCTTCTTTGAAATAATCATTTTGTTCGGGAAGGATTCTTCGATATCTAGTTAGTGGTAACGATAAAGACCTGCTTAAACCAGTCGGAAATTTTTGAGAGGGCAAACATCAAGTCCGCTCTTCTTCCTTCATCTTGTGAGCCAAAGATCTCGTCAAGAGCAAGGAATCCCATATTTCCTGACCATTCATACTGATTATGTGGCGACTTACTGCGATTCTTAAACAGACTGCTGCAAGGTCTCTCTCTCTCCGGAGAGGGTTTCAATAAAGGTTTCCTTATCGTCGCGTAAAACTTTAATATCGAAGTTTTCTGTATCAATGTGTAAACCGTTATATCTTTCTTTTGTAATCTCAACAAATAGCCTGTTAGCTTCCTGAGAAATTTTAGGAATTGCCTCTGAGGTTATCCGCGTTTTAAAGTTATCGATGATTTCCTTGAAGATTTTGTATTTATCAAAATCTTTAAGCCTTAGTTCGAATGAATTTTTCCTTTCCTCATTTTCATTAAGGGTGTTTTGTGCATTAGAGACCTCAGTACTTATCAGGTTGAGGTTCACCTCAACTTTATGAGCTGCATTCACCAAATCGCGGTGTTCCTGATGTTTTTGTTTGAGCAAAGAATCAGCAGTAGTAAGCTCATCTGCATTAAAATTCAGATCAACCAATTTTGTTTTTTTTTGTTTAGGTAGAGAGCTTTGCCTGAGATTCATTTAGAGTTGCGGATAGTCGGAAAGGTGCTCTGCTGAGCGGAAGTGTCCTTTCACCCAAGGATCTTCTGATAAACATCATTTTGTTCTTCAGCAGTTTTTATCTTTATTTTAAGGGAGTTGAATATATCGCTGTCAAAATCACGAGGCCCAACTGCGAGCAAATCCTGTTCGGCTGAGCTTATGTTTTCCTTTGTCATTTTCGAGCCGGATAATGGTTTTTCCCAGTTCTACAATTTCAACATTGCATACTTTCAGTTCATCCCTTTTTGTAGGTAAGTTTATTCGTAACCTCAGATTCTCTTGCCGAAACATCTGCAATAATTGACTGCCGTTCCACGATTCCTGTTTGATATTTTTAATTAGTACAGGTTTCTGAGTACCAAGTTCTTTCTCACTCCAAGCACACACGCCTGTTTCATCAAGACCTAAAACATGCTCAAGTCTTTTTAATTCCTTAAGACCGGCTTCTTTACCAGCGATTTCTCTTCCAAGATCGAGTGAGTTGGAGTTGAGAAGTTCTACCTCTCTCTCGATGCCATCCTTAATCACTGACTTAAGTTGAAGGGTCTCCGGTGCTTTTGAATCTTTTCGATAGAGGCAGATAATGCATCCATCTTCGATTGAGTTTCTGTCTAAGAGCGTTTCCGTTTTTGTTTTATCGGAAAGTATGTTATCCCAAAGGGTCGCATTGTCCTTTTCGTCAGCATCTCCGTCTGTGCAGCCTTCAAGTTTTGCAGGAGTTCTACGACTGAAGAAAGTTCTGTTGCATCTGATTTCAGGTTTTCGAGCCGGAGATCTCAATTTTGGACGAGAAGATCGACTCCGCCGTTTTTGAGATTGCTGTCTTGATGCTTTGCAATTTCTTTTCGAGAGCATTGTGTCTTTCCTGCAAATTACGAAGTTCGTCAACTCTTTGTTGCTGTGAACCAATCTCTATAAATTTAGCATTAACAGATTGTGCAAGTTGTCATGGTTCTCGAAAAGGGACGCGAGTTCGTTTTTCTTTTCTTCAATTAAATTATTAAAATCGACAATTTTTCTGATCCGGCAGAAGGTTTTTAGCCGCATCAATTTCATATTTGAGTGCTTTTAATTTTCAGCAGCTTTTTGCTGATTGTATCAAGCCTGTCGAAACCGAGCATCTTCTGATTTCGATCACCCTTTCAGCAGGTTTGGAAGCAAGAAGTCCGGCGTTTGCTTTCTCTGGCAAAAATGAGTTAACAAAACTATCTTTATCAAGTTTGATTATTTTGTAGAGCTCTTTTGCTACATCGGTGGCATTCTGAGCCAAGGGTGAGAGTATCTGGTCATTAATCCTGAACAAAGCAACCTTTGATGTTACTGCTACTCCCTTGAGGGTTCTTTTTACGATATACTCTTTATTGTTTTCGGTGAACTCAAGCTCAACCTCAACAGGGTCGGAAGCAGACGCGTTATCATTCTTAAGGAGATAAACTGGACACCTTTGAGAGGTCCAAACAGGGCAAAGTGATGGCATCGAAAATTGTCGACTTTCCCTCCATTTCTACCAACAAGACCTGTTAACCCTTCAGGGAAGTTGATGATTCATCCTGGTATTGTTTAAAATTTTCAATATTAATTTTTAATTAGCATTATTATCCTCCTGCAAAAATTCTTCAAATAATTCAGTTGTTATTTCTAAAATTTTTGAAATCTTCGTCATCGGAGAACCCTGAACGGATATCACCAAGCAATTGCTGAACAAGAGATTCACCCCCTGACTCATCCAATTCAATGGGTTCTTCCTTCTAAAATTTTCTTTATTATTAATACGAGGCATTTTCCCGTTAGCTCTTCAATATCGTCCCCTCATAAAATCAAAAGACTTGTTATCGCGCAAACCTTCGAGAATCACTTTTAACGATCGCTTCTGAAAGATCATCCCCCTTCACAATCGCTGCTATCTCATCCAGAATATTCTGATTGGACTTCGCTGACGCAGTTATTAATTGTGATTTTCAGGTACCTTCTGGTCTCAAGTTTTTCAAAGTTTAGTTTCGGAGCTTTGCCATCAATGGTTACTTCAACAAAACCTTTGTCATGATCGGCTTCACTCGCGTTGATTCTTTCGGTAGAGCCCGAATAACAGACATTGCCGTAATTTTTAACATGGTTAAATCTGTGCCAGTGACCAAGGGCAACATAATTGAATTCTTTGGTATCGCGCCGGTCCGCAGGGAAGAGACCGCCGCCGGGTTCTTCTTCTTTGTAGATGGACATCGGCATTGATAGGTGCATCATAAGGAGATTTGGTTTCGACGGTCGGTAATGACGATCTTCTTGATTTCTTCAAGATGATTAGTCAAAAATGATATGCGGAAGAGCGTGAAGTATGAAGTTCCACAGTCCAAAACAGTATATTTCTGGTCATAAAAAATCTTGCAGCCCGGAAACATTTCATAAATTTCATGAATTGCGCGGGTATCCTCCGATTTTGGAAGGTCGTGGTTTCCGGCGATCATATAAAAAGGGATTCCTGCGTCAGAAAGGCGTTTAAACTGTTTTCCGGCTTCAACAATGGCTTTGTTGTACGGTGAAGGGCGGTGGAAAAAATCGCCTGTGTGGATCACAAAATCGGGTTTTGTTTTTATTGCATAATCTATAACTGCGGCTACCGTTTTGTAGGCATCGTCTTCCCGTGCTTTTTGAACAGAAAAATCGTCGGAGGTATAGTCAACAAACCCCAAATGCGAATCTGAAAAATGGATAAACCTTAATTTCATATTTCTGTGTGCCTCATGTTATATTTTTTGAATTTCTCATAATATTATAGAGTGGAAACTTACACATTTTTCCAGATTGAAATCAAGAAAAAAGTATCACATCCGGTTTTTTTATTTTTTTGTATTTTGGAGGCTGTATTAATAAATTTATGAATTGTCATTTTTCGATAGCGATCGAGAAATTTTCGGGTCCGACATTGTCCGGTCCGTTTGAACCAAAAGGTTAAAAACATGCTAAAATCTAAATATACTCTGATATTAATAGTATTTATGTTGATCTCATTTACTGATATTTATTCTCAGGAAAATCAGACGAACAACACCAAAGTTAATCCACCAATCTACATTGCTTTCCTGTGGCACATGCACCAGCCGATCTACTGGCCCTATGAAAGTGTTGTGCAGACAGATGCAAACGGACGATTTCCTTTTTCTGTAACAGACATTCATAACCAGAGAACCGGTCCTTATACCTCATGGCCAAAAAATGCTGTTCAAAAAGGTATCGGTGCAAATATGCCTCATTTTGGGGCTCAAGTTAGTTTCACCGGTTCACTGATAGAGAATCTGAATGTTCTTGAATCGAATGGAAATGGTAATTTTGTTAATTGGAAGTCTCATTGGAACTTCAGTAAAAATCAATCCACTTCCCTTGGAAATCCGAGAATGGACATGGTTGGTTTTGGATATTTCCACCCGCTGATGGGCTTGATCGATTATAAAGATATCAGAATGCAGATTCAGTGGCACAAACAGATTTTTGCCCAAAACTTTCCGGGAGGCTACTCAAAAGGTATCTTTCCGCCTGAAAACGCATTTGTTGACAGGATGATCCCTGCTCTTGCAGATGAAGGTCTCAACTGGGTTTTGGTGGATAATGTCCATTTCGACAGGGCAGCACTGGGATATCCATTTAACACAGGTGGTAACATTTATGAGCCAAACAAATCTGATGTGCTTAATCCCAATCCTAATGACTGGCTGGCACTTCAGAATATCTGGGCTCCAACCAGAATTTCGGCAGCCTGGGGTCACAGACCACATTATGTTGAGTATGTTAATCCCGCAACGGGACAAAAATCGAATATCATAGCAATCCCGGCATCACGCTATCTCGGAAACGAAGATGGAAGAGGTGGATTTGGGGCTTTAAATTACGAATCTGTAATGGGTCAGTTTGAACAATTTAACACTGATCCCTCAAAACCGATATTGATAGTGCTCCATCACGATGGTGATAATTATGGCGGGGGAACCGACTCATATTACGGATCAAACTTTCAAAATTTTGTTAACTGGTTAAGTGCAAATCCATCAAGATTTGTGTGTACAACAATAGAAGATTACCTCGAAATGTTCCCTCCTGACCCAAATGCCCCAATTCATATTGAATCGGGAAGCTGGTCGGGTGCCGATAATGGTGACCCTGAATTTAAAAAATGGCTTGGCGATCCGGGAACTAATGGTTACAGTCCAGATATTAACAGTTGGGGTGTTTTAACTGCTGTGCAGAACCATGTTGCAATGGCGGACAATGTAAATCCGGGTGCTACAAATACATACAATGCCTGGAAATATTTACTTGTAAGTGAAGCTTCCGATTACTGGTATTGGGATGGATCACTCGGCGGAATTTGGGATTCAAACCCTACTCGTGGAGCCAATCAGGCGGTGAATTTTGCAAACAGCGTTATCACCGGTGCGCCCGACAACACCAAACCAACAATCTTTATTCCACAAAGAGAACCTTATAATCCCGGTGCAACCGAGTGGAACCAGCAGCAGCCTTCCGATTTTAAGGTTTGGACTTATGCCTACGATGTAAAAGGTCTTAAATCAGTAAAACTTTATTATCGTGAAGATCTTGATGGTGAAAACTCACTATCTTCAGTTCAGAATGAAACTTATGCAGGTGGTGCAGAAGTTGGAGCTTGGACAATAATAGACATGCCCGGAGTTACAAAAATATCGATGACCAATCCTATGCCACTCGTAAAAGCAAAAGAATATTCAGCAACTATCGCCGGTATTTCAAACAAACTTGTGGATTATTATGTAGAAGCCGTTGATAGTAATAATAATGTTGCTACCACTCCCATTCAACATGTCTGGGTTGGGGCTTATACACCCGGAGGCGGTGGTGGTGGAACAGGTGTCAGTACCGTTACATGGCTACCTTCGGCACCCACAAAAAATGATACAATTACAGTTACCATAACGAAAGCTGTTCAGGGAGCAAAACTCCATTGGGGGTTAAATCCACAAGGTTCAAACTGGACTACTCCAAATCAGGTCTATTGGCCAGCAGGAACGGTTTTGTTTAATGGAACAGGTCCTGCGGTTGAAACTGCATTTGCCGGTCCATCAACTGACAGTCTTCTGACAATCAAGATAGGTCCTTTTAATAACAGCGCCCAGGAAGTTAACGGGGTTGCCTTTGTAATTCATTACAATGACAATTCATGGAACAACAATAACGGTCAGGACTTTAAGATCAACTTTGGTGGTGGCGGTGGAACGGGCAGTAACTTTGTCATCGATGGTGTGCTCGATCAACAGGCTGTTTCTGTTGGATCAAACAGCGGAGCAAATCTCTATCTGGGATGGAATAATGGCAACTTGTATGTAGCAACCCAGGCAGCTCCCACTCAAGGGAAAGATGTTTTTATCCTGATAACCGACTCCCTAAGAAACCCAATCCCGGCAATGTGGGCAAAAGGGGGAACAGTTCCCGGATGGTCACTATTCCTCGCAAACGAGAGCACCAATAACTATAACGCATGGTTTGATGCTTCGTCAAATCCTGAAAAAGCTTCAGGACAAACCCTTGAAGGACTTGTGAATATTCAGAATGAGTTTGGTTATACACCTTCAAAACTTTACATTGCCGTACTTCAATACGGGACACAAGACGCCGGAACACTTCAAAATCAGGTACCTGTCGGAAACGGTAATGGGAATGTTGAATCCGGAGAACTTTACCAGTTTGACTACACACTTACATCTGTTAAAGAGATAAGTCTTAGTGACCTTACTCCATCGGATTATGGATTAAGTCAAAATTACCCAAATCCATTTAATCCCTCAACAACACTTCAATATTCTGTGAAAGAACCGGGTAAAGTGACACTTGCTGTTTACGATGTATTGGGAAGACTTGTCACAACAATTGTGGATGAATATAAACCTGCCGGAACCTATGAAGTGAAATTTGATGCCGGTAAACTCACAAGTGGAGTATATTTCTATTCATTGAATGTGAACGGTTTCCGTGAAACCCGTAAGATGATCCTGAATAAATGATTAGTTTTTAAAACCACAGAGCACACAGTAGGTGAAGTTATCTTTTAGTTTTTAAAACCACAGAGTACACAGAGGACACAGAGAAGAGATTTAAGAGAGTTTATCTAGATCCTCTAAGTGCTCTGAGGTTTGTTCCTGAAAATTTAAAGTATCTAAAAAACTCCCTCTGTGCGCTCTGTGTGCTCTGTGGTTTAATCAACCCCCTCGCTACCCTGTGACCAAACGAACACAGCTCAAAAATAATCGACGGTTCATCTTTGTGGATAGTTTTCTACATGTTAAATTTAAAAGCTGAATTAAAATAATTCCGCAGGACAAATTCCAAATATATTAACGGAACAAAAATGGATTATAGTCAAATAAAACTTGCAGTTTTAGGGTTGGGAATTGGGGAAAAAATCACTTGAAGACCGCTGCGTCTTTACTTCCCCCCTGAAAACATAGTTGTATATGATCCGGGGTTAAAAACCCGTGCTACTGTTTCAGCAATCTCTGATAAAATCAAAGTTGTTGATACTCTCGAAGAAATAATAAATGATCCTGAAATAACGACAGCAATTGTCGCCACACCTGCTCAGACCCACTATTTTGTTGCAAAAAGCCTTCTTGAAGCCGGAAAACATGTACTGGTTGAAAAACCCATCACACTTTATTCAAAAGAAGCTGAAAATCTTGTACACATAGCTGAGAAAAACAATCTTAGACTTATGGTTGGTCATGTTTTGCTTTATCATGAAGCTGTGAAACACATCAAAAATGCTGTTGGAAAAGAGTTGGGTGAACTTCAATATATCTACAGTAACAGACTAAATCTTGGAAAGATCCGTTCTGAAGAGAACTCTCTTTGGAGTTTTGCTCCCCATGATATTGCAATCATCCAGTTTATCATCGGCACAAACCCTATAAATGTACATGCTCAGGGTTCTGCCGTAATTCAACCAAATATAGAAGACTCAACAGTAACATTTCTCAATTATCCCGATAATATCTCGGCACACATCTTTGTGAGCTGGCTCCATCCTTTTAAGGAACAGAGACTTGTGGTTATCGGAAGTGAAGGAATGTTTGTTTTTGAAGACAGTCTTCCCGACAATAAACTTAAGTTCTACAAAAAAGGATTCAAAAAAGTTAATGGCCAACTTGAAGCCTTTGATCAGTCGTTTGAAGTGGTACAATATGAAAACAAACCACCTTTGGCTGAGGAACAAAAACATTTTTATGAGTGTGTGTTAACAGGAAAAACTCCATTTTCAGATGGTGTTCACGCCCTCGAAGTCTTAAAAATTCTTGAACAAGCCCAGGAAAGGTTATCAGAATGAGTGAAAATAAACCCCCCTATGTAAATCAATATGCAGTTGTCGATGATGGTGTTGAACTCGGTTTCAATACAAAAGTCTGGCATTTTTCTCATGTCCAAGGCGGTTCCAAAATTGGAAATAATGTTATTCTCGGACAGAACGTAAATGTTGGAAATAATGTAACAATTGGCAATTTTGTTAAAATACAAAATAATGTATCCGTTTATGAAGGTGTAACCCTCGAAGATTATGTTTTTTGTGGTCCTTCAATGGTGTTCACAAATATATTCGACCCAAGAAGCAAATATCCACAGGTAGGTGCAAAATATTATCTGAAGACCCTTGTTAAAGAAGGTGCATCACTTGGTGCAAATTCAACAATCGTTTGTGGAAATACAATTGGTAGATTCGCATTTGTGGGTGCAGGAAGTGTAGTCACAAAAGACATTCCTGACTTTGCACTTGTTGTGGGAAATCCTGCAAGAATTATCGGATGGATGAGCGAAGCCGGCGTCAGATTAAAATTTGATGAAAATGGCGAAGCCTTCTGCGAAAAATCGGGTAAAAAATATAAATTTGAAAATGACATAGTGAAAGAAGTAGAGTAATATGAAAGTACCATTGTTAGATCTTAAATCGCAGTATCTTTCCATGAAAGATGAATTGGATGCTGCTCTTATCGGCGTTGCCGAATCAACTGCTTACATCATGGGACCTGCCGTTAAAAAAATGGAAGAAGAAATGGCTCAATTCCTCGGCAGTAAATATGCTGTGGGTGTTTCATCAGGAACAGATGCCCTTCTGCTTGCTCTTATGGCAATTGGTGTTGGAAAAGATGATGAAGTTATCATGCCAACATATTCATTTTTTGCAACAGCAGGAGTTGTTGCCAGATTAAATGCAGTTCCTGTATTGGTTGATTCCGATCCTGTAACTTTTAACATCGACTCAGCTCAGATTGAAGCAAAAATCACTTCAAAAACTAAAGCTATTATTCCGGTACATCTCTACGGTCAGTCAGCCGACATGGAACCGATTATGGCAATTGCAAAAAAACACAATCTTCGTGTAATTGAAGATGGTGCCCAGGCAATCTCAGTACAGTATAAAGATGGAAGACAAGTTGGAAATATCGGTGATATCGGCTGTTTCTCATTTTTCCCAAGCAAAAACCTCGGTTGTTTTGGCGATGGTGGACTTGTTGTCACCAACGATGATGAACTGATTGACATGATCAGAATCATGAGAGTTCATGGTGGAAAACCAAAATATTACCACAAAGTAATTGGTGGCAACTTCCGTTTGGATTCAATCCAGGCTGCTGTTCTCTCCGTAAAACTTCCACATTTGAACGACTGGTCAGCAAAAAGACGCGAAAACGCAGCTTATTATACAAAACTGCTGATTGAAGCTGGTCTCGCAGAAGAAACCGGCAGAATCAAATTTGACGACAAAAACAAAGTTCTTATTCCAAAAGCGGTTTATGAAGGTCCAGGATTGGTAAATTACCACATCTATAACCAGTATGTGCTCCGTGTTGAGAGAAGAAATGCATTGAGAGCATTCCTTACTGAAAAGGGAATTGGCAACGAAGTTTATTATCCTGTTCCATTCCACCGCCAGGAGTGTTTTGCACATCTCAATCTAAAAGATGAGGATTACCCTGTCGCAAACTGTGCCGCAACTGATTCATTTGCTATTCCAATCTATCCTGAACTCACAAAGGAAATGATGGAATATGTAGTTGCATCCATTGCAGAGTTCATCAAAACATCTGACAATCTTCCAATGGAATGCGGTCACTGCGATTGTATGAACAAATAGTTGATCAGAAAGTATTTTGACTTCTGACTTATAACTCAGATCGTTAAAAATTTAAAGCTGTCAACAGAAATGGTGGCAGCTTTTTTTTTGCGAAGTGTGAGTTGAAAGAGGAATGGAACGCGGATAAAACGGATAAGGCGGATAAACGCGGATGGCTCTATTTTATTAAGAGCCTCGTTTTTCCCTATACGTGTCCGTATATTAAATTATTGTAAAATATTTTATATACCTATTGACTTTAAATGTTAATTTCACTATTTGAGAACAGGTCATTGACAACTTATTTATTGGAGAAGTCGGAAATATAACATACTAAAAAAAAGAAGAGTATAAATTCTCTTCAAGTCATTAAGATTTTAACCTTTTCAGGGTGTAACAGGGGTAACCTCTCATTTTTCATGTCTCTCCTCCCACCCAAAAAGCGCAAAAACAACGAATCGGTAAATGTCTTACAGTCTAATTTGTATTTTATTTTACCGGGAATCTTGCTAATATTAACAACAAAAAAATTTAGAATTTATAACAATGAACTTTTAAATGTACAAGCAATTCAAGTGGTGTATATATTCTGACACTTGATGCAAAAAGTCTTGAAAGTGGCACACACTTTAAGAATACCATAAAACTTATGTTGGCGAAATAAGGAGTTCTAAAGATGAAGAACTACATTAAATCAATCATTATAACGGTGGTGCTTTGCACCACCGGTTATTCACAGTTGGATTCAATTGTTTTTGTAAAATGGGGATGGCATCAAAATACTCCATTTCGTGTTTGTGACGATCAGAATGGAGATGGATATAATGATATTCTGATAATTAGTCTCGAAGAAAACCAGAATTATGCAAAAATCTTCCCCGGTGGACCATTAATGGACACAATACCATTTTGGGAGGTGAGGACTTTTTTAAATGTAGTAACAATTGATATTAATGGAGACGGGCATCGAGACATTGTTACTTTTCCATATGTTGAAGCAAGCCACCTGGCGGTTTATTTTGGAGGACCTTTGTTGGACACAATTCCTGATTACCTTATTCAATTTCCGGTTCCATCAACTGCAACCGGAAAAATTGTTGATGGTGCGGGATCTCGAATAGATATGAATGGAGATGGTATCGAGGAACTTGCCTTTTGGTACGGACAATGGCCCAATGATACTCTCTATTTTTATGAAACAGGTGCAAAGTTCACGGGTGTACCCAAACAAAGATATGCCGGTGAGTTATTTAATCTAAAAATGGGTGGAAATTTAAACTTTGGAGACTTGAATGGAGATGGATGTAGTGATCTATGGATTACAATGCATCATCCCTCAGGTGATTATACCAAATCACGATATAATGTAATTTATGGTGATCCTGACTTTAGTTTAACAGAGAGGTTCAGTTACCAACAAGATATTACAGGTAAAATAGGTAACGAACTAACAAATACTTCAAAATTAATTGCAGATTTTAACGGAGATGGTAAAGATGACTGGCTTAATCCAAACAATGGACAATATCTCTACTTCTATGGTAAGATGGTTAACAGTGGTGGGTATCCACCAAATGAGTTTCCAACTGCATACAGGGGGTTAAACACACAGTTAGCAGGAGGACTTCCTGGACTTAAAATGGATGTGGGTGATGTAAACGGAGATGGGATACAGGATTTGATGCTTAATGCTGGTAATGATTCACAATGGTTGTGGCTGGGTGGGGCACACAATAATGATAATACAGCAGATAAAAAGTATTCTGGAGCCACAGGGCGGGGGTTTGTGGGTGATGTAACAGGAGACGGTGTGGATGATCTTGCACTTGTATATGATTATGAAGGTTATTCATCAGGTTACGGTTATGCAGTAATAGTAGCAGGAGACAGGAATCTGGTGTCTGTTCAGGAAGAAAATCCCGCATCAGTTCCATCATCTTTGAAGGTTGAGGCCTATCCCAACCCTTTTAATCCAACAACAAAAATAAAGTACACACTTACTACAACGGGTTTAGTGTCACTTTCAATAGTTAGTGTATCAGGAGAACTGATTGAAAAACGGGAACTCGGAGAGATATCTCCCGGAAGTTATGAAGAAGAGATCAACCTCGGTTCACAGAACAGAGCATCCGGAGTATATTTTGCAGAGATCACCCTGACATCAGGCACAGAGGTAAAAAAAGAGAGAGTAAAACTACAGTTGCTCAAGTAGATATATCTATTTCAAAAAGCTGTCATCAGAATTGGTGGCAGCTTTTTTTTTGTTTTAAACCCCATTTGAACGGATTCCATAAAGGAGATGAATATTCTAAAAAAAATATTAAATTGTAACCGCTTTCAGAAAAAATGATGAAGAATGAAAAAAGAAAAAGAATCAACCATTTATGATGTTGCGCGGATAGCCAGGGTCTCGATTGCCACGGTGTCTAGGGTGTTTAACAAAAGTTCACTTGTCACGGATAAGACAGTGGCACATGTCCTGGAAGTGGCAAAAAAGCTCAATTTTTCACCAAGCGCATCAGCTCGTGGTCTTAGTGGAGGAAAACAGGAGACAATTGGAATAATATTGCCTGTGTTATACGGTAATCTTTTTTCGGAATTCATTTATTCAATTCAAGCACTTGCCGAGGCAAGAGGATATGATATTGTTGTCGCCGGTCAAAAAGGTTCACCGGAAGAGTTTTTTACAACGGTGAAAAAACTAAGCACAAAAATTGACGGGTTAATCCTTATGTATCATATTGAGGGAATAAAAAAGGAGATGGCACGAAGGTTTCCTAAACTGCCAAACATCGTTCTGAGCAGATTTGTGAAATATCGGGAGCATGTTGATCTGGTATTGGATAATTTTAGCGGTGCCTTTATGGCAACAGAACATCTGATAACGCAGGGGAACAGGAAAATCGCTTTGATAAAAGGGGAGGAAGGAAACATAGATGCGATTGAACGAACAGAAGGGTTTCTTTCAGCAGTGCGTAAATTTGGAATAAAAAAGAATGATGTCGAAATTCTTGAAGGTACTTTCCGACAGATATCAGGTTACAATGCTGTTCAGGGACTGTTTTTGAAAAGGAAAGATATTTCTGCTATTTTTGCCTCAAATGATGCAATGGCACTCGGCGCATTAAACTGGATGCACCGTTACGGTATGAAAATACCTGAAGATGTTGAAATATGTGGATTTGATGATATTGAGTTTGCACAGATGACCAGACCGTCATTAAGTTCTGTGTATCTCAACACTTCACTTTTTGGGCAGAAGGCGTTTGAAATGATAATGGAGATGATTAGTGAAAAGAGGATTGAGGATATACCCAAACAGCTAATAATAGACCCTGAATTAAGGATCAGAGAATCTTCTTTACTGGACAGAAGCAAATAAAAAAGGGACCGGTTTGGGTAAAGCCGGCCCCTAAAAGACTCTTGTGTAACCGTTTATTACTTCAAGAGAGTGAGTTTTATAGATGAAGAAAACTCTCCGGCTGCAAGTCGGCAAGTATATACACCTGAAGCCAGCTTTGAGCCATCAATTTGCATTTTGTGATATCCCTGCGAAAGATCACCCGAAAATATCTCAATAATTTCTCTTCCCGTCATATCATAAAGTTTCAATTCAGCTTTTGTGGCTTCTTTCAGAGTGAAAGAAACCGTTGTTACCGGATTAAACGGATTGGGATAGTTTTGAAAAAGAAAAAACCCCACGGGAGATTCTGCCTCCACTTCAACAAGACTTGAATATGAACTTGAACCGTCATAGTCAATCTGCCTTAATCGATAAAAGTAACTTACATCTTTTTGAGCAGAGCCGTCGGTATAACTGTAACTTGACTGTGAAACTGTGGTTCCGGAACCTTCAACAAATCCAATAGTCTCAAAATCAGTCTTGTTTAAACTTCTTTGCACTTCAAATCCATAACTGTTTGTTTCTGTACCCGTGATCCATTGAAGAACAACATCCGATTTTGATCTCGTGGCAATGAAACTCACCAGTTCCACCGGGATGAACATTGGCAGGATAGCCTCTATCGCTCTTTCATAGATAAGCCGATGACCGGCATTATTTAAATGGATGCCGTCACCCGAGTTGTATTCAGGAACGATAAATCCATTTGGTTGCGCAAGTGTTGTCCAGAAATCGACTGCATAGGTACCATAACGGGAGTAAACAGAATCCTTCATAGCGATCAACAAATTAAGCTGTGACTGATCTGAAAGATTCCTTGGTTGAGTTGTGGTGATCCAAAGTTTTACATTATTCCTGGTTGCCACTGCCACCAAGGTATCGAAATTGGCGATCTGTTCAATGATTGGATATCCACTTGCCGCATCATTTGACGGAAGATTAATGAAGATGGCTTTTGGATTGTATTCCAGGGCATAACTGATGTTATTGGTTATTCTTGGAGTTGGCCTTCCGCCCGGAGGAACAAAACCGGTTGGCATCACATGATAAGAGGTGTATCCTCCAACCGCAAGGTTTAATACTTTGTATGTAGTATCAAGACTTGTTATATGTTTTCTTAACCTGTTGACATAAGCGCTATCGGGAGGATTTGCACCCGTGCCGGCGGATGTTGAAGACCCAAGCACAACTATGTAGTTGTAATCATAGATCGAAGCTCCGCCGGTCATCTTTATATCATCAAGGAAGAGAGTGCGAGAAATTCCATCAGCTACTGACTGGCAATAGAAAATTGTCTTAACTCTGGTAAGATCACAGTTTCCCGGATTCCGTTTTAGTGTGTCCACCGGGAGCCAAAGTTTAGTCCATGTTCCCGCAGGGATTCCCAAAGGGTTATACTGAGCAAGCGGAATTTTGGTTGACCTTTGATTTGAAAGATCTTCCACAAAGATTGAAGGAAGATCAGAGGCATTAACAGCCACGGGGGAATAGACCATAAAGACAATGGAATCCTTAAGTGTGGCATCTCTTCCGGGC
Organism: Ignavibacteriales bacterium; assembly: GCA_016714125.1. GTDB lineage: Bacteria > Bacteroidota > Ignavibacteria > Ignavibacteriales > Ignavibacteriaceae > UTCHB3. The sequence goes on along the minus strand of JADJNX010000023.1, from coordinate 40,589 downwards.
CAACCGGGGGCTGCAACTGCTGCTGCCCAATCGCCACCGGTAACTGATTTGTAAAGAAGTTTCAGACCGTTGGTACCTGCATAAAAAGTATCGGTTACCACGGGGAATTTCACTCCGTTAACAGACAGGAGTTCACTTGGAGCAGTTACCTGAAGGTAACTTGGGTCATAGTAGTTTGGTATATCACTGTCCGAAAAGAAGATATAATCCTGCGCATGTAAATAGAAACTTCCTGATAGCAGGAGTGTAACCAGGAAAAACTTTTGTTAATATTCTCATTTTGTTGCCTATTTGTTTAAGATCATTTTGCCGGAGTAAACTTTGTTGTTCACTTCGATGGTATAAAAATAGACTCCTGAGTTAACAGTCTGACCCAAAAAATTTGTGCCGTTCCACTGTAATCTGTTGATTCCCGGGGCAGCGATGCCTTTAAAAATTTCGACCACTTCACTACCAAGTATATCCCGTACCAAAACTCTTACATTTTCTTTCTCAACGAGAGTAAATGAAATAGTGGTTGATGGATTAAACGGATTTGGATAGTTACCCAAAAGGCGGAAGCCTTCGATCAGACCTGTATTGTCGGCTAAAACTTCATTCGAATAGTTTATTGAACCGTCAAGGTCAATTTGTTTTAGACGATAATAAACAACACCAGACAATGGTTTTGAATCGATAAATGAATAGGAATTTATCAATGTGGAAGTACCATTTCCTTTTACAAAACCAATTTCTTCAAATTCAGAATCCTCACTTCTTCTTTCAATCGAAAAACCGAAGTTATTTGTTTCAGTTGCTGTTGTCCAGTTTAATTCAACATTGTTTAAGGTCACTGAAGCAGAAAATGAAGAGAGTTCAACAGGAACAAGAGAGGAGATGTCATATCTTAAAACGCGGTTGTTTGCCCAATCGGTGACCCAAAGTTTTTTACCTGTGTTGTCAACTGAAGCACCTCTGGGGGTTCTTAATGAATTTTGTGTTGGAGGATTAAGACCGGTTCCTGTTGTAAAATCAGGCTGACCAATTACATAATCGGCATTTGCTCCATTTGCGAGGGTAGCAGCCTGAAGGAATACTGAAATACGGTTGTTTGATTCCTGAACCACATAAAGATTACCATTGACATCACCGGTTAACCATCTAACATTGCCCATTCCATTTTGAGTTGTGTTAGAGGTATTTGTAATAAAATCAGGTTGACCCAATACAACATCTGCTGTGTCGCCATTTACAAGTGTTGAGGCATTATTAAATTTTAGAACTCTTCTGTTGGTATATTCACTTACCCAAAGGTTTCCGAGCCAGTCAACATAAACTCCATTGGTGTTGTTCATTTTGGTTGCTGAGAGTCCGGTGGTTCCGGTAACAAAATCAGGTTGGCCAATTACAAGATCGGCATTTGAGCCGTTTGGCAGAGTAGCAGCGTTTTGGAAACGAAGCAGTCTGTGAATATTAAAGTTGCTCACCCAAAGAGTACAATTTGCTTCAACAAAAATACCAGCAGGGCCGCTGAACTTGTTTTGGCTGGTAGCTGCTGAATTTGTTACAAAATCGGGTTGACCAAGAACACCATCAGCGGTGTCACCGTTAACCAGGTTATCAGGATCGTCCCATCTTGTAACACGGTTATTACCATATTCACTAACCCAGAGGGTTCCGTTACCATCGATAACAACACAGATAGGGTTGTTCATTTTGGTTGCAGAAAGACCTGAAGTGTTGGTTGTGAAGTCAGGTTGACCAATAACAAGTTCTGCATCACCACCATTTATGTAGGCATTTGTTGATGAAAAACGAAGAACTCTATGGTTGCCTCTGTCAGCAACCCAGATTTTTCCGTTTCTGCTGTCAAATAACACACCATTTGGTCCGTTAAATTTGTTGATTGCAACACCGCTCGTTGGGGTAATATAGTCGAGCTGTCCAAGGACTCCTTCAGCAGCCTGACCATTCACAAATTGTGCAGATGAAACACCTGCCAGAAGTGTGAAAAAAAATATAAAGAAAGTAACTGTTTTCATCTGTTCTCCGATATGATTAAGTGATCAATTGTCTTATGTAAGCCTTACATTTGACCGATGTAAGCGCTTACATTTGAAGTGCAAATATACATTTTTTTGTATTCAAGTCAAATGATTTTTTTATTAGACTGTTTTTTAACCGTTAGTTAACACAGAATTGGTTTTCTTTCCGATGTTAATCTCACAACTCCCCTCCCAATTCACCAAATATTCATATTTTTAAAGTTTGAAATATTTAAAATATTAAGACTTTATAAGAATGAAATATCAAGCAAGCGAAATTGAGCCAAAATGGCAAAAATATTGGGAAGATCACGAAGTTTACAAAACCGACCTGAATAATCCTGACAAAAAACTTTACTCCCTGGTAATGTTTATTTATCCGTCAGGGGCAAAACTTCATTGTGGTCACTGGTATAATTATGGTCCCGCCGACACATGGGCACGATTCAGAAAGTTGATGGGATATAATGTTTATGAACCTTTTGGTTATGATGCATTTGGTTTGCCTGCCGAAAACTACGCAATCAAGACGGGTGTTCACCCCCTTGACAGCACACTAAAAAATATTAAAGATATCAGAGCCCAGCTTAAAAGAATCGGTTGCATGTATGATTCAAACAGTGAGTTGATGACATGTGATCCTGAATATTATAAGTGGAATCAGTGGCTGTTCCTTCAACTTTATAAAAAAGGACTTGCATACCGCAAAAAATCGCCCGTAAACTGGTGTACCTCATGCCAGACTGTTTTGGCCAATGAACAGGTTTTGGGAGATGGAAATTGTGAGAGATGTGGAAGTCCCGTAATTCAAAAAAATCTTGTTCAATGGTTCTTCAAAACCACGGCTTATGCCGACCGACTTCTTGAAGATATGAACTTGATTGACTGGCCCGAAGAGACAAAAACCAAACAACGAAACTGGATAGGCAGAAGTGTTGGTGCCGAAGTTGAGTTTAAAGTTGATGGAAGCGACGAAGTGATAAAAGTTTTTACCACCAGACCCGATACTCTGTTTGGTGTTACTTATGTAACCCTTGCTCCTGAACATCCACTCGTGGCAAAGCTTACCAAACCCCAATATAAAATTTCAGTTGAAAAATATGTGGAACAAACCGCATATTTGACAGACATCGACAGACAATCAACGACCAAAGAGAAATCGGGAGTATTCACGGGATCGTATGCGATAAACCCAATTAATGGTGAATCGGTGCCTGTTTGGATCGGTGATTATGTCCTTGTAACATACGGAACAGGTTGTGTAATGGCTGTTCCCGGACATGATGAGAGAGATTTTGAATTTGCAAAGAAGTTTAATCTTCCAATAAGGAAAGTGATTCTTCAGGATGGTACAAATCTTGAAGATGAACTGACCGAAGCATTTACCGAGGCAGGGACAATGGTTAATTCGGGTAAATTTACAGGATTAAACTCCATTGCCGGAAAAGAAGCGATCATAAAGGACCTTGAAAAAACAGGGGATGGATGTGCAAAAGTTAATTACAGATTAAGAGACTGGCTGATATCCCGTCAGAGATATTGGGGTACACCAATACCCGTGGTTTACTGTAATAGTTGTGGTGAAGTCCCTGTTTCGGAAGACTCTCTGCCTGTTACACTTCCTTACGATGTGGAATTTAAACTTCAAGGCGATTCTCCTCTGAGAAGACACGCAGGATTTATGAACACAACCTGTCCAAAATGTGGTGGTCCCGCTGAAAGAGACCCCGACACTATGGATACTTTTGTGGATTCTTCCTGGTATTATCTCCGTTATCTCAATCCAAAATTTAAAGACGGAATGATTGATACGACGCTTACTGATAAATGGTCACCCGTTGATATGTATATCGGCGGAAGAGAACATTCGGTGATGCATTTGCTTTATGCCCGTTTTGTTCACAAGTTTTTGATGGATATCGGTTTGGTGAAAACACCTGAGCCATTCATGAGGCTTGTACATCAGGGAACCATCACCAATCAGGGTGCCAAGATGTCGAAATCAAAAGGAAATGTTGTAAATCCTGAACCTTACATCGACAAATATGGCTCTGATGTTTTCCGTCTATACCTCATGTTTATGGGACCTTATGAACTTGGTGGTGACTGGAATGATTCAGGAATTACAGGTGCGGAAAGGTTTGCCCAGAGACTTTTTGATATGGCGAATACTTACACAGGATGGTATAAGTCACATAAATCTGAAGCCAAATATGATCTTGCAGAATTGAGCAATGAGGAAAAATCGGTTTACAGATATGTGAACAAAACTCTTGCAAAATATCAACACGAGATGGAACACCTGAAATTTAACACAGCAATTGCCTCGATGATGGAATTGAGCAATGAGCTTGGGAAAAATCTTGCTGCATGCAGACCGGGACTTCAGTCATATACAATGGCGAGGGTTACTTCGATGCTTGCTTCATTGGCGCCACATCTTGCAGAAGAGATTGCATCTATTCTGGGACGGGAAAAATCACTTTTTGTGGAACCGAATCAATTTGTTCCCGACCCTGAAGCATTAACGGTGGATGTTGTCACAATCGCTGTTCAGATCTCCGGAAAAATGAGAGGTACTGTTGATATGCCCGTTGATTCAGATCAGGAAACTGTTTTTGAAGCAGCAAAACAAAATGACAAAACAGGTAAATTCATTGAAGGTAAAGAGATCATTAAGGTGATCTTCGTTAAAAATAAAATTTTGAATGTAATCGTAAAACAGGTATAAAATGTTAGACTTAAAATTTATAAGAGAAAATCCCGATGTTGTAAAACAGGGAATTGAAAACAAAAACGAAAAAAGCAGAATTGATGAAGTACTCGAACTCGACAAAAAGAGGAGAGAAATTCTTGTAATCGCCGATGAATTAAAATCGAAGCGAAACAGAGTAAGTGATGAAGTTGCCAAACTTAAAAAGGCAAAAGAGGATGCCACCGCCCTCATTGAAGAAATGAAAGGCGTTGGAGAGGATATCAAGAAGTATGATGATGAACGGATTAATGTAGAAGCAGAGTTGAACAATTTACTCGCTTATATTCCAAATCTTCCTCATTCATCAGTTCCTGTTGGAAAATCGGCTGCCGATAATGTTGAGGTGAGAAGATGGCTTCCCGAAGGATATAATCTTGATGATCCAACTGAAACCCCCGACCATCTTCAGATTGGTAAAAACCTGAAAATCCTCGATTTTGAAAGAGGGACAAAGATATCAGGTTCCGGTTTCCCTTTGTATATGGGAGATGGTGCCACTCTTGAAAGAGCACTTTTCAACTTTTTCCTCGATTTCCATTTGGAGCATCACGGATATCAGGAAGTGATGACACCGTTTATCGTAAATCGTGAATCGATGAAAGGGACGGGTCAAATCCCCAAGATGGAAGAGGATATGTACACCTGTGAAAAAGACGGGATGTATCTGATACCAACGGCTGAGGTTCCGATTACAAATATTTACCGTAATGATGTTCTTGAAGAATCTTCACTTCCGATAAAATATTGTGGATATTCCCCCTGTTTCAGAAGAGAAGCCGGTTCTTATGGTAAAGATACCAAAGGATTTTTGAGAGTTCATCAGTTTAACAAAGTTGAGATGGTGAAGTTTGCCAAACCCGAGGGTTCTTATGATGAACTCGAAAAACTGGTAAATGACGCTGAAGATATTTTAAAAGCATTAAATATCCCTTACAGAGTTTTAATGTTGTGTACAGGTGATTTAAGCTTTTCAGCAGCGAAGTGTTACGATATTGAAGTCTGGTCACCCGCTGAGAAAAAATGGCTTGAAGCCTCATCATGCAGCAATTTTGAAGATTTTCAGGCTCGCAGAGCAAACATTAAATATCGTCGTTCAGATGATAAAAACTTGAGTTTATTCATACACTTAATGGATCGGGACTTGCAACCAGTCGGTTGATGGTTTCACTCCTTGAGAATAATCTCAGACCTGACGGAAAACTTGATGTTCCTGAAGCCCTCAGGCCTTATGTAAAAAAAGAAGTAATTGGTTAGATTTAGACATAATTTGTTTAGTCAAATAGTGGTCAATAGATGACGGTAACAATTATCGGCTTGGGGCTGATTGGTGGTTCGATGGCTTTGGACCTGCGAAACAGTGGATTTTGTGACACAGTAATAGGAGTTGATTCCAATAAGGGACATGAGAAGTCAGCCCTCGCCCTGAATCTTGTGAACAAAATTTTGCCACTTGAAGAAGCTGTACGGAATTGTGATCTTGTTATTGTGGCAGTTCCGGTGGATGCAACTGTTTTGGTTTTGGCAGAGGTTATGAAATTTGTTGACAAACAAGTTGTAACTGATGTTGGATCCACCAAGGAGTTGATAGTAAATTCTCTTGCGATGAATAAAAATCGGGGAAGATTTGTTGCAGCCCATCCGATTTGGGGTACCGAAAAGAGTGGACCCACGGCGGCACTTCCCGGAGGATTTAACAACCGGTTAACTGTAATCTGCAACAAGGAGGAGAGTGATCCAGATGCGCTTTCACTTGTTGAAAAAATGTATAAAAACATTGGAATGAATATTATCTACATGGATGCTCTGAAACACGACATCCATGCTGCCTATATCAGTCACATTTCGCATATCACTTCTTTTGCTCTCGCTCTTACGGTTCTCGAAAAAGAAAAGGAGATCGAATCTATTTTTCAGTTGGCAGGAGCCGGATTTGAAAGTACCGTTCGACTTGCAAAAAGCAACCCCGATACCTGGATGCCCATCTTTTCACAAAACAAAGAGAATTTGCTTGAGGTGATAGATGAACATATCCTGCAACTCCAGAATATGAAAAATTTGTTGGAATCGGGAGATTATGAAGCTTTCCATACCCTTATGAAAAAAGCTAATCAAATCGGGAAAGTACTTGAGAGTAGATAATCCAATAATGCAGTAATCCAATAGTCCAATAATTTAATAATCTCAAAAACTCCTCTGTGTGCTCTGTGGTTGCGGTTTAGCTAAATCTCCTCCTTCGCGTCCTTTGCGATCTTTGCGGTTAACCAAAAACTCCCGATCTATAATAAAAGATTTGCATAATAAATCTGAAGTATCTATATTTGAATGTTATGAAAATGAAAAACCCAACAATCGCCACAGTTAATTTTTACTGGTTTTACTTTACCGGTCGCGGGTGGCTTTTGTAAAAAATTTCATAATTTTAAGAGATTTATAAATACCGCCCGAACTTGATGTTCGGGTTTTTTGTTTTAAATATTGTTTACTTGATTTTGGTAGCGATAAACCGTCCACTGAGGACAACGGAAATACAGATGAAACAGTTGTTGAAGAAGAGACCCCTGATAATATCGGGACCTTGTAGTGCAGAAACAGAAGAACAGGTAATGGATACCGCAAGCCGTCTCGCAGCCACAGGTATGGTTGATGTAATGCGGGCAGGAATTTGGAAACCAAGAACCCGACCCGGCACTTTTGAGGGAGTGGGAACCAAAGGACTTCCATGGCTTCAACATGCAAGAAAAGCCACGGGTATTCCACTGGCAGTGGAGGTTGCAACTGCTCGACAGGTGGAGGATGCACTTCACTTTGATGTTGATATTTTATGGATTGGAGCCCGTTCCGTGGTTAATCCAATGAGTGTGCAAGAGATTGCAAATGCGCTTAAGGGGAGTGATGTCCCGGTACTTATCAAAAATCCGATGAATCCTGATATTGATCTTTGGAGTGGGGCAGTTGAAAGAATTTCGATTGCAGGAATCACAAATATTGGTCTGATTCACAGAGGATTCAGTACTTATGGCAAACATAAATACAGAAATCCACCGATCTGGCATTTAGCAATTGAAATGAGAAGAAGATATCCTGATTTAATGATGATTTGCGATCCAGCACATATTTCGGGAAGGAGAGACCTTATACAATCAGTTTCACAAAAAGCAATTGACCTCGATTTTGACGGTTTGATGATTGAAAGTCATCGTGATCCCGACAATGCATGGAGTGATGCAAAACAGCAGGTGACACCCGAAGTTTTAAAGACAATTCTCGAAAGTCTGATTTGGAGAGAAAGAAGCAGTGATTCTGAACCTGTTATGGCAGTTCTTGATGAGTACAGAGAAGTGATCGATCAGATTGATGACGAACTTATGCAGTTGCTTGCAAAAAGAATGAACATGGCAGAGCGTATTGGTGAGTATAAAAAAGATAATAAACTTACGATCCTTCAAACAAGCAGATGGAATGAGATTCTGGAAAGAGGAATGAGTGTTGGGAAAAACCTCGGGTTGAGTTACGAATTTGTTTCAACTTTTCTTGAGTCGGTTCACATGGAAAGTATCAATCACCAAAACAGAGTAATGAACTCGTAGGATATTTCATTATATTTAACCTTTTGAAATAGAAAGAAATCGCTCGATTGAAATTGTATCTGTTGTTAAGTTTGATATTAGTTGGCGGGTTATTTGCCCAGATGCCCGACAAATATGTGGTACTTGTGATAATTGATGGCGCCCGATATTCTGAGACGCTTGGTGACACGGCGGGTACTTATACTCCAAATATGAAAAGGCTGGCACTTGAGGGTGCCGTAATCGATTCATTTTTCAACAATGGTGCTACTGTGACCAGCAGGGGAGTTCCGGCGATCTGGAGTGGGTCGTGGTCAACTCCTAAAGATACTTTTACAACGGTTTTAATACACAATATGCCACTGTTCCAACACTTTGGGAATATTTCAGGAAGGAACATCAACAGGACTCAACCGAAGCTATGTACATCATGAAATATTTAGGCACACCATGGTTGCAAAGTTTTAGACCTGACTATGGACCGGCTTATTGGCCCTGGTATATTCTTCAGGGTAGCAGTGACATCTCCGTGTGGCAAAATGCCAAAAGTAAACTTCAGACACATCACCCAAGGCTATCAGTTTTATATTTTGCCGATGTTGACCACTATGGACACGAGGGGAACTGGGATGCTTACACAAGGTCGATAATGGTTGCCGACAGTATTGTAAATCTTCTTTGGAATTTTGTTCAAGCCGATCCCGTTTACAAAGATAAAACAACCATTCTGGTTACTAATGATCATGGAAGACATCTTGACGGGGTGTCAACCGGATTTGTGGGACATGGTGATGGATGTTTTGGCTGTAGAAGAATGATGCTTTGTGCAATCGGTGCAGATGTTAAAAAGGGGATTCACACAAACACCAAAAGATATATACCCGACATCGTTCCAACTATTGGCAAAATATTAAATTTCCCAACTCCTGTTGTTTCGGGTACCTCAATGAATGAGATATTAAACCCAACAACAGATATAACCGATTCTGAAATTCCCTCAAATTTTTCTCTAAATCAAAATTATCCAAACCCGTTTAATCCCACCACAGTGATTGGATTTGATCTGCCCGTTGATGGTAATGTCTCATTAAAAGTGTTTAATATGATGGGGGAAGAGGTGGGTGAGCTTGTTAATGAATACAGGTCAGCCGGTAAACATCAGGTGGGTTTTGATGCTTCGGGGATTCCGTCAGGTGTCTATTTCTACAGACTGGAATCGGGGAGTCAACGATCGATCAAAAAGATGCTTCTGATCAAGTAGAAGTTTATTTAAAAGTTGAAGAGGGTCCCGATTTGGAACCCTCTTCTGTTAAACAGAACAATTTTATTTTAATAAAATCATCTTGCCTGTGGCTTTATAACTTTGTTCACCTTCGAAGAACAGAGAATAAAAATAGACTCCGGAGGAAAGATTATCTGCCTCAAACCTTACCGAATTGTAGCCTGATTTCCCTTCAAATGTGAAGGGTAATCCGACAACACTCCCTCTTGAATCATAAATTATAATCTTCACGATTCCATCTTTAGGGAGATTAAAACCAATCATGGTTGAGTTGTTAAAAGGATTTGGAAAGTTACCTTTTAACAAAAAATCAGTCGGTTCCAACAGTTCTGAATCATTTATATCAGTAGTGAGATCGATAGTCTTCCAGGTGTTACCTTTGTCCGAAGAATATCTCAACAGGTTTGAGTCCTCTTCCTGACGACCACACAACTGCCTCCGGCTTTGATGTTGGCAATAGTATTGCTGCCATTTTTATATACCTGTGACCATGTAGTTCCACCATCAGTGGTTCGGATAACCCTTGGATTGGTCCAAACTGCCTGATATCCTGTTTGTGGATCCGCAAACCATCCCGCCGGACTAAGTACACCCCCTCTTCCTCATGTTTCATCACCCATGAATCGCCACCATTAGTGGTTGTATAGACTTTTGACATAGTGCTTAAATGACCAAAGTCTGTATTCACAAAATGGGAATACCCCTTTTCACCGAGTGATGGTATTTCAGTCCATGTCCTGCATGAGTCGGTTGACTTAAGATAATGTATCGCTCCCTGGAAAGGGTTAAAATATGGGGCATAAAGATAAACTTTAGAAGCTTTGGATATACCAAGAAAAGTGAACCAGGAGTAATTTGTTATTGGCAGGTTTACAGTCACAGAATCGAAGGAAATTCCTCCGTTGAATGATCTGTAAAGTTGGTTGTTGCCACCAAAAATGAAAATTGTATTCTCAGCGGCTGTTATTTTGTCGAGGTCAACCAAACTGTTTGTATTTAGTATTTCTGCCCAGGTGTCGCCTGTATCTGTCGTTTTGAATATTCGTCCACCTCTTGAGGCATAACCTGTTGTAGAATTTATGAAAAAAAGAGCATTAACTGATTTAGATGTGTCACCAAAATTGATCAACTGGAAAGTTGGTCCGGGACCGGATTGTCTCAAAACCTGTTTATTCAGTAAAAGAAACAATTTATCTCCTGCAAACCCGGGGATTTGTGAGTAGAGCAGGGAAGTTGAAAGGATAAATAGAACAACAATTGATCTGTACATTTTATTTATATATTATTTATTGATAGATTAATAATAAAAGGATGGTTAGATTTCCACCTCTTTTGTTTTGTATAGATTATTTGGGATGATAACCGTAAAAGTTGTCCAAACTCCGGGTTCACTTTCAAGGTGGATATCACCCTTTAATTTTTCAACAAACTTTTTTGTTACGGTAAGACCAAGTCCTGTTCCTTCAAAATTCCTGCCAAAACCCTCACTGACCTGTCTGAACTCGTCAAAAATGAGTTCTTGATCCTGCTTCGCTATTCCAATTCCTGTATCTATCACTCTTAGAACCAAACTGCTTCCTTTTTCGGAATCTATGTGTTTCACTTCAACCATAACACTACCTTTTTGTGTAAATTTTATTGCATTATTGATTAAGTTTATGCAGATATGGGTAAATATTCTTTCATCAATAAGAACAGGTATTGATTGTTGCGGTTTAAGAAGCTCAAAATTTAGTTCTTTTTTTTCTGCTTCTGAAATGAACAGGTTGAATGACTCTGTTACGATTTCACAAGCATCACATTCCATCTCGGAGATATCAAGTCTGTCAGCTTCAATCTTTGAAAGGTCGAGAATCAGATTAAGAGTATCCATCAACCTTTTGCACTTTGGTGAATCACTCTTGCATATTCAATCACAGTTGGGTTAAACTCATCTTCGCTCAACAACTCAGAATAACCAAGGATTCCTATCATTGGGGTTCTTAATTCATGGCTCATATTTGCAAGAAAGCTCGATTTGAGGCGGTTCATCTCTTCTGCTTTCTCTTTGGCCAAAATAAGTTCACCTTCATGTTTTTTTATTGCGGATATATCTGCCATTATTGCAAGAAGTCCAATCCTGTTGTTTTCGAGTGGGAAAGCACTCTCGGTCAGTTGGACAGTAATAATCTTACCGTTTTTACACCTGCCAAAGGCTTCTTGCATCAAAACCTCGCCAGATATTACTTTCTTGATGTCTTCCTGAATAAGTTCAGGGTCTTTATCCAGCGTTAGAAATTGAACATGTTGTCCAATTGTTTCTTCTCTGCTATAACCCAGAAGCTTAAAAAATGCAGGATTTGCATCGAGAATAAAACCATCTTCGTCCTCAAGCAGTATTGCTTCCGGAGCCAGTTCGTAAAGTGATCTGTATCTCTGTTCACTGTTTCGCAGTTGTGTTATGTCATTAATTAGCAGGTGAACACATTCTTTACCACCCATCGTGATTGTAGTTCCAACAATATCCGAGTAGAATGAAGTGCCGTCCTGTGCCAAAAGATGGAGGTCATGCATTTCAAATGTGTCATTTCTGTCGGGAGAATCAAGACTTTTGATTGTCTCCCTGAGTGAAGAGGGGTGTACAAAGTCGAGGATCGGTTTGCCGATAAGATCGGATTTTGAGGTCGCTCTGAATTTTTTTACTGCAGCATTATTTACATACACGAAGTTTTTGTAGTCATGTATTACAGTAGGTGCAGGATAAACTTCGAGCAGCTTAAGCGATAAATCTTGGTCACTCATTCAAATTTCTTGGATGCTTTTGGTTTTCCGGTTGAAATCCAAATCTTGTTATTTATAAGGTAATATGAAATATAGCGAAAATCAAGATTTGAATTACTAATAAATAGAGTTTTTTTTGAATTTTATTAACAAGGTATTTACTGGGGCAATTTAAGAAAGATTGTAGCATCATTCAGATTGTTTTTTTGTTTAAACACGGGTTTCTTAAATTATTCAGATATTTTTGAATGAAATAATATTTTTTTTTGGACAGAGAAAATGAACCCAGAAATGATGTGGATGTTAAAAGGCTTTAAGTCAAAAAACGAAAATTAAGGTAATAAGTATTAAATATCAGGTATTGGAGCCAGGTATTAGGTATTAAATATCAGGTAATATTTTTGAGAAATTAAGAATTCCCACGACACTTTCATTAACTAAAATGTGAATGATATGCACAAATTGATTGAAAAGGCAACAATAATTGAAGCGGCAGGAAACAAACCGAAAATTATTGAAGAATATATCGGCAGGGTAAATTCCGGGACAGATTTGGTAAGTATTGCGAGGATGAAATCCCCGGGTGGTTGGATTGAGCCGGCACAAATCCCTGAATTTGATGAATACACAGTTGTACTTAAAGGAGTTCTTAGAGTCGAGAACAAATCAGGATTTAATGATGTATCGGCCGGCCAGGCTATTATTACCCCCAAGGGTGAATGGGTAAAATACAGCACACCCAATGATGAGGGAGCAGAATATGTGGCTGTATGTATTCCGGCATTTTCTCCCGATACAGTTAATCGGCAAGAGTAATCTGATTCCGCGGAAGAGGATAAATAGGACGCAGATACATCCAGATTATACGGATTTTCGCAGAGAGATTTTCTGATATGTATAGAAAATCAAAAAAACTATATATATGAGAGTTGATATATATAGAAAATCGAAAAATTTATACATATGAGGGTTGATATGTATAGAAAATCAAAAAAACTATACATATAAGAGTTGATATATATAGAAAATCAAAAAAACTATACATATTGTAGTTCAAATACATAAAAAATCGATATGTCAATATTAAAAAATGAATAACCATGCTTTTTGATCCAGCAAAACCCTTTAATTCGATGCCACTTTTACCTCCTGAATTTGAGCTTGAGACGAAAGTAATACTAAAACAACTTGCCGTTGCACACAGATATCTTGCAGAGCTTAAAGGAATTGCCCAAACGATTCCTGACAGGTCAATACTAATAAGAACTTTGGCCCTTCAGGAAGCCAAAGGATAGTTCTGCGATCGAAAATATAATCACCACTCATGATGAATTGTATAAATCTGATCTATTTGCTGATCAATTTGACAGTCCTGCCGCAAAAGAGGTGCACAGATACGCAAAAGCCCTGGTACAGGGGTTTAATCTTATCAAGGACGACAAACTTCTTACGGTCAACAGGATAATTGAGATACAAAAAGTTTTGGAGGATAATGATGCAGGTGTTCGGAGAATCCCCGGCACAGTTCTAAAAAACACCAAAACTGGTGAGACAATTTATACACCTCCGGATGAGCCAAGAGTAATAATCGAGGCACTAAGTAATCTTGCTAAGTATATAAATGATGATGAATTTCATAAAGTTGATCCTTTGATAAAAATGGCAGTCATTCATTATCAGTTTGAAACAATCCATCCCTTTTTTGACGGTAATGGCAGAACAGGCAGGATTATGAATGTATTATATCTTGTGACGAATGATCTGTTGGAAATGCCGGTACTTTATTTGAGTCGTTATATAATTGAGAATAAATCAGAATATTACAGGCTGCTCAATAAGGTTTGTTCAGAAAATAAATGGGAAGAATGGATTTTGTTTATCCTTTGGGCATACAAAACACTTCAATGCAGAGTATCATTTTGATCAAAATCCATAAAAGCTCTGATAAGCGAATATAAAACCAAAATAAAAAATGATTTACCAAAAATATATAGTCAGGAGTTATTAAACCTGCTGTTCAGACACCCTTATACTAAAATTGAATATGTGATGAACGATTTGAAAGTAACAAGAATAACTGCAACAAAATATCTGGATCAGTTAACAGACAAAGGATTGCTGACAAAACACAAACGTGGGAGAAATATTTATTTTGTGAACGATGCACTATTTGATCTATTTGTGAAGAAATAATTCGACCCTATCTGAAACCAAAAGCAATTTCATTTCAATAAAATCATCTTTTTGATGTCAGATTTATTCCCAAGAGTTACTTTGTAAAGATATACACCTGAAGGTAGATTCGGCTGATTGAAGTTGAAGAAGTATTCCCCTTCGCCATTAACTTCCATCGAAGATCTATAAACTTCTGATCCTAAAGGATCATAAAGTGTTAAAATGGCAGTTCCCGCCTGTTTTGCATAAAATTTTATTACGGTTCCGTTATTAAACGGGTTTGGATAATTCTGATAGAGTGTGAAGTGCTGTGGATTCAGTTCGATATCCTCCGTCAGACCGGTAGGAGTATAAGTATAGCCGTAATACCCATTTTCTGATGGTATAAACTTGGTTCTGACATTAGGTTCTCTGGTAGTTGCGTAAACCCGGTATAAAACCTTGTCGCCCGGTTTTAATGTATTTGGATCAAAATTAATAATGAAATTTACACTATCGGCTACTGTATTTATTTTTTCACTTCTAATTAGATCGGTGGAATCCTCACTAATCACAAATCTGTATTCTACCCCAACCTTTTCGATATAAGGTAGCATATTTAAAAACTCATTTCGATAAAAAGTGTATTCGTGAGAGACTTTGGTTCTTAGGATAAATGAAGTATCATTAAATAAAGATATGTTGTGATAAGGTATTTGGGGTGAAACATTGGAAGTAAATTGAATTACATTTCCATCTCCCAAATTTACGCTCAATTCTTTTAAGTTGAACTCTCTGCGGGCATTATTATGCAAAATGTCATAACGATAATAATGATGATAGATGAGTCCGACCCCCTTTTTAAATCTGTATTTTGTTGTGGGATTACCACTTAACAAACTGAACTCTAATATATCAGAATTTGGCACTAACTTTCTATTAAAATTAACTGTATAATTGAGATTTGGATCAAAACCTTGAAATGATATTTCAGATGTGTCAGAGAGATCAAGAAAAAGTTTTTCAACTCCGGAATCCAGACAGTATAGTTTTTTATCCAAACCATATCGAAAGAATTCATCCCCAAAAGGGTTATTTATTCTATAGTATTTATGTCCATTTGACAATGTATCTCTGATAACTGCACAACCTTCGTAAATGGTGTAGTAGGATATATCAGTATCATAGATTGCAAAATAAACTGAGCGTAAAGTCTCGTTTAAATAGAAATAATGATCATTTTGGGCCTTGATATTAAGTTTTAATACAACGCCAAAAAAGAATATAATAAGAAGATATCTTTTCATTTTTTTCACCCGACTTTATAGTCAATTTTGTTACGCTAAGTTACAAATTAAATAATCAAAAAGCAAGAACTTATACTCACTGATGCTGAAGATTACGAATTAAGGTGAAAATGGGAATCCATCACCGGGTTTTCCGAGAGAAAAATGTCTCGTATGATTATCTTAATTTAATTTTGTAGTTTTTCGACACATTAATAATTCTTTTTGGATGGAAGTTATTTTTGAATCTGAAATTCCGTACTGAATTCTAACTTTTCAGCGGAATTAATCAAATGTTTCCATTCATTTCCGACATAAATGAAACAAAATGAACAAACCTGAACTTCTTCTCCCAGCGGGAGATTTTGAAAAATTAAAATTTGCCTTTCAATATGGCGCTGACGCGGTTTATGCGGGGGTACCGGCATTTTCGCTTCGGGCGAGGGAAAACGATTTTAAGATTGATGGCGTAAAAGAGGCAATCGATTACACACATGAACTTGGGAAAAAAATATATCTCACCGTAAATATCTTTCCACATAATGCAAAACTGGAACCCCTTAAAAGAGCTATTGCGTCAATGGCAGAGCTTAAACCGGATGCTTTTATCATGGCAGATCCGGGAGTAATTTATTTTGCAAAAGAGATTTGTCCTCAAATTCCAATTCATCTTTCAACACAGGCCAACAATATAAACTGGGCTTCGGTGAAATTTTGGAAAGAACAGGGGATATCAAGAATAATCCTTTCCCGTGAACTTTCACTTCGCGAGGTGAAGAAGATTCACGAAATGGTACCGGATGTAGAGCTTGAGTTTTTTGTTCACGGGTCAATCTGCATGGCTTATTCGGGAAGGTGTCTGCTTTCAAATTATATGTCGTACAGGGATGCAAATCAGGGAACCTGTGCCCACAGTTGTCGCTGGCAGTATAAAGTTTATAAGGGGGAGGAACACAACCCGGAATATGAAGTGGTGGCTAATGAAGATGAAATGACCCATGAGGGGGTATATGATCCTGTTTATAAACCTCTTGAAGGGACTTTTTATTTAGAGGAACAACAACGACCAGGGGAGTTCCTCGAAGCTGATGAGGATGAGTTTGGCACATATATCATGAATTCAAGGGATTTGTGCGCTGTTGAGTATCTCCAGGAGTTGAAAGATGCCGGAGTATCGAGTTTTAAAGTAGAGGGACGATCAAAGTCAATTTATTATGCAGCTTCAGTTGCACGAACCTATCGAAGAGCAATTGATGAAATGGAACATGGGATTAAACCAACATTCGATTGTGTAACCGAACTTGCAAAAACTGCAAATCGTGGTTTCATTCCGGGCTTTTTAGTATCAAATCCTAAAGAAAAAGCCCAGTGGTATGAGAAAAATGTTCAACTCCAAACACACGAATTTGTGGGAGTTATTAGGGAAATGATGCCTGATGGATTGGCAAGAATGGAAGTGAGAAACAGGATTGAGAAGGGGCAGGAAATCGAGGTATTCTTTCCTGATTTTTCCATGGATTTTACTCAGCCAATTGATCTGATGAAAAACAGGAAAGATGAAGTAGTTGATGTAGCACACGGCGGAGCCGGGGACATCTTTATTAAACTTGAAAAAGATACCTTCCCCGGCGTTATGATAAGAAAAAAGAGGTAGGAGTTACCTTTTTATCAGTTTGAACGCAATATCACGCCCATGTTTTTGTATTATCGCAAGGTTTATCCAGCATAGTGCAAATTGTTCAAGGAGTTCCACTTTGTCATCACCGCCAAAATCGTAACACTCAGAAAAACCAATTTCTTTGGCTAATTGGGTGGCTATCTCTTTTGCCTTCCGGCTGTTACCGGCACAAAACATATCGATCCCTTCGCCATGATACATGGGGTCTTTCATGTTCTCAAACCCAGTACTGTTAAAACATTTTACAATGTTTTCACATCCCGTAACCACTTTTATTCCTTCATAAGCAGTTTTGTATGGTGCCGGTTTCATAAACACGGAATTCGTGGCATCAATAACAATCTTATCGCGTAGTTCCGGGTTGGATTGTGCGATTTCGATCGCAACTGCGGGAGGAGTAGAAAACAAAACAACTTCACTTGATTTAATGGCTTCATTAATTGATGAAACAGAGATGTTGGCATTTGATTCTAGAAGCACCTGAACACCTGTGGAATTCAAATCTCTTGTACCAAAGACAACCTTGTGTCCCTTCTTTGCGAAATTAAGACCAAGTGCGCCGCCGACATTTCCTGCGCCAATAATTGCTATTTCCATTTTATTCCTCGATTTTTTTTTTTTGTTGCAAAAATATGAAATATACCGGTACAATTGCATAAACAGCATATGCAGCATAAACATTCATAAACGCTATTCCACTTCCCAGGAAGTACATAACGGGACCAATCAAAGAGAGTTTAATCAATTTTGAGTAATTTTCCTTGTCTGTCCCGTCTTTCAGCAGATGACTGTTCTTCAGTATATACAACCTTAACAAAACAAATGCCAGTGCAGTCAGGCCCATACAAATTCCAAAGAAGAACATGGAAGCTGACCGGTCAAAATAGTCACCCATAAAGGCAGTAGGGAAAGGGACAAAAGACATGAAGAAAAGCAGGAGTCCGTTCATCCACATTAACCCGTTATCACTCTGCTTTATTTCATGGAAAATTCTGTGGTGGTTCACCCACATAATAAGAACCATGAAGAAGCTGAGAGCCCAACTAAGGATTTTGGGAGTCAGTTTTATAAGTGCCGCGGCAATTGTCGAAGATGTAACCTCCCCTTCAATGTGTGGCACCTTTATCTCGAGGACAAGAAGTGTAATGATAATAGCTATCACACCATCACTGAATGCTTCAAGTCTTGTTTTTTCCATGACTATACACCAAGGGCTTCGATTACAAGTCTTGCTGTTTCACCTCCCGAATATTGCTGCTGCCCGGTGATAAGTCTGCCATCTCTTACAGCGAAAGGTTTGAACAATCCTCCCGTAATGAAGTTTGTGCCCTCAATCTTCTTAGCTTCTTCCTCAATCCAGAATGGTTGAATTTTCATCCCCACATAGCTGTCAGCAAACTGTTCTTCATCATTTGCAAAGCCAGTCCAGGTTTTCCCTTCCACAAGAAGTTTACCGTCAGAGGTTTTGGCTTTTAGGAGAACACATGTTGCATGGCAAACAATCCCGACTACCTTTCCGGCTGCATGGAAATCGACCACAAGTTTATGAAGTTTCTCATTGCTTATGAATGTGTACATTGGTGACTGTCCCCCTGTAAGGAATACTGCATCGTAATCATTAACATCAATTTTGTCGATTGACGGAGTGTCTTTCAACAGGGCGGAATGTGAAGATGATTTTTTGAAACCAAGACTCAGGATGTCATGTGCCGAGTAACCGCTTGCATCTTCGGGATCACTGAAACTGTCCGCCACAAGTTCACCACCTTCGGGTGAATAGATATCAACTTTGTAACCCTTTTCGGTAAAGGCATGATAAGGATGGGTAAGTTCTGCCCACCAGAAACCTATTGGCCAGCCGGTTTGGGAACTTACACAGGGATTGGCCGCAACAACTGCAACTCTTTTCGGGCTGTTGGAATCCATTACATTCAGGTTCATGCTCATAATTTTTTTCTCCTTTTTGTATAATTTTTTCAAGTTAATATGTTAAATTAGCATTATATAATATCTTAAATCAAGTATGCACTATAAAGTAGTATACTAACCAAATAGAAAGAATAGCGAAAAATGCCTGTTTTCGAATTCAGAGATAAAAAATATAATAACCCAGTTGAACTTGCTCTCGATGTCATCGGGGGTAAATGGAAGATGCCAATCCTTTGGCGATTAAAAGACAAGGTGTTCAGGTATGGTGAGCTGAAGAAAAACATTCCCGGAATAACTCATAAAATGCTGGCACAACAATTAAGAGAGCTTGAGGCAGACGGATTGATTAACCGTAAAGTCTATCAGGTTATTCCCCCAAAGGTGGAATACTCAATAACTGAGAAAGGATGGACGACAATCCCTTTAATTACTGCTTTGCGAGAATGGGGAATGGCATTTAAGGAAGATAAACTGGATTAATGGGGATTCGAAAATCAACCGGCAGTTATTTTATGAACAACTGCCGGAATCAATTTGTTATTTTATTACTGATTTAACTGCAGCTTTTATTCCATCTCTGTATGTTGTTGGAGTATAATTAAAAGCCTTTATGAACTTGTCGCTGTTGAAAATATAATCGTACTTAAATTGGTAGCTCATCTCTATCATCGACATTATTGTTGGATTAAACAACCCTGCCATAAACAACATCGCATCACCAAGTACTTGAATTTTTGGCTCCACTCCGATAAACTCAGCAGCAATTTTTACCATCTCTTCTCCTGTAATCGGATCAGATTGGGAAGGTGCGTGCCATACCTGGTTGTAGGCATTTGCTGTGTTACCAATAAGTGCCGTAGCATGCGCAGCATCGGGAGTATAAGTAAAAGTATGTAGAGCCTTGGGATTGTTTAACCAGTTTGCTTTTTTACCTTTTATCATGTTATCTATCACAAGAAGGTTAAAAGCAGAACTTGAAACACCGGGTCCGTAGAAATCGGCACCCCTGACTATCACTCCTTGAATATTTCCACTTTTATACTCATCGATCAGCTTACTGTCAAGTTTTGCCCTTATTTCCCCCTTTTTACTGCAGGGGTTAAAGGGTGTTTCTTCGGTCATGGGGCCATCAACTTTCCCATAAGGATAGACATTGTCGAAAAATACAAGTTTGGCACCTTCTCTTTTGCATCCTTCTAAAACATTGTCAAACAAACCCGGCCATTGTTCCTGCCAGATTTTGGTTGTGTATTTTAACCCTGCCACGAGATAAACAACTTCAGAACCTTTTATGGCACGAAGAGTTTCTTCCCGGTTGGTGAGGTCTGCATTTAATAGTTCATCTGTTGGATTAACTTTTTTGGCATTTCTGCTTACGATTCTAATCTTATCGGTATATTTTTTTAATTCTTTTGCGAGTGGTGTACCAATGGCACCGCCTCCTCCTAATATTGTTTGCATATTGTATTCCTTTTATTGTTTAAAGGATGAAAAATATTGAACCGAAATTTATTAAATTGTGATTAATTTTGACGAGGTATTAGGATAAAACACCTTTTTACCGGGATTGGTGGGTATTAATTTATTGTCACGATGGTTTTAATAATTAATCTTAGCCGATGTTGTTCCTGAATTCTCTCGGGGAAGAGCCTGTTGATTTTTTAAAAAGTCTGGAAAAGTATGCCGGGTCATCAAGATTCAGAGAAAAGGCTATCTCCGAGATACTGTAAGATGTATGCCGAAGCAACCTTTTTGCTTTCTCAATAATTGAGTCTCTAATCAACTCTGAGGCAGATTTTGCTGCAAATTCGTGACAAATACGATTTAAATGTCCAGGTGAAATTTGAAGTTCAGAAGCAACTTCTTCCACACTTTTTTCGCCGAATTGTAATTTGCCAATTGTGGAATTAAAGGCAGCAAAGTGTTTTAATCCGGGGTTCGATTCTTCAATCTTAATATTATTTTCATCGTTAATAATCCGGGAGAGTTGAATAATTAACTGGCCCTTTAGGAAGTTCACCATCTCTTCCCTGCCCAACAAATTGCTGAACAGTTCGTCGTCCATCTTTTCAATTATTCTATTTAGAGATGAGACATCCTCCCGATTTCGAAACCTTGAAATAACAAACAGTTCAGAGAGTTGTAGGGATAAACCGGTTGTGGTGCCAATAATAGTGTTGATGGTTGTTTCAGAAATTGTGATAATTCTCCCTGAGACATCCGGATTCCATTCAAAGCCATGAACATGAGATGGAGGGATCCACAAAATTGAAGGAGCAAATAAATCAAACTTGCCAATTGATGAAGTTAAAATACCTCCGCTTTTGTTAATTATAAAAAGTTGGTATAACCTTGAATGTATGTGACATTTTATGGACCAGGTAAAAGTTCTGCTTCGTGTTTCAAGCATCTCAGAATAAAAGTATTCGGAGAGTGTGTCAGAGTTAAATTCTCCATAAATACCATTAAAATTATTGATCTTGTTTTTCACGATGGAGTTTTTCGTTTTATTAAGCCGGTATGTTTGATTTGTCCAAGTAATAGTGGTTTTTGTTAAAATACTTTTTCCAAAACAGAATTATTTTTAATATTCAAATTAAAAAAATCCCAAGGAAAAAATTTATGAAATTCGAAAAATGTTATAGTCTAATAGTTGCTTTGTTTTTTGTATCCGGCATAAATGCCCAAACACTCACACCGACTTACGCCAATGTTGATTATGTCGGAAATGGTAATAGCAAACAGATGATGGATATATATATTCCATCAAATGTGACAACCGCTGTGCCATGTATTGTTCATATTCATGGAGGTGCTTTCCTGGGTGGAAGCAAGGGGACGAGTGAACAGAGTTCCTATAAAACTTACTATAATAACGGCTGGGTTTGTGTTGACATCAATTATAGATTAAGCGGAGATTCAATTTATCCGTCTCAGATTTATGATTGTAAAACAGCGATTCGCTTTTTAAAGAAAAATGCATCCTTATATAAGATAGATACTAACAGGATTGGTTTAATCGGGGAGTCTGCCGGAGGTTACCTTGTATCAATGGTTGGAACAAGCTGGCATAACAGTTCTCTTGAAGGACTTCATCTTGGAAGTACGGGAGTTACAAGCAAGGTTGCTGCTGTGGTTGACCTTTTTGGTCCAACAAATTTCCTAATGATGGATGGGCATGAGGGGATTGGTTGTGCTTCGGCAAATCACAATGCCGCCAATTCTCCCGAATCGATGTTACTTGGATGTGCATTACCAACTTGCCCGGAACTGGTCGAAAATGCAAATCCCCTGGCATATATAAACGCTTCAACTCCGCCGTTTTATATTAGTTGTGGGGATCATGATTGTCTCGTGGCACCTTATTCAAGTTTTATATTCGACAGTGCCCTAACTGCCGCTTCACGACCCCACACCTATGAACTTGTGGCAGGACTGGGGCATGGAGGTTCTTTTTGGCACACGGCAGCACAGGAAACAAAATATTTAAACTTTTTTAATCAGAGTTTTGCAGCTACAAATATTGATGATGAGACAAAAACAGGGTCTGTTTCACCGATAAAATTTTCTTTGGGAGAGAATTATCCCAATCCCTTCAATCCTGAGACAGTTATAACCTATTCAGTTGAAGAAAAATCGAATGTGCACATAAGAGTTTTTGGTCTTCTCGGAGAAGAGGTTGCAACACTCATAAATGAAGAGAAACCAACCGGAAATTATACTGTGAGGTTCAACGGCTCAAGTCTTTCTAGTGGAGTTTATATCTGTGTAATGGAAGCTGGTTCATTTCTTAAATCGCAAAAACTTGTTTTAATGAAGTGACCCTGATAACAGATCCCCACCATTTTACATGATATAAATCAGGCTGCTTTGATTGAAGCAGCCTTTTTTTGTTCATTAATTAAACAAGGGTAGTTAAAAATTCAATTTTTATATTAATTTTGCAAACGGGCTGGGTGTTTTTTTCAACAAACTTCGGAGATGATTTTCTGCGCAATTTCAACAGATTTTTACTGCTTGCAGTGCTGTGTACCGCCACGTCCTTCCCCCAATTTACCGCCAAGGTAATGACTTATAATGTGCTCAATTATCCCGGGTCAACCGGTCCCGAGAGAAACCCCTATTTTAAAACAATTTTAAATGCGACCAATCCTGATATCCTGGTGATTGGAGAAATTTCGAGTGAATCTGATTTTAACACATTTCGAGACTCAGTCATTAAAAAAGTTTCCTTGGATTATGCTTGGGGTACATTTATTGACGGTCCGGATAGCGATCACGGGATTTTTTATAAGTCTTCCAAATTTGACTTTATTTCAAATATAGCAATTGTTACTGCGTTGAGGGATATCAATCAATTTACAGTAAGCTCGAAGTTTACACTTGATACTCTAATTATTTATGCTGTTCACTTGAAGGCAAGTTCAGGTGGTGCAAATGAACTCCTACGCGCGGCAGAGGTTGACAGTCTCCGGAAAGTTACAAACAAACTGCACAGTGGAGCCAATTTTTAGTCCTGGGCGATTTTAATATCTATAGATCTTTAGAGGCAGCATATACTAAACTACTCAGCACCAGTTCTTCGGGGTATTTTATCGATTATTTAAAAGACTCTATGACCGGTTCCTGGAATAATGTTATTTACTCCCGATACCACACTCAATCACCAAGAACCAGGCAATTTCAGGGTGGTGCAACGGGTGGAATGGATGACAGATTTGACTTAATCCTGATGAGTCAAACAATCATGGATGCCGGAGGTATAACTTTTGTTCCGGGTTCTTACACAGCTTATGGAAATGATGGTAATCATTACAATGACTCAATTAATCGCACTCCCAACACTGCGGTGGGTCAAACAATCGCCAATGCAATTCACTATGCTTCTGACCATATCCCCGTTTATGTTAATTTAAGTTTCGACACTCCACTTCCGGTTGAACTTGTCTCTTTTACGGGAACAAGAGTTGGAGATGGCATCAATCTAAGATGGGAAACAGCAACTGAGATAAACAACATGGGATTTGAGATCGAAAGGTCAAAAGATGCAACAAACTGGTCTAAGATTGGTTTTGTTGAAGGGAATTATACGACCAATTCACCTAAATATTACAGTTACACCGACCTGATTAGATCCAGTGAAAGACTCTATTACCGCCTGAAGCAAATTGATAATGATGGTACTTCAGAATACTCGCATGAGATTGAGGTGGCTGAAGTTATGCCAAAAGACTTCCTTTTAAGTCAAAATTTCCCCAATCCCTTTAATCCGGCTACAACAATTGAGTTTTCAATTCCTGAACAGGGTTACGTAACTCTGAAAGTTTATGACATGACAGGGAGCGAGGTAGTTAGCCTTGTTGACGGTATAATGGAGGCAGGAATCCACTCCATTAATTTTAATGCCATTAACCTTGCAGGAGGTAACTACCTTTACAAACTTAAATGGAATAATATGATGATTGCCAAAAAAATGCTTTATCTGCCATAACTCTGAATTTGTGTCATAACGCTTGATTCATTATGGGGAATGATTATATTTGATGTATAAGTTGAGGAAAAATGGAATCGATCAGAGAAATTTATAGAATTGGGTTTGGTCCCTCGAGCAGTCACACGATGGGACCACGCAAAGCAGCAGAGATTTTTAAGGCAAAAAACGGTGATGCAAAAAGTTTTCGTGTAACACTTCACGGAAGTCTTGCTGCTACCGGCAGAGGTCACCTGACCGACAAGGCAATTTATGACGTGTTGTCTAACGAGAAAACCGAACTCCTCTGGAAGCCCGAAGAGATTTTACCAAAACATCCAAATGCTTTAACACTTGAATCTCTGGATGAAAATGGTATTGTTTCAGATAAGTGGACAGTATATTCAGTTGGAGGGGAGCTATAATTGATGATGATCATGATCCCACCGAAACTGCAGTTTACCCATTAACCACGATGAAAGAGATTCTTGACTGGAGCCGAGAGACGGGCAGATCCCTTTGGGAATATGTTGAGGAGATAGAGGAAAAGAGATTTATGATCATCTCGCCGAAGTGTGGCAGGTGATGCAGGATGCAATTAAAAACGGACTTGAAGAAGAAGGGATTCTCCCGGGTCCTCTTAAACTCAGAAGAAAAGCCTCTCCCTATTTTGTAAAAGCAAAGAATTATTCGGGTACCCTTAAAGAAAAAACCTTGATTTTTTCTTACGCATTGGCAGTAGGAGAAGAAAATGCAGCCGGTGGGAAAATAGTTACAGCACCAACGTGCGGCTCATGCGGAACCATGCCTGCGATGCTGAAAAGAATGTATGACAGTTTCGACTTTTCTGACCATAAAATCTACCGGGCACTTGCAACAGCAGGATTGATCGGAAACCTCGTGAAAACAAATGCTTCAATTTCCGGAGCAAAAGTTGGTTGTCAGGGTGAGATAGGTACTGCATGTGCAATGGCAAGTGCAGCTGCCACTCAACTGCTTGGTGGAACTCCACTTCAGATCGAGTATGCGGCAGAAATGGGAATTGAACACCATCTTGGTCTAACATGCGATCCAATTATGGGACTGGTTCAGGTTCCATGTATTGAACGCAATGCTTTTGCAGCCGAAAGAGCGCTGAATACGGCAACATTTTCACTTCTTTCAGATGGGCAACACCTTGTTTCATTTGATAAGATTGTTAAAACAATGAAACAAACAGGACACGACATCCCCTCAATCTACAAAGAGACTTCCGAAGGAGGAATGGCTTTCTTTTATGGTAAAAAGGAGCAAAAATCGGACACAACCAGTTAGTTTTTAAACTGTTCTGTTTTATCTTTAAGTGTTGATGAGTATCTTGTAAAGATTACTTCCATCCCGACCAATACATCCAAATTTTCTTTATATATCTGAAGAAGCGTTTTAAGTGTCGTTTTCAAATCTGCTGAACAAACTTTATTGTTCTCATCAAATTTCAGCGTAAAACCTGCATAATCTTTCCTGTAATACTCAAGTTTTGTTCTAAGATCAGAAGTAATAGCAAGAATTCTCTCTGCAAATTGATTCCCGTCGAACGACAGTTTGTTCTTAAGCAGAGACTTTTCCTCTCCCTGCAAATGATAGAGTCTGTTCAGGTCAAGTTCAATTTCATCAAATTGATTGATCAACTCTGAGTCGTATTCAGCGAGTCTGTTTCGTAAACTTAATAGTTCATCAACACGCTTTTTTAGCGTCTCTTTTAGCAGGTTCATTTCTTCCGTAGTATTGCTCTCCATTCAACATCCTTGGTCGGTTAAAAATCTTTTTTAGCTAATTTAATCTAATAAAAGTTCTTACGATATTTTCATTGAAATTTCAATAAATTTCGACAAATTTGTTTAGATACTTTTTATTCTTAGGAAAAAGATACGGACGAGAGATGAGAACAATAATTGAACCATTCAAAATTAAAGCTGTTGAACCAATTCGGTTCACAACAAAAGAAGAGAGAATTAAACTATTAAAAGAGGCGGGTTATAACCCTTTTTCAATCCATGCAGATGATGTGTTAATCGATTTGCTGACTGATAGCGGAACCTCTGCCATGAGTTCCGAACAATGGGCTGGAATCATGCTCGGAGACGAATCTTATGCAGGGTCTAAAAGCTTTTATAAGTTTGATGCAGCGGTTAAGAAAATTACCGGGCTAAAAAATATTATACCAACCCACCAGGGAAGAGCCTCAGAGAAGATTCTTTTTACTGTATTAGGGGGAAAAGGAAAATACTTCTGTAGTAACACTCATTTTGACACTACTCGTGCAAATGTGGAGTATTCAGGAGCAGAAGCTGTTGACTTTATGACTGAAGTTGGTAAACATCCCGAGATGAAAGCTGATTTTAAGGGAAATATGGATACTGAAGCACTTGAAATTTTCATTAAGAAAACTGGAGCTGAGAACATTCCTCTGGTGTTGATGACAGTTACCAACAATTCGGGTGGTGGACAGCCTGTTTCAATGCAAAACATTAAGGATACAAGGAAAATCTGTGATAAATATGGAATTCCTTTCTTTTTGGATGCCTGCCGTTTTGCTGAAAATGCATATTTCATTAAAAGAAGAGAAAAAGGTTACGAAAACAAGACCCCACTTGAGATCGCACAAGAGATGTTTTCTTATGTTGACGGTTGCACAATGAGTGCAAAAAAGGATGCTTTTGCAAATATCGGTGGATTTCTGGCGATGAATGATGACAATATTGCAATGTTGTGCAGAAATCTTTTGATAGTTACCGAAGGTTTTACTACTTATGGTGGTCTTGCCGGTAGAGACCTTGAGGCCATTGCCCAGGGACTGGTTGAAATTCTCGATGAACACTATCTTGAATACAGGATAAGATCAGTAGAGTACCTCGGCGAAAAACTTGTGAATAATAATGTCCCTATTCTTGAGCCTCCCGGAGGACACGCAATTTACCTCGACGCGATTCGTTTTGCTCCACATATTCCTCAATTCCAGTTTCCGGGGCAGTCAATCGTTTGTGAACTTTACCTTGAAGGTGGTATTAGAGCCTGTGAAATTGGAAGTGTAATGTTTGGTAAGGATCTCCCTGATGGTACTCACATTTCACCCGCTATGGAACTTGTAAGAATGGCGATCCCAAGAAGAGTTTATACTCAAAGTCATTTCGACTATATGATAGAAGTGATTATTGATGTCTATAATAATAGAAAAAGTCTTCGTGGAGTGAAAATAACAGAGGAAGCTCCGATGTTAAGACACTTCACAGCGAAATTTGATTATGTGGATTAGTAAACAACTAAAACTCCAACAGAAATTTGATTTTGAAGTTCCTGTCTGGAGATTAATCATCTCTGACAATGACTGCCTTCTTGTTGAGGAGAGAGATTCCGATAAAAGGGAAGCCTTCTACCATATTTTTGAATTGGGAACCGGAAGGACACTTTTGGATAAATTCAGTCCGCCCGACAAATTCTGGAGCGGGGTTGAATTGTTTAAAGACAAACTGGTGATTTTTCACGGTTACAGATCGCAGGGACTTCCTTTCCACAAAGGAATTTTTTGTTACGATCTCGAAAAACAGACTTATTTGTGGCAGCAGCCCGATCTTTCTTTTCTGATTAGTAATGATCAGGGGGTTTATGCTTTTAAACAAAAGTTTGAATCGCAGGAGTATTTCCTTCTTGACAAAGACACGGGACAGGTGATTGGAGAACCGGCAGCAGACGATGAATCGATAAATTTGATGATTGCAGAAGCCAGACAAAATGAATCGTTTGCTGACTTTGTATATCCTGAAAATTTCACTTTATCCAAATTTAGTGATGGCGGATATCTGGAAAATTGATGCCTGTGGGGACTTTAAAGGAAGTAACGGAGGTTTTAGCAAAGACGGTCTGATTTTTCTGAACACTCACCGCGGGTCCAGAGAATCAGGTTTCATCAATGAATTGTTGGCAATCGACGAAAAAAGTCAAAAGGTGATTAAAAAAATGGTTCTTAATAAAAAAACACCGAACCTGATCGCCGAAAGTTGTTTTATTTATAAGGATTACCTCTTTTTGATTATTGACAAAAAGAGTATCGAAATCCGGGAGATAAAAAAATGA
The DNA here is from genome assembly GCA_016714125.1 of Ignavibacteriales bacterium. Classification (GTDB taxonomy): domain Bacteria; phylum Bacteroidota; class Ignavibacteria; order Ignavibacteriales; family Ignavibacteriaceae; genus UTCHB3. The sequence continues at coordinate 11,575 of JADJNX010000023.1, read as the reverse complement.
CAGATGAAGAAAAAAAATTGCTGCTTAAAGCGGCAAGAAATGCGATTGAACATTCACTCGGAATCACCAACGAAGTGGTCCCAATCCCCCCGGACGGGGTGTTTGACACGATGAGTGGATGTTTTGTTACTCTCCATAAACATGGTGACCTGAGAGGTTGCATCGGTTTTATTAAGGGTGTAGAGCCTTTGAGGAAAACAATTAAAGAGGCTGCACTTCTTGCAGCTAAAGAAGATCCAAGATTTTCACCTGTAACCGCACATGAATGGAAACATATCTCGATTGAGATATCGGTCCTTTCTCCCCCATTTGATATGCCCGATTATGATAGTATCGTGTTGGGAAAACATGGACTAATCGTCCGTGATGGATACAGAAGTGGACTTTTTCTTCCCCAGGTTCCCATTGAGCATAACATGGATAAAGACGATTTTTTAACTGCCTTGTTCAAAAAAGCGGGTCTTTCTCCAAGACTATGGACACAAAAACAGCTTCAACTTCAGGCGTTCACCGCAGAAGTTTTTAGCGAGGAGGAATTTTATGGGAGAGATTAGAAAACCGGCAGTTGCAGGGATGTTTTATCCCGCCACTTCCGAAAAGCTTGAGAGGCAGCTCTCGAGGCTTTTTAGTGAAGTTCCCGTTTCCACGATCGAAGAAAACATGATCCCCGGGATTATTGCACCTCATGCGGGTTATATGTATTCAGGACTGACAGCAGCTTATGCCTACAAAAACATAGCAGATAAAAAATATACAAAAGTGATCATCCTTTCCCCCAGCCACAGAGAATATTTTGGAGGGATTTCAATCTATGATGGTGATGCTTATGAGACACCACTTGGCAGGATTAATGTTGAGCAAAATGTGGCACAAAAGATGGCTGATATCTCCCCCAGAGTAATGCGAAGCACTGCAGGACACCGCGATGAACATGGGATTGAGGTTCATCTTCCTTTTTTGCAACATATTTATGGCAATGATTTTGAGCTTGTCCCCGTCGTGATGGGGGATCAGTCTCATGCCAACATCGTTGAACTTTCCAATGCTCTGCTTGAAGTGATGGACGATGATACTTTGGTGGTTGCGTCAAGCGATCTTTCACATTTTTATCCCAAACCCATAGCTCATAAACTTGACTCCGTTATTGCCGACCGTATTGTTGAATACGATCCGGTAAATCTTGAACATGATCTTGAGAAACAATTAACACATGCTTGTGGTGGTGGACTAGTGGTTGCCCTCATGAAAGCAACAAAAAGAGCGGGAGTAAAAAATTCTTTACTCTTGCATCGATCAGATTCCGGGGATGTCTCAGGCGATAATTCGTCTGTGGTGGGGTATCTTTCAGCATCTTTTTATAATTAAAGATTTGGAGTCTGTTATTGGAATTTAGAGCAGCTTTCATAGGAACCGGAAGAGTTGCATGGACGTTGGGAGACGCATTTGTGGATGTTGGATATTTTATCCACTTTGCTTCGAACAGGACTGAAGAACCCCTCAAGAAATTTGCCGAAGAATTTATGGTGGATGAAATCTCGACAAATATAAAGGATATCTCAAAGTTTGCTTCTAAATTTCAGGTGTGTATAATTGCTGTTCCCGATTCTGCGATAAAAGAAGTGGCAGATACCCTCGCGGGACTCCCGCTAAACTTCAAGACCACCCTTTTTATGCACCTTTCAGGATCAAAAACCTCTGCAGAACTTGCTTCTCTTAAAAAGATGGGAGCAATGACGGGATCTTTCCATATTCCACAAAGTTTCCCTTCAAGAAAAGCCATCCGCTTGTGGGATCTACCCGTCTGCATCGAAGCATCTTCGGTGAAGGCTGAAAAAATGATGCTGCAATTTGCCAAGCGACTTAAACTAAAACCAATCTGCATAAAACCTGAGTTAAAAATATATTATCATCTCGCTGCGGTTTTTGCTTCCAACTTTTTCCCGGTGATCATTGCTGATTCGATGAAGATGTTTGAAAAGGCCGGTGGTAAAGAGAAAGATTATTTTAAGATATTTACCCCAATTATTGCGACAACCATCCAAAATATCATCGAAAATGGACCCGAAAACTCGGTTTCGGGAGTTATTTCCCGCAAAGATTTTGGTACACTTCAGGAGCACCTGAATGCTCTCAGTTATGATGGCTCCTCTCAGGAACAGCTTTTAACCTACATCCGTCTCTCGGAAGAAACTGCGAAAATGCTCGGCATTAACTTAAAAATTGTGCCAAACAAAACCGAAGAAGAGGGTAAGTGAGCAGGACTCACCCTAATGTTAAAATTATCTTTGGAAACGGATTCCCTCACGGTGGTGCCTCTACAAAAAGATGTTACCACATCGCAAAAGGACTTCAGGAGAATGGGTGCACGGCTGAAATTGTAGTCTTTAGAGGTACTGAGAGGGGTGAAAACACCGAAAACAAACTTATATCGGTGTATTTGATGCGGTGAGATTTAGTTATGTACATAAATCAACTGAATGGCCCACATCTAAACTGACGAAATTTGTAAATCTCTCTTCGGGAATTTTTAAACTTTTGGAATATCTCCATCATGAAAATTCCATTAATAAAATTGATGTAATTCTTCTCTACGGTACTTATTTAAGTTCTGTTAATCTCCTTCTAGCGGCTATTTCAAAATTTCGCAATATCATCTATGTCTTTTCGCTTGATGAATATCCTGATCATATTATTTATCCCGAAGCAAAACGATTTTATTCCGGTTATTTATTTGAAAGAGTATTCATTCGCAGGTTCGATTATATTTTGGTGATCAGCAAGTTATTGATGGAATATTGTGATTCTATCGGGATCAAAAAAGAAAAAATTTTATTCTATCCTCTTACCGCAGCGGATTGGAAAGGAAAAATTACCCTCCCCGAGACAAACAACTATTTTTTCTATTCAGGTTTCAACAGGACAACAAGAGGGAGCCACTCTTACGAAAAGGATGACCCTCAAACACTTTTTAAGGCATTTTCCTGGTTGTCAGAAAAATTTCCAGATGTAAAACTGATAGTTGCAGGACAAATTGATCCATCGCTTCAAAAACTTGCGGCAGAGTACAATATTTCAGAAAAAACCATATTTACCGGGAAAATTTCTGACGAAGAATACCATGGTTATCTTAATAATGCGCTTGGTCTGGTAATTCCTCGTCCTGATAATCCCAAATCTGAGGCCAGTGTTCCTTTTCGATTGGGTGAATTTCTCCTTACAGGTAATCCGGTAATTGTCACAAGAACAGTGGAATTGGATTCTAAATTGAAAGACGGAGAACATGTATTCTTTTATACCCCGGAGATGTTTCCGATCTTCAAGGCAAAATTGAAAATGATTATAGATGATCCAATCCTTGCAAAAACAATTGGCGAAAAAGGGAAATTGATAGCTTCGGAGATTTTTAATCTAAAATCGGTTAATTTTGAACTCATGGAAAAGATAAATAAAAGATTGGAAGAAGTTGGATGAGAATTCTTCTTGTCACCAATTTCCCGGCTCCCTATCGCCTTCCCTTATATGATGAATTGGGGACGAAGCTTGGCGAGAAATTATTTGTAATTTATACCGATATCGCAGTAGAAGGACATCGCTGGCAAATTCCTCATCTTAATCATCCACACCATTTCATTAAATTGAATGAAAGCGTCACGCTCATTGCCAAAAAGTTTCAACCGGATGTTGTTATCCTCGGTGGAGTTAACAAACATACTCTCAAACTTTTTCTCTTCGCAAAGCGAAAAAAGATAAAAATTTCTCTTTTCACAGATATGTGGCAACTTCCGTTCTCCAAACTGAGTAAATCCTCACAACTCTTAAGAAAATTACTTTGTAAACACAGTGATCATTTCATAGTTCCGGGCAAAAAATCAGAACAACACATCAAGGAAATAATCCCCGAGACCCTTGCTTCTAAAATTCATATTTCACCATTTACACTGCAAATTTCGAACTTTCCTTTTAATGAATATGGGTCAGAAGGCAAGGAATTTGATTTACTTTTTTCAGGTAGAATTGATGAAGGAAAACTTCCCTCGTTTTTTGTTGAAGTTGCTTCAAAAATTAATATAAATCGAAAAATAAAAGTACTGGTCATAGGTGATGGGCCTTTGAAAAGTGATATGGAGACTGCACTTGTAAAAAAAGGAATCGATCACACATTTGCCGGATATATTCACCAGGAACAATTACAGGCTTATTATAAAAAGTGCAAAGTGCTTTTATTTCCAACCATTATTGATACTTGGGGAATTGTAGCAAACGAGGCTCTCTCAGTCGGGGTACCCGTCATCACTTCTCCCAATGCCGGAGTAGCCGATGATCTTATTATTTCCGGCAAAAACGGTTTTGTTCTCGAAAATGATGTTGAACTTTGGGCACAAAAAACTATTGAGATACTTAATGGGGAGCATAAGTTTGTGTTTGAAGCACCCCATCGGATAGAGATGGTGGTTGAAGAACTTTTAAAATCTTTAAAGGACCTTGTGCACTAAATGACCTTTTATCTAAATACATGCCACAAATTAAAAATAAAAGAATCCGCGTTTATCCGCCTAATCTCCCAAAGGGATGCCTTCGGCACATATCATCCGCGTTCTATCATCATCGCTAAATCTGTCCCATCCGTGTTCTATTTTTAAAACCTGACACAATGAAAAAACTCCTTCTCTTGCTAAAACTCCCACCTCCTGTCACCGGAGTTACAACAATGTGTAATGCCGTCCTCGAGAACCGCGAATTATTTCATAAATTCAATGCGAGGGTTATCGGTTTAAGCTACGCTAAAGATGTTAAAAGCACAGGGGGACTCAATCTCGCCAAGCTTATTAAACTTTTTTCGAATATTGTCAAAACCAAGTTTACAGTCCTGACTTTTTGGCCCGATCTGGTTTATTTTGTTCCATCACTAACGGGGGCACCTTTTCTTAGAGATTTTCTCTTCATTCTGATCATGAAATTTTTCAGGAGAAAGACCATTTTCCACCTGCATGGCACTGGGTTAAAAGACGCAGCACTAAAATCAAAATTTTATAAAAAGCTTTACTGCTTTTCTTTCAACAACAGTGAGATAATCACCCTCTCTGAAAAATTAAAGTTTGATCTCGATTTTCTGACCCCAAAAAAGATATACATCCTCCCGAATGGAATTGTTGATATACCCTCATCCGTGAAATCTGTGTATAATCCGTATAATCCGTGGAACCCTCCTAACTTACTATTCGTCAGTAATTTTTACAACTACAAGGGAATTCCTGAACTTATCGATTTGCTTGCCGAAGTGCACAAAGATGGTTACGATTTCACCTGTAACATCGCAGGAGAAGAAAAACCACATTACCGCCGTAGCTCTTCAACAACTCATTGATAAAAATGGACTCGCAGAAAAAGTTAAATATGGAGGAAGTGTTACGGGTGACAATTTATTTAAGCTCTACAAACAATCCAATATCTTCATCTACCCGACTAAAAAAGATGCAATGCCATTGGTAATTCTCGAAGCAATGAGGGCAGGACTCGCAATACTTTCAAACCCCGTAGGGGCCATTCCTGACATGATCGGAAATGATCCTGAAACACTTCCGACACCTGGAAATCTGATTTCGCTGTTGACCAATCCCGATAAAACCCGTAAATTTGGGGAACAAAACCGCAAAACCTTTGAACAAAATTTCACAATCGACAAATTCAATGCTCAGTTATTACAGATATTAATGAGATGAAAACACAGAACCTATCCGCGGTAATCCGTGTAATCCGTGTTACAATCCTTCTCAAAAACCTCTCTGCGTGTATCCGCGTACCCTAAAAATTCATCTGTATGCTGACTAAAATCAACTTCCACGGCATAAATTTCTCCGACTTCACCGAAGAAGAACTCTGGAGCGAAATAGATTCCACCATCCAAACAGGGGAACAAAAAGTCGTCCACTGGCGGTCTCTCGAACACCATATCTGATGAAAAAAACCCGGACTTCTCGAGATCACAAACAACTTCGACATTCTACTCATCGATGGCAGGGGACTCTTCCTCTTCATGAAAATGATGGGACAACAATTAAAAAGCGAGATATATACTTCATGGTTTACTCTCGAACTTTGAAATAAAGCAGCAAAAAACAACTATTCTGTCATGATTGTCGGTGCTACCGATGAGGTTAATCGTACCGCCACTTCAAATATAAAAATGACTATAAAGTAAAAACCGTCCACCCCGGTATAAACGGTTACTTCACACCCGAAGAAGAAGACAAAATCGTGGAACAGATTAACAAGTTCGCTCGGACATCCTGCTCGTTGGCATCTCAACCCCAAAGAAAGAACTCTTCGCCCACAACCACAGACACCACCTTAATGTCAGAATAATTCACCTCTGCGGTGGTATGGTCGATGTCATCGCCGGAAAAACCAAAATAACCCCCAAATGGATAAAAAAAACTCGGTTTTGCCTGGCTCTACCGCATCATGCAGGAACCCCGTCGACTCCTGATCCCTGTAATTTCAATGGTCTGGGAAGGGATAAAGTTTGCACTTAAAATTATCTTTAGAAAAAAAATAAAAAAAGTCCCCAAAATATTTTGGTCATTATAAAATACTTTCTTAATTTTGAAGCATGGTTTAGGTGAGAGTGGTTATTGAAATTATAAAAAAATAATCATTCATTAAGGTTAATTACCATGAAAGCTAATGGCACAAAGGCTGCCTACTGCACAATATTACTGTTTTTATTTAGCATAACAACTTACTCCCAGGATAACTGGACATGGCTGAACCCCAAACCGATGGGGTACACATTCTATGGTTCTGCGGTGATTCCTTCTTCCTCAACGCTTATAGCAGTTGGGACAAAGGGTGTTATAGCCAAAACCACCGATAACGGCAGTTCATGGATTCTTATTAGAACTGATTCTACCTCAATTCTGAATTCTGTCCATTTCCCAACCTCCACAGTTGGATATGCCTGTGGCACAAACTCCACTCTACTCAAAACCACTAATGGTGGAGAATCTTGGACATCCCTAACACCACCTCTCCCCGGAATAGGCTTCACTCAGATACAATTTACTGACTCACAGACCGGCTTCCTCCTTGATAAAATAAATTATCGACTATATAAAACAACTGATGGTGGTTCCGTGTGGGCAGTATATGTCAATGAAAATACTTACGGTAACTTTAACTCTTTCTACATGATTGATGGAAACAACGGTTTTATAGCTACGGACGATGGGAGTGTTGGTAAGATTACCGCCGGCGTCTCTAATTTTAGTAATATTACTTCAAGCTCCTTGAAAGTAATTCGATTTACAACTCTCAACAGGGGTTGCGATGGGGCAAAGTCTTGTGAAAATGACGACTAACGGTGGTACATCTTGGGCCTCGGCTTCTTCACCTCCGAATATAATTCCGAATTCAGTTGAATATTCATCCGCACAAAAACTTGTAGCAGTCTCATCTTCAGAAGACATTTCATATTCGACCGATGGGGAAATACCTGGACAACCCCTGCTCCCGAAGGTACCGTTTCACTTAATTCTATTACTTTTATAACGAGAATAACGGCACCCTAGTCGGGACTTCCGGTAATTTATACACAACAACAAATGGTGGGGTTTCCTGGACTAAATCGACAACTTATTATGCCCCCGTAACTTCTCCTCTAAATTCCATACAGTCTCACAATGGAACAACTATTTGGGCTGCAGGAAGTGAAGGGAGGATCATAAAGTCATTAGATGCCGGGCTTACTTGGAGTGATGTGAGCTCTCCATCGCCTCTACCGACACCTTCTTCCATTAATGACATAGAATTTGTTTCAGACTCAAGAGGTTGGTTGGTCTTTTCAACAAATCTTTATGTTACAACCAATGGTGGGTCGAACTGGACAATCTCTCTGTCGACCTCAGCGGGATCACAGGAAGTGAAGTTTTCTACCTATACCAGAGGATATTTCTGTGGCTCACAAGGATTAGTCAGGTATTCAACAGACGGTTCGGGTTGGGCTACTCCCTCAACATTACCTTCAGGTGCTTATTATGCAATCGGCACAACACCGGATACGACAATCGCTTTTATTTGTGGAAGATTTAATACTAATAGCAGAGTTATTAAGACCACAAACGGAGGCAAGGATTGGGTAGTTCAAGCAAACGCAGAGATTAGTGGAGTCACTTTTTATTCTGTAAATTTTCCCACGACGACAACAGGTTGGGCAGTTGGTACCGGTGGAAATATATACAAAACAACAAATGGTGGTACAAACTGGGTAAGGCAAACCTCGAATACTTCAGCTATTCTTCAATCAGTCAGATTTTATGACGAAAACCATGGAGTTGCAGTTGGGAACGATGGTACAATATAAAAACCACTGATGGTGGTACAAATTGGATTCGAGCAAAAGAAGTCTCTGAACAGTCCATTATGAGTGCATTAGTGTTAAGTGAAACCTCTACTATCGTGGTTGGTAACGCAGGTACAATCCTAAAATCCTACAACGCTCCTCTCCCTGTGGAACTTGTAAGTTTCACCGCATCGGTAAAGAACAACACCGTAAACCTCAACTGGGAAACAGCAACAGAAGTTGACAACTATGGATTCCAAATCGAAAGGAAGGATAAAAATTCTGACTGGACAAAAATCGGCTTTATCGAGGGACACTTCACCTCCAACTCCCCAAAATATTATTCATTCTCCGACAAACCAACCGGCTCCTCAAAATATTCCTATCGCCTCAAACAAATCGACAACGATGGCAAATTTGAGTATTCAGGAATCGTGGAAGTTGATCTATCGGAATGTTACCGAAAGGATATCGAAATTAAACTTCTCCAAATCCGTTTAATCCTGAAACCAACATAAACATCAAACTTCCTGAAACTGCACAAACAACAGTAAAAGTTTATAACTCAACAGGTGAAAGGATTAGTCACACTCTTCAAAGATGAACTCCGAATCCGGAACAATCCTTTGCATCAAATTCGACGGCTCAAACCTCCCATCCGGAGCATATCTAGTACATGTTCGTGCCGGGAAATATCGAAAAACACGTAAAAATGATACTTATGAAAGAGGAACCCCTAGCCCTAAACCCTCAAACCTAGCCCACCCCGAGACTGGAAAACCATGTTCGTGCAGCCCTAAAACAATCAACCAATCCTCCTCTGGGCTTTTAGGCGTCCATGAAACTAACCTGTTCTTGCACTTTCACAATTTTGTCGTAACTTTACGACACGTAAGAATTTTAAATTTGCAGAAATAAATAAACCAATAACAAACCCGAGAAACACGCTAAATTTAAAATTCGAAAAATGATTAATAACCGCAAGAAATTTAATAACAAAGAATCTCCTTTGCGTGCTCTCTGCGTCTTTGCGGTTAAACCCGGAATCTAAATGCGTCTCCTTATAACAGGCGGGGCCGGCTTCATCGGCTCACACATGGCGGAAAACTTCGTAAACAAAGGGTGGGAAGTGGTAGTTCTCGACAATTTCCTCACGGGAAAACGCGAAAACCTCTCCCATATCTCCGGAAAACTTAAAATAGTGGAAGGTGATATCCGTAATGCCTCCATCGTAAACGAAGTTATGGAAGGATGTGACGCGGTAATCCACCTCGCAGCTCTCGCATCAGTTCCCCGCATCATTTAACGATCCCATCGGAACCTACGAAGTAAACTTCATGGGCACTCAAACCGTTCTCGAGGCTGCACATCAAAACAAAGTTAAACGAGTAACATTTGCATCCTCATCCGCGGTTTATGGCGATACACAAATCTTCCCCATAACCGAGGAAAACCCCGATAACCCCCTTTCCCCATACGGACTAAGTAAACTCCTCGGCGAAAAACTTTGTCGTTTTTATAACACAGCATTTGGACTCTCAGTCGTCATCTTCCGGTTTTTTAATGTATATGGTCCACGACAAAACCCTTTTTCGGAATATTCAGCCGTAATCCCTAAATTCCTCAGCATCATAAAAGACGGCGGAACCCCCACCATCTTCGGCGACGGCGAACAAACCCGAGATTTTATATATATCTCCGATCTCGTCCATGCACATGAACTGCGTCCCCTCTAAATCTCGGATGCGGCGAAAAACCTCCCTGAACGACCTGATAAAAATCATCTCCCCGGAAGCTCGGAACAACCGTAACACCAAAATATGACCCCCCTCGTTCAGGTGATATACTTCACAGCTATTGTGAAATTTCTCAAATTAACGATATTTTAACATTCAAACCTCAAGTTACCATGGAAATTGGTATTGAAAAAATGCTCAAATATTATAACTTAGCAGACTAAATAAATTAATTTAATTGAAAATGTCAGACTACAAAAAACAACTACTAAATAAAATTGAAAACAAACAACACATAATAGGCATTATTGGGCTTGGTTATGTAGGACTACCACTCGCACTCGAGTTTGTACATAAAGGCATCAAAACCATCGGTTTTGACATCGACGAAACTAAAATACCGGTATTAAACTCCGGTAAAAGCTACATTAAACATATCGCAAGTGAACGAATCACGGATGCTGTAAACTCAGGACTTTTCGAAGCAACAAGTAGTTTTGAACGGTTACCTGAAGTGGATGCTGTTATAATTGCAGTCCCCACTCCGCTGAATAAACATCGTGAACCCGATCTCTCTTATGTCGAAAATTCTGCAAAGATGGCGGCAAAATATCTTCGCCCGGGGCAACTTGTTGTGTTGGAGTCTTCCACCTATCCCGGAACAACTGATGAAATTTTATTACCCCTGATGCAAAAAGCAGGGAAAAATTCTGTTAGCGGGGAAGATTATAAAGTAGGGGAAGATTTTTTTCTTGCCTTTAGTCCGGAACGCGAAGACCCTAACAATCCAAACTACAACACAGCTACAATTCCAAAAGTTGTTGGAGGAGTTACTCCTGCCTGTCTTGAAATTTCAGTCGCAGTTTACAACCAGATTATTGTGAAAACTGTGCCCGTCAGCTCCCCAAGAGCAGCGGAAGCCACTAAACTTCTTGAAAACATCTATCGTGCAGTAAATATTGCACTCGTTAATGAACTCAAGATGGTTTTTGACAAAATGGATATAGATGTGTGGGAAGTTATAGATGCTGCAGCAACAAAACCATTTGGTTTATTGCTTTTTATCCCGGTCGGTCTTGGTGGTCATTGCATCCCCATCGATCCATTTACCTCACCTGGAAAGCCAGGCAGTATGATGTGAGCACACGCTTTATCGAACTGGCAGGTGAAGTTAACACCTATCAACCATATTATGTTGTTGAGCGGTGCCTCGAAATACTCAATGAGCACAAAAAGACCCTGAACGGAGCAAAAGTTCTCATTCTCGGTGCCGCATATAAAAAAGATATAGATGACATGAGGGAATCACCCTCACTCAAACTCATCAGTCTATTCAGAAAAATGGGAGCATTGGTAGATTACAACGATCCATTCATTCCCAAATTGCCACCAACACGCAAATACAAATTTGAGATGTCTTCCGTTGAGTTAACTCCTGACAATCTTGATTCCTTGTACGACTTACTTACTCTTAAGCACTGACCACAGTGGTTATGATTAT
>JADJNX010000022.1 GCA_016714125.1 Ignavibacteriales bacterium | reverse complement strand
TGCCAAAAATGCCAAAAGGGTGTTAAGGCGGAAAGATTAAGACTGGGAATATTCTCCTTGCCAATAAGATTTCTTATATCGACAGGGTTCCTTTGGAGTTATTGGCATTATAAGCCCATGCGAATTATCCATTTGGAATTCCGATGCATGAAGTTATCCAGGCTCTTATTGCAGGGGAAATTGTTGTATTAAAAGCTGCCTCACAAAACCCAGGAAGTAGCAAAGTTTATATCAGAGGTTGCCGGTGTGGCAAAACTTCCTTGAAGGTTGTCACGCTGTTAAACATTCCGGGTAATGCTGCCGGTGATGCATTTATTGACTCGAATAAACAAACTGTTTTTTACCGATCAGTTCCTGTCGGGAAAAAACTGATGAAAAAAGCAGGGGAACGACTGCCGCCACTCTTACTCGAGTTGCGGAAATGATGCGATGATAAGTTCCTTGACGATGCAGATGTTCAGATCGTGCACGTATATTATTTATGTGGGTGGATTGAGTACTTCGGGACAATCTGCAGGTGTCGAGCGAATTTATGTGCGGGTAAATATATATTCCCCGTTTATGGGCAGAAATTAAACGACAAGGGAGCAAACTGCGTCAGGAGTTGCACATCTTACGATGTTGAAATTGGCTCGATGACTACCGAGAATCAACAAAATTGATAAAAAAACTCATCTTGAAGATGCGACGTCTAAAGGTGAACTCGTAACTGAAGTTGGTACAGTTGATCCAGAATTATCGAAAAGGTTTTTCCATAGACCTTATCTTGTGGAAAATGTCAATTCTGAGATGTGTTGATGATGCGCGAAGAAACATTTGGACCTCTTTTTTGGGGATTCAAAATTTTCAACAATTGAAGAAGCAATTAGCTTTGGCGAACGATTCCAATCTTGGATTAACCGCATCAGTTTGGACGACAGACAAGAAGAAAAGGTCATCTAATTGCTTCAAACTTGAAGCGGACAATAACTATAAACGATCATTTGATGTCCTATGGAATGGCAGAGACTCTGGGGTGGATTTAAAGAGTCGGGATTTGAGAGAACACACGGCGAGATTGGTTTAGGGGCGATGACCCAACCAAGGTGCGTTGTTGATGATTTACTCCTGGAGGTGAAGCGGAATATGTGGTGGTACCCACACAATCTTTCAGTTTTTCCAAAGAACAACAACAAAAGAAGGCCTTAGAGGGGCAATTGAATTATTATATTCAAAGTCTATCCGTGAAGTTTAACGGGCAATCAAATTAATGAAGACATTTTTAAGAACATTTACAGAAAACAGATAAAATGGATCTTGCGAAGATCTGATTAAACAGGCCGGAGTTGTTGGTGCCGGGGGCAGGATTTCCGACCCATAAATCTTCCTCACAAGTTGAGTTTGTTTTGGCGAATGGTGCCGAATGTGAACCTCTTCTTCACAAAGATTATGAATTGATGTTGCTCAAAGCTCAAGACATGATTGAGGGGATGGCTATGATGATAAAAGCCACAGGCGCTAAAAAAGGCTATTTTGGGATCAAAACAAAAAATGCAAAAGCGATCGAAGTCGTTAAATCAGTAATTGGCAATCATCCAATTGAGATTTGTGAACTGGGTGATTTTTATCCTTCGGGTGATGAGTATGAACTTGTTTATACTGCAACCGGCAGGTTGATCCCGGCAGGCGGAATTCCGTTGAACATTGGATGTGTTGTCGCGAATGTTGAGACTCTGATGAATGTTAAATATGCATCAGATTCAAAACCTGTGACACAAAAATTTATTTGTGTAGCCGGAGCGGTTAAAAATCCTTCTACCTTTTTGTGCTTGTAGGGATAACCGCAAGAGAAGTGATAGAACCTTGCGGGGAGGGACAACCGAATCAGATTACGCCGTTTTTAATGGTGGTTTGATGATAAAATTTGATGGACAATCTTGATGAACCCGTAACCAAAACTACCGGTGGATATCGTTCTGCCCAAAAACATCCATTGGTGTTCAGGAGAAGACAGAAAAAAACAAACACAGAATTGGAAAATCAGCTTGTGATCAGTGCAGTTACTGTACCGAATTTTGTCCCAGATACCTGCTGGGTTATGATGTTCAGCCACATAAAGTGATGAGATCATTGGGATTTACAGCTACCGGCGCTGATTACTGGAACCAGATGGCGGAACTCTGTTGTTCTTGTGGTTTGTGTACACTTTATGCTTGTCCCGAAGAACTCTTCCCAAAGGAAGCATGTGATCAGTCAAAACAAAACATGAGAGCCGAAGGGGTCAAGTATGTTCAGAAACACCCCGTTAAGGTGCATCCGATGAAAGAGGGGCGGAGAGTTCCACTTAAAATGTTGATGAAAAAATTGAAAGTGGACAACTGGAATGTTCACACTCCTTTTGTGGAAGTGAACTATGAACCTTCAGAAGTGAAACTCAAATTGAAACAGGCTGTTGGTGAACCCTCGATCCCGACTGTTTCCCTCCAGAACAGGTTTCAAAAGGGGATGTGATTGCCAAAATTCCTGATGGAAAACTTGGTTCAACAATTCATGCCTCAATTTCAGGTGTGGTGGTAGATGTAAACAACGATTTTATAAAATTATTAAGAATTAGAGATAAGATGATTAAGAAAAATTCATTAGGATTAATTGAATTAAGCAGCATCGCTTCAGGAATGCACGCATCCGATATCATGTTAAAGACAGCCGATGTAGAGCTTGTAATTTCGCGCACCATATGTTCGGGAAAATATATGAGCATTATTGGTGGGGATGTTGCTGCGGTCAGATCATCGGTTGAAACTGCCATTGACACAATTGGTTTTGGAGTAATTGATTATTTCATCATTCCAAATGTTCATCCCGACATTTTTCCTGCGCTGGCGGACATTCAGAGTTGATTTACTGGAAGCCCTTGGAATACTTGAGAGCTTTTCCGTAGCATCACTAATAGAGGCTGCTGACGCAGCAGTGAAAGCTGCAAAAGTTCGTTTGATAGAGATTCGTCTTGCAATGGCGTTGGGAGGGAAAGCATTTTGTACTATCACTGGAGAAGTGGCTGCCGTTCAAGCGGCTGTTGATGCAGGTGCACAGGTAATCCAGGAAAGGGATTGCATGTAAATAAAATAGTGATTCCACAGCCGCGGCAAGAACTTTTGCGTGAAATGATTTAATTGAATAAAAAGCTCAATTAAAAGGATAAACAGATTTTAAAATTTAGGAATTGATCAATGGATATAAATGAATTAAATGAACGGATAAGGAGCGAAAGCTACTTTATCGATGAAATGTTGCAGGAAATGCACAAAGTGGTGGTTGGTCAGGGAGATATGCTTGAGAGGTTGCTCATTGGGCTCTTTGCAAACGGACATATTTTGCTTGAAGGTGTTCCCGGACTTGCAAAAACTCTTGCAATAAAAACCCTTGCTTCCGTTATGGATGCAAAATTCAGAGGATTCAGTTCACCCCCGATCTGCTACCGGCAGATTTAACAGGAACCCAGATATATAATCAAAAAGAAGGAAACTTCACAATCAGGAAGGACCTGTTTTCAAATTTATCCTTGCGGATGAGATCAACAGAGCCCCAGCCAAGGTGCAAAGTGCGTTGCTCGAAGCGATGCAGGAGCGTCAGGTAACCATTGGTGATCAAACATTTAAGCTTGAAGAACCTTTCCTTGTCCTTGCTACTCAAAACCCGATTGAGCAGGAGGGAACCTACCCTCTTCCTGAGGCTCAGGTGGACAGGTTTATGTTAAAAATCAAGATCACATATCCCACAAGGGAAGAAGAACTTGATTATGAGGCAAAATCTCTATCAGGACTCAATTGAATTAAAGAAAATTGTTTCCAAAGAACAGGTTTTGAAGGGTCGTCAATTGTTAAAAGAGGTTTATCTTGATGAAAAAATTGAAAGATATATTCTTGATCTGGTTTTTGCAACAAGAAACCCGGGACAGTTTAAGTTGGACAAACTTAAAGACCTCATTGGTTATGGAGCTTCACCAAGAGCTACCATAAATCTTGCGATGGCAGCGAGAGGAATGGCACTTTTAAGAAGAAGAGGTTATGTGGTTCCTGACGATGTTAGATCGATTGCTCAGGATGTTTTACGCCACAGAATTGCTATAAGCTTCGAAGCGGAAGCAGAGGAAATCACCTCTGAATATATCGTAAAAGAGATTTTGAACAGGATCGAAGTGCCTTAAATGGACACAAAAGAGATATTAAAACGGGTCAGGCGAATTGAACTTAAGACCCGTGGCGTAGTTAACGATCTTTTCTCCGGTGAATACCATTCGGTATTTAAGGGGAGGGGTATGACCTTTTCGGAGGTCAGGGAATATTCTGTTGGCGACGATGTCAGAACAATCGATTGGAATGTTAGTGCAAGATTTGCCCATCCTTTTGTGAAAGTTTTTGAAGAGGAGAGAGAGTTAACCGTGATGCTGCTTGTTGATATGAGTGGTTCGCAAAATTTTGGAACAAGGGTACAAACAAAACAAGAGTTGACCGCCGAACTATCAGCAATTTTTGCGTTTTCTGCGTTAAAGAATAACGATAAATCAGGTCTGATGCTCTTTACTGATCGAGTCGAAAAATTCATTCCCCCTAAAAAAAGCAGGTCACATCCATTAAGGATTATTCGTGAAGTGATTAATGCTGTTCCTGAGGGAAAGGGCACAAATATAAAAGTTGCACTTAAATACTTAAACAGTATGATCTCCAAAAGAGCAATAGTGTTTCTGATTTCAGATTTTCTGGATTCAGGTTATGATCAGATTCTCAAAACCGTTGCAAAAAAACACGATCTTATCTGTGTGGTTTTAGAAGATGATAGAGAGATAGCACTTCCAAAAATCGGTTTAATTGATTTTGTGGATCCTGAAACCGGGATAAGAACAACCGTCAATTCATCTTCTCCGGAATTCAGAAAACAATTTTTTGAAAAATGGCAGAATGAGAGAGAAAAAAGAGAATCGCTGTTTAAACCTGCCAAAGTTGACCGGATCGAAATTAAAACAGGGGAGAGTTATATCAAACCGCTGACGACATTTTTTAAGTTAAGAGAAAAACGGTGGTAGGGATTAAACAAGTGAAGTTTATGAAAAAATATTCAATACTTTTGGTAGTGGTCTTATTGCTGATGGGTTCTCTTTCTTCAGTATTTGCTCAGGCTCCTGACATCAAATTAAGTCTGGAACCTGAAAAGAAGATGTATCAGGTTGGGGACAAGATCATTATCAAGTTCAGGTTGGATTATCCAGGAGAGTACAGACTAATTGAACCCGGGGTGATGGACTCCCTTGTCAGTAAGGGTTTGGATTATCTGACAACCGACACTCTTGAAAATTATGAAAAGGATGCAAAAATTGTCAGGCATCTGGATATCTCTTTTGCAGGATACGACTCTCTTGATGTAAACATAGAGAAATTTGATTATCGATTTGTTAAAGGAAATGACACTTTAATAAAATCCACATCTCCCTTTTGATTAAGATAAGACCTCTTGAAATTGATACCACAAAAGAGATCAGTGATCTTAAACCACCTGAGAGAATCCCTTGGGGATGGTTTGAATATCTTGTCCTTTTTGGTGGACTGGCTGTGGTAGCTTTGCTTGGATACCTGATTTACAGGCGATTCACCAAAAAACCGGTGGAAGAAAAGATTGTTCCTGAACCGATCAAGATTCTTACAAACTTTGAAAAAGCTCTTGAGAAATTAAATGAAGTGGAGAAAAAGGAATATATTCTGAATTTAAAACATAAAGAGCATTTTAGTGAAGTCTCAGATACCGTAAGGTGGTATTTTGAAGTGGAGTATGGATTCCCATCACTCGAACTTACCACGCGTGAAACAATTTCGAAACTTCGAAAAAAAAGGGAGCTCTCAAGATATAATTTCCGGGGTTGACGACTTCCTGACCAGAGCC
The DNA here is from genome assembly GCA_016714125.1 of Ignavibacteriales bacterium. Lineage (GTDB taxonomy): Bacteria > Bacteroidota > Ignavibacteria > Ignavibacteriales > Ignavibacteriaceae > UTCHB3. Next base: position 142,209 of record JADJNX010000022.1, on the reverse strand, counting down.
GACATGGTGAAATTTGCCAAATATATTCCGTCCGATCTTGAGAGTGGCAATTATATTGCCGGTGCCATTGCTCTCATGAAAGAATGTGACAGGGACATTTCCGGAAGGGCAAAAAGTGTTTAACGGAATTGGCTTTGAGTATCCCTGGTTTCTTCTTCTGCTTTTTGCTATTCCATTTATTGTATGGTATTTGCGCAAAAAGGGGGAAGGACGATCTGCAATTTTTTACCCAAAGGCGGGAAGTGCCTCTGAATTCAGCGATATAAGATCAAAATTAGGTAATCTGCCTAAATATTTAAACATAGCTGCATTAATTCTTTTGATAATTGCACTTGCTCGACCCCAAAGCGAGTTGTCAGAAGAGAGTGTTTATGCGGAGGGAATTGATATCTGCGTAGTACTCGATGTTTCCGGGAGTATGTTTGCAAAAGATTTTGATCCCAATCGACTTGAAGCTGCCAAAATGATTACCCGCGAATTTGTAACGGGACGGACTAATGACAGGATTGGTCTTGTGGTCTTTGCCAAAGATGCCTACACACAATGCCCCCTTACGGTTGATCACGCTGCTGTGATTACCCTGCTCGACGAAATTCAGGGTGGGTTTCTCGAAGATGGTACCGCAATCGGGAACGCACTTGCAAGTGGGGTGAACCGGTTAAGGGATTCCGAAAGTAAAAGTAAAGTTATCATTTTGCTTACTGATGGAGTTAATAATGCCGGTGAGATTGATCCCAATTCTGCTGCAGAGATTGCAAAGGAATTTGGGGTAAGAGTTTACACTGTTGGAGTTGGAACGATGGGGGAAGCTCCTTATGATATTCCTGATGCTTTTGGAACTAAAAGAGTTATGGTACCTGTAGAGATTGATGAACCTCTACTTCAAAAAATATCTGCCGGAACAGGTGGTAAATATTTCAGAGCAACCGATAACCAAAAGCTTGAGAGTATTTACAAAGAAATTGATCGACTTGAACGAACACGCATTGAAGTAAGCTCTTTTAAAAGAAAATCGGAGAAATATCTTTGGTTTGTTACCGCGGGCTTGGTGTTATTGTTACTCTCCCGATTTCTCGGTTACACCTGGTTGAGGAGGCTACCCTAAATGTTAAAATTTGCATACGAATTTGATCTGTTATTTATCATTTTATTAATTGCCATCATTCCGGTTTTTTGTCCTTTATTACAGAGCAAAAAGGATATCATTCGCAAATTCTTTTCAGATGTTTCGTTCTCGGAATTGATTGAAAACAAAGATTATACAAAAGAAATAATCCGTTTTCTCCTTTTCTTTTTGCAGGTGTAATGTTGATTATAGCACTGGCAAGACCCCAGGTTGGTACCAAAGTTGAGACAGTAAAACAGACCGGAATCGATGTTTTTTTCCTTTTGGATGTTTCCAATTCGATGGCGGCAGAGGACTTAAAACCGAGTCGACTTGAAAAAGCTAAAAACGATATTGAGATAATGCTTAAAAAAATGGCAGGTGACAGGATTGGGATGATAATTTTTGCAGGACAGAGTTATCTTCAATTTCCATTAACTCTCGACCATTCCATAGGTAAATTGATATTGAGTACCATAGATATTGGGAGCATACCACAACAAGGTACCGATATTGCCGGAGCAATGGAACTTGCGATTAAATCTTTTTCTGCATCCACCAACAAAGGAAAAGCTGTCATTATCTTCTCCGATGGTGAAAATCATGAAAAGGGAGCTGAGGAAGCAATAAAGGAAGCTGCCGGCGAGGGGATAAGAGTTTATACAGTTGCATTGGGATCACCCGATGGAGCAAAAATTCCGATATATTCAGGTGATATGGTCACGGGGTATAAAGTTGATGGAATGGGGGAAGAGGTTGTAACAAAAGTTGATGAAACGATGCTTAAAAAACTGGCTTCCAGTGGTGGTGGACAATTTTTTAGAAGTGACGACAATTCAGAATATCTGGTTAAACTTTACGACGAGATAAGCAGCATCGAAAAATCGGAGTTTGGAACATTTAAAGTGGTGGAATATGAGGAAGTGTTTCATTGGTTCCTTTTCCAGCGATAGTTCTGCTGTTTGCAGAGTTTTTTATCAGGGATCGAAGGAAACAGAAAGTGAATAATGATGATAAACAATGATGATTACATATTGAAGAATAATATGTGTTTTTGTGTAAATATAGCCCGGAGAAATAGATGAAATTATTGATTTTTATGCTGATTTTTACCATCGGACTTGTCGCTCAAAGTTTAAAAGGGACAAACAATGAGGTGTTGATAAATACGAAAGTGGAAACTTTGATGAAGCCATTGGACTCTTTAAAAAAGGCACCGAACTTGATAACAAGGCCGCGATTCCTGATTTTAATCTGGGTGCAGGATATTATAAAAAAGGAACTACAAAGAGTCGATTGATGCTTTTCAGAACTCACTTGGGAAAAGCACAGACGCCGATTTCCAGTCGAAGGCATGGTATAACATTGGGAAATGCCCAGCTCAAAGCTGGTGAGTATAAATCTGCTGTTGAAGCGTATAAAAATGCATTAAAACTTGATCCTAATGACGCCGATGCAAAATATAATCTCTCTTACACTCTTAAAAAACTGAAACAAAAAGAGAACGAAGAGAAAAAGAAAAAGGAAGAAGAAAAGAAGAAGGATAAAAAGGACGATCAGGAGAAGAAGCAGGATCCTCCAAAACCTGATGAAAAGAAGGATGATAAAAAAGATCAGCAAAACAACAACAATAAAGACCAGGATAAAGACAAAAAGGATAATAAACAAAACAATCAACCTCAAGGCGACCCTAAACAGAACCAAAATCTGAGTAAAGAAGATGCTGAAAAAATTCTGAATGCATTAAAAGACAAAGAAAAAGATCTTCGTAAAAAGAAGAAAAACCAACAGTTGAAAGGCTTTGGGAGGGAAAAAGATTGGTAAAGATGTCCAAGGGCATTTTTTGTTTTTTTGTATTACTTTTGATTCCAACTCTATATGGACAAAGTGTAAAAGCAACTGTCAGTCACACACAGGTTGAGATTGGGCAGGAGTTTGAACTTTCTTTCAGTTTTGAGATGAAAACAACGGGAGAGGTACGGTTTACCGCTCCAAATCTTGGCAATTTTTATGTTTTTTCGGGTCCAAATGAATCGAGAAGCACTTCACTGATTAACATGGATTTACATGTTACAGGAAGTTATTCATATGTCCTTTCCGCAAAAAAGGAGGGGACTTTTGAGATACCCGGTGCTATCATCAAAATTGAAGGAAAAACTTTTCGTACCAACTCAGTAAAAGTGATTGTTAAAAAAGGAGTTGGAGGGAAAAATCCCCAAGCCGGCTCTGACATTCAGCAGGATCTGCAAAACGAGATATTCATCAGAACAATAGTTGACAAAGAGTCTGCTCTTGTGGGGGAACAGATTACCGTTACCTATAAATTATACTTTAACCCTGCACTTCAACCCGATAATCCCAACTATGTAAAACTTCCAACTTTTGAAGGATTTTGGGCGGAAGAAATTGATATGCCGGGGCAGGTTATGCTCGATATGGAGACCTACAATGGTCGAAATTATTATGCAGGTGTAATAAAAACGGCTGCACTTTTTGCCACAAAAACCGGTTCACTTGAGATTTCACCAATCATATTAACTCTTCCGGTTCAGGTTTCAACACTTCGAAACAAAAATCAAACTGACGATTTTTTTAATGATCCGTTTTTTAACAGATCCCGCAAAATCGATTACAAAATAACGTCAACACCGGCAAAAGTTGAAATATCCTCTCTCCCGGTTGATTTGACTATTGTCAATTTTTCAGGAGGAGTAGGAAATTTTAATGTTAAAACAAACACCCGCAAAAAAGTTTATAAAAGAAATGAGCCAATTCGATTTGAGATATTAATCTCAGGTAGTGGTAATATTGAATTGGTGGATGCAGGCAAGATCGAGTTTGATAAAAGTTTTGAAGTGCTCGATCCCAACATCAACAAAACGATTGTGAGAACAGGGGTTATCTCGGGTTCAAAATCGATTGAATATGTGCTGATACCCAGAGATGGAGGAAAATATGTCCTTCCCGCTGTTGATTTTGTATATTTTGATCTGGCCTCAAAAGAGCTTAAAACAATAAAAACTGAAGAGATTCCATTAACCATTTCTGATGTTTCATACAACGAGGGAGCAACCGGAAACGAAACTGAAAATATTGATATCTTCACAGGGGATATTGATTTGGATGAGTCTGTTCCTACCTATCCTGCCCTTTGGTTTGTGATTACACTCTTTGTTTTACCGGCTTTTGCTGCAGGATTTTTTGTTTTTTATAAAAAGAAGGAGGCTGTTCGGCTCTCCGATCCTGAGTTGCGCAAACGAAATGCTGCAAGAAAAATTGCATCTGATAAACTGGTAACTGCTGACAAAATGAGGAAAACTGCAAACCATGACCTCTTTTTTACCGAAACTGCAACAGCACTTGAGGGTTATCTTGAGACAAAATATTCTTTGCAAAAAAGTGAATTTACCTCGGGTTTGGTTTTTGATAAGCTAATTGAGTCGGGAATAGAACCGGCTCTTGCTCAGGATGTCAGAAGTCTGCTTGATGATTGTGAACTTATGCGTTTTGCCCCTGTGGATGGTAAAAAGGAAAGAATGGACGAGTTTTATGACAGGACATCGGTTATCATCCAAAGATTTGAAGGGTTAACGGTTGATGAAAACTTCAAAAATCATTTTGTTTGGTTTTATAATCTCTCTTTTGTTAAGTTTTAACCTGCTAAAAGCTTCCACTCCCGAGGAACGGTTTGGCGAGGCCAACTTGCTTTAAATCGGCTAAGTATTCACAAGCGATGATCATCTATGATTCATTATTAAAGTCAGGTCACAGGAGCAGCGAACTCTATTTTAATCTTGCATATTCATATTCAAAAATGGGAGAGACCGGAAAGAGTATTCTAAATCTGGAACGAGCTTTAAGGTATGACCCGGCGAATAATAGAGCCCAACTTCTTCTTGTAAATGAAAATTTGAAGATCAAAGAAAAAATTGCGATAATTCCACAGTTTTTTATCTTCAAGTTTTTTGATGATATCTCCCGATTCACCGGTAGCTGGAGCTGGCTTTTCATAATTTTCATAATTTTTATTGGTGGATTGGTATTTATATCGGGATATCTGTTAAAACGGGATTTTGCATCCAAACGGAACTCTCTTATTGTTCTCCCGGTGTTGTTTATCCTCCTTGTTTTGTCAGTTCCTGCATTTATCATCAGTTACGACAGAGAGGTAAATCTCCTTGAGGTCGTAGTTCTGGATGAAAATATCACTCTTTTTGAAGTTCCCGAAGTTTCCGGCAAGAAGGAGGCACAAATTTATGAAGGGAATAAATTAAGAATCCTGAATGACTTTTCGGGGTGGTACCTTGTAAGATTATCAAATGGCAAAGAGGGGTGGATAATCAAAAAAGGGGTTTTAGAGATATGACACTTTGTCCACTGAGTACGAAGTGTTAAATTAAAGTGATTAAAACTGTATTTTTTCTTTTTAAGTAATTTGAATTAGTGAGTTGCTGTTGACAATACTCCGCATAATTGCTCTTGTAATTTATATAACCGGTTGTTCCACAATTGGTATCATCACACTGCCTTTTGACAGGAATCATAACATCTATTTTTGGCTCTCTCGTGTTTTCCCCTGGGGCATTCTCAAAATTAGTGGCGTAAAAATAGTTGAGACAGGAAAAGAGAATGTTGATGTTTCAAAGGCTTATGTATATGTTCCAAATCATTCCAGTCTGTTTGATATTCCTGTAATGCAGCTATCCGTACCAAACAGGATGGTGATGATATTCAAAAAAGAGCTGGGAAAAATTCCCTTTTTTGGGTGGCAACTGATGTTGGGTCCTTATATTTCGGTGGACAGAAAAAACCCAAAAAGTGGAATGCAGAGTATTGAAGAGGCTGACAGACTTCTAAACGAAAGAAAATATTCGGTTCTTCTTTTTGCAGAGGGAACAAGAAGTAAAGATGGTGAAGTGCACGAATTTAAACGCGGGGCATTTTATCTTGCGGTGAAAGTAAAACATCCAATTGTTCCCGTTACTCTTGTTGGATCCAGAGAACGGGCAAATGCCGGTGGTAAATTCAAAATTGTACCTGGAACTGTATATGTTCATTATGACAAACCAATTTATCCTCCCGAAGGAAATATCGGAAAAAAAGAAGAGCTTGAGTTGATGGCAACAGTCAGAAACAAAATAATAGAAAACAAGGAAAGGATGGAGCGTGAGTATCTCGGTAGATGATGTTAGGTATGTTGCAAAACTTTCGATGCTTGAATTTGAAGAGGATGAACTGATTCAGTTTACAAAGGAATTTAACAAGATTATTGAATATGTTGATCAGTTGAATGACCTGGACCTCTCGGACATTGAACCTTTGTATCATCCGATTGAAGGAAGCAAGGCAACACTCCGTGAGGACATTACACAAAAATCGATCACTCACGATGAAGCTTTTTTGAATGCCCTGACCATGAAGATGGATTTTTAAAGTTCCTAAAGTGATTTGATGACAAATCGGGAAAACCCCTCGCTACCATACTTGATAAACCAATGATTGAGTGGGTGTATCGGAGTGTAAAAAAATCACGACTTATCGAGCAGATAATTGTTGCTACCGACGATCAAAGAGTTTTTGATGAAGTAAAAAGATTTGGTGGTGAGGTAGTAATGACCCCTCTTGACATTCAGACCGGATCAGACAGGATTGCTTATGTTGCCAGACAACTTCCTCTTGCAGATATTATCGTGAATGTTCAAGGAGATGAACCATTTGTCTCAGGTGCTCTGATTGATGATGCGATTATGCCTCTTCTTGTTGACTCCAAATTACAGGTTTCCACTCTCGTCAAGAAAATCACCAACCAGGAAGAGCTCTACAACGCTTCCACGGTTAAGGTGGTATTTGACAATTTCAGCAACGCTATTTATTTTTCGAGGTCTCCAATCCCATATTCCAGGGATTCTGTTTCAATCACTTCCGAAATAACGGCCGGTAAGTTCTTTAAACATATAGGGTTATATGTTTACAGAAAAGATTTTTTATTATACTATACAAAACTGCCACAGTCCTCACTTGAGAAGGCAGAAAAACTTGAACAACTTAGAATTCTTGAAAATGGTTACAAAATCAGAGTCGTTGAAACCGACTTTGAAAGCATATCTGTGGATACACCCGAAGACCTTTATCGGGCAAGAACCTATGCACTTTCATTTTCATAGAGGAATTATTAACTGAATTTGGTATTCTAAAATGGATTGTATATTTTGCAGTATCATTAATAAAGATGAACACGAGGGGATGATATTCAGAGATGATAAAATTGTTTCATTTCTCGATATCAGACCTTTGAGTTATGGACATACTCTTGTGGTACCTGTTGCTCATTACACTGACTTCAGGGAGATGCCGGCTGACTTGATGGCAGACTATTTTGCTCAGCTTCAAAAAATTGCACTTGCTGTTGAGAGAGCTACTGAAGCACATGGATTTAACATTATATGCAACACGGGGATAGCAGCATCCCAGTCTGTTTTCCATCTGCATTATCATATTATACCGCGATACCACGACGATGAGGTTTTTAAAAGACTGAACTTTAAGAAATATGATCATTCCATTACGATGCATTCGTACGCTGAGAAGATCAAAAAACAACTATTTTAACGGAGAGAATCGAATCAATGGAAAAAAAGATCAGAGTTTTAGTAGCAAAAGCCGGGCTTGATGGTCATGATAGAGGTGCTAAAGTAATTGCCGCAGCTCTCCGGGATGCTGGAATGGAAGTGATCTACACCGGTTTAAGACAAACACCCGAAACGATAGTTGAAGCTGCTGTTCAGGAAGATGTTGATGTAATCGGATTAAGTATTCTCTCAGGTGCACACATGACACTGTTCCCAAGAGTTCTGGGTCTGATGAAAGAAAAGGGAATTGATGATGTTTTGTTAACCGGAGGGGGAATAATTCCTGAAGGTGACAAAGGAAAATTAAAATTGCTTGGAACGGGTGAACTTTTCACCCCGGGTACTCCAACTCCTGAAATAGCTTTGTATATAAAAAAATGGTGCGAGGAAAACCCCCGCAACTAACTCCCCATCTAAAAAGAGAGGTTATAGTGAAAAGATTTCTTTTACTATTTACTGTTCTTATTTTGAGCATCGACGCTCAATCTCTTGTCAAAACAATACCCCTACCGGCTGTCGCCTATTATAACAGTGCATACGGACTCGTTTATGCCAATGGCAAGCTGTGGATTTCCTCCGCAAGTTCTACTACCGGAAACAAAGGGAAACTGATCGGGATGGATACTCTTGGTAATGTGGTTGACAGCATCCAAATAAATTATCCGACCATTAGAGAATCACAAGGTCTTGCCTGGGATGGAACTCATTTCTGGTATAATGAACGATTAACTTCACGACATAACTTCAGAAAAGTAACCACTCAGGGAGTTGTGGTTGACTCCATTTCAATGCAAACTTTTTATATGGGTGGCACTGCATACGACAATGGTGGTTTGTGGTTTACCGTTTATTATCCCAATACATCCGCGGGAGTTTATAAACTTGATGTGGCCACCAAACAGCTCGTGGACACACTCCCAACTTTTGGTACCCAGGCTCAAGGTGTAATGATGAAAGGGGATACCCTCTTTTATGTAATGGAAAATTTTGAAGGCGATGCCGAAAGAATTTATGCTGTGAACATAGCCACAGAGGATACACTTTTTTCATTTCCCGTTCCGGCAGGCACGGGTGCAAGCATTTCTCCAAGAGGTTTGGCATGGGATGGGAAATATCTATGGTTGATTGCTCGAGTAATTGGTAGCAGCACACAACGAGCACTCTACAAGTTTGACCTTGGCGGTAGTGGAACTCCACAAATCCAGTTGGTTACCACCCAGATCGATTATGGCAATGTTCAAATTGGTTCAAATGGAACATCACAAGTGTTTATGAATAATGTAGGAACTGGACCACTGCAAATTGATTCGATGCGATTTTCATCCGGTGCCTTTGCAACAAATGTGACATTCCCATTTGTAGTTCAGCCAAATCAGATGGGGCAGATTCTGATTACTTTCACACCTGCCAACCCCGCATATTATAAAGACAGTGTATTAATCTACCACAACGATATCAATTTTGCCTTCTCCAAGGTAAAACTTAATGGTAGAGGAATATTTGTTGGTCCCGTAATCTCTTCTTCAGTTCCTGCCATTGATTATGGTAATAAGAGAATCAGAAGTACCGGATACAGAGAAATCAGTTTTGAGAATCTTGGTTCTGCTGATTTGCATGTTGATTCGATAAGGTTTGACACTAAAACATTCTCTTTTGTTAAACCAAACGACAATTTTACAATCGATTCTGTTGGAATAGTAACTTTCAGAGTATGGACAAATCCGTTAACTTATGGATTGCTTCAGGATACCCTTCGGGTTTACTCCAATGCCTCCAATTCACCTCATTATAAGATACCTTTGGCAGCGAATGTAATCCCCATGGACTCTGTGCTTGGAGCAAAGATGTGGGAGGGGATAATTCCCGATAACCCCGCAACAAGTTATCAGGACCTCTCTGCTAAATATATTAAAAAAGCAGGTGATCTAAATGGAGATGGCATCGCCGATATGATTGTTGCAACTGACAACTATTGGACGATAGCATATAATGGAAATTCTTCAGTGGGAGCCGACATTTTGTGGAAATTTTCTTCAGCTCCAAACAATAACAACACCGGCACGGTTTCAAGAGTCGGCTCTCTTCAACCCATAGCAGATATCAACGGTGATGGAATTGGGGAAGTCTGCATCGGCACTGCTGGTGGTGGTGAGACTGTTTATATGATAGATGGAGCCACCGGTGAGATGATTTGGGAATTTGGTGACCCTATCAATTATGACCAGGGTGATGTAAATGGAATTGATGGAAAAAAAGACTGGAATAACGACGGAATAGTTGATATTTTGGCGTCAGCCAGTGGTAATGAATCTACCGGTAATGGTCGTTTTTCAGTTTATCTGCTTGATGGTAGAACCGGTGCTCAAATTTGGAGAATTGACGACTCACAGGCCAAAAAGATGAAAGATGCGGTCATCTCATACCCCGGTGGAGGAGCCTCAACAACCAGGTTCTCCAATGCAACTGCTGCTGAAATTTATGCTTTTAACGATCTTGCGCAATTCCAGTGGACTTACGCTACCGAAGCTTCATGTTGGGCAATTGATCAACTATATGACACCTCCGCAGGCAAACGGTATATAGTTGCAGGGGATATTCGTGGCAAGGTTTATGCCGTGGATGTTGCCAACGGTTCACTCTGGTGGTCAGGTCAGGTAGGTGGTGGTTTTGTTGAAGACCTGATAGTAATTAATGATATGAATGAAGATGGAGTTTCTGATGTCCTTGTTCAGGCATTAACTCCTTACATTTATGTTCTTAGCGGAAAAACAGGTATGACAATAGCAGCAATTCCAACGAGTGGAAATAATCTGGGTACCGGTTTGCTTGGTGACGTAAATGCAGATGGTTATCCCGAAATCGGTGTAGCTTCACTTGATAACAAAATTTATGTATTTGGTGGTAAAAACAGCGACACTCTCTTTACTTATGCTTTTGGTGGAGGCACAAACTCCTATGCAGCCGAGGCAATTTGGGCGATGGGAGATATTGACATGAATGGAACTCTTGAGTTTCTTGCGGGTTCAAGAGACGGTAAAGTAGTGGCTTTCTCGGGTGGAATTGATGTTCCTGTTGGAATAAAAGGTGATTTCACTCAGATTCCCGGAGAGTTTGAACTGATGCAAAACTATCCAAATCCTTTTAATCCAAGTACCATTATTGAATACAGAACCCCAATTCAGGGTGATGTTCAAATAAGGGTATATGATCTGCTTGGAAGTGAAGTAGCAACCCTTGTTAACGAGGTAAGACCTGCCGGAATCCATTTTGTTCAATGGAATGGAAAAAACTTGAACGGCACTCCTGTTAACTCAGGAGTTTACTTCTATTCAATCAAAGCAGGAAGCCATTATTCGGTTAAAAAGATGGTTATGCTGAAGTAGAACTTGAGAACTTGAGAACTTGAGTACTTGAGTACTTGAGTAGTACTCAGAGTAGCTAAACCAATAAACTCCGAATTTATTTGGAGGAAAAGAAGCCGAGATATCAAAGCCAATAGTCCCGTTGTAACGGGACTATTGGTGTAAATTACACATACTTATTCATTCAAAGGGAAATAAAAATCACGGTTTTATTCAATAATTAGATAAAAACAAAAAAATGCTTAAAAAAATATTAATGCTGATGATTGTTGTTAATGGACTGATTATCAGCCAGGCGCTTAAATCCCCGGATGGGAGACTTGAATTTGATTTTATGATGAGTAAGGGGGGAATTCCCTATTACACTCTTAAACTTGATAAGGAATACGTGATCAAAGAATCGGCATTGGGGATTATGATTAAGGATGATCCCGGGTTTATTGATGAACTCGCAATTGTTTCAACTCAAAATTCAAATTTTGATGAGACATGGCAACCTGTATTGGGTGAACAAAAGGAGATCAGAAACAATTATAATCAGTTTACGGTAACCCTCCAGAACATTGATACAAAAAAAGAGATGTCAATTGTTTTCCGGCTGTTTAATGATGGACTGGGGTTCAGATATGAATTCCCAAAGATGGAAAACCAGAGATATTTCACGATTATGGGAGAGAAAACGGAGTTCAGATTAACCGGTGATCATAAAACTTTTTGGATTCCGGGTGATTTCGACAGTAATGAATATCCATATATGACAAGTAAACTGAGTGAAGTGGATGCTGAAAAAGGACAGGGATTTTTTGAGATAAGCACACGAAGGATCATCGCTCATAATGCAGTGCAAACTCCGCTGATGATGAAAAGTGACAATGGAGTTTACATCAATATTTTTGAAGCTGCCGTAACCAATTATCCCGTTATGCATCTGTTGGTTGATAAATCAGAATTTTCACTTAAAACAGCGTTTGCACCCGATGCGGTTGGAAATATTGCATACATGCAGGCGCCATGTTCCACCCCCTGGAGAACAATTATTGTTTCAAAAAAGGCTGAGAATATTTTGACTTCAAGGATGGTTCTCAATCTTAATGAACCTTCAAAAATTAGTGATGTAAGTTGGATAAAAGGACAAAAATATGTTGGTATCTGGTGGGAATTGCATGTTAATAAATCAAGCTGGAATTACTCCGATATCAATAATATTAAACTGGGGGAGATCGACTGGTCGAAAGTGAAACCAAACGGCAGACACGGGGCAACCACAGAACGAACCAAATACTATATCGATTTTGCTGCAAAAAATGGTTTTGCAGGTGTTTTGGTTGAGGGATGGAATGTTGGGTGGGAAGACTGGTTTGGGAACTGGAAAGAAAATGTTTTCGATTTTGTTACTCCATATCCTGATTTTGATGTAAAAGAACTTCAGAGGTACGCTGCAAGTAAGGGAGTAAAATTGATAATGCACCATGAGACCAGTGCATCGGCAACAAATTATGAAAGAAGACTGGATGAAGCGTTTAGGTTCATGAAAGATAATGGATATGACGCAGTAAAGACGGGATATGTTGGCAGAATTATACCCAGAGGTGAAATGCATGACGGACAATGGATGGTCTCTCACTACTTCAGGGTTGCCGAGAAAGCTGCTCAATATAAAATTATGGTAAACTCTCACGAGTCAAGTCGTCCAACAGGACAAAGCAGAACCTGGCCAAACTGGATTTCTGCTGAAGCTGCCCGGGGAAATGAATTTAATGGTTGGAGCAGGGGAAATCCACCTGAGCACGAAACGATTTTGCCTTTCACCCGGATAATGGGTGGTGGAATGGATTACACCCCGGGGATTTTTCAGACTAAAATGGATTATTACACTACAGGAAGCAAGTTTCAGGTGCACACAACTTTAGTAAAACAGTTGGCACTTTATGTAACTATGTACAGTCCATTGCAGATGGCAGCGGATCTTCCTGAAAATTATGAAAGATTTCCTGATGCATTTCAATTTATCAAAGATGTCGCGGTGGATTGGGATGATACAGAGGTACTTTCTGCGGAGCCCGGAGATTATCTCCTGATAGCACGAAAGGCGAAAGGGATAAATGAGTGGTTCATTGGAGGAATAACCGATGAAAATGAGAGAGAGATGGAAATAGCTTTCGATTTCCTACCAAAAGGAACCTCATTCACAGCTAAATTTTATATGGATGGTGACGGTGCAAGCTGGGATGAAAACCCAATGTTGTACAAAATTGAGACAAAAACCGTCACATCCGAATCAAAGATTAAAGTTAAACTTGCAAGATCGGGTGGAGTTGCAATAAGCATTAAATAGTTAAAAATTATCTTTTATGTCTTAACAACCACTCATAAATTTCGGGATTTGAATAGGTGGTATCCCACGAATTGTGGTTTACACCTTTGTAAATGGTCAATGTTGCCTCAATTCCACATTTTTTTGAGGCTTCTATCATTCTCTCGGATTCTGATAGAGGAACTACAAAATCCTCGTCACCATGGAATGCCCAAACGGGGACTCCTCCTGTTTCGCAGATGCGATGGGGGAGTCCACCGCCACAAACAGGAATTATAGCTGCGATACGGTTTGGTGCTTCCAGTGCCATCGACCATGTACCAGATCCACCCATACTTAGTCCCGTCACATAAATTCTCGATTTATCCACTCTGTATTTTGATTCGATGTGGTCGAGAAGAGCGACAAGTTCGTGCCCCTTCCACCATTGTTTGGGTTTGCATTGAGGGGCGATAACAATAAACGGGAATTTTTCTCCCTTTTCAATATGTTTTGGTACTCCATGAATCTTCACTTTCTCGAGGTCATTTCCTCTTTCCCCTGAACCGTGCAGGAAGATGAGTAGCGGAAAATTTTTAGAAGTGTCGTCATACCCATCGGGGAGGTAGGCGAGATAGTCATATCCTACTTCAAGATCAATTTCTCCCGAAAATTTTTCCGGTTTCATAATCTGGGCTGACACAAAGGTGGTTACAATTAACAAAAAGAAGAGTGAGTATTTTAACATTTTTGATCTATTCCAAATTAATATCTGATGTGTAAAAATAAACAAAAAAAGACTGTCCAGGAGCGTGGACAGTCTTTTTGTTAATCATGATTTTGGAGGAATATGATTATTCTATTTAAAGCACCTTCCGTCACGGTATCCCATTCCTCTACCTTGACCTCTGCCACCGCCACGGTGGAAACCTTTTCCGTTGCCGGCTCCGTCACCACCGCCACGGTGGAAACCTTTTCCGTTGCCGGGTCCGTTACCACAACCTTTAAAACCTTTGCCACCTTTTCCGGGGTGTTCAGATTGAAAACTGTTCCATTTTTCCTTCTGGGTCTTGTCAAGCATACCATAGATATCCATCTGGTGATTTGCTCTTGAGGTATTCATTGTCTCTCTTATTTTTGAGAGTTTATTGGTAACATTAATAAAGTCATTTCTTGAATAATCACCTTTGGCGAGCAGTTGTTTTTTGTCGAGTAAGGCTTTTTCAAGTTCAGCTCTCATATCCACCATCTTTTTCTGGTGTTCTATTCTAAGAGCTTCAATTTTGGTCTCCTGATCTTTAGTAAGGTCCAGTTTGTTTATACATCTGTCACCTTTTGGATTATCCATTCCCGGTTGTGCAAATGCCAGACCTGAAAGGAAGAGTGCAAGGATTAGCGTGGGCACTGATGTTAATATTAAGCGTTTCATTTATTTCTCCATTGTGTTTATGAAATTTTCAACTTTCTGTTACTGTGACACCTGTGGCGATGCAAAAGGTTTAAAAGGATGATATGGAAAGAATTTACTATATTACTTTAAACCAAATGGAATGTTTTGATGTCAAATCGTAAAATCCAATAATAAGTATTGATGACTGACGAAGAACTTGTAAAGAGATTTTTAAGAGGTGATGAGTCGTCTTTTAATCATATCGTAAAAAAATATCAGCAAAAGATATACTGGCATGCGAGGCGCCTCACAGGCAATCACTTCGATGCTGATGATATATTGCAGGAAGTGCTGATGGTGATTTACGAGAAATTAAAAGACTACAAATTTGAGTCATCTCTATATACATGGATATTCAGGATTACTTATACCAGATCTCTCAACCTGATCAATAAGAACAAGGTAAAACGGTTCTTTTCGATAGGTGAAGAGGAAATGCCTGACATTTCAGGGAACGAAGATGTTGTTCGTGATGTAGAAAACAGAGAGAAGCTCAGGCTGCTCGATAAGGTATTAAAGGAACTGCCGATTAAACAACGGGAAGTTTTTGTGATGCGCCACTTCGACGAACTAAGTTACGAAGAAATTGCCGAGGTGACGGGGAAGAGCGTCGGCGGATTAAAAGCAAATTATTTTCACGCATTAAATAAAGTAACTTCTCTAATGGAGAGAGTATGGAAAAAAAAGAACCGGATTTACGAATACTTGGACGGCAGACAGGGTAAAGCTGCCTCTGACAATTTCGAGTTGGAACTTAAACAGGATGATTTTCTTTATAAGGATTATCTGAAAGTTAAGGAATCACTCGGAACACTAAAATCAATCTCGGAGATTGAACCGGATACCGATTATTTTGTGAATGTGTTGCCACGATTCAGAGAAAAAGTGGCTGCAAAACAAAATCGGATGGTTTTTCCACTTTTTGCAAAATATGCAAGTGGTTTGGTCTTAGCTGCCGCTGTGGTGGTTTTGTTTGTGGTTCAGCCATGGCAAAATACATCTATTGAGTCAACTGCTCAGAAAACTGTTCCATCAGAGTTGGTAACATCGGTCGAATCACTGAAACCTGTGGTTGATGATATTTTGAAAGCTGAAGTTAAACCGGTGGCACAACCAAGATATGTTTATACAGCTCCCACAAGTGCACCTTTTATGGAGAATACAGAAAAGGAAGCCGTTATCATAAACTCCGGAACGGGAGTTGTTGATGATGAAGTTTTAGCAACCCATACCGATTTTGAGGGTGTTTATTCTTCTCTATTCGAGTTGAATGGTGCCACATTGGTTGAAATAGCCGATAAATACGGGATAACACTGGTTGATCTTGTACAAAATCTCAGCGATGAGGATTTTGAAAAATTTTCAAAACAATTAAATCCGACAGATAATTGAGGAACACAATGAAATACATCTTCATTTTTATAACTGCACTTTTACTTGTTGTGAGCTCAGCAGATGCCCAGCCGGGAGGGGGACGAGGTAAATTCCGGAATCGTGGTGGTGACCCCATGAAAAAACTTGAGCAACTTGAAAAGGTTAAACTTATTGAGACACTTAATCTTGAAGAAGAAACGATGTTAAAACTCTTTTCAAGACGCGCTGATCATCAAAAAGTTATGGAAGACAGGAATGAAAAAGCCGACCGGATTCTCGATGAGATGGAAGAATTGATTGAGGACAATAAGGATGGTTCAAAAAACAAAGAAATTACTGCGAAAATAGCAGAATTCAGTCAGTATATGGATCAGACCCGCCAAATGCAACATCAGTTCATAGCTTCATTATCTGAAATTCTGGACCCTGAATCCCATGCCAAGTATATAGTTTTTGAGCGAAATTTCAGACGGGAACTGCGGGATCTTCTAAAAAAAGATTAAGCAAAACGATTTAAGATTTGCATAAAATCGAAAAAAACCTTAGATTTGTAGTCTAATTTCTGCGGAAGTGGCGAAATTGGTAGACGCGCACGTTTGAGGGGCGTGTGGGGAGACCCGTACGGGTTCAAGTCCCGTTTTCCGCACCAGAAATTCAGTGAGCAGTCCTTTTGGACTGCTTTTCTGTTTTAAAGGGGAATGTTCTGCATTTGCCTTAAAATCGAGACACTTCTCAAGTGATGGTATTAATTACTTCATATTTTTCAAGGCTTGATTTCCTTATATTATTACTTCCAATTTTGTGTGATTTTCGTTGAAAGAAGATCGAAATATCCACAATGAGTCAATTTTGTTTTGTGAAGAAAAGCCGGAATAAAATCGACTCAATCATGGTTTTTACAATAATTTATAAAGTTTTTATATGAATTTAAGAACACTGATCCTCCTCCTCATACTACCAATTTATTTATTGAAGGGACAAACGGCACAGGATTATTACTCCGCTGTGAAGTTTTTCCAGGATGGCAGATACTATGAGTCGTACATTTTATTTGAAAAATTCCTGAAGATCAAAATTCCGGAAGATGAATTATATGCTTCTGCCAAGTTTTACGCATCCGAGGCATTGTTTAATCTGGGCGAATATGGCGGCGCCATGGCGGGATATGAATATCTTGTTAACAAGTTCGAATACACTTCTTTTCGTGCAGTTGCACTCTACAAACTCTCACTCATTTATATATACAATGGACAGATTGAAAAAGCCAGAGTAAAACTTATGGCCTTTGCCAGAAATTACCCCGGTTTTGCAAATTATGGGAGTGTTTTGTTTTATCTGGGTGAAACCTATCGTAATGAAAAAAAATATAACGATGCTCTTTTTTATTATGAACAGGCTAAAGCACAAAAAACCACAAACAAATTTAAGATCGAGACCCTCTTTTATATTGGCGAGTGTCATGAATATCTTGGACATTTTGAGGAAGCTGCAAATATATATGAAGAGATTTTAAACAATTACCCCGATAATCCATATACACTTGGAGCTCAGATAAAACTGGGAGTGAGTTACTACAAGGCAGGGGAATATGAAAAGGCGATTCTTGAGTTAATGGGACCCGATTTCCAGAATCTTCCACCTGAAAAGAAAAAAGAAGCAACTCTGATTCTTGCATCCTCACTTTTTCATACAAAAGAGTATCAAAAAGCCGAAGAAGAATTTTCGAAACTGGTTAAACAGGAAAAAGACAGTCCCATTGGAAGAGAAGCCAAATACGGATTGGCATGGTGCAAATTTCAAAAGGAAAAATATGACTCTGCATACTCAATTTTCTCTTCTTTAACGATTGGAAAAGATTCAATAGCAATTGCATCAGGTTTTTGGGAGGCAGAAACCCAAAGATACATGAGAGACAATGAAAAATCTTTACGACTTTTTAACGATTATATCGGTGCTCAACCTAAAAGCCCGTACATCGATGTTGCAAAGATCAGTAAGGGGATTTTATTGATTGAACTGGGTCAGGTCGATGAGGCTTATGCTGTTTTTGATGCACTCAGGAATGTTGCAGATTATGGCATACGAGCTAAAGCGAATATTTACCTGGGTGAGCTAAATTCGAACAAAAAAAATTATGTTGAAGCGATAACCAACTTTGAGGTGGCATCGCAGCTTTCTCCAAAAAACAGTGATCTTTATACAAGAGGTCAGTTGGGTCTCGGTGTTTGTTATTTTCTGATGGAAAGTTATGACAAAGCGTATGATGTTCTGAGGGATATTGAGGGAAAAAGGACCGGATTTGAGCCCGATGTTTACAATTTTTACCTCGGTGAAGTCTTTTTCAAAAAAATGAAGTTTAAAGAATCACTCGATTATTACAGCAGAGTGAATCCTGATAATGGTTCATTTGGCAAACTTTCACTTTATGGAAAGGCTTATTCGTACTTCAATATTAAAGATTACCAGAATGCCAAGTTTACATTTCTCGATTACATCGGAAGATTCCCAAAAGATGAGAGACTGGTTGACTCAAAAGTAAGACTTGCAGAATGTTATTATGCAACGCGTGATTTTGAGAATTCAGCTAAAATGTATGACAACCTTTTGACAGGTGGTGAACAAACAGATAGAAATCTTATGCGCTACAACTACGCCTTGACTCTGTTTAACATGGGGAAAAAGGATGAAGCAATTAAGGAGCTTAAACGGGTAATCAGGGAGGCGAAAGGGACTCAACTGGAAGAAAATTCAAGATTTCTTATTGGTTGGATTTACTTCAAATCACAGGATTATGAGAAAGCTCTCACAAGTTATAACGAATTTCTTGAAACCTCTGACGATCAAAAAATTGTACCGCTTGTTTATTACAATATGGGGGACTGCTACTACAACATGGAGCAGTTTTCGACATCCGCTATCTATTATGAAAAAGTGCTGATCGAATTTCCAAATTCACCCCAGGTATATGATGCATTTAATGGACTTTTCTTCAGCTACTTCGCTTTGGGGGAACAGGACACTGCATTTACACTTATTGAAAACTTTCTGACCAATAACCCAAGATTAAAAGATGCTGACAGACTCTATCTGAAAAGGGCTGAACTCTTTTATAATGCAGGTGATTTCAGCAGGGCAAAAGAGAATTATCTTGCATTTATAGAGTTTTATCCTGCATCACCCCACCTCGCCGAGGCATATTACTGGTTGGGTAAATCTTATCAGTCTTCCGGTGAAAGTGGACAAGCGACAAACTCATTTAAA
The DNA here is from genome assembly GCA_016714125.1 of Ignavibacteriales bacterium. Lineage (GTDB taxonomy): Bacteria > Bacteroidota > Ignavibacteria > Ignavibacteriales > Ignavibacteriaceae > UTCHB3. The sequence goes on along the minus strand of JADJNX010000022.1, from coordinate 122,735 downwards.
TGGGTGTTGGAGAAGTATGACACCACGAACTTCTCATCTCTTGCATCCGTTGAACTGGCTTACATCTTCTTCTCGGAAGGAAATTACGAAGAAGCCGGTAAAATGATTGATGGAACAATTGAAAAGTATCCGAAGGATCAAAAAGTTGCGGAGCTTAAATACTTAAAAGGAATGCTATTCCTCGCAAAGGGTGATACTCTTTCCGGTTATGATCAGTTTGATGAAGTAATTAATACTTTTGTTGGAGATCAATTTGCCGATAAATCGTATATCATGAAAGGTCAGATTGAACTTAAAAACCGGCGTTATGAAAATGCAGTGAAGGCATTTATGGCAGTGTCCATGAGGCGTGAGGATGTTATCGGGGCTGAAGCGCAATATTTGCTTGGAACTGCTTATTACGAAAAAGGGGATTACAAAGATGCAATCACGGCATTTGTGAGAGTTGAATCTGTCTTTGGAGAATTTGCTGAGTGGCTGGCTAAATCGTATCTGACACTTGCAGATTCTTATGTAAAATTGAAAGATAATAAAAAGGCTATTTCGATACTTGAAAAACTGATTGAAGGCCATCCCGATGATGATTATGGTAAAGAAGCCTCTAAAAAACTTAAAGAAATTAAGAAGAAGAAAAAATGATAAATAAAAAATTATTATTGGTAACTATTCTGCTTTTGTTGGTTTCAGTTTCTCAGGTTGAAGCCCAGCCGGAAGTGGAACTGCCAAGTTTTGTTATTACAGGTTTAAGATCGTACGATTTTCCACCGAGGGATAAAATAAATCCCGATTTTTATTCAATTTTGTCGGATAATTTTAAAAGACCTAAAATAGGTGATTCCATATTGGCGCTTACAAAGGATTTTGATCCCAAAGTGGCAAGAGAAATCCTTCGTGATACATCAGAATATACAACAGGATATGTCTCAGGCAGTTTTGGAAATATGTTTCAACCTGCAATTAAAGGATTTATTAGCGCTCCAATGGGAGATGTTGTTCTTTTTGCAGGCGGCGACTTTAAGCGGAGGCAAGCTTTTATCGACAATGCGGATGAAACCAATTTTGCTGTAAATGCGGGTATTAAATATTTTGGTTACAATGACAGTTTGCTTGATCCCGGGACCGAATATTTTGCCAGTTTCAGCATGAAAAATCACTCTTTAAATTTTATGCAAGTGATGATCCAACCAGATCGAGAGACAACAGCTACTTTAATCCCGAAATTGGATTCAGGAACCTCTCTTATGAGTATTTGCAATATGGAGCAAAACTAAAAGGTGATTTGTTTGCCCAGAATCTTGGACAATTCAGTGAAAATCTTATCTCTGCCGAAGGTTTTTTTAACACGAGATATGAATTTATCGAGATATTTTCAAATATCGCAATAAGACAACAAAACCTGACTGATTCTTCCGGAAACAGTTTTAAGAATAATTTTTTACAGGTTAGCGGGTTGGGCGGTATTGTGGTTGGCAGAACAATGAAACTTTTGGGCGGAATCGACATAACCTCGACACCTAATGATACATATTTGTCACCTGTGGTTAAATACTCCCTCAGATTTATGAATGGTTTATTCCTGATTGCATCTTACAATCCTTCAACTACCATTCTTTTTAATCAGGATAAAGTTGCTGCAAACCAATACTTTAAACTTGCCGACAGTTCGGCATTCTCTGTTCTCAGGAAAAAACATAATCTAAATGCTGTCCTGAAATATGAATATGAAAAACTGATTGAGTTTGAAACAGGGCTTTCATGGTTTATGTCTGACGCCTACCCGTATTATAAGGAGTCGGCTTCACGAGGGTTATTTACAATGTCGGGAGCGGATGTAAAAGGATTTGAGGGATTTTTCTCTGCCACTTTCCATCCCGGAATATTTGGAAGATTTGTAGGCGAAGTGAAGTTTAATACAATTCAGGACGACTTTTCAAAGCAGATACCTTATGCTCCACAGTTTGAAGCTTACGCTGCTTATGGAAACAATTATGACAAAACAATCAGTTTTGATATAAGAGTTGGTTACATAGGGAAATCTTTTGCAGATATTGGTAATACAATTGAAATTGACGGCGGAATTGACCTCGGAATTAATGTTGAGTACAATTATATACCAAATATTAAGATATTCCTTAGTGGAACCGACTTGTTGAACACCAAGATTATGAAGTGGGGCAAATATGAAACTCCGGGTCTAAATATCATGGGGGAGTACAATTTTCATGGTAACTAATAAATATTAAACAAGTTATAGAAAATAGTGAAAGAAACACTTGAATTGTTTAAGAAGATTTCATTAATTTGTGGATCACTTTTAGGTTTTTAAAAATGAGTCAAGACGGCATATTATATAAGATACTGGACCGGTTTATCGGCACTGAGTTGCAGATGGTTGATTTTCTTGGTCAGTTCATGCATCTCGCAAAAAAGAATTTTGAACCGGGTACGGTTTATAATCTTCACGAGTTTTGTTTTGTTAAACGCAAACCATCAGACAGCGGCGATGGAGAGGTTCTTCAATTTTTTGATGAAAAACTCGAGATAATTGAAGAAATTGTTTTGGAAGACAGAGCCTCCGAGAGGTTGAGAGTTAATGAATTTCTTTCATTTGATGGAGATGGACAGGGAGCCCCTGAAATTGACATATCTCCCAAGGTTAATGAGTTTTTTAATGATGTTCTTTCCTTAAATGACCCCGGATTTGTAAAAAAAGGGGGCGGAAGATTGTCCAGAATTCTACTCGAGGAGGACAGAAAAAGTGAAAGATATACTGACAGACCCGATATTCCACTTTTTGAAGATTCCGAGGACGGATTTCAGAAGGTAAATCCGTTGTCGAGAGCCTTTGAAGAAGAGGAAGAGCTGACGATAAAATCATCTTATAGTGAAGAACCTGATCTTTTTTCCGATCTTGGAATCAATCCTGAAAAAGAGACTGATGAACCCGTAACACCCGATTTTCTGAATTCAGAGGAGGAAGAAGTAGTCTTTACACATTCCTCTGTAGTTATTCCTGAAGACGAGGAGGATGATGAAGAGACTTATTCGATATTTTCAGGAGGAATTAAAGTCACCCCTGTCACCGAAGAAGATGAGTCCCTAAAAAAAGAGGTTACCGATGAGAATGAGGTAACTGATTTCCTGGAAAGTCTTGTTGAAGTACCCGAACCACCGGTAGAATCTATTGATGAAGTTATAAATGAAGAATTAAATGATTTTTCTGAAGAATATTCAATAGATACCGAAGAAACTGTTGATTTAGACGAACTTCCCGAACCCGGGGAAGAGGTAGAATTGGCTGACGAACTTCCTGAACCCGAGGAAGAGATCGAATTAGCAGACGAACTTCCTGAATCCGAGGACGAAGTTGAATTGGCTGACGAACTTCCCGAACCTGAAGAAGAGGTTGAATTGGATGCCGAACTTCCTGAATCCGAGGAAGAGGTTGAATTGGATGATAAACTTCCCGAATCAGAGGAAGAGGTCGAATTGGCAGACGAACTTCCCGAAACTGAGGAAGAGATCGAATTGGCTGATGAACTTCCCGAATCTGAAGAAGAAGTTGAATTGGTTGATAAACTTCCCGAACCCGAAGAAGAGATCGAATTGACAGACGAACTTCCCGAACCTGATGAAGAAGTTGAATTAAGTGAGGAGATTCTCGAAAAAGATGAACTGGTTGATGAGTTAGAGGAACCTGAGGATCAACGCGGTAGAAATTTCAGAAGAACTCGAAGTTGAAGAAATATCAGAAGAAGAAAACAGAGAAGTTACTCCTGGAAATTCCAGAGATAAAAGAAGAAGTTGAGGAAGGTGAAGATACTCAGGATGAGATAGTTGTTGAATCGGAGGAAGTGGTTCCGAAAAAAACAAAGAATCAGCATATTTGCAGATATAGAAGATTTAACTGATGTCCCTGAAGTTGAAACTCTTGATGAGGTGGAATCCGAGGAATCCTCTGAAGAAATTGTTATTGTTGTGGATGACGAAGTTATCCCCGAAGAATTAGCGGTTGTTGGACTTGAATCCGGTGATGAACCAGAATCCGAAGATGATCAGGATAGTGAGACTCAGTCAGAACAAGAAGTTGAAGCTCAAACTGAGTTTGAAGCCGGCACTGCAGAGGATTTTGTTGTGGAAACGGAAGATGAAGATATTTCACAGACGGAACAACATGTAGAGCTAGATGAATCTCTTGGAGAAGAGGCACAAAATATACTTGATGAAATCGAAACAGTTGAAATTGGAACTGATAAAGAGCAGCTGGATGACGAGGAAATTGATTCTCTTAACGAGTTGATTCAAGGCAAAGAAGAAATTATCCCTGATGAAATCGAAACCGTCGAAATTGGAGCCGCAGATGAGCAGATGGGGGATGAGGAAATTGAATCCCTTAACGATCTGATTCAACACAAAGATGAAAATGTTTATGAAGTGGAAGAGGTTGTTGAGTCGGAATCCGATGAAGACAAATTGATGTTTGATGAGTCTTTTTTTGACGGTGTCATTGAAAATCCCGAAAAATTAGCAGCTTCAGTCACGGAAGAAGAGCAGTTATCAGAGCCGGAACTTATGGAACTTCCCGAGGAAGTGGAACCACAGGTTGCCGATCGCAAAGAAGAAGCAGAACCTGAACTAATTGATATACCTTTATATGATGAGGTGGCGGTACCTGATGAGCCCACTTCATTTAAACATCTGGATGCACATGGAGAGATTAAAGGTCAGGATTCCGAAAATACCGGTGAAGATTTAATAAATACTCAGATGCCGTTGGTTGAGACTCCGGAATATGTTTCAACAAACGAATACGAGGAATCTACTCAAGAGCCATTAATTCAAGAACAGGATAATGGAAATACTATCAAAGATGAGAGTCGAGCGATGGAAGAAGAAACAGAACCTCCAAAGAGCCAGTTATCAGTACTAATAAAGATGTTGATTGTGTTGGCAGTAATTATTGCGACATATTTTATTCTTCAAGCATCGGGTTACCTTAGAGGCAAAAATGCAGTGAAAACTGATGAAAATCTTGCCCAGGGTGCATTGGTGATAGTTGACAGCAACCTTTTGGCTGATAATCGTGAGTATCCTTTTAACAAAGACACTCAAAACGAAGTTAATATTAAAGGTGCCGCATTCAAAGACGGCAGGTATTTTGAGGTAGAGGAGAATGGTACTTTAAATCCTGTACTTTATGATACTTCAACCGAAAAAACTTATAAAGTGTTTGTGACTTTCGACAGTGCCGCTGCGGAAGAGGACAAAAAAAGTTAAGAAGGATGACAAGGGTAAAAAGGAAGCTGACAAAAAAACGACTAAAAAAGGTGATGAAAATTCCAATAACGGGAACATTACACTCCAGGATGCGGTAAAAAATAAAGTTAAAGAGACAAAGATTGCCGATTTCATCTTTAAATCGGGCAAGAAGTTTTATGTTCAGATCTCTGCACACAGAGCATTTGATACAGCAGAAAAACTTGCAAAAGAGCTTAAGAAAAAAGGTTACAAATCATTTGTCATGAAAATCAAAAAGAGTGGTGTTGCAGGTGAAGATGGAGTTTGGTACAGGGTAAGAGTTGGTCCTTTTGATAAAGAAGAAAAAGCCCGTGAGGTTAATAATACATTAAACCCCAAATTGAAAAATAGAGAACGGAAAAAAATAGATGAATCTCATAGAAATGTTTTTTAAAGGCGGCGTGGTCATGTGGCCCATTTTGTTGCTTTCGGTTATAGGATTGGCAGTAATAATTGAAAAACTGATATCTCTAAGAAAAGCAAATGTAAATGTTCCCAGATTTATTCTTACTGTGGAGACGCTTTTAAGGAAAAATGACGTGTCGGGTACAATTCAGGTATTAAAAGGTGATAAGTCGCCGATAGCTGCTATCATTAAAAAAGGTTTACGAAAACATAAATATGGTTATGCGCGTGTAAGAGAAGCGATTGAAGATTCAGGAAATCAGGAAATTGCAAAACTCGAAAGAGGACTTTGGGTGCTCGCCACCGTTGCCGGAGCAGCTCCGTTATTGGGATTTTTAGGAACGGTTACCGGTTTAGTACAGGCATTTATGACAGTGGAACAGCTCAGAGGTAACGCAAGTCCCGCAGATCTTGCCGGTGGTATTTATGAAGCATTAATAACTACAGTTTTTGGATTGGTGGTTGGTATTCCGGCTTTAATTTCCTACAACTTTTTACTTAGTCAAATAAACAGAGTTGTTTTGAATATGGAAGCGATCTCAACGGATGTAATTGATACTCTTGAAGATGTAAGCCATGGTCAGACGGCACATAAATCTGAACTTGATGTCGATTTTTAGGTACAGATATGAAATTTAAAAGAAGAAACCAGTCGTTGGCTGAGTTCCAGTTTTCATCACTCACAGATGTGGTGATGCTTTTATTGATATTTTTTATCATAACTTCGCAGTATGTAGTTCAGTCGGGAGTGAAGGTAAAACTGCCCGGTTCAAAAACTTCAGAGCAGGTTGTACCTTCCGAATTTGTAGTCACAATTACAAAAGAAGGCACTTTTTATCTTGGTGAGACAATTGTTGCCGAACCCGAACTTGAAGGACGACTAAAAACTCTTCGTTCAAAATCTGATGAAGCTAATTTGATAATTGCCTCAGATAAAGATGTGGCAATTGAAAAAGTTGTCATGGTGATCGATGCGGCGAAGGGAGCGGGGTTTGATAAATTTACCCTTGAAACAGATAAACGCGAAGCAGTAAAGGAAGAGTAATTTTGAATAAAGAGCGTGGTATTTCTGTTGGCGTGTCGCTTGTATTACATCTCATCGGGTTTCTCCTGATGTTTACGATGTATTTTGGCGGCAAAATCACAGATACCCCGCAAAAAAATATCATTGTTATGGAAATTGAGACACCGGAGGATATAGGTGGTGATGCGGGGAAAAAAGGAGATTTTGCTGAGGAATCTGACAAGGATGTTACACAGGAAGAAAAGGACGCTTCAGACAAGAAAAAAGATCAAAAGGTGAAGACACCCGAAGCCAAAAACACCGACAAAGATGGTGTGAAAACAAAACCTAAAGATGCTGATTCAAAAAAAGGGAAAGAGGATAAAAAAGGGACAACAACCAATCCCGGTACAACAGGTGGAACAACCTACGGTACTGGATATTCTATCGGTTGGGGTGGTAAAGGGAAGCGTGCAGTTTTAAGCTGGAATATCCCCAAATATCCATCCGGGGTTAATATTGAAGGAAATGTTGTATTATCATTCACCATATTACCAAATGGCAGTGTTGGAAGTGTGGTTCCTGTAAAAAAACTTGACCCAAAACTTGACAATCTCTGTATCACAGCATTGAGAACATGGAGATTTGAAAAGTTAAAAGATGGAGAAAATTTTGTTCAATCGGTTACAATTACTTTCCCGTTCAGGTTGCGCTGATTAACGATCGGTATTACCCGCTCTGTCAAGAATTGCTTTTCCTAATAACCCGCCCAATAATCCAAACACCGGATAAAAAATTAAATTGTTGATCAACATCATAAAAGTGTAAAAAAGCGAAAATCCGGTTTCAACAATTTCGTTCCTCGTCTGTTCAAGGATATCCAGAGCTTCTTTATAAGATGCATCACCCTTTGGGAAAAACTGCATCTCTCCCAACATTTTAAGCACATCGGGATATGCGGACACAAATTCATTTTGTCTCGTGATAAAAGTGATCAACACATCAAACGCAGTTCCAAATAGTGTGGTAAACAACCCGGTCATCAATCCAAACATTAAAGCTCTTTTTAATACGATGGGGGATTTGGATCCACTAATCCTTTTATCTGCATATAGTGCAAAGACCACCGCTGCCGGTACAAGAATACAGCATGAAAGTGACTTGATATGTGGAACTGTTGTAAGAACGCCTGCCGCAAATCCGGAGACCAGAGTGGGGAAATATTTGCTGTTAACCATCACTTCTTTTTTGAAAAATTAATTAAAAACCGATTTCCAATATATAAAAAGATAAGGTAACCGCTTAATATTCCGGAAATTAACGCCCATACCTTTGAATAATCAATTATCGTGAAGAGTTCCAATAATTTATTTATGAGAATGGGGGAAAAGGCAATTAACAGATATCTTCTCTTTGTTAAAGAAACTATCTGATTTTTTAAGAAGAGGATCGTGATTGAGCCGGCAAAGAGTCCGGAATAGATTCCCAAACATCTTGAGCAAAGATGAAGCGGAATTCCATCTATTTCAAAACATCTGTCTGCCATTCCGTGACAAATTCGTGTGAAAAGTGATTTTGTAAAGGGATAAACAATAGAACTGCCATCCGTATAAAAGGGGAGAAATGAAACGACCAGCAGTAAAAAAAGGAGAATTGCCGGTAGATAACGAATGAGTGATTGACGGGAAATCAAAAACCCTTCTCAAAAAATAGTATCGAATTTTCTGTAAGTACATACAACTTGTCACCTGCCACCAAAGCATCTACAAACCAGACGCCTTCATGTTCGATATTAAGTTGACTAAATTCATACATAAAATTATCCTCAGCCACATAAATTTCTCTTTTGGTGACAACCGTAATTTTGCCATCGTTATATTTCACGGAACGAAGCCGCTCTTGAAATTCGATGTTTCTTAAATAAGTACCAAACAAATCAAAAAGGACTAATTTGTTATCATCCACAACACCAATCGCATTTTTAAGTGCAGATATCTTTTGTGGTCTGTGGAATTCGTAAAATCCTGTTCCAAAACCCCCAAAATTGCCTTTATAATCACCAAAAAAACTGAAATATACTACTCGATTGTTCTCACCATCCAGGATGTAAAGGTCGCCAAGCGTTGAAACAGTAACTGAGAGGGGATAACCAAACACTTCCTCCGGTTTCTGGCTGTCTCTTTTATAAACAGTTCCTACCAGATTGAGATTTTTGTCGTATTTGTTTACCTTGCTGTTATCTTCATCAGCGACTAAAACATAAACAGCTTCCGCAGTAACATCGACGGGTCGTGAGAGTCCACTCGCATCCCATCCATAACCTCCGGACGAGTTAAACACCGCACCATCCATATTGAGTTTGTGCACCTGATTGGTACCCTGGTCGGTTACATAAAAATATCCTTCAGGGGAGAGGCAAAATGAGGAGGTTCTTTGAAAATAGCCGATTTCCTTCACCAAACGCCATGGTTGGGCATTCAAGTTATTTGACAGCAAAGTGATGTAAATCAATACAAGGAGCGCATTTAGGTTTTTCATAAATAAATTTAAATTATTTTCACATTAATTGGTTTTTCTTTAACTTAGGAAACGGGATTATGGATTTTTCTAAAAATCCCGAGAGTCACTTGAAATATACGCAGTAAACAGATAAAAATGCACGATAAAATTGCTGAATTAAGAGAAAAAAGAGAGCTATCGCGCCAGGGGGGTGGCAAAGATAAACTCGCAAAACAGCATCAGCAAGGCAAATTATCGGCAAGGGAAAGACTCGAATTACTGCTGGATGAAGGAAGTTTTGAAGAAATTGATGTTTTTGTTAAACACAGAAGCAAAGATTTTGGACTCGAAAAACAAACTTTTTATGGTGATGGAGTTGTAACCGGATTTGGTACTATAGAGGGAAGACCTGTAGCAGTTTACAGTCAGGATTTTACGGTATTTGGCGGTTCTTTATCAGAAACGCACGCCGAAAAGATTTGTAAGGTCATGAAAATGGCCATGAAAACAGGAATTCCAGTAATAGGATTAAACGATTCCGGTGGAGCAAGGATTCAAGAGGGTGTCGTCAGTCTGGGTGGCTACGCTGACATTTTTTTGTTGAATACTCTGGCAAGTGGTGTTGTGCCACAAATTAGTGTTGTTTTGGGACCCTGCGCAGGTGGCGCGGTTTATTCACCGGCAATAACAGATTTTGTATTTATGGTGAAAAATTCGAGTTACATGTTTGTGACAGGACCCAATGTTGTTAAAACTGTTACTCATGAAGAAGTGACATTTGAAGACCTTGGGGGAGCTGAAACTCATTCTGTAAAGAGTGGTGTAGCACATTTTGCGTTTGACAATGAAATTGAAACCTTAATGAATGTCAGGCATCTAATGGAGTATCTTCCTTTAAATTTTAAGGATAAACCATTAAGCAAAACTTTCAACAAGGGAACTTTAAGACGCGACGAGCGTCTAAACTCTATTGTACCTGATACCGCAAATAAACCTTATGACATTAAAGAAGTAATAAAACTTCTGGTGGATGAGGAGATATTTTTTGAGGTACATGCAAATTATGCAGAAAATATTGTCTGCGGATTTGCACGAATGGGGGGATGAGCATCGGGATAGTGGCGAATCAGCCATCGGTTCTCGCAGGAGTGCTCGATATCAATGCTTCAGTAAAAGGAGCAAGATTTGTAAGATTTTGTGATGCTTTCAACATTCCGTTGTTGGTACTTGAGGATGTACCGGGATTTTTACCCGGAACTGATCAGGAATGGAACGGGATTATCAGACACGGCGCAAAACTTTTGTTTGCATTTTGCGAAGCCACAGTCCCAAAAATAACTGTGATTACACGCAAAGCTTACGGTGGAGCTTACGATGTGATGAATTCTAAACATATCAGAGGTGATTTCTACTTCGCCTGGCCTTCAGCGGAAATAGCTGTAATGGGACCCAAAGGAGCAGTTGAAATAATATTTAAGAGGGAAATTGCAGCTGCGGATGATCCTGAAGCTGCTCTTAACGAGAAATTGGAAGAGTATATTAAAAAGTTTGCAAATCCTTATACTGCTGCCGAGAGAGGTTTCATCGATGATGTTCTCGAACCGGCGGACACAAGGATCAGGTTGATAAACGCTTTTCAGCTTTTAAAGACCAAAAAAGATAAAAATCCGAGTAAAAAACACTCAAACATACCACTTTAGGGAGTCAGGTATCGGCAAAGATTTATTTATCGTTCACAATCATATAAACCAAAGGAGGTTTAATGCGTAAAGCAGTGCTCCTGATATTTGCAGTTTCAGTTCTGGGATTTACAGGGTGTATACCCGGAACCGAAACCACAAATACACAGGTTATAAAACCTGAAACGCAGCAGAATCTAAGTACACTCGACATCGTACCGCAGGAGCTCGACAGAGCTTACTCATACTATCAGCAGTCAGTCGAAAAGCCAGGAAAATTCTACACAGGAAGCCATAAACAGCCTCACATCTGCTGTAGAAATTATGAACGGGCTTGATAACTATCCGGGATAGATGCAAATCCAAGATATGCAGAATTAAAACTTCTCATTTTGGATGAAACCAGCAGTTTGGTTGCAAATATCGATGAAAGCATAGAAGATGTTTCAGTTGATGCTTTTAAGGATATTCTAAAAAATGCTGATAAAAATCTCATCGCAGGCAACATGCTTGTTGGAGTTAATGAATCTGAAGTTGCATTTGCAGCAACAGGATCAAAGTTTAATTCCAATGAAATTCCACTCGTAATTAATGATCAAGTTGAAAAATGGATCACATTTTACACAGGAAAAGGTAAAAACTTTTTTAAACAGTGGATTGCCCGTACCGACAAGTTCTTCCCTGTAATCATCCCGATTCTTAAAGAAGAGGGTGTTCCACTTGAACTCGCTTATCTTACTCTCATAGAGAGTGGATTAAATCCAAATGCCCGCTCTATTGCAGGTGCTATGGGTTTATGGCAGTTCATGAAGGGCACAGGTCAGATGTATGATCTTAAAGTTGATTATAATGTCGATGAGAGAAAAGATCCTGTAAAAGCTACCAGAGCTGCTGCAAGGCATCTCCGTGATCTTAAAAATTCGCTGGGCGACTGGCACCTCGCACTTGCTGCTTACAATGCAGGTGAAGGAAGAATTTCAAGAGCTATAAAACGTGGAACTGAAACCAATTTTTGGGCAATCCAACAACTTCTTCCTCAGGAAACAAGAAATTATGTACCTGCATACATAGCAGCTACACTTGTTGCAATGGAACCAGAAAAGTTTGGTTTGACTGAAATCAGTTATCAGACCGCTTTTGAGTATGAAACAATTAATGTTTCAAAATCAACTTCGCTCGCTTCTGTTGCTAATGCTGCCGGTGTTTCTTTAACTGACATTAAAGACCTTAACCCCGAACTGCTACAGAACAACACCCCTGCAAATAAAGACTATATTCTCCGCATCCCCACCGGAAGCACTACTCAGGTCCTTGCAGGACTCAAATCCACCACCACAGATACTCAATTTGCCTCAAACAATAATGGTTCTAATGCAACCATTAAATACTCTGTTAAAGGTGATGAGAGTCTGGTGCAGGTTGCTCAGAAATTTAATGTTACAGTCTCTGAATTAAGAAATTGGAACAATATTTCAGCATTCGAAAATGCCAAAACAGGTCAGGAACTGATAATTAATGTCCCTGCAGCAAAGTATGAGACATACTTCGCACTGGCAAATCCGGGTAATAAAAAGCAGACAACTACAAAAAATGTCACAAAATCGGAGTCAAAAACTTATTACCATACCGTAAAATATGGTGAAAATCTGTCCGAAATTGCTGAAAAATATAAAGTTTCAGTTGCTGATATTACCAGTTGGAATGGAACTAAGATCAAAAATGGTTTGGTTTACGCCAATACTCAGTTGACCATCTATTCCGGTGGTGCCCCTGTAACTTACGGTGACAATGCAACCAAAGCATCAGCAACACTGAATACATACAAAGTTCAGGTTAACGACAATTTGGCTGCAATTGCAAACAAGTATGGCGTTACTGTTGAAGACATCAAAAAATGGAATGACCTTAAATCTGAATACCTGCTCGCAGGCCAGAATTTAAGAATCTATTCAAACAAGACCATCACAGATGTCAAAACACCTGCAGTAACAAAAACCACTTACAATTACAACAAAAAAACATATACTACCAACAATTCGAAAACAGGTACCAAGTATGGTACCAAATACAATACCAAGAATTCTAAAAAAGCAGTTACTTCCAAAAAATCGAACAGCAGCAATAAAACTGCCGTAAAAGGAAAAACTACTACTAAAACGACTAAAAAAGCAGTTACAACGCCTAAAACAACAACTACAAAAAAGGCAGTCACAAAACCGACTACAAAAACCAAAAAGAAATAACTGCATTTGTTCTAATCTTATTGTTTGCAACGCAAGTTGAATGTAGGGGTGCCCTTTTTGGGCTGAGATCAAACCCTTGAACCTGATCCGGGTAATACCGGCGTAGGGAACAATTAAAAGCCGCTTTTCAGTTTACCCCTCTGAAAAACGGCTTTTTCATTTTAAATGAGGTTATGTTATGAAGAAGATATTGTTTTTTACTTTACTGTTAATGTCTGTGATCCTCTCACAAAATGCTTCCAGCCTGGAGATAGTGGTGAGAGATGCCGGGAGTAAAGAAGTACTTCAGGGAGCTGTGATCAAATTTGAAAATCTACCTTTTGGGGGTGTGACGGATGTAACCGGAAGGTTTTTTCTGCGTTCCATTCCGGCAGGAGAATGGCGGGTTATTTGTTCATTTGTTGGGTATAAAACCATAAAACAGACGATTACGATAGGGGAAGAGATAAATCAATCTGAAATTTTGATGTACAATGATCAGGTTCAAGTGCCTGAGATTATAGTAACCGGAACCAGAGCAGAGGACAAGGGGAGCAGTTCTACATACTCAAATCTTGACAAACTTGAAATTGAAAGAATTTCAGTCAACCGTGATATCCCCTCAATTTTAAACCAACTTCCTTCAACTTCATTTTATTCTGAATCGGGGACGGGTATTGGTTATGGTTATATCCGGATAAGGGGATTTGACCAAAGAAGAATTTCTGTTCTCATTAACGGAGTTCCTCAAAATGATCCAGAAGATCATTCCGTTTATTGGATAAATTTTTATGATCTGGCAAATTCCCTCGAAGATCTACAGGTGCAGCGAGGCTCATCACTTTCATTTTATGGTCCTCCGGCAATTGGTGCTTCTATAAATCTTGTGACCACAAAACCGTTTGTGGAACCGGGTGTTTCATTTGAAGCAGGAATGGGAAGTTATAACACAAAAAAATATGCGATCAATGCAAATTCGGGACTAATTGCTGACAGATTTATGATCAAGTTCAGAGGCAGCAAAGTTACAAGCGATGGATATCGTGATTGGTCATGGTCAGAGTTTTACCGGTTTTTTGTAACAGCCTCTTATTTTGACGATAATCAAACCATTTCATTAAGTGCTTATGGTGGTCCTCAGGAAGATGGACTGGCATTTTATGGAATAAGTAAATCACAAAATGGGGATGAACAGGCTCGAAAATACAATTATGGGGCTTCGTCCAGGGATAGAGAAGTATTAAACCAGCCTCAGGTTTCATTGGTGCACGATTTAAAACTTAGCGACAAGGTTTGGCTAAAAACACATTCTTCTTTTTGTCTGGCGATGGATTTTTCGATTTTAACGCGAGTTATGGAGATAACAATTATTTTAGACTCGATCCACAAATTACCATTCCATCCGATGTGATGATGAGAGCATTTGTTGATAACGATCAATTTGGCTGGATTCCACAAATTGAATACAATTATGGAAGCGGAAAACTTATGGCCGGAGGTGAAGTCAGAATTCATCGTTCACTCCACTGGGGAAGAATAGAATTCGGGACAGGTCTGCCCGAAGATGTGGTAGGGGAGAAGGGGAATAAACACTTCTATGAATATAGTGGTGGGAAAAATGTTTACTCAATGTTTGTCAGTGTGGCACATCATTTAACCGACAGACTAAATGTGATTGGAAAACTACAGTCAATTTACCAGCAATATTTATTAAACAAAGAGAAATTTGTCGGTACCGATTTCAAAACCCCATACTTTTTTATTAATCCTCAAATTGGTGTCAGTTATTTAATTTCTCCGGCTCTATCTGTTTATGGTTCCATGTCCCTGACTCGTCGGGAACCACCCCTGAAAAATCTTTATGAAGCAGAGTCTGCAAGTTGGGGTGTGGTTCCACAATTTGAAAAAAATCTGACGGCTCTTATAATTTCGACGAACCGTTAGTAAAACCAGAGTTACTAACAAATCTCGAACTGGGAACCAGAATCGCACTGCAGAAATTTGTTGGCAGTATAAATTTTATTACATGAACTTTGAAAATGAAATCGTTCCCTCGAGGTGGATTGGATGTATTTGGTCAACCGAGAGTGGGAAATGCCGGTAAAACGCTTCATATTGGGATTGAATTGGGGGGTCTACAAGTTACCGTGAATCTTCAGTTAAATCTAAATGGTAACTTTAGCAGGAACCGATATATTGAATTTAACGAGTATGATGGGAATGGAACAGTTATTTCAAGAAATGACAATTACATAGCAAATGCTCCGGAAGTGATTCTAAACGCGGGATTAACTTACTTAAGTGAAAACTTTTTCGCCGTTGTGAATGCAAATCATACTGGTGTTCAATATACAGACAATTCTACACATCCTAAAGGACAAAAAACAAGTGAAGTGACTGTTGATCCTTTTACAGTTGTGAATTTTGGAGTCGGGATAAACTATAAATTGTCGGGTGCCCGGTTAAAACTTTCAGTTGAAGTGAACAATCTGTTTGATAATAAATATTTGATGAACGGATTTGGATGGGATAACTTTTTCCCTTCTGCGGGCAGAAATTTAATGACCACATTGAAAGTCGAATTTTAATGGGAAAAGGTTGTATAATTCTTGCAAATGGAAAACCTCCTAAAGTTGAATTGTTGGAATACTTTAAGGCAACTGGCTTTGGAACCTTGATTTGTGCTGATGGGGGAGCAAATTCTGCAAGGATGTTGGGGGTCGTACCCGATTTTATTGTCGGAGATCTCGATTCAAATTGAAACGGAGACCCTTGAATATTACAAGAGTATTTCAACAATAGTAAAATACAATCGGCAGAACGATACTGATGTCGAAAAATGTATTAAATATGCTGCAAAAAGAAATTCACAAAATGTTTGATTATGGGGGCAACGGGTGACCGTCTCGATCATTCATTTTGTAACATCGGAATTACAGTAAAATTCATGGGGTTAATTGATATTTTTCTTGTAAGCGGAGAATCACTTCTTGAGCCTTTTTCCGGTACAATCGAAAGAGCATGTACTATTGGTGAAACTGTTTCGATTTATGGGATAAACAAAGACACACTCTTTACTACTAAAGGTTTGAAATACCGGTTAAAATCGGAACCACTCCCGTTTGGAGTCAGAGAAAGCACAAGTAATGTTGTTGTATCAAATAAGATCAAAGTAACTGCGTCAACGGGTGCCGGGTTGCTCATCAGGTCTTTACAAAGTGTGAAAGAAAATGGATTCTTTACAGAGCATTGATTGGATAATCATCATCGGGGTTATTTCGATTACCTTGTTGATTGGGTTCTTCAGCGGCAGACTGAAAGACGGAAGTGCTGATGAGTATATCGTCAGCAGCCGAAATATGGGACTTTTTACCTTTGTAGCAGTGAATGTTACCACCTGGTACGGTGGAATCCTGGGAATTGGTGAATATTCTTATCGTTATGGCATCTCATCCTGGTTTACCCAGGGACTGCCTTATTATATTTTTGCTTTGATCTTTGCGTTTCTTTTTGTAGGAAAGATAAGAGCTACGGGGCTACTTTCGATTCCTCAAAAGATTGAGGGGGAATACGGCAAAAAGGTTGCCATGGTAGCCTCAATCTTAATTTTTATTATCACCTCACCGGCCCCTTATTTGTTAACAGCAGCTCAGATTATATCAACGGTCTTTGGTGTGGGGTTGGAGATCCCTCTCTTTTTAATTCCAATTGCTCTGATAACCCATCTCTCGCTTAAAGGATTTAAGTCAAACATCAAAGTAGATGTTTTTTTGTTTCTGTTTATGTTTCTGGGATTTATAACTGCGGTTGTTTATCTGTTGATTACTTATGGCGGTGTCTCATTTCTCCAGGAGAACCTTCCCGCAACACACCTCACTCCAACAGGGGAACGGGATATTTTTATATGGTGGTCTGGTACCTGGTTGCTGCGTGGACAATTGCTGATCCGGGATTTCATCAAAGAGTATATGCCACAAAAAATGCGGATGTTGCAAAAAAAGGAATAATCATCTCTGTTGTGCTCTGGTTTGTGTTTGATCTCTTCTCTAATGCATCGGGACTTTTCTCAAGGGCCCTTTTACCCGACCTTACAGACCCTGTGACGGCATTCCCCACGCTTGCCAGGGATTTCCTCCCCACAGGAATAAAAGGCTTGTTCCTGGTCTCTCTTTTTGCGACCGTCTATACCACGCTTAACAGTTTTACTTTTTTGAGTGGCGTCACATTTTCAAATGATATCATGAAGAAGTTTGTGTCGAACGATAGATATGACATGAAACTCTTTACTGCCGCAGGTATGGTGATTGCCACAACAATTGCTATAATATTAAGCCTTGTATTCAGGTCCATTGTAGATATTTGGTATTATATCGGTTCACTTTTTGTTCCTTCATTAATTTTTCTCGTCTCAGGGTCATATTTTCCTAAACTGAAGCTGGAGAGCAAGATTACACTATTTCAGATTATTTTTGTTCCGATAGTGGGCTTAATATGGTTCCTTTTTAGGGAGGAGCTGTTTTCAGGGACAATTCTGGCTGAGGTAGAACCCATGCTAATTGGAATTGTAGCCGGGTCACTCTTTTATTTGTCAAAAACAGTCAAAAGACACCCATAACTTCAATTATCTTTCGTAAATTTATGTTTTAATTTTGACAATAAATCAGTAATGGTTATGACAACTCGTAGAGAATTTTTAAGAGCAATGGGAATTATCGGTGCTGCAACTGCAGCCGGTGCAGGAACTCTTTCAATGCTTGGCTGTGACAGCGGTAAAGTAAAAGCTAATGGTAATGGCAAGGGTGAAACGGAGAAAGAACCTGTTTTTAATCCCTGGGTTGATGGAAACACGGAAGTATTGATGTCTACATTCCTTGGCAATGAATTTAGAAGGTTTTACGGGAAGGGAGATGTAAACAAGCTTTCCATAAAATCAAAATTTCGGTTGGGTTGCGCCCAATCCACTGTTGGCAGCAGGACTAAATCATTCTGTGGTGCGGGATGGACGGGACAGCCGACTGTTTATATGGAAAATGGCAAGTTGATGCTCGTTCTCGGTGCTTATGATCATCATCTTAGAAAATTTGAAGCCGAGGGTTTAAAAGTTTGGAAGTACAAAAATGATGATATCATGAAGGGTGGGGGATCGGTTTATATCGACACAACTGCACCTGAGAATGACAGAATAATTCTCTTACAGGGAAGCCGTTTGGGCAATGGGAACTCTGTCAGAGGGTCAAAAGTGATTCCAAGCTTCAGAGCTGTTTCTTACCGGACAGGAAAAGAGATTTGGAAATTTAATGTGCCATTGTCTGTTTGTTACAGCAGAGATAACGACAGTTCACCATTGTATCTTGGTGACGGAATGATATTTAATGCTGTAGAGAGTGGATTTGGATTTTTCTTCAGCAGCAAAGTGAGTGAAGCAGAGATGCTTGACGGAATTAAACAGCCAAAAGTATTGGGCAAAGTTAAGCTTTATGATGATTCTGACGCTGTAAAACATGGTAACAACATTGTAGTTGAAGCCAGTCCTGCGAGATTGGGAGATAGAGTGTTTATTGCCTCAGGTGCAGGACATATTTATGGTGTGGATATCAAAAAGATGGAGATCGACTTCGATTTATATGTAGGGTCCGATATCGATGGTTCCACAGTGGTTACAAAGGACAATAAAATACTTTGTACGATCGAAAAACAGTATGTTCCCGGTCGTGGTGGAGTAATGAAATTAAACCCCGCAAAGCCTGCTGATGAATCAGTTGAGTGGTATTTCCCAACCAAAAATACAAATGTTGCTGAGTGGGCAGGCGGTATAATTGGTACTGTTTGCATAAATGATGAATATAATCTTAACAACGATTTTCCTGCTGTCTGGGCGACTCTCTCGATTGACGGGAATCTTTATGTTGGAAGTCAGCACGAGTTATCAGGCGAAACCACACTTGATATGTTGAACAAAAAGAAATACTCTGTTCCCAAATTATTGGCAAAAATTTATGTTGGTCCTTCGATCAGCACACCAATTTTTACGAGTGGAAACAAAATTGTTGCAGCAACCTACAACGGTCTTCATTTAGTTCAGATGGAATTTGTTCGTGGTAAAACTGGTGATGGGGATACTGCTAAAAATGCCGCTGGAGTTGAATTTGGTGTGAAACTGAAAAAAACTTGATACTTTTCATCCCGATACCTCATTTGAAGCTACCCCGATTGTGTGGAGAACACCGTATATTGCTCAAGCAGAGATGGATATCTTTACGCTCTTGGATAGATAAAAAAAGGAAGAATAGAAGTAACCATTAAATAAAGTTTTTATACTTTGTTGACTTGGCTCTTCTATTCTTCCCGGTAAAAACTACTTCTTAATACCCTTCATAATATTCGACTCACTTTTTTTCCAGCGATAACAAATACCAAACGGCATGTGTTTCACCTTAGAGGCGTCACTATAAATGGTCTTCATATTTGCCTGATAAGCCCATGGGAAATCAGTAACCGGTTTGATATAGGTACCATAATAAGTCATGTCCCAGGAACCGTTTTCGAGGAATTTCACCGGAATACCTGTATCGGTCTGAACGAGATATTTTGCATGCTCGAGGATGAATGATCTTAAATCACTAAAATCCTGACCGTGTAACAGGTATGAAGCTGCTTTTGTAAAGAATATCAAAGGTTTGTTATCAGTAACCAATTTTTGCAGATTGGTTCTGTTAGCCCATGATTTATTCTGGGTGTCAGAACTAAAATAGTAAAGTTTCTTCACTTCCTTCTGATCTTTGTCAGTGAAATAAATTACGCAACCTTTAGCTCCATTTTTAACCTGATCAGCATCAAGAAGTTGACTTTCTTCAAGAAGGAAATCACCTTTTTTATCGGTGGTAATATATTTTACATCGAGAACAGTGTTTTCAGTTCTTGCCATAAACAAAAGGATAACGGGGATAACACCTCTAAAAAGGCCTTTGTTGAGGTCACTATTCATCTGTTTAGTGATGAAATAACCACGGGTTGTAAGTATTCTTAAAGAGTTCTGAAGATCATCCAGATAGCTATTTAAACTTGCGTCTTTTGGATCGATCTTTTCCGGTAATCTGTTAACCGGCTCCAATCCTTGTAAAATGAAAGTATTTGCATTTGGGAAAAACTCGTAAGCAAACAGAAAATCGGGTCCACCAAATGGATAAAATACTGTTTTTGCTGCAGGATCAAAATCGGAAAGTTCTGTTTTAGCCCAATATTCTACTGAATCGAGAATATCTTTTTGGAGATCAGCCCATCTGGTAGTGAAGAACTTCTGATGATTCTTCCAGGCTTTGCTTTCTGAAATTTTGAAAAGTGAAGATGTGGCACTTACTTCGATACCACCAAGTATTTTGGCGATATCATCATAACGCATGTCATACTTGGAGAGGTCAAGTTTTTCACTTTTAACTTCCGCACTTGTTGTGGAAGTTGTTGTTTTAGTGGTATCTTCCTTTACAGGAGTGGTAGATGTAGTCTTTTCACATCCTGAAAAAATGAAGAGAATAACCACTAAAGTGAAGAAATTAAGTGGAAGTATTTTCTTGATAATCGATGAAAAATCTTTGTTCATCCGTTGTTTACCTTGTTGTTAGTTTTCGAATTTAGTATTAAAATGTTTAGCTATGTAATAAACCACTATTCCTGAAAGGACAGTGGCAAGCCCTGCTAACGATTCCATCGGTCTATCCATCAGGATGTGAGTAAGCATCCAAATTTCAAAGAGTATAAAAATGATTGGAGTAAAAGGGTAACCAAATGTTTTATAAGTTCTTGGAATATGCTTTAATTTAGTGCGAAGAATAAATATTCCAAATACGGTTGCAGTTGTCGAAAGACTGAGTGTAAAGCCGATATAAACAAGAACCTGTTCAAAGGTATATGTGACAATCATAAAGACAGCCACGAGGCTCTGGAAGATGATCGGTACCACCGGCACTTCTTTTGAAAGAAACTTAAACTTGTTATAAATATTTGGAATTACATCCTTCATCATCGCCTGTGTAACCCGGGGACCAATAAATGTCATTCCCGAAACAGCAGAAAGCAGGCATATTGAAATCAGAAGGCCAACGATTAAAGCTCCGGAAGTTCCAAAAACATTTTTTGCTGCCAGCAAACCAACATCGATCTGACCCTGTAATTGCTCCACCGGTACTAAATATAAAAACGCAAAATTTAAGAGCACATATAATACCATCACCACCATCGTTCCAATAAAGAGAGCGAGAGGGACATTTCTGGTCGGGTTTTCAACTTCCTCAGTAATATATGCAGCTCCATTCCATCCTGAATAGGAATAGGATACATATATAAGTGATACTGCAAATGGTGCGCTTAAGAGGGCCTTAAGATCGTAATCAAAACCAAGAAAAGGGAGATCAACGGGAGTTCCAAAAATGAATGCAGAACTTATCAGTCCCAATATTAAAATAACTACAAGTGAAGTAATAAACTTTTGGAAACTTCCACTCAGACTTACCTTAATAATGTGGATGATTGTCATTAAAACCACAGCTCCAAGAGCGATCATCAGCTTGGTCGATTCAAAGTCAGGTGAGGTTTTATTAGCAACCACTCCGCCAAAATAGGTCCCTAATGCCATACCGGCTAAAGCTATTGGCGCAGCAAATGCAACAGTGGCAGAAACATAACCTGAAAGGAATCCCACAATCGGATGATAAAGCTTTGAGAGAAAGTTATATTCACCACCTGAGCGGGGAAAGCAGAGGTAAGTTCACCATAAGTCAGTGCCCCGGCTGTTGCAATGATTCCACCAATTATCCAAAGTGCTAGAATCGGGGGAACAGATTTTATATCAAATAATTGAAATCCCAGACTCGTGAAGACGCCGGTGCCTATCATTGTAGAAATCGTTACTGTGATTGCTGTTAGAAGGCTGTGTTTTTTCTGATTTGTTGACATTAAAGTCCTGAAAAATATTAAAAAACAAGAATCAAAATTTACTCAAAAATGACCAATTAAAGAGGGATTATTTTGGGGTTTAGAAACCTGAGATACTTGAGAGACTGGAGAACTTTAGAACTAGAGAACTTTAGAACCTAAGTTCCAGAAAAGCTCGGTCGTACGCCCGAACGGGAGGGCTAAAATGGGGGATTGTCATCTTGATCTGCCTTAAATAAGCTCGGTCGTACGCCCGAACGGGAGAAATAAGAGGTGAAAATAGCTCAAAAAAGCTCGGTCGTACGCCCGAACGGTCGATTTTTCTTGCATTCAGGCATATAGACGATTAAATTTGAATCAAAGATTTTAAGAAATAATTATCACACAGTTTTTGAGGTATTAATGTCTGTTAAAAAACAGTTTTTAAAGAGTGAACCAGTTTGCAAAGTAACCTTTAGAATTCCTAAAGAAACCGGCAAAACATTTGAAGCAGCCAGTCTTGTAGGCGATTTTAATAATTGGAATGCTGAAGCACATCCGATGAGCAAACTTAAAAAAGACGGTTCATTTTCTTTAGTTGCTGAGATCCCAACAGGATCAGTTTATCAATTCAGATATGTACTTGATGGAAAAGTTTGGGTGAACGATACTGAAGCTGACGGATTTGTTGACACACCTTATGGTGATTCACAAAACGGTCTTCTGGATCTCACAAAATAGTAATTGATCTCCCGTATGTATCCGGCCCTGGTTTATCCGGGGCTTTTTTATTTTAAATAATCCTCTCTTTATTCACCTGAAGTAATCTTCACCCGTTCTGAACCCCCCTGATTGTAGCAAAAATTTCATATTTTTAAAGTTTTGAAAATAAATCGTTTGTAAAAATGGAAATAGTTAGATATACACCCGATTGGAAAGCTAAATGGGATAATTTTGTCGAGAATTCAAACAACGGGACAATATTTCACAAACAAATATTTTTTGATTACCACACTCCCGGTAAGTTTTCTTTTAATCACTTGATGATTTTGGACAAAGGGAACATAAAAGCGGTGGTTCCTGGAAGACTACAACCTGACGGAATGTATGAATCACCAATTGGTGCAAGTTATGGTTCTTTGGTCACTGATGATATCCGCTTCGCTGAAGCTTTGGATATGATTGAACTGTTGATAGACTTTGGAAAAAAAGAGGGTTTTAAGGGCTATTCGCTGACTGCTGCTCCTGACATTTACGAGAGGACCCGTAATCAAAGTCTCGATTTTGCAATGCTTTGGAGGGGATTTAAATACGATTTGCACTACATCTCAAGCTGTATCAAGCTTGATCCGGCGGAAGATATTCTTGATAAATTTGCCCCGACAACCAGACGAAACATCCGAAAAACCCTTAAAGAAAACTGGTTGGATGTTGAGATAAATGATAAATATGACGAATTTTATCCAATTCTAATCGAAAATAAAGCACGCCATGATGTTAAACCAACTCATTCACTGGCAGATATTTATCGCATTGCCGAGTTGATGCTTGACATGATGAAACTTTTTATGGTTTATCATGAAGGTAATCCAATTGCCGGTTCACTCCTTTTCAACAGCAATAAAAATGTAACCCTCTGTTTTTACAACATGCTCAAATATGAATATGAATATATGAAACCAATTCAGCGAGTTATGTATGAAGTGGTAAAGTGGGCAACAGAGAATGGTTACAAATATGTTGACATTGGCGTTTCGCAAGATACCAAAGCTCAAAACCCGATGACTCCGAGTATGAATCTTATTGAATTTAAGGAAAAATTTGATGCTCGTACGGTTATGAGGAATACACTGAAAATTGAGTTCTAACAACCAGTCGCCAAAACGGGTACTAATTTCGTTTCTGGGTAATATAAATTATGACACCAGAGCTGTAAATCTTTGTTCTTCCCTTAGAGCAGAAGGTTTGTTTGTTGATACCCTGAGTTTTGATTGGGTTGAGAGGAAACAGGGCGGTGAAATCCCTGTAATCAGGCTGGAAAAATCGAAATCATCTCTTTTTTTCTATTTAAAATTCCTTTTTACGGTTTGCTACAGGCTGATCTTCAATAAATATGATCTGTATATTGCTTCTGATATTTATAATCTTCCAATTCTTGCACTTTTCGCAGAATTTAGAGGAAAACCACTCTACTATGACTCGAGAGAACTGTTTAGATATTTGGCAGGGTTAAAAAACAAGGTGAATGTTCAGTGGCTTCTTGCAAAAATTGAAGAACTGTTCATCGGGAAATGTGATAAGATCATAGTAACAGGTATGATGGATGCAGAAGTTTTAATGGAAGATTATGGAATTACCCTCGAAAAGTTTATTCTGTTAAGAAATCTTCCCAAACCGGTAAAGACAATTGAAAAAATCGACCTTCGCAAATTGTACGGATTTCCTGAAAACTCGCTCATCCTTCTTTATCAAGGGGTCATTCTGAAAGGGAGAGGGCTTGGTAAACTGATCTCACTTCTTCCAATTCTGGACAATGTATGTTTGGTGATACTTGGAGATGGAGATTTGCGGACGGAACTCGAGAATTTTGTTTCTGAATTACAGATGAATGACAAAGTCAAATTTGCGGGAACAATATCTCAAAGTGAGTTACTTTCCTACACTGCATCTGCGGATATCGGGTGTGTTTTGATTGAGAACATTAGTCGAAGTTATTATTATGCTCTTCCGAACAAGCTTTTTGAATATATAGCGGTTGGAGTTCCTGTTTTGGCGAGCAATCTGCCACAAATGGTTCAGATAATTGATGAATACGGGGTAGGGAAGTATGTTGATCCGGAGAAACAGGAAGAGATAGTTGATACAATAGAATTATTACGGGATCCTGAGCTCAGAAAAACGATAAAAGCAAATGCAAAGATCGCTCACGAGAAGTTAAACTGGGACAATGAATATGCTTTGGTGAAGCGGCATTTTATTTAAACTATCGAGTCAATTTAATCATGATGTGCGCCGGGATATTATAGAAAAAATTAGCAGCCTTATCTTTTAATTTCCACATCATAAAGGGAAAAAACCTTAAAATCACCCAGGTTCTTGTAAAAATTAAGATCTTGTTTCCAAATGTCTCCCATTCGAGTTTTTGTTTCTCAATATCCCTGAAAAAAGAAGTAAGGACCTTTTCATCAAACGAATGGATATGGGCATGTAATGGAGTGGGTTTGTTACAGTGAATGCAGAGGGAATACTGAAGTTTTTCTTTATATGGAGTGGTAATTATCAGTTGTCCACCTGTCTTAAGAACTCTTGAAAGTTCTTTGACAAAGGCTTCAGGATCATAAACATGTTCAATTATTTCGCTTGCAATAACAACCTCAAAGGAACCATCTTTGTAAGGAAGTGCAAATGCATCACTACTCACACAGGAGTGGTTAACCGATGGAACCCTGGATTTTGCTTTTTCGAGATTTATCAGACTAATATCCATTGAAATAACATCAAAATCAAGCTTTGTGAAGTATTCAGCCACCCATGCACTTCCTGCTCCAACATCCAGAATTCTCCCCTTTTTTACATCAATTTCAGAGATGATATACTCTCTTACTCTGCGTTCATCGTGAGCTGTTGCGCCTGATCTTGTTTCAAAATAATCAAACTGTTCAGCATCATTTTTGTAATGTTCGATGTAATTAAAGTCTGCTTTTCTCATTATTAGGTTATTTTTTCATAAATTTCAAAATTCAAAAAGAAAGATAATGCAAATTTCAGAAAATGACCGGCAAGCGTAAATTTTTGGTGGCGCGAATCGACAGGATTGGCGACACCGTTTTGGCAACCCCCATTCCCCGGGAGCTTAAAAAGAGTTTTCCCGGCTGCGAAGTTTCTGTGCTTGTAAGAAGTTATACACGGGATATTTTCCTGAATAATCCTCATGTGGACAACATTCTTGTTTGGGATGATTTCAGCAGGGGAATACAATCAATTAGAAGCCTTGCATCCCTGATTAAACCGTATCAATTCACCGATGGTTTAATGCTGCTTCCAAACGAAACTCTCGCATATGCATTTTTTATGGCAGGTGTAAAAAAGAGATTTGGAACCAGTAGGAAACCGTATCACCTCATTACAGGGACAAAATCGATCGTCCGGCATGATGAAAAACAAGAAAAAAGTGAAGCTGCATGGTGTCTCGATTTTGTTGTCAAGGCAGGTGGAACAGTTAATGATGATGCCACAGAGATATTTCTGAGTGAGACAGAAACTGCCGAAGCAGTTAGAATCAAAAGTGAAATTGCTCCGGAAGGTGAAAGGATTGTTGGTGTACATATTACCAGTGGTGGATCTGCCCCAAACATGCCTCCTGCAGAATATCTAAAATTATGTAAACAGCTGTCAGAAAAAGATGGAATAAAAGTAGTTATCACGGACAATGATCTTTCTGATGGATTTGATATCCCGGAGGGAGTTATTCAAATCAACAAAGGGAAAACTTTAAGAGAGTCGATAGTAAATTTTTCAGTTTTAGACCTCCTCATTTCATCTTCAACAGGCACAATGCACATTGCCGCCGCACTAAAAGTAGAGACCCTTTCGTTGTTTTGTCCACTTCCTGCCTGTCGTCCTTCTCTCTGGGGACCTGTAGGTAACAAAGCGGAATTCATTCTCCCAACTCAAAACTACTGTGCAACCCGCTGCCCCGGTGACCCCAAAAAATGTGATTTCTCCGGTGAAGGAGGTATAGATGCAGATACAATTATGAAGATTATGGAGGGGACGCAGATACACGCAGATTAAGCGGATTTTCGCAGAGGGGGGTAGTTACGCGGATATCACTGATTAACACAGATTTCCACGGATGGGTGATTCGATAGTTTCTCTGTGAGCTCTGTGAGCTCAGTGGTTTTTAAGATTCGCTTTGCGTTCTCTGCGGTCTTTGCTGTTAAATCTTCTCTGTGAGCTCTGTGAGCTCTGTGGTTTTTAAGATTCGCTTTGCGTTCTCTGCGGTCTTTGCGGTTAAATCTTCTCTGTGAACTCTGTGAACTCTGTGGTTTTCAAGATTCCCTTTGCGCCCTTTGCGATCTTTGCAGTTAACCATTTAAAAATCGCCTAAAACCCGCCTAAAATCTTGTTTAAAAGCAAAAAATTCCGTATATTTCCAAGCTATGAAAAAAATGTTTACGATAGCTATAGATGGTCCGGCAGGATCGGGTAAAAGCAGTACTGCAAAGAGAGTAGCCCGAAAACTCGACTACTTATTCATAGACACAGGAGCTATGTACAGGGCGGTTACACTACTCGCGATAAGAACCGGGAATCTTGACAATAAAACAGAACTTTTGAGACTACTTTCAGGCTCAAAAATTGTCCTGAAGCCGGGAAAAGACGGTAATATTGTTTTTCTGAATGATGAAGATATTTCAAAAGCAATCAGAACTGAAGAGATTAATCTTAATGTTTCTCTCATCAGCAGCATTCCCGAAGTAAGAACTGAACTCGTGCGAATGCAGCAGGAGATGGGGAAATTGGGGGGTGTGGTAATGGAGGGGAGAGATATCGGTTCTGTGGTTTTTCCTGATGCCGATCTAAAATTCTTTTTTACTGCAAATGTTGATGAAAGAGCGCGAAGACGACATGCCGACTTAAAAGAATCAGGTTCAGATATTTCGTTTGAGGAAGTAAGGAAAAGTATCATTCGGCGGGACGGACTCGATTCGGGAAGAGAAATTTCTCCTCTCGAAAAAACAGATGATTCAATTGAAATTGATACTACATCCCTTACACTTGAACAGCAATGTGATTATATTGTTGATCTTGTAAGAAAAAAGGAACATACTGACGAATAATATGGTTATCTTAAGAAAAATGGTGATTATATGAAAGTTACGATTGATAAAAATGCCGGCTTCTGCTGGGGTGTTGTTAGAACAATTGACATCGCAGAAGGTTCGTTAGTAGATAAATCCAAAGTTTATTGTCTGGGAGATGTTATCCATAACACTCTTGAAGTGGAAAGACTCAACAAATTAGGGTTATCAAACATAACAGTTGATGACATACCACATCTTGAAAAGGGAAGTCGAGTTCTGATTAGAGCTCACGGAGAACCCCCATCCACTTATAAACTGGCTGCAAAATATGGTGTGGAACTTGTTGACGCTACCTGTCCGATAGTAATTAAAGTTCAGGAGCGGGTAAGGAAATTTGTTGACAAGGGATACCAGGTGGTCATTTTTGGGAAGAAAAACCACGCGGAAGTGATTGGAATTAATGGAGTTACGGGGAATACTTCCATCGTTGTTCTAAACAAAGACGAAGCACTTGGCTCAGTTGATTTTACAAAACCAACAGTTTTGTTTTCACAAACGACAATGGATAAACAGGAATTTAAGGAAGTAGCTGAAGCTTTAAAACAAAAACTTGAAACTTTGGTTATTGGCTCGATGGAAGAGGAAGCTGTCCAGTATCATGCAAAAGATACTATATGCGGTCAGGTTTCAGGCAGAGAGAAAAAACTTCAGCAATTTGCTGCTGAAAATGATATTATAATTTTTACAGCAGGCAAAAAATCCAGCAATGGAAAAGTTCTTTTTCACATCAGTCATGATGTAAATCCGAGAACATATTTTGCCGAGACAAAAGAGGATATCGACTGGAATTGGTTCGAAGGAGTTGTTACAGTCGGAATTACAGGCGCCACTTCAACACCACATTGGGTGATGAAAGATGTAAAACGCCTTATTGAAGAGAAATTTGGAATTGAACAATACAGTTTTTAACAAATAACTGCCGTTAGATAACCATGTTACACTAACAAATACCTTGCCGCATTCGCCCAATTGGCAGTTTTGCGTGAACGGCACCAACAGTACATTGGAGGATTAATGTCCGAAGAAATCAAGACTTCAGCACACGATTTTGAAGTCTTATTCAACAAGTCAAAGAAGTTTTTCCTTGACGAAGAATACACACAAGAAGAATTTTCAGAACTCGCCTCCCTTTTTGGCGAATCCTTTCGGAACGTCAAAGAGAAAGAGATGGTCAAAGGTAGAGTAGTCCGCATACAGCCGGATTATGTTATCGTTGACGTTGGTTTCAAATCCGAAGGTCAGATTCCCATAAGTGAATTTGAGGGAATGACAGATCTTAAGGTTGGAACTGAAGTTGAGGTAGTTCTTGAAAGTGTTGAAGATCAGGAAGGAAACCTGGTACTCAGCAAAAAGAGAGCCGACTTTCTCAGAGTTTGGGAAAGAGTACTCGCAGCTCATGACAGCGGTGATGTTATTCAGGGTAAAATTACCCGTAGAATTAAAGGTGGAATGGTTGTTGATCTTATGGGTATGGATGCATTCCTTCCCGGATCACAAATCGATGTTCGCCCAATTAGAGATTTTGACGCATTTGTTGGTAGAGAGATGGACTTTAAAGTTGTTAAAGTTAACATCCCAACCGAGAATGTTGTAGTTTCTCACAAAGTTCTTGTTGAAGAAGAACTTGCAGATCAGAGACATGCAATTTTACACAGCCTTGATAAGGGACAAATCCTTGAAGGTACTGTTAAAGCAATCACTGATTTTGGTGTATTTGTTGATCTCGGCGGAGTTGATGGTCTTATTCATATCACCGACCTTAGTTGGGGTAGAATTAACCATCCAAACGAAGTGGTTAAACTTGATGAGAAGATCAAAGTGGTTGTAACTGATTTTGATGAAGAGAAGAGAAGAATCTCCCTCAGTCTCAAAAAACTTTTACCACACCCATGGGAAAATATTGCTATCAAATATGAAATTGGCAAAAAAGTCTCAGGTCGCGTTGTATCTCTTACCGAATATGGTGCATTTATCGAAATCGAAAAAGGCATCGAAGGTTTGATTCACAATTCCGAAATGAGCTGGACCCAGCACATCAAACATCCTTCACAGATGGTTTCGATGGGACAGGTAATTGAAGCTGTAATCCTCAGCCTCGATCCTGAAGAGAAGAAAATATCTTTGGGCATGAAACAGCTTGAACCAGATCCATGGCATGAATTAATGGCTAAATATCCAGTTGCCAGCAAACATTCAGGTATCGTGAGAAACCTCACTACATTTGGTGTGTTTGTTGAACTTGAACCGGGTATTGATGGTCTTATTCATATCAGTGATCTTTCATGGACC
The DNA here is from genome assembly GCA_016714125.1 of Ignavibacteriales bacterium. GTDB lineage: Bacteria > Bacteroidota > Ignavibacteria > Ignavibacteriales > Ignavibacteriaceae > UTCHB3. Next base: position 92,566 of record JADJNX010000022.1, on the reverse strand, counting down.
AAAAAAATCCGTCATCCAGGGGAAGTTGTCAAAAAAGGTGAGAAAATTGACGTAGTTGTTCTTACCGTTGACACCGAACAGAGAAAAATCTCACTTGGACACAAACAGATTCATGATAATCCATGGGATAGATTCGAAACACTTTATGGTAACGGAACCGAAACCAAAGGTAAAGTTTCAAGATTGATCGAAAAAGGTGTGATTGTTGAGTTGGAAGAAGGCGTTGATGCTTTTGTTCCAACCTCACAGCTTTCACCCGGCAAAGTGAAAAATCTTGGAAATCACTTCCTTAATGACCAGGAACTTAGCCTTAAAGTGATTGATTTCGACAAAGAGAATAAAAAAATCGTTCTGAGCTCTATCGCTTATTTCAAAGATAAGGGAGAAGAAGAGATTCAGGAATACATGACTAATCATAAACTTGAAAAAGTGAGTGTAACCGATTTCCTCAATGCCGAAACTTCCAAAGTTGAAAGTGTTGATTTCCCCACATTTGAAGTTTCTCCTGCCGCAGGAAAACCGAAAAAAGAAGGGAACTAATGATCAGTTTTTGATCATGTTTTTAGAGGCTGCATTTTTAATGCAGCCTATTTTTTGTATTATCTGTCTCCTTAACTGCCTTTTTTAGTAGAAGTCAGTGAGTTAAATTTAGAATTCAAATATTTAACTGTTAATGAAAAAAGTTGCATTACACACATTAGGCTGCAAGCTTAATTTTTCCGAAACATCGTCGATAGGGAAGCAATTCCTTAACAACGGCTTTGAAGTTGTCGATTTTAATAACGAAGCAGATGTTTATGTGATAAACACCTGTACCGTTACTGAAAACGCCGAGCGCGACTGCCGTCAGGTGGTTCGCAGAGCCTTGAGAACAAACCCCGAAGCTTACGTTATGGTTACGGGTTGCTACGCACAACTCCGTCCCGATGAAATTGCCGGGATTGAGGGGGTGGATATTGTTCTTGGAAGCAAGGAAAAGTTTGATGTTTTTTCATTTATTGAGAATTTTGAAAAGAAAAGTCTCGCCTGCATTTTTGTATCCCCGACTGAGGAACTTACAAACGAGTTTGGTTTTGCATCTTCAAGTGATGCCGACAGCAGAACGCGGCCTATTTTAAGATTCAGGATGGCTGTGATTACAAATGTACTTTTTGCACGATTCCTCTCGCTAGAGGTGGCAGCAGGAGTATGGATCCCGGTAAGGCGGTTGAAAAATTTTCCGAACTTATTGCTAAGGGTTACAAAGAAATAATTTTAACTGGTGTAAATGTTGGAGACTATGGTAAAAATGTTAATACACCATTTTACCAGTTGTTATTAAAACTTATTGAGGTTCCCGGGGAATACAGATTAAGAATATCCTCAATTGAGCCAAATCTGTTAACGGACCAGATTCTTGAACTGACCGCAGGTTCTGATAAGATGTCAAAACATTTTCATATACCACTTCAGAGTGGAAGTCAGTCGATATTAAGACAGATGCAGCGTAGATATAACACTGCTGACTATGATCGCCTGATCTACAAAGCAAACAAAGTTATCCCCGGATTGGGGATTGGTGTTGATGTAATCACCGGATTCCCCGGAGAAACTGAAAAAGAGTTTACTGAGACTCACAATTTTTTGATGAATCTACCCGTATCCTATTTCCATGTTTTTACTTATTCCGAGAGGCCAAGAACCAAGGCAATCAACATGCCCGGTGCCGTAGATGTTGCTGAAAGAAAAAGAAGAACAAATGTACTCAGAATAATGAGTCAGAAGAAAAAAGAAGATTTCTATTCGGCAAAAGAGGGGAAAATTGTCGATGTTTTGTTTGAAAATAGTAACAATTCGGGTGATATGAAAGGTTTTTCAACTGAATACATCAGAGTCAGTCACGACTTTATTCCTGAATACACAAATAAGTTTACAAAATTCCGGATCCTCTCACATGATGGTGAACACTGTTATGGTGAGATATTAGAAAACCAACCGATCACTGTATAAGGTTTTTCGATGAGAAAATTTGGTGTTATTTTTATCCTTTTTGCTTCCGTTTTGTTTGCTCAACAACCGGGTTCAATTGCTCAGTTGAAATCAACTGTGAGTCTGAATGATGGTTATGAAAGCAAGGATGCGTCAATTCAGTCTATCCAATTTGCACCTGAAAAGAAAAAAGTTGGACTTGCAATTCTCTATTCGGTTCTTCTCCCCGGTATGGGTGAACTTTACGCTGAGGGATTCGAAAGTGGTAAATACTTTACTATTGCCGAGGCAGGTTTATGGATTACCATGGGAGGAATGAAATATTATTCCGAAAGACAAAAAGATAACTACTTCAATTATGCTGAATCCTATGGTGGTGTTACAAATATGGACGCCAAAAGTGGCGACTATTCTGCTGATATTGGTAATTATTTAAATATAAGTGATTTCAACAATGACATGGCGAAACAAGGAAGATTTGAAAAAATGTATAATACTTCCACACACAACTGGAGTTGGGCAAACAACAACGACAGGAAGTCGTACAGAGAGCTTTGGGTCTCATCAGAGAGTTGGAACAATAATATTCGTTTTGTCGTTGGTGGAATCATCCTGAACAGAATTGCCAGTGCAATAAACGCAGTCAGGCTGGTCTCGAGATATAACAAAAGCATCGAAACCACATGGAATTTTTATTTCGATTACAATATATCTCAAACTTCTCCGGCTAACATCTCAATTAATTTTATCAAAATATTCTAATTTTCCTTTGGTGTAATGAAGAGAGAATGAAAAGGAAGTGATTTCCAGTCATCCACTCTTTATTACACCGTTTTTTTGCCCACCTGTCACATTTTCTGACCATTTCTTGAAACTTTAAAGTAAGTTTGGTTGGTTAACTAATAAACAATAATTGGAAAAGTATGCACAAAATATTTCTGTTTTTTACATTGATATTATTCTCCACCGGCACTTTATTCTCTCAAACGAAGATTTCGGGAAAGATTAAATCTTCAAAAGGAGAAATCCTGACGGGCGCCAATATCTTTATTAAGGGGAGTTATGACGGGGCATCGAGTGACGTAGCAGGGAATTTTGAATTTACAACCACCGAAACTGGTGAACAGATATTAGTTTCGAGTTATATTGGTTACAAACCAAAAGAAACCAAGATTACACTCGATGGGAAACCTCTTATTCTGGAACTGACTCTTGATCCGGATTCGAAAATTTTAAAACAGGTTACGATCTCAGCCGGATCTTTTGAAGCTTCTGATGAAAGAAAATCAGTTGTTCTGAAACCACTTGATATTCTTACAACGGCGGGTGCATCAGGTGACCTGTCAGGTGCGCTGAATACCTTGCCCGGTACTTCTCAAGTTGGAGAATCCGAAGGTCTTTTTGTAAGAGGGGGTTCATCTGCAGAGACTAAAACTATTATTGATGAAATGATTGTTCAGAATCCTTACTTTTCCAATGTTCCCGATGTCCCACAAAGAGGAAGGTTTTCACCAATATTATTTAAAGGTACAATCTTCAGCACCGGAGGATACTCAGCTCAGTATGGTCAGGCGTTGTCATCTACATTAATCCTCAGGAGTATTGATCTTCCCCCTGATACCAGGAGTTCCTTTGGTCTGTTGGCGGCGGGGTTTAATGCGGTTCATACTCAGCGGTGGGATAAAACCGCCGTTAGCGTATCTGCTGACTATTTTAATTTGGCACCGTATAACAACTTAATTCCACAGAGAATTGAATGGGATGAAGCGCCTGTATCCAAAGCCGGGACATTTCTGTTTCGCCAAAAAACGGGTGAGTCGGGGATGTACAAGTTTTATGGTACTTTTTCAAATACTCAGCTTTCTCTTTACCAGCAGAGTCTTGATGATCCAACATTTAAACCCAGGTTCCAGCTCAACAACACAAATTTTTACATAAACACCAGCTACAGTGATATAGTATTTAGTGATGTGGCTCTTTTTGCCGGTTATTCATACAGCAACAATAATGATGATCTTCAGTTAAATACTTTCCCGGCGAACCGGGATGACCAACTTCATCAATTTAAGGTAAAAGGTACAAAAAATATCGCGGATATTGCATTCCTTACTTTGGGTGCTGAGACCTGGTTCTTAAAAGCTGATGATTCTTTTTCATCATTAAAAGCAAATCTTGAGGATAAATATTATGCAGGTTTTGTTGAAACTGATTTCTTCCTTTCGGATTTAGCAGCTTTTCGAATTGGAGCAAGGTATGAATATTCAGACTATCTTAAAAAAGCGAATCTCGCTCCAAGAGTTTCGTTAGCGATTAGAATTCGGGAAGACGATCAGATCAATTTTGCTTATGGGCAGTTTTTTCAAACACCTGACAGACAATTTCTTTATCAAGGGAAAAACCTTGATTATGAAAGAGCGGATCACTACATCTTAAACTATCAATATATCGGTGAAAAAACCACATTCAGGATTGAAGGATATTACAAAGACTATCAGTCACTGATGAAAAGAAATATCACCAGTCCCGTTTTTGGTGTACCAGACTATCAGAATAACGGTTCAGGGTATGCAAAAGGAATTGATGTTTTTTGGCGTGACAGAGGGGCCACTTTCGAAACTGTTGACTATTGGATATCTTACTCATGGCTCGACACAAAAAGAGACTACCGGGATTACCCAACTCTTGCGACCCCGACTTTCGCCTCTGAGCATACACTCTCGTTAGTCTATAAACAATTTTTCAGGGCTCTGAACACTTTTATTGGATTCACCTACACCTTTTCGTCGGGCAGACCTTACTATAACCCAAATAATCCGATTTTTAACGGTGACAGGACCCCTAAGCAACACAGTCTGAGTTTCAACGGGAGTTGGTTAACCACCATTTTTGATTATTTTGCGATTGTTTATGTTTCGATCACAAACCTGCCGGGTTACGAAAATGTTTACGGTTACAGATTTTCGGCAGATGGAACAAGAAGTCAGGAAGTTATCTCTCCGGCACTCAGGACATATTTCCTCGGTGTGTTTATTTCACTTGATTACAAATAAAAGCAAAGATTAACTATGAAAAAATTACTTTTGATCCTTATCCTCGGAATGGTCTCTGTTTTCGCTCAAAACGATAAGATGATAAAAGCCATTGAAAAGAATCTTTCAATTCTTGATACTGCTAACACACTTGAAACAGCGATGTTGTTAAAAAATAATTTTGAGAGGATAGCAGACGCTGAAAAAGGGGAGTGGATAGCTCAATATTATGCCGCGATGGCAAATGCCACCATTTCGATGAGAGAAAAAGACAATCTACTTAAGGAACAGATAATTGATAGAGCAGAATCATATCTTAACAGAGCTGATTCACTTAACCCGAATAATTCAGAAATATATGTTATCAAATCAATGATTGTTTATGCCAGAATTACCGTGAGCCCGATGGAACGATTTATGGCACTTTCACCTCTGGCTACCAAATATATGGCGTTAGCAACCGAAATTGACCCGGAGAACCCAAGAATCTACTTACAAAACGGGATGGTTGTTATGTTCACACCGGAGATGATGGGTGGGGGGAAAGCAAAAGCTAAACCTGTACTTCTGACAGCTCAGGAAAAATTTGAGAAATTTACTCCGGCATCATCAATCCACCCAAACTGGGGTAAAAATCTTTTGGTAGAACTTCTCAAAAGGATAGACGAACCAAAATAAGTTCACTTGGTGAACTTGTGAATTATCCTCTGAGTTCGGATGTTGGCTTTCACGCCACTCATTACGACTGTAACCATCTGCATAAAATCGGTACGGTCCTCTTTTGCTTCACTGTTTTTATAATCTGCCCATTCAGGCACATTAAAAAGGGGGATGTTCATCCCTCTTGATGTAACAAGTCGCCTGTTATCCAATGATAAAAAACCATTTTTATCAGTGCAATCAACGGGTAGCCAACCAGTGCCGGGAAATTGAACTTCACTCCAAACATGATAACTTATTGTATCAGGTGCCAGCATAAAGCCTGAAACAAGTCTTGCAGGAATACCCGAAGCTCTACAAAGTGCTATAAACAGGTAAGAGAATTGACCACAATCCCCGCTGCATGTTCTCAGAGCAGACTCTGCACTTCTTTCCGGAACGTTCCAGGTATATTCCATATTTCCACGAACCCAGTCATAAAGCAATTTCGTTTTTTTTACAGAATTGGTTTCACCTACAGTGACCTCCGCTGCCTTTGCCTTTATACTGTCAGTGATTTCGAGAAATTCTTCTGAAATCAAAAATCTTGTCGGGTCATCCTCAAAAAAGGCGGATGAATTAATTTGATCAATATTGTCCGGGGTGGTTAAATTATAAACAGTGTATCGCACTTTTCGAGAAATCACGAGTGAGTCACCCGTTTTTAATGACTTCATCAAGTCCCAATAGTGGATCAGGTTTTGGTTTTCATCCTCTGTGAATGATTCTGTTGGGGCAGGGGAGACACTAAGATATTGCACGTCTCTTTGATTAATATAGTTTTTTGGCTGAGAACTCCAAAGTCGAAATGTTGGGGGAGTATTCTTAGGAATTCCCATTCTTTTGTTGTGATTAATCAAAGAATCGCCCTTAAGAATTTCAACATTTTTAATGATCACAAGCAATTCCGCTTCCACAAATCTTGGTTCACCAAGCCAGTTATGGGTAATATGGTTTTGTGTATCCTTATTTGAATTCTCAATAAATGTGCATGAGTTTACCCCGAGTGACAGAAGTAATAGCGAAGACAGAAGTAATAATTTCTCTTTTTTCATAAGTTGAAATTACAAAAAATCTGCCACTTCAGTGTTATCCGGGCACTTTTTGTCCCAATTATTTCGTAACAGACAGTTTTTTTACAATTTTATTCCCATTGGAAGTCAGTTCATAGAGATAAATTCCTGAGCTGAGATTACCGGCATCCAGTTGAATTGAATGATTCCCGGCAGGTTTATAACCATCATATAGTTCTTTAACCATTGTACCCAGAATATCATAAACTCTTATGGTCACATTACCCGGATTAACTATCGAATAAGAAATTGTGGTAACGGGATTAAATGGATTTGGGTAATTCTGCATCAGTTTAAATTCATGAATTATGGATTCATCTGATTCCGACTGAATATCCGTAAGTGTAGAGTCTTCAACAATTTTATTGAATGAGCTAGGGAGAAGTCCTGATACATTTTGCACAATTCCTGAGCTCCATAAGATCACTGTAGAATCAATGGTGGTGGCGGTGCCAAGTCCAAAATGCAACTGCATATTTTGACTGCAATGACCTGATTGTGCAGAAACTCTTCTTGTCATCCATCTGGAAATTCCATTTTCGGTTACTTTAACTTTTACGACTGCACCAATAGCATTAAAATTGCTTCTTTTTCCCTCAAGATCAATCATCAGCCAGTTATTTGATCCGCCCGAATTGCGGTAAAGTGAATTGTTCTGATTGGCACCAAAACAATTTGCCGTGAAAAGATCAAGCCAGCCGTCTTTGTCATAATCAGCAAAAGCGGCTCCATAAGTCCAACCTGTCTGTGCAGCAAGAGTCACTGTATCACGAACAAAACTTCCGTTTCCTTGATTGATATATAGATAATTTGTCATAGGAGTACCGGCTGCATTAAACGCATTAGAAACAAACAGATCGAGATCACCGTCATTATCAATATCACCAAATGAACTTGAAAATGAATTTGCGATATCCGAATTGAATGGTTCGGTTACTTTAGTAAAGTTGTTTTGTCCGTCATTCAAAAACATCCAGTTTCTTCCACCTTCAGCGTTCGAAATAAAAAAATCCATGTCTCCATCGTTATCAATATCTTCATAGTTTGAGCTGATGGAACTACCACCATTATTCAGAAGTGTTGGATGGATAACTCTGTTAAACAAGCCTGTCCCCAGGTTTGTATAGAGATTTTCGTTTTGACCCGATTCGTTTACAACAAAGAGATCGGGAAGATAGTCCCCATTATATTCGATAAAATCGGCGTTTCTTGAAAAATATTGATCTGTTAAAAATCCTGTTTGTGGTTGTTTGGTAAACGATCCATCACCGTTATTCGTGTATAACAAGTTGCGTGTGTTACCGGCGCTGTTGGTGACAAAGAGATCAAGAAAACCATCTTTGTTATAGTCACCCCAGGTACCTGTTTCGGAATAAGTCAAGTCAGCCATTACTGAAGAGGACGAAAGTTGTGTGTAGGTACCGTCTCCATTGTTTTTATATAAAAAGTTCTTTTTGTTATACCATGTTGAGACAAAAAGATCGGGGTAACCATCATTATTAAAATCACCAAATGATGCGCCAACAGAGGGAGAGTTATCCTGATTGATAACCAGATTATCGATCTTTGTGAATGTTCCATCTCCATTGTTTTTATAGAAAAAATTGTTTTCCCCTCCATTTTTTCCATTACTCACAAAAAGATCAAGATCACCATCGCGGTCATGATCCACCCAGTTGACTGAGCGGGAATCTCCACCATCATTAACGATGGCACCTTCGGTAATCTTAATAAATCTTTGCGATGATGCCGCAAAGGTGAACAGGATGAGAAATATAGTCGTTGATTTCATAATGAATGCTCCTGATAAATTAATTCAATTTCAGAAGCAATAAATGGATTTGTGGAAGCTTATTTTAAGTAAGGATGGTGAAGTGTTATAAAAGGAGGGTGAACAGTTAAAGGTGGATGATTAAATTTTTAACAATGACTGAACGACGGAAGCATATTTTCTACCTGTCCAGATTTTTTTTCCATTTTTTAGTTTTAGCTGATACTCATTGTTTGAAAGATTTTCGATTTCAACAATCTTTTCCTTGTTAACAATGACTGTTCGATGCACTCTTTCGAATAATTCACTGCCAAGAATATTTTCGAGATTTTCAAGCGTGGAGTTCATTATAAATAATTCTGCGTCGGTATAGATTAAAACAGAATTCCCATTTGACTGGATGTGATTTATTTCGGGTGTGTTGAGCATGATATATTTACCCTTTTCACCCTCTTTCCTGACAGCAATTTTATTCTTAATAGCCGGGTTGACGACCGATTCTTCAAGTTTTTCAAGAGCTTTTAGTATGGCAGCTCTAAATCGTTGTCTGTCGAAGGGTTTAAGCAGATAACCCACAGTCTTAAAATCAAAGGCTTCGATAGCATAGTTTTCGAAAGCAGTTGTGAATATGACATTGGGTGAATGTTTCCGTATTGAGCGAAGCAATTCAATCCCGGAAATACCGGGTAACTGAATATCAAGGAATAACAAATCAGGAGTATGTTTTTGCAATGCTTCAAGTGCAGTAATAGCGTCTCCACATTCTTCAACTACCTGGATATTAGGAAAATCCTCCAGAAAAAATCGAAGTTTTTCTCTTGCCAGTATTTCATCCTCAATAATTATTGCTTTGATCATTGCGGTTTTATCGGCAATTTTAACTCAACTTTATACTCGGAATCCGATTCCTTAATGTCAAAAGTAAAATTCTCACCGTAAAGGATTTCGAGTCTCGATTTTATTTGTTTTAATCCTTCACCAGAAGGAAGCGGGTCTTTTACTTTTTTTACAGGTCTGCTGTTTCGCACACTGAAAATAACTTCACTCTCAGAAACGGTCACTTTCAGTCCAATTTCAACCGATTCAGGAGAAATATCCACATTGTGTTTAATGCAGTTTTCCAGCAATGGTAGCAGAATAAATTTTGGAACCATCACTTCTCCACCCATTCCGGGGAGTTGCACACTTTCAACTATTCTTGCCCCAAATCTCAATTTTTGAATTGAGAGGTAATTTCTGCCAATTTCAATCTCTTTTTTAAGCGTAATAAACTGATCCTCAGAATTTTGGAATGTGCTTCTTAGCAGGTCACTGAGCGAAGAAATCATTTTATCAGCCATCATTGGGTCTTTGTAAATCATCATCGAGATGCCATGGAGAGCGTTAAAAAGGAAATGAGGATGAAGATTTCCTGTCAGGTTCTGTAGTTGTGACTCAACAAGTCTCCTTTTTATCTCTTCCTGTTTAACTCTCTCTTCCTCAATAAACCGGGAATATTCAATGACTCCCGCTGTAAGGCCGATGATAACAGTCAACATAAAACTATCAGCAGAGAGGGAAATCAAAGGTAAGATAATCTCCTTGGGATTTGAAAACAGGGTTGAGAGTATCTCACCCAAATTCTCCATTATCAGTCCAATAAACGTAAACGCAAAAAGCCTGTGCATGATGGAAATCAGGATAATCCAACCGGTTAGTTTAATTACTTTTTCAGTAACTGAGCCGGTGTGGTTAAACTGTTGCGCAACTTTTGAATGGATTAAGGGGACAAACAACGCCCACATCAGATAACTGGGCAGTCTTTGGGGGAGGTAAACATCCCAATGGAATTCCTGATTGTTCCCGATATAATACAAAAAAGAGGAAACTGTGGAGGACAAACCAAAAAAGAGGGCAACTCCAAACAGGATCAGCCAGATTTTGTATTTGTTGTCAAAAAAACTTTTGTTTGTAAATAAAATAAGGACTCCGTTTATTCAGATTTTTTGTGATTCAGACTCAAATAGTAATAAAATAATGTCACTCGGCAAATTCAGAAAAATCAGGTATCACTTCCAATTATCAGTTCTGAAGGAGGATGCAGGAAGGCCTGCCCCGTTAAAGAGTGTGGCTTCCGCAGTGTCACTCCAACAATATCTGACAGCAACAGGGGATTTCACCTTTGGAGATGAGACCATAACGTTGACCCCATTTACAACTGCGGTTGCTTCGTAAAACACTTTGTCATCACCGGCGATTTGAAAGTTAAGTTTTCCAGCCAATGGTTTAAGTTTTAAGCCATCAGAATGTTCAAAAGTCAAGATTACAGCACCATTTTCGACGGTATGTGAAAGATAGATTGGTCCTGAGTATGGAATATTTTGCCGTAGTCTTTAACAAGTGCCCAGAGTGCAAGTCTTTCACCTACATCTTTTTATTACCGGGATGGATGTTCAAGGTATTGCCAATGTCAAGAGTTACAGCCATTCCTGATTTTGGAACGGACATTGATAAAAACTGTGCCTCACGCAAAAGCTGGGAATCTGTCCCTTTATTGTATCTGTATGGGGCGATTTGTGTGAAATAAAAAGAGAATTGATCTCCCCACAATTTCCTCCAGTTTTCTACCATCAAAGGGAACAGTTCTTTGTAGCGGTCGGGATTATAAGTATTTGATTCACCCTGATACCAGATCGCTCCACGAATTTTAAATGGAGCTATGGGATTGATCATGGCATTGTAGAGAACGGTTGGAGAGTGAAAGGTTACTTCTGATGTAACTTTGGGTCGCGATGCAAAATCGAAATTAATTCCTGAGTAGAGATAAAGTGTGGAATTTCTAAATTCAGCGACAGGGAGATATTTCCATCTTCCTGCGATTGAGATCGATTCTTGAGTTCCATTAAGTCGTAAATTAAATGACTCTGTTCTACCATACATTCCACCCCCTTGCATATTATCCAACACGCGGACAGCTATCATAAGACTATTTGAATTTACTAATTTTGCAGGAATCAGATAGTTTCGATCAGTTTGCCAGTGACCACCCGCTTCATATCCGCCAACTCTCGTGCCATTAACAAATGTAATATCCATATCATCAATTGGTCCAAGAGAAAGAGTCAGGTCTTTATTCAACCATCCATCCGGGATGTCAATTTTTGTTCTGAACCAGATTACACCATCAAAATTTCCAAATCCAAAATTTGACCAATCAGAGGGCATCTCTGTAGTTGGCCAGTTTGAATCATTAAAGTTTTGATCTGACATGGCAGCATCTCCAAAATCAAGATTTTCCCAGATGTTTGGACCCAGATTTCCCAACCATATCAATTTGAGGTAACTTTGCCAGCCAGACTTTCAATTTTTCCGATTCCTCTTTAAATTTTTCCATACCCTCAAGATATTCTTTGTACTCAGAGAAATTTGAAAGAGGTTCTGCTCCCATCCAGGCTTCAATTGGCGAGCCGCCCCAACTGGAATGAATCAAACCGATTGGCACATTAAGATCTGTCATTAACTTTTTGCCAAAGAAAAACGCGGTGGCGCTGAATGTTGATGCAGTTGCCGGAGAACAGAGACTTCAGGTACCTTTACAATCTTCTTCAGGAGAGATGGAAGTTGCCCGCTCCACGGTAAAAAAGCGCAAGTTAGGATAATCTGCAATGGGAATTTCATGTGCAGCGGTAAAGATTGTATCACTTGGAGGCCAACCGCCAAGCGGCATCTCCATATTTGATTGTCCCGAACAGAGCCATACTTCACCCATTAGAATATTTTTATATTGTATAGAATCACCACCACAAACGACTTTCAACTCATAAGGACCGCCTGCAGGAGGCGTTTTTATCTTCCCTCTCCATTGCCCTTGTCCATCGGCTGAGGCAATAACAGGCTTGTCCCAGCTTGGTGTTATGACCACCTTTTGCCCGGTAGCTGCTTTCCCCAAACCGTCACATCAAAATTTTGTTGAAGCACCATGTTATCCGAGAAAATTGAGGGGAGTTCCAGTTTTGTATAACCCACCTTTCCTCCGGCACATGACATAAAAAGTAAAGCCACAAGGAGTAATCCAAGTGGCTTTAAAGACTGTGAAAATAGAAGTTTAAATCTCATGAATATACTTTTCAGTTTCCGATTTTAGGACTTTGGTTAATAGAATCAGCGAGACAATATTAGGGATAGCCATCAATCCGTTTGCGAGATCGGCAAAATCCCAAACAAGATCAAGCGTTTGGACTGAGCCAACATATACAAACAATACCCAGAGGATGCGGTAGGGGAGGAGAATCTTTTTCCCAAAGAGGTACTCGGCAGCTTTTTCACCATAATATGACCAGCCAAGGATGGTTGAAAATACAAATGTAAGCAATGAGAAGGTTAAAAAGATTGGGCCGATGATTCCTACATGACCAAAAGCTTCACTTGTGAGTGCTGATCCATTTAGTCCTCCTTCTTTCCAGAATCCACTGTTAACAACAACCAACCCTGTGAGAGCACAAACGACCACTGTATCCCAGAATGTACCTGTTGATGACACAAGTGCCTGACGAACAGGATTTCTTGTCTGGGCAGCCGCAGCGACGATAGGTGCACTTCCCAAACCTGATTCGTTGCTAAAAAGGCCACGGGATATACCGGCTTTTACCACCTCTTTCATTGCAGCACCTGCAAAACCACCAATTGCAGCAGTTCCTGAAAAAGCGTCATTTAAGATCAGCATAAATGTATCGCCCAGTGTGGTAAAATTTAGAATTAAAAGGATAACAGTTCCAATAATGTACACAATAGCCATAACCGGGACCAGTGCCTCACAAACTCTGGCAATGGATTTTATTCCACCCAGTATCACAAGAGCGGTGAAAAGCGCCATCACAATACCTGAGATATGAGGATTTATCCCCAAGGTATCACTCCCGAGATGAGCAATCGAATTTGCCTGAACCATGTTCCCGATACCAAAAGCGGCTATTGCGGTGAGCGCAGCGAAAATTACTCCGAGCCACTTCATGTTCAATCCTCTTTCCAGTACATACATGGGTCCGCCTGCAAATCCACCATCCTCTGTCTTGATTCTATATTTGACAGATAGCAGAGCTTCAGAATATTTAGTAGCAATACCAAAAATGCCCGTGAGCCACATCCACAAGACCGCACCCGGACCGCCGGCAACTATTGCGGTGGAAACGCCAACGATATTTCCTGTTCCAATTGTTGCGGCAAGAGCGGTGGCTAGTGCTCCAAACTGACTGACATCTCCCTCGGCGCCTTCATCTTTCTGGAAGGAGATTTTTATCGCCTTAAAGAGATACTTCTGGATAAATCCTGTTCTTATAGTCAGATAAAGGTGTGTGCCGAATAAAAGAATGATAAGGGGCCATCCCCAGAGGAATCCAGCGGCGGTGCCGATAGCAGTTTCGATAAATTTGAGGATTTCCATGTGACTCCGAAGATTATATGGTGAGAAGTGAAAAATTATAACCTGACAAAATTATACCCTTTTTGTTTAAGGTGCAAGATTAATTGTTCCAATTTTGAATAAAACTTGTCAATTCTTTCCGGATGAGTGCCAAAATGGGTTAACAGAAGAAATCCATTCATTCCATTGGTTGAAGATTTTTCATAATTTACAACTGTTGTGTAGATTGAATCGGATGAGAAATAATAGGAACCCGAAGGAATTGTCCAGTCTTGATTCGATTTTGTACCGGGGGTAAAATTGATAAGTTTTAACCCCAGACCCTTAGTCCAACTTGCAATTTCTTCATTGTACCATTCATAAGGAGGGAGAAACCAGGGCGCATCATCTTTCGAAATACCAAATTTTAACATCTCACGATAATTGTCAATTACATCTTTTTCAAAAGTCGCTTTTGATACAATTGTTGAGTCCCTTTTCTCCCATGTATTATATAAAAGATGTTTATCGGAGTGAGCACCGAGGTAGTGACCTGATTTTTTAAGGTCTTTTATGATTTCTGCAAATTCAGAATTTCGATAAAAATCCCCCGTAAAGAAAAAATTTCCTTTAATGTTAAATTTATTCAGGGTCTCAGTTATCGTTTATGCCCATCTGCAAATTCGTGCCCTGTAAACACAAGAGCAATATTCTTTTTGGTTGAATCAAGACGGATGAGCGCTCCTTTGTACCAGGTCTGATCGGATCCGGATGAAGCGGATTCAACGGATTTCTCATTTAACTTCTCTCCCTTAGCGTCCTCTGCGTCCTTTGCGGTTTCCTTGACATCCTCCTCTGTGGTTTTGAACAAAGATGAAAGATAGATAGCAAGCCCTGCGGTGCCATCCATTGTTGGTTCATTAGTTGAGTAGTCACCCCACTCGTCGTGGTAAACAGCTCTTCCGGGTTGAAATCTTCCATATTCATCAGGTTCAGCCAGGTGGATTCCGATTAACTTCCCAAATATTGTAGAGTAGATAGGACCATCAACCAGACCACCATCAACGGGATAATTGTAAACATGAGTGAAAGCTGAATGGGGATCGACGGGGAAGTCGCCCCATTTTGGGAGTCCAACTATCATACTGGTACCCCAGGGGTTGCACCCAAAAAGCCAGTCGCGAAGTGATGCCTCCATCTCAAGAAATTTTTGATCACCTGTTAACTCATGGTAGAGTTTTGCCTGTGTCATTGCCGCTGAAACGAGGTTGTTTGAGCACCAGATGTAGGGGACACCGATGAAAAACGGATCATCTTTACCCCGATTATACAACTTCTCGAGTCCATTTTGATAAAACTTTACAAATTGATCTGATGAATCAGACTTATCGCCCGCAATAAGGTAATGCCCCAAATTTATAAACGGAAACCACTGATAATGGGAGGCGGTATCGGCACCAATCCAGGGAGTAATTTCTTCCATTTTACCATATTTACGAGCATTATTCAGGTATCCGGCATCTCCTGTGACCGCATATAATTGAGCTGATGCAAGTTCCATATCGTCAACCCAATTCTCCTCTTCATAAAAATAGGGTGCTTTGCAGGGAGCGGTTTGTGATATCCCCGGATATTTTTCGCCAAATTCATAAGCTTCAATTGCCTTTTTGTGAAGTCTGGCGGAAAATTCAGGATCAATTGATTGCATTAATTCAGAACCGAGGGCCATTGTTGATGCAAATTTCCCTGCGATTGATGCAACGCCTGTTGATCTGTTTTTGTATTTCATCAGACCTTGGGGTTTACCTGTCACACGATAAACAGGTCGATATAAACCCTTCCCATAATTGACTGAGTCCTCAGTAGGCAGTCTGAACATCTGATGGTCACGATCATCGGCGATTTGTTGATACATCTCTTCACCACCGGGGTACATTCTGTCGAGCCATTCAAGTCCCCATCTTGCTTCATCAAGAACATCGGGTATCCCATTTGCTCCCGGATCACCATTTCTGTCAAAAAAATCTCCAAAAGGAGGTCGTTGCGTATTGTAAATAGTCAGAGGCGTCGTGCCAGCCGCCCTTTGCAATTATTAAATATAAATTATTAATTATTAATTCTGAACTTTGAGGTCCTTCCATCCCCGGGGCATCTTCTGAATAGACGGTAAAACCATCGTGGGTGTGGCAGGAATCCTTCAAATAGGGATTATATCCACATCGTTGTTGACGCATATATTGCAGAATATAATCCGGGGTTGAATTGTAGATTGTATCAGAGATTCGAAAATTGGGAGATTCAGTTTTCCCAACAATTATTTTGAATGTGCCATTAGTATGAAGTTCGGAAAAATTTAGACGACTGGTTCCCTTAAAATCTCCGATTGGTCCCGTATTTTTGATAACCTTGGAAGTAAAAACCACCTTCCCGGTGAATACATCTTCAATATAAAATTCGTTCGGGATTTCTCCATCTTCGGACATCAAAACAGCAACTTTTATCGCATCAGGCTGGTAACCAAGTTGGTTTATCCGAATAACGGATTGGGGGAAGAGGGTGAAGGAGAGAGTTAGGAAAATCAGCAGAGTTGAGTAAATATGGCGCATTTAAAACCGAGTTTAAAGAATCAAAAATACCCCTGCAATATAAGATTTAAAAGATCAGAAAATGCTATCCCTACTTTACCCCATCCGGGGCAAACGGCATCTGGAGAGTAATGTTATTCTTCTTAAATCTCCGCCTAAAACAAAAAAGGCTGCCCGTAATAGACAGCCTTGAAAAAAAAATAATACCTAATAGTTAATACCTAATACCTAAATTTAGTTCGCTTTTTTCATCAGTTTCAGGAATTCTTCACCGTTTACGAAGCCGGTGAGGCGGTAAACTTCTTCACCTTTTTCGTTGAAGATGAGGACGGTTGGAACCCCTTTGATGTTAAAATCGGTGGTGAGTTTTTTGCTTAGTGCATCACCCGATTTGGTTAAATCAGCTTTTAGACTCACAAAGTCCTTGCTGGCTGCAACTACATCAGGGTCAACAAATGTCATTGCATCAAGTTCTTTACAGGGGATGCACCAGTCAGCGTAAAAGTCGATAATAATCTTCTTTTGTCCTTTTGCGGCCTGGAAAGTGGAATCTGAATATGCTTCAAATTTTACTTTGCCTCCTGCATCAGCAGAAGTGTTTGCAGGAAACCACCAAACTGCTAGTCCGATAAACACAACAGAAAGTGCATATTTAAATATCCTGAATGCTCTCATTTTGGCATCAAGAGGATCAAAAATTGCGAGATAAGGGACTGAAATAATAATATAAACAGGTAACAGATATCCTGACCATTCTTTTGGCAGAAGTGGTAAAACAAAATAGATTGCCATACCTATCATAATCACACCAAATATGTGTTTAATTCCTTCCATCCACATACCTGCTCTTGGGAGTGCTTTGATTTTACCCGAAAACAGAGCAAGAACAAAGTAGGGGGTACCCAAACCCACGGCAAGGAAAAAGAAGAGAAGGAATCCTGTGAGGACATCACCAAGTTTTGCCACATAAGTGACCAATCCTAAAACAAAAGGTCCAATACATGGTGCAGCAACGATTCCCATCGTAAGACCCATAAAAAACGCACCATAAAGCCCTGTTTTTGCTCCACCTGCTTTATTTACAAGGGAGTCGGGAAGTTTAAATTCATAAAATCCAAACTGTGAAAGTGCAAGAGCAACAAAAATTCCCGAGATGAGAACAAGCACATACCACTCCTGCAGCAGTGCCCCAAGAATTCCACCTGTCAGCGCTGTTATCACCCCAATCAGGGAATAAGTAAGTGCAATACCCATAACATAAAGGAAACCCATCATCGCGAGTCGGGAAGTTTTGCCTTCTGCCTGTCCACCAAAATAACCAATTGTGATTGGGATGAGGGGATAAACACATGGGGTCAAGTTGAGTGCAAGTCCACCCAAAAGACAAAAAGAAGTGAGAAAAGAAGACCACTTTTTTCGAGAGTTGAGGAGATATCGCGATCATCAGATGATGTGACTGCCGCAGAATCTCTTGAATCATAAGATTCAAGTTTTGAAGCGGCAGAATCTTCAAGGGCTTTTAAACTGTCAAGCTTTGCAAGTGAGTCCTTTTGTGCTTCAGCCTTTTTAATCGAATCTTTTATTGCGTCTTCGCCCTTCGACTTGTCGTTATATGCCAACCCTGAGGAAGCAAACAAACCTGCATTAAGTTCGGTAACAACGGATTCTTTTGTTCCAACCTTGATCGTCACAGTAGTGGTTGCAGAGTTTGGAGGCAGACAGGTTTCGTCGTTACATGCCTGATATTCTACGGTGAAAGTAAGTTTATAATTCCCCGGTTTTAAGTTCTCTGGTACTCTGACCTTTGCAAAAATTGTAAAATTACCTTCAAAAACCGAGACAGGTTTGTCGGAAAATGCAAATGTGTAATCTTTCGATTTTGGATATATAATTCCTGTATTCTTTATTCCATTTGTTGAGGTAATGGAGAGGGAAGTGGGAATTAGAAAATCTTCTTTCGGTTTATTCGAATTTACATGATATCCCTGGTCAACCGAAGCTTTTACTGCAATTCTGATCTCATCGCCCGGTTTAACAATATCTCTTGAAAGTTGGGCTGTTTCAAGCGACAACTTATCTCCACCTCCAAATTGAGCCGAAGCTGTAAAGGAGAGTAAAACGGCGATTACCGGGATTATTGACTTCAAATATATCATTCTCTACTCCATCTTTGAACTATTGGGAATCTTCTTCCATAACCAAAAGCTTTATTAGAAATACGCAAAACAGGTGCACCCTGTTTGCGTTTAAATTCATTACGATCAACAAGATTAAGCATCTTTTTAACGAGCTCTCTATCACCGATCTCAGGAGCTATCTCATCGAGCTCCTTGTTTTCTTCCAGATACATTCTTAAAATTTTATCGAGAACAGGATAAGGTGGAAGAGAATCCTGATCCGTCTGATTGGGCCTAAGTTCTGCAGAGGGCACCTTATCAATGATCTCCCTTGGCAGAATTTCCTCATCCCTGTTTATAAATTCACACAACCTGTAAACATCTGTTTTATAAACATCGCCAATAATGGCAAGTCCACCACACATGTCACCGTAAAGAGTGGCATAACCTGTGGCAAGTTCAGATTTATTTCCTGTAGTTACAAGGAGGTGATTGAATTTATTACTGAGCGCCATCATGTAGAGCCCTCTAATGCGGGACTGCATGTTTTCTTCGGTAACATCTTCGGGTTTATTATTAAATACAGGATCAAGCATCCGTTTTACCGATTCAAACACAGGTTGAATCGGAATTATATTGTGTTTGATGCCTAAAGTCTTAACAAGTTTCAGAGAATCGGCGATACTTCCCTCTGAAGAAAACTCAGACGGCATTAGTGTAACATAAACACTGTCTTTGTCCAAAGCCTTCACTGCAAAATATGCAACAATTGCCGAATCAATGCCCCCGCTTAATCCTAAACATATAGATTTGAAGTTAAGTTTGTTACAATAATCTTTTAGTCCGAAAATTAAGGCATTATGAACCTCCTCCTCGAAAGAGGATTCAACTGTTAAGATTGGTGGATATTTGATTTTGGTGTCGTAAATAAAATAATCTTCACAAAATGTTTTCCCGAGCTTTGCAAGATTGCCTTCTTCATCAAAACACATACTGGCACCATCAAAGATCAGTTCTGTTTGAGCTGCGGCGCAACATGTATAAACCAGTTTTACATTGTCCTGCTTTGTAAGTGTGGAAAGCATTTTAAATCTGGCTTTCCTTTTCCCGTGGGAATATGGACTTGCAGAGATATTAATAAGCATAGTTGCCCCTTTTTCAACCTGTTCTTTAACAGGATCGACGGGATACATCCTTTTTTTCCAATAGTCTTCATCGTTCCAGATATCTTCACAAACAGATAGTCCAATTGTTTCACCTCGAAACTCAAAAACCTTAACCTCGGACGCTGATTCAAAATAGCGAACCTCATCAAAGACATCATAGTTTGGTATCAGTGATTTATTCTGAATAACAGAAATTTTGCCATCGACGCAAAAAAGCGAACTGTTTTCGATGTTGGTACCCACATTGTCTTCAAACTCGGTAATCGAGCCAAAGATTAATGCTGTTTTTGCATTTGTAGCCCCGGCTAGCTCAAGATTTGCTTTATTGACCTTTAGTCTGAAAGCCTTTTTTTCAACAAAATCAAGAGGCGGGTATCCGGTGAGTGAAAGTTCCGGAAAAACCGCAATATCTGCACCATCCTCCGTTGCCTGTTGATACCCCTTCAATATTTTCTCTTTGTTTCCGTTGATATCTCCTATTACCGGATTTATCTGACAAACTGCAATCTTCATTGTACCAATTTTTTATTAATAGAACATGCAATATAAATAATTGAGAGATAGTGAGTAGGGGTTAGGGGAGTTGGAGCATTACCAGAAAAGCTATTGACGTTAACTTGATTTAACAAATCGATAAAGTTGGCTTAACATTATCTTAACATTCAAAGGCGAAATTTGAACCGTCGAAGAAAAAAAATATGAGGAAAAAATGTTTCATTCTACAAATAACAGGTTTATGAGGCTTTTAGCTTTTATAACAATTTTAAGTTCAATAGTTTATTCGCAGACCGGTTCGATCTCAGGCAAAATTCTGGGAAAAACCGGGAATGAAATTCTCACCGGTGCAAATGTCATCGTTGAGGGAACAAGATTTGGCGCAACTGCTGATCTTGACGGTAATTATTCAATCAAAAATCTACCGATGGGGAAATATAACCTGAAATTCACATACATCTCTTACAATCCACTGAGGGTTGAAGCTGTGGAAGTGAAGTCAGAAGAAACCACTAAGATTGATGTGGCTCTTGAAAGTTCAGCACAAACAATGTTAGAAGTTGTTGTAACTGCTGATGCACTTCAAAACTCAGATGCAAGTTTAGTAAAAAATCAGAAGAACTCACTTGACATTATCGATGGAATCTCCGGCGATATGATCAGCAAAACAAACAGTTCTGATGGTACCGATGTTCTGAAAAGATGACCGGTGTTACAATAAGCGATGGGAAATTTGCTTATATCAGAGGAGTTGGCGACAGATACAACAACACTCTTCTTAACGGAGCAAACCTTCCAAGCACCGAACCCGAAAAGAAAAGTTTCTCTTACGATATCTTTCCGGCAAATCTTATAGAAAGCATTATCACTTCCAAAACATTCTCACCTGACAAACCTGCAGATTTTTCCGGCGGTCTTGTTCAAATCAAAACGATTGAATTTCCTGAGAAGTTTTTTGTCAATTTTGGAATGTCATCTTCATACAACACATTTGGTACAGGAAAAGACGCTTTAACTTACTCAGGGGGAAGAAGATGGCTTGCAAATGATGACGGAACCAGGTCACTTCCTTCAATCGTTCCATCAGGAAAATTGTTGACAAATGATCCTTTTTTTCCAGGAAGTTGGAAGATCATTTAGCAATAAATGGGCAACTGAAAAAACAAGTATGCCAGTTAACAGCAGTTTAAATTTATCGTTTGGTGACAAATACAATCTTTTTGATGATCATATCCTTGGTTATATTGCTTCAATAACATATTCAAATTCAAATGAATCTCAGGAAATTGAAAGAAATAACTATACTTTTGATGGTCCGAGATATGAATACAACGGTAATAACTACAGAAATTCAGTAATGATAGGGGATTACTGAATTTCTCTTACCGCATAGGTCTTAACAACAAAATTAGCCTTAAAAATCTCTATAATCAGAATGCTGACGATGAGGTTACACATTATTCAGGACCCTATTACTCAAATCCTGATTTCCGTGATCAAACTTCACTCCGTTATGTAACAAGGAATCTCTTCTCCACCCAGTTAATCGGTGAACATTTTGTCGAACTACTGAATGGATTAAAGATTGAGTGGAACGCAAACTTTGCACAGTCTGAAAGAGACGAACCGGATGCAAGAAGATATCTCTATTCAAAACCATTGGAAGAAGAGCAGCCACTCAGGTTCCAGCTTGATCAGAGCCTTACAACAAGATATTTTGGTAAACTTCTTGATAAAAACAAAGGTGTTAGTCTCGATCTGACATTTACCCCATTTGAAGATCCGTCACTTCCTTCAATCAAAACCGGTTTTGCATTCGATTTTAAGGACAGGAATTTTGATGCCAGAAGTTTTGGATTTAAAAATAAACCGGGTGGCAATTTCGCTAAAAAAGACAGTATCCTGACGGGCTCAGTTGAAGAGATATTTGCTTCTGAAAATTTTGCCCCAAACTTTATTGAAATTGTTGAAATAACAAAACCTTCTGACTCCTATGTTTCGAGCCAAAATGTTACAGGGACTTACATAGCCCTGGATTTTACTCTCCTAAGTAATGTCAAAATAGTTACGGGTGCCCGGTATGAATATTCGAAACAGGAACTTAACTCAAAGTCACTCACAAATGCAGATGTAAAAGTTTCTCCTGAATATCATGATGTCTTGCCAAGTGTTACACTTACATGGCAACCAACCAATAACATGAATGTTAGAGCCGCATTCTCGAAAACTCTCGCAAGACCTGAGTTTCGTGAGTTGGCACCATTTAGCTACTACGATTTTATTCAAAATGAAATTGTTCAGGGAAATGTAGATCTCAAAAGATCATTGATTAATAATTTTGATCTAAGATATGAGTTCTACCCACAAAGAGCTTCTGATCTGATTGCAGTGAGCTTTTTCTTCAAACAGTTTAATGATCCTATTGAACAAGTATTTCTTCCTTCTTCATCTTTTGAACCGATCAGATCATTTCAAAATGCCAAATCTGCAAATAATTACGGTTTAGAGTTGGAAATAAGGAAAACACTAGATTTTATATCTCCAATATTTAATGAACTTTCTTTCTCCGGGAACATCAGTTTGATAAAATCTGATGTCGAATTTGACGGAGCAGCTTCATCCAACGGATCAACTTATCAGGAAGCAAAACGCCCGATGGAGGGTCAAGCGGAATATGTTTTTAACTCCGGACTCTATTATGACGGATATGAGAATGGACTTTCTGCATCGCTGGTTTATAATAAAGTTGGTCAAAAGATTGACAAAGTTGGGTTTGGAGGTCTTGGTGATGTAATCGAGATGCCGAGAGATCAGGTTGACTTTTCAATTTCAAAAAAAATATTTAATTCACTCACACTCAAATTTGTAGTGAAAGATATTCTTGCACAAGATTATCTATATATTCAGAGAGCTCCGGGAGGAGACAGGACAGCACTTCGAATTAAAAAAGGGAGTGATGTCTCACTCGGAGTTTCGTACAAGTTTTAATTCAAACAAACAACAATAAAGAGGCAACATGTCTAAAGTATTCGTTCTTATGGTCACCCTGTTGGCAGCCACTGCAGTTTATGCTCAGATCCCGTTAGAAGGGGATATAACTACCAACACAACCCTTACTGCAAACAACACATATCTTCTCAAAGGATTCGTGCGTGTTCAGTCAGGTGTAACGCTCACAATTGAAGCAGGAACAGTTATTTATGGTGAGAACAGTACACAGGGTACCTTGATCGTTAAACCGGGCGGAAAAGTGATAGCCGATGGTACAGTAAATTCCCCGATCGTATTCACATCAGAGTTCACAAAACCGGGCGCCAGCAGACCTCCAACTTATGGTGATTGGGGTGGAATTATTATACTTGGTAATGCACCGATAAATATCCCTGGTGGAACTACAGCAATTGAAGGTCCGGGCGATACTTATGGTGGAACCAATGCCGATGATAACAGCGGTGTACTTAGATATGTCAGAATCGAATACCCCGGTATCGCTTTCAGCCAGAACAACGAGATAAACGGTCTTACATGTGGTGGTGTTGGAAGAGGTACAGTTCTTGATTACATTCAGGTAAGTTATTCAGGTGACGACTCCTTCGAGTTCTTTGGTGGCAATGTTAACGCAAAACACCTTATCGCCTACAAAGGATGGGATGACGACTTTGATACAGATTTTGGTTACAGTGGGAAACTCCAGTTCCTGGTTTCCTTCCGTGATCCTGCGATAGCAGATCAGTCGGGTTCAAACGGTTTCGAATCTGATAACGACGGAACAGGTTCAGGCAACACACCACTTACATCTCCCGAGTGGTTTAATGTTACTTTGGTTGGTCCTATTTCAGCCGCAGGAGCTCAGTTTAACAACAATTACAAAAGAGGCATGCACCTTAGAAGAAATTCACAAAATAAAATTAACAACGCTGTAATAGTTGGATGGCCAACCGGTGTACTTCCTGAGAACCTTGGAACTATCAATGGCGCAATAAACGGCACCATGTATATTAAAAACTCGGTTGTAGCTCAAACTACTAAATCTCTTGACACTACCAAGTCAAACAACATTTGATATCAATGACCTGGTTTTAACAACCATGGACGGATCTATTTTTGCATCAGCTCAGATTTGCCAAGATGGTAGATCCATTTAATCTGCTCAATCCAAATGCAACCCTTCAAGCAGCTTCACCCCTTCTTACAGGTGGGTGGTTCACCTCCAAACGATGGTTCTTTGATCAGACAGCGACCTTCAGAGGAGCATTTGGAACTTCTGACTGGACAACAGGATGGGCAAGATTTGACGCACCAACCTCTGTAAAAGAGTCAGGCTCAGAAATTCCGGTGAAATTTGAACTTTCACAGAATTATCCAAATCCTTTCAACCCTTCAACAAAGATTAGTTTCTCGGTTGCTGAACCCGGAAATGTTAAACTTTCAGTTTACAATGTCCTTGGACAGCAGGTAGCTGAACTGGTTAATGGTTATATGTCAGCAGGAAGCTTTGTTGCAGATTTTGATGCAAGCAGCCTCTCAAGCGGCATGTACATTTATACTCTTGAATCAGGTGCCGTAAAAATCACCCGTAAAATGAGCTTGTTGAAATAGTTTCCTCTTTTCAACAATACTTCGACCAAGGGACTCCTTCGCAAGAGGGAGTCTTTTTTTAAAATTAAAGCTAATAATATGTGGTTTAATCGCAGGTTTCTGTAAATTAACCTGTTACAAAATCAATTTTATGACGACAAATCCACCTATCAGGAGAACAGTAAAACCGATTGCAAGCCAGTCAAAATATTTATCGATAAATGCTTTAATCGGTTCGCCATATTTCCAGAGCAAGGTAGCAACAAGAAAAAATCTTGCTCCACGGCTTACGATGGATGCGAGCATAAACATTACAAAGTTGACATCAAAAGCACCCGCGGCGATTGTAAATACTTTATAGGGGATTGGGGTAAAACCGGCAGTAAACACGATCCAAAAATTATAAAGATCAAACATCTTTTTAATATCATAAAACAGTTCGTGTGTAAAACTTGGGATGTAGGAGAAAAAGAAATTTGCCAGACCGGAAAATTCACCAGGTGATGACCACCAGACAAAATATCCTATCAGGTAGCCGGCGATTCCACCAAGAACTGACCCTATGGTACAGTTTAGTGCAAACTTAAATGCCTTCGCTTTTGCTCCCAATACAAGGGCAATTAAGAGCGCATCTGGGGGGATGGGAAAAAAAGATAATTCTGCAAATGCAAGCAGGAAAAGTGCGATTGGTCCGTAGGGTGTTTCTGCCCAATGGAGCATCCAATTGTAAAGTTTTTTAAGATATTTCATTTATCCGGAATATTTTAAATATAAACTCTAAATTTGCAAAAGTTAGAGCTAATGAGCAAAAAGTTAATTGATTAAACGGACCTTAAAACATGGAAGAAAAGAAAAGCACCCGGCTTGAATCTCTGGATATCTTCAGGGGAATAACTATTGCCGGAATGATAATGGTAAACAACCCCGGATCCTGGGGTAATATTTATGCACCGCTAAAACATGCTGAATGGCATGGGTGTACACCAACAGATTGGATATTCCCGTTTTTTCTTTTTATCGTGGGGGTAGCAGTCACTCTCTCACTTACAAAAAGAAAGGAGAGGGGAGATGACCAGACCAGTTTGATACTTAATATTTTCCGCAGAGCTGTAATCATATTTCTTGTCGGATTGTTCCTGAATGGATTTCCCGGGTTTGATTTCTCTGAGATACGAATACCGGGGGTTCTACAAAGGATTGCAGTAGTCTATTTTATAACTGCTGTAATCTTCCTAAAAACTTCAATGAAGGTCCAAATTTATATAACGGGGGGTTTATTATTACTCTACTGGTTCCTTATGGGAGTAATACCGGTTCCGGGAGTTGGATATGCAAATTATGAAGTTGGGAAAAATCTGGCGGCATGGCTTGACAACCAACTATTAGCGGGACACATGTGGAAAGTTTCAAAAACCTGGGATCCGGAGGGAGTTCTCTCAACGATGCCGGCAATTGCCACCTGTTTAGGCGGGGTTATGCTGGGTCATTTTTTAGGAACAAAATTGAGTGATGCCGAAAAAGTCTCATGGATATTTTCCGCCGGAGCTTTTTTCATTTTCCTGGGCTCGATATGGAGTATATTTTTCCCTTTAAATAAAGGTCTTTGGAGCAGCTCTTATGTCGTTTACACAGCAGGAATCGCTCTCATCTTTTTTGGATTCTGTTATTGGATTGTTGATGTACAGGGTTACAAAAAATGGGCAAAACCTTTTGTTGTTTACGGGATGAATGTAATTACTGTATTTGCAGGATCCGGATTGATGGCTAAGATAATGGGAATGATTAAAATAGCAGGCCCTGATGGAGTGGAGATGAGTTCTAAAGAATATATCTATAAAATGATGTTACTGCCATATCTTGATCCATACAATGCATCATTGGCATTTGCCGTTTTATTTATAACATTCTGGCTGGGGATATTGTGGATTCTCTACAGATACAAAATATTTATTAAAATCTAATAACTAAAATTTTGGAGAGAGGTAATAAAAATCGGTTGCCTCTCTCCCTAACTGCCGCATTGACTTCTTAGAAATCGAAGATATCTTCGAGGAAGCCACCTCTTTTTTTCTTTTTATAATCATGTTCGTTATAGTAGCTTCCTTTTTCCTGGTAGCCGTCACGATTTCTATCACGGCGATCATCATCCTTTTCACGATAGGAATCACGACGGTCATCGTCTCGGGCAGGACCACTGACTTTAGTTGATCGCTCAATTATTTTATCAAGTTCACCTCGATCGAGCCAGACTCCACGGCACTCGGGGCAATAATCTATTTCTACTTCTTGTCTGTTGGAAATTAAAAGTTTTGTGTCTTTACATACGGGGCAATACATAATTAATGGCTCCTGTTTTATTGTTGGAAAATCACACTCTCAGGGAGTATGATTAAAGAGATAAACAGGGTCACATTTCATTAAGTTCAATTCAGTTATAATTTGTGATATCTCTAAAATATCAGATGGGAGTAAGGAAATTTACAATTCCGATTCAAAAATTGTAAGTATTTCTGTCTTTAGCATATCCTTCTTTTCTTTGGATTTAATTGAATCGAACTTAAGCTCGAGAACTATCTGTCCGGGTTTATCCATGAACTTCTTGATAGAATTCTTAAAAGTAGAAGCAGAATCAACAATACAATATTCCAACCCACAGGCTTTTACCAGACTGCCAAAATCGATTTCTGTATCCGCCTTAAAATATGTAGCAAATTCTTCGCTATCAGAATATACAGGCAGGTATTCGAATATGCTTCCTCCGCTGTTATTCATTAGAATTATCAAGATTGGGATTTGATATTTTTTAAGCATATGCAAAACATTACTGTCATAATGGAAAGCCAGGTCTCCAATTACCAGGATTACAGGAGATTTTTTTGCAGTTGAAATTCCGGCTGTTGTTGAGATTATTCCATCTATTCCACTAGCACCACGATTGGAATAAACAGGGTTTTGAAAAAATTGTTTAAGAAAATCAAAATCCCGAATAGGTAAACTGTTTGAGATGAAGAGTGGAATCTCTGGGCTAACTGAAATCAGGGATGACAATAATGCCATTGTTTCCACCTCAGAATCGAGATTCTCTTTATTAAAAGTATTATTGAGCTCTTTTGGAATATTTCATCCAATTTTTTGATTCTCTGCTTAAATTCAATTCTAATCTTTGAAGAGTTGTTTTCTTGAGCCGGTAATGACTCGATAAAAACATTTTCATCCATTTTTATTACTGATTTGTTAATCGCGGTTCTTCCAAAATTTTCACCTTTAGGATTTACCACAACCAAAGAAGTGTTACAATTGTTCAAGTACCTTTCAAGATTCTTGGAGACAGGATTTCTCCCAAAAAAAATTATTTTGTCGGGATCAAATTGTTCAACAAATTTTGGAGATTGTAACATATTTCCAAGATTCTGAATGAAACTTTGTTTTTTTGAACCGTTCACATCCAAGGTGGCTTCGAGACAAACAGGGATATTATGGTCAGCCGAAAATTGTCTTAATTTTTCCAAAATTCAGGATTATATTGTTTGTTGGCGAGGATAATCAGAACTTTATGATCGGGATTTATTTCGACAGGGTTGACCAATTCAATTTCGTTGTCAGGTATAAAGGAGTTATGATCAGAGACAAGATTAACCAATGAGTGAAGAGAACTAAGTTCACTCTGTGTTACTTCACAATTGAAAGACGACGGTTCAAGTGGTTTTTCAAAAGGGAGGTTAATGTGTACAGGTCCCTTCAAAGGGGACAGAGCACTCATAAAAGCTTTTTAGACGTTCCCACGATACCTTGCAAGTAAAAGAGAGAAGTTTCCGGTAAACCCGGGTCGAAGAAATGATCACAATTTGCTGAATAGATGTTGGTTTGATTTATAGTCTGATTGGAGCCTGTGTTTTTCAGATATTCCGGTCTGTCAGCAGTAATCACTATTAATGGAATTTGTGCTGTGTAAGCTTCAACAATTGCGGGGTACATTTCAGCGGCTGCCGTTCCTGAAGTGCAGACCACAGCAACAGGCAATCCTGACGCTTTCGCCATCCCCAAGGCAAAAAAGGCAGAAGATCTTTCATCAACAAAAACTCTTTTATCAATCTTTTCATTTCTGGCAAATGCGAGAGTAACAGGAGTATTTCTTGAGCCGGGTGAAATACAAACATGTTTAAGACCAAGTTTTATAAGCGTCTCAACCAGAAGTTGAGAGACGAGGAAGTTAATGTTGTATTTCATCTGTAAAGAGGGAATTCAGGGGTGTAAATTTGATTTCAGTTTCTGCAAATTCCTCAGCCGGGTCAGAGTTAGCGACGATGCCGCCACCGGCGTAGAGAATTGCGTGGTCATCGAGCAGGAAACCACATCTAATGGACACAAAATACTCAGAGAGACCACCAGTGGTGATGTATCCAAAAACCCCGCCATAAAGGTCTCTGGGTTTGCCTTCTATGTCATTGATAACAGTGGCAGCCTCCAACTTCGGATTTCCACAGAGTGCTGGAGTAGGGAACAGGAGCTTTATCAATTCGATTGGAGAAGTGTTTCCCGGTAATCTTGCTGAAACCTTGCTCACCAGGTGAGTAACATTTTTTAATTTTCTTATGCCCGGTTTATGGTCAAACGATACTTCCGGAGCAATGAGTTTAAGACTGTTGACAATAAAATCTCTAACAATAAAATGCTCTTCCAGATTTTTCGCTGAGTGTAGCAGTTCAATTTCTCTGGTAAGTTGTTCACGGGTTTGGTCAGATGACTGGATAGAACCCGCCACAGCTTCAGTCACCAGGTTACAGCCGTCAAGTCTAAAAAGTGTTTCAGGAGTGGCAGCAATAAATACTCTGTTCGAATAGTTTGTCAGAAGTATTGTACACTCAGGATATTTTTCAGCCAAAGTGTTGATGGCATAATTAAGGTCTAATTTCCCCTCAAACCTGACTATTCTTTGTCTGGAGACCACACCCTTCGTTAAAACACCTGAAGTGATTTGTGACTTCATCTTAATCACTTTTTCACTAAATTCTGCCAATGATTCATCCTCAGTTGATGTAACGGTTAAACCGGTAAAAGCACTATTCGCTTCACTTCTTAACTGAAGATTAAGTGAAGAAACTAATTCCACTATTTTTGAGTCAAAGTTAAAGTTTTCTTCTGTTGAATTAATCCGTATCAGACATCGATCACCAACCGTTTTAAGAACAACTTCGGGTATTACCCAATTTGACCAGGGAATCCCCGGACTGGAGTTGAAGGGGAAAGAGATGTAAGAAAAATAATCGGGTAGTTTTTCACATTTTGAATCAACTGGAGGGAAGTCAAACAACAATTTAAATCGTTTAGCTCATGATAATTTTGGATAGAAAATGTTTTTAGTTTACCAATTGCCAATATTTCGGCAAATTTCTCCGGAAACTGAAGATAAAAAAAGTCATTTTTATCAGTTTGGATTGAGGAGATGAGTGAAACCCCCGGGATATCCAACTCATAATATTTGGAAGTAATCCCATTTGGATAACAATCTGAATTAATCTCTTTTATATCTGTTTCTATATCGAAGTAAAATGACATGTTAAATTTTATTTTGCAAGCTTAAAGAAAAAAGTGGAACCTTCTCCATATCTGCTTGTCACTTCTATTTTAGAATTGTGAGCTTCCAGAATATGTTTAACAATGGCGAGTCCCAGCCCGGTGCCACCGACGTCACGGGACCTGGCTTTATCCACTCGATAAAACCTTTCAAAAATCCGTGGGAGATCCTCCTCTTGAATGCCAACGCCCTCATCCTTGACCTTTATAGTGCAGTCATCGCTATTTTCTTCAACGATTATCTGAATTGATCCTTCGGACGAATATTTAACAGCATTTTGAAGTAAATTGATCATCACTTGTCTAAAACGGGTTTTATCACCGTATATCTGTAATCCCTTCCGAACGGGGTGAATTTCAAGTTTAATCGGAGTTTCTGAAAGAACGGGGTCAAACTCTTCAGCAAGTTCAGTTAGGAAGTTTTTTAAATTAAAATATCTAAAACTCATCTTGAGTTGTCCCGACTCAATGAGCGAAATATCGATGAGATCGTTTAATAAATTACTAAGATTCTGAGTATGGTCATAAGCTTTTTGCAAGAAATGCATATTCACTCTTTGATCTGAAATGGCTCCATTCAACAAAGTTTCGATGTAACCTCCTATGGCAAAAATAGGGGTTTTTAACTCATGGGAAACATTCCCAAGAAATTCTTTCCTGGTTTGCTCAAGTTTTTTCAGGTAAATAAAATCGTTATTAATCTTATTAATCATCTCATTAAGTTCTGCCTGAATGTCTTCAAGTCCCTTATCCAATTCGATATTACTCGTTAGTTCCATCTCTCTGGATGCTATCACTCGTAAAGTTTTTTTTATTTCAGAAAGGTCTGAGTATCGTCGTTTACCGATATAATAATAGAGAAGTACCAACCAGATGGATCCGGTGAAGATATAATAGACAGGGTCGGAATTTAAAAGGTAAAATATTACCGATACTGCGATAAATGAAGTAATCGAAAGGAATAGTTCCTTTCTATAACGTGCAGCGGCTGATAGAGAATTATTCAATCTCTTTGAAGCGGTAGCCGACACCTTTTACGGTCTCAATTAAGTATTGGAATTGATCCAGTTTCTCCCTGATTTTTCTAATATGTACATCAACAGTTCTGTCAACAACAAAAACATCAGTACCCCACACATCCCTTAAGAGGACTGCTCTACTAAATACTGTTCCCGGAGAACTGATCAAGTAGAACAGAAGTTCAAATTCTTTACGAGGGAAGACTTTTTCAATAGAATCGATGGAAACTGTGTATTTTTCTCTGTCAATCTCAATTGGTCCCATTTTCACACTGGTTGAAGAGTCATTTTCTTCAGTTTCAGGACCTACAACATTTCGAAGCGTGGATTTAACTTTTGCAACCAATTTGGCAGGGGAGACGGGCTTAAGAATGTAGTCGTTTGCTCCCAGATCGAGACCCTTGAGTTCATCGTACTCACTCGATTTTGCAGTCAGGAAGATGACGGGAAGTTTTGCAGTCTGTTTGTTTTCCCTGATTCTGCGGCAAACTTCATAACCATCCATTTTAGGCATCATAATATCGAGCAATACAATATCGGGCTTTTTCGACCATTTTTTTTAATCCCTCTTCTCCGTCATTCGCTGAGATAACAATAAAGTTTTCAAGTTCCAAGTTATAAGTAAGAAACTCCACAATGTCTTTTTGATCTTCAACAATTAATATTTTAGTTTTCATACTCAGAGTAGAACCTCCTGATTCAATTTTGCTGAGAGATACATATTTTCTATTATCTTGAGTCTTGAAGTTGAGTCTGCAACAGTCGAAAGGAGGGGATTTAGACCCTTAATAGCTCCAATAAAATGATTGAGTTCGTTCTGGTATGATTTTTCGAAATTAATTTTACGGTTTTCGTTCATCATCGGCTTTAGCTCGAGACTTTGTCCATCGATATTTTTTATCACTCGGAGTGGATTTATCAGCGCATTTCCTTTGTCACAGAAAATTTCAATATTGAATGTGTCCCTCTCGGGGGAAATTGCCCAGGATGATTCCAAATAAATTAATGACCCGGGATCGGTTCGAATCATACTAATTGA
Organism: Ignavibacteriales bacterium; assembly: GCA_016714125.1. GTDB lineage: Bacteria > Bacteroidota > Ignavibacteria > Ignavibacteriales > Ignavibacteriaceae > UTCHB3. The sequence continues at coordinate 60,076 of JADJNX010000022.1, read as the reverse complement.
GGAATCCTCAACATTTTTTGTCCTGATATTAAAATTTTGAGTTGAAACTGACCTGACTTCGGGAAAATCGAGGAACCATAAGGCAAGATCGAGAAGGACAATTCCAAGATCAAATATCACTCCACCACCTGAGTCATCTTTTTTGGTAAACCATTTAGCAGAGCTTGACTGTGATTTGAACCATGAACATTTGACAAAAAAAGGTTTCCCGAGTTCACCGGAGCCGACAATACTTTTTAGAAGCATTATATCGGGACGGTATCTCATATTCATACCAACCATGGCGAGAACTTCTTTCGCTTTAGCCACTTCGGTTATCTCTCTTGCTTCTTCCATGGTGCGAGCCAATGGTTTTTCAACCAGGATATGTTTTCCTGCGTTAACACAATCGAGGGCAATCTGTTTATGGGATTTTGTGGGGGTAGCAATCAGAACTGCATCGATATCAACCGATTCCAACATTTTTTTGTAATCAGTGAACTGTTTTTCAATCTTAAATCTTGTAGATACTTCATCAAGCGCGTTTTTATTGATATCTGCGATAGCAGCAATTTCTACATCCCGGTTTTTAAAGAGATCGGGGAGATGAATCAACTGTGAGATCCCACCCAATCCAATTATTCCGAATTTTATTTTTGACATTAGACCAACACCTCATCGATATGTTTTTCAGCTTGACAAAAGTTCTTTATTTTATTAAGGATGCCTTCAGGATCAATTTCAAGTATTCTATGCAATTCAGCTTGTGTTCCGTGATCTACAAAACTGTCGGGCAAACCAATACGGAGTATGTCGTTTTTATAAAACTTATCACAAAAATATTCAGTGATGGCAGAGCCAAATCCACCTACAAGGGTGTTTTCTTCGAGAGTAATTATCTTTTTGTGTGATTTAGCGATTTCATCAAGAAGATCGGTATCGAGAGGTTTTATAAATCTCATATTCACAAGTTTTGCGGATATCCCAAATTCTTCAAGTTTAGGGGTCACTTTGGTTGCATAGTCCACCATCGAACCAACTGCGAGTATTGCAACATCGTTGCCCTCTGAGATTACTTCAGCTTTGCCAACTTCATACTGAACAAATTCTTCACTGAGAGGAACACCAAGGGCGTTGCCTCTTGGGTAACGGATTGCCACGGGGCCACCTGCCAATTTGGTAGCAGTATAAAGCATATTTCTTAATTCGTTTTCATCCTTGGGAGCCATGATTACCATTTTTGGAATCATTCTGAGATAGGTAAGATCAAGAGTCCCGTGATGAGTTGGTCCATCGGCACCGACAAGACCGGCACGGTCGAGGACAAAAACCACATGCAATTTCTGTAAAGCAATATCATGAACAATCTGATCGATTGCTCTTTGAAGGAATGTAGAGTAGATCGCAACAACCGGTATTACACCCTGAGTTGCAAGTCCCGCAGAAAAAGTTACACCATGTTCTTCCGCTATTCCAACATCATAATAATTACCCGGACACTTTTCCTGAAGAATATTTAATCCGGTTCCATCAGGTATTGCTGCGGTGATACCAACCACTTTAGGATTTTGTTTTACAATCTCAACAAGAGCATCACCAAATATTTTGGTATAAGAAGCAGGGGTACCCTCTTTCTTATAAGCAATTCCGGTTACCTTATCAAACGGAGTTGATGCATGAAGTCGTTGAATATGTCTTTCAGCGGGAGCGTAACCTTTTCCTTTTTCAGTGTTGGCATGAATGAGGATTGGACCATTCAGTCCTTTAGCTGCCTCAAAAACTTTCACAAGTTGATGGACATTATGCCCGTTTACAGGTCCAAAATAGCGAAAACCGAGCGCTTCAAAAAGCATTCCCGGGGTTACGATCGATTTAAGTCCACCTTCAACTCTTCCAACAACTTTCCTGAGTCTGTCACCGAAGTTATCCATTTTACCGGTAAGATCCCAAACATATCCCTTAAATTTATTGTATTCGGGGTTGGTTATAATTGAAGTAAAATAGTTTGAAAACTGCCAAACATTGGAAGCAATTGACATATTGTTGTCATTAAGCACAACAATCAGATTTGAACCGAGCATACCTGCGTTATTCATCGCTTCATAGGCCATTCCGCCGGTCATAGCGCCATCACCAATTACGGCAATAACCTTTCGGTTGGTCCCCATATATTTATTTGCTTCGGCAATTCCGAGGGCTGCTGAGATCGAAGTGGAAGCATGACCGGCACCAAAGGCATCATATTCACTCTCATTTCTTTTGAGGAAGCCTGAAATACCGTGGAGTTGTCTGATAGTTGGCAGGAGGTCTTTTCGACCGGTAAGAATTTTGTGTGGATAAGCTTGATGGCCTGTATCCCAGACAATTTGATCTTCTGGTGTGTTAAACACTTTGTGCATGGCGACCGTTAATTCGACAGCACCAAGCCCGCCGCCAAAATGACCACCAATAACTGAGATCACATCCACCATATACTGTCTGACATCAGTGCAGAGCTGCTTTAACTCAGGGATTGTAAAATTTCTAAAATCTGCGGGAACATTTACCTTCGATAACGCGGGGTAGTTGTTCATATCAAGCATTCGGTTTCTCCAAAGAAAAAAGGTGGTTTATTGGGTGATCATTAAAGTGTATTAAACGAGTTTTTTAATTCCGTAATCCTTACTTCAGCAGCCTGAAGTGATTTTAGGCAATCTTGCGAAAGAGTCATACCTTCTTCATAGAGTTTAATTGCCTGTTCAAGGTCGAGATCCTGGTCTTCGAGAAGTTCTGATATCTTTTCAATTCTCTCAAGTTTTATTTTGAAAGCTGTGATATCGCTATTTACTTTGTCCATTATTACCTTCAATAAGAATTTTCCCGTCAAAAAGTTCATTTGGAATTGATCAGTTAATCTGAGTTCTTGTGATGATTTAATAAATTTGTCGTTTTGGGTAACAAAAACGAATCCTTTTTTAAGAATTCTATTGTGATCGTTAGATTTTAAATGCAATATAGCTGAATTGACCCTGTTTTTTAAGTCTTTCAGGCTTGTGTTCATAGTATTTTCGAGTCTCATCATTGCCAAATCAAGTTTTTGACTGTTCATCTTAATAATATTAACAGGAGTTTTAACAACAGGGGAGTTGATAAACCTAAAAACAGAATCTTTTTTCCCCATAAGATTCGCCGTGAGATTCGACTCAAAATTGTTCATAAAATCATGTAAAACTGCTTCCACTTTCATTTTATCGGGAGTTACAAGCTCCATGGCAGCAGTTGGTGTGGCAGCCCTGATATCAGCAACAAAATCGGAAATCGTGAAATCAACTTCGTGTCCCACAGCCGAAATTACAGGTATTCTGGAGTTAAAGACTGCTCTTGCGGTAACTTCTTCATTAAAAGCCCACAAGTCTTCAAGGCTTCCTCCGCCCCTCCCTATAATAATTACGTCGATATCTTCTATTTCGTTGAGGGAGGCTATACCATTAGCAATCGACGTAGCTGCTCCTTCACCTTGAACCTTTGCCGGTGCAAGAATTAGTTCAACAAGTGGAAATCTCCGATTGGCAACAGAGATCATATCCTGGAATGCAGCACCCGTAGGGGAGGTTACAATTCCAATTTTCGAAGGGAATGTTCTGATTTCCCTTTTTCTCGCCGGCTCAAAAAGTCCCTCTTTACCAAGTTTTTCTTTCAGAAATTCAAAAGCAACCTGAAGGTCACCAACCCCTGTATTTTTCATATCAGTTATATCCAACTGATAGTTGCCTCTTGGGGGATAAACTGTTACAGAACCCGTAACAACAATTTGTGAGCCATCTTTTGGGGTGAAGTTAATTTTTTTATTATTACCTGCCCACATACAACAAGAAATTTGAGCCCCGGTGTCTTTTAGCGTAAAATACCAGTGACCCGAATAATGGGGTTTAAAGTTCGAAACCTCACCAATTACGGTTTCGAATCTAAATCCTTGCTCAAGAGTTCCTTTGATCTCTGAAGTAAGTCGGGTAATGGTTTTATACTGGGGAAGTTGCATTAAAAAATCACAAATTGCTGAGTTTAATTATACGAAATTAAAACTTTATGCTAAAACCCAACGTCGGTAAAATGGGGAACATTGCAGTTGGTTTTGCACCTAATTCTTTGTCCTCTGTTACATAATAGTCGTATGCAATTATATTTGAGCGATTGTAAACATTTATTACATCAAGATAAAAATTCCAGTTAAGATTCCAGAACCTTGCAGCAGCAGTAATTCTGATATCCATTCGGTGATAAACGGGTTTGCGATCATTAAAACGATTTTTATCCTCAAAAGCCACATCATAAATTACTTCCGTAATATTGGGGTCAGTGGCACTCCTTCTCAGGGAGATTTGAGGGAATCAGGTTTCAAGTCTCCGTCGGTATCAACAGCAATAATTCTTGGTCTTAACCCTTCCGGTGTGGTATTCGGGAACCCTGAACCGTATTGCCACCTCACGCCAAAGTTCCAATTTTCTGCAAACTGATAATCAAGAACAATATTGAGAGTGTGTCGCTGGTCAAATCTAAACGGTACTGTAAAATTTCTTTCAAATCTGTCTGCCACTGAAAAAGAGTATGATACCCATCCACTTAGTGATGAATTTCTATCCATATTCTTCTTTGCAAGCATCACCTCAAGCCCGTATGATTCGCCATAAGAATTATTAACAGGAATTTGAGTCAGAGAATCGCTCTGAACAGTGACAGGTCTTGTCCATCCGGCAGTTGTATTGGGATCCTGCCCCGGCACCCTTTCTGTATAATATTTGGTTCCTGTTACTATTTTAGGGACTATCAGGTTACTAAAATCTTTGTAATAGGCCTCAGGTTTAAGGTTCCATTCAAATGAGAGCCATTTTTCAATTCCAAGGACATAATGAGTGGCTTTTTCTGCCTCAAGAAGAGAAACATTAACAGGGGAAAAATCGTAAAGAACACCTGCATCACGCAGCTTTTCATAACCGGGGGACTGATAAAAAATTCCCCATGCAGCCCTGAGAGTTGTCAATTCATCAATTTGCAATGAGGCTGATATCCTTGGTGCAAGATATGATTTTCCGATGATCTCATAGTGATCAAATCTCACTCCCGGATTGAGATAAATCAGATCCCAAAAATTGAACTTGTTCTGAACAAAAAACCTGTATCTGTTGTAGGTTTTAGTATCCTTAATATCTCCAACTGAGGATCTAAAATTGGGGTTTGCAGAAAAAACCGAACGAAGTTCCGGATCAATTTCGAAATCAAAGATGAGAGTTGACTTTAAAATATCTGCGCCAAAACCTGCTTCCAGGATATTGTTATTTCCCCACAGGAGATTGGTTTTTGAGTCCCATGAAAATTTCTCAAAAAGAAAAGTTGAGTTGAATTGAAAACCAAAAAGATATGGTTTAATTGTATCGGCACTAAAACCTTTAAATGCATCACGATTTAGAGATGGATCTAATATTTCGGCAGTAAATCCTGCATCTCCACTGTTATTGTACCACGAGAGGGTATTCTGGAGGAAGAATTTTGCGTTAGGAGAATATTCCCAGGTTAACCCGATGACATCATTTCGTGTAACATTATTTACAGCGACACTGCCGGGGGTTTCTCTTCCTGAGCCGGAGACAAGATCCACACCATCAGCCGAGTAGATACCAAAAAGGTTAATTTTATGTCCATCGAAAGGTCCAAATGTTACTTTCGCTTGAATATCATAGAAATTGGGGAATGCGGTTTCTTCTTCAACCAATCCGGCACTTTTTGCAAATGGTTCGAGAATAAGATCATAATATGTTCGGCGGCTGTTAATCATCCATCCACCTTGAATATTAAACGGATTTTTTCCTTCCAGAACAAGATTTGCGTTGGTGATTGAAGCATTCAAACTTCCTGTCAGGGATTTTTTTGGTGTTCCTTCACGGTTGGAAACATCGAGGACTGCAGAGAGTCGGTCACCATATTTAACCGGGAAACCACCCGTAATAAGTGTTATATCGGAGATGGCGTCGGGATTAAACATACTGATAAATCCGTAGAGCCGATAAGGATTAAAAATTTCAACATTGTCGATAATTATCAAATTTTGATCGGGTCCCGATCCACGAACAACGAGTTGTGATGAAAAATCATTTGGTGCAAGGATTCCCGGGAGTGCTTGCAAGGTCCGGAGAACATCCTCCCCGGCACCGGGCAAAACTTTTGCCTGCTCAGGTTCCAGATCGATAATACTGGTTTCGGTATCAGAGGCATCTCTGGCTTTATCCGAGATTACAATCTCATCAAGTTCAAGATTTTTTTCGGTCAAAGAGATGTTTGCGGTAAGAATTCTTCCGGCTTCGATAGTTACGGTTTTATCTATGGTCAAATAACCAACATAAGTGAATTGCAAATTTATCTTCCCCGCAGGGAGATTTTTTAATTCATAATAACCATCGGAATTGGTAACAGTACCGGATTTGGTATCCAAAACTCTAATGGTTACACCCGGCAAAGGTTCACCGTCGGCTGAGACGATGCCTTTAAGTCCACCAAACTGGGGGAGGGCGGTAACAAAACCAAAAATAACTATCAAAACTATAAACTTATACATCATATCCTTGAATTGAGATCATTTCAATGTGGTAACACTCAATTTCGCGGGATAATTCCAAAGCACCCTGAAAATCAGATTATCAAAGTGCGAAGGTCAAAAAGTAGGATGTTAAACCAATATTTATATCAAAATGATTGAGACCTGTTGCAGAGGGATAATAATTATATCTCGCTTTGATATTAAAATTAATCACTCTAAAAATTTCAAAAAAGGCAATCGACACTTCAGGTGAAACCCCATTAACTCCAAGAAAATTTGTAGAAAAACTGACACCGGGTGCCACATAATTTAACACCGGAACAGTAAATGGAAATTTAGCGCCAAGAAAAAAACGATTTCTAAAATCAATGTCCGGTGTGTGAACATACTCAACCGCAAAAGCCATCCATGGAAGATCTGAGATATTACTTTGAAAAACCACTATCGGGATCTCCTTGAAGAGTGAAAAGCGGGTTTCATCTTTAAAAAAGGAAAGTCCCGGCGACGGCACCAAATATGCCAGCGCTCCCAATGTACAATCGGCGAGGTAACCAAGTGCGGTTCCCTCAATTTTTGGTTCAACAGGTAATGGAATCTCAAATTCTTCACTTGAACTTTTGTTACCTGCATCATCTTCTACAAAAATTCTTCCCCGTAACACTTCAGAAAGGTTTGTGAAAACTGACAAATCTGAAGTGAATCTGAAACTCTCGGCAAGAGTATCAGAAACAATAAACTTTTTACCGCCTTCAAAAATTATCCAGGCTTTTACCGGACTGGTGGAAAAAAAATAGACAATTATCTCTTTTTTCTCTTCTTCCTTAAGGTAGGACTCAATGACATAAACACCGACAGAGTCCATTGTTTCAGAATAAGTTGAATCTGATTCAAATTCATAAATATCCTCCCCGGTAACTACGGTTGTGGTATCCGGTTCTTCCTGAGAAAAAGTGGGAAAAAGGATAACAGGATAAAGAATATGATATTACAAAGAATTTTCATTTGTGTGTTTTGTGTTTTTCAATATTGAGAAATAACCGTTTTCATTGTCGAAAAAGAGAATATAACATCTGAAAAATTACCCATTTTCAACCACAAATATCATAAAAACTTTAAAATGATATACCCCCAATTGATTGGCACTAAATTCGCTTATAGAAAAGCGAACAAGTTTAAAGAAAATGAAGAATATTTTATTTTACTCTCCTGATCTCAGTTTTTGTGCAAGTGTACTGATGTACTTTGAGAAAAAGTATGCAGTGACCACAACAAACGATTTTCATCAGATCGAAAAATATCTTAAGACTTCAGATTTTGATATGCTTATACTCGATTCTCAACCAAATGAGAAAATCGAAAATCTGATAAAGAACATTCAACCCCTTCCCATCATTATGACCTATGTATATACTCGTAACATCCTGTCGCGTGAATCGCATGTGCGCAGCTATATAAATACATTATTATACAAACCGTTCGATTATAATGAAATGTAGGGTAAAATCGACATATTAATGACAAACTGACCCTCTTTTACCCTTTTTTATTGGTTTTTCAATTGATATATTGAACTTTTGTGTGGAAGTATTTTGTACAATATATTAAACACCTGTTCTATTTACTGAACAAAATGATTCCTGGTGATGTATAAGATTAGAGCCGTATTAAGCATTTTTTAATCAGGCACGGAAATTGCATGATTAAACAAAAAAGGAGCTGTTATGAAAGCCAAGATTTTATTACCTATAGTTGTGTTTGCCTTTTGGGCTACCGGGTGTTATACCCAGTTTGAAGCTCAGCGGGAACCTAAGGTTGAAAAAGAAGTTGTAATTATCGAGAGAGAAACCGAACCCGACATCGTGGTCAAAGAGGGTGATACCACCTTCGTTTACGACGATGAAAACGAAAGTGAAGTTGAAATCTCAGTTAAAAAATATACCTATATCGAAGATGATTATTGGTCAAGGCCGGTTGTCAGAGTTAATCTGATTGCGGGTTATGGCTACGGATATGGTTACGGCTACGGCTGGAATAACTTTTGTTACGACCCGTACTGGGATTACTTCTACAATCCCTATATATATCCAAGATGGCTGTATAACCCGTGGGCATGGTATGATCCTTATCCATATTATTGGGGAGGATATCACTATTACGGCTATAACTACAACTATAATCATGACAACTGGGGTGGTTTTTCAAATCACAAATACCGTGACAGAGATATTAGCTCAATAAGAGGTCGTGACGGCGGGCGTGGCTCATCTATAACAAGAGGAAATGGCTCCGGAGTAAGAACTCCCGGAATCACCAACCACGATGATAATATCGCTAAAAGAGCTGGTGTCAAAAATGACGGATCACGCGGTTCTGGCGATGCTATTGATAATGAAGTTAGAACTGAAAGAAAACGGAGTGCTTTCGACACATGGAATCGGGATGAAGAACCAGTGGTGAAGAGAAATTCCGGCAGAGATGTTACAAAAAAAGATGACAAGAGAAGTTCTGTAAAAAACGATGGTGGAGGAAGAGATAATTCCGGAGTCGACAGGAAATCGGGCGACAGGACAGATGGAAATAACAAAACCGTAACACCAAGAAAAGATCCGCGCAACGAAGGCGATAACAAAAATGTTACACCGAGAAAAGACCCGAGGAATGATGGTGGTAAAAAAACTGTTACTCCACGCAAGGATACCCGTAACGACGGCAACAATTCAGGTGGCAAAAAGACCACAAGAGAACCCAAAAAGGATGTCAAAGAACCTTCAGGCAGAGATTATAAAAGCCCAAACCGTACTGATGGTAATAGTGGAAACACAAACAAGGGTTATAAATCACCCTCAAGAAATGATGGAAATTCAGGAAATTCACGCGGCAGCTACAAATCTCCAAGCAGAAACAGTGGTGGATCAGGTAGTACCTATAAATCACCATCAAATTCAGGTAGCGGAAGTCGTTCAACAACACCTTCAAGATCCGGCTCAGGATCAAGTTCAGGTTCAAGCTCCGGTTCCGGTGGATCCAGACGATCAAGATAATTAGAGGATTATTATGAAAAAGTTGAAATTTTTATTGATGTTGTTTCTAATTCCGTTCGTTTTGAGTGGTTGTTATACTGTAGTTGATATGGGACAACCGCTTGAAGAGGAACTCATTTCTGAGATTGAACAGGATTACGAAGAGACTGATTATGGTGAGTCATACTACTCCGGCAGCCATTATGGCGGCTATTCCGATTATTATGTTCTGCCTTGGTGGTATTCAATAACTCCTGTTACCGTAGTGAGCGGTGGTTCTTCTGATGATCCTAAAGCTGAAACGACAGTTGTCAGAAAAAGGGATAAAGAGAGCCTTAACTTAAGAAACCGTGACGGTGGCAGGAATTCTTCGGGTGACAACTCTGGTTCTACAGCTACAAGAAACAGTTCAGGAAATAGTGGATCCGGGACAACCGCAACCACTCCAACACCAACTAAATCGACTTCAAGCAATGACAGTGGTGGCAGAAGCAGCAACAGTTCTGACGACAGCAAAAAGAATTCAGGAAGCAGCGGTTCCGGGGGTGGAAGGAAATGAAAAAACTTCTTTTAATGTCTTTATTGTTTGCCGGTATTGGTTTTGGGCAGACAGTAAATGATGCTGTTAGATTGGCCCTTCCCGGACTCGGTTCCGGTGCCCGGGCAATGGGTATGGGAAATGCTTTTGTTGCAATGAGTGATGATGGCCTTGGAATGAACTATAACCCCGCAGGTATTGCACTTGTGAGGAGATTTGAACTTGGTGCCGGATTTAAATATTCGAATGTCCAAAACAATGCTACCTTTTTTGGAAATCAATTACAGGCAGGGAATACCTCTGCAAATCTTGATAATTTTTCATTACTTTTTCCTATTCCCACCCTCAGGGGAAGTCTTGTAGTTGGAACATCATTTAATTCACAACACGATTTTACGGGGAAGATGGATTTTAACGGATATAATGGCGGAAATTCTTCCATGATCCAGGATCTGAATGGATATTCCGAAATTCCTTATGAACTTTATCTCACAGATGATGATTACAACACTAAAATTAACGGAAAACTAAATCAGGCAGGTTCACGCTTGCAATCGGGATCCACAGGTGTCTGGAATTTTTCTGTTGGGTATGAAGCCTACAAAAACCTTTTTCTTGGACTTACTTTAGGTATCGGAAACGGTTCTTACGAAAATAACTACGATTATCATGAAACCGATCCCTTGGGAACTTACACAGGTACAGTACTTGCTCCCGGGAACAGTTTTACCAACGACTTCAAGAAATTCTCATATAAAACACTTCTAAACTGGGATATCAGTTTTTATGAGGTGAAACTTGGTATGTTATATCAGATAAAGGACTTGGCGCGGGTTGGTTTAACCATCGAATTACCGAGGACATTTACGATTAAAGAAAAATATGGTGTTGAAGCTGCCAGTTATTGGGGTAGTGGAAGAGAAGTCACCATTGATCCCGAAGATTATAAAAGCAGCGTAGAATATTAGATATCCACCCCGTTTAAGTTTACCGGTGGAGTTTCTTTTAATGTCCGTGGTTTGATCCTCTCGGCGCAAGCCTCTTTCATGGATTATTCACAAGCAAAATTTAAGGATGTCTCCGGATTGGGAGAATCATTTGTTGGAGATCTTAATAAAGATGCGCAAAGTTCTTTAAGAGCGGTGTTAAATTATAATTTTGGTGCAGAATACACAGTTCCTTTTGTTGATGCAAGAGTTAGAGCCGGATATTTTACACAAAAATCGCCATATAAAGATGATCCATCTGATTACGACAAAAAATTTCTTACGCTCGGAATTGGTTATTTGCTCGATGGTGAGCTATCGTTTGATGTAGCTTATATGTATGGCTGGTGGAAAGATTTTGGAGAAAATTACGGCTATGCAGAATCGAGAACTCTTCAAGATATTACTTTGCATAATGCAGTTTTTGGAGTATCTTTCCGTTTTTGATTTGAGGAGTTTAACATCAAAGGATTGTTGATCAAGATCGAGGCGCAAAGCCATTGGGTCATGATTCCCGAAGAGCAGAGAGTTATCCGTTGTGTTTTGAGAGGTAAGTTCAAACACGATCTTCGTCATAAAAAAGATAAACTGGTTTTAACAGATGTGGCTGCCGTGGGTGATTATGTCAACTTTGATATGATCGATTCAAATTCCGGTGTAATCTATAGTGTTGACGACAGAAAAAATTTTATTTCCCGTAAAGCACCCAAACAAAAGGGAGCCACGACAAGAGGCGAGAGATACGAACAGGTAATAGCAGCAAATATTGATTATATTTTCCCTGTTTGTTCATTTGGTACACCTGTTTTCAATAACAAAGTGCTTGACAGGTTTCTTGTAATCGCGGAGAGTTCAAATATTCAGCCGGTCATCATATTTAACAAGATTGATCTTGTTGAAGACCATATTGAAATTGAATTCTGGTATGATTTATACACATCAATTGGTTATAAAATACATACTGTTTCTGCCGTTACGGGTGAGGGAATACCCGAACTCAGAGAGTTATTTTATGGCCACAAATCATTGTTTTGGGGTCACTCTGGTGTAGGTAAATCTTCTTTGATTAATGCACTTTTCCCTGAACTAAAACTTTCAACAGGGGAAGTAAGCAGCTATCATCAAAAAGGGAAACATACGACTGTAATTGTGAGTATGAACCAGATCGATAAAGATACATTTTTGATAGACACCCCCGGAATCAGGGAGATAGCGCCCTTTGGAATTCAGAAAGATGATCTTGCACACTATTTTCCGGACCTGGCTGTTTTTCTACAATCATGTAAATATAAACCTTGCACCCATCAGCATGAACCGGATTGCGCAGTTTTAGCAGCAGTTGAGAGGGAAGATATTGATCCCGAGAGATATGACAGTTATTTGCGCTTGCTCGTGAATATAGAGGATGATATGTTTTTTTGAGAACTCGAGTACCAGAGAATTCGAGTATTGAGTAATAGAGTTGAAAAGAACTTTAGAACCTCAGAACTTTAGAACTCAGGTACTCATGTCACTCAAGTACACAAGTGTCTCAAGTCACTAAAGTTGCTCTATTTTGAAGTTTTTTTCTTTTTTCATTGATTTTTTATTCAAGAACCCTTATATTGCATACATGAAAATAAAAGTAGTTTTATTCGCATTAATTTTTGCCTTCGGAACGATAGTTGCCGGTGCTTTCCTCGATTTCTTTTACGCAAAGAGTGAGGATGGAAAGGTTAAAATCGAATGGAAGACTGCCTCAGAGAGCAATTTGAAGGAATTTGTTGTAGAAAGGCGTACCCATAACAACCCATTTATGGAAGTTACGACCATCGCACCAAAAGGCAACAATTCCTATTATGCTTATTATGATGAGGGAGCTTACAAAACTACCGATGTTATTTATGTTTACAGACTTAAGATTTTTGATCGTGATAACTCCACTTCATATTCCAGAGAAGTTTCTGTGAGTCACTCAGTTTCGGGTTTTAAGAAAACCTGGGGCAGCATCAAGGCGATGTTTCGTTAATTAAATTCCTATTTTGGCTCTTACCCCGATAACAATACACAGTACCTTCTATAAGTTTTTTCTATTAGTTTTATTTTTATCTCTCCCGGGTTGCTCTGCAACTCTCAGAAACTCTCCAAATAATACAACAACCGATCCAAAACTTTCAAATAATAATGTGTCCAGACCGGACAAATCCAATTCACTTAGACAAAATATACGGGTCCTTTTATCTGAGGAGTTAAAAGAATTCTCATTAAAACTGGAAATAGACTCATATTTGATGTACAATGGTTTTGAAGAAAAATTAGATGAGGGTAAAACCCTGACCATTCGATCCCAGGCCGGAAAAGTAACTGTTACTGTTGGTGAAACTGTTCATAATTCTTCCATAATCAAGTTAAGACCAGTAAATAGTGATGAATATCTATATTTGAAGAAAAAATCGTATAGAGGTGAAATTTGGTTTACTGCTCAAAATGCCAAGACACTAATTATAAATTACCTCGATCTTGAAGATTATGTTCTTGGAGTGGTGCCCCTTGAAATTGGATTAAAAAACGAATACTTTTTTCAGGCGCTTAAGTGTGCTGCTGTTACTGCAAGAACTTTTGCGATCAACCGGATGCTTGAAAAAAGGGCTAATTTTGATGTAACCGATGGGGTAAAAGATCAAGCCTACGGTGGAATCGATGTTGAAACCGGCATCGACAGCCGGGCGGTTTTTGAGACAGAAGGAATGATTCTTACCTGGCAGAAAAAACCGGCTCTGATATTTTATCACGCAAACTGTGGTGGTCATACAGAAGATATTGCAAATGTTTTTGGACCGGTTAACCATCCCTATCTAAAGGGAGTTAAAGATGGTGATCCCCCATATTGCGAAAAATCACCTTCATTTAAGTGGAAAGAATCTTTTTCCGCATTTGAAATTATCAGATATTTAGCCGATGCCGGGTTAATCAAATCGAAAAATTTTGTTCTGGAGGGGATGGAGATTAAGGCAAGACATACTTCCGGAAGGGCAAAAGAACTGTTTGTCTATTTGAAGGACGAAAAACCAATTAAAATTGCGGGGAGTAGAATTCGAGATGTTATAAAGAGTAAAAAAGACAACTCAATTCTTAGAAGTTCAAATTTTGAAATTGAGGTAATAAAACAAGAGGGCGTGACACAAAAGATTATTCTTACCGGACTGGGAAATGGTCACGGGGTCGGAATGTGTCAGTGGGGAGCCATGAATCAGAGTCGAGCAGGTAGAAGTTATGAAGAGATCTTAGACCATTATTTCCCACAAACAGAAATCACCAGGGTTTATGGTAATTGACCTTAAAATTGTTTTGGCATCGGGATCACCAAGAAGAAAATTTCTGCTTGGTCAGATAGTCAGAGAAATAGAAGTGGTTCGCCTCGACACGGATGAATCGTTTCCTTTGGAGATGCATCAAAACGATGTTGCCTTGATGGTGGCAAAAAGGAAGATGGATGATGCAATTTCCCGTGGAATCGAGGGGATAATTGTTACCGCTGATACTATCGTTCTTCTCGATGGTGAAATTCTTGGTAAACCAGCCGACAGTGAAGAAGCTAAATCGATGCTACGCAGATTGAGTGGCAAAACACATACCGTTATTACCGGATTTTCGGTTTTTAACACCCAAAACGATAAACGAATAGACTCATATTCTGAAACAAAAGTGACATTCACAGATTTGACCGAGGATGAGATCGCGGGATATGTTAAAACAGGAAGCTCATTGGATAAAGCAGGGGGATATGGCGTCCAGGATGGCTATGGTTCGATCTTTATGGAGAAGATTGATGGATGTTATTACAATGTAATGGGATTGCCCACAAATTCGGTTTACGAGGCTCTCAAAAAGGTAGCTTTTTGAAAAATTATAGAAGGACTATAATTTATTCAATCATAGCATCGGTCGTTTTGTATCTCGCTTTTTCGATTTATGCCGACATCGACAAAGTAATTGATGCCCTCTCAAAATTTAGTATATTACTGATTCCGGTGATTCTGGGTCTGGTTTTTGCAAATTACATATTTAGATTTTTTAAATGGCACTATTATCTTGGGTTGATCGAAGTAAAAATTGGGGTTATGGATTCCTTTTTGATCTTTCTAAGTGGCTTCATGTTAAGTGTCACCCCCGGAAAGATGGGGGAAGTGCTCAAATCCTTTCTTCTAAAAGAGAGAATTGGAGTTTCCGTAAGTAAAACCGCACCCGTGATATTTGCCGAAAGAGTTACCGACATGACGGCGCTTATCATCATTGCTCTTGCAGGTGCTTTGAGTTTTAATTATGGCAGAGAATTTGCGATCGGTGCCTTGATCGCCTTTACAATTCTGATTACAATAATTTCAAACAGGGGATTGGCATTGCCACTTGTCCATATCCTTGGTAGAGTTGGATTTCTTAAAAGATTTTTACCACATTTTATAGAATTATATGAGAGTGCTTACACACTTCTGAAACCAAAACCGATGATCCTGATGACATTATTCAGTCTCATTTCGTGGTTTTTTGAGTGTTATGCATATTATTTGATACTTCATGAGTTATCTGTTGATGTATCACTCTTCAGGGCATCATTTTATTATTCTTTTGCAACAGTTGCGGGGGCACTATCATTTCTGCCCGGGGGACTTGGAGCGACCGATGCACTTTTTACACTTTTTATTCAATCTCTCAATAAACCCGAGGCGATTGCAGTATCTTCAACCATATTAATCAGAGTTGCCACTCTTTGGTTTGCAGTTATTGTTGGTTTGGGTGCTTTCTGGTTTTACCAGAGGAAACAGGGAAAAATAGATTTAAATATTCTTAACAAAACGGAGGTCAACTAATGGGAAACTACAAACACGTAAAAGTTCCTGAATTTGGTGCTAAAATAACTGTGGATAACGGGAAACTTGTTGTTCCTGACAACCCTGTACTTCTCTATATTGAAGGAGATGGAACAGGTCCTGATATTTGGAAAGCTTCTCAGCATGTATTTGATGCTGCTGTTGAAAAAGCTTATGGTGGCAAAAAGAAAGTTGCATGGGCAGAAATATATGCCGGCGAGAAATCACTTGAAGTCTATGGCGAAAACGAATGGTTACCTGAAGAAACCCTTGAAGCAATTGAAGAATATCTTGTTGCCATAAAAGGCCCGCTCACTACGCCTGTTGGTGGTGGTATCAGAAGTCTTAATGTTACGCTTCGCCAGCGTTTGGATTTGTTTGCTTGTGTGCGTCCTGTTAAATACTATGCAGGTACACCAAGTCCTGTTAAATCCCCTGAAAAACTTGATATTGTTCTTTTTAGAGAGAACACAGAAGATGTTTATGCCGGTGTTGAGTTTAAAGCTGATTCCCCCGAAGCCAATGAAATAATCGAACTGATTAATAAAAAGTTTGGCAAAAATATCAGATTAGGGTCAGGAATTGGTGTTAAACCAATGTCATCTTTTGGCTCAAAAAGACTTGTAAAAAAAGCTATTGAATATGCGCTCGCACATGACAGAAAAAGTGTAACCATTGTGCATAAAGGCAACATCATGAAGTTTACAGAAGGATCATTTAAGGAGTGGGGTTACGAAGTTGCTAAAGAAGAATTTGGTGATGTAACTGTAACTGAAGATGAAATCTGGGCAAATCATGGTGGAAAAGTTCCTGAAGGAAAACTTCTTATCAAAGATCGTATCGCTGACAGTATGTTTCAACAGGTTTTATTGAGACCGGATGAATATGATGTTGTTGCTACTCCTAATCTAAATGGTGATTATCTTTCTGATGCTGCTGCAGCACAGGTTGGTGGTCTTGGTATCGCTCCCGGAGCCAATCTGAGTTATTCAATCGGCTTATTTGAAGCAACACACGGAACCGCACCAAAATATGCGAATCTCGACAAAATTAATCCTGGATCAGTAATCCTTTCCGGAGTAATGATGTTTGATTACCTTGGATGGACTGAAGTTGCAAGAATGATTGAATCAGCTCTTCAAAAAACAATTTCGAGTAAAGTGGTTACTTACGATTTTGCCCGTTTGATGGATGGTGCAAAAGAAGTTAAGACCAGCGAATTCGCGAATGAAATAGTAAAAAACATGTAATTTGAACGAACAACAAATTCCCTTGACATGGAATCTCATGTTTTAGTAAATTTGTTCAACTTATCGTAACTATTTTTGAAAAAGGAGGCTATTGCCTCCTTTTTTTATTTGATGAATGAGTAATTACTATTATTTTTGTTAGTATTATATATTTTAATTTTTAAACTGGATCAAATTCATCTTTGATTTTATTTACAAATGAGAGTATATTATAGTGCATTTAAAAAAATGTTGTAAATTTCAAAAAAAATGGAGGTTGTTATGTCGAACGACAAAAATCTTAGTAAAGGTTTGCTATTAGGTCTTCTGGCCGGTGGATTGGTCGGTGCATCATTAGCCCTTTTGTTTGCTCCAAAGAGTGGGAAAGAACTCCGCAAAGACATTCAGGACAAAGCTGAAGATTTCAAAAAAGAAGCTGAGTCCCAGCTAGTCAAAGCCAAAGAAAAAGCTCAGGAAGTGGTTAACGAAGGCAAAAAAAGAGGTCAACAAATTATTGATGACGCAAAGAAAAAAGCCGAAGAAATCAAAAATGATGCTGAAAGGCTAATGAAAGGAGCAAAGGGGAAACCTGCTGCTGAACAGGAAACAGAAAACGCATAATCTTTTAAAATGAAAGAGTAGCTATGTTAACGGAGATATTTCAAGTTATCCTTTACCTGAGTGCATCCGCATTGTGTGTCGCGCTAATAGTGTATTTAAAGAAACTCACTGATAGTGTACAACAGATGCAAAAAGACTTGGGCGAACTCACGAATAAATTTGAGCCACTGATCGATTCGTTACAGACTCTGTCCGGGACACTGCAACACACCACATCCGAGGTGAATGAGCAGCTCGAAAAGACAGGCTGGGTTATTGATCAGGTAAAGATGAGGCTGGAGAGTTTATTCAGTTTCGAAGAAAAAGTTAAAGAAAGTCTTGAATCACCGGTGGATACGCTGCTTACTAATTTAACGGCTCTGAAAGGTGGCGTTCTCGCCTTCTTCAGAGCCTTTTTCTTAAAGAAGTAAAGGAGATCATCTGTGAAAGAATATACTCCGGAGCTCATCCGGAACATCGGTTTTTTTGGACATGCCAACGCCGGAAAAACTACATTTAATGAGTTGGCTTTATATACCGGCGGTGAAACCACCCGTATCGGCAAAATAGAAGAAGGAAACACGATTTCTGATTATACTCCAAATGAAATTGAGCGTAAGATTTCTATTTCCCTCTCTGCCTGTCACTTGGATTGGAAAGATGTTAAATTGAATGTCATTGATATTCCGGGAACATCTGATTTTGAAGGTGAAGTTTTGGCAGGTGCAAAAGTTGTCGATACGGGTTTTATTTTTATAAAAGCAGTCGAAGGTATTGAAGTAGGAACTGAGCATGCCTGGGAATATCTAAAAGAAGATAACAAACCGGCAGCCATAATTGTTAATAAAGTTGACCATGAAAGGTCGGATTTTAAAAGAATATTTGAACAGTCGCTTGATCGGCTTTCACACGGTTGTGTAGTTGTAACTTTCCCTGTTAAAGAGGGATTACAGTTCGACACAGTTGTAGATGTGCTTAAGATGAAAGCATATCAGTATGGAGCGGTTGGAACTAAATCTGTAACGGAAATTGAAATCCCGGCAGAGTTAAGAGCGCAAGCAGAAGAATATCATACTCAGTTAATTGAAAAAGTTGCTGAAGCTGATGAAGACCTCATGAATAATTATTTTGAAAACGGGGATTTGACCCCTGAAGAAGCCGCCAAAGGAATGAAATTAGCGATCCGTAATGGTGACCTTGTTCCTGTATTTGCAGCTTCCGCCGCTAAAGGTATTGGAATGAACAATATCCTTGATTTTGCGGTAAGTTACTTCCCGGCACCAAACGAGATGCCCCCTGTTAAGGGATTTCTTGGTGACGGAAAAGAAGTTGAAGTTGTTTGCAACAAAAGCGGTGAACCCGTTCTTTTTATCTTTAAGATAATTGCAGAACAACATGTTGGTGAACTTTCACTATTCAGAGTTTTTTCCGGTACATTAAAACCGGGTATGGATCTTGTGAACCAGACCAGTGGAAAGCCTGAAAGACTTAATCAGTTTTTTGTATTGAACGGACACAACAGAAAAGATCTTTCCTCAATGTGTGCAGGAGATATTGGTGCAGTGGTGAAACTTAAAGATTCTCACACCAATAATACTCTTAGTTCAAAGAACTATTCAGTAAAAATTGCACATATCAATTTTCCACAACCTTCGATCAGGGGCGCCATCATCCCCAAAGCTAAGGGTGATGAAGACAAAATCGCTACATGTTTACATGCTCTGCACGAAGAAGATCCTTCATTTAATGTAAGATTTGATCCTGAAATTGGACAAACCATCATCACAGGGCAGGGACAAACCCAGCTTACTTTCGCAGTTAAGAGACTGAAAGAAAGATATAATGTTGATGTTGATCTTGTTCAGCCGAGAATTCCTTATAGAGAAACCATCAAAGGAAGAGTTGACAGTGTTGATTATCGCCATAAAAAACAATCTGGTGGTAGAGGACAGTTTGCTCATGTTTTCTTTAAGATGGAGCCACAGGAACGCGGTAAAGGATTTGAATTTGTTGATGCCATCGTTGGTGGTGCCGTTCCCGGTAGATTTATTCCTGCCGTTGAAAAAGGTATTCAAGAACAGATGGTCAAAGGAGTGCTTGCCGGCTACAATGTAGTGGATGTAAAAGTCACACTTTTTGACGGAAAATTCCATGACGTTGATTCGGATGAAATGTCATTCAAACTTGCTTCCGCTCAATGCTTTAAAAAATCATTTGCAGCTTGTAAACCTTGTTTGCTTGAGCCAATCTATGAAGTTGAAGTTAAAGTTCCTGAAGAGTTCATGGGTGATGTTATGAGTGATTTTACCTCACGTAGAGGAAGAATCCTCGGAATGGAATCAGATGGACATTTCCAGATACTTAAAGCTAATGTACCATTGTCGTCACTTTATAAATATTCTGTTGATCTTCGTGGTATCACTGCTGGAAGAGGAACGCATAAAGAGAAATTTTCTTTTTATGAGGAAGTTCCTAAAGAGCAGGAAGTTAAGATCATTGAAGAATATAACAAATCAAGACTTGAAGAAGACTAAAAAATTCTTCACATTATTTTCAAAGGCTGCTTTTTCGGGCAGCCTTTTTATTTTATTGGAAACCGGTTCAGAGGATTTTTCTAATAATAAATCACTATTTTTGAAGTATTAACAAATCTTAATCAGGATGGCAGATGGATAAATTATGGTCACCATGGCGTTCACAATATATAGAATCCTTTAAAGACAAAAAAGCTGACAGTAAGGGATGCGTCTTTTGTGGTTCACAGAATGATGATCTTTTGGATGATCAGTCGCAGGTTGTCTTCAGAGGGGAGAGGACTTTCACCATGCTAAACCTTTATCCTTATAATAATGGTCATCTCATGGTGATACCTTTCAGGCATATTTCTGATATAATGGATCTGTCGGATGAAGAATTTGCGGAGGTGACTTCAACGATCAAAAGGCTGATTACTGCACTTAGAGAAATAAGCAATCCTGAGGGTTTTAATATTGGTGCCAATCTTGGAAAAGTTGCCGGCGCAGGAATTGCCGACCACATCCACTTTCATATAGTACCAAGATGGAACGGCGATACAAATTTTATGCCCGTTATTGGATCGGTAAAAGTATTGTCGCAGGATTTACTCACAACAAAAATTGATCTGCAAAAAGCCCTGAAAATTATTTAGAATTAAAAAGGAAGATCAATTAACCCGGTTGGGCAACTGATCTTCCTTCAAAAAATAAAATGAAATAGTTTCCTATTTGAGCAGAATCATTCTTCGGGTTTCGGAGAATCGTTCTGTTTCCAGTCTGTAGAAATAAACTCCACTTGCAAGCCCATTTCCGTTAAAACTCATTTTATGAGTTCCTGCCGGCATATCTCTGCTCATCGGAGTAGAAATAAGATTACCCAAATTATCATACACCTTTAATGATACAAAACCGCTATTAGCGAGATTAAAGCTGATGGTGGTTTCAGGATTAAAGGGATTTGGATAGTTTTGGTTAAGTGCAAATCCATCAATCTGAGCCGGTTCAAAATCTTCAACTGATGTTGGAATAATTGGTGGAATCACAACTTCAGATCTTCCCGGGAAAGTGAAACTACCGAGTTGCACAACACTTAAATCGAGTGTGGTTGAAGGGGCAAGTGTCTTAACAATCCAGTTTCCTTGCGCCACATAATGAGTATCAGGGATAGTAATAAGAGTAATTGGGAATATTGGGATAAGCATATACTTTACAGAGTACGAGAGTACAAACTTTTTACAGTTGAATGTCCCAATTTCTGTTATCAGTTGCCCGTCATTAACTCTCTTTGCTTGAACCTGGAAGCGAAGGGGAAGAGTTACATCCTGCACCACAATCGTGGTGTCTTTTGTAAATAGTGTATAATTACTGTTCACAGAACTCGTAAATTTATAGGTCGGATACCATCCTTCTACTGAGGAGAGTAAGCCCAACACGCCAAGAAGGGTGCTGTCAATGGCTGTGGTATCTATCAAACCGAGTAAAGCGTTTAAATTGCCAAGCCCAAAATATGTTCTGGCATCACTTCCCGAAAGAGAAACAAACGATGTGTCGATATATGGCTGGAAGGGAACAGTTTCATATAATCCTGTTTTTCCTAATATATATTTAGCCTGATAACCTCTGTAAGTTGTTTCACCGGCGAGTGAATCGATGGAATATGCTGTAAGGGAATCAATTTCTTGATTCAGTGAGTCGAGGACCACAGTTTTTGAATACCATTTGTATCCATTAGAGGCGGGGAAATATTCAGATGCCTGCTGTGAGAAGGCTGAGGTAATAAGTAAAATAAATAACAAACTTAAGTAACGCATGTAAAGCCTAAAATATTAAATATAACATTCTAAAATATGAATAAAATCTGAAGCATAAATGAATCAGCTCACAAAACTGGGGAGATAAAGGGAGTGGTGTTTAACATCACTCCCCATAATCGTTAAAATTGAACTTTTCCCTCCGGGATACGGAGTGGGGCACCCACAAAGCGTTGAACTGTGAAGGAACCGCCAAATTTCTTCTCGTGTTCAGCCATTAGCTTTGGAGCATCATTATCACGATATTTCCTTAATGCTTCAATTGATTCACATTGATAAACAGAAAGAAAAGATACTGTCTCACCCGTTGGCATTGGCTCAATTATCTGTTGAAAATAAGAATTTTTAAAGTGACCGGTTGCAACTACTTCCGGAATATGGACTTCCATCATCCACTGTATCCAGTCAGTTTGAACTTTTGTATCCACGCTGATCTGTACGTAATAATAAATCATTTGTTGACTCCTTGTATGTTTCCAAAATTAAAAGAAAGTGTATTACATAAATATTTATTATATTTGAGATCAACAAAAAATTTAGAAAAATTGTTGTAAATGGACGAAAAAAAGAAGAAAATTGCAATCTACCCCGGCACTTTTGATCCTGTAACTAATGGTCACATTGACATAGTTATCAGGGCTAAGGATATCTTTGACCAGGTTTATGTAAGTATCGGAATTAACCCCTCAAAAACACCCATGTTCACGGTTGAACATCGGTTTGAACTGTTAAGTGAGAGTCTGAAGGATATTCCCGGTGTTGAAATAAGTTCCTATTCAGGGCTTTTGGTCACACATGCAAGGGAAAAAGGAGCGGTCGCCCTAATCAGGGGATTACGAGCCCTTTCAGATTTTGAATATGAATTCCAACTGGCTTTGATGAATAGAAAACTGGCTGAGGAAATCACCACAGTTTTTCTCATGCCAAACGAAAAATATACCTATGTAAATTCATCACTAATCAGGAATCTTGCATCTTTGGGGCAGGATGTATCTGATTTTGTACCTTTTTGTGTGCAGGAAGCACTAATGAAAAAATTCGCTAAATAACTTACGGGAGCGTTCTGTGATTGAACTGTCTAAACTTATATCTTCAGTAGAGGGTAGTGCAACCCTGGCTATCACTGCATTGGTTAAAAAATTAAAAGCTGAAGGGAAAGATGTACTAAGCTTTAGTGCCGGGGAACCTGATTTCCCAACTCCAACATTCATCAAAGAAGCGGCAATTCAAGCAATAAATGATAATTTTACAAAATATACTGCAAATGCCGGCACACCGGACCTGATTGCTGCTATTATAGCTAAATTCAAAAACGATAACAAACTGGATTATACTCCGGATCAAATTCTGGTATCGAGCGGCGCAAAACAGTCGATTTACAATGTATTAATGGCAATTTGTAATCCCGGTGACGAGGTTATATATCAATCTCCATATTGGGTGAGTTATCCCGAGATGGTTAAACTCGTTCAGGGCAAATCAGTTATTATTGATGCGGGACCGGAAAGTGGTTATAAGATAACTCCGGCTCAATTAAAAGCTGCAATAACTCCAAAATCAAAAGTTTTTATCTTCAATTCTCCTTCAAATCCTACAGGTGCAACTTATACTCCTGAAGAGATTAAAGCACTCTGTGCCGTCCTGGTAGAGACAGATATAATGACAATTTCAGATGAGATTTATGAAAAAATTATATTTGATGGTGGTGAACACTATTCTCCAGCCCAATATCCCGGACTGAAAGATAAAATAGTTGTGATAAATGGACTCTCAAAAGCATATTCTATGACCGGATGGCGTGTCGGGTATGCAGCCGGTCCAAAACACATTATTGATTTAGCTGCCAATTTGCAGAGTCACAGCACCTCAAATGCATGCTCCATATCGCAAAAAAGCAGCATCAGCAGCTTTGACGGGTCCAACAACTGAACTCGAGATGATGGAAACAAAGTTTCAAGAGAGACGCGATTTGATTATTAAAGGTTTGTCAGAAATTGAAGGCATAAAATGTCCTGTTCCGGGTGGAGCGTTTTATGCATTTTTTGACCTGTCTTACTACTACGGAAGATCTTTTAAAAACGAATTAATCAAATGTTCTGCAGATATGTGCACATATTTACTCGCCGAAGAAAATATTGGATTGGTTCCGGGAGATGCATTTGGAAATGACAATTGTGTCAGGATGTCGTTTGCATGTTCGGACAAGAACATACTTGAGGGATTAAGAAGATTAAAAAGCGGGTTGGAAAAACTTACCTAAACTTATTTTCAGAACTGTGGGAGGAGTTTTTTCACTTCTTCCACTGGCATCTGTTGCCCTGTCCATAATTTAAAAGCTTCAGCTGCTTGAAAAAGTAGCATATATAAACCATTCACTGTGATACATCCACAATTTTCTGCTTCTTCAAGAAATTTAGTTTTCAATGGATTGTAGATCATATCGTAAACGAGTGAATCACGATTTAGAGCTTCAAATGGGATATCCACCAGTTGTTCTGTGTTTGGACTCATACCAATCGAAGTTGTATTTATGACAATTCCGGAAGTTGAGAGTGCAGTTTCTACTCTATGATCGTTATAGGGAATTATTTCAAATTGAACATCCTTAAATAGCATTGCATAATTTGCTGCGAGATATGTAGAATTTTGAAGTGTTCTGTTCATCAGGTGGATTTTTTTAACATGAAAATTCACGATAAGTGAATAAATCGCAGCAGAGGCAGCCCCGCCTGCACCGATAATAAACGCCGATTTCCCCCTAAACAGCTCATCATAAACCAAAAGTGACCTTGTGAAACCACTTATGTCTGTGTTATATCCTGCGAGTTTACCCCCCTCATTCACAATCGTATTCGCCGCCCCTGAATAGGAAACTTCAAGACTTTTTAAATCCAGGAAGGGGAGCACCTTCTTTTTGTGGGGAGCGATAGGTTAAGTCCCCGAATGTTGAATGCTTTCATTCCCGCCAATGAAGACTCAAGGTTCTCAGGGAGTACATCAAATGCAAGAAACACAAAATTTAATCCAAGAAGACTTGCCGCCGTGTTGTGAATAGACGGGGAAAATGAATGTTTTGCAGGATGGGCAACCAAACCTGTAACAATTGTATCCGGACTAAATGAGATGTTATTCACTATTTCTCCATAAGATCGCCAAAGAGGCTCTGGAAAACTCTTGAGTAGAATACCAATGGATTTTTTTTACTAAAACCGGCAAATATCTCACTGTCTCTCTTGAATGCAGCTCTCAGGTAAACCAAACCCTGTTTGTTGTTTCCGAGTTTATATGCAATTCTGGCTAAAAGGTAAAAGCTTTTACCATTTAATGGTTTTGCAGAGAGAACTTTATAGAGACAAAGTAGAGCATGATGCGGGTTGCGGTAGTCTAACTTGATTTCTGCCAGTTGGAGCCATGTCAGATGGCTTCTGTCGTCAATCTTTAATATCTCTTCAAAGTGTGCAATGTATTCGTTATCATCGTCACCGAGGTGGAAACCCCACTTGCCAAAGGGACCCCATAATGTTTTGCCCTCTTTGTTCGAATAAATAAGTCCATCTCTAAAATCTTGTAAAGCAAGTGCAAACTCACCAAGTTTTAGCTGACAAAATGCCCTTTCCATATAGGCACCGGCGAACTTTTTATCAGCTTCTATTGCTTTGGTGAATTGTTCCGCAGCAGTGAAATAATCCTGTTTGAGGAGTGAAATCTCACCTAGTTTAAAGTAGATTGCGAAGTTTTCAGGATGCAGATTAAGAGCGGAATTTAAGCTTTCTGTTGCAATCTTATATTTCCGAAGATTTATATTAAGCTCTACAAACGAAAAGACGGCTGCCAGATTTAGAGGATCGATAGCCATCGATGTGGCAAACGCATTTAATGCGCTCTCGATTCTACTGAGTCTTTCAAGCATTTGACCCTTGAAGAACCAGCCATCAGAACATTTGGGTTCGAGTTCGAGGTATTTTTCGATTGTATCCATCGCAAAAGTCTGATTATTCACATCCCTGTAACAATGTGCCAACAAGAAGAGAATTTCAGGGTCTTCGGGATCAAGAGTTGATGCCTTTTTCAGGAATTTAATCGCTTTATTATACTTTTTTAACCTTTTAAAGATAATCCCAAAAGAAAAATAGGTTCTCGGGTCTTCTTTATCAATCTCATAAGCCGCCTTAAGATAGCCTGTAGCTTCCTTTAAGCGGTTCAGTTGAATGCACACCATTGCTTTTTCAATTAGTGCGGAGCTATCGTTTGGGTTAAGTGTAAGTGCTTTTGTGAGACTTCTATAAGCAAGAGCGGGTTCATTCATTCTAAATAAACAGAACCCGGCTCTGTAATAATTCTCATAGTCGAAAGGATTCACCGAAATGAGTCTTTTCACAATGTCCAACACCTCTTCATAACGATAGTTATCGAGAAGTATCTCAATGGAATTATCGATATATACAATCGATTCTTCCTTAAGGTCTTCCGACAGGATCAGGCGACACCTCTCAATTATCTCTTCGAGATAACTTTCGCTGAAATCGTCATTTCCCAAATCATAATTATTCCGTTGTATGTCAGACATTTATATCCTTGCTAAATGAAACGCCGTAATAAAAAAATTACGGGAATTAATTGTTTGCTGCTAAAACGCGTGTGATTTTTTCTGCCGCATCAGCAAGAGTTGAGGCCGGAATAAGGCTAAGACCTGATTTCGACAACATCTCACGGGCTTCTTTGGCATTTGTACCTTCAAGTCTTACAACTATCGGAAGGTTAATATCGATCTCTTTTGCAGCATTGATAACGCCTTCTGCGACACGATCGCAACGGACAATACCACCAAAAATGTTTATAAGTATCGCTTTAACATTTGGATCGGAAAGTATTATCTTAAAACCATTTGCGACGGTTTCTTTATTTGCTCCACCACCCACATCAAGGAAGTTTGCCGGTTCTCCACCTGCAAGTTTAATGATGTCCATTGTACCCATTGCGAGACCGGCACCATTAACCATACAACCAACATTACCATCAAGTTTAATGTAGTTGAGGTTGTACCTGGAAGCTTCCACTTCAAGTGGATCTTCTTCGTCGATATCGCGGTATTCCATGATATCTCTGTGGCGATAGAGTGCATTATCATCAAAATTCATTTTGGCATCAAGTGCCATCACATCACCCTCTTTTGTAACAACAAGGGGATTGATCTCTGCAAGAGAAGCATCAGTTGCATCGTAAGCTTTGTAGAAAGCGAGGAGGAAATTAACAGCATTTTTATGCTGAACTCCACTTAATCCGAGAGCAAAAGCTACTTTGCGTGCCTGGTGTGGACGAAGTCCTAAAGAAGGCTCAATGGTCTCTTTGATTATCTTTTCGGGTGATTCTTCCGCAACTTTTTCAATTTCCATGCCACCTTCGGTGGAAGCCATCAGAACATTTTTAGAGATCGCTCTGTCGAGTGTGATCCCTATGTAAAGTTCTTTCTCAATATTGATGCCTTGCTCAACCAGAAGTCTTTTTACAACTTGTCCCTCAGGACCGGTCTGGTGTGTAATCAGAGTCATTCCAAGGATCGCTTTTGAATATTCATACACTTCATGGAGAGATTTTGCAACTTTAACACCGCCGCCTTTGCCTCTTCCACCGGCATGAATCTGGGCTTTTACAACCCAAACCGACCCACCGAGTTCTTCTTTGGCAACTTTAACTGCTTCTTCGGGGGTAAAAACAGGAAAGCCTTTCGGTACAGGGACATTATACTTCCGAAGTATCTCTTTTGCCTGATATTCATGAATTTTCATCTATAAAAACCTGTCGATTATTTTAAGAAAAGGGGAGTGGGAACTCCCCGCAAATTATTTAATTTTTTCACTCATCAGTTTAGCCTGAAGGAACAACAACAGATAGTCTCTGCCTCCGGCTTTTGAGTCGGTTCCTGACATGTTAAAGCCTCCAAAAGGATGAGCTCCAACAAGGGCACCTGTACATTTCCTGTTTAAATAGAGATTACCAATAAGAAGTTCTTTTTTTGCACGGTCAAGTTTGGCACGGTTGTTTGTATAAACAGCGCCTGTAAGACCATAAATGGTATTATTGCAAATTTTTAAAGATTCTTCAAAATTTGGTGATTTTATAATTGCAAGAACAGGTCCAAAAATCTCTTCGAGAGAAATTCTGGCTTCAGGGTCAATATCAGCGAAAACTGTCGGCTGAATGTAATAACCGTTCCCAGTAGCTTTTTCGCCACCACAGATTAATTTACCTTCAGATTTTCCGATTTCGATATATTTCAGGATACCTCTTTCAGCAGAAGCACTTGCAACAGGTCCCATTCTGAAGTTATCTTCAGCTTGACCAATTTCAATTTTGGCAACGCGTTCTTTAATTTTCGAAACCATTGTATCATATACTTTTTCATCAATGATTGCTCTTGAACAAGCGCTACATTTTTGACCCTGATATCCAAAAGCGGCAGCAACGATTCCATCGGCAGCTTCGTCAAGATCAGTATCGGCATCAACAATTATGCTGTCTTTTCCGCCCATCTCAGCTACAACTCTCTTTAACCAGATTTGTCCGGGTTGTACTTTGGCGGCGAGTTCATAGATGTGAATACCAACTTCCATCGAGCCTGTGAAAGAGATAAATCTTACTTTTGGGTGAGCCACGAGAGTATCACCAACTTCACCACCGGAACCCGGCAGGAAATTGAGCACACCATCCGGAACACCGGCTTCTTTCATAATTTCAAAATAAAGTCTTCCCATCATCGGTGTATCTGAAGATGGTTTAAGAACGATTGTATTTCCACTTACGATTGCGGCAGAGGACATTCCTGCAAGAATTGCAAAGGGGAAGTTCCATGGTGGAATAACAACGCCTACTCCAAGGGGGATATAAACAAGTTCGTTGTGTTCACCCGGAAGGGGAGTGATTGGCTGTGTTTCGGCATATCTTAACATTTCACGAGCGTAAAACTCCATAAAATCTATCGCTTCCGCTGTGTCGCCATCAGCTTCTGCAAAGTTTTTACCGGCTTCGAGAATCATGTACGCATTAATCTCGAATCTTCTTCTTTTGGCAATTTCAGCGGCTCTAAAAAGAAGAGCAGCTCTTTCTTTTGGGTCAACATAACGCCAGGTTTCAAATGCCTTTAAGGCTGCATCAACCGCTGTATTTGCAAGATCGACATCTCCTTTGCTGAAAACTGCAATCAGTTCATCAATGTTGGAAGGACTGTATGAATTAAATTTTCTTTCTGTTGTAACTTCCTTACCACCTATAACGAGGGGATAAGTAGCTCCCAATTTTTTCTTTACTTCAGCTATCGCATTTTTCTGTTTTTCGATATTTTCGGGCTTTGTGAAGTCGATAAACGCTTCATTTGTGAATGGGCTAATACTCATTTGATCTCCTGTGAAAAAAAGTTTTTCCATTCTTTAAAATTAACCTTTAAAACCGTAAGGACAAAAGGAAAACGGAAGGGAGGAAAATGATTCTGAGGGACGAGATGAATTTAATAAAAATATAATTATATTTGGGTCTTAATATTTTTGATTTTTGGCTCTGCTAACAAGTGAGTGCCCAACCCGTCAGGTCCGGAAGGAAGCAGCGGCAAGCATGTATCTCGTGTAGTCAGAGCCTTTTTTATTGTGCAAAAATATCGGGTGGCAGGAAATAATGTAGTTTCCTAGTGTGTGGACGCATTTTTCCTGGAAAAACAATTTTTGCCAAAGTTCCGGGCTTAAAGTAGAATTCGATCGATCCGGTACCTGCAGCATTCATGGTCAGCAAAGAAGCTTCGGGTTCATGCATCACCAACATTATGTTTTCTTCTCTGTTTGAGTGCAAAAAAGAATAGATATTTGCAATAGGTGTTCCACTTTGCAAACTTTTAGAAACCACCACTTCACCCTCATAACCAAGACCACCGCCAACTACTGCAGCAGTTTGTTGAGTTCTAAGCGCGGGAGAAGCGATAATTAGATCCAACTTGGGAATCAATCTTTCCCAGTGTTTAACCGAATTTACCAGCCATCTTCTTCCTTCTTCAGTGATTTGTCTTTCACCTCCGGGTCCTGTTCCCAGATACTCCGCATCGGTATGTCTTACCAGATATAAATTCATAATTCTATTTCCCTCAATAACAGTTTACATTAACAGAATTGATCATATAATAGATCAATGGATAATTGTTATCGTAAAATTTTGCTTCACATCTTATTGCCACAAGGTATTCTTCATTTTCACATTTTGACAGGAGAAATTGAGTGACCTCTTCATCGTTTTTAATCAATTTTGAGTCGTATAATGAATAGTTATACTCATCGCTGATGAGATTAAAATTTATGTCTTTAATGTGTTTTCTTACCGGACTTTTTCCTTCCAGATCAAAAATGAAGATAGTAATATCTTTTTTTTCTCTGGTAACAACGGTTCCTGTTACCTTTTCGGAAAACAAAGATTTAATTTCCACACCATTTTTAATCTCCCATTTTGAGGGGAGATACATCCTCAGAAGGTCAAATCTCGTATTGTAATATTTGGGGAGTTCTTCAGCAATAGGTGTAATTTTTTCTGTAGTCTGATAGCCCGTAACATACGATTGAAGAAGTTCTTTCCATTTTTCTGCTTTAGTCGAAAAACCGTCTTCATCTTTGTATTCAACATCCACCGGTTTAAAGACTGAAGCATTCCCCCCAGAGTCTAAAATTTAATTTTAGTGGATTACCCTTACTAAAAGTTGTATTCATTTTAGCGAGGAGGGAAGGGGAGGATACCTCAGTATAATTTTCAAAAGCGATGGCTGCTCTGTTCGATTTAATATCATAAATCTTAAGATATTCAACATTAACAATGTTTTTAACTGAGTACTGACGGATTACAGAGAAGAACTGTTTGTCTCCAACCGTAAGTCGTTTATAATTAAGTGAACCGGAAAGACTCTTATCGTGTAAAAGAAGTCCGAGTGTATCATCATAAATCAGGAACTTGTTATTTTCAGGTTGTTTATGCTGCAGGAGGACACCAAAATATGTTACACCATCAAATTGCAGACTGTCTATCTCCACCTTCCGATACCGTTTTGCATCAAGAATATTAAGCTCAAAAGGATCTTTTAGGCGGTTTTCGGCCTTTTCATCACCATTGATGTAACTGTCGAGAAGTTTAACGATCTCATTTCCTGTCACCTTCTTAGAGTCATACCTTGGGGCCGGTTTCCGCATCCCCAGAAAATAAGGATAAGAGGCAGAACCAGAACAAATTTATTTTTTAGTATAAGTTGAATCATTTGCTGTTTTTTCAGAGAATCTTTAGTTGTTGTCAGATCATCTACGGCAATTAATTGATCGATGTTCAGAGATTTGGATTTCAGGTCTTTACTCATATAGTTGTTCTCAATTGTCGATTTATACAGTAGCATTTTTGCATCAGGGATTTTTGAGATATCACCGATAGGTAATCCGCCCATTCCACAATTGAGGTGATCAATAACAATTTTTTGTGAGAACAATTTTTCAAAATTGCCGGCATACAGGTCTTGTAACCTGGATTTAACCAGTTTTTGCAATTCATTTGCATTTGGATTGTAGATATAAGGGTCATCTTTTTCAACAAATGAAACAGTTATTGCATTGTTATCACCTGTTGTAACAACTACGGGTGAGCCAAACTCAACAAGGGAGTAGGCAATTTTAATATCTTCGTTTGCCGTTCTGACACAACCGTGTGAACTTGGCTGTTTTCCAAGATATCCATAATATCCATTTCCATCAAGTCCGTGTAAGCCAATGCCGTAATTAAACTGCATCCAAAAATAGAGATTACAATGAAAATCTTTGGAGACGGCAACTTCAGCTTTTGAAAAGATTGCAAAAATTCCTTGATTGGTTAAAACTCCCTGATAAATTTGGTTGGTTCCGGTGGAAACGGGGAAATTAAATCTTTCACCGGATTTCATAATAACGGCGGCTTGCTGAGTTTTAAGATCAATGGTGATATACGACTTTTTTGTTGTATATAAAGTATCTTTGATCTTTATATCGAGATATCTAAGATAACTGATATCGACTTTGCGGTGCAAAATTGGTTTTGTCGGCACAGGTTTTGGTATCTCAGCCATGGATAAAGCTATCAAAGCTGAGAAGAATGCAAGAAAGATGATGATTTTAGTAATGGATGTCATTCTTTAACATGAAAATAGTTATAAACAAGTGTGGCTTTTTTTTCACCAATCACGGAAGTAAGTTTTTCGATTGTGGCGGCTTCAACTTCTTTTACACTCCCAAGGTCTGTAAGAAGTTTAATCGCCAATTTTCTCTATTCCATTGATTTGTATCAATTCAGTCGTAAAAGTTCTTTTACTTCTTTTTAATCTATGAAAAGTGATTGCAAATCTGTGTGCTTCATCTCTCACTTGTTGTAATAACCTGAGAGCAGAAGAGGTTTTGGGTATTAAGACGGGTTCGGGGTCTCTGGGTAGAAACACCTCCTCAAGTCTTTTTGCCAAACCAATAATTTCAAAATTTTTTAATCCCAGAAGTCTAAGAGCATAGATGGCAGTTGAAAGCTGACCTTTACCCCCATCGACCATGATCAGGTCGGGAAGAGGGTCACCTTGCTCTTTAAGCCTGGAATATCTTCTGGTGATAACCTCGTCCATACTTGCAAAGTCATCGGGACCACTCACAGTTTTGATTGCAAATTTCCTGTAGAGGCTCTTTTTTGGCTTTCCGTCAACAAACACAACCATACTTGCAACAGTGTCAGTGCCTTGCAAGTTTGAAATATCAAAACATTCAATATGCCTGGGCAGTTTTTTAAGGTAAAGATCTCTTTGAAGTGCTGCCAAAGTATAGGGAATGTTTCCCTCTTTTTCACCTTTTGAAGTTGCAACTCCCTTAACTGAAGGGCAGCATTTTCTTTACTCATATCAAGTAGAGACTTTAAATCTCCTCTTTTGGGAGTGGTAATCTTAATTTTTTTCCCCGACCTGAATTTAAGAAGTTCAACTATCTCATCATTCTCTGCCGGTTCAACTTCAGTAACTATTTCACCCGGGATATCGATAAAATCGATGTAAAATTGTTTAATAAATGCTGCGGTAATCTCTTCAAGCGACTCTTGAGAAGAATTCTGAATCTGAAATTCTTTTTTCCCGATCAATTTTCCCGATCTGATGTTCAGGATAGAACATGAAGCCTCTTTTCCTTCAAGAGCAAATGCGACAATATCCCTGTCGGTTTCGTCATCACTCACGATTTTTTGCTTTTCTGAGAAAGCCTGAAGTTTTGCGAGTTTATCTCGATAATCTGCTGCTTTTTCAAACTGAAGCTCTTGTGCTGCAGTATTCATCCCAATTTTAAAATCTTTGATCAGTTCTTCAATTTTTCCCTTTAGAAGTTTTGTCACTTGTTGAACCGTGATTGAATAGGCTTCTTGTGACTGATATCCAACACATGGTGCATCACATTTTTTTATGTGATAGTCGAGACAAACTTTATACCTTCCTGCGTTTATAGTTTCCGGGCTAAGGGGAAGTTTGCAGCTTCTTATTTTAAAAAGTTGGGTGATCATCCGAAGAGCAGCCCTCATACTTTTTACATCAGTGTAGGGACCAAAATATTGAGCCCCGTCTTTAACTACATTTCGAGTTGGATAAATCCTCGGATAGAGTTCAGAAGTAACTTTGATGAAAGGGTAAGTTTTATCATCCTTCAGGCTGATGTTGTAACGGGGTTTAAGTTTTTTATCAGATTATTTTCAAGTACAAGTGCTTCAATTTCGCTTGTCGTGATAATAAACTCAATATCCGCAGCCTTGGCTACCATCAATTCAATCCGGTAACTGGAACTTTTGCCGGAGAAATATGACCCTGACCCTGTTTTTAAGGTTCTTTGCTTTTCCTACATATAATACTCTACCTGCATCGTCTAAAAACTGATAGACACCCGGATTATCCGGCAGATTCTTGATTGCTGTGTCTAAAGCTTCTTTCATCGTATTATGTAAATTAAGGAAAGTGTAAATATAATAAATTGGGAGTATGATTAAAAACGAAAAGGGGAGTTGTCAATGAAATAAATTAAAAAAGGGCTGTCAATTGGTAGAAACAAATGTCAGCCCTGTAATTAATTGAACTATTTGTAATTAGAAAGCATAACTCGCAGAGGTATGACAAGAGGTGTTTACTCCACCTGTTGAAAGATTTTTTGACCCTTGTCTGAGAACTTCATCATTAACAGTAGCATCCAAAGCAAATTTAGCAAATTTAAAGCCCAAACCGAGTGTAACTCCGTTTCTATCAAATGAGGTTTGAACAACTTCATTTTTGGTTGTAGCCGTGGCTGCTGTTTCCTGTTTGTCTTTCGCTGTACCAACCTGATAACCCATTCTTGCGGTCATCCAATCAGTGAGTTTAAATTCAGCTCCAAGATTCCATACGGGGAACCAAAAATTATTTTTTGTCAATTCAGTTGTGGTTGTCGTTGCTTTGTCTGTCCAACTTTCACTTATCACTGAGATACCACCGGCAAGGAATAAGTCACCGGTTGTGTAATTTAGACCTGCTCCTACACCAAGTATTGAATAGGAAGTTAAATCCGTTGAAACACCACCGGACTCAACTGTTCCACTTAGAGTATAAAAGTTTGCAATAGGAACGAAACTAAATCCTTTTCCAATATTATGGAAATATCTTGCACTCATCCCAAGCGAAGTTGCTGAAACTTTATTTAGCGCTGCGGCTTCATTTTTTGCACTTCCCATTATCATATCAAACGAGAGTTCAATTCCGTTATCTTTTGAGAAATGTTGGATCAAACCCAGATCAAATCCGATTTGAGAAGCAGAAGATTTATCAGCGGTACCTGAAGCCGGTGTTCTGTCATTTTGTGATGAAGCAAAAGAGACACCCAATCCGAGAACAGTTGCATCGCTTATGGAATAAGCACCTAGCAGTTCAAAATTGTTGTCCAGATTTACTGCGTTACGGGTCGTTGAGCCAATGCCATTCAGAATTGTAACAAGATTATTGGTCATTCTAAGTCCTGAAATCCCAAGACCTTTATAATCATTTCTTGCCAGGATGGCACCCACGGTTAAATCTTTGGTTAAACTGAAGTTAAATCCGGCAAACTGGCCGTCACCGTCATTAGGGGCAAGTGTTGTGGCACCAATATCACCCCACAAAAAGTTGGTGTAATATTTTGCAAAAGCAGGATTGTAACGCATATTAATGGGATCCACAATAAAATAATTAACGCCACCATCCCCTCCCATAGAATAGACCCTGGCGAAACCACCCGATCTCTCTTTTGGAACCAAACCCGATTGGGAGTAAAGTGAGCAGGAAAACAGCCCTGTGATAAGCAAGAGTGTAAAGATTTTCTTCATGAAATGATCTCCGATTGTTGGTATTATTTGATTATTTACAAACTGTAAATAATTGTGCTACTTTATCATTAAACTGAATACAGGAAAAAAAAAGGCTACCCAGTTGAGGCAGCCTTTTTGAAATGATTATTTATGCAAAAACATAATTTTTTGGAATTACAACGATACCCGATTCTGTCACTGTGAACCGTTGTTTGTCTTTTTCAAGATCAAATCCGATTTCAGTTCCCGGGGGTATATGGACATTTTTATCAATTATGGCGCGTCTTATTTTGACGTTCCGTCCAATGTTACAATTGTTCATAATCATCGAATCGGTTACATAAGAGTATGAATTTACTCTTACATTGGCACCGATTATTGATCTTTCGATAAGACCTCCCGAAACGATAGTTCCATCGCAGATCAACGAATTGAGGGTCCGTCCAATTCTCTCACCCCAGTGGGAAACTGTTTTTGCAGGGGGGAACTGATATTGATAAGTTCTAAGTGGCCATTCCATGTCATAGAGGTTAAACTCAGGAACAACATTTATCAAATCCATACTGGCTTCGTAATAACTCTCAATAGTTCCAATATCTTTCCAGTAGGGTTTTCTTTTTGTTCTCATCCACAAACGGATAGGCAACCACATTTAGACCCTGTTGGATCATGTAGGGGGATTACATCCTGTCCAAAGTCGTTATTTGGGAGATTTTTCGATTCCATCTCAATCATAACTTCTCTGAGAAGTTTTGCATTAAAACATAGATACCCATATTCACATAGGAATATCCGGGATTTCCGGGAATTTCTGGCGGGTTATCCGGTTTTCAATAAAATTTCTGACTTTTGAATTTTCATCAGTTTCCACAATACCAAATCTGTCTGCTTCCTCAGTAGGAACCGGCATACAGGAAAGTGAAAGATCAGCCTGAACATCGTTATGGAATAGAAGCTGTTTCAGGTAATCCATTTTGTAGATGTGGTCACCACTCAGGATGAGAACCCATTTACCTCTTTTATCTCCCTGAAAGAGATTCATATTCTGATAAATCGCATTCGCCGTGCCCATATACCAATCACTGCTCATTTTCTTTTGAGGGGGGACTGAGTAAATAAACTCGCCTAATTCAGGATTAAATATACTCCAGGCTTCATAAATATGCTGATTCAGCGAATCAGATTTATATTGAACCAGAATGTAAATCTTCCTTAAACCTGAGTTTAGACAGTTTGATAAGGCGAAATCGATGATCCTGTATTTCCCTCCAAAGGGGACTGCAGGCTTGCTCCTGTAAGCTGTCAGAGGAAATAATCTCTGACCCACACCACCTGCAAGAATCATTGTGATGGTGTCTCTAAGTATTGATGCTCCCGGTATCATATGTTACTCTTCTTTTTTTATCATTATGCGGTTGAAATATAATAAAGTAATTCCAATTGATAAAGTATTTTTCCCACCTTTGTAGGATTATTTTTTCGTAAATTTACTTTTTGGATTTAAATAATTATTTGATAATCTCCCTCTTACACTCTTCAATATACTCAAAGAGATCTTTTAGCAGAAAACAAGGAACTAAAACTATATGCAAATTGGTTTGATCGGATTGCAGAATTCAGGTAAAACTACACTATTCAAAACACTTGCTGAAGGATCATCCGGCGTTGCTTCCAACCGATCAGTGGTTGGCGTACCCGATTCCCGTCTTGAGAACCTGACAGAATTATTCAATCCCAAAAAGGAAGTACATGCTACTCTTGAAGTGGTTGACATTCCCGGGTTGCAGGTTGGTGACGATGGTAAAATGAAAATTACATCCGATTTCTTGATCAAAGTTAAAAACAACGATCTGCTGCTTCATGTAGTTCGAGAATTTGCAAACGATTCAGTGTCACATCCCGAAGGGCGAATTGATCCTTTAGCAGATATCGAGTTTCTTGAAACTGAATTTCTACTTTCGGACCTTGAAATGGTTGAGAACAGGATCGAAAAGCTCAAAAAAGAGCTCATGAAAACAAAAACCGACAGAATAATGAAGGAAATGAGTCTTTTTGAGGTATTTAAAGAACATCTTGAAAATGAAAAACCCCTCAGAACAGTGAATATGGATGAAAATGATCTTAGATTATTGAGTGGTTATCAGTTTTTGACAATGAAACCCGTCATAATAGGTGTTAACTTTTCAGATGAATCAAAAAGTAAGGTTGATGATTTAATAGCCCAAATTAAAATCAAATTTCCATCATTTGAAAACAATGTTGTGCCGTTTTTTGCACAATTTGAAATGGAACTTTCGCAACTGGACGAGGAAGAGGCCGAAGCATTCAAGGAAGACCTTGGGATCACAGATTCAGCTTTGACCAGAATATTAAGGACTTCCTACCAACTCCTTGGTTTACAGTCATTTTTCACAGTGGGTGAAGATGAATGTAGAGCATGGACAATTAAAACAGGATACACTGCCCAACAGTCGGCTGGTGTTATCCATTCAGATTTTTTAGTAAATTCATTCGTGCCGAAGTAGTACATTATGATGATTATATGACCCACAAATCTTTTAGCAAATGCAAAGAAGCAGGAGTTTGGAGACTTGAGGGAAAAGAATATATCGTTAAAGATGGTGACATACTAAATATCAGGCACAGTTAATAATCAGGAGAACAGATTGTTCGAAATAGATAAGATAAGAAATATAGCAATAATAGCCCATGTTGATCATGGCAAAACCACATTAGTTGATTTTATACTCAAACAGACCGGAGCCTTCAGGGATAATCAGACAGTTCAGGGCAGAGTAATGGATTCAAACGACATTGAGAGAGAAAGAGGGATTACGATCCTTGCAAAAAATCTCAGTGTTTATTACAAAGATTACAAAATCAATATTATTGACACTCCCGGTCACGCCGATTTTGGAGGCGAAGTTGAACGAACCCTTAAAATGGTTGATGGAGTTTTACTACTCGTTGATGCCGCTGAGGGACCTCTTCCACAAACAAAGTTTGTGCTGAAAAAGTCGTTGGAACTTGGATTAAAACCGATTGTGGTTATTAACAAAATTGACAGGAAAGATGCCAGACCCGATGAAGTTGTAAATGAGGTATTTGACCTTTTTGTAGCTCTCGGAGCAAGTGATGAGCAACTTGATTTTGCTTATGTTTACGCAATTGCAAAACAGGGAATCGCCAAAGTTCACCTGGAAGATGAATCTGAGACACTTGAACCATTGTTGGACTTGATAGTTGACAGAATCGCCATACCATCTGCTGACAGGAATGAACCTTTTAGAATGTTGATCTCGGCTATTGATTACAACGATTATCTTGGCAGGATTGGAATTGGAAAAATCCATTACGGTCATGTAAAAACAGGAGATCAGATTGTTCTGGTAAGTCGCGAAGGCGATAAACTCAATGCTAAAGTTACAAGACTTTATGAGTTTGAGAACATAAAAAGAAAAGAAGTTGATGAAGCTTATGGAGGCGACATTATTGCCATAGCAGGTCTTGAAGATCTTGATATTGGAGATACACTGTGCAGTCCTCTAAAAGTTGAGCCAATCGTTTCTCTTGGTGTTGAAGAACCCCGAATCACGATGAATTTTATGGTTAACAATTCGCCATTTGCCGGACAGGATGGAAAATATGTTACCACCAGGAACCTGAGTGAGAGACTTTCAAAAGAACTTAAATCAAATGTTGGTTTAAGAGTTGAGATGACAGATTCCCCTGATATTTTCAAAGTGAGTGGAAGAGGAGAACTCCATCTTTCCATCCTTATTGAAAACATGAGAAGGGAAGGATATGAGCTCCAGGTAAGCAGACCCGAAGTTATCCTGAAAAAGATACTTGATGTAGTTAGTGAGCCGGTGGAACATGTAATTATTGATGTACCTGAGGCATTTGTGGGAACAGTTATCGAAAAGCTCGGTAAAAGAAAAGGGGAGCTTAAAAATATGTTGCCATTTAATGAGAATACCCGACTTGAGTTTTTTATACCTTCAAGGGGTCTTATTGGTTACAGAGGTGAGTTCATGACAGATACCAAAGGTGAGGGAATACTTCATCATAACTTCCACTCTTATGAACCATTTAAAGGGGAGATTTCGCACAGAACGCGTGGAGCCCTCGTAAGTATGGAAACCGGAGTGGCAACAGCATACTCGATCAATAAATTGCAAGAGAGATCTGTGTTCTTTGTAGAACCCACTACCAAAATTTATGAAGGAATGGTGGTCGGTGAAAATTCCCGTGACATGGATATGCCGGTGAATGTAACCCGAGCCAAACAGTTAACAAATTTCAGAGCCTCAGGAACGGATGATGCCATTAGACTTGAGCCCGCAAGGTTATTAACCCTTGAACAGGCACTTGAATGGATCACTGATGATGAGTTTGTTGAAATTACCCCTCTTTCTTTGAGAATAAGGAAGCGTTATTTGACCGAAGCAGACAGAAAAACCGCTCGACTTGCTCAAAGACAACTTGACAAGGAAAACAACATCGCCTAAAGAAAACATGGATGAAGATTTAAATATTAAAGCCGGAAGTAGTTCCAACTTTTCCGGCAAATTTCATAAAAGCCCGTCACCAATGATGATACTTGATATTGCAGCTAACTGTCTTGTCAAGGAAGCTAATAATGCCTCGTTAGAGTATCTTGGGGTTGGCCGCGATGGAATAATTGGCAAAGACCTTTCAAAGCTGTTACTTGGTCCAAATTATTCGGACGAGAGGTGTTTGCTCATTAAATCTCAGTTCCTTTCAGGAAGTGTAAAACTTGAATTTAAAGATATTTCGGGCAGAGAAAAAAATGTTGAAATTTTTTCTGTCCCGATTTACTATGAAGACGAATATTATGATCTCGTGATGCTAAACGATCTCACTCTTGAGATGCGTGATGAAAAATTGCGAACCGCACTGAATGAGATTTCACAGGCGACAAATATTACAGAGAATCTTTTTGAACTCTACGAAAAGGTTCATGTAATTGTTGCTGGCCTGATGCCTGCAAAGAATTTTTACATCGCATCGGTTGATAATGAGAGGGGAATGATATCATTTCCTTATTTTATTGACGAAATCGACGCCCCTGATGGTGCTATTTCCTTTTCCGAGGAACCTATCAACGGAAAAACACTCACCGGATATATAATCAAAAGCAGGAACCGCTACTTCTTGGAAGAACCGATTTCACAAATCTAGAGAGATTGGGAATTGTTGAGCTTATTGGTGGTGACTCTGAGGAATGGATGGGAGTGCCTTTAAGAAGCATGAAGGGTGAGCTTATTGGCGTGATCGTAGTGCAACGATATGACGATACAACACGAAAATATGATGAAATTGATGTGAGCACCCTTAGTTTTGTTTCCAATCAAATAGCCATGGCTATCGAATTAAAAAAGCGGGAACAGATTCTTAAATCCAGCGAGGCGAAGTACCGTTCCCTTATCGAAAATTTAAGTGATATTATCTACACTTTTGATCTTAAAGGTTATCTGACTTATGTCAGTTCAGCCGTCATGAAATACGGCTATACACCTGGTGAACTGATTGGAAAAAATCTCGATTATCTAGTCCATGAAGATGATATTCTTAAGTTTAAAAAATATACTATGGAACTGCTGCGAGGCAATTTCCACCCCGTTACGATAAAATTATATCACAAAGATCGAACCATTTTACACTTCCAAACTACGAACAGTGTATTTATAGAAAATGGTAAAAAGAAGATAAACGGTGTGTTGACTGATATCACTGACCGCATTATGATGGAAAATGATCTCAAATCAAGCGAACAAAAACTTCTTGAAGCCAATCAATCCAAAGACAGATTTTTCTCTATTCTCGCTCACGATCTTAAAAGTCCATTCACCGGTATTCTTGGTTTCTCAGAATTTTTAATCACAGAGATAGGTGATCTCTCCGCCGATGAAATCAGCGAATTTGCTGAAAGAATAAATTCATCCGCAAAAGCGATTCTCGAGCTGTTGAATAATCTTCTTGATTGGTCAAGAATCCAGACAAACAGATTAAAATTTGTACCTGACAGGGTCGAAGTTGATACTATTTTACACAATGTAAACAGTATTCTTCTTCCGCTTACTTATGAAAAAGAAATTGAACTAATACTTGAAGTTGAAGAAGGTCTGGCGGTAAAGGCTGACAAGGATATGTTGGAGACTGTGATCCGAAATCTTGTATCAAACAGCATTAAGTTTACACCGAGAAATGGAAGTATCATTGTTACCGCCGGTAAAGTTGATGAATTTGTTGAGTTCTCTATAAGTGATTCCGGTGTTGGAATGTCAAAAGATACAATCTCAAAACTATTCAGAATGGATGAGTTTGTAACTACCATAGGAACAGAGAATGAGAAGGGTACGGGACTTGGCTTGCTGTTATGTTATGAGTTTATCAAAAAACATGGCGGTTTATTGGAAGTTGAAAGCAGGGAAGGTGAAGGATCAACATTTAGCTTCTCAATTCCACTTTGCAATTATTAACCTTTGCCATGAAGTGTTTTATGTAACAGAAAGATATCAAAAATGGGACTGCCTTTTGTAATCGGCATCATCTGTTTTGTATCAATTTTGCCGTTTGAGGTATAGTCAAAAACTTTTATTTCCTGTTTTTTCCGGTTTAGATAAGTCGCTTTTTTTATAAAATATTTACCCTCATCAAAATTTACAGAATAGAGGATGATTTCGGTGAAATATTTGTCGTTAATTCCGGGCATTTTCTGTTCTGAATTATATTCAGTTTTCACCTGCTGATCGAACTTACTGCTTTTTGCTTCAATAAGTGAGGTTAGATCATAATAGACGGTGTTAAATTTATTTTTTGATAGTTCTTTCCATATCTCTTTATTTTCCACATTTTGAGCCTGAATGATGTTGCTTAATGTAAAAAAAAGCAAGACAAGGGTGCAGAAAGTCGTTTTGTATAGTGTCATTTCAGGGATTTTATTTCTGGGATAAATTGATTAACAGATTAAAGACTACTTAAGGTAACAGTATGAAACTTAAACTCTCAATTATATTGGCAATATTTACACTCTCTTTAAGCGCCCAATCTCTTCAGTATAAGATGGAGACTTTTGCGAAAGCTTACAGTGGTAAAAATAATCAAAAAGATACCATTTTTCAGATGCAAATTTCATACCCGGTGTTTTATGGTGATACTTCTGTTGGGCAAATAGCAAATAAAATGAATTCCACAATCCAAACTGCAATTTTCGGCGAAGCAACCGGTGGTTCAAATGAACTTTATAACGGGTTTCTTCAAATTGTGCAGGAAGATGAAGATTCATCTTATTTCACAGGCTATTGGACTTATTCGACAGATGTCAGTGTTGTTTATTCGCAAGAATCATTGATCTCTTTGTTTTTATTCCATGATGAGTATTTAGGTGGCGCCCATCCAAATTCCTACTGCGTTGGGATGAATTTTGATATCAGGACTGGGGAACCAATAGTTCAATCAGATCTTTTTATACCGGCATCTGATGATGAATTGAACAGGTTGGGAGAACAAATTGTAAGAAAAGAGAGGGAAATTCCTGAAAATCAAACTCTTTCCGAATATGGTTATTGGTTCGAAAATGATAAATTTCTGTTGAATGGAAATTTTATTGTGAAGGCAGATGGTCTGAATTATACATTTGTGCCTTACGAAGTTGGTCCTTATGTATTGGGTTACACCGATGTGTTTTCCCCTTTGAAAATATTAAACATTTGATTTCTCCCAAGGGTCTTCTTGGCTGGGTACTAAAAAAGTAAATTGACTTGTCATTATTAAAAGTATCTACACTTTTCAGGATGGAATGACTAATTAAGATAAACTATGGCAGAGCAAAAACATAACAGACTCATTCATGAGAAAAGTCCCTACTTGTTGCAGCACGCAACCAATCCTGTTGATTGGTATCCGTGGGGTGATGAAGCTTTTAAAAAAGCAATAAAAGAGGACAAACCTGTCTTTCTCTCGATAGGATATTCCACCTGTCATTGGTGTCATGTGATGGAAAAAGAGTCTTTTGAAGATGCTGTTGTGGCTGAAATCCTGAATCAAAACTTTATTCCTGTGAAGGTTGACAGGGAAGAGCGCCCCGATGTTGATTCAATCTACATGGCTGTTTGTCAAATGATTGCGGGTAGTGGTGGATGGCCCTTGACAGTTGTTATCAAACCGGATAAAAAACCGTTTTTTGCCGGCACATATTTCCCAAAAGAAAGTCGTCATGGACGAATGGGATTAATTGATCTTTTAAATAAGATTATCTCTTTATGGCATGAAAGAAGGTCAGAGATTGATGCTTCTGCCAACCAGATAACTGAAGCTCTTAATGAAACACCTCAGCCTGCTAATGGTGTTAATCCTGGACTTGAAGATTTCCACGCTGCATATTCTCAGTTTGAATCAAGATTTGACCCAGCACATGGAGGTTTTGG
This sequence comes from Ignavibacteriales bacterium, assembly GCA_016714125.1. Classification (GTDB taxonomy): domain Bacteria; phylum Bacteroidota; class Ignavibacteria; order Ignavibacteriales; family Ignavibacteriaceae; genus UTCHB3. Next base: position 16,167 of record JADJNX010000022.1, on the reverse strand, counting down.
TTCCTCTCCGAAATTCCCGTCACCTCATAATCTGATTTTCCTGCTAAGATATTTTGTCCTTACCGGAGAGCCTAAAGCACTTGAGATGGCAGAGAAAACTTTGATTTCGATGCGTTTGGGGGGAATATATGATCATCTTGGTAATGGTTTTCACAGGTATTCAACAGATGAAGAGTGGCGTTTACCTCATTTTGAGAAGATGCTTTATGATCAGGCTATGTTGATGTATGCATATTCGTCAGCATATAAGATAGCAGGTGATAATTTTTATAAAGAAGTAATATCAGAGATTTTCCAATATATCAATACTGATTTGTTGTCCACCGAAGGTGGCTGGTACAGTGCCGAGGATGCGGATTCTGATGGGGAAGAAGGGAAATTTTATGTCTGGGCGTACGATGAACTAAAAGAGTATTTTGAAGAAGATTTTGAAAATTTCAGAGAAATATTTTTTGTGGATGAAAGAGGAAATTTTGTTGACAGAATCAGGGGTGGATTCACAGGTGAAAATGTAATCTATTTATCGGAGCCGTTGGAATTGACAATAAGACGACTTGGTAAACCGGCGGAATGGGTCGCAGAAAAAGTTGATGGATACAAAACCAGACTTCTCGAAGAGAGAAGTAAAAGGGTTCGTCCTCATCTGGATGATAAAATCCTTGCGGATTGGAACGGTCTGATGATAGCTGCTTTGGCTTTTGCAGGTAGAACAACTAAGGAACCGGTATATATCAAATCAGCAGAAAATACGGTCAAATTCATTGAAAAAAGTATGGTAATGAATGGAGTTTTGTACCACAGGTATAGACAGCAAAATACTGCAATTCCGGCATTTCTTGATGATTTGGCTTTTTATTCTTTTGGATTGATCGAGCTGTATAAGACGACTTTTGATTCAAATTATCTGGCACTTTCATTAAAATATGCTCATACTCTTATTGATGGATTCCTCGACAAAAAAAGTGGCGGATTTTACCTCACATCCTCAACGGCTGAAAAACTTCCGGCAAGGTGGAAAGATGTTTATGACGGGGCAATACCCTCCGGCAATTCAGTTGCATTAAATGTGATGAACTCACTTTATCATTTCACAGGGGAACCGATGTTTCTCGAAATGTCAGCAGAAATCATCGATGCTTTTTCAGGCAACATAAAAAAAGCACCATTTGCACATTCATTTTTCCTGTCGTCGATGGAATCGTTACTCTTTCCGGCGTATGAACTGGTTATTGCAGGGGAGAGGAGCATCCTGAAATAAAATCTGCTTTGATTGAACTGGGTAAATCAGCTTATGAAAATGTTTTTGTGATACTAAAGGATAAATCCAATTCTAAAAAAATAGAAGAAATAGCCCCTTTTACCGCAGAAATGAAGGCCGGTAAGGGAGGTTGTTCATTTTATCTCTGTAAAAAAGCTGCATGTTTATTACCCGTGACTACTGCTGCTGAGCTTTTTGCCAATCTTGAAAAGTAGAGATTTATTCACCTCTAAATTTTCAAAGATATTCATATATTAATCATGACTAATATTCCTAAATAAGACGAGAAGAATTTGAAAAGATTGTTTACACTGATTGTATTTCTAACCTTGCCGCTAATGGCACAAGATACAATTTTGCTAATGTCTTATAATCTGTTGAACTATCCCGGAACATCTGCTGCGGTTCGGAACAACTATTATAAAACAATCATGAACGCCGTAAAACCTGATGTTCTCCTGGTTCAGGAAATTACTTCGCAGATTGGCGTAGATGGTTTTCTTTTAATGTGATGAAGACTGTTTCCCGAACTATAATAAAGGTGCGTTTTTAGATGGTCCTGACTCTGATAATGCGATATATTATGATTCCACAAAATTTGACTATTTAAGCAATACTCCAATTCCCACAGCCCTTAGAGATATAAATTTATTCCAAATCAGACACCGGGTTACATTCGATACACTCTTTATTTTTTCGGCACACCTGAAGGCAAGTACCGGTTCTGATAACGAAATAGCAAGAGGCAAGGAAGTGGATTCGTTACGAAAGGTCACCAACTCATGGCCCGCAGGCAGAAATTTTGTTGTTTTAGGAGATTTTAATATTTATGGTTCCACTGAAGTCGCATATCAAAAACTTAGAGCAAACGCTGCAGGAACTGAGGGACATTTTATAGATCCTATAATAATGAGTGGATCGTTTGGTCAGTCGCAGTATGCAATTCATCATACGCAGTCACCGAGGACGAGATCTTTTGGTGGTGGTGCCACAGGTGGAATGGATGACAGATTTGATATGATACTTTTCTCTCAGGCTGTTTCTGACACCGGTGGAATTGAATATGTACGAAATTCAAATACTGCCTACGGGAACGATGGACAGCACTATAACGATTCTATCAATCGTCCATCAAACACCGCAGTTGGTCAGGTTATTGCAGATGCACTTCATTATGCATCAGACCACATTCCTGTATATCAAAAATACATCTTTAAACAGACACCAACAGGTATCAAGGATATTGAACTGCCAACATCATTTGTGGTTGAAAATGCATATCCAAATCCATTTAATCCTGCAACAACAATTGGGTGGAATTTACCTTCAACGGGCGTGGTTAACCTGTATATTTATAATACTTTAGGTCAGATCGTTTCATCTGAGCTGATGGGTGTTACTCCTGCAGGAAAGGGAAGTTATATCTGGGAGGCTTCCGGTTTTTCTTCCGGTGTATATTTTGCCAGGATCGAATTTATATCTGAGAATGGCAGTTTTTCACAAGTATTAAAACTTAACCTGATGAAATAAAATTCAGCAGAAAAGACTTTAAACTAAAAAAAGGCTGTCAAAAAATTGGCAGCCTTTTTTAATTTTAGTGTATAAGGAAATTAATCACCGAAGCAGATAAGAATTTCGTAATTCTTAATCTTCTCTCCATGTAATTATCCCCGAAAGGGATTTCATATTCGTAGCTTTAGAGTTTCCCCCAGATACCCTTATCCCCGAAGGGGATTTGATATTCGTAGTTTTTAGTTTCCCCTAGATACCCTTATCCCCGAAGAGGATTTCATATTCGTAGTTTTTAGTTTCCCCCAGATACCCTTATCCCCGAAGGGGATTTGATATTCGTAGCTTTAGAGTTTCCCCCAGATACCCTTGCCCCTGAAGGGGATTTGATATTCGTAGCTTTAGAGTTTCCCCCAGATACCCTTGCCCCCGAAGGGGATTTCATATTCGTAGCACTGCTCAATCTTTCCATAAAAATTCTTTCTTATATTCAACACCGTAAGATTTCAGAAACTTCTCATATTCTTCCGTAAAACTATTTCGGTGATGATGTTCCTCCTGACCATTAATATAATTAATAAGCCGTTCCAACTCTGATTTTCCTATCGAAAACGCACTATAGCCCTCTTGCCAACTAAATTTTCCCAACGATAATCTTTTCTGATTGATAAATAAAGAAGAACTTCTCTTTATCTCTTTGACAAGATCAGATATCGAAATGTCAGGATAAATTCCTGCCAGTATATGGATATGATCCATGTCACCGTTGATATTATACAATTTCTGTCCTTTTTTCTTTACTATACCTGTGATGTATTTGTAAAGTTCGTCCTTCCATGAACTGCCAATCAATCTTTCGCGATTTTTAAGTGCGAAAACGATGTGGATGTACAGTTGTGTGTATGTATTTCCTATCCAGATACTCGCCTAATAATTAATAAATGCAGATTAAAAATAGTAATTGCATGATCTATTATGTACAAGTGAATGAAGTATTTTTTATCAAAGTCTCCTGCTGTGCTACGAATATTTAATCCACTCCGGGGATATTTTGAGGTTGGGGGCGAATCATGTTCTACGAATATTTAATCCCCTCCGGGGATAATTTGGAGTTGGGGGGGGCGAATCATGTTCTACGAATATTTAATCCCCTCCGGGGATAATTTGGAGTTGGGGGATTGTTCTTTTACTACGAATATTTAATCCCCTTCGGGGATATTTTGGGGTTGGGAGAGGCGAATCTTGTGCCAAGAATGTTTAACCCACCTCTTGTTCAAGGAAATTGCATGGGAAGGAGAGTTATAAATGAGTCAATAGATTCCATAAAAAAGGCTGTCAAAAAATTGGCAGCCTTTTTTAATTTTAGTGTATAAGGAAATTAATCACCGAAGCAGATGCCGAGCTCTCTACCTGTTCTAATGGTTTCGCCATCAGGATTAACAGTTTTTAACTTTCCAATTGCTTCTTCAATTGGGATATAAGTCATATTGGGTACTTTGTGAGCAACCATAACTCCTGATTGTCCCTCTTCAAGTGCTCTGACAGCAGCAGCTCCAAAACGGAGCGACAACAGCCTGTCGAAAGTTGTAGGACTTCCTCCTCTGAGCAGATGCCCAAGGATAGCAGTTCTGGCTTCTTTTTTCACCAGATGACTCAGTTGTTCAACAACCTTATCAGCAGCTCCACCAAGTCTTTCAGATTTACCGGCTTCCTTCTCAATGACAGCATAACCACCATCTCTGGGGAAGGCACCTTCAGCAACCACTACAATAGCATAATCTTTTTCTTCAGTAAAAGTACCGTTAAGAAAATCAGCTACTTTTTTGATGTCGTAAGGGATCTCAGGGATCAATATAACATCTGCCGAACCCGAAACGCCTGAATTTAGTGCTATCCAGCCCGCATATCTACCCATCACTTCAACAACCATAATCCTTTTATGAGATTTTGCAGTGTAGTGAAGGCGATCAATACATTCAGTTGCAAAAGATACTGCTGTATCAAATCCGAATGTTGTATCGGTTCCGGAAAGATCGTTATCAATTGTTTTAGGGACACCTACTATCCGAACTCCTTTTTTGTGGAATTCGTTAGCCATTGTCAATGAACCGTCACCGCCGATAGCGACAACTGCATCGATATTATATCTTTTTAAGCCCTCAACAATTTCATCAGATCTGTCAACTTCAACTACTGTTCCATTGGCGGTTTTCATAGGAAACTTAAGAGGGTTTCCTCTGTTTGTTGTCCCTAATATAGTTCCACCCATGGCAGTGATGTCTTTAACTATTTCTTGTGTGAGTCTGATGACGCCATCACCGTTGGGATATTGAGCGGGAAGAAAGACACCATTATAGCCATCTCTAATTCCGTAAACTTCCCATCCTCTTTGAATTGCAGACATTGTAACCGCTTTGATAACGGCATTTAACCCGGGAGCGTCGCCACCGCCGGTGTTAACAGCAATTCTTTTTATTGTTCCATTTTCCATAAGTCATTCCTCTTTGGTTCGATTGCAAAATAATCGATTAATGGGCTTGGTAAAGCCCGATCTTGTTCCCGTCAGGATCTTCTATAACTGCATACCAGCCATAAACAGGGATAACTGTTTTATCCTTGAAAATGGATCCGCCTGCTTTTTTGATCGCTTTTGCTGTATCCTCGATATCATTAACCAAAATATGGAAAACCGGAGAATCGCCAATGGCAACTTCTTTTACTTTACGAAGACCGATAGTGGTGCCTTGGCGAGTGTTACATAACATATAGCTGTTGCCAAACTCCTTAAGATCCCATCCAAATACATCTGAATAAAATTTTGTTGTTCTTTCAAGATCGGTTCCAGGTATCTCAACATGCGCTATAAGATGATGCGACATAAATTATCTCCATATTAATTCTTTAAAATTCACTTAAAATACAATTTTACAACTTTAATTATACGGAAAATTTAAGAATTAAATTCAGGATATATTTTTAGCGGAAAGTCTTATTCTTCATTATGGATAGTGAAAGAATGGGTGATCTCCATCGCTTTTTCATACATTTTAGTTACACCACAATATTTTGTCTGGGATAGATCAATTGCTCTTTCAACATCTGAATCCTTAATCCCTTTTCCTTTAAAGACATACTCAATATTCATTGATGTATAAACTTTTGGGTGATCTTCACTCATCTCGGCTGTTATGTTAATTTCAAATGAGCGGACATCAATCCTTTTCTTTTGTAAAATTGAAACAACATCACTACCTGTGCAGCCACCCAAGGCAAGAAGCATTAATTCTTTTGGTCTGATTCCTGCATTACTTCCTCCAAAATCTTCAGGACCATCCATCGTTATCCAGTGATTTGAGTCGGTTTTCCCGACAAAACTGATACCATTAATTTGTTTTACATAAGCTTTTACTTGTGACATATCTGTCTCCTAATTGAAAATATTTTAACATATGATGTAAATTTGTGTAAAAAGATTCAAAACTCTGGTCTGGAACTTACTTCTTCATCGATAAATTCTTAATACAGGATAAGTCTGTTCAAGTTTCAAGAGATATTCAAACGGTTTATAAGTTACTAGTCCAATCATACTTTTGGGTTCAAGAGCCTGGACTATTACATTCCCTGCCAATTGTTTTGTTGGAAGAAGAAAATATTCCCCTGCGAGGGCATCTAAAGGCATTTTCCATGTTGAATAAATCGGATTAACAACAATATCTCCCTCAAAGTCTATTGAATCGATGGATGTGATGAGCATCACCTCTATAATGTCGTTATTCCCGACAACATATTTTAAAATTTGGAACTGGTGGCTGTTGGCCCAATCAATTAATTTAGGTTCATTTGATGGAATCAGATATCCAAATGGTTTTTCAACATCAAATAACGATTTTACAACAGGACAGTAATTTGAAACGGTTATAACTGTGTCTTTTCCAGTGGTGGTGGAGAGCAGAGTCATCTCAAGTTTACTCCCATCCCTTTCATGTTTCATCTGTATGGCAACCTTTTCAGGGGAGCCTTTAATAAGTTTCTCTCTCAGTTTTAACCAATAATTTTATTTCATCGGCATTTTGGGACATAAACTCAAGATAATTCAACATCGCTATCATCTGACTTTTTGCACGCACCTCGATATTGTCGATTGAATCTCTTCCGTTCATCCCTTCCTGAATGAAGGAGAGCGCCCCAAGCGAACCGATACTTTGTCTGCCATCATTAATGTCGAATGTGCTTTGTCTGATATATTCAATCTCTGGAGGTCCGCCGGGTGTATATTCAGAGAATGAGTACCCTGTTTTCTTCATTTGAGCCGTTAACCAGGGGAAATATTTTGTTCTGGAGTAGGCTCTGATCGCTTGAGGAGTATTGATGTTTGTTAAAATCCCGGCTGTTACATCGGAATTTTTGCGATATCCAAGTTCCATCCAGTCACTTGAAAAAGGACTGTATTCATGGACATCCATCGATACATCAAAGAGATATTTGTTGAAAAACTTGTGTAATCCCTGATTTTCGGGTTGTAACAATATCAAGTGATCCCTGTTTAGGTCAGCACCATTTCCGTTTCGCCTTTTGTCTGCTTCATTTCCATCGGGATTCATCATAGGAATGATCGCAATATCAAGCTTCTGCAGGAGATGGGACAACTCACCTGAGGCAAATTTGGAAAGAAGTATCAATACTCCTTCTTTTCCCGAGGGTTCATTTCCATGTTGTTGTGCAAATAGCAGAACTTTTAGTTTTTTATCATCCTTCCCAAACTCACCGGTTGAAAATTTAATGACCGGTATTTTCATTCCGTTTGCGGAAACTGCAAAATCTTCAATTTGAAACGGGGACTTATCCCGGGGAAGAGAGCTTAGATAATCAATCATCTGTTGATGGGATGTGAGAGTCTTAAAACCCGATAATTCCAGTGGAGTTGATATTTTTTGTGAATATGTGGTTCCAAAAATCATGGTAAAAGCGAGAAGCAGGAGACAGTTTTTCATTTTGAGGAAATTCCATTTGTTGATAACGAAATATAGAAGTTAAATCGATAATATTTTTTGGGTAAGCAAAATCTGCAATCGATCAAACAAAGTTACCAAAAAAAACACTTGACATTCTCAAATAAAAATTATACATTAGCCATACAAATGTATGGTATTTTGTAAAACAACCTTGAGATGTTAAATGACAAAAATATTAACCGAAGTACAACGAAAAATTCTTCAATTCATCATCGATTTTCGAGATGAAAAGGGGTGGCCACCGTCGCTTTCTGAGATTGCAGAGGAATTTGGATATAAAAACAGATCAACAGTTCGGGAGCATCTTCAGGCACTTGAAAAAAAGGGACTTATTCAAAGAGATGAAAAGGTTGCCCGTGGAATTGATCTTAGACTTGATGATCACATGTTTGTCACCAGACCAATTATAGGTGAAGCTGCTGCGGGAAGCCCTGTAACAATTTATCCGGGAGCGATCGATACGGTTGATCTTCCAAATATGATTAAAATTCCTAAGGAATCATTCCTCCTAAAAGTTAAGGGGCAGAGTCTTAAAGATGCCTACATCTTTAACGGTGATGTAATAATTGTGAATCCAAACGTTGAGCCCGTGAATGGTCAGATAGTTGCCGCTGTGCTTGATGAGGGGGCTGTGGTAAAGCGTTATTTCAAAAAAGGGAAGGTGATTGAGCTGGTTTCAGAAAATCCCGAGTTTGTGCCAATAACAGTTGATGAGTCATATCGCCACTTTCACATTGTGGGGGTAGTTGTTGGGATTTACCGGAGCATGGAAGCGAAATCAAACCGGTATTCTTAGGAGGGGACAGAGAGATGGCAAAGATACATATCGGAACGGCGGGCTGGTCATATAAAGACTGGGCACCGATGTTTTATCCCCAAAAACAGGGGATGGAATTTTCGAAACTTTCATACTATTCACAATATTTTAATTGTGTTGAGATCAATTCCACTTATTATCAATATGCACATCCCGGCACTGCACTTGAATGGCTAAAAAAAGTGGAGAAAAGTGATGATTTTTCTTTTACTGTGAAACTTCACCAGGATTTTACGCATAAAAGGGAGTATGTTAAACAGAATATTGATGCAGTAAGGAGTCTTTTAAATGTGTTGGTTCGCGGGGAGAGATTTGGGGGACTGTTGATTCAGTTTCCATATTCTTTCCCCTTTAATTCTGTTACAGCAAATTATCTTATGAATCTTAATGACGAGTTTTGTGGATACCACAAGTTTATTGAAGTGAGACATAAATCTTGGGGAAGTGATGAGGCACTCGAATTTTGTCGTGAATGGGATCTGGTTTTTGCCAGTATCGACCAACCTCAGATAGGGGAGTCACTTCCTTTTAAGTTATATACCGTAAATGGAAGAGCATATATCCGTCTGCATGGCCGAAATGAAGAGGGTTGGTTAAATTCAATTTCAAACTTCGGAAACAAACAAACCTACGAGGCACAAAACGAAAGATATCGTTATCTCTATTCATCGGGTGAGGTGGTAGAACTTGCTCAACTGATTAAACAGGTTGTTGATGGAATGCGGGAAGTGTTTGTGATTTTTAACAATCACCCAGCTGGAAATGCTCCTGCAAATGCCTTTGAACTGATTCACTACCTCGAAGAAAAAGTTAAAGTGAATATGCCACCCCAGACAGGCAACTATTTCCAGTCGCTTAAACCGATCAGTAAAAACCTTCAGGCAGAATTGTGGGGATGAGCTTTGTCACTGATTTTTCATCTCGATCTTGACACTTTTTTTGTATCAGTAGAGCGGATACTTGATCCCTCCCTGGTGGGGAAACCAGTAATCGTTGGAGGTCAACCCGGTGGAAGGGGAGTTGTGTCTGCCTGTTCTTATGAGACAAGGAAGTTTGGAGTGAGATCGGGAATGCCCACAAACAGGGCATACAAACTGTGTCCACAAGCCATATTTATCAGAGGAAGTCATGGGGAATACAGCCGTTATTCCAATATGGTTCGTGAAATTCTGATAAAATATCCTCCCATGATCCAACAGGCATCAGTTGATGAATTTTACATGGACTTTACGGGATGTGAAAAAATTTATGGTAACCCAATGCTTTTGGCTGAAAGACTTTTGCAGGAGATTTATGATAAAGTGAAACTTCCCGGTTCAATTGGTATCGGAAGTAACAAAACGATTGCAAAAATTTGTTCAGATTTTAACAAACCAAGGGGATCACTTATGTTGCTCCCGGAATGGAAAAAGATTTCCTTGCTCCACTTCCGGCAGAAACAATGCCAGTGTGGGGAAAGTTTTTATTGAAGAATTGCACGCAAGAGGGGATTTATACCATCGGTGATATCGCCAGAATGCCCGCTGAATATTTTGCTTCAGTTTTTGGCAAAGGGGGACTCGACATTTGGGAAAAAGCCAATGGCAAAGGAACTGAATATATTTCTGAGGGGGAAGAACGAAAAAGTATTTCAAGTGAGCAGACATTCAGATCGGACATTTCATCCCCTGCAGAAATTGAAGCCATCATGTTTGGTCTTGTTGCAAAGATTTCGCAAAAAATCAGGGATGAAGGGAGTATGGCAACAAATATCCACATCAAACTTCGATACACAGATTTTTCAACCATTACCCGTGCAAAACAGGTGATTCCCACCAATGATGATAAATTTGTTTACACCACTGCCGTTGATCTATTCAGGAAAGCATACACCCGAAGAGTGGGAGTGAGACTTATAGGCGTAGGGATGAGTGGATTTGTAGAATATCACGAACAACATTCACTTTTTGAATCAACCGAAGATAAACGGGTCAACATGATCAATGCAATAAACCAGATCCGCGGGAAATATGGCTTTGAAGCTATTAATATGGGGGAAGCAAGGTAATCCAATAATCCAATAATGCAATAATTTTAACAGAACACGGGTTTTTAGGCGTTAGAGTGAGGAGTGGTAATCGTCCCGATTGCCGTCTGCAAAACGAAAAACCGTGAGAGGAATAGTTCCACGGATTCCGCAGATTTTATAGGGGACGCAGATCCACCACAGCGGACAGGTACACGCAGATTAAACGGATTTCCGCGGAGGGGGATAGTTCCACGGATGACACGGATTTCCGCGGATGGATTTTATGCGGCTCTATAATCTCTGATATCAACAATTACACCTTTCTGATAAGTTTCGGTCGACAATTCAAGGAGTGAGCGTGCAACTGAACTATCAACAAATTCCTCGCCACAATTCTGGCAGATATCAGCAGGTACATTACGATAAACAGTAATAAATTCATCCTTCGATAAAGTTACTACCACTTTACCTTTTTTCGTTTCTCCATTTTTACATACGGGGCATTTCATTTTATCTTTCTCCTGAATTCTGAATCCCAAAGATTTGGGTCCGGTTCATAAACAGTAATTACAATTATCTCATTATCTGAAGTGTTTTCAGCAATTAATACATGGAGTATTTTCCCCTGTGAAAAACCTTTGATCAATTTTGAAGGATATGGATAGTCATCCGGATATTCATTTATAACATCTCCATGTTCCAATATATCAGATACTTCAATTTCACTTATATCCCGCTCAAACATTCGTTTCAGAGCATGCACTCTGTATATAACTGTATATTGTTCTAAATCCATTGCCATGAGCGAAAGTGTTATTAAAAAAAATAAAAGCAAGATTAAATTAATAAATTAAATTAGAACAGAAAAAATCTCCTCTTTGCGATCTTTGCGTCCTTCGCAGTTTAATTCACCACAAACTCCCCACCACTCAACAATTCCCTTGACATTACCATAATTATTTCTTATTTTACCATACAAATGTATGGTATTTTATGAAGGAACAAATTATGATTTTTTGCCACATTATTGGATTACTGCATTACTGCATTACTGCATTAGAATGATGCTTCACACACACAGCAATTATTCCCTGTTGCAGGGAGCGGTATCGATAGACGATCTGATCGGCCGGGCGAAGAGCTTTGGAATGAAGGCTCTTGCTCTTACGGACAGGAATGGCATGTATGGACTGATTCAGTTTTACAAAAGCCACTGAAGAGGGGATAAAGCCAATTCTTGGGGCATATATCGATGATCCCGCTGATACAAAAGAGTATATTCTTCTTCTTGCAGCAACGAGAGAAGGATATTCAAATCTTTGCAGGATAATTACCGCCAGGAAATTGAGGGAGAGTTTTACACTTGATGGACTTGTAAGGGGTGAATTACCCGGGCTTTTTCTTATTACTCCTTCGATTAGACTTCTGAAAGCCGCGGGGAAAAGGACAACTGTTTTTGGTGAGCTCCCTGTAACTCCATCCACAAAAAAATTATCGAGGGAGGTTTACGAATTTTGTATTAACAACGGTTACAGGTATGTCCCCACTTCTCCCGTTTATTTTCTGGATAAGGAGGATTATCTTCTTCATAAAACCGTTACTGCGATAAGACTAAGAACAACGCTTGGGAGTATAAAACCGGAGGAGACCGAACCGGAAGATTTTTATTTCAGGAGCTATGAAGAAGTCATGCGGGAGTGGAAAAAGATACCGGGTGCACTTCAAAACATAAATTACATCGTTGACAACTGTAATTTGAATCTGGAGATGGGGAAGACCAAATTTCCTCTTTTCCCCACACCAAACAATGAACCGTCATTTTCATATTTGTGGAAACTTGCGTTTAAGGGCTGGAGATGCGATATCACACGATCACCGAGACTGCTATCAACCGTCTGCGTTATGAACTTGAAGTGATAAACGACCTTGGTTTCCCCGACTATTTTTTGGTGGTTTGGGATATTGTAAGGGAGGCAAAACAGAGGGGAATGATGTTGCTTGGCAGGGGGTCGGCTGCGAACAGTCTTGTTTCATATTGCCTTGGGTTCACAGAAGTGGATCCGATAAAATATGACCTCTATTTTGAGCGATTCCTTAACAGGGGAAGGATGAGTCCCCCCGATGTTGATCTCGATTTTTCATGGCGTGAAAGGGACGAAATAGTAAAATATGTTTTTGAGAAGTATGGTTATGACAAAGTGGCGATGATTTCAACAACGGTTACATTTAGAGCAAGATCGGCTTTCAGGGAGACGGCAAAAGTATTTGGAATAGCCGAAAGTGAGATATCACAATACAGCAAATTTATCCCCTGGACTGATGCCAGAAATCTTTCAAACCTGGCAACCATGTTCCCCGAGGCGAAATCACTGAAGTTTGAAGGGGAGCCGTGGAAAAGTATAATAACAATCGCTTCGCGACTGGCATCCTTCCCGCGTCACCTGAGCATTCACCCGGGGGGAATTGTTATTACTCCAACTCCCATAACCGACTTTGTTGCTCTCGAGTTTGCAAGTAACAAGGGGTTGGGGATAATTATCACTCAGCCTGATATGTACCCCGTTGAAGATATGGGATTGATCAAGATCGATCTCCTCAGCCAGCGATCTCTTGGGGTACTCAGAGAAACCATGACGAATGCAGTAAACAATGTTTGACATGATCGATTATCGGCTGCCGGAGCAGTCGAAAACAAAGATAATCTCCCTTCACCGCCCGATACCACGGAAAGCGGCTGGGGTGGACTTTGACATTTTTGATTATGAGTTTTTATTTAATGATGCAAAGACTGTTGATATCATAAAAAGGGGGAGGACGATAGGGTGTTTTTACATCGAGTCGCCGGGAATGCGGTCGCTGCTCACACGGTTGGATGTTGATACATTTGAAATGTTGACTGCGGCAAGCTCGATCATTCGTCCGGGTGTGGCAGAAAGTGGAATGATGCAGGAGTTTATTGCGCGGCACAAAGACCCCAAAAGGCGGAGGTATCTGATCCCCGGGATGGAGAAGATATTAGGTGAAACCTACGGTGTGATGATCTATCAGGAGGATGTAATAAAGGTGGCGCATCACATTGCCGGACTCACTCTTGAGGAGGCTGATCTTCTCCGTCGTGCAATGAGTGGAAAGCTACGAAGCAAAAGTGCAATGATTCGGATTGAGGAGAGATTTTTTGAGTCATGTGATACCCGTGGATTAAAAAAACATGTGGCAAAAGAGTTATGGCGACAGATCAGCTCCTTTGCCGGTTATGCATTTTGCAAGGCTCACAGTGCGTCGTTTGCTCTTCTTTCGTATCAAGTGGCATACCTTAAAGTCCATTATCCTGCTGAGTTTATGGCGGGTGTCTTAAGTAACGGTGGAGGCTATTATTCTGCTGCTGTTTACATCCAGGAGGCACGCAGGCTGGGCCTGAAAATCCTTCTGCCGTGTGTAAACAAAAGTTTTTATTCATACATGGGGAAGGGGGATCAACTTCGGATTGGTCTGCAAGCGATTAAAAATCTTAAAAGAAATACCGCAGAAACTGTGATTGAGGAGAGGAAGGAAAACGGTGACTACACTTCCCTAAAAGATTTTTTGGTAAGAACCCGTGCCGGGTTTGAAGACACGGTTCATCTGATAAAGTGTGGGGCAATGGACTGTTTTGGGATGGCCCGCCCCGACCTTCTCAGGCAACTTGACATCTATGTTAAATACAGGCGGATACTCGATACCCTCCAGGAAAGTCTTTTTGCCGAGGAGGAAATTGAACTTGAAAACAAGGTAATCGACGGGCTTGACTATTCAATTGAGGAGAAGTGCCTCGCGGAAATGAAGGCATTCGACTATATGGTGACCCGTCACCCCTTACAGTTTTATGGGGGATGGATCAACGATCCAAGTGTGACCACCGCATCTGAAATTCCCAAAATGCACGGGAAAAATGTTAAGATGGTCGGCTGGTTTATGACCGCCAAACGGATAAGGACAAAAGATGGCAAGGCTATGAAATTTCTTTCACTTGAGGATCTGACCGATACTTTTGAAGCAGTGCTTTTCCCCGAAAGCTATGCTAAATATGCCGAAAAAACGTTGTCGTTTGGTCCATATCTGGTGGAGGGAAAGGTTGACGCATTAAGCGGAAACAACCTGATTGTAAACAAACTTGAGGTGATTGGTGGTGAGCTTGACATGGAGCTGCTTCAGGGTGCAACATATTCCGAAAGCAGTTACAACGGTGAAAACGAAAAAATCTTTGAAGAGGAAACACAAATCACCCTCAACCTCGACAAGGAAAAATTGATAAGGGCATACGCAGGGTAGGTATTAAATATCAGGTATTATTTTGGGAGCATAATGAAAGTAAAAACTGCCGGATTGCTCCGGCAGTTTTAAGAGGGGACTAAAAATTATATGTTGCAGAGAAGTGAATGAGAGTGGTAGCCAGTTGGCTGGTACTTGCACTGTATTCTGCAGCAATAAGGCTTGGATTTGAGGCGGTAAACGATTTGTTCAAAGCCATCTCAAATGCAGCATTAAGGGTTAACGCCCTGGATGCATGAAATGATAATCCTGCCATTACATGATGTTCAACAATTGCAGGGAAAACGGGGAAAACTGTGGTTTCGGGAACGGGGTTTGAGCCGTAAGCATAACCAAGTCTGCCGTCAAATTTGTGAGAGAATTTATATTCTCCACCAACTTTAATGACAAAACTGTTTTTCCAGTTCATTGGAAATTCGAGATCAAAAGCTCCGGATTTCCAAGCATCGTGTTGATATTTGAATTGGTGCCATTTGTTAGTTTAATGGTCATCTTGTCAAAAGCTTTTTCCCAGTTAACCCATTCAAAATCAGCAGAGAGTTAAGTTTTGGTGATGCTTTATATGCGATTCCAAAACCAATGGTTTGTGGGAAATTCAGATCAACACTAAGGTCATAGTTGGCTACAACACCTTTACTCAGATCGATACCCATTCCACCAAATTGAGCTGCCACTGCGGCTTGTGCTTCAGCAGGAGTTTGCCCGGATTTTGTTGCATGTATCCCGCAACAGCTTTGCCAAATGCATCGTTAAGCTGGGCTGTCATATCCATTGATGCTTTGCCATTTTTGTAAGTGAGGTTTGTGGGAAGTGTATAACTTAATCCCATCGAAAGTTCTTCATTTACTTTGTAAGCCACAATTTTGCCATTAAATCCAATCGCGGTAAGCTCTTTCATTTCAGCGGTAGCTGTAACTTCGGTGTAACCAAATCCACCCATTGATGGGAGCGGCAAACATCTGTCCAAATGTCATTCCCGGCATCGCAAAACCTTTCATAATGGAAGGATTGAGGGAATATGGCATCGAGAACTCGAGCATACTGTAAACCATGTGCAATGAAACGCCGACGGAGAATTTTGGACTGAATTTGTAAGCTGCCGTTAGTCCACCCTGCATCGAAGCAAGCATTGAGTGGTATTTTTGCAGGTTATACGAACCATCCTGATTGCGATAAAGAGCATGTTTAAGAGTTAAATCAGCACCCATTCCGCCGTTGGTAAAAAAGCCAACTCCCCAGTTGAAAGGATTGTTGT
>JADJNX010000021.1 GCA_016714125.1 Ignavibacteriales bacterium | reverse complement strand
GAAAAACCTTCCTATTATATTTCAATAGGACACAGATCGTTGAATATTAAGTGTATTTGATGAAACCAATAGTTTAATAATTTTGAGAAAATCAGTAGTTTCAATAAAGAACAATCTCCGGCAAACTGCTATTAATTTTTTCCGAAAGTGGAAGAATTCTTGTGCAGAACTGGGATCTAAATCAAGTCCTTGTAGTGAGGCAACATAATCAATTAGGTGATATACTCTATTCTACATGACTGGGGGGAAGCTCTAAAAGAAATTTCCCAAATGTCCATTAACGCTGTTATTTCAACCTACCGGTTAAAGCTCTGAGAGAAATCCTTTTATTAAATCATCTTTCATTCTAACAAAAGTAGAGATGAAAAGAGTTAAACTACCTAAAACAGCTAAAATCCGTTCTTAAAAAGGTTGCTGATCTGCTGTAGCCAGATTGCCTCCGCTTAACCTCCATTACTTTCGCGGCTAATCTGAAAGCCAAGATTAGCCAAGGCAAAACAAGAAATTGGACCGAACTCTTTATGAATGAGAAAACCAATTAAGGCAATTTCTTTGACAGGCGAATTGATCTAGATTGGAGCGATAAACCGGACACACATGTTTCTCAAAACTATGATATCTTAAAGCCACTTCGGAATTGTTACAATACTTAAAAACGATTATTTATTCAGGTGAAAGAGGATGAATTGACTGAAAATTTCGCTTCCATAAATTCCGGGAAAGGAGATTCCCCGCTCATTGGATTACGTAACAGAGCAGGTAAAATTCAAAACCCGCTGGAATCATTCAAATTTTGCAAATCTGATTACTCGCTTGATGAAGGATAGTGATGCCCGGGTATATATTTGCTCAAGGGTGGTGAAGGAGCAGCAAACAACTAAACAGTCTGGTAAGAGTATACAAATACTGACTTAAAATCTTTGATCTTTGGGAATGCCCATACTAAAATCTCTTATCAGAAAATCAAATCTCTTTATTACCACAAATGATACACTTGCAGGGTTATGCGCTGCTGCTGCTACAAACACAAAACCATTTCTTTTGGTCCAACTAATCCAGGATGCTAAGCACGGTTGGTGAGGATAAACATTTTATATGGAGAGAGTGAGGATATAAACAACATAAGTATTGATGAGGTGTATGAGCTCAATGTGCAGTTAATTAAAGAGTAAATATTGCATGAATAAATTTCTTTAAGTAATAACTTGCATCAGAGTAAGAAATATCTTTGGACAATGATCCTCTATTCCCGATTCCCTGAGGCGCCCACAAAAAACCTTACTCAGGGTCAATATTTTCAGCTATGGAATCAATTGCTTCTCACGAAGTGGTTGCAGTTCTATACTCTTCTTGATTGATCTGTCACTTTGGGACCTTGCCCGGGTAACTTGAGATGTCACCGCATGGTCTGTGAGTGTTTTACCACTCTCAGTAACTGTTCCAGGAATTTCCAGGAATAAGGAAAGTTGGAGTCAATAATATCTAGATGTTGTGTGTTTTGGGAAAATCTAGGTTGAATTCTTTTAATAGTACTTTTATCAACTTTTCAAGCAGCTTGCTGGGCATGAAAACATAATAAAGTCAGGTAGAGTCCACTCTCCATCCGAAGTGAAATGTTTCAGATACTAACCAGCATAAAAAACCATTCTTTACACTCATTTTGCTCTTTCATAAATTATAATCCCTTCTTTCAAAGCTGTAAATAGATATGCCCTTTTATTAACTGATCTTGTGAGATCAATGGTCTGTCTCAGTCACCTTAGCAAAATCGATAGGTACTACTCCACTTCTGACTTTTTGATAGAGGTGTTGGGCAGTCTGTCTTCTGTGAATACCATCAGAGACAACAATCAGCAAATCGATATCGTTATATTTTTCCGATTCTTCTCTCGCTGCAGAGCCAAACAAATAATCTTTTGGAGAACGCTACAATTTTTTCGGTATTATGGTTTCAACAGGTCTCTGACTTGAGAGTTATCAATCGTAAAGTCTGTATTCATTTGCTGCAATTTCAATTTTATTGGTGGATTACTCGATAAATAATATTATTCTTAAATGGAATGCTTTGAGAGTCCAAATATATACAAAAAAATAATATTTCACATAACACACAGGCTCTTTGGTTCTTAATTAAATTGAAGGGAATTTAAATAAACATATTTACCGTATTGATTTCCGCAGCAGCCTCTATCAATATTTTGGTTTCCGAATATACATCCAAGATATTTAAGGGCAACAATCTCTATCTCATTAAAATTACTTTAAAGTATTTATTTTCTTTAGGAGTTTGAACTCTTATGATATGGATTCCTGATGTTAATTTATTACCATCAATATCAAAAAGAATTGTTACCAATTTCAAGGATTCCATCAAAATTGAAAGTACTTTTGTCCGAGTATATTGTACATCTCAATTTTGGTATTTGAATTTCCCGTCGATTGAATTTTCAAGATTTCCTTGAATACTAAAAGGATTCGGAAAGAACTTATGATGGGGTTGCTGCTTTTTCACTTCTTCCGTTTGGGTAACCTCTTTAACATCGGTTGGGTCATAAATTGCTCTGTATATAGTGGATTTGGAACAAATATAAAGATTACCGACATAATCCTGAAAAAATGAACTCTTAAGGCCTCCATCAAAATATGAATCTATGGAATATGATATGAAACTTGTTCGTGAAATATAAGAAAGGCGTGTGGTGTTATCCTCAGTCCCTGCCTTACTATAATAAATTATTTGATCCCTCCCTTTCTTTAATATCTCTGAAAATAGATGTATGACGAAACAGTGCTGTAAACAGTATCATTCGCAGGCTGGTAAAACAGGTTAAGTCCGTCGGACAGAAAATAATGTCGTTTCTTCTCTCGTTGGGTAAAGAGCCTCGATGTATCGTCTGCAGTTTTAACTCCGGCGTCAAAAATGGCTAATTGTTTGAAGAGATCGATATTTTATTTCTCTTGCCAGATTTGGGTACAGATAAGTACCAAATGTGGCATAAATTTTACAGTCAACGGTTTTTTTTCACCGACATGATATTCGGAAAAATGGTACCAATAGTTGAATTATTTCAGGTTGACCCAAAATCATCTGAATATTGCAACCCTGGAATACATTGGGTCCACCTCCATTGCTCCTTAAAATGGCAAGAATATTCTGCTTGGTTCCGGCCGAAAATTCCGTAATACGTTTCACTTCATTATGATTGACTAGGTTTCTCCCATATTACTGGATCGATAAATAGTGTTAGAATTAGCAATAAAAACATAAGGAGTGATCGATTATAGACCAATAAAATGATATGGTCGGGGCGTCAGGAATTAAGTTCCACTTTTCGCCTTTATCAATAGAAATATAGAGCCCGGTTTCAGTAAAGCACAAAATCGTGTCGCCGGTGACTACCGTATTGATAATAAAATTTCTGGTTATTCCCGTGCTGATGTTAGTAAAAGTGGAATTTTGATATTTTACAACCCCATACTTATCAGCCAATAAAAGAATTGAATTGTCGGGTGAATAGGAAAAATGATAAGGGGACATTTTACCGGAGTTGGGTACGGCGCTCCAATTTTTGCCATGCATATGTTTGGAACTTAAACCATTCAAATTTGCCACCCCAATTGTAGTATCACCTATCATGGAGATATATTCCAATTTTGGATTTGCAACTACAGGGGGATCCACAACCCAGGAGACTCCTCCATCAATACTTTTAAAAGCATATCTACTATTTATTGCGAAGAGAAATCCGTTGGGAGCCTCAATAAAAGATTTAATCCCGGCAGGTACTCCATCTCCTTTAAAAATCCATGTTTTCGCAGTATCAACAGATGAATAAAACGATGTACCAAATATGCTGAATATTGTTGACATGTCGCTTCCAAGAGCCACTTTAGTCGGATAACCTTCAGGTGAGTGAATTTCATTCCAGTTGGCACCTTTATCTTTTGAGATATAAAGCCCGGATGAAGGAGTGTTGGGCATAAAAAGTACAACATTTGAATCTACCTTCAACAGTTGTCCACTGAATGGAAACATTGTTTCCCAGTGCACACCATGATCATCTGTTCTAAGCAAACCCTTTTTATTGACAGAAGCCATGATAATTTGATCCTTCATGTAAATCATATCTTCTATATCCGGTACAGGGTCGGTATCATCACCATTAAGTATCTGGTTCCAGTTCGTGCCTGAATTGATTGATAGAAAGATTTTACCTGATTTCATTCCAGCAAGCATAATGGTGTCATTTACATTTACCACCCTGGTTTACTGTTCCCTAATAGGGTGAGTTTACTTCCTCCATTTCATCTGAGAGAAGATAGCGCCTGTAAATAATAAGGAAATAATAAAAAGTTTAGTGAGGTTATTCATTGAAATTCTCTAAAATGTAACTTACCAAAATATTTCTTGAATATTTTTTCAAAAAGAAATTTGATTTTGATTTAGAGTCTCGACTTTGTCAACGAGTTTGTTACTTCATCATTGTGCCCAATAATAGTGCAAAGCCTTACCTACAGAATAAGCAATATTTTAACAAAAAGCAAACAGGAGGAAAGTGGGATTGCTGTTGATAGTAAATCATTTTTGTTTTGAGGCTTTTGTCGTTTTAAAGGGTTAATGATATATCAGTTTAGTCGGTTCTGAGCACTCCGACTTGTCGGAGGGGTCCTCTGTTCGATTCCCTGAACGCCCACAAAAAAGCCTCAGAACAGTTTGTTTTGAGGCTTTTGTTGGTTTAAATCATTTGGGGTAAATGGAGATCCATTGGAGAATGTTTATCCACTTTTTTTAATCTGATGGAGCCCCCCATACTATCCATTAAAAGGAGATGAAGATTAACTCCTCCTCTTTTAGTTGAGGTTTTCTCAGTAGTTGTCAGACCACTACTTTTTTGTTCTAACAATGCGGAAACCAAGATCGCTGCCTCTGTGACCGGGGTCAGGGAAGAAACGGAAGGCAACCCGGCAGAACCACGCCGAGCCGCTCCAGGTGCCACCACGAAATACACGGAGAGAACCTGTGCTTGGCCCCCTGGGGTCTGTCTGACTCGATGAGGTGTAGTCTCCATACCAGTCCCAACACCACTCCCAAACATTACCGCTCATGTCATATATTCCAAGTTCATTGGGTTGTTTTGTAGCAACATCGTGTGTGGCACTTCCCGAGTTGTCCCAGAACCAGGCTACTTTATCAATCTCATTACTTCCACTGTGGTTTAGTCCGCTACTCTTATTCCCTCCTCTTGCAGCATATTCCCACTCTGCCTCTGTTGGGAGCCTGTAACCATTTGCATTGAAATCACAGGTAACACTGCTTCCACTTATCAAATAGGCCTTCTGTAATCCTTCCCTTTCACTTAACTTGTTACAGAATTCAATAACATCGTTCCAGCCAACTATTTCAACCGGCCTGTTATCGCCAACAAATTGTGAAGGATTATTATTCATAACACTCTTCCATAGTCCCTGGGTCACTTCTGTCTTTCCTATGGAAAACTGCTGACAGTAACCTGATGGAAGGCTTTTCATTATTTTCTCCGTCATTGCTCCCCATCGTAAAGGTGCCACCTTCAACTTCTATCAACTCAGGTTTAGGTCCCTCTTGAGTCTGAGGCTGTGGAGAATCTATTGTTCTCACAACACGGAGGCCAACAGTCCTGGAATCACGAATGGGATTGCCACTAAGACGTTTGGCAACTCTACAGGATTTCGCATAGTCGTCATAACTGCCACCACGAAAAACTCGATCAGTACCACCACTTGCTCCCTCAGGGTTTGTCTGACTCGATGAGGTGTAGTCTCCATACCAATCCCAACACCATTCCCATACATTTCCACTCATGTCATATAATCCAAGTTCATTGGGTAGTTTTGTAGCAACATTCTGTGGATCACCTCCTGAGTTATCGAAATACCATGCTACACTACCGATATCATTACCTCCACTGTATTTGTAACCCTTGCTTTGCTTCCCCCCCGATGCCGCATATTCCCATTCTGCTTCGGTGGGTAACCTGTATCCGTTTGCATTGAAATCACAGGTAACACTGCTTCCACTTATCGAATATGCTTTCTTTAACCCCTCTTTTTCACTTAACTTGTTACAGAACTCAACCACACTGAGCCAATTGACACTTGCGACCGGTTTGATATCGCCAATGTAATTCGAGCTGGTATTATCCATAACACTCTCCCAGAGTTCCCGGGTCACTTCTGTCTTGCCAATATCGAAACTGCCAACGGTAACCTGATGTACCGGTTTTTCATCTCTTTCCCCGTCATTACTCCCCATAGTAAAGGTGCCTCCTTCAACTTTGATCATCTCAGGTTTTAGATTCTTTGTCTGTGGGTAAATCAATGTGCAGCTTATTAACAGTAACAATACGATTAAATGTGTTTTCATCTTACTCTTCTTTTTTGTGATTATATGACTATTAAAAAGGTAAATTTTTCGATTTTATAAAATATACTTCGAAAATCCAAATATACAAAAAAATGTTTATATCTACTTTAACATCCCATGGTTTTGAAATTGGTTAAAAAACACCGAATAAAAACTAAAAAATTATTTAAAAATGAGGGGAATCACCTATATTCTATTTGGTAATAATGTGCTAAATTTAAGTGGTATTTAATAATTTATCGGAGTTAATCAGAAACTCTACTGCAGCTTTCAATAATTTTTCCGGTTGCATCGTATGTTGAACATCTGATTTTTTAATCTGACTTTATTCGTTAAACACAATGGAATCCCGCTCTTTAATAGAGTTCTTTTAGCCAAATATTGCCGTTACTTTTTTATTCCCTACGGCAACTCATAACCCATATATCTGCTTCGTAAAAACATATTTCCCGGGACTTTCCCCGGGATTCAACACGGAATACTGTGTATATGGCTGAAGTGATAACATTTAATAAAACAATGAAAGGATAATCGAATGTACAAAGCTACAATTCGGATATTTGTATTTTTATGGGCCTTTTTAGCGAGCGCAGCGTTTGCACAGGGCCTTGATAGTGATCTGAGCAAACTCGGCAGCCTTGCCGGTAAAGCTTATATCTCACCGTTAGTTAACAATGTTGGTGTCAACCTCAATAGTGGATGGATGAATACCGCTCCTGCAAACAAGAAATTTGGTTTCGACCTTGAATTCGGAGTTGTTGGGATGTATTCCAGTTTCAACTCTGACGGGAATAACCGCTTCTCGGTTGATGGAACTTTCCGTTTCAGCAGAGCCCAGCTTCTTGAAATCACAAAGGATGTAACCGATCCGACTATCCGCACTGATGTTATCAACCAGTTGCTTGCTCGTGATATGCCTGTAAGAATTTCCGGTGCTACTATTGCCGGGAGTGAAAAAGACAACATCATAGTCCTTTTTGGTTCCAATGGACCCGAGACCGTACAGGTTAACGGACCATTCCCCGTAACAGTTACTCTTGACCCCAAGGAGATTGATCTTGGTGTAGGAGGATTGTTAAACGGGATGAAAAGAATCCCCGGAGCTGCTCCGCAACTGAAGATCGGAACTGTTTTAGGTACCCGTGCAATTATTCGAATGGTACCCGAAATAAAATCGGAGACTCGATCGGAACATTCAGTTACTTCGGATTTGGTCTTGAACACAATGTCGCCTACTGGCTTGAGCCCTTAACAGGTAAATTGCCTCTCGATATTACCGTTGGCTTTTTAACCCAGAATGCAAAACTCGACAAGAGTGCATCATTCTCCGCAACCAGTTACGGAATGAATGTCTCTTCCAAATTCAGTCTGCTCGGCTGGCTCGATGTTACTCCTTATACCGGTTTTATGCTCGAGAGCACAAAACTCTCAGTAAACATCACAAAACAGATTGACACCCCCAATGGTCTGCAAAGTGCAAATATTGCGTTTGACATAGAGGGCGAGAACAGTGCAAGATTTGTTCTGGGCGCAAGTTTCAGAATGGCAATCATTAATCTGAACATTGAATATGCCGCGGCAAAAGCGAGTACGCTTATTGCCGGCTTATCATTTAAATTTTAATTGGAGACAAAAATGAAAACAATATTGAATAAATATGGATTCGCTGTAATGAGTGTCTCCGTAATCGTCGGCTACTTCCTCTTCACCGGCGGCGTTATGCAGACCGCAGTGAATGCTCCGACTATAACTATTACTAATCCCACTATTAATGCGAATGTCGGGCAAACCTTTATTATTGGATTTACAGTTAGGGATAACGCTCCGGGTGATAACACCACAACAGAGCAATGCGATCCTCCTGATCTTACTCCCATTGTAGTAACAGTTCCGATTCCTGTCCCGGGTCTTGATGTTGAGTATTCCACAAAACTCAACTCTCCCGGCTCTGTAGCCACTGAATGGAGAAGAGTGTTTTCTATGGGTAACAGTTACTCCGTTACTTCATCATTAAATGCACCGGGAGTATATACTGTAACCGTAAGAGCAAGGGCAAAACGAAATGCCGGTTATAGTGACTATACCACCCAAACAATGACTGTAACTGTTACCGGTACACCACCGCTGGTACCCTCTGCCACCAAAAAATATACATTCACTGCAATGAATGTAACTTATGAAGATGGCAGGCCGTCACTTTCAGTCCAATTCACTGATCCAACTAATCAATATTTCATTGTAAAAGATGAAAACAAGATTGATATGGTATTTAAATGGAAACCCACTGACCAACAACTTACGCAGGTCCCTGAACTGGCAACAAACTATGATGTCAGAGAGATTAACAAACAATATGAATTGTTCTCAAAAACAGAATTTGGACCAGGGAGGTGGAGATATGATATACAAACCGATCTAACAGGCCGGGTAAGATTTGACTTCGATGACCGCGCACCTGTCGCAGGACTTTTTTACCAGCAACCTGCAAAAACTGGCTCTACCACAGTTAAATTTACATTGATTTTTACTAAATAACTTTTAAAAAATTAATAAACCGGGCAGCAATCGCTGTCCGGTTTTGTTTTAATTATGCAGCCTGTAATTCAACTCTTTGGCGATTTCGCGATTAATTCTTATTCCCTTTTTTCCACATTGGGGGCTATTGCATTTGCTGTAATCTGTTACCGTGAGGCAATAAGGTTATCCTTTCCGATAGAGTCTTACTGGCGGCTCTTTTTGCTCGTCGGTATTTTCGCCGTTATTGGGGCGAAATTGAGTTTTGCGGTTTTTTTCGATACAGAGAGGTTTTTACAACATCCCGTCGATACTTTTCTAAAGACCGGCTGGATGTTTTATGGTGCCGTTATCGGGGGATATTCTGCACTTTTTATTGGCAGAGGATTATTTACCTTTTCACTCTCTAACGCTTTGGATGGAATGTCATATGGCGGGATTTTTGGACTCGGAATTGGCAGACTTGCATGTTTCTTCGGAGGTTGCTGCGGTGGTCTTCCAACAGATTCCATATTTGGAGTCACCTTCCCCGGAGCAGCATGTGCAGTGCATCCCACACAGTTATATGAATCAATATTTGCTTTCCTCCTCTTCGGCTTCATTACTTTCACAAGGAAAAAATTCCGGTTCGATGGATATCAGATATCGGTAGCAGCAATCGGTTATGGTGCCTTCAGATTTATGGTCGAATTTTTCCGGGAGGATTCACTCATCCCCGGTTTTCAACCCTTCACCCCTTCACAATACATTTCAATGGCCCTCATTCTTACAGGAACTGTAATCATGTTGATTAAAAGCGGTATCCTGCGCGGCGGGCAACGGACAGAAGACTCTTGATACAGTAACCCAAACAATCTCAACTTCCATAAGTTACCTTTCTTACGTAACCCCCGGGCATAAAAAAACCGGACCGCCAATAAAGACAATCCGGTTAAAAATCAAATTTTACTGAAAATTACTTTACAGGTTTGATATTTTTGAAGATAAAATCAAGTTCTTTTGAATATTTCTTCAATGCTTCAGGAGCTGCAAATGCGTTGATAAAAAGAGTGGTATTAGCAACTGGTGTATCGATAAGTCCCATATAAACTTCGAGTCCATCAGCAGTACCTTCAATATATCTGCCTTTCATTCCATTGATTTCTTCATCTTTAGCTTCACCCATTTTAAGGTTCTTCACGTCTGCTGCAAGAGATTTATCAACTTCTGCCATAGCAGCGTCAAGTTCTTCGGCTTTAAGAATAACAAAATTTACTGCGAGTAAACTGTCTGCAGAATGAGCAATCATGCTGGTTTCTGTAGCTTCATAATACCAACCTTCAGGAAGAGCAACGCTAACTTTAGCAGCTTCATTTGTGAAAGTTTCACCGCTAACTGGTGCTTCTGTTTTAGGTGCAGCAGTATCAGTTTTTGGTGTGTCAGCAGGTTTGTCTGCTTTTTTGCAACCACCGAGTAACAAAGCTACGGCAAGTATTGCAACGAGTGAAAAATATTTCGACATGTAGTCTCCATAATTAAATGATTTGGTTGATTAATTTTACAACAAATATTCTGTTGTAAACTCTGAGCCGGAGGCCTTTCCTCCAATAATATAATTGGGAACCGGGCACCAGGAAAATCGACGAGCAGGTTATATCCTGTCAATATTTAATAAAAAACCGGGACTATCTCAAAACTGTTTAGCTGTTGTTCAGTTACCGGAAATGATTTTTTATTGGCATCACAGAACAACATAATGAGTATTCCATGAAAATTAAAAGCAAAGTTTTGGAAGTAAATATCATAAAAGAAAAATAATATCTACACTTTAAAAATAAAACATTTTAATTTATAACGCAATAGAAATGACATTAAGTTCAAAACAAGCGTTACATATTTCATTTTATTTTGACCTTTTTCAAACTTGTGGTGACGGTAAATTATCCAATTTACAAAGCTTGATTCTGGAAGCCCTAAATAGCGGTCGAATCGAATTTTTTAATGTTTATTACAAATGATGTGCCTACATTTTTTGTACTCTGAACTTCGATTGTTGCATTCATTAAGTCGATTAGTTTTTTTGATGATAGGCAGGCCAAGGCCAAGGCCGTCAAAAGTTCGACCATATCCACTTTCCTCTTGTGTAAAAGGGCTAAAAAGTTGAGGGAAAAATTTCTCTGAAATCCCCACACCGGTGTCTTTTACTTCAATTGTTATGAAATCTTTCTGTTCACTCTCTTTGACTTCAACCCTCACTTCCCCCTTCTCTGAAAACTTAATTGCATTCCCCACAATTTTGAGCATCGCCATCGACAAAGAGGTTG
Source organism: Ignavibacteriales bacterium (assembly GCA_016714125.1). Lineage (GTDB taxonomy): Bacteria > Bacteroidota > Ignavibacteria > Ignavibacteriales > Ignavibacteriaceae > UTCHB3. Next base: position 164,713 of record JADJNX010000021.1, on the reverse strand, counting down.
GGTCAACAAACACTTCAAAATTGTCTGAACTAAAACTCACATTCAGCCCAATTGACTTGTCATCAGCCAGTGGTTTTAATTCTTTAATTACATTGTAAATAAGTTGATTTAGTTGAACTACTGATTGATTTTGATTAAAATCACCGTATTGGAGGAGTGAAAATTTAGAATATCCTCAATAGTTGAAATGAGCCGGTCTGATGAACGATGGATCGAATTAAAGTATGGGGCAAACTCAGTTCGACATTTCTCATCAAGTGAATCAGCAATAACTTCCACCATTCCAATAATTCCTGTTAATGGCGTTCTGATCTCATGCGAAATTGCTGAAATAAAGGAATCTTTAACTCGATTAGCCAGTTCAGCTTCCTCTTTCGCTGCCTTCAGATCTTCCAGGATCAGCATTTTATCATGAATATCTCTAAAATTGATGACAATGGAGTTAACGAAAGGTTCGGCTAACTGGTTACTAAATACACTCTCGATCCATTTCCACTCACCCTGTTTACTACGAAAACGATATTGAATCGTTGGCAAATAATCAGGCAAATTCATTGTTTTGAATAATTCACCAAGAACCTTCTCCAAATCATCGGGATGAGTGTAGTCGGCAGGATCAAAAGTAATCTTCTCCGTAGAATCAAATCCAAACATCCTTCTTGCCGAGGGGCTTGCGTAGGACATCTCTCCATGGATGTTGATCATTACAACACCGTCAGGCGAGTTCTCCAGTATTGCCTTGTAATGCCTCTCCAAATTATCAACCCTGTCATCAGATAAAGACATTTGTTGATTTTCATTAAGATTAACAAATTCTGTTGAAGAATGTCTTTGAGATTCGGTTGCCTTTTCAAGTTTATCTCGAAGAATTTGAATCTCTTGCTCCTGGTCAAAAATCTTCTTTTTCAACCCGGAGGGATCTGAGTTTGAGTCCATATAGCTATTATTTTATTTGATGACAAAATTGCTTAACAAAAAACTATTGAGTGACTCCTGTATTTAAAATTTAATTAATGATTATTTAAATTGCTAAATTTTTATGTTAAATGACATTCCTTGTTATTACAGTGTATCAATTCCATGAGAACTACAACATCGTAAATGCCGTTCTGATTATCGCTTCCTGTTGCCTTGCAGCAAGTTTTCCTGATCCAACCGCGGGACTGGCACTTTCGGGTCTACCGACATATTGAATTTTCATATCGTTTTTCATTATGTCATAAAGTCTCGGTCTTAGAAAATTCCAGGCTCCCATATTGCGTGGTTCTTCCTGTACCCATAAAAGCTCTTCCATACTCGTGTAATCAGAGAGGATATCACTCAATATCTCCCCTTCAAATGGATAAAGCTGTTCAATCCTGATAATAGCTACATCGTTGGCGCCCGAGGTTTTTCTGTATTTGTCCAACTCATAATAGATTTTACCACTGGTGAGAAGCACTTTTCTCACTTTGCTTTTTTCAATGCCGGAAGTGTCGTCAAGGAACTCTTTAAATGTCCCTGTAAGGAAGTCTTCCTTCGGAGATCTTGCCTCCGGCAGCCTTAACAGGCTTTTAGGAGACATCACAACCAATGGTCTTAAAATATCCTTTTTCATCTGTCTGCGAAGAAGATGGAAATAGTTTGCAGGATCAGAAAGGTGACAAACCTCCATATTATCCTGTGCACAGAGGATCAGAAATCTTTCGAGACGGGCACTGGAATGTTCCGGTCCCTGTCCCTCAAAACCGTGAGGTAAAAGAAGTACCAGATTATTGGGAGTGTCCCATTTCTCTTTTGAAACAACAATAAAATTGTCGATAATAATTTGAGCGCCGTTGGCAAAATCGCCAAACTGTGCTTCCCAAATCACGAGACAAAGTGGATCAGCAGTGCTGTAACCATACTCAAAGCCCATTACTGCTGCTTCTGATAGTAAACTGTCAAGAATTTCGGCTCTGGCTTGATTTGGGTACATATGATTGATCGGGAAATATTCCTGTCCTGAAACCACATTAGTAAATGCCATGTGGCGTTGAGTGAATGTTCCACGGACACAATCCTGACCACTTAATCTTACCGGACTCCCCTCTTTAACGAGTGAAGCAAAGGCGAGGAATTCGGCAGTTGCCCAGTCGGCAAGTCCATCGTCTGAGACTGCGAGTTCTTTTCTTTTTTCAAGAAATTTGACCAATTTGGTATGAAGATTAAAGCCTTCGGGAAGTGATGAACCTTTAATTAGCAGTTCTTTAAATTCACTTTCAGAAAGTGCCGTTTCATGGCTCTTTTTGGTTACCTGAATTTTTTCAGTGTTCACTGCAAGAGGAATATCAATTTTAAATTCGATCTTTTTCTTTGCTACAATCTGAAGTGCATTATCAAGTTTTTGATTGTAAGCGACATCCATCTGTTCAAGTTCTTCCTGAGAGATAACTCCTTCGGCAACCAGTTTTTTCCCATACAGTTTGGTAACTGACGGATGTTGTTTAATCTTAGCATACAGAATTGGCTGGGTATATCCCGGATCGTCCCCTTCGTTATGCCCGTGTCTTCTGTAACCTACAATATCAACCACTACATCTTTGCTGAATTTCTGACGATATTCAAATGCAATCCTGATAACATGAAGCACTGCCTCGGGATCATCACCATTAACATGAAAGATTGGTGCCTGTACAATTTTTGCAACATCTGTTGCATAAACCGATGAACGGGCCTCTTCAGGAGTTGTTGTAAAACCGATCTGATTATTGGTGATAATGTGGATGGTTCCACCTGTTTTATAACCGGCAAGCTGCGAAAGGTTGATCGTCTCCCCTACCACTCCCTGACCTGCAAAAGCAGAATCACCATGGAGAAGAACAGGAATTATATGACTTCTGTCGATATCTTTAGTACGGGTTTGTTTTGCTCTAACAATTCCTTCCACAACGGGGTTAACCCATTCAAGGTAACTTGGATTGGAAGCAATAGACACACCTATCTCTTTTCTGAAACGGGTTTTCACTTTGTTAAAAGCACCAAGATGATATTTTACATCACCCGAACCGGCATAAGAATTTGGATCAATAATATCTTCAAACTCTGAGAGGATGGAATCATAAGCCTTCCCAACTATGTTGACCAGAACATTTAATCTGCCCCTGTGAGCCATTCCAAGCACAATCTCGCGAACATTGTTGTCGGCGGCGATTGTCAGGAGATGGTCAAGCGCAGGAATTGTTGACTCAAGACCTTCGAGTGAAAATCGTTTGTGACCAACAAATTTGGTATGGATAAAATGTTCAAATCCTTCAGCTTCAATGAGCTTATTTAATATCTGTTTTTTGGTGGCAACATCATGGTTTGGTTTGTTTTCAATTGGTTCCATTTTATTCTGGAGCCATGTCTTTTCATCACTTGTTTGGATGTGCATATATTCAACGCCGATATTTTCGCAGTAGGTGCGTTGAAGTTTATCCAGAATTTTTCTGAGTGTAGCAGTTTTAAATCCACCAAAATCGTGTGTGAGGAATGGTCTGTCAAGATCCCAAACTGTTAACTGGTAAAAAGCCGGATCAAGTTCATGATGATATGTTGTGTTTTTGCCTAATGGATCGGTTGTTGCGATCAGATGTCCCCTCACGCGGAACATATTGATCATCTGCCTTACTCTGCCCTGTTTTGCTATCTCTTCATAGTTGGTATTTCCGTTTCCAAAAGCCGGAACCAAATCACTCTGCCATTTGTGTGGTATGTGTGGAATCTTTAGACTGTCGAAGATAATCTCATAAAAATCATCCTCACCCGAGATCATTTCATTTATCTTCTTGAGGAAAAGTCCTGACTCGGCACCCTGAATTATTCTATGGTCATAGGTGCTGGTAATTGTCATTACCTTGCTGATTCCAAGATTTGAAATTGTTTCAGGGGACATGGCAACATACTCTGAGGAATATTGAATTGCACCTGTGGCAATGATAGTGCCTTGTCCAAGCATCAGTTTTGGAGTTGATGAGATCGTACCAATTGTACCCGGATTGGTCAGTGAAAGCGTTGTTCCCATAAATTCTGATGGATCAATTTGACCCAATCTGCTTCTTTTAACCAGATCCTCATAAGTATCGTAAAATTTTCTGAAATCCATCAGGTTTGCATTTTTGATGTTTGGAACCATAAGATTCCTGCTTCCATCTTTTCTCTCAACATCAATCGCAAGACCCAGGTTTGTTGAGCCTCTTTGTATGACAACAGGTTTTCCGTCCACTTCTGAATAGGCATTATTCATCGATGGATAGAGTTTGGTAGCCTGAACAATAGCCCAGCCAATTATGTGAGTGAATGAAATCTTACCGCCCCGGATTTTCGACAGGTATGAATTAATCAGGATCCTGTTTTCTTCGAGAATCTTCACCGGTATCGTTCTTAGTGAAGTGGCGGTTGGAATCGTAAGAGATGCTTCCATGTTCTGAAGTATCTTTGCCGCACCACCTGCTATTACCCTTGTGGTATCACCCGGAAGGGGCTGAGGCATCGGAAAACTCTTTGCAAGGGCAGAAGCTTTGGCTACCGGTACTCTGTCGGGAGATTCAACTTGTGAAACTTCACTCGCTGAAATTTCACCGGAAAAATACCTTTTCCATTGCTCCGGAACCGTACCCGGATTCTCTTTGTATTCTTCATATAAAGACTCAACGAACCAACTGTTCGATCCAAAATGTTCAATAAAATCTTGCTTGTCCTTGGGTGAACCGTTTTCACTCATAATTATTACGATACTCTTGTTATTTTTTGAATGGAGTTTTGATTTTCTTTGTTCTGAATGCAGAATGCCCTCTTAACCAAGAACAAAAAATCTAATCAGGAAAAGTAATCAAATTAGAGGAACTAATAAAATGTCATTTCACGAGAACAGACATATAGCAGCTTTAAGAAAAAATTATCAGCGAAAAGGACTTGATCTTCCTGATTTACAGGACGATCCAATGACTCAGTTTTCCATTTGGTTTGGTGAAGCACTTGAAGCTGAAATTACAGAACCAAATGCAATGATCCTCTCTACAGTCGCTCCTGACGGCGTACCTGCATCAAGAACTGTCCTGCTTAAAGGGCTTGACGGGGAATCTTTCCATTTTTATACTAATTACAGTAGCGAAAAAGGCTTACACATCAAGGAAAACAACAATGTGAGTCTGCTTTTTTTGTGGCTTGATCTAGAAAGACAGGTCAGAATTACGGGTAAAGCTTTTGAGTTACCAATGGAAGAATCTCTCTACTATTTCAAAAGCCGGCCGGTGGATTCTCAAATCGGAGCCTGGGCGTCAAACCAAAGTAAAGTGGTCCCTTCAAGACAATATCTTGAAAGGAAATTCAGGAGATGAAAAAAAAATTTAAGGATACTGAAATACCACTTCCCCCGTTTTGGGGTGGATACCAGGTTATCCCCTTAAAAATTGAATTTTGGCAAGGACGACCCAACCGGCTCCATGATCGATTCCTCTACACAAAACTCGATGAAAACGATTGGAAAATCGAGAGGTTATCCCCTTAATTCCCCCTTTGCAGCCTTTGCGGTTTAACTCAAAACTCTCCTCTGTGTGCTCTGTGTGCTCTGTGGTTTCCCTTAATCCCCTCTTTGCGGCCTTTGCGGTTTAACTCTTCTTTTCCTCCCCTCTACTTTTAGGAGAGGGGTCGGGGGTGAGGTCCAAAAGTTTCCACGAATGTAAGGTAAAATTAATACTTAATAATTAATAATTAATACCTAATACCAATCACAAACTTCCGTCTTCTCCGCCTCTCAACCATCACTGTTCTAAGCGCGATTGCAGCAACAATTATCACACCCCCGGCAATTGCAAATGAAGAAGGTGTCTCCCCGTAACCAATCAAAACCCAAACTGGATTTAGTACAGGCTCAATCATTGCAAGAAGTGAGGCTTCAATAGCTTCCACCTTGTTAATTCCATAGCTGAAAATGACATAAGCAATCCCAATCTGAAACACTCCCAGGTAACCAACCATCAACAGGTCTGAAGAACTTAATGCCGTAATTTCAAACATCGAAAAGGAAGTAAAAAGAGCAACAAACAAATTACCATAAAATATGGTACTCCATTTAAAATCTTCCCCCGACTTCCTCATTCCAAGAAACATCCCTGTGAGGCACAATCCTGAAATAAGTGCAAATGAATTCCCTTCTATATCTCCCGGCGACAATTTTCCCACAAAAAACAGAGCCATACCTGCAAAACAAAAAACAATGGTTATCAGATTCACTCGTTCAAACTTCGTTTTTAACAGAAGAGGTTCCAGAATAAGCACATAGATGGGGGCGGTGTATTGCAAAAATATCGCATTTGCGGCGGTGGTAAGTTTGGTCGCCATTACAAAAAAGACGAGAACTCCGGCATAAAACAACCCCGTCATAATCGACCATTTATTAAATTTTAACGCATCCTTCCTGAACAGGGCAAGAATAACCAACCCGGCAAAGAGTGAACGGAAAAATGATAATTGTAATGAATTCAGGGTAATCAGTTTAATAAACAGCCCTCCTGTGCTCCAGAGGAGTGCTGCAATCACAACTGCTATTATACCTTTTTTATGGTATGATCCGTCCAAACTTTTCCTGTGAAAAAGAGAAAAAATAACGATCAAATTTAACCTTTTCTCTTTGTCACGGCTTAAACTTTCAAAATATTTTAAATAAATTAAAAATAATGGAAACTAACTATTGCATATTTGGTTTCCTTATACTATTTTAGAAACCATAATATTAATTTTTAGTTTCCATGACAAAACAAGAACAACAAAAACAAAAAATAGCCGAATTTGCCTTCAGCCACTATAGACAACACGGATTTTCAAAAATACCGATGGACGATATCGCCTCAGGCCTTCGAATCAGCAAAAAAACGATTTATAAATATTATGGATCGAAGGAAGAGCTGGTTGAAGCGGCGTTTCGAACATTTCTGACAACTGCTTCAGCACATGTAACAGAGGTATCATCAAGCGAGAATCCTTCGGTGGTTAAGCTGGTTCTGATTTTAAGACACATGTTAAAGGAATCTTCGTCAATCTCAACCCGTTTCCTTTCAGACCTGCAAAATGACATGCCTGCTCTCTGGAAAGAATTTGATGATTTCCGAAGTGGGATGATGCGAAAGGTTGTCCCAAAAATATTCCAGCAGGGAATTGAAGAAGGTTATGTGAGAGATGCTCCCGTAGCACTTGTTGTAACCATTTTCATTTCAGGAATCAGATCGATCCTGAAAAAAGAGTTTTTGGATGAAACCGGTTTTACAATGAATCAGGCCCTTGGCCATTTTTATAAATTTTTATTAGGTACCATTCTTACCGAAAAAGGTAAAGAAGAATTTTCAAATATGTTATATGGAGTATTTCAAAATGAGAAGTATTAAAATTCTCGTTGTAGTAAGTCTTTTCGCATTTTTTCTCGTTGGTTGCAAGGAAGAGGTGGATACAAAAAGTGTTAAGGTCTCAGGTAATCTGGAAGCAATAAGTGTTACGCTTAGCTCTCAAACGCCAGGTCTTGTCGTCAATTTCCCCTTTGAAGAAGGGGATGAAGTAAAAATGAACGATACAGTTGTAAAAATTGATGATTCCAATCTTCAACTTCAACTCGAGAAAATGGGTGCTCTAATCGACGGAGCAGATGCTCAATATTCTCTTCTTTTAAGTGGTGCCCGAAAAGAGGATGTAAAACAAGCCGAGGAGATGAAGTCACAATTGGAAACCAACCTGAAACAGGCAGAAACAGATTATCAAAGAATTTTTAATCTCAATAATTCAGGTTCGGCAACAAAAAAGCAACTTGATGATATCGAGACCAAAGTGAAACTGTTAAAATCTCAACTCAATGCAGCTAATGAGAATCTTCAAAAGATTAAAACAATTATCAGACCTGAAGAGCTAAAATCTGCGCTTGCAAGAAAAAGGAAGCTGCAGTTGGAGCCGACATCCTCAGGAACAGCATTGAGAAATGTTTTATCATCTCCCCTATCGGTGGTAAAGTGGTGAAAAAATATTTTAGAACTGGTGAAATGGCAGGCGCCATGTCCTCTCTGGTAAAGATATCTGCAACTGAGGAACTGGATCTGATTGTATATCTCCAGGAAACCGATCTTGGAAAAGTTAAAACAGGTCAAACGGTTGATGTCAAGATCGACAGTTACCCAAATAAGTCCTATTCCGGAAAAGTGATTTTCATCTCCCCTGAAGCTGCATTTACACCAAAAAACATTCAAACTGAGGACGAAAGAACGCGTCTCGTTTATGAAGTGAAAATCAGAGTTAAAAACCGGGATAATGAGCTTAAAGATGGTATGCCCGCTGATGCCACCATCAAATTTTGATCTACCGGAATATAGATGACGATGTTAATTCAAAATAATAAAGAGTCGCTTCCTGCGATAACAATTGACGGCATTTCAAAGACCTTTGGTGAGACGGTTGCAATAAAAAGCCTTTCATTAACGCTCTTTAAAGGCGAAATGTTTGGTCTTGTTGGCCCCGATGGTGCCGGTAAAACAACAACAATGCGCATTTTATGTGCATTAACAAAACCTGAAGCCGGAAATATCACCATCTTTGGAAAACCGATCTCAACGGCAAAGCGGGAAATTCAAAATGGTGTGGGTTATCTCTCACAGAAGTTTTCACTATACGGTGATCTGACCGTGGATGAGAATATCGAATTTTTTGCAAGGATTCATCAAGTTAAAAATTTTGAAAAAAGAAGAGATGAATTACTTGAACTGATGCGACTCATAAAATTTCGTGACAGAGCCGCCGAGAAACTCTCGGGTGGGATGAAACAAAAACTTGCACTGGCATGCTCACTTATACATAAACCTGAAATCCTCTTTTTGGATGAACCAACCACCGGAGTTGACCCGGTATCAAGAAGAGATTTTTGGAAAATCCTTTCCACTCTTCAGAGGGACGGAATCACGATTCTCTTGACAACCCCCTATCTGGATGAAGCTGAAAGATGTAACAGGATTGGATTGATGAATCAGGGTGAACTGATCGCAGTTGGAACTCCCGCAGAAGTTAAAAACTCAGTCAAAATGTCCGTCCTTGAGATCTATATCGAGAATGTCAGAAAAATCTCAAAATTTATTCAAGAGAATCTAAATATCGAATCACAGGCCTTTGGAGACAGGATTGCAATTGTCACTGATCATCCTGAGGAGACACTTGGCCGAATCGAAAAAGCATTGAATAACATCGGGCTGAAGGTGACAGAACACAGAATTAAGCCACCATCACTTGAAAATATTTTTATTCACCTGGTAAGCAATAACTACAGGTAACCAAATGAATTATAAACACATAAGAATAATTTTTGCAATATTAATTGCCACAACCACACTGGTAAACGCTCAAAAAATGAGTCTTGAGGAGTGTATAAAGAGCGGACTTGAGAACAGCAAATCTCTCTCAATCAGTTACACCAACATCGCCCGGAATGAAGGGTTAAACAATGAGGTTTCAGCAGCAAAACTGCCTCAGGTTAAACTTTTTGCATCCTATTCACGGCTTTCGGATGTACCAAATTCTGAAGTAAAACTTCCGATGCTCCCAAACCCCATTGTTTTACAGGAACCGATTCTGAACAGTTATAACCTTCGCCTGAATGTGACTCAACCTGTCTTTACCGGGAACAGAATCTCCTCACAGGAAAAAGGGATCGAAAATCAGACAAAAGTTTTAAATGCCGATTATGAGATATTAAAAAGTGAAGAGGCTATTAAAATAATCTCAGCTTATTATAGTCTTTCAGCAGCCATGGAGCAATTAAAACTTGTCAAGGAAAACATCACTATGATGCAAAAAAGGCTGACTGATGTAAATGATTTTCTTCAGAATGGCCTCGCAACCAGGAATGATGTCCTCAAAGTTGAAGTGCAGATTTCCAACCTGATTTCAAAAAGAATAGATGCAGAGATCGCAATAAATTCTGCGAAAGCCCAGTTGAATACTGTAATGGGAAGAGATATAAACACTCCTCTTGAAATAGATGAATTTACTTTTCACCCTTTGGAAACTGCGGGAGAATTTGAATCCATGAGAGGTATGGCTAAAACAAAAAGAGGTGAATTTAACTCGCTTGCCTTAAAACAGGAAGTTTTGGAAGAGAACCTGAATGTTGCCCGTTCCGGATATCTCCCCGATCTATTTGTGAGCTCAAATCTCTATTATTCAAATCCTACACAAAGAATATTCCCGCAAAAAGATGAATTTCGTGCAACCTGGGATGTCTCTCTTAATCTTCAGTGGAATGTTCTTGATTGGGGTTCAACTGCAGCAAAAGTTGAGCAGGTTAATCAATCGATCAAAGGTTTACAAACTTCGAAAAAACAGGTTGAAGATGCAATTGACAATGAGGTTTATCAAAACTTTATCCTCTTAAACGGAGCAAAAGAAAAACTTCTGAATTTGGAGAAAACCCTCGAACAAGCAGAGGAAAATTATCGAGTGACACTCGAAAACTATAAAGCCCAAATGGCAACTGCGTCTGATCTTTTGGATGCAGACACACTTCTTTTTACTGCCAAAGTAAATCTCCAACTGGCTAAAATAAATCTGGTTATGTCTGATTATAAACTTAAAAAATCGACAGGAAGGCCACTTTTCTAATGAGTGCAATTGAAGTGGTTAAATTGACCAAAAAATTTGGAGATTTTATCTCAGTTGACGAGGTAAGTTTTTCGATAGCTCAGGGAGAGATATTTGGATTTCTTGGGGCAAACGGTGCAGGAAAATCAACTACCATTAAGATGCTTTGTGGGCTGCTTGAACCAACTTCAGGTGATGCCCGGGTTGGTGGATATAGTATCATCACTGACCCCGAAAACGTTAAGGCAAATATCGGTTACATGTCACAAAAATTTAGTCTTTATAACGATTTGTCGGTTGAAGAGAACATCAACTTTTTTGGCGGAGTTTATGGACTTAACAAAAAAGAGCTTCAAGAACGAAAAAAATGGGCAATGCAGGTCTCTTTCCTTGAAGGTAAAGAAAAAACTTTGACCGGTAGCCTTCCGGGGGGAATAAAACAAAGGCTTGCTCTTGCAACCGCAGTAATCCACAGACCTGGAATTGTATTCCTTGATGAACCAACCAGTGGTGTTGATCCAATCTCACGAAGAGCATTCTGGGAATTGATTAATTCACTTTCCGAGGAAGGAATCACTGTTTTTGTAACTACCCATTACCTTGAGGAAGCTGAATATTGTGCAAATATTATCCTGATTAATGCAGGCAAAATCATTGCAGAAGGAACTCCCACAGCCTTAAAACAAAACTATATAAAATCGAAAGTTCTTGAAATAGAGGCGAAAGACAGCATTGAGTTAATGAGTTTAATCGAATCTTCTCAACTAAAAGGTGAAATATCTATTTTTGGCGAAAAGATTCATTTCATCCCTGAGAGCAACAGTGTTTCATCAACTGAAATTAGCGCCTGGCTGCGTTCAACTTATAAAGATTATGACCTTAAAATTACTGAGATAGTCCCTTCACTTGAAGATGTTTTTATTCATCTAATAGAAAAGAAGTATTAAGATGTTCAACACAACAATTGCGATTGCAAAAAAAGAATTTAAACATCTCATTAGAGACAAACGACTCTTTGGGATTCTTATCTTTTTCCCGGTATTCTTGTTGGCATTTTTTGGTTATGCTGTCGATTTTGATGTAAAAAACATTGAACTTGCGGTGCTGGATCTTGACCAATCACCCACGAGTCGGAAATTTATCAGTGAAACAACCTCCTCGGAATATTTTAGTGATCCCTTATATATAAATAATGCATCTGAGATTAAAAGTCTGTTGGATAAAAAGACTGTAGCGGTAGTTATCACCATTCCTGAAAATTTTGATTTTGAGCTTCAAAAAGGGAATAAAACGACTATTCAATATCTGGTTGATGGAGTAAATGCAAACTCTGCAATTGTTATCTCAAACTATCTTGAAGCTGCCATTGCAACATTTAACGCAAAGTTCAGAGATGATAAGTTAAAGATGAGTGGTATCACTCTAAAGCCACCTGTTACACTCTCACCCAAGTTTCTTTACAATCCTGAGTTGAGGAGCACCCTGTTTTTTATCCCGGGGTTAATCTCAATGATTCTGGTAATCACCGCCGTGGTCAGTGTGTCCCTGTCGTTGGTGAGAGAGACTGAGAGGAACACTATCGAACAGATAAGGGTCTCACCCGTATCAACCATGTCGCTGCTCGTGGGAAAGATTCTCCCCTATCTGGGTGTTGCATACCTGAATGCTGCCATGATCCTGGTTGTGGGCTATTTTCTCTTTGGTGTGGAGACCATGGGAAGTTATTTTGATTTGCTTTATACAACTTTGATTTTTTTGTTCGCCTGCACTTCCCTGGGTTATCTGGTATCTGTTATTTCAGCGAATACACAGATTGCTTTTACACTGGGTACCTTTATTTCATTGTTGCCATCTCTGATTCTTTCAGGATTCATTTTTCAGATTGAAAGCATGCCGAAGTTTATTCAAGTGATGACAAATATTACACCTACCAAGTTCTTTAATAATATTTTGCGTTCAATCATTCTGCGTGGCACAGGGATAGAAACTTTTTATAAAGATATTATTTCTCTTCTATTGTATATCTCGGTGGTTTTGGTCCTTTCTGTTGGTATCACGAAGATTAAAGAACGGAAGGCTTGACATGAATATCATCCTCAGAATAATTATCAAGGAATTCCAACAATTTCGACGCGATCCCAAAATGTTTGGCATTATTTTAATTGCTCCGATTGTTCAGTTGGTACTGTTAGGATATGCAGCAACTCTCGATCTGAATGTTGTACACACTGTTATTCTCGATTTGGATAAAACAGAAACAAGCAGAGAGCTGATTAGACAATTTTCAGGTTCAACTTATTTTAGTATCGACAAATATTGTACTACCTACGATGAAGTCTATGGCGAGATAGATAAGGGGAAAACACTTGTAGCAGTGGTAATCCCGCGCGATTTTGAAAGAGATATCAACAGGAGCGAGACGGCTGTGGTCCAGGGGATTTTTAACGGGAGCGATGGTAACTCTGCCTCGATTGCATCGGGTTACGTTTCAAAGATTTTGATTAAGTTTACGGGAAATCTGGCATCAGAAAAGATAAAATTGAGGGGTATTCAACGACTTCCTGCCGGAGAGGTAACTTCACAGTTCAGGATCTGGTTTAATCCATCACTTCAATCTCAGATTTTTATGGTTCCGGCAATTGTGGGGTTGTTGTTGAGTCTAGTTACTTTGCTTCTTACTTCGCTTGCCATCGTAAAGGAGAAAGAGATTGGTACTCTGGAGCAGTTAATCGTTACACCGATTAAATCTTACCAGCTTATTGCCGGGAAATTAATTCCTTTTGTGATTCTTGGGTTTGTTTCAGTCATCATAGTTTTAACAGGAATGAAATTTATTTTTAAGATTGATGTGAAGGGAGATGTCATATTTCTTTTTGCGAGTTCCTTTGTTTATATCTTATCAACTCTTGGACTGGGATTGCTTGTCTCAACCTTTTCAAAGACTCAACAGCAAGCAATGATGCTCGCAGTTTTTGCTATTATGTTACCTTTGGTTTTTCTATCCGGATTTGCATTCCCTGTGGAAAATATGCCTGAAATATTTCAGGATATCAGTGTTATCATTCCCTTAAAATATTTCCTTCTGATTATAAGAGGTGTGATTCTCAAAGGCGCGGGATTTGCAGAACACTGGCAAGACGGACTATCGATGTTTGTCATCGGAGTTGTCATCCTGGGAATCAGTATCCTTCGGTTTAAGAAAAGAATAGACTGACGTCAATTATTAATTATTAATTATTAGGTATTATTTTAAAAACCTGACAGTGACCTTTGTACAATAAAAAAAAGCCCGTTAGGCATTCTAAACGGGCTTTAAATTTAATAACTCATTAAACTGTATAACAACAATTTAATACTTAATACTTAATACCTAATATTTACTTTATGTTATATCCATATTTTTGAACATATCTTGAGTCCATTTCCACCTGATATGCAGAAGTGAAATAGGTGCCAAAAACGCCAAATCCACCCGCAATGTTACTAAATACCTGCTCATCAAGTCTCAGACTAAAATTATCGAGAAATCCATTAACACTTGAATAGTAGTTTGAGAGGGGTGCATCATATTCAGTTGCTTCAAATATCACATGCAAGACTCTGAACAGTGATTTATCCGGCTCCCCTTCCGATATTTTGTCCATTGCCCAGTCAAATGAAGCGAGATCATAATTTCCTTCTTCGTCTCTGTTTGCCACGGGGTAGATAGGGGTTGGCACACCGTTTCTATCGATAACTTTGATTGGAATTTCAATGTTTTTCGAGACTTCCCTGTTCCCCTCTTTTTTTGTGTAGTAGAGTTTCATCTTGGGGAAACAGAGATTTAATTCTTGTGAAGTCCAATAGAGGCTCCATGTTTTTCCATATTTGTAAACATCAACATCGGTTGTAAATCCTCGTGGAAATACAATAGATGATTCGTAATAAAGATATCTGGGTACTTTTGTTCCGGAGGTTAGCACTACACCGTTTGCGAGTCTTGCAGTAATAGTGATGGTATCCCCCGAATAGAGAGGAATAGCTTTTCCAAAATAAAATTTTACGGGGGAATTATAGCGAGATGAATCATTCCGTGCGACCGTGGAATCTTTCAGAAGGTAGGTATCTCCTCTAAATTTAATTTCAACCCTTGCTCCGGCAATTTCAGGAGCTTCAGTATTCAAATAAGGGTCAGTTCCCGGAACATCATATACTCTGGCAAGGACAACTTTTGGTACAACAAGTTTGCCAATTTCCTGTCCGGCAGTGATTGAAAAAAATACATACCCTTCTTTAAAACTCTGATCTTGGAGTAAAACTGTCCTCGCAGCCTGTGGCGGTAAGAACAAATAATAATAGACTGATTGCAGAAAAAATCGACTTCATTTTAAAACTCCGCTTTTACAAATAACGCAGGGAGAATAGGCAGTTGATTGACCCTCTTTCCTGTTTTTTTATCAAAATAGTAGATGTTGGCTCTGTTATAAAGGTTCAGAACACTTGCTCCGATTGTAAAATCTGCAAAACCTGTACTGAACTTTTTAGTCACTGAGAGATCAAGTCGGTGGTATGCCGGAAGTCTGCCTGAATTTTTGATGTCGTAAATGAACTGAGGCTCATAGCCGTTGAATATGTTGATAGGCGTTGTGCCATCCAATAACAATTTGTCGAAGAATCCGGAAATTGGTGTAAATGGCATACCCGAATTGAGCATCCAGTTTGCTGTGAATTGCCAGTTGCCACCAGGGCTAAAACCGGCGAGCAAACTTATTGAATGTCGAACATCATATCTCGGTGCATAAGTTAAATCTTTCGCCTGCTTCTCAGCCCAACCAAGTGCATAAGTGGCTCTTCCGTAAAAGAGACTCCCCTCAAATTTAATGAAGTTTCAATTCCGTAGGAAACTCCGTCAATATTCTTAAAGTCAAATTGTACTGAAGTAAATTTTTTCTCATTAACTTCCATTAGATTCGACATCACTTTATAATACGCCTCTATCTCCAGAACAACTTTGTCGGTAAAATAAGAGGTAAATCCGGCAATAAAATGAGTTGCCTCTGCGGCTGTGATATTATTTGGAATGATGATCCATGGTTCAAAAACTGAGATTAATTCGTCTTCATTTGCCAAGGATACCAGTTCCTGCGAATAACGCCCAAATGCAAATTTGAAAATCATTAATCTGTTTAATAAATAGGTAATGCTTATTCTTGGTTCAAAAAGGAACGGTCTTTTATCAGCCATTGATAATAAATTAAATCGCATCCCAAGATCGAGCCCAACATCGTCCCATCTAAAAAATTTGTAATTCAGGTATCCTGCAAGTGCACTCTTGTTAACGGTGTAATCCATCTCCTTGTTGAGTTGATTTTCCTGTTTCAGCGCAGTGGTGATATATTTATTCTGCACACCGAACAGGAGTTGATCTTTGCTGTCATATATATATGCAAAATCAGCATTTATTGTAAAATCTTTAACGTTGTTTTCTCTTGGTTTTGAACCGCTGAAGTTGGGTTCAACCTTTGCCATATAATGCGAATATGAGAAAATCACATCAGATACAAGTGGTGAGCCATTCCATATCTTACTCCATTTGAATCCTCCGATATTGTTTCTGATATCGTAATCCTCCAGAAGAGGATCGTGATTTATCACCTGATCACTGCTGAGGAATGTATGTGCACTAAACTTGCTGTTCTCATCGATGGCAGGTGAAGAAAAGTTAACTTTAAGCGATAGGTCATAAAAATCGAATGGTGTATCTTTTTCATTCAGGTATTTTCTGAGGATACCCGAATAATAACTTTTCCGTCCTGTCATGAGGAACGAACCTCCGGGTATTGGTCCTTCAACTGCCACTTTCCCTGACAAAAGACCGGCTTGAAGTGTGCCCTGATAAAAATTCTTGTTCCCATCCCTGGTTATAATATTAAGAATCGATGACAGTCTGTCACCTGAAGATGGAGTAAATCCACCTTTGTAAAATTCAAGAGAAGAAATAATTTCCGGATCAATTACACTAAAAATCCCCAATGCATGAAAAGGATTGTAAACCGTGGCTCCGTTCAACAAAACCAGATTCTGATCACTTCCACCCCCTCGAACATAATATTTTGATGTCGCATCCCCTGTTGTATTAACTCCGGGATTGTTTTGAATTACCCGAAAGATATCCATTTCTGCACCCACAGGTTGCAATTCAATATCTTTTACTGATATTTTTTCAAGTCCAAGATCTGTTTCGTTCTCCCTTGCATTTCGTTCCCCAACGATTGTAACCTCATCAATATCAACAGAGATACGACTTAATTTGATATTTAGATCATTGATAACCCCGGGCTTTATATTTATTTCAATTCTGCTTGTCAAATAACCAATACAGGAAAATTTGACTATCCGTTTCCCAACAGGTATGGAAGGAATAAAATAATATCCCGAGCTGTTGGAAGAGGCTCCAAATTTTGTCGTTTCAATTACAATATTAGCATACGGAATTATCTCACCTGTTAAAGAATCAGAAACGATACCTCGAAGATTACCGGTAGTCTGCGCCTCAAGAGAGGTGGACAAACCTGCCAAAAGTAAAATTGTTATAAAATATGTGGTGAATGTTGTAACTGTTTTGGAGAGAGAAATTGGAGATAATGACACAGTGTGTTTTCTTTAAAATATTTTGATAAAATAAAAAGGCTGCCATTTTCTGACAGCCTTTTTTAAAGTATTAGGTAGTATTAGGTATTAAGTATTAGGTATTAATTCTAATACATCTAACCTCAACTTCATTACCTATTTCATGAGCAACATTTTGTTGGTAAGTCTTACATTGTTCGAAACTACTTCGTAAATGTAAGTACCTGAAGCCAATTTTGAAGCATCAAATGAATAAGCATAAACGCCTGATCCAAGATTTTCGCTAACGAGTGTAGCTACTTCTTTACCAAGAATATCATAAACCTTCAGGGTTGTGAAACCGGCTGACTTCAATGAGAATTTAATCTCGGTTGAAGGGTTGAATGGGTTAGGATAGTTCTGGAAAAGTTTAAAGTCATCGGCTACCATACCGAGATCTTTAATACTTGATGGATTTGGATTGATGAATCTTTCTACCGGTGGATAGTTTGAAGCACCAAATGATATAACATAAGCTGTATCGCCTGTTGGTGAAAAAGCTATACCGCGAGGTCTGAAAGCAGTAGCACCCGGATAAACATTCCATATCAGACTATCAGTTATTTCACCGGTTTCGGTGTTCATAGCATACCAGGCTGCTGTTGTCCAATAAGTGGTAGCACCTGGGTATCTGTTTGGAAGATCATTAAGTGATCCTGACGATGCCCAAAGACGATTGTATTTTCTGTTCCACGCCATTGACTCTGAATCAAATCCTTTAAATACTGTATCGGTTACAGTAAATGGTGAGAATTCGTCAGGTCTGGTATATTTTAATACTGCGTGGTTGGTGTAACCAGCCCAATATATTGTATTACCATCGGCACCAACTTCAAATCCTCTTGAAAATCCAACTGACGAGTCAACTGCGTTTCCAAGGAAATTGAAAGTAGGATCCCAGATTTTAATAGGGTTTCCACCAACAACATTTGCTGTGAAAACGTTACCATTGGCATCTGAGGCAGCAGCAACACCGGAATTACCGAGGGTATTTCTCATAACACCTTTTGAAAGACCTGTCTTGAAGTCAACCTTCTGAACAAAATCAAAGTGTGTTGCAAGTATGTCACCATCTGTGTGGTTTTTCAGACCACGGCCTGTATTTCCAACAAGTGAATCGATGAAGTTAGGTCCAACGAAAACTTTAATTGGTGAAAATGATGCCTGGGTTCCGTCAGCATTGAAGCAATAAAGCGCTCCTGTTTTTACCCATGCATTACCATTCCAAATTGAATCTACAGCAGAGCCGTAGAGTTGAATCCAGACTCTACCATAAGCATCTGTTGCGATTCCATGACCGCCAGAAGCATTACGCAGTCCTACAGTATCGGGGAAATATCCGTCAAAGGTCCATCCTTGAGCGAAAGCCCCGCTTGTCAGCAACACAAACATAAATAGTGCGGCTAATTTTTTCATTTTGTATCTCCTATGTGAGTTGATTTTGAACTATAAAAATAGTAAACTATTTCCTATTTAAAAGTGAATTATTTTCTACCTGAATAGGCTGCACCCTGCACGCCCATCAGGACTTTTACGATTGTCTGGTCGGTAGCTTTCCCTGAAACCAAACCTGACGATCTGGTATAATAGAGGTTCGAACCATTGTCCCATGTAAGATACATGGCGTTTAATGGAATAAAAACTCCTGTATAATGAACTGTAACAACTCCTGCAGGAGTAACCTTCAGGATTGGTTCAGTATTATTTGTTGCAAGGAAAATATTCCCGTTGATGTCCATTGTAAATTGATTGATATACACATTAAATCCAACTGTTGAACTGATATTAGCAACAGTTTGTGGACTTGTTGCGTCAATATCACCATTTGCATCCAATGGGAATCGATAGAGAATACCGGCTGAATCTTTTTTAACAGCGACATACACAGCATTGTTATAGACTCTGATAGCAGAGGCAGTAGCAACAAATGGATATGATTTCAGAACTTTGGTTGGGCTTACTCGGAACAGGGAAACATTGTCTCCACATGCCCAGATATTTCCTGCATCATCAAAATCGATATCGGAAATTTTTACTGTTGCAGGAGTTATTGCAAACCATGAAGCAATAGCAGCACCTTCAGTCATTCTAAAAATGGCGCGAAGAGAGTTTCTAACTCCATAAAGAGCTCCGTCAGGTCCCATTTTAAGACTTGTGAATACATACCCGCCACCAATGGAAGGTGTAAAGTTTGACTTAACACCTGCAGGGGTAACTTTAACAATGTTGTTTGTTACTCCACTTGTCAGGAGTGAGTAGTACATATTCCCGTTTTTGTCAAATTCGAGAGCCGAAGGTAACTCGAAACTTTGGAACGCAAATGGAAATACAGCGGCTTGTTTCAATTTAACACTTACTGTATTACTGAACGCAAGTGCGCCTTTAACTCTCACCTTAACCAAGGCTGTTTCACTGGCTGCTGAAATAACTCCAGATCTTACCTTAATCATAGTCGGAGATGCTTCAAAAACGGTCCCAAACGATTGATTAAAATAGACGGTGTTCTCAGTGAGTACACTTGAGAAATTTGTACCCGTAATAGTCAGTTCAGTTATTCCACTCAATCCACTGTCAGGTGAAACGGTTGTAATAACCGGATCAGGTTTAACAGCGACATTAGGATCGAACAGAGTAGTTGTTGTGTCGTTACCACACCCGGAAAAGAGTATCATCGTCGATATCAGAAGATATACCGGGAGCAGAACATTTTTAATTTTATTCATACAAATAGCTTTCATTTTTTAAACCCGTCTGATAAATTAATACTCAAATCTGACAGTGAAGTTGTGGACTGAGCTGAAAATTCCAAATGGTGTATAAGCATAATCAACAGCCATTTTGATACCATCCAATTCAGGACGAATACCAAAGCCGAGGTTGTATTCTTTCTCATCATTAGGGAAAGAAACACCGCCACGCAGGTAAACCCACTTCATAAAATTATACTCGCCGCCTACATACAATTGCTCTGGAAAATCTCTCGGGTGAGAAACATCCACTGCAAAAAGGAAGGAGTGTTCTTTAGCAAGACTTGGGAAGAAGTCCATCAAATTCATAGCAACACCGATTTTAAAGTTTAAGGGAAGCTGGAAACCATCTTCTTTATACTTTATCTCAGTTGAGAAATTTCTAACACTCATACCAAAATTTAGACTTTTGAATCCGGTTTTGTAAAAGATACCAAAATCATAAGCGAGTGTTACAAGTGAATTTTCTTCTGTAAGCATTTTACCTGTGTTGTCGAAAGAAATCGGGCTTACACCCAGATTCTGGCGGACATATTTAACCTGTCCACCGACACTGAATTTTTCTGACAAAGCATTGGCATAACCAACACCAATTGCAATAGCGGTCGGTGTGAAGGTTCCAACATCTCTGTAACCTCTTTCAGTTGAACCGTCAACAACAGTCATCAAAAGATCACCATAATTGACAGCCATAATCGAGGCTCCAAACTTACCCCATGCGGGGTCAGCAGGCTGCAGTGAAAAACTCGAATAGACATAATTGATATCTGCAATCCATTTGTTCACACCGGCGGAAACATCACCGCGGGTATCACCAAATGCCATTGTGGCAGGATTGTAGAAAAGTGCCGCAGACCCGCTTTCAATTGCAGTGAAGGTCTCACCCATACCGGTAGCTCTCGCATCGGTTGGAACACTTAAAAATTTCATACCTGCCTGCGCTAACTTCGTCCTTTGTGCGAGAGTGTCAGGCTGGAGAAAGCTTACGGCAAGGAAAATCATCGCCGTAATTAATAAATACTTTTTCATAATCTTTTCAGTCCCGGTTAAGTTAGCGAATAATTACAAATTTAACCGTGTGTTTTTCACCGGTCTTTGTGTCTGTAATAACACCAATATATACACCACTTACAACGATCTGGCCTGATGAGGTAACCTGATTCCAGAACTCATCACCCGATCCGTCATTGTGCTCGATAGTTCTAATCAATTCACCCATTTCTGTGTAAATCTTTATCGTGCATTCTCCGGGTATATCATAAAATGCTATCCTGTCGCCTGCCGCACCACCCGGGAAGCGTACCTGATCAGGCACGGAACTCGAGTTATACGGATTCGGAACAACTCTAATTTGATTTAGCGCAGTACCGGCTTTTCTTTTTAATCTTGCAGGGTCATACGATTGTGAATAATATCTTGAGCTCTTTGAGCCGTCAGCTCCAACAGCAGAGACATAATAATAATAATCGAAACCTCTCGATAAAGAAGTGTCATTAAAAGATGATGTCCCGGCAGGAAGTGATTGAATCAAATGATAAGTTGAATCAACACTTGAAGATGCTCTCCAAATCTCGTAACCTGCAGGATTTTCACCATCGTAGAGTGACCATGAAAGTGTAATTCTGTCACCACCTGATTTTACATCAAGTACCTTTGGTGGTTTTGGAGGATTTGGAACAGTTGCCCAATTGGCATCATATGCAGCTTTGATTTTCCTGAAGGTTGCCATTAAGGTATCTTTACCTTTCATAACTTCCTGATTCTTTTGAAGGGCAGTAATTGCTCCGGTCTTAAATCTTTTACCAACTTCAAGTCCGGCTTCATATCCCATACCAGCAGCTGCTTCAGCGAATACTATAGTGACAGAGTCACCGGGTGCAAGAGTGTAAGGACCATATCCATTAACTGCTGATGTTCCACCTGTTCCGGTTCCATAAGGAGCAGCGGTTTGTGCGGCATAATTACCATCAGGCTGAATAAATTTGGCGTGTCTTGGTGATTTGTGACCTGCTGACATAAGTGTATATTCACCCTGCATTCTGTTCACATTAAACGCGTTGTTTCCGGCAAGATATTCGTTCCTGTCAGAATCTTCCCATCCAGTGGTGGAGGGCTGAGTTGGATCATCAGATTTGTCAGTTGCAGATTTATCGGCATGAAGTGTAATGTTTCCAACAAACTGCCATGCAGCGAGTCGTCCTACTGTATCACCTTTGTCAAGATATCTTGCGGCATTTGAATTGATCGACCAGACAGGTCCACCAATATTGTCATAAGTAACCTCTTTTCCGGGATGATATCCGTGCCATGAGAACTGGCATCTGAACTGTTCACCAACAGGGTCAACTTCAACGCCGTCACCTCTGGTGTCAACCATCGTATTGATACCCCATCCAGCAGAGTTCCCGATTACGTAACGGGCCTGTTTGTTGATTGCGTATCTGAAGGTGTAGTAGAAGTAAACACCGGTTAATGTGTTGGTTGGGAGTTCTACTGTAGTTGGATCGGCATCAGTGTTTCCGGTATTTTTATATGTATATTCATACACAATAAAATTGTCATATCCCGGAGCACTGAACTGGTAGATTTTCCTGTTCATGGTCAAACCCAATTGAGTATGAACCACATTATCCAGCATTCTGTCTGCTTTAAGAGTTGGATCGATTCTGTCAATCGATACATCCTTTTCATAAGAAACGTTACCATCAACATTCACAATAGGAGCATCATATTTTGAAATCAGCTCAAATTTTTCAGGGAATGCTGCCCAAAATTGTGGGTTTCTTGGTCCAATCGCCACAACTTTAACGGGATAAAAATCACCTTTAGGGTCGGTGAAATTAGCAGCGCCAATCCAATGACCTTTCATGGCAATCATATCCTGATAACGGTAGATTGCGGGGTAAGCAAGCCCTTCCTGCTGGGTTTTTACAAAACCCTGCTCTTCAAGCTCACTGCCAATTTCTGAATACCAGCTGTGCAATGAGCCAACTGACATCCATTTATTCTTAAACTGTGCATTTACATCCATTGAACCAAGTATCAACAGCAGTGTAAAGACAGTTAAGAACGAATTTGAAAATTTAATTACAAATTCTTTTTTCATTATTTCCTCAGATTTATATTCCATTCCTGGTTCACTGATCATTACTTAAGTTCAACCATTATTCTCAGACCCCAGTAGATTGCTCTTGGGTTCAAGAATGCTGTGTAAGCAAGGTTCGGCATATCAATGTATGATTTATTTTTACGCCATTCTTCTTTTTGAGATTCGCTGGCATTATCATCCCAAGGAATGTACTCTCCGGTTCTTACATCTCCGGGTTTATCTTCTCCAACTATGTTTTTATATCCAAATTGACTAAACTCGGAACTGAGCTGGAGTGACTGCATATAAGCATCATAATCCTTTGCATCAACAAATCCGGCTCTGTAATCGAGGTATTTGATGTTGAAAAGATTGGATATATCTGCAAACATTTCAAGTCCTACAGGTCCAAGTCTGAAGGTTTTCGAAATTCTCATGTCAAAATTGTAAAAATCTTTCCATTGAATATTATTC
This sequence comes from Ignavibacteriales bacterium, assembly GCA_016714125.1. Classification (GTDB taxonomy): domain Bacteria; phylum Bacteroidota; class Ignavibacteria; order Ignavibacteriales; family Ignavibacteriaceae; genus UTCHB3. Next base: position 141,151 of record JADJNX010000021.1, on the reverse strand, counting down.
GAAAAACCGGGTCTTGTTCCGCCGGGTCCAGTCCATGCAAAATAAGTACCTGAAGACCATGTTGCGAGCAGGTTAACTCTGATATCTTCAAGCAGGTAAACTCCACCAATCTCCGGACCAAATTCCATTGGCGTGAAGATATCGATATTGGCTCTACCGTAAGGCTGAGGAACGGGTTTAACCTGATCAAAAAGTGCTGTATTTCTTTCAGATTCTCTCTGAAGAGCAGGATTCTCATAATAGGTTGGAAGTCCAAAATAACCGTAGGAAGCTACCATATATGTGTAGTTAACAAAACCGGTTATCCATTGACCTCTGTTTTTTGTAAGTGTAACTTCAAATCCGCGAATATCACGGTACATGTTTGGTTCAGGAACACTATATGAAACAGAGTTGTCGCGGCTGACATAACCTACAAGTCTTGACTCGTCACTAACATCTTTGTAGTAACCGGCAAGTCTAAGAAGGAACATATCGCCAAGATTGTGCTCATAACCCAACTCATAAGCCACTGTTTTTGGAAGTGGATTGTTAGGATTTGCAAGTCTGGTAACTGCCTGGTTTGTGGTGTTTCTTCTGAGCAAATAAAGATTCTCAGGAGCTGGCATCGATCTGAAGTGACCATAGTTGAAGAACAACTTGCTGTTTACAGTGATTGGAAACGCCACGCCCAATCTTGGACTGAGGCTAAGAATTTTCTCAGTTGATTCTTTCATCAAAAGATTGTCGATCTGTGAAGAGAAGGCACCTGAGAAGGCTTTGTTGTAAGCATCATAAAGATACCATTCTCCGCCCGCGTGAGAATAATCGAGACGAAGTCCGATATTGGCTATCATTCCTTCAAACTCAAGTTTAGTCTGACCATAAATGGCTCCCCTGACAGGGAATGTGTGCCATTTTGAGGTAGAATTACTGGTTGGAAGTGAAGGCTCGATAAGAGCGTAATTTACATTGTTATCGGTGTAGATGAATTCAACACCTGCTTTAACCGCCATAATTTTGTTTAGCTGGCTCGAAAAATCAAACCGGCTGCTCCAGGTATAAACCTTTGAACTGTCTCTGGAGTTTGAATACCCCAAGCCCATGTTCATCGAGCTTCCGATACCTGACGAAAATCCGCTGAATACACCGTAAGGTGCTTCATCGTAAAAATTGTTACCAATTTTCACAACATTACCGGTGTTTCTTGCGCTGCCCGTATTGGTACTGTATTCAGAACCAACAACATTTAATTGAACTTCATAAAAAGTTGATGGTGAAAGAACATGCACAAACTTTGCGCCCAACATTTTTCTGTCAACTTTTGTTGGTGCCCAATAATCTGTGGCAAAAGCTCTCGCATCAGAATAACTTGCTCCTGAACGAATGTCCATATCTGAAACAATCGAATAAGCAGAGCGGAAGATTCCGGGGCCACCACTTCTTGAACTGCTTGTACCTGTCTGTAATCCGAGTAAACCTTCAATCGTAAATTTCATACCTTGTGCGATGTCAGAAGTAACTTTTACGTGAGTACTCCAATCATGGTAGGAATTTGTTGCAAGTGGAATTACGTACATTTCGCGGCTGGTTCTGTAGGAAGCGAGGAATCTAAGATCACCAAGACTTGAACTTATAACGGGAACTGGTCCACTAATGCTAAAGTCCATATCGTAGTCGGGTTGAGTTATTCCCATCGGTTTTCTGTGCTGCCACAAAAACAATTGCTGTGCAGCTTCAGGTGTGAGATCGTTTGAAGGATCTTCATCGGATAAAAGTTCCTGAGAAACTTTATCCCATCCTCTAAATTCATGATATTGAGCCATTGTATAGGCATCCCAGACTCCGCTTTTTGTCCCGACGAATGCTACAGCGGGATCAACATAAGGTCTGATGTAGTAGGCATTGTAGTCATTTGGTTGATCACCCCAGTTTTTTGCTCCTGCGGGTCTGTATCTTCCAAGAAATACAACGTTATATTTATCTCTTTTTCCTTCGGTCGTAACCACATTCACAAGACCGGAACGGATGTTGCCATATTCAGCGTTAAATCCACCGGTTTGAATCTGAATTTCTTCAACGGAAGTAAAACTGATTCCTGTGTATGATGAGTTATCTCTTTCATCTCTAAAAGTGATACCATTGATCATAAATGCAGTCTGATCTGAGCCACCACCTCTTACGGTTAAACCCTGAACACCTGCTTGCAAGCCAATAACACTTGCAACACTTACGATAGGAAGATTGGCTACATCCTCCATGGAAATATTTACGACGCTGGAAGAAACATCTTTCTCGATCACGGGTTGAGTAGCGATGATAACTACTTCATCTGTGGTCATCGATTCATCAGCCAAAGTAAAATCCAATGTTGTGGTCTGGTTGATGTTGACCTTGACTTCCTGGTATGATTTTGATCCGTACCCGATCATCGATGCTTTTACTGTGTAGCTGCCCGGTGATATATTCAGGATAACAAAGTATCCTTCAAAATCCGTTTTGGCTCCCAGTTTTGTGCCTTCAATGATGATCGTGGCACCAATCAGAGTCTCTCCTGTTTTCTGATCTTTGACAACTCCGGTCATTTTTCCCGTCTGCGCAAAGAGCGGATAACTGAGAAGGAGAAAGGTTATACATAAAATTGTATGCCTAAACCGCATATTACTGACTCCTGTGTGTGTATCTTTTAACAAAATTTTATAAGCAATGCCGCTTTAATGTTATTGAATCTATGTTTGTGATTGTCTTGTCTGATTACTACTGATTATTACAACCATAATAATTAAAGGTTGCCCCCCTTGTATGTTTTTGTAGAAATCATTCTATCAAAACTAAAGAAAAAAACGATATAAGAAAAAGTAGCTTGGGTTTTTATCACTTTTTTCTACTTTTTATGCAATTGTTCATCAAAAAAGTTCAGCATCGAGTTAAACAAGTGCATTGTTGTTCCCTTACCTTCTGAAATTCCATGTGATCTGTTTGGATATGGCATATATCTGAATTGTTTCCCGGCCGCAACAAGTTTGTTTACAAGGTACTCAGCATTCTGAAAATGGACATTATCATCACCAGTTCCGTGTATCAGAAATAAATTTCCTTCAAGATTTGCAGCATAAGTGACAGGTGAACATTCCTTGTATGCTTCCGGACTTTCCTGCGGCAATCCCATATACCTTTCTTCGTAGATTGAATCATAAAATCTGAGATCAGTTACGGGTGCAACTGAAACACCAAAATGATAAGACTTTGGATGACGGAACATCATGTTGAGTGTCATCGACCCGCCACCGCTCCAACCCCAAACACCAACTTTTGTAGCATCCATGTAAGGTCGCTCATTTAATAAAGTCTGGAGTGCCCCCGCTTGGTCTTCTGTTGAAATGACTCCAATTTTCTGATAAATTGATTTTCTCCACTCTCGCCCTTTTGGAGCCGGAGTTCCCCTGCCATCAACACTCATTACAATGAAACCTTTATCTGCGATTATCTTGTGGTATAATCCCATAAAACCATCATATCTATCAAGGACTGTCTGGCTTGCGGGCTCGTTATAAACATAAAACAGAACCGGATATTTTTTTGAAGGATCGAAGTCGGAAGGCTTACACACACCAACCGTCAACTTCCACTCCACCCGGGGTTTTAACTGTGAACATCTCATAATTATAACCAACATTTTTAAGTTTTGTTTTAAGAGCTTCGTTGGTTATTTCAGTTCTAATGGTGTTGTGTGTGGAAGCTCGACAAAATATACTGATGCCGGAGAATTAATATTGTAATGAAAATGGTAAGCATACAATCCGTCACCCGAAATTGAATAGGTGTTATATCCGGTGAATTGAGAAGGTGTAATCCTTCTGGGTTCAAACTTGCCATTGAGACTTGCTTCAAATAAGTATTTCTGTGTCCCGCTGTTTGGTGAAGCATAATAATATACCGTCCCACTGCTTTCAACAAACCTTACCAATTCCATAATATCATGGTTGGTGTTCATAATATTCCTTGCTTCTCCTGTCTTCAGTGAAATAAGATACATCTGTGCATATCCGCTTTTATCACTAATCCAGAAGAGGTCCTCATCATTATTTATGAATCGCCAATCATCAACAACTTCTATCCATGCATTTTGTTTTTCGTTATAGAGCTTTTTTACTTCACCGGTTGTTGGATCACCCAAAAAGACAGTCATCTCATTTTGTAATCTGTTTAAATGCTGAAAAGCCAGCTTCCCGGTCTTTCCAGCCCATTCCATTCTTGGAATGTAATTATTTGTGGGGTCATCCCCTGTTTTCATCCAAACTGTATTTCCCGTTTTGATATCCACGGTTCCCACTTTACATTCACTGTTTTGTTCACCGGCTTTTGGATATTGAACAGGTATGGTGTAAGAGTAGAGTGAATCGGTATTATTGATCATTAAAAATTCTTTAATGTTTTTTGCATCCAGCCTCCAAAATGCTATTTTTCCACCGTCAGGGCTCCATCTGAAACCATCACGAATGCCAAACTCTTCCTCGTAAACCCAATCAAAAGTACCGTTAATAATTGTTTTGCTTCCATCCGTGGTCAAAGCCTTTATAACACCGGTTTCAATCTCTTCGAGATATAAATTGTGTTCTCTTACATAAGCTGCATATTTTTCGGTTGGATCAATTTTTGCGAACTGCAATGTGGGAAGGTTTTGCTTCTGCTCCTCCAAGTTGCCTCATTTTTTGTTGCAGTGTTGTAAATCCAATAATCCCTTTTGAATTTACGCGCCATACTCTTTTCGTATTTGTGTAAATAAGGATGTATTTACCTGAATTGCTAAATTTATAATCATTGAGAGAAAGAGGTGTGTTTTTCCTTCCGGCACAAAATCTTTGGTTTCGGCAAGAAGAGTTTTATCACCGGTTGATATGTCAACTTTAAATATCTGAGAACCTTCGGTTCCGTCTTCCATTTTATAATAGGTGTGTCCGCTCTCGGACCAATTCACCCCTCTAAAAAACTCACCTGAAAATTCACCACGGAAAAGTTTTTCGATTGTCACCTTTTCCTGCGCTGAAGCAGAAAAAAGTATCAAAACTACTAAAAATGAAATTTTCTTCATGTTGAACATATATTAACCTGTTATTATTAATTGATCTCTTTAAATTGTTTAATCTCTTCCATCGTGAAAAGAGGTATTAGTCCAAGTCCCTTTTCTCCAAGGTTATCATAAGCTTTTGGCTCTCTTAAAATCACACAGAGTACCGAATCAACTTCCGCTCCCTGCTCCCTGAGATCAACAGCGCTTAAATTGATTTGTCCACCTGTGGTTACTACATCTTCAATTATACAAACTTTTTTACCTGTAAACTCTCCACCCTCTGCAACTTTACAGGTACCATATTTTTTTGCTTCTTTGCGTACAAATATGACAGGTAAACCTGTTTTTAATGAAAGGATGGTCGCAAGAGGTATGCCTCCCATTTCAAGTCCTGCCAAAACCTCGGTTCCAAGCGGAATCAGATTTACCATCTGATCGGCGATTTCATTTAAGAGAATTGGATCAGCTTCGAATCTGTATTTATCAAAATACTCGTTGGATATTTTACCCGATCTTAAAAGGAATTCCCCTGTCAAATGGGCTGTATCAAAAATCTTAATTGCAAGTTCTGCTCTGTTCATATTTTAGGTCTTATTTACTGTTACTAATTTTTAATTATTGACTGCTATTATTAAAAAAAACCACTTCAATTTAATGCCCTCTAAACTTTTTAAGGTACGGGATCATACCCGCTTCCACCCCAGGGGTTACATCTTAAAATACGCCATATCCCCAAGCGTAATCCCTTAAATGGACCATGTTTATGTAAAGCTTCGATCATATAATTTGAACAGGTTGGGGAGAATCTGCAACTGGGAGGAAAAGTGGTGAGATCAATAATTGATAGCCACGGACTATCGCCACAAGCAGATATGACACTGCATTCATAAAAAATCTGAGAAACTTCATTTAATACCAAACATCCAAAATATGTCTCATTCAATTCACAATTTAAGGGTTTTGAGCTAATCCGCAAAGAAGTCAGATTAAACCGCCGAGGACGCAAAGAACGCAAAGGATAATTTTTAAAAACCGCAGAACACACAGAGGGAATTATTGAAAATCCCCCTCTGCGAAAATCCGTTTAATCTGCGTGTACCTGTCCGCTGTGGTGGATCTGCGTCCCCTTCATCCTGAAAATCTGGAAATCCTGGAATCTGTGTTACTTTTCATTTCACAAATCCACCATCCCTACCTAAGTAGCACCATCTTTTTCATTGAGCGGAAGTCACCTGTGCGGAGTTCACAGAAATAGACTCCACTCGTTAATCCTGATGCATCAAACTCAACCTTATGTTCTCCTGCGTTCACGTTTCCATTTATAAGTACAGCAACTTTTTCTCCCAGTGTGTTATACACCTGAAGTGTTACCATACCGGAAACCGGCATTGAAAATCGAATAACAGTTGACGGGTTGAATGGATTAGGATAGTTATCAAAAAGCTTGTAAGCTGTTAAAACTGAACCATCACCTGTTTCATTAATTGAGTTGATAACTCCGGGATAATAAGCTGCTGATACCAAACCAATCAGTCCAGTTGAACCGATGACAGTTCCCAAACCGTTTGATTTATTGATAGCAGTAAATTCACCGCTTGCAGATGCCACACCTGTAAAACCAAACAAATTGGCTGCTTCATCAAAGAATAAGGATCTGACAGGTTTGTTGTTTCCAAGATTTCCAATTCTGATTGTGTCACCTGATCCCTGAATAATTCGCAGAATCTTGTCCTTATCAGCTCCGAGTGGTTTATAAATAGAACCAAACATTTGGTTGTTCAATGGATCAAACGCAATAGCAGAAACTGTACATTTTACCGAATCAGTTCTGATTAATGTGTTATCCATTTCGTTGTATTTGTATAATACACTTCTTTTTGCAACAAGATAAAGAGTTCCGGAGGTATCAAATGCACTACCGGTAACATCTGCCAAATCAAGTGTAGTCCGCGAATAAAGTTTTCCGGTATTTGCATCCATTTTATTCAGAAGAGTTTGTCCCCCACTCGCTCTAAATCCGTAGATTACCCCGGTTTTGGGATTGGCTGAGATTGAACTAAATGAAGTTGCACCCGCCGAACCAAGAAGTGTTGATTCACCTGTTGACTTGTTAACCACAAAGGTACCACCACCATTGGTGGAATTGGTAACCACAAGAACTTTTTGAGGAGCCACCGGATTAAGATCAAAAGATTCAACTCTGATCGGAATTCTGTTTTCCACAGGGTCATTATCTACCAAAACCAAAGTATCGTATAACATCCCCGCAGTTTGAGGATTACACACAACACTTATTGCAAGACTGTCAAACGAATTAATTGTCAAGGGATATGACAACTGTCCTGCCAGACTAAAAGCAGAATTAGATAAACCAAGAGAATTGATTATTAACTGCTGTGAACCAACATTAATCATTTGAAGGGTGATTGTGTCTTTCTCTTTACCTCTCTCCATTGCAAGAAAATCAATTTTGGGGATATCTGTCAGCAACGAAGCACCGGTAACCGGCATCATTCTTACTTCACCAATTCTGTTGCTCCAGACACTTGGCGCAGCAACATATTCGCTCATCATCCAGAATGTTTCACCCGTGGGATCAAGGGAAATTCCAAGGTAGTCACCCCACCTGTTTCTTCCACTTCCATAATCTTTTTGATATTGCCCTTTTCCCGGCATTAACAGATATGGTTGGGTGAATGTGGTTGATCCACTCTGTTTTCCTACATAATAGGCACTCACATATTCAGTTGGACTTGAGCGACTTACTGTAAACACCATATTCCCACCCTTATCTATCATTATCGCCGGATAAAAATACCAGGTTGAAGGTGTTCCAAATGTTAATTGTTCAATTGGCGTGGATGTAAAAGGATTAAGTCTCGCCATTCTTACCGCGGAAAATGAACCACTCAAAGGATTCCTGGTTGAATGGGTTAGCCAAATTGATCCATCTCTGTAAACAGGTTCGTTGGTAAGTTCCGGTCCACTCGATTCCAATGCCACTCCACCCGGTTGTGAGGCCTGTGGTGGATCGCTGTAAGTAGTAACAGGAATCGCATTTCCGCTAAGAGAAGGAATTCCGGCACCATCGTATGTAACTCTGTAAAGCACATATGCATTTGATGAATAATATGGTATGTGCACAAAATATGTGGTGTCGGAAGGTGTAAAATGAATTACCGGTCTTATGTTAAAAACACTTTGGCTGTTTCCGGGATATTTAATATTCCAGAAATCATACCATTTACAAGTATCAGTCGGATTATTGTAAAGCTCGGATTTTTTGATCACTCTAATCTTTGCATAATCGAACCAGCCACCAAAATTAAACTGATTAGAAGTTATCAGAAAATTGTCCTCATCAAAACCGACACCCTGATAATCTCCCCAGTTGGTGGTGGTAGTTGTGCCATTCATATTTGATGGCATCAACCAGTTTCTCCATGTTCCTAAAGGATTTGAGTCATCAGATACTGAAATCATGATATACCCTCTTTGTGGAGAGTCCCTCTGATCAAGCCAAACCATAACCCATCTTTGGGCAAAATGATCATAAACCACTTTTGGATCAAATGGATCAACGCCAAAACTTGAATACCAGTTGCCGGCATCGATGCGCTTCAACAGATTACCATTTTTGTCCCAAATTGCAAAATCGGAATTAACCGTTCCAACAACATGATCCGGTCCCACTGCAACATGAGGATCAGGTGGAATTGAACTGGATTCTGTATTTCCTTCAAAACTTTTTATTAAAGCAACACCACCAGCTTCGGTTGATGCACCCCCCTCGTTATATATTTCGAGTTCACCAGGTAACTTCTCATTATGCTCGATACTGTAAGCAAATCCTTTAATTTTGATCTTGTTACGAACGGTCTCAAATTTTGGAGCTTTGCTTACGGGTTGGTTTGTAAAAGAGTTTGTGTTAACATAAACGCCGCTTGCATAACTCCCAAGTGCAGGTCCCTCATAACTTTGGGAATATACACCGGTTGCGATTAACAGAGTTGTAAGAATGAGGATTTGCCTCATGGTGCCTCGAATAATTTAAAATGAATGAAATTGGGGGAAAATTGAAGTGGAAATTAACTATTTTTGAGGTTATGTTTTACATCAATTTTAGTGGTTAAGATTAGTCACAGTTATCAACCATCAACCGGGTATCAATATGACACAAGAAAAAATTACCAAATTACAAAACCTGATTAAAAAGAACGGATTGGACGGCTGGTTATTCTACGATTTTAGAGGATCAAACGATCTTGCTCTTAGCGTTCTCGAATTCCCTGCAAAAGCACATCTGACAAGAAGATTTTTTTATTTCATCCCTGCTGAAGGGACACCACAAAAGGTTGCTATGGCAATCGAACTCCACAATCTTGCCCATCTGCCCGGAGATATGCACCCCTACAGTGATTACAATTCCCTGAACAAAATAATGGCGACACTTTTAAAAGGCGTAAAAAAAGTTGCAATGGAATATTCTCCAAAAAACGCAATTCCCTACCTTTCAAAACTTGATGCCGGAACCTATGAATATTTAAAAGATTTTGGTCTTGAGATCGTTTCAAGTGGTGATCTTTTAACTGAGTTTACTGCTGTTTGGACAAAAGAACAGTATGACGACAACATCCCGGTCGCTATTGCTCTTACTGATATTGTAAATCTTTGCTGGAAATTTATCAAAGAAAAAATTGAATCCACCGCTGAAACAACTGAATATGAAGTACAAAAACTGATTATGGATGAAATCGAAAAGCGTGGATTTGAAACAGATCATGAAGTTATTGTGGGTGTAAATGGAAATGGCGCCAATCCCCACTACTCCCCCACTCATGAAGTCTGGGAAAAAATTCACAAAGATGATTTTGTTTTGATCGACCTTTGGGCTAAACCAAAAAAAGATAACGGTGTTTGGGCGGATATCACATGGGTTGGTTATGTAGGCACAGAAGTACCCGAAAGATATATTAAGATATTTGATATCGTTAAAGATGCACGTGAAGCAGCGTTTAATCTTGTGAGTGAACGATTTGCAAAAGGGGAGGAAATTAGAGGATGGGAAGTTGATGATGCTTCACGCAAAGTGATTGCTGATGCCGGATATGCTGAATATTTTGTCCACAGAACCGGTCACTCCATCACCACAACTCTTCATGGAACGGGACCTCATAACGATAATTTTGAAACTCAGGATATGCGTCTTATTCTCCCCGGAACTTCGTTTTCAATCGAACCCGGAATCTACCTTAAAGGTGATTTTGGTGTCCGTTCCGAAATTGATGTTTACATCCATGTCAATGGCAAGGTTGAACAGACCGGTGGAGAAAGACAGTGGTCAGTTGTCCCAATCTTAAAATAACATCTCTTATTTGAGTAAAATTAAAAAAGGCTGATTCTCACGAGTCAGCCTTTTTTTTAACAATTTTGTTGGTAGTACTTAAATAAATTACGCAAACACCAGTGTTACAACAGTTCCGGCATATTTTTCTGATTTAATTGAAAGGTCTATCTTGTTGATCTCACAAAAGCCTTTCACTGCCGTTAAACCGAGTCCAATTCCCTCATATTTCCGGGTGTAACCCTGAGATTCCTGTGAAAACAGATTAAATACTTCCTCGAGATATTCTTCATCCATTCCAATACCGGTGTCAATGATCGAGATTTGTAATCTGGCATCCGGAGTGCGGGTTATATCAATCTCGATGATTCCCTTTTCAGTATAAACTATGGAATTATCGATAAGATTTGAACAAATCTGAATAGAAGAGTATTTATCGGCAATAACCTCACAGTTTAAGGTTGTCGAATTTATAATAAATCGCACCCCTTTTCTTTCTACCAGGGACTTTTTCGCAGCAATAATCGGAGCAAGAACCTCATGAAAAATATCAAATCTTTCCGGTTTTGGATTGTAAGTCCCACTTTGTAGTTGGGAAACCTGCACCATAAGATCAATTGTTCGTGAAAGCCGATCACTGTCTTCCACCATTATGGAAGTCAGTTTTGTAATATCTTTGTTATTAAAAAAACCGAGATCAGCTTGAAGTTGTTTGGCAGCTTGTTGCAGTGAATTCACGGGTGTTCTGATTTCATGAGAGATCATCGCAAGGAACTTGCCAACCAACTCTAAATTGTCGGAAAATTGAGTGGTTAAATCTTCAAGTCGTTTTTGAAGTTCCTCGTTTTTCTCTTTTTCCTTATTCAATTCTTCAAGAAGGTTTTGATTCATGTCTGAATCATCTTTCAAAGGAATCATTTGACCAGAATCATCTTACGCACTTCAGAAAACTTCGGTGTTACAAGTTGATAAAAGTAAATTCCACTTGAAAATTGTGACATTTCCGCATTTACAGAATATTGACCGGGGGCAAACTCTTCGTCCACAAGTACCAAAAGCTCTCTGCCAAGAACGTCATAAATTTTTAATTTCACCACACTTCTTTCAGGTAATGAAAATTGAATTCTCGTTGATGGATTAAAAGGATTAGGAAAATTCTGCGATAGTGAGAACTCTTTTGGTAATAAACTACCTTCAGATTCTTTGATATCAGAAATAAAGAGAGTAGGGTCAGGGAAACCGTCCCCGTTTTTATCAGGTTCAATCATCGCGAGATTGATCAATGAGTCGGGTCCTGCGTTTCCATCAACATCAGGATTATCCGGTGCTGCATCTCCGGCACCATAATTAAATCCACCGGCAACAAGAGCAACAAATTTGAGTTTCACACCAACCGGTAATTGTCCGACACCAAGTTCATATAAATCGTTCCATGCGACAGCAATTTCTGCTCCCATCGCATTAGCGCCTCTTTGAGTATTAACCTTTGTGGTCATATCAACACTTGTGCTGTCAACTACCTTATACATTCCTGGTTTGGTTATATGGTAAGCAGGAATAAAAAAGTCTATCGCATCCTGTGGCCTGAATCTGAAATTCTTGGCGTAATCTCCGTAATAACCTTGTTGACTGTTAAAATTGGTCTCGCCACCTGGCAATCCGGCATCAATATATACCATCATCGTGTTGTAAGTGTCGAATAATTTGTAGTCGATTCCAAGATAAAGTGAGTCTGCATCCCAGGTTGAATAAATTCCAAGAAGTTCGTTGTTCATCGTATCAACAGGACTCCAATAGCTGTCGGTATCTGAATCTGCGACTACCAGCCACTCAGGTCGCCAGTCATCCAAACCCTTTATGATATTTCCATCAATGAGTGGTTTACCATAAGTCGCAATTACGGTATCGAGATTAGCTTTAACAATCAGGTTATAATTTGCGGCACCAAAAGCACCTTTTCCATCTGTCACCCTCAACTGAACTGCATAATTACCTGTATCAGAGATTGCCGGGTTACCAACAATTTTGCCTGTGATTACATCCACATTGAGGAAATTTGGAGCCTGAGCAAAAAAGTACCTTAACGAATCACTGTCGGGATCGGAAGCTGATGGCTGATATTCATATCTGACTGTTGCTTTTATTGTAGTATCAGGAATCATTGAAAGAACAGGTGGAAGGTTTCTGAAAATCGAAAGTGCAAATGTGTCTTTTACCGATAATCCACGGGGATCTGCTACTGTAATTATTATGTTTGTACGACCCGTATCTGAAAAAGTTGGAGTACCACTTAACAATCCTCTATTGTTTACACTTAACCAGCCGGGATTCGCCTGAAGCGAAAATGTTAACGCGGTATCATTAACATCTGATGCAATAAGTTGCAGTTTAAATTCCGAGTTTGTATATCCAATCTGATCCTCAACTGAAAGCAGCACCGGATAATTATTGATACTTCTTGTTGTGTCGGGGATGTAAATTGTATAACTTCTTGGTGGAGCCCACAGTTTAATTCTGTTTGGTGGATTCCCTCCAACTCCGGCTACCACTTGTTTATTTGCATCGTGACCGGTAAAATCTTTATACCAGGTTCCGATTGGTTTGTCAGTATCAACCCAAACATCGATCCATTGGGTTGGGTTGTCATTCATGACAATATATCCACCCGCTTGTGCCCCAAATCCATTTCTTTTGGCAACATAAATATCATTTGAAAGCTCGCCCTGATTTATATTTCCGTCCTGACGGATATAATACGGATTCAGGCCCGCTCTTTTGGTGGTTCCCCACCGAGGAAATTTTGACGAATCCAGATGAGAGTATCAATCTTACCACTTAAACCAAAATCGATGTAATCTTTAAAAAAGACCGATGGTCTTCCTTCTGCAAACATTATATAGGCATAACCCAAATCTTTATTGTAGATCACAGGATCATGTCCGGTGTCGATGGTACCATCCCACCCTTTTCTGTCAAAATCATGATTTTCAAGAAATGTTGAAACATCAAAACCTGAAAAGCCAGCATTTACAAGTCCTGCACCATCCAGGTTGTTCATGTTAAAACCACCATTGGTGGTGTTGCACATATCCCTGAGAAAATATCTAAGAGGGAAATCGAACATCGCTACATTTGCACCATTTTGATATTTGGCAACTTGAAGCCAGTTTCCAATCTCCGACATACTTCCCCACAACTCAGCAACTGCATAACCACCGGGATTTGAACCGTTTATCCACTGCGCCATAAATGCCGGATTTATCGATTTTACCGCATCAAGTCTAAAACCATCATAACCAAGTTCGTTACGAAGATAATTACCCCAGGCAATGAGACTGTCTTTTACACTCTGTTTGTTGTGGTCGAGCCACTCACCAAATCTAAAAATGGGGTCTGTCTGAACAAATAAAGGATCAACCCAACAATTCACCGAATTTGGATAAAAGGATGCAGCAGTTTTTTTGAATCTGCCCGATCCTGAAGGATATTGAAAAAGCATATATGCTGAATCAGGAACTATATAGTTTCCATTATGAAGTGGACGACATTCATAGGGGACTTTTTGCTCCCCGCCCATCATGTGTCTTACAACTGCATCAGCAAAAACCTGCATCCCGACATCATGAAACGCATCAATCGCCGATTTCAACTCAGTTTTACTCCCAAATCTTGTTTCTCTGCTCCCTTTTTGATTGTAATCACAAAAATCGTAGTGATCATACGGATCATAACCCATCGATAATCCACCCCCAGCCCATTTTGAAGAGGACGGGAACCAAATGGAACTAAATCCCGCTGATGACAGTCTTGTCGAGAGTGCTTTTAATGAATCCCACCAAATGCCCCCCGGAGGTGAGTTCCAGTAAAATCCCTGCATAAAAACATCCGATTTGGGTGAATTTAACAATAGACTTTTATCCTGGGCGTTTATGAGCACAGGGATTAATAAAATCGACAAAAGGAAAAACTTAGAAACAAACTTCATTTTATGGTCCGGCGTTACAAGTGAAAACTTTGGTTCTCAGATTAAAAAAAACATAATTTAAAATTTACTTAAATTGAGAATATAATTTAATAAAATAATTAAGGGTGAAGGATACTTTTAAATGTCACAGATGTATCTATAATTTATCTTTACCTTAAGTCACAAAATTTTTCAGTTTTAGAATAAAATCCAATGAGGAAATAAATATGCAGTCAAAAAAACTATATATGATAGTGATAGTAAGTTTCACACTTCTTTTTGCAGGATGTGGAATTGTGCAAAGTTTTCTTAACCTCTCCCGTTTACAGTTTAAGCTCCAGGGAGTAACATCAATTTCAGTGGCAGGAGTTCAAATATTGGGCAAAAGAAGCATTTCAGAATTAAATGTTTTTGAAATTGCGCAAATTACACAATCCTTCTTCCAAGGTTCACTCCCATTGACATTCACATTAAATCTTGCTGCTCTTAATCCAAATGATGGAACAGGTGGATATCAAAGAACCGATGCACAACTTACATCACTCCCCTTCCGACTTGTTGTTGACAGCAAGGAATTGATTCAGGGAAATATTGCAAATGCTGTTTCAATCCCCGGTACCGGAGAAGTTGAAAATATCCCGATAAATTTGAGTATTGATCTCGCCAAAGTTATAAAAGATCAAGGATATGAAAGTCTTCTTAACTTGGCAATGCAGGTCAGTGGTGTTGGAAGTGGTTCGAGTAATGTCCAGCTTTATGCAAGACCCGTTGTTGCAACAACTTTGGGAAATATCTCATACCCAAGCGAAATAAAAATTGTGGATGCAACTTTTTCTAAATAAAATTGATTAAAATTTAATTTTTTTGTTGGTGGTTCTTGTTTAATAATTGTAGAACCCTTATATTTGGAATCTAATTATTTTGATTGCTGGTGTAGCTCAGCTGGTAGAGCAGCTGATTTGTAATCAGCCGGTCGGGGGTTCAAATCCCTTCACCAGCTCTCATATTAAGCCTTGTAAATTAACCTTTGCAAGGCTTTTTTATTGCTAAAAATCATCACATCCCTTGGTTCACACACCACAAGGTTGACAACACAACTTTCGCTTAAATCTGGAAACTATTTTTATAATAATAGTGCTGTTGTTAAAAATCAGATGAAAACGATAGCAATATAAATTCCACTTTTTACTAAATTCGGTTATTTTACAATTTATTTTTTGTTAAAAGATTAAATCATGAAGCAGTTTTGCAATATTTTTTTGTCAGTTTTTTTCTGTTTATTTACAATCAGTTCTTATGCACAAGAGTTTATCCCCTCTCTCGGACTGACTACCGGTGATTGGGGTTACAACGAAATTGGAAACATGAACAGGGAAAAGTTAATGCCTTACCATACATCAGCTATCAAAAAGAATGGGATTTCAAAAGAGTTTCATGTAATTGATCAAGATACAGTAGCCATCTTCACCTACTCATCCAAAGGTTTGTTGATCACTTCGGTTTTGAAACCGGGAGAAATTTTTGCAAAAGAAGTTTTTGAGTTCTCCTATAATGAGGATGACGAATTGATAGAAATCTCATGCATATCCCATACGTCAAAAAATTGTCGGGATATTCTCGCGACTCTCTTGGACAAATTAATTCTATATGGTCCCAATCTCCCCCATCAGACAAAATCAACTTTAATTTTATTTATGACAAGGGGAAGTTGATCGAAGTGGGTGACTATAAAAAGACGGGGAACAAATTTGTACACAAGATAAACAAAGTAGATGCTGTTATTGCGTACGATCTCTACGGGAGAGAGGTTTTAAGTAATCGCGATGGTGGTTTAAAAAACGAGAACTTATTCGACAAACAAGGGAGATGGTCACAAAACAGATATTCCTATATTTTCGAGCGAGAACAGTTATATTCGATAACCGATATTACTTTTAAAAATGATCTTATGCAAAAGATTACCGAAAAGTACCCCAATATTTACGCATTCGGAGATACACAGATCAGAAGCAGCATAGAAACAGTTGTCAAATATGAGACCGGGTTCGTAACCAAAAAGTAGTTTTTTAGGTAAGCTGTAGCTGTTGGCAGTAAAAGCACACTTGATGTTCTTTCCGGAAATCTTTAATGCCTAATGAATCTAAATAATTCTGCGGGACATGGTTATTAAGTATGCAACGTTTTCCAAGTGGACCAACTCACATATTAAGCCTTGAAAATTAACCTTTGCAAGGCTTTTTTTATTTTAGAGAATGATCAAAGTTTTGTGTCGATAATCAAAAGGGCGAACAAGAAATTATTCGCCCCTTAAAAGTTATTCAAAAATTCCTGTTCTATTCACTCTTTATGGCGATTATTAAGAACAGCGAATCTCACCTTGAGTTGAAAAATTATTCTATTAAAAGAAATAATAAGCAGCTAAAACAACCCTTACATTAGAGAAAGATTTAGCGTTTTCAACCTTGGCTTTGTTATTATTGTTAACTTTTCCGTAGTTAGCAGCGGTGTATTCGATTTCGCCTGAAAATCGAGCTGGACCATAATTAAGTTGTAATCTGGGTGATACCCTGAGAAACAGATTCAATATTACCACCACGATTATACGATTGCCCGGCAACATTATCATCGGCGCCCAGGTTCATGGCATAACCACCAAAAACGCCAAACTCAACATCTTTACCGGTCGAAAATTCACCCCAAACAGAAAAAGTTTTAAGAGGTGTGTATTCAACTTCATCGGTAACGGCATTTATAGTTGACTTAACGGCATATCCACCCAGCATCAATTGATCAGCCAAATTACTTCCATAAACACCCTCTACTTTGAAGGTAAGTGCGTTAACAATTAATTTAGCGTAACCTATAAAAGAAATGCTATTGATAGCGGCATCGGTTTTGTAATTATTTGCAGTCACAATTCTGGGCACTAACTTTTTGTAATCAACACCTGCTCCTGCAAAAAAAGAAGAGCCGGCATATTGAATTTGAAAGTGAAGGTTTGGTATAATGGCTTCTCTCAAATACATACTTGAAAAGCCTGATGGCCCCGGTGAGGAAAAATCCCTCTGGCTTGCTGCAACGAAGATGAGCTTTAGTTTATCGAAAGATTGAACCAATCTAATTTGAGGATTTCTCGAAAAAGGTTGGAACGGCACTCCGGTATTATACGAAACTACACCCGGTGAAACTTCCGGAACAAACATGGGATGCCAATATTGACCAATGGAGAGCGAAGTGTTAGTCCAATCAAATTTGATCATGGCATGTCGAAGTCTAAAACCGTTTATATCACTATCGATGTGCCCAAAAAAACTCACCTTCAAGTAATGCAGAGGTTTTAGCACCAAGAACATCGGGGCCTGAAATTTTAGCACCTAACCGGCTTTGAATCGAAAGGATGTTAAAAGAAGCCTTATCGTTTATATCTTTACCCTGAGCATCAAGGTTTTCGTTTTGAGGATAGAGTAAAAAATGCCCTTCTCTAATAGAAACACCTTCACGGGTATCCATAAATACATCGGTTTTTAAGAAACCGAAAAATGAAATCGAGGGCGATGTCTTTTCACTTTGTGCAAAAGCAAAAGCAGTAAAAGCCATAAAGAACAGAAAAAAGTTTTTCATTTTATATAGTCCTGTAAAAATTATTATTCTGCACCTATTCCGAGATAAGTTCTAAGTTTTTCGTCTTCGAACTTCTCTGCAGCACTATCTTCTTTAGAATAAATTGAAGCTAAATATCCTGCAATAAATGAGGCGGTCATAGAAATTAAAGCCGGATTTTTCAGAGGGAAAATTGCTGTTTTATATCCAAAAATGTCAACCCAAACAGTAGGGCTGAGAATAATTAGAATGACCGATAAACCGGCTCCTGTAATGATACTGGCAACGGCTCCTTTAGTGGTAAATCTTTTCCAGAGAATAGACAAAATCAGCGAAGGGAAATTAGAACTTGCTGCAATAGCAAAAGCGAGACCAACCATAAATGCTACATTTTGCCCCTTGAATGTCAATCCTAATCCGATAGCCATTGCGCCGATAATCAACGTAGAAATTCTGGCAACTCTAACCTCTCCTACTTCATCCGTTTTCCCTTTTTTAAGAACATTTACATATAGGTCATGCGAGAGCGTGGAAGCACCTGAAAGCGTTAATCCTGCAACAACCGCAAGAATGGTGGCAAAGGCAACGGCAGCAATAAACCCTAAGAAAAACTTCCCTCCCACGGATTCTGCTAATAATAAAGCCGCCATATTTCCGCCTTTATCAAAACCTGATATTACATCTTGTCCAACAAGCACCATGGCACCAAAACCGATAATGAAAGTAAGAATATAAAAGTAACCTATAAACCCGGTAGCAACAAAAACCGATTTCCTTGCTTGTTTGGCATCAGGTACTGTGAAGAAACGCATCAAAATGTGTGGCAGTCCCGCGGTTCCTAAAATTAAAGCCAGACCGAGAGAAATTGCATCCCAGGGGTTGGTAATAAAACCGCCCGGTGATAGAACAACATCAGAATATTTTTCGACTGCTCGATCAAAAAGAGCAACAGGGTTCATTCCAAATTGAGCCAAAGTCATAATAACAAGGAAAGTAGCACCGGAGAGAAGTAAACCGGCTTTGATGATTTGCACCCATGTGGTGGCAAGCATACCACCAAATAAAACATACATAATCATAACAAAACCAATAATGATAACTGCAATTTCATAAGGTAAACCAAAAAGAATGTTAATTAACGAACCGGCACCTACCATTTGTGCGATTAGATAAAAAACTATTGTCATAAGCGAGCCAATTGAAGAAGCAATTCTAACGGGTTTTTGCTTTAATCTAAAAGCGACTACATCGGCAAAAGTAAATTTACCAAGATTTCTTAGTGGTTCGGCAATTAGAAACATAACGATAGGCCAACCCACAAGAAAACCAATCGAATAAATTAATCCGTCATATCCTTTGAGTGAGACCATACCCGCAATACCGAGGAAAGAGGCGGCGCTCATATAATCACCCGCGAGAGCCAATCCATTTTGAAAGCCGGAAATACTTCTATCGGCGGCGTAAAATTCAGAAGTGGTTTTAGTTTTTTTTGCTGCCCAGTAGGTTATAAACAAAGTTAAAAGGACAAAAGCGAAGAAGATTATTATCGACGCAATATTTACATTTCCTAATGATGTATCAATATTTTCCAATTAGATTCTCCGTGTAAAAATTAAAAAACAACTTAAACGAATTATTCCAATATCTCATTTCTGAGTTCGCGGACGGCTTTATCGTATTTTTGATTTGCCCAGCGAGTATAAACTCCAGTTAGCAACCAGGCAAAAACGATTATACCGATACCTACGGGTAATCCTAAAGTTATATTACCTCCTAATTTTGTAGCAAGTAGTTCTTTTTGGAAAGCAATCACTAAAATAAAGCCGAAATAAACTGTCAGCATTACAGCGGTTAAGGTTAAGGATACAGGAAACCTTTTCTTAACTAGTTCTTTGAATTTTTCAGATTCAAGAATTTCATTTACTCTTTTTGACTCTATTGCCATTATTAAATCTCCTGCTTCTGCCAAGATTTTAAGAATTAAAAAAACTATAATTTGTTCTTCAAAGTTACAATAAGTAAAATTATCACAAAAAAAAGGAACTTATTTATATCCAAAAATGTATGGAAATTCTGGTTTATTTTTAAATCATAACCATCAAAGAAAGTTTTACTGAAAAAGATATGATTTAATATTGATGATCTCACTTGAAATCTAAAGTTATTTTATTTCTTAACTCTTCTAAAACATCAAAATATCGTTTTAGTAATAGTAAATCGGTTTCAGTTAAACTTTGAAGCGGAACTTTATTACTGATCTCGAGATTAGCCTCAATACACTCAATTTGATGTTTAAGCCTTAAATTCATCAGATAATTATAGAAATAAACGATGTTTTTATACAACGTATAAGAAATAAGACCTTGCGAATAGATGAGTTCAAGCCTTTTAAAAGTATTTTGATCTTGAAATTTATATTTAATCGCATAGATACGGGCAAAATCGACGACGGGTAAAAGCAGAAGTTTGATATCGGGATTGGATTTTAGTTTCATCATGCTTTCGGGTAATGAGTTATTTTTAACACTCCCACACATAAAAATGAAAAAAGGTCTGTAGCTAATGGCAGCAAAATAAAAATGTTCCTGTAACTTTTTACCTAAATCCAGATCACCGTAAACGGGGCGCAAGTCAAAAAATATTTTTATATCAAGCAAGTTTTGCGGGCTTGATTCAGTTATCCACTCTGTAAAATATTTTTTCCAGACCGAAAAAGGCTGTACCCACTTTTCGTTTTTTGCCATGATTAAGCCCGGGCAAAATTCATAACCACACAAAGCTAAATAGTTTGAAATTTTTTCACCCAATAAGAGGAAATAATTCCTTGTACTAATCAAAAGATCATCGCTAACATCTTCAAAAACAATGGCGTTATCCTGGTCAGTTGCCAAGGTTTGTTCTTCCCTTCCAACGCTACCCATAGTTAAGAATGCAAACTTAACCGGAGGTTCACCTGATTCTTTAATCGCAATTTCGATAATTCTATTATTTACCGTATTGGCAATCAAAGTAATAAAATTAGTGATATTGTGTGCGTTTGAGTTGCTCTCCACCAAACCGGATATTAATATTTGAAGGCGATTTTTACTTAGAATAATTTGCTCTATGTTAGTAGCGTCTTCAATATTTTTAATAAAAAAGAGGAAATTAGAGTAAGAGGCTTCAAAAATTTCATCAGAAGAAATGTAACCTTCATATTTATTACCGCTTTGAACTATAAGCCGTTTAATTTTCTTTTTACGAAACAAATTAAGAGCCTCAATGATGGAGCAGTCGCTCTGAATTTTGTAAACGGGTGAACTCATATATTTAAATACAGGTTCCTTCAAAGTTCCTTCTTTATCTAAAACCCTTTCAATTAAATCATGTTCGGTAAAAATGCCGATTGCTTCTTTCTTTTCGCTTAAAATGAGCAATGACCCCGAGTTATTCCCGTTCATAATTTCGATTGCCCTGTCAACAGGCTCGTCATAACCACAAACTGGTATTTTTTTTATAAAATGCGAAATTTTTTGGAAAAGTGGAAGTACGGATGATTGCAGGTCATGAATAAGCTCTGATTTATCTCTGTCAGTTCGTTGTTGCTCGGTAATATCTTCTATTATGCCATCGATCATTACAGGTTCACCGTTTAAACTTTTTGAGGCAACAAGAGAGAGTGAAACGGTAATGATTTTACCCTCTGTTTGTTTGAGTTGAACAGGAACATTTTTTACAAAACCGGTCGAGTTTAGATCGGTAATTATGGAAGCACAAATTGAGGAATCAACAAAGTAATCAAATAGAGATGAGTTAATTAATTCCTGGTTGGAAGAAGCGCCTAATAGATTAACTCCCGCAGGGTTTATTTCTGAAATGTGTAATTTATCGCCGTTTGCAGTTCTGAGAACTCCTATAGTTAACCGGTTAGTGAGAGCAAGATATTTTTCTCTGCTAAAATCAAGTTCTTCTTCAATTTCTTTATGCCGGCTGATATCTTTAATGCTTAGAACAATACCGGGGCTGCTGATAAAAACAATCTGCGAAATATTGAGAAAAATGTCAATAAATTCTCCTCCCTTATTTTGAATTTTACACTCAAACTGCTCGGTGGTTTCCGAGGATTTAATAAATCTTTGGCTTTTGAAATCGAAAATTTTTGAAGCGGGAGGAACCGGAAATATCTCTTCTAATCTCAGGTCAATTTCTTCGTATTCATATCCCAAAATGGTATAAATTGTTTTGTTAAAATAGACTTGATCATTTTCGAGAATCATAATAAGCCCCTCACCTGAGGTTTCCACCAGCATCCGGTATTTTTCACGGGATTCTTTAAGTTCTTCTTCAGCAACCGCCCGTTTTTTCTCGCTTTTGTAGCTCATAAAAGCCATAAAAAAGAGAAAGGAGGAACTAAGTAGAGTGATGAGAATCGAAATGGTTATAATATTGGATTCAAGTTCCTTAACCTCTTCCCTTACATCTTCAAGATAGATACCGGTACCGATAACCCAGCCCCATTGTTCAAATTTTTTAACATGGGAAAGCTTGGGAACAATTCTTGTTGAATCGTCTTTCCATTGCCACATGTAATCAACAAACCCTTCGGAACTTAGATTTACAAGATCTACCATTTCAACGAACAACTTTTGTTCTTGGAATCGGTAACATTTGATAAGTCATTTCCGTTTAAATCAGGTCTATAAGGATGAGTTAACATTTTAGGAACGGTATCCATGACCCAAAAATAGTCCTTGAGTTCATCTCCGTAACGCAAGGATTTAATCTGTTTAATCGCCGATAACTGCGCCGTTTCCCTGCTTAATTCTCCCGATTCTTCCATTTGGTGCCAATTTGCTATCATGCTGATCGCAGAATATGTTAACTCTCTCAACATTTCCCGTTTTTTATCCATAATAATATTTTCGAAGCGGGGTATCACAACCCAAAAAAGTGCAATACTGAATAATCCGATGCTTGCAAGAGTAGGAAGAAGGACCTTCGCAAAAGTAAATATTTTAGAGAATGTGCTTTTTTTACTCATTATTACTCCTTAAAGGAGGGATTTGTTTAATTGAGAGTTAATTTGAACTGTCCTTACAGTTTTGGTTTCCGTGTCAAAAATTGCGACACCGTTTAATCTCTGAGTTTTTGCAACACACGGCACTACAACCCAGCAAGGATTATGTTCAATTTTATTTTCGCCATATTTTTTATGACTAAAATTGTCTTCGTCAACAATGATTGATCCTTCGGGATGACCATGGCCAGAGAAACCTAATTTACAGCCATTTTCTAACAACATTCTAAAATGATTCCGTAAATGAAAAGTCTGGGAGGGGAAAAAAATTGTGGAACCGGTGATATCGGGAGAGCAAAAATGGGAAAGAAAGATTTTACCGCTTTTAAGCTCTATCGTTAAATATTCAGGGAGGTTATTTAAGAATTCTTTGGAGAGATCATTCAAATTGTTTTTAAGTTCAGTTTCTTCATAAAACCAAACTTTACCTCTCGCCTTTTTTTCTCTAACTTCAAAAGGTAATTCATACCAGTCATCGGGGTATTGAAAGCCGGAGAAATGATGAGGTGTTTTTTTAATGGCAAAAAGGTCGTGATTGCCGGCTACAGCATACTTACAATTTTCGCTAACCAATCTAATACACTCATTGGCATTTCTTGTATCTAAATATTTAAAATAGGGGTATGCAAAGCCAACAATATCACCGAGGCAGGCTATAAAGTCGCATTTCTCTTTTTCAAAGAATTTAAGGGCAATTTCAAGACTTTTAACGTCTTCATGGATGTCGGATAAAAAACCGGTTTTCATTCATAATTCTATAAATATAAAACATTACGAAACTTAAGCATAAATCAAAGAATAATTAAAATGAATTCCGGGATAAAGTTAAACAGTAATTAATATTCCTTCCACAAGTTTATTGAATATGTATTTATTTTATAAATCTCTGTTTTATCAGCCGTGAACTATTCTCAAAAAATCACTTCAACAAAACCATTTTCTTTAATTCAGAAAACTCACCGGATGACAATCGACAAAAATAAACGCCTGATGGCAGAGATGATCCGTTAAATTGATATTGATGTTCTCCCGCTGATAGATTATTCAGGAACTCCTCAGATATCAACTCACCTGTACTGTTGTAAAAACTTAATCTGATATCACTGTTTTTATTCAGCATAAATCTCAGAGTAGTAACAGGATTAAACGGGTTTGGGTAATTTTGACTCACATCGATACTGTTTGGCATTGGTTCAGGATCATCGATCGATGTCAGGTAGTTATCACAAGTTATGAAATGGGGTGAACCGCCATAAATAGTCCGCCAGATGGAATCTTTTTCACCTACGGTACCCCAAATAATTTTGCCGCTCTGTGCCAAAACATTAAGAGAATCGATAAGAGTGCTTATTTTTTGGATATATTCTGTGCTGAAATCCCTCTGATTAAACATTATTGTGGCAGTATAAAAATTACCCGCCGGTAATCCCCCACTCGCAATGGCATCCAACATCTCATTAAGTGTATTTAAGTTATCAGTTATCTCAGTTGAATCGGTTACTTGATTATGGCATGCATTCCCATGTAAACGAACTCTTTTTGAAGGATCATGTGTCATCATATTCCATGCCCCTGCCGGCCTCCATGAACCAAAAGCATTTAAATCTCCATTGTGGAACATCCCTTTTGTTGCTGAACCCCAAACAATATCCGGTTTCCAGATTTTGAGCGGAAATTTTTCCCCTCTCATGCCATTCTCAAAAAGTAACCAGCTTTTTAGCCCCAATGTGTCATTCCACAAAAACCCACCAACAATTTTTGAATCACTTACTCCACAATTTGAAATAAGTTGTGCCACATCAGCGTAATTATATCCGTTTGACTGATGAGAATGAGCATCCACCTGTATTTTCTTTTGACTATCCTCCGATAACCATTTAAGTACATTTTTACCGTTAGTCGAAGGGTCATTTCCTTTATCAAAATTTATAACTCCCTGCAGAAACCTCCAATCAGCTTGAAAATTATATTTTGCATTTTTGGAAACTACGATATTTGCCAATTCGATTAAAAAACTCCTGCTTTGCATGAAGCCAACACTATCCGTATCGTAAAGAATCGGGTCCGTTACTTCATTGTGAGAGCCAAGGTTTATATAAACAGGTGTTTGTGCATTCAGTGACACTACAATTATTATTAAAGCTGAAAAATATCTAAACATTGTTTACTCCTCTATTTGATTAAAATTGCTTTTTTGACAATTACATTGTTATTAGATGAAAATTTGAAAAAATATACACCTGATGCCATCTCCCCACCGTTAAAATTATAAACCAATTCAGAACCATCCGTCGTAAGTATTTCGCCGTGAATCTGTTTACCGGAGATATCATAGATTTTAACATCACAAACTCCTGCTCCCAACAAATTTATCTTAAAGCTTGTTGAGGGATTAAAAGGATTTGGGAAGTTTTGCGACACCTTAAATTCATCCGGAATTTAGGGGTCTTCATCTTCAACACTTGTAACACTTATTCTTCTGGCGGGTTTTTCACTCCATTTTGAAGGATTTTGAAAAATTGGTTTATTTGTGTAAGAGATGCTCTTTGGTGTAATAGAACCTATTCTTCCCGTCTCATAAATATTTTTTTTAATGCAGAAGCAGCAACGAATAGAAACTCCAAAGGATTGGCAGAAGGAAATCCGTTCGTAATAACACTTGAAGGTATTCGAGACAGAAACTTGTTATTTGAGGCATAATAGTTAAAAAGTGAATCGTTGAACTCCACAGCTTTTTTAACTGATAATGAATCAAGTGGTAAAAGTGAGGAAAGATTAACTACTGTTGTATCAAATGGACCATTGATATCTACTGTGGTTATACTCCCCGGAAGAGACCCCGTTGCTAAATACTCGGATAACGATTTTGTTAAGGTGTAATACGCGTCGGCAATTGAAAAGTAATCTCCGGCAATAGTAAAAAACCTTGGTGGAAAATTGTTGGGATTAGACGAAGTAATTGTGTTCGCAATATTGTAAACCTGGTTTATTGAAACACTCCTTTCAATATCAGAGGAAATTATCGACTTCAAGTCTTTCATTATATATGTTTTAATGTTTGGATTTGATGCTGCATAAGCGGCGAGGGAATCGTAATAACTCCAAAGTCTTTCCTCCTGTTGTTCCGAATTTGTCCTTATCCAGAAATTGGTCCGTGAAGTATCAAATGGTGCCTGTAATGGTACGGTTGACATCGAGTCGGAGTAATAACATGCACGCCATGGTGGCAGATTATAATGAAAGTCGGTTTCATGAATTATTGCATTTGCGAAGTTCAACTGATTATTGTTGATTGTGTTCATTTTTGAAGCAAGATAACGAGCCGGGGAATATTCTGTTTCATCAGGTGTTCCAATCATCTCCCACCAGAATTCATCATCCGGCTGTGAACCCGCAGTCCACCGTGTAATACTAAAATCCACAGGTCGCAATAACATCCCCTGGGAATAAAATAACGGGTAATCAGGGTCTGAGCCCTCCTCGTGGAAGAGGAGCAGTCCTTCAGCACCCATACTTTTACACGCTATAATATCTGCCCTGCCCATCGTTGATGTAGGCCCACTTTCACCTGTCGATACAGTAAAAGGTGCCTCATGAAATACTTCTTTTACATATTTATAGCCACCCTTGTACGACGAGTTATATCCACCCGTAACGAGATCAAGACGATATTTTTCATAAGAATCGAGGACATATACTAATGTATCAAGTGGTTTCTTGGCTAAATTGTTGATGTACGACGACTTAAAAGAAAGAATGTGTGGTGCCCGGTGATGCAGATTTATTCCCATCCCGAGGGTTTTAAGTGAATCAGGGAACCAGGGATAAAATTGTACAATGTTGGTGATTAACTGTTCTACAAAATAGAAATCGGCTTTGATTCCGTAATTATTAAAAATGTGTCCAGCTCTCATCAGAGTTTTGCAGGCCTGTGCCGGTTCTGTAAAATCGTGAGCATTAACCACAAAATTCAGGTAGAGGTATCTCTCCCCGTCTTTTTCTCTTTGATTAATTATTGTCTGTGGAAATACCGGATTAAAGATTAAAATGTTGAGTAAAAAAATTATTAAAAAACGATTCATAAGGTTCTCCTTTTTTGGATATAGGACACCTTAAATTCATTAATGGTTTAATGGTAAGTGGTGATTCAGGTCACAACGGTACAAAATCACAAAGGAAATTTAGAGTTTACTTCCCCTCAATCCCCAACCAATCCCCTCGGGAACCATAATCTCACCATTTTCATAAACAGGTGATTCCGCAATATCCTCTTTGAAGTATGGAGCCTGGGAGACATGATCCCCCGGTAAATTAACTTCTATTCTGGATGAAAAATGGACATTTGAGGTTTTACCAAGTGCCGATTCATACATCCCGCCACACCACACAGACACACCATTGTTGTAACAAAGTTGTGCGATTTTTAATGACTCAAGAAAACCCCCAACTCGGGGTGGTTTTACATTGATTATCAGTTTTTTTATGTCTGAATAGTGATCCCACAATTCAATTGCCTTCCGTGTATGAACAACATTTAAGATGCTTTCATCAAGACAAATTGGAGTTGTAAGTCCCGCCAGTTGTCGTGAATGATCCATGATGTCGTCATTCCTGCCGGGTTGTTCAATCATGGTCAATTTATAATTGTCAAGTTCTTTTAAGAGTGCGATATCCGATGGATTAAACAAATCATAAGCAGCGTTTGCATCAACTTGTAATAAAATTTCTGGATATTTTTTTCTCACTGCCTCAACATATCTAATGTCCTTCCCCGGCTTTATCTTCATCTTGATTCTGGCTACTTTCATCCCTTCAACCGCATACTCAATTTTCTTCATAAACAAATCAATCGTCGATTCAAGACCAACACTTGTCCCTGCCAAAACATTCTTTTTTGTCCCACCAAACAGAGTTGAAACAGGCACAGAATTCATTTGTGCAACAGCATCCCAATAAGCTCCTTCAACTCCTGCTTTTGCCATTTCATGTCCAACTATCCATTTATACTTGTTTATAAAAGAATAAATATCGGTAACAGGTGATTGTCCCGGAGTGACAATTCCATCGTTTAACTCCACCGGCTTGCCGGTAAGGGATGAACTTATATAGCCAAGTTCAACCTCCACTGTCCTGTGACATTCGTAATTGTACCAGGGTGCATCGAGCGGTGGGCACTCCCCCATTCCGGTAAAAACTTCTCCCTGTTCCGTCTCAAATTCGATTACAGGAAAAAGCCGGGTAAGCGAAGTGAACCTGCCAAACGAAGTTTCAAATGGGATGGTCATCTCCATTCGTTTTTTTACCACCTTCACCTTACGGATAAACAATGGTATATTGTTCACAAATATGCCCGGATTCTCCGGTATAAGTAAATTAGGCATTCCGGTTCCTGTTGGTAATCAGTTAAAAACAGAAGTTTTGAAATAAAATAACACTCCTCAGACCATTTATGGGAGTGAATAAAATTAAATTCGCAAAGACAATTTAAGAATTAGAAGGGTAAAAAGAGACAGCCAAAATAAAATAGTTACTTTTTGTGTGATCTAATATGTTAGAAAGTAACCAATTAACAAAAAGGCACCTGGCAGGGCTCGCTTCAATCTTTATCTTACTGATTACCTCTGTTGTTGCCACAAGTTACTACTATTATAATCAGACGAGAGAAAACCTCGTGAATGAGAAATATGAGGAGATAAAAACCCTCACCGTTCAGAAAGCAAACAGAGTTGCCTATTGGATCAGCGAAAGGAAAGCTGAAGGGGTTTATCTGGCGATTAATAACGTATTGCTCGAATCCCTGCCTGACTACTCTTTCCTTAACGACGACCAGGCAAATCATAGAGTGACCGAACTATTTGAGCAGTTACGGGCAAATCACGACTATACCACAATCGCGTTTCTTGATACAAACGGGGTACCTCTAATCACAACAGGACATCAAATTGAATTCCCTGTTTCTTCCAGATATTTGTCAATCGCAGATACATCACGTAGACCCATACTGATCCAGGATGAACTCGATGCTATAATCCCCTCACCTGTGATCCTCACCTCCGTCTTTTCAAAAGACAAGATAAGAATGGGGTATATCTATCAAAAAATAGACATCCGAACCGACATCAGACCAATTGTTAAAAGTGAACAAACAGGCAAAGCTAATTTTAAGATTAATCTCATATTCCTCAAAAATGATCAATTCTTTTTTATTCTTGATACAAACGGAGTTCCATATTTAAGGGATAAAAATTCTGAGGGAACTGTTGCCGACCAGATATTAAGTCTTGTAGCAAGTAAAAAAGACGGAAAACTTAGCGGAACGGGTTTTGATAAAAAGACAAAAATCGGCTACCTGTCCAGGGTAAACGGTTATAATCTGTTTATTTACACAAGTGCATCTCTAACAAAGGTTGAAGAACCCCTTACACCAATCTTCATCCTTCTCACGATTATTATCATTATTACGATTGCCATCTCAACACTTGGAAGTGCTCTTGTGGTTAAATCCAGGGAATCAAAATATATCGGTAAAATCGCAGAATCGGAAGCATTTTTGGGGAGTATCAGGGAGGGAATGTCGGATGGCTTTGTCGTTTTTGACGAGGAGATGAAAGTAATTGCAGCCAATACAAAAGCTATTTCCTTGTTTGGGAAAAACAGGGAATCATTTATCGGAAGCCATGCATCAGAATTTATTCCTGAGCTTCAGTCCTCATCCTTTTATCAAAATTTTGTTGAGGTACGAAGATTAAAAAAACCACTCCAAAGTGTTGATTATATCGAACAGTGGGATACTCATTTTCAGACTAAATTTTTTCCGGTGTTTAATGGAATTGCTCTCTTCTTCTCTGATATAACCGAGGAAATAAAATTAAAAGCGGCACTTCATACAACAAACAACCAACTTGAGAGTCTGAATCTCCATCTTCAGGTTGTAACAGAAAATGAAAGAGAGTCAATAGCAAGGGAAATTCATGATGAACTGGGACAAGCTCTCACTTATTTAAAAATGAATCTCGCAATGATCCGTAATTCGATCAATGCTAATCCACGCAAGGTCGATTCCCAATTCATAATCGATGAAATGGCTGCGATGGGAACACAGATAGATGATACAGTAAAAAGGATCAGAAGAATTATCACCGAATTGAGACCGGAAGTTCTCGATCATCTTGGGCTTGTTGCTGCCATCGAATGGCTTGTTGACGACAGCTCTGTTAAAAGCCCTGTTAAGTATAAAGTGGAAAAAAATGTAGAAGACCTCAACCTCGACAAAGTAGTCGCCACTGCACTTTTCAGAATTGTTCAGGAGACTGTTACAAACATAAACAGGCACTCAGAAGCAACTGATGCAGAGATTATTATTAACTTCGATGATCCCGGGCTAACCATCTCAGTATCCGACAATGGAGTGGGGTTCAGTCAAAAAGGAGACACGCCGGTAACATCTTTTGGCTTACTCGGAATGAGGGAGCGGGCAAAACTGATAAATGCTCATTTGAATGTAAATTCCGTCGAAAACTCTGGCACAACGGTAACCATTAGAGTAGATAACGCTAAAATAAATTAACTCTGTATTGTTTCTTAATGTCAAATTGTTTATCATTTGATTCAATAACTTATAAAATCTTTAATCCATGTTTATATGATCAAAATTTTTCTTGCCGACGACCATATCCTTATCAGGGAAGGTCTTAAGCGGCTCATTAATATAGAACCTGACATCAGAGTGATTGGCGAATCTGCCGATCCGGGTGAGATATTAAAAGCCACAAAAGATGGTGATTATGACATTTTAATCCTTGATATCACCCTACCCCAAAAGAGTGGATTGGAAATTCTTAAGGAAGTGAAATTGATGGATCCTGATGCCAAAGTACTCATACTTAGTATGCATCCTGAAGAGAGATTCGCAATTCGCTCGCTGAAAGCCGGAGCTTATGGTTATCTTACCAAGGAAAGTGCCGGTGATGATATTATTCTCGCTATCAAAAAAATTGCCTCTGGCAGGAGATATCTTAGCGAAAGCCTCGCGGAAAAGTTGGCGGGAGGTCTTGAACTGGCGAAAAACAAACTCCCACACGAAATACTATCGGATCGTGAATTCGAAATTCTTCGATATATCGCTCAAGGGAAGGCACTAACCGAGATTGGCGAAGTATTAAATATAAGTGTGAGCACAGTTGGAACTTACCGAAGCAGAATACTTGACAAGTTAAAACTATCAAATAACGCCGAACTCATCCTTTATGTCCTCGAGAACCACCTCATAGACTAACCCGCTGTCGTATTATTCTTACATCCAGAATCAAGAAATTCCTATAAATCATTCAATCCATTTCATTTAACTTTGGACAGATTATTTAAGTGAAATTTTAATGAATATTCTAATTGTTGATGATGCTGAGAATGTTCGGCACAATATCCTTAGATTACTGGTTCAAGAGTCGGCAATTAACACTTTCCGACAGGCTGCTTCGTGCGCTGAAGCGATGGAGTGCCTTGCAAGTGAAGTTCCTGCAGTTCTGATCGTTGATCTAAAATTGCCTGATGGTAGCGGTTTTGATATTGTTGAGAAAGCATCTCTATTGTCCCCAAAACCAACGATAATAGTCCTGTCCAATTTTGGACTTTCGAAATTCAGAGAAAGGGCATTGTCGCTTGGTGCATCATATTTTTTTGATAAAACAGAAGAATTTGATATGCTAATTGGACTGGCAAGAAATAATTTCACTTTTGTGTAGAACTGTTATGACATAATCATAATTTATATTCTACTTCAAAATCAACATATTACTATAAATTACCATTTCAGGGATGGATAAATTGCATAAGAGAATTTAGGAGAATGTTATGACTCTTCATAAAACTGATGAAGAATTCGGGCGTTTAGATAATCAAATACTGCAAAGTAGTCTTCAGAACAATCTTTGCCACGAGCTTCGGACACCACTGATTGGAATACTTGGATTTTCCGAACTTTTGATGGAAGAAAAAGGTGTCAGAGATGTCAGTGAGATGGCTGCCAAGATTAACAAATGTGGAGTTAGATTACTCGAGTTTATTGATAAATTACTCACCACTCCCGAAGATGGTCAGAATGAAACTGACAAAAATATAGATCAGAACGCAGCTTATAGCGAAGAGGAACTTAGAATATTTAGAATTGAGTTACTAAACAGATTTAAGAAATTAGCTGCCACCGGAGAATAAGCAGAATGAAAGCAAAGATATTCTTTATGATATACAGTAGTCACTCCCTAACCAGTGATGGTTCTGAAGAGTGTAACTACCAAATCTTTGCAATTTTGATCTACTGCTAAAAAGTTTGATGATGATGAGTACCTGATGATGGTTATGTATCGCAAGATGCAAAAAAAAGGCTGCCTCCCCGGCAGCCTTTCTCATTTTAAATATATCCTTTGCTACTTGAGCAGGATAATTTTTCTCGTTGCAGAAAACTTGCCTGCTGTCAATCTCACAAGATAGGTACCTGAAGAAAGCCCCGAACCGTTGATCAGATAAGAATGTCTTCCTGCCGGTTTGGTTTCGTTCATCAAAGTTTTAATCTTGGTACCCTGAACATCAAAAAGCTCAAGCATAACAGCGCCTGCATCTGCAACTGAAAACTGCAAAAGTGAGACAGGATTAAACGGATTAGGATAGTTTTGTTCAAGCGAATAATTAAACACAGGGTTAACATCCACTTCTATTACATTATGGATGGTAACGCTACCGTCGTAATCGGTTTGCTTTAACCTGTAGGTTAAAAAACCTGATCCTGCATTTTTGTCGGTGAATGAATAAGCCATCTGAGCAGTAGAGTTTCCGGCTCCTTTAACAAAGCCTATCGAGTTAAATTCTCCCGAACTGTTCATCTTTTCAACATCAAAACCGTAATTATTGGTTTCTGTAGCTGTGATCCATTCAAGATTTACCACATCATTATTTGCAGTAGCAGTAAATGACGTCAATTCAACAGGGACTGCTGTATATTTGAAGATCTTGATATCATCCACATAAAATCCATCCGCAGTTTGTGACCCGTCCGATTTGAAAAGGAATCGCAGCATGATATTTTGACCGGTATAAGCAGAAAGATCAACAAATTCATTTTGCCAGGTAGTCTTGGTTCCATTATATAATGGTTGACCATTTGGTTGAAAACTACCTGATCCAAGAATCATGCCTTGTGCTCTGAGAGGAGTCCATGCAGTTCCATTATTTGTGGAGATAAATACCTGAACATAATCCCATCCTGATTCAAGATCCCATTGAGCTGAGTAACTAAGTCCCGCTCCTAAAGCTGTTCCAAGTTCAACTGCGGTCGTTTTCGACATTGTTGCTGTTACATTGTTTCCATATGCACCTGTAGGTGATTCTGAAAACGACGTAGGTGGAGATACCGACTTTGTTGTGCTCAATCCCCAATTATTCGAGATTGTCCAACCATTTGTCGAATTTGCATTATCCAACATTACTACATCAGTTTGTGCAACATAAAAGCGATTGAATGAAGGAGGTGGTGTTGATCCCGGAGGATTAACACCTGATCCACCCATTGGTGATGTTACAACAATACTTCCTGAGACATCTTGAGCGGCAATATAATACTCTACTGCTGTGCCCATGGCCTGTTGAGGAATTTCGAAATTATAAAGTCCTCCGGCTCTGGCTGCAGGGGTTCCTGTTACAGAAGAAAACTGTGAAAAAGTTCCGCCTCCGGTTGCGGTTCTGTAATATAGACGAGGAGCAGCAGCTCCTGAACCTACATCAAGCCCCGTCTGAAGGTCTGCAACAGCCATAATCGGTGCAGCATATGCAGCTGTCGGGACAGGAGTGTGAACAATCTTCAAATTCAAATTTAGAGCAAAATTAGCAAAAGTTCCAATTGCCAATTTTGACATTTTTAGAAAATATGGTTGATTAAAGTGGTCTATTCTATCATTCACGGTATGATAATAGGCATTAAAATCGTTATCATCATCTTCAATTAACAGAATTGCGCTGTATCCCTTGCTCCAAAATGAGGCATGATCGCTTGCAGTTGAACCGGGTGTTTTTTGAACCGTGGCAATTCCTATTCCAAGGGACGTATTTATCTCCACCATTTTATTGTAGAGGTCCATCGACTGGGCTGTTGCCCTGACATGAAGATTTGCTTTATTATCATTATTTGCATCGTATGCTATCATGTCCATATTCACGACACCAAGAATGGAATCTCCGGCTATCGATGCTTGATTTGCATAATAAGCAGAGCCAACAAGACCTTGTTCTTCTTCATCCCAAAGTGCAAATACTATCGTATATGGGAAAGTATATTGAGAAAGGATTCTTGCTGCTTCCATAACTGCCGCAGTTCCACTTCCGTTATCATCCGCACCTGGTGCAGTTGCGCCCGACGGCATATCGTCGAAATGAGCACAAATGATATATTTCTGATTTGGAAATTGTGTTCCGGTCTTTACTCCGACAACATTTTTCCCGGTTGTGCTGAAACTTTGAAGTGTGGTTGTTATGCCATATCTTTGGAGTGACTGCTGAATGTATTCGGCAGATTTGTCGTTTGATGCATTATTTTTGTGTCTTGATACTATTGTGTATGGTTGACCACTGATAGTGACCGGCAGAACACCGGAAAGCTCTTTAACAAACTTCATTAGTGTGTCTTGATTCACCTGATTCACTATGTTCTGTACGCTCGTTTGAGGGAATATAACAGTTGATGCTAAAATCACTGTAAGACAAATAAAATTGTAATATTTACGCATTTTTATCCAATTTGGTATAAATTATTTATCCGTGGAAAGAAAAGTTTCCTGACATTTAAATTACATATTTTTTTGCATTTGGTTTAGTAAAAAAAGACTGGCTAATAATCCCCTGTCGGACACTCTTTTCGAGACAAATTTGTATATTTGTTGTTGTGATATAAATAATTTTATATCACTTTTTAATGCCTCCGTAGCTCAGGTGGATAGAGCAGCAGTTTCCTAAACTGTTTGTCGGGTGTTCGAGTCGCCCCGGGGGCACCCATCTTTAAATGGAGAAAAACAATGACTGAAATAATAGATATAATTGCCCGCGAAATACTTGACTCAAGAGGAAATCCAACTCTTGAAGCCGAAGTTTTACTTGAAGGCGGAGCAATCGGCAGAGCTGCCGTACCAAGCGGAGCCTCAACAGGTTCAAACGAAGCTTGTGAACTCAGAGACGGTGATTCCTCAAGATACCTTGGAAAAGGCGTTGAAAAAGCTGTTGATTTTGTGAATAATGAACTTGCTGACGAATTAATAGGCTGGGACGCCACTGAACAGGTTGCCATCGACAACTACATGATTGAACTTGATGGTACTCCTAATAAATCACATTTTGGCGCAAATGCCATCCTTGGTGTTTCCCTCGCAGTTGCAAAAGCAGCAGCAGAAGCTTTTGGTCTCCCCCTCTACCGCTACATCGGTGGAACAAACGCTAAAGTTTTACCAACACCAATGATGAATATCCTGAATGGTGGAAAACATGCCGACAATAACGTGGATTTCCAGGAATTTATGGTTATGCCGGTTGGTGCCCCAACCTTTAAAGAAGCTTTAAGATATGGTACAGAAGTGTTTCATACTCTCAGAGGCGTTTTGAAGAAAAAAGGTTACAACACCTCAGTTGGCGACGAAGGTGGATTTGCTCCATCACTCAAATCAAATGATGAAGCTATTGAAGTGATCCTCGAAGCCATCACCAAAGCCGGATATACTCCCGGTAAAGACCTTTATATCGCTCTTGATCCTGCTTCAACTGAAATGTGGAATCCTGAAAAGAAAACCTACAAATTCTTTAAGTCAACTCAAAAAGAGATCAGTTCAGATGAAATGATTGCTTATTGGGAAAACTGGGTAAGACAATATCCTATAGTTTCACTTGAAGACGGACTCGCAGAAGATGACTGGGATGGATGGAAAAACATTACCAAGACTCTTGGTAATAAAATCCAGCTCGTCGGAGATGATCTTTTTGTAACAAACACAGACATCCTTGCAAAAGGAATTGAGCTTGGTTGTGCAAATTCCATTCTCATTAAAGTGAATCAAATAGGTACTCTTACTGAAACTCTTAATGCGATTGAAATGGCTCGTAGTGCAGGATATACTGCAGTGATTTCCCACAGAAGTGGTGAAACCGAAGATGTTACCATTGCTGATATCGCAGTTGCTACTAATGCCGGACAGATTAAAACCGGATCTGCTTGCAGAACCGACCGTATCGCAAAGTATAACCAACTCCTCAGAATTGAACAGGAATTGGATACTACAGCTATCTACAAAGGAATGGATTCTCTGAACTACAGAGGATAATTCCCTTCTTTTTTCAGGTGTGAGTTTTAATGCTTTGGCATAATCCTCACACCTTTGTATTTTAAAACCCTTATCGCATCCATTTCACGCCTTCGTTGTATCAAATATCACATTCCCCACCTTAACCACATTATTTGTCGTTAAAAAAATAGAAATCTTTTAAATTAATTATTAACTTTGTTATATTCACTCAATCGTTTCATTAATCTTAGGACACAATGAAAGTTATATTGGCATCTCTATTAATGGTGGGAATTGTTTTTTTACATTCAACGGATGTAAATCAGAGAATTCACCAACCAACCCGGCAACCCCCACTACAAAAACAATGACAATGGCTCATTTTGGTGTAGATTTTTCTGAGGGCAAGGCCGGAGACGTAGCTACAGTTATTCCTAATGATAAAATTGACGGTGAAACTATTGCCTGGTGCCCTAATGGCTCAGGTGGTGGATGGATGACCGGAATTTGGTTCAGATCCAGACAGGATAAAATCTATCGGATTGGACCGGGAGACCTGGCTTCAATAACTGCAATAGATACAACTAAATGGTCGGCAAATGTTTGTGCCACCGCTCTTAAGACGGGCGATATCTGGGCAGCAAAAGCACTGGATGGTTATGTAATCTTTAAGGTTACAACTGTCGCAAGCGATTCCGCAGGAGTTGCTAATGCTGCAAACTGGCCTGCAACAGTGGAATATAAATTCTCAACTACTACTAAATTTAACTGAAATCAGGCTGCTTCGGCAGCCTCTTTTTTTTAGAGAAATTTACCTGTAACACTTTTTTTGTTCGTTTTTATTTCTTCAGGAGTTCCCTCAGCAACTATTCTGCCCCCTGAATCCCCACCCCCGGGACCCAAATCAATTACCCAATCGGCTGCGTTAACAACGTCAAGATTATGTTCCACCACTACAACTGTATTACCCTTGTCCACGAGTTTGTTTATCACTTTAAGAAGAACTTTAACATCCTCAAAATGAAGTCCCGTGGTGGGTTCATCCATAAAATAAATCGTTTTACCGGTCGAGATTTTGCTAAGTTCGGTTGCCAATTTAACCCGTTGCGCCTCACCCCCTGAAAGTGTTGTTGCCTGTTGACCAAGTCTTATGTAACCCAGTCCTACATCATAAACGGATTGTATTTTTCGTTTTATTCTCGGCATGTCTTCAAAAAAATCAAGCGCTTCTGTTACTGTCATTTCAAGCACATCGTCGATGGATTTGGTTTTGTAAAGAACTTCCAATGTCTCACGATTATATCTTCTTCCATGGCAAACATCACATTTTACATATACATCGGGAAGAAAATTCATCTCAATTTTTTAATCCATCACCACCACAGGCCTCACATCGCCCACCCGTAACATTAAAGCTGAAACGACCGGGGGCATAACCCCTCATTTTGGATTCAGGAAGTTGTGTAAAAAGATCTCTAATGTAGGTGAATAATCCAGTGTAAGTGGCAGGATTTGACCTGGGAGTTCTACCGATTGGCGATTGATCAACTTCGATTACCTTGTCAACAAATTTTAGTCCATCCACCGAATCGTAAGGAAGTGGTACATCCTTTGTTTTGTAGATATCAATCATCAAAATTTTAACGAGTGTCTCATTAATCAAAGATGATTTTCCTGAACCACTAACCCCGGTAATGGCAACAAATTTGCCCAAAGGAAGATTTAAGTCAACTGACTTTAGATTATTTCCTCTTGCTCCTCTAAGAGTAATCTGCTGTCCACTCCCCTCTCGCCTGGTTTTTGGTATTGAGACAAAACGCCTGTGCTGAAGATAATCGAGAGTGAGGGAACCTTGAAAATTTTTATCCTTGAAGAGTTTAGCTGTTTCACCCATTGCAACAACCATACCACCGTGTTCACCAGCTGCGGGTCCAAAATCTATCAAGTAATCGGAGCTCTCGATGGTTTCTTTGTCATGCTCAACAACAATAATTGTATTATCAAGATCGCGAAGCATTTTAAGCGAATTTATCAGTCGAACATTGTCTCTCTGGTGTAGTCCGATGGAGGGCTCGTCGAGGACATATAATACTCCGGCGAGTTGGGTCCCAATCTGAGTTGCCAGTCGGATTCTCTGTGATTCTCCCCCTGATAAACTGCGGGCACTTCTTCCCAGGGTAAGATAGTCGAGCCCAACATTCAGAAGGAATTCAAGTCTTGATTTAATTTCTTTGAGGATTGGACTTGCAATAATCTCATCTCGTCCAAAAGCTTTGTATCAAAGAAAAAATCCCTGCAATCTTTTATCGAGAGAGCAGTCACCTCACTGATGTTTTTACCCCCAAACAAAACAGCGAGCGACTCTTTTTTTAGTCTGCCTCCATTGCATGAATTACATTTACCAATATTCATGTACGACTCAACCCACTCCCTGATTTTGGCAGAAGAAGTTGAATTAAAATAATTTTGTAAATAGCCCAAAACACCTGAGAATCTGTGTTTATAAGCTACTTCTTTTTTACCGCCATAGCTATAGAAAAATTCATATTTCTCTTTTGAACCTTTAAGGACGATCCCTCTTGCTTCCGGGGAGAGATCTTTTAGTGGCGTATCGAAGGTAAAACCAAATTTCTTTGAGATTGTCTCGAGCTGGTTAAAGATATAAATTGAGCGTGGTTTCCCAAGAGCTGCAATCCCCTCTTCATTAATCGATTTATTCCAGTCAGGAATGATCAATTTTAAGTCAAATTCTTTTTTTTCTCCCAGACCGTCACAGTCGGGACAAGCACCAAAATTGGAATTAAAGGAAAATGAGTTCGGTGCAAGATCCTGATATCCAATTCCACACGAAGGACAACTCAAGTGACGGCTGAAAAGGTGGTCGATCTTCCCATCGTTCACCATCATCACTCCGTTTCCGTAGTTAAGAGCTACATCAACAGAAGCTTGAAGTCTTTCCCCAACTTCCTCTTTTATAACAAACCGGTCAATCATAATGTCAATATTATGAATCTTATAACGATCCAGTTGTAGACCTTTTTCAATCTCCTTCAGCTCACCATCAATTCTGACTTTCAGGAAGCCATCTTTAGCGGTATCTTCAAAAAGTTCTCTGTAGTGACCTTTTCTTCCTCTTATGACGGGTGCAAAGATCAAAATCTTTTTGCCGGCAAATTCCCTTGCGATCTTCTCAAGTATTTGCCCCGGGTTTTGTTTCTGCACCGGACTGCCACAGTTATAACAATTTATAACACCAAGTCGAGCATAAAGCAATCTGAGATAATCATATATCTCTGTTACAGTGCCAACAGTTGATCTTGGGTTACCCGAAGTGACTTTCTGTTCAATTGATATTGCAGGACTTAATCCTTCAATCAGATCAACATCCGGTTTTTCGAGCATATCGAGGAATTGCCGTGCGTAGGCTGAAAGACACTCAATATATCTCCGCTGACCTTCAGCATAAATGGTATCAAAAGCCAACGACGATTTGCCTGAACCGGAGAGCCCGGTTATAACAGTAAATGAGTTGCGGGGAATTTCTATGTCGATGTTTTTAAGGTTGTGTTCGCGGGCGCCTTTTACAATAATCTTATCTTGAAACAATTTACTTCCGGGTTAAAAAACCAAAATCTATCTATATATTTAAAACAAACTTTTTGTGAATTAAATTTCATCATGGCCGAGAAAATTCAATCTTACACCACTATTAAATCAAAATCAGAATCGAAATATAAAGAGAAGGGATCAATCTTTCTTGCATTTGCCCATCCCATAAACTCAATTTCTGAATTTGATGAAATCCTCCACGGATATCGTAAACAATTTTATGACGCCGTTCACCACTGCTCTGCCTATAAATTGATCGATGGATCATTTAAATATTCCGACGATGGCGAACCGGGAGGTACTGCCGGACTACGAATCTTTAACGCAATTGAACATTCAGGCTTAAACAACTGTGCAGTTATAGTTGTCCGATATTTTGGAGGAGTAAAATTAGGAACGGGTCCCTTGGGGAAAGCCTATTACGAAACTGCAATTGAAGCCCTGACAAATTCTGATAAAATTCAACTGCATCGATTCGAAAGGTACCACTTTTCAGCTCCCTATGAACTATCATCTTTTTTATATCGACATTTAACAAATGACCATGTAAAAATCAACGGCTCGGATTATGCAAGTGGAATAAGTCTTGATACATTCATCAAGAGTGACTACACAGCAAAAATATTAGAAGAAATCCTCGCCGGAGCGAATGGGCAGGTGGAAATTGTCAATGTGAAAGAGGAGAGGTATTTTGAGTACTTGAGTGACTTGAGAAACTTGAGTGATTAATTAACAAATCCATCCGCGTTCATCCGCCTCATCCGTTTCATCCGCGTTCTATTAAAAACTCCCCTCCGCGGAAATCTGTTTAATCTGCGTGTACCTGTCCGCTGTGGTGGATCTGCGTCCCCTAAAAATCCATCCGTGAAAATCCGTGTTGAATCCGTGAAATCCGTGGAACTATCTTTTTTCAATTTGTAGAAAAGTCCGTCGAAGGAGGGTTATGATTTTATGCTCAATGTTTGTGCCATCGGGTGGGAGTTTACCGTATGACCATTTGTTTTCAAAAGGGTTGTATGAGAATCTAATCGCAACATCTCTTTTGTTGTCAAAATGATAGACATTTATCCATTTTAGTTTTGCCAGCGATACAAAACCCAGGATTATCGGCTCCTCCGCGGACAACAAAACATATCGTTCTCTTCCATGTTTTGCCTTGTTCAAGAGCAGCAGGAGTATGACAGGGTGGAGTGTGAGTTCAGCCAGTTTCGTTGCGACATGTTTACAAAGAAACCTGATTTCCAATGTCTTTAGGAATTCTTCACGATGTTTTAGAAATTCGTCACAATTACATTCTATCTTGCTGATCTTGTTTAAAGTAGCTGGGTCAGGATTCACACCGTAATTTAAACCGGGTCTAAAATAAAAGCCGGAATTGTGTTCCTCCATGCTCCTTATTGCATCCCGAAGATCATCAAACTCGCGCAGGCCTTTTTTGACCGGTCTTTCAACCTTAATTTCTGCTATTTTAAATTTTTCTTCTTTTTTCATTCGAATTCCGAGGGCATCTCTATTATCTCAAAATGAATTGTATTCCAAACATCAAATTTACCCAAAATTTAATAATTGAATATATTTACATTTGGTGAAGATTTTAAACATTTTTGATATTGCCTTGAAAAGACCCCTGTTGTTGCTCCCTGTAATATTAATCTCATATCTTATTCTGATTCTGCCGGGATGCTCCCTTGGAAGTAATTATATAAAAGACGGTGAACCGGGAAAACCAACCCTTGAGAAAAAAGCGATTTACACGCTATACCTTCTTGGTGATGCAGGAAAAACCAAAAGTGACGACCCCGAACCTGCACTTCTTTCCCTTAAAACAGAAATCTTAAAATCGCACCCTGATTCGTCTCTCGTCATTTTTCTTGGCGATAATATCTACGACAATGGTCTCCCCGATGAGAATCACCCTGACAGGTCAATTACTGAAAGTTATATTAAAGACCAGATTAATGCTCTTGGGCCAAAACACCGGGCGCTATTTATCGCAGGCAATCATGATTGGAACAACAATTCCCCTGAAGGGAATAAATTGATGAAAAATCAAGAGTTGTTTATAAGAAAATACAGTTCCGCAAGAGCACAACTCCTCCCTGAAAATGGATGCCAGGGTCCTGACTATGTTGATATCAATGACAATCTGAGGTTAATCTATTTTGACAGTCAGCGATTGTTTAGAGACTGGCTGGATGTTCCCGATTCATCGGAGTGTAAACCAATTGACCAGAATTTATTTTTTAACAATCTCGAATTGATATTAAAAAACGCAAACGGCAGAAAATGTATCCTGCTCCATCACCATCCTTTTATCACTTATGGTGAACATGGTGGGAAATTTGATTGGAAAAAACATATTTTCCCTCTCACGGCTTTTAATAAATATTTTCTTTTGCCTCTACCCGTTGTGGGTTCTCTCTACCCGATTCTCCGGAGTAACGGCATAACACCACAGGATATGTCAAATGTAGTTTATAAAAACTATTCTGACAGGCTTAGAGAAATATCAAAAAAATATAATCCTGTTTTTTCAGCTTCAGGACATGAACATTCTCTCCAGATTATCAGGGACCCGGTAAGTAATACAATTCAGATTGTTTCAGGAAAAGGAACAAGGTGGACCGATGGAACTGTCTCCACCGGTGACGGCACAATTTTCGCCTCCCCCTTCTCAGGTTTTATGAAATATGAAATTTATGTTGATGGAACTTCTCTTCTTACCGTAATTGTGCCTGATGACGAAGGAAAAGCCGCAGAAGTTTTTTATTTTCCATTGTAAAAAGAGAAAAATTTGTAAATGACCCATTCAGAACTTTGTAATTGACCCATTCAGAAGCTTGCGACATTTTAGGTATTAAAGAAGGTGCCGATCCGGATGTGGTAACTAAAGCTTATAATAAGCTAAATAGTGACCTTACTCGTCAAATCGACAACTCAAGTTCAAAATTTTTAAAGGAAACTCTCTTTAAAAATAAAAAAGCACTCGAAGAAGCTTACAAACTTTTGGTTAAAGGTTCTGAAACTGAGGGTTCAATATCATTTAGTGATGCGTATGCATTGTTGGTTGGTTCTGATGATGACCCATTAAATATGATAGAAGCTAAATTTATAAACCTCAAAGAAGAATATGGCTTTGGGCTAAGAGCTCCGAACAAAAAAATAAGAGAGATTGCTGCAGCCGACATTCAAATTCTTACAGAGGTTTTTGAACATATAATAAGCAATATCAAAAAGCCGAAGCTTGAGGATCTGCCTCAAAGTTTTGTCGAATCAATCAGAGATGAAACCAGGAGTAAATTAAAAGCCGATTTTGAAGTTACTCTCTCAGATTTGAAGAGAACCCTAAATGAGGCTTCTGAAAAATATCAAGATGAAATTTCAAGTCTCTTAGCCTCAAAAACCAAACTATTGAACGATCTTCTACAACTCTTTGACGATATTTCAAAAAAAGATCATGAATCCTGCCGATTATCGGCAGCAAAGCTTGAAGAAAAACATCAAATTGGCGGTCTCCTGGCAAAGATTGATTTAATTTTTGAGACCGGAATAAAAACACTTCCCAAAGGGAGTCAGATAGTTCAGGAACTTAAAAATGAGCCTGACAAAACAGGATTTGGTATCGAGAATGTCAACATCGAAATCGCAGATGAAAACATCGATAAATTTATTCTCCAACAGAGCAAGATCCTGGATCCTAAACCAAATCAGCAGTTTCAACAAACTTATGAACAGGACGACACACTCAATTCAAAAACTGTTGCGGAAAAACTTTTCAGTGAGGGAAGGTATCAGGATGCACTCTTTTATTTTAGAGAAGCTAAATCTGATCAACCACTCGACTATTCCCTCGAAGTTTATATTCAGGAACTTGAACATCTGGTAAATCAAACCACGGATGGAGAATCGAGTCAAATTACTAAAGGTTACGAAAATTATGAACTGGAAGCGTATGAGGAGGTTTTAAGGGAGGCGAACAACTTCAGATCTGAAAAGAATTTCCCGGCGGCACTTGAAATCTATAATACTTTGCTTGTTAGTGATCCGGAAAATCCCTATCTGCTTTATTGCAAGACGGAATGTGAAGATGGGATTAAACGAACAGGAGAGATGAAACCAACCCCATCAACTGGTATTAGACAAACAACCACAGAGATGTTAACCTTAAAAAGAACCGGTGACGAGCTTTTTAACAGGAAGAAATTTAATGAAGCTTTGAGCTATTACCGTCAGGCTCTAAAAATCAATCCTAAAGACATTTACCTGCAAATAATTATCGACCAGTGTACAAAGGCAATTACAAATGAAAACTAAGGTTTGTTTTCAACGCTGTCTTTAAGTGACACAAGCCTTTCCTCCATCAAAAGCATAAAATCTTTGTACTCTTCAGGATTTTTCATGTAAAAATCGACGGTCTTATCGTAAAGTTTTCTGCTGACTCCATTCCTTTTTAGAATTTCTTCGAGAGCCGGTTTCATAAACATGGCAGAGGTTCCCAGGCTATCTTGTGCCTTAAGAACTTCAAGATAAATCGTGATAAATTTTTCCTCCGGAATCTTGTCCACATCCTGTTTGCTGCATGAGACCAAAAAGAGGGGAATTAAAAACAGAAGAATGAATGGAAGAAGTTTCACCATTCTCTCCAAAAGGCGCTTAATCACCCTTTTTCGACATCCGGCTACTTGCTTCAAAAAGTATTTTCTTCTCTTTTTCAGAAAGGTTTGAGTAACCTGATACACTGATTTTATCAAGAATCCTGTCAATCTCTTCTTGAGTAATCGCGTCAT
Source organism: Ignavibacteriales bacterium (assembly GCA_016714125.1). Lineage (GTDB taxonomy): Bacteria > Bacteroidota > Ignavibacteria > Ignavibacteriales > Ignavibacteriaceae > UTCHB3. The sequence goes on along the minus strand of JADJNX010000021.1, from coordinate 96,431 downwards.
CAGATACATCTTTATATTTTGCATCAACTACCTGATCACTCCCCTTTTTTGTCCCAAATCCAAAATTAAAACCCTGTTTGGGTTTCTGAGTGGTTCTGGGCCCTCCTGAGTAGTGGTCGTCCTCATCCTCGTCACGATTGTAAGGGAATCCTGAAGAAAATTGATTTGGTCCCTTTCCCCCACCTTTGAGTCTGGTCTTGAATGGGAAAAAGACAGCCGGATCAAAAAAGAGGAAAAGAAATCCTGTAATAGCACCACCAATGTGAGCAAGATGCGCGACATTTGAATTTGCATTTCCAAACATGAAAAGATCAAGCAGTATCATAAAGCCAATTAGATATTTGGCTTTTACAGGTAGAAGGAAATAAATATAGATGTATCGATCGGGATTAAAGAGCGCAAAAGCAATCATCACTCCATAAAGAGAGCCTGATGCTCCTACAGTAATTGCAGGGTCAACCCCCAATAATGGCGTTGCTAAATGAAGCAGCCCGGCGCCAACCCCGGAAGCAAGATAAAAGATTAAAAACTTTTTTGAGCCAAGGGTATATTCAACCTCGGTGCCAAACATCCACAGGGCAAAAAGATTAAAAAAGATATGACTAAAGTTAGCGTGCATAAATTGATAAGTAAACAATTGCCACGGAAGAAAACCATCTCCAAGCGGGAAAAGTGCAAAGTATCGAGTGAAAAAACTGCTAAGAGGTTCACCACCGGTTTTGATTCCGTTTATCATCATTTCAATGAAAAACACTGCAACATTTGCAATGAGAAGACCTTTAATTACCGGGGAGATAAATCCAAAACCGACCGGGCGGTAGTTTCCGTTTGACATCTGATTCCTTCAATTTAAGAAAGGAGTTGCCCGATCAGGGCAACTCCAGCCAAATATTAAGCATTATTGAGAACATCTACTCCGGGAAGCACTTTCCCCTCTAAAAATTCGAGGGAAGCTCCTCCACCTGTAGAGACATGAGTAACTTTATCTTTTAAGCCGGCTTTTGCGATAGCCGCAGCGGAGTCGCCTCCACCAACAACTGTAATTGCACCAGCCGCTGTTGCATCAACAAGAGCGTTTGAAATTGCATCTGTTCCGATAGCATAGTTATCAAATTCAAAAACTCCCATCGGACCGTTCCAAACAACAGTTTTTGATTTTTTGATAGCTTCTGAAAACAATTTAATGGTTTCAGGTCCAATATCCAAGCCCATCTTGTCAGACGGCATTTTATCTACTTGAACAGTCTCAGCGGGTGATTCATTACTAAACTCTGCTGTAACTCTAACATCAACAGGAAGCAAAAAGTTTAATCCTTTGGCTTTTATTTTTTCAAGAAGCTCTTTTGCAAGGTCAACCTTCTCGGCTTCGAGAAGTGAAGTACCTATTTCATAACCCATTGCCTTGAAAAATGTGTATGCCATTCCACCACCAATAATAAGGGTATCCACTTTATCAATTATGTTATTGATAACATCTATTTTACCCGATATCTTTGCTCCACCCAAAATCGCACAATAAGGGCGAACAGGAACAGAAAGAGCACTGCCAAGATAATCAAGTTCTTTTTGCATCAGGTAACCCGATACAGCAGATTTGATAAATTTGGTTACACCTTCAGTTGAAGCATGTGCCCGGTGTGCACTTCCAAATGCATCATTAACATAAATGTCTGCAACTTTCGAAAGTTTTTCAGCAAAAACAGGATCATTGGCTTCTTCTTCAGGATGGAATCGCAGATTCTCAAGTAATAAAACTTCCCCCGGTTTCAGGTCATTTGCAAGTTTTTCAACTTCTTCACCTATACAATCCGGAGCAAATTTTACGTCCTGACCAAGTAATTGTGCCAATCTTTCAGCAACAGGTTTAAGACTGTATTTAGGATTAACTTTTCCTTTTGGTCTTCCAAGATGGCTCATCAGAATTGTTTTGCCTCCGTCAGCAATTATTTTTTTAATTGTTGGCAGCGATTCAACTATCCTGTTATCATCAGTTACATTTAAGTTTTCATCAAGAGGGACATTAAAATCGACCCTCACAAGAATTTTTTTATCTTTTAATACAACATTGTCTATTGTCAGTTTTTTCATTTTTTTGCCGCGTTTTAATTACACTATAAAAAAAAGACGCAGCCGAAACTGCGTCGTAGAAAATAATTACTGAATTAAGCAATCTTTTTTAAGAGATCGATAACTCTGCATGAATAACCCCATTCGTTATCGTACCAGCCGACAACTTTGATCATTGTTCCGCTAACCATGGTGGAAAGGGAATCAAAGATACATGAACTTGGATTATGAACGATATCAGAGGAAACAATAGGATCTTCTGTATATTCAAGAACGCCTTTCATTGGACCTTCGGCAGCTTTTTTCATCGCTGCGTTGATTTCTTCAATTGTTGCTTCTTTTGTAAGTATTCCAACAAAATCAGTAATCGAACCGTCAGGTGTAGGAACTCTTAAAGAGAAACCATCAAGTTTGCCTTTAAGTGCTGGGATAACTTTACCAACTGTTTTTGCAGCACCGGTAGTTGTAGGGATAATGTTTGTTGCTGCTGTTCTTGCTCTTCTGAGATCGCTGTGTGGGAAATCAAGAACTCTCTGGTCGTTTGTATATGAATGAACTGTTGTCATGAAACCTTTTTCAAGACCAAAAGAGTCATTTAATACTTTTGCCATTGGAGCGAGACAGTTTGTTGTACATGAAGCATTGGAAATTACCACTTCTTCGCCTGTTAAGATATCATCATTTACACCCATTACGATGGTTGCATCGATATCACCTTTTGCAGGTACAGTAAGGATAACTTTCTTAGCACCGGCTGCAATGTGTGGCATGCATTTTTCTTTTGTGGCAAAAACACCGGTAGCTTCAATAACATAATCAGCGCCGAATTCTTTCCACTTCAGATTTGCAGGGTCTCTTTCTGCTGTGATCTCGATCCTTTCACCGTTTACTATTAAGGCATTACCATCAACTACAACGGTGCCATTAAATTTGCCGTGTACTGAATCATATTTTAAAAGATGACCAAGTGTTTTGGCATCTGTGAGATCATTAATAGCAACTATATCTATTCCACCAACATCAAGTGCTCTTCTGAATACTAATCTTCCGATTCTTCCGAATCCATTTATTCCAACTTTTAGTGACATGTTTTCTCCTCATCATTAAAGAATTATTTAGACTTTCAAATTTACCGATCTTTGAGGTATTTATCAATGCATTTATTCGTTTTCAGATAAGGTAAGTTATTATTTATGAGGATTTTTACATAAATGGCAAATTTTTGTCGAAATGTTACCTTCGCAGGAATTATTTAATTTGATATTGTGATAAATCTCACTAAATTGGGTAAAAAAAAAGGAACTTTTAATGGACAACCTGGACTTTCCAAAATTTGTACCTCTCTTCGAGAATCTTGAGGATGAAACTATCCTCAAAATCTCCGGATTGGGTAAAATGAAAACTTTTACTAAAGATGTTGTGGTACTCCTTGAACATGAAACCGGTAATGCCCTCTTTGTGATTGTATCAGGTAAAGTAAAAGTAAGCCGCGAGAGCGATGATGGAAGAGAAGTTATTCTTACTTACTTAAACCCTAACGATTTTTTTGGTGAAATGGCGCTGCTCGACGGACTTGCAAGATCTGCAACTGTTACTGCTATTGAGGATACAGAATTATTCATTATTGAACGTGCTGATTTCCTCGATCTGCTTTATAATCATCCCGAAGTTTCTATCAGTTTGCTCCAGGAACTGACTAAAAGGCTTCGTGCTGCCGATATGAAGATCAAATCTCTCTCGTTGAAGGATGCTGAGGGCAAAGTTGCAACTGTAATTCTACAAATTGCTGACGATGTTGGCAAGATTAGACAAGGTGTGGTAGAAATTGAAAAACTTCCATACCAACACGACCTCGCAAATATGGCAGGAACATCACGCGAAACAATTTCCAGAACCTTACACAATTTTGTAAAAAAGGGATTGATAGAACTTGATGGAAATAAACTAAGAATTCCTAATTATGAAGAATTCAGGAAGTTTTTCTCCTAAATAATGGCTTTTAAAGCAGATCTGCACACACATACCACCCATTCAGATGGGTGGCTTACTGTGGAAAGCCTCTTAAGACGGGCTGTTTTACAACAAATTGATGTCTTATCTATAACTGATCATGACACTGTTTCCGGTTTTGTTGAGGCTGAGATGGTAAACACCAAATATGGCTTAAAACTGGTTCCGGGGATTGAACTGAGCGCTCAATACAACGATTATGAAGTCCATGTGCTTGGCTACTATTTCGATACAAAGAATGAACAGATCAACGAATACACTGAAACACTAAAAATTGACAGACTCCAAAGATGTAATCGGATTGTTGACAAACTTAGAGATGAAGGTGTGGATATCTCCGTCGAAGAGGTAATGGACGAGTGTAAAGGAGATATAATTGGCAGACCACACATTGCCAAAGCATTAATCAAGAAAAAAATTGCTAAAAATTTTTCGCATGCCTTCAGAAGTTTTCTTGGAAACAATGCTGCATCCTACGAAAAAAAATATTTTATCTCCCCTGCTGATGCAGTCCAAATGATTCACAACGCCGGCGGAATTGCGGTTCTTGCTCATCCCGGCCATTTTGATGATGACACCCTTTCCATTATCCTGCAAGAAAAATTTGATGCCATTGAGGCCATTCACCCTTCTCACTCTACTCCCCAACAGCAAAAGTTGATCGAAATTTCTAAAAAAATGGGAATCCCCTATTCGGGAGGCTCCGATTTTCATGGTGGAAATGCAACCGACCGGGGATACATCGGACTCTATTTTCTGGACAAAAAGGAGTTCACAGCAATAGAATCTCTTAAAAAGATGTAAATTATTCAGTTTTTTTATATTTACTCATTCTTTATGTTTCTTAAACCCATTTTTGATTTTGAGGATTGTTATGAAAGAAATAAACGGATTATTACAAGCCGACGGACTTAAGTTTGCAATAGTTGTAAGCAGGTTCAACGATTTTATTACAAACAAACTTCTTGAAGGAGCAGTTGATTGTTTAATCAGGCATGGCGCTGATGATGAAAACATCACTGTTATCAGAGTTCCGGGAGCATTTGAGATACCTTTTATTGCTAAAGCAGTTGCAGAAAAAAAAGAGCATAACTCTGTAATCTGCCTCGGTGCCGTAATTAGAGGGGCAACTCCTCATTTCGATTTTGTCGCTTCTGAGTCTGCCAAAGGTGTAGCTCAAGCATCGATGTCAACAGGTGTTCCTGTTATATATGGTGTTCTTACAACTGATACTATAGAACAGGCAGTTGAAAGAGCCGGAACCAAAGCAGGTAATAAAGGCTGGGATGCAGCTCTAACTGCAATCGAAACTGCAAATCTTCTAAACGAATTGAATAAAAAGTAGCCTTATACATGCTCAAATCGATCTTCACCCTCCTGCTGTTGATTTCAGCAGGCAATATTTTCGCGCAGGAAGCCTACGATTGGCGTATCTATTCCAACAAAAAGAACCTCTCGGCAATCTACTTTGATGGTTCATCTATTTGGGCGGGATCGGATGGTGGTGCATATCGATTTACTCTTCAAGATTCTTCATTTACAGAGTTTACAAAAGCAGCAGGACTTAATGGTTCTCCTGTTACCGCCATCATTATAGACAATCAGAATAAAGTCTGGTTTGGGAGTAAAAATGGCATAATCGATGTTTATGAACAGGAATCCGGAACTTATAAAAGGATCATGGCGATCTCAAATTCAGGAAAACCACAAAGAGGAATTAATAACTTTATCCTGTATGGTGATACCGTAGTGGTTTCTACAGATTTTGGGGTTTCGCTAATAAATAGCAAAACACTCAATTTTTACGACTCTTTCATAAAATTTGGAAATATTGCTGCCAATACAAAGGTAAATTCCGTTTATCGCGATTCCAGATTTTATGTTGCTACTCAAGGCGGTTTGGCAGTTCAAAAAGTTGGCACAACCAATCTAAACGATCCCGAGGCCTGGGATGTTTATAAAACTGTCCCTTCCGTGGGCACAGTATCATTCCAACTTGTTACTTCTGATAATGGAACATACCTCGCAGGAACCAATAAAGGTCTTTATACTTTCAGTAATGGAGTTTTTACGGTTTTTAGTGCGGATTTTAACAACAAAACAGTTAAAAAATTCGCCAAGGCAGGTCCAAACTCTTATTTTCTCTCAGATTATTCTATCGCAGGTGGTTCGAGAAGTTCAATTGATGTATTTAATGGTGTCACCAAAATCACCTCTTTCACAGATCTCCCCACAACAGTTGACCTGATTCCAGAACTGAATTCATTCCATTATGCAGCTTCTGTGGAAGGACTCCTTAAAATGAACGCAGGAGGAATAATTGGAGCGATTCAACCCAATGCCCCATCGGCAAATATATTTAGTGGAATCACAGTTGATCTTAACGGGAATCTCTATTCTGCCAGTGGAAGGGACCTGACGGGCAAAGGATTTTACAAATTTGACGGAAATAAGTGGACCAATTTTGATGTTGTGACCACCCCTGTGTTGCCAACAAATTCCTATTATAATACATTCACGGCTCCGGATGGCTCCGTTTATATCGGTAGTTACGGAAAAGGTTTGGTAAAAATAAAGCCTGATGGCACTATCATCCCCTTCACAACGCAGAACACCCCTCTCGTGGGAATCAGTTCCGACCCGCTATTTCTTGTGATCTCAGCAGTTAAAACTGACTCTAAAGGAAATATCTGGATATTAAATTTTGATGCCGGAAATAGAAAAACCCTCAACATGGTCACAACCGACAGCACCTGGTATGGGTTTGAAAATGCATTTGGGATTGGACTAACCAACTATTCCACCCTCGAGATAGATCAGAGTGATGTGAAATGGTTTTCCACTCCACTAAGAAATTCACTTTTCTACTACTCCGAAAAAGGAACTCCAGCAAACACTGCCGATGATATCTCAGGACAACTTAATGAAAGCAATGGACTTAATGGTCAGAAAATCAACTCATTGGCGCTTGACAAAAGAGGCGACCTTTGGGTGGGTACCGACCTTGGAGTGCAGATCATCACTTCCTTAAGTACCGTTCTTCAAAACAGTTCAACTGCAAAGCCACGCGTTTCGACAGTTTTTTCACTCAGACAGCAAAAAATTAACTCGATAATTGTTGATCCTGTGAACAGGAAATGGGTTGGAACCGATGCCGGACTTTTCCTCGTCTCAGCAGACGGAACAAATCTGATTGCGTTTTATGATGTGACAAACAGTCCACTTTTAACAAATGAAATAACAATCATGGGGAGTGATCCGAAGGATGGGAAAATATTTATCGGGCAGACAGGTGGTTTAATCTCTTTTAAAACTCAGGCACCTTCACCCAATTCCGACTATTCAAATTTATATACTTATCCAAGCCCCTACAGACCATCAACAGGTTTAATGATGACCATCGATGGACTTATCAAGGAATCGGACATCATCATCCTTGATATCGCCGGAAATAAGATTAAGTCATTCTCTTCACCGGGTGGAAGAGTGGCTAATTGGGACGGGAGGGATGACAACGGAAATCTTGTATCAACCGGTGTTTATATTATTGTTGCCTCCGATAAAGAAGGAAATACCGTTTCAAAAATAAAAATTTCCGTCGTCCGCTAAGCTAATTCAAATATAAGAACCAAAAGATAACCGGTATCAAAATACCTGCGGCAACTATCCATTTGCCCCGTCCAACAATTCCATTTTTACCCCTGACCATAAAAATCCCGGATCCTGCCAGGAAAATTAGAAGGACAGCAAAAACATCTGCAACATATGTCCACACCTTCTTGGGTTTGTTCAGATGTAGAAAATTCACTTCCTTAAGGACGGGTTTCCCGCTGGTGGTCTCGATTGTCAACTCACCTGTTGCCATGTTAAAATCGACTTCTTTCCCCTCAAAAAAGAGTTTTATTTTCTCATCGGATTCCTGAAAGATATCTTTTAGTTCACCATCAAGTTTAAGATGTTTCATTACGATTTTACCAAGATTTTCAGATTCCCATAATTCTCTTGACAATGTGTCTGCCTTAAACATCTCTTTTGTTATTGTATAACTTGGATTACAGTCATCAATATGGTTAACGGCAACACCTGATATTGAGTATATTATCGTTAACCCTGCAATAAAATAGCCGATATCCCTGTGCCATTTCCTTAAAAAAATTCTGACTTTTTTTTCTCTCAGTCATGCTTTATCCATTTTGTTAAAAAAAAGGTCTTAAAACACTTTTGGTTATAAGACCTTTAAAATCATTAAATTTTGTGCTAAAAGATTTTAGCACCACTTCCTTTTATTCTATAAACAGTTTTGCCTGATTTGATAGTTGAGGGGTCAAATTTTGTTCCTTGTTCCTCAGCTTTGTGCTGTTCAGCCTCGATAAGTTCTTCTTTGGTATATACCAGTTCCTCAACTACACCTTCAACCAAGGCTTTATGACCTTTTTTACTTACCGGGAAAACTATCACACCATCATCAACTTTAACTTTTATTTTTTGACCTTTTTTATCGCCGGAAATTTCCATCCAGCATCCTCTTTTTGCACAAACATCAATGATTGTCCCTCAACAAGCACCGTTTTACCAATAAAGTTTTTTGGTGTTGTAAAAATGGCAGAGACTTTTGTTTTTTTTGTGAGTTTTACACCTTTTCCGTAATTATCACCTTTTTGTCCAAATGATACACCTGAAAAAGTGAAAAGAATTACAGCTATTGCAAATAAAGACTTCATTTGTTATTCCTGTTTTGTTTAAAATATTGCCAATAAAAAAATCTGTTGCCTACCGTTATTTGACTAATACCGATGAATAAAGGTTTAATACAGCTTATTTTTGTCTTTCATTCTCGGGAAGAAGAATATCTTTTATAAAATCAGTAAATTTTGAAATATCCAGCGGTTTGGAATAGAAAAAATCAAACCCCTCTTCCAGAATCGCTTTTCTGTCTGAATTGAGAGTGTATCCGGTTACAGCAATAAATGGAATCATGTCATATCCCGGAAACAATCTGATCTTTTTCATAGTTTCCACTCCGGATAATCCCTCACCTAAATTTATATCAAGAATTACCAAAGAATAGTTTTTTTCTTTTGCCATTTTGATGGCAATTTCACCATTTTTAGCAGAATCAACGGTACAAATCCTTCTGAGATAAAGAGCAATTACATCAGAATTAATTCTACTATCCTCAACAATTAAAATTTCGTGTAATTTGTCGGGAGCGATATTTTTTTGAAAATGTTTAATTTTTCCATCGTCTTCTTCAATACTTTGTTCACTGAACTGGGCAGGATTTAGAATTATTGTAAAAGAGGTCCTTTTGCCCGGCACACTCTCTATCTTTATCGTTCCACCAAGCTTTTTGAGGATTTCTTTGTGATCTTAAGACCAAATCCATTCCCGCTTCTAATTGGTGAAATATCTACCGAAATTTTCGGAGTATCTCTAAAAATTGCATCGATGCTCTCTTTTTTATACCCGATCCTGTATCTGTTACTTTTATGATGATTTCGCCACCCTCAACAGGGGGACTTAAAATCTCAACTCTGATTGATCCTTCAGTTGTAAACTTGACGGCATTGTCAAGCAAATTCCCAACAGCTTTTGAAATAAGTTGAGGATCGGTAACAACTTTAAGATTTTCCTGGATGTAGGTGTCGAATCTTAACCCCTTTTCTTCCGCCATTTCGCGATAATAAGCGAGAACTTCGGATAGTACATTACTAATATCACTGGTCTTAAGATTTATCTGCCAGGAATCTTTTTCAATGTTTAATATGTCGGTGACAGCGTCAAGTCTGTTACGAATTCTTTCGGAAGAGTGTTTAATCGACTTTAACAGTTTTCGCTGATTATAGTCAGTCACCTCGGAAATCAGGAGATCAAGAAAACCGGAGATACCATTAAGAGGATTACGAATCTCATGGCTAAGATTTTCGAGTAACATTACTTTCTCTTTGTGAAGTTGATCAAGTTGATCCCGTTGTTTTTTTACTTCACTTTCGAGTTTCTTTCGTCTCGTAACATCTGTTTTAAAAGGCTGCAAGAGAGGCAATATCACCCGTCTTGTCCCTTATCCCTGCGATGGTTGCAGAATCCCAATAGTGGCTACCATCCTTTTCCTGTTTATAATGTCGCCTTGCCAAACTTCACCTGACAAGACAGCTCGCCAAAGATTCTCATAAAATTGAGGAGGCAAAACACCTGACTTAAAGATGGAAGGTTTGTTCCCCATCAATTCCTCAGGTTCAAAACCTGTTATTTCAGTAATCTTTTTATTGATAAAAGTAATAATCCCGGAAGGATCAGTGATTAAAATTCCAACCGGTGCAGTTTCAACAAGTTCCTTAAAAAAGGAGAGTTTTGTTACTTCATCATAATACCAGGTGAGGTCTAATGCAGACCCCGAGATCATCGCGGGATTACCAGAAGCATCTTTATGAACTTCCACAACGGATCGCATATATCTGATCCGTTTGGTTTCCTGATCAATTATTCTGTAATCAAGTGTGTAGCCCTGAAACTTGTTTATCAGATCACCCGCTGCTTGCTCAACTTTTTGACGGTCTTCAGAAACTATCATTTCATTCATTTTAGTCTGAAGATATTTAAGTTCCTCAGGGTCATCTTTCATAACTCGCCTGATTCCAAACAGGCGGAACATATCATCCCCAATCCAGACTTTACCCTCGTTAAGATCTATCTCCCAATAACCCGAATCGATGTTACCGTGGTGTCTTTTCATCCTTGCGAGATTAACCTTGTCTTCAACCACTTCAGTCAAAACTTCACCGGGATATCGAAGTAACAACATCCATCCGATGTGATTCTCTTTTTCATTCTTTACTGCAGATACCACACCTGTTATTGTGGTTTCTTTTATCCCAAATTTGAGGCGAGACTTGTTACTAAACCTGTAGTTTAGTCCTCCCGATCTTACCTGTTCAAGAATCGCTTTCAGGTTGAGGCCTGTCTCAGGGTCGTCGATTTGCAATATTTCGGTGATTCTCTTGTTAACCAGTTGATCGTAGTTTAGATCAAGAGTTACTTCAGCACTGTAATTAAGATAGGTCACCACACCATTTGCATCAGTCATTATAAGAGGATCGCCAATAGAAGCTATTGCAGAACTGAGATCTTTATTCGATTTGTTAAGACTGTCAATTTCTGAATAACGGTGTGAATAATCTCTCTGCGTCGCAAAACATCCCAACAACTTCCCGTATTGTCATAAAGATTAACAAACTCAGTCTCGATCCAAATGAACATCCCGGGAGATATCTCCTCAGATGTCTCCATGTGGAGCCACCCTGAATTAAGGAGTTTTTTCCATGCCGATTTACCACTCGCGGGGTCATAGCTGAAATATCTTTCAGGCGAAACTCCCAGTAGATTTGCTTTAAATCCCGGATTAAGTTCTACCGATCTTTTATTGTGCAGAGTGATCTGTTGGGTTTTGTAGATGTGATTAAACAAAACTTCGTCGGGTTGTTTAGGATTCCAATCAACAGGCTGATTTAACATCATTGCAAAAAAGCCATCGGGGGAAGCTTCAAAAAGAAGCCTTAAGATATAATTTGCGTATGGTTCTGTATGTACCGTACTCACTCTAGGCAAAATACCATCAGCCTGTTTTCCGGCATTTAAAACCGTGGCTCTGTTATTCTTGCTGTTTTCCATGTACTAACCATTATTCCTGGATATAAATTGAAGTGAAACCGGCTTTATTCGATTCGGCATTAAACGACCAGCTTTTTTGATCTGTCGTTGTGATGTAATAAATGCCGGGGGTTATTGCCAGGTCGGGTTCCACTTCCCATAAAACTGAAGAAGTTTCCTTTTTCCCGGATTTCACCTCTGCCTGCCACCTGCCAGCCTCTTTATTTTCTTTGTCCGAAAGTATAATGTAGCCCGCCGGGGCACCTTTCCCATCATTCCAATGATAGGTTCGGATCTTTAAAATTTTAGTTTCTTTGTATATTTGAAACATAAAGGGTGTTGCCTCACCATGTAACACAGGTCGGTTGTTCTCATTTGAATAGGCTTTCTTCGCCTCAGGTGAACAACCTGAGAGAATCACAGTGATAAACAGCAGCAACAATATTTTCATCATCTAAATTATTTTCCGTTCAAAATTGACGCAATCGAGAACGATAATTTAGTTTATTTGACTGAAATAACTAAACTATTTTTAATCTCAACAGAACTTTTGAATCAGAATGTGAGTAACCGCAAAAAGAAGCTTAGTACAACATTACTGCATTTTTGGTTTACTGAATTATTGAATTACCTCTGTGCTACCTTTTTTTCAAGTGTTTTGTTCCCCACACCATGACAAGCACTACATTTTTGGGTTTTGAATGATACCTCTATTTCACCGGGGTGTGAAAATTCCACGCCATCTAAATTAACCTGTTTACCACCTTTGGGCGTATCTTGTGCCAGAAGAACATGGCAACTGTTACAGTCATTTGTAATTACTTTGCCATCTTCACTCACATGATTTCCATCATGACATCTAAAACAACCGTCATAGTTCATGTGTCCAAGATGGTTGGGATAGTGTTTCCAACTCACTCTCATCTCAGGGAAATAATTGCGGGAATAAATCTTCTGTACTTCTTTAATTGCGGTATTAATCTCTTTTGCTTTGAGTTTTGCAATTTCCGGGTAATTGTTTTTATAAAAGCTTGTGATGAAAGAGCTTATTTTTTTCTGAGCTTCATCTTTGGTTTCATACTTACCATCAAGCGCCTGCACAGAGATACTTTTAATATATGGAAGATCGGGTGCCACTCTGCCGATAGACATTGAGATATTCACTGTCCTGCTTGGTTCATTATAGATATGAGCAGGTCTGTTATGACAATCGATACAGTCCATTTTGCGAATCTCGGCTGACTTCTCACTTACCTTCTTATTAGCTCCCTTTAATGTATAGATGGTCTCTTTTCCTGACTCTTTATTAACTGATTTTACCCAATTAATAGTTTGTCTGGTATCGTCCGTGGCTGTATAATAAATATCATTGGCAATGTTCATATGCCAGTGGATGCCATTTGTATTGCCCAATTCATGATTACCACCACCAACTCTCATCAACAGTGTAAGAGATGACTTTGTATTTGCCGAGTCAGCAAGGTAATAGTCAAGGTGAACTTTTTTCTCACTAAAAAAGTGTTTGGGCCAATGACATTGTTCACACGTTTCCTGAGCGGGACGCAAGTTTTCAATTGGTGTTGGGATTGGTCTCGAATATTTATTGAAAGTCACTGAGTATAACTGATACGATCCCGATATCTTTGCACGAACAAACCATCCAGCTCCCTCTCCAATATGACACTTCACGCAACCTACTTTGGAATGAGGTGAGTTAAGATAAGCGGTATATTCCGGTTCCATAACCGTATGGCAGACTGTTCCACAAAATTCATCAGAATCTGTATATTCATAAGCCTTGAAGCTGCCAAATGCCGAAAAAAGTAACAAAAAGATTGTGCCAACCGAGAAAAAAACGGCAACAGACATCTGTTTTGGGTCATTTAAATCAATTTTGGGAAATTTACGGGCTTTAAAATCAATTTGTTTAGATCTTTTATGTTCACGGTACCATCCGTATGCAATTATCACCAGACCGGTGATCAAAAATATCGGTAAAATTACAAAAGCAATTATTCCCATATATGGTTTGTGAACAGCACTAAAGGTCTCTATGATCATCAAAAAGATTATCAATCCGAAACTGATCCCGGCGAGAAGTGCCCCGGCAACCGAAATCGGATTGTATAATGAAACTGGAAAAATTTTACGCATTTGTTAAACTCTCTTGTTTAATTTTGTTCATCTATCCGACCGATTTTTTCTTGCGAATTATTTTTATGAAGCCAACTATCAGTGCGATACCGGCAACTATCAGACCAATCATTAAAAAGGTGCCTGACCACGATGTGCCGGTTTCTTCAGTTTGTTTTACCACCTCAGGCGACCTAACCTTGCCCGGAGTTTTGTGAATTTTCCCTGTTGCAAAATCCGCCTCAGCTCCCGGGTGACATTTACCACAAGTGGCTTGCAGATTTTTTTTGTTAACCGATGATACCGGCTTTTCAGAATCAATGATGGCGTGGTTTCCATGACAACTGTTGCAGTTTGAAACTGTTACCACTTCCCCTTTAACTGTTAAACCATGATATGTGTTTTTGAATACTTTGGATTTGTTGTTTGAAAGGGCATACTCTGTTGAAAGATCAACAGGTTCGTGACATGATCCACAAACTGGCGCCGAGGCAGTGGTTGCCGGTTTATGTTCATTATGACAGTTTGAGCATACAGGAGCTTCCTTTGTCTTCTTTGCAAATGCAGCAAAATGGACACTTCCTTCATATTCTTTTTTCTGATCGGCATGACATTTACCACAGGTGTTGAGAATGTTTCCCGCAACAACAGTGGAAGTTGAATCATCCGTTTTAGTAATTTTGTGTGAACCATGACAATCTATACATCCAGCTGCTTCACCATTACCCGAAGTGATTAACTTTGCGTGAGTATTTTTTGTTGGCTCGGTTATAAATCCTTTATTGACAGTAAATCTTGCCTTATTCTCTGGTGAATCGAGGTGGCAAGTCAAACATAATTCTTGTTGAGCAGTTTTTAATCTAACCTTGTCAGGTCCGTAAGAACCTTTAGTAATTTGTGCCGAATGACAGTTAATACATGAAGGTTTTTCGTAGGCACCCAAACCATAAGAGTGGATTCCGGCGTTATATTCGTTGTTTTGTGGAACATGACACTTGGCGCATACAAGAATGGATGAACTCCGGGCAATGTTTTTGTAAGGCTTTGCATCATGAGTTCCATGACACGACTTACAATTTACATCTTTGCCCGTTGAGTTTGAATTTGATTGAAAAATCTGAGGATGGAAAAGGTGTTTTATCTTTGCATCCTTATGGCAGGTCATACAATCTATTGGCTTTATCTCTGCCTTATGTGGAAGATCTTCCGGATTAAATCCGTCATGACATGAAATACACTCAAGTTTTTTATGTGGTGAGACGCCTAAAACCTTTTCATCAACAAAAAGTGACAGGGGTTTCCCGTTTTTCTCCATGCTCAAAGATTCATCCGAATGGCATGCAAGGCAGTCGTCATTTGAAGTTACGTTGAATCTGTTGGAAGTTGGTGTGGCGTGTAGAGAAACAGGAGTTCCGATAAGGAACACAAACAAAAGAAAAATAATCCAGTGAGTGCAGCTTTTTTTATCTGTCATGGTCATTTTCAATAGTTACAAAAATGGGAAAATTAAATCTTGCAGGTATAATTTGATGGGATACCTGAATAACGAAACATTATGTTTCAATAATTATGCCAAAATATAAAATCTCATTATAATGCATAAAAGGGATATAAATTTTTTAATCGCTCTCAAAAACAAGAACAAAATGCCTCCTATTCTTAATTTTTGGAATATAGTGGCACTCTCTGAGATTGAATCGGGAATCAATTTATTCGAGAATTTCAACCAACTTCAAAATAACACAAAACTTCGAGAATTTGGAGAGTAGAATTGACTGGACAAACTATACAGTATATATTCTGCAATCGAAAAATAGGGATTACTTTTTACCCTAATTAATCCAAACACTAATTTTAGTTTATAATCAAGGCTTTGAATTTTAATTTTGATTCAATAGTTTGACATTTCTTTGGGAGTAAACTTTATTATGGGTCGGTTGTTCCATATTTTTGTATATCATCAATACATTAATACTTCGGAAGTATTTTTATATCCAATCAGGAAAAAATCCTCAATTTTATTTTGGGTCTCTTTCCTTTCATCTCATCATTTTCCAAATAACAAAAATTTGGAATCCCCAATCTTTCTGCGCCTTTCAGCAACTCTTCCATCCAGTTACCTTTTTTTTGATCCATCAACAAAAAATTATTCTGAGGAAATTCTATGTTTAGTCTGAAACATTTCTCGCTTCTTTTCATAATTATTGTGTCAACAGAAATTAATGCTCAATTTGATTCTCTAATGTTATTAGACTCCGGATATTATTTGAACGAATCCGTTATCTACATGGGTGACCAAAATGATGATAGTTGTGATGACTTCATTATTTGTAAGATGGATTCAAGATTTGACAACTGGGGATATGCATACTTCTTTTATGGAGGTAATCCTATACCTGATACGTCTGCTTTCAGAATAAGAATACTCAATCCGCTAATTATTACGGGTTGCGACATGAATAGAGATGGTTATCGTGATATTGTAATGAGAATTGGAGGGGTTTCACAAGATTTATACAGATACAATATATACTATGGTGGACCCGATTTGGATACAATTCCCGATTATGTATTAACAATTCCTGATTCGACAGTACCCGCTTATTTTATAGGAAAAATGTGGCCAATAGATTTTGATGGTGATGGGTGGGAAGAGTTGGTGTATAAGACAGGTATCTCACACAAAATTGGGTTTGTTCGGAACTTTGAAGAAAATCAACCACTTGAATATTACTCGATCCCCAGAATCGGAAGCATGTACTATTTTGAGAACCTAATTTTTTCTTCTGATCTTGATGGAGATGGAAAATCCGATTTATCAGTTATTGCAGATGATGGAGAAAGAATATTACTCAGATTCTATTACGGAAATAGCAGTTTTAATTTCAATGAATACTATGAATTCTCGTCTGATACAGTAAACCACCTTGGTCAAGTATATCTACTCAATGACATGAACGGAGATGGTAAAGGCGAAATATGTATGCTCTTGTCCATTGGTGGATCAGGCAAGTATGCTTTATCATTCGGAAGCAAACCACCTGACCTCAGCCCTGATCTATTGATGAATGCAGGAGGAATCTCAGGTGCGTATGGTTTTTCGCCCGGGGATGTAAACGGAGATGGGTACGGTGATTTTTTGAAGTATGTTCCATATATCAGATATGCATTATACCTGGGTGGCAGTACGATAACCGGCCAGGCGGCTCAACAATATTTTTCCAACTACTGGCTAAACAGCATGCATTTTGGGGGAAGAGTGGGAGACATAAACGGAGACGGACTTGCAGATATTTGCGTAGGGGAGACAGCGGGAACCT
The DNA here is from genome assembly GCA_016714125.1 of Ignavibacteriales bacterium. GTDB lineage: Bacteria > Bacteroidota > Ignavibacteria > Ignavibacteriales > Ignavibacteriaceae > UTCHB3. The sequence goes on along the minus strand of JADJNX010000021.1, from coordinate 79,254 downwards.
CTGTACTCTCTCATATTTATATATATTCAGGGACAAGAACCCCTGTATCAGTTAAAGAAGAAAAGGAGGAAACAGGCGAAGAAAAAACATTATTAGCGACGGTATCACCAAACCCGACCAATGGACAGATTTCTGTTCAATATACCCTGCCGGATTCCGGGGTACTCAGACTTGAGATATATGACATCCTCGGTCAGAGAATATATAATGAATCATTGGAAAAAGAGAAAGGGACTCAAACGGAACAGATAAACCTGGGAAACCATGCCGTTTCAAGCGGTACATATATATTCAATCTCACCATGAAAACGGGTGAAAAAACTTTAACCAAAAGTGTTAAAGTGCAGTTAATTAAATAAATAAAACTATGAAACATGAAAGAATAGTTATGAAAAAAACTATACTTGTGCTTTTTATTATTATTTCAACAATTAAAGCACAAATGCAACCAGGTGTAAATTATATGCCGCATATTTCATTTTTTGATCATGCGGTGAATTGTGCGCATAATCCAAACAGCAATGAGGCTGATTCGTTAAGTATTTTTAATGCTTATACCGGACAAGGATGGTATCTAAATTCGTTAAAGCAATTGGGCATCACCAACTTTGTAACTGATGCTCATTTTCATGAGCAGCACCTTTCCAGTTACAGGGATAAATTTTTTCTGAATGACATGGGGTTTGCGTGGAAACATGACCCTACTGCCTATTTCCCTCGTACATTCCTTCCAGCCCGCTATATGAATTCCCTGGGGCACTGGACAGAAAAATTTGTCATTCAACTCGGTGGTTCTTATAGATCAACAATAAGTGCGGATGATAATTATGGGTTTGGAGGACTTGGCAGCAGTAACACTGAAGCCAGTTATTGGGTACTCAGACCTTTTCTGGGACAACCAACTACACAAATAACTGGTACTAATATGTTGGATGAGACGTTCGAACTAAATACCTACTCTCGTGCCGCCCTTCGAGGCACCCACCAGGCAGGATATCCTTTAGTCTGGGCACAACTCCCTTGGACACAATTCCCGACAAAGTGTGGTTTGAAGATAAGAGTCTATTTCCGTCGGGGTATTACAAATGGTTCTCCTCTGTTATTCACATTACGCGCAAAAAGTAATCTCGCCGAATTTTCCGGGGCTCATACCTTTGCACCCAAAAGGGATTTCTTTCACAGTGAATTAGAACCGGATGCATCATCAGGAGAGTATGTCTTTGATATTGACACAACAATGTTAGGGACACGACATCTTACGCGCTATGATTCGCTTGACATCGGAGTAATAAATATTGAAGCGAACAATAATTTCTACTTTCAAATTGATTGGGCCGGCAATGCTGACCTTTATCTTGACAAGATAACCGTCTTCAATACAGATTATGAGGCACTTTATGAGGACAGTACGGTTACAATGGCTCAAATTGAGGATGACCTGGAAGCAAAATATCCGGATCCGGATTTTAATGAAAACCTGCAAAGTTTCTATTACGACGAACCATTCCAGCTTTCTGCAAGATATAGAGGTGAATTACAAGACCTGGTCAGACCCTATTTCTCAGGAAAATCTTATTTTGAGGTAAACGGTGCAGCCGGAGGTGTACCAAAACATTTTATGGACTTTGACACTGCCTACGCTAAGGCCAGTGATGGTTTTAAACGGCACTATCTCAACTATAATATGTATCCAATTGATAAAAACACTGAAACTTATACAGCATCAATACAGGATAGACTGGACCTTTTTATCAATTATAATAATGTTGATGACAATGATGGCACATCATGATCCTGACAAATACAAATATGTTGGAATATTACCGGCTCAGATTTCAGCCCAAGAAAGTGGAGTACCTTTAGTAGTTACACTTTGTGTCGCCGCTGAGCAATATGTCAACAACGACGGTGGAATTTTATCTTTGGTTGATGGACCTCACCGTAGAAGACCCCCAACTCCTGACGAAATCAAAGCGATGGGGAATATCCCACTTGCCTACGGAGCTAAGGGATTCATGTACTACATGGTTCCAACAAGAGCTGCTCAGCCGTTAGATGGTACGACTGTATTTAATCAATATGGCTTGTATGAAGAGGCTAATTCTGCATTTAACCCTTCACTTCCTGCCACATGGGTTCAGGACCCTGACCAATTGCAAGTACCCAACAATAGATATACTGCGGTTCAAGAATTCATTTCTGCAACATCACTGATTGATTCCACCTTGTTGCGCCTCAGATGGCTTGGTGCGGATGGTTGGAACAGATCAGATGAAAGTGGTATATTCTGGATACAAAGCTGCTCCACTTCCACCAGTCCAAATTTTTCTGCAAATAGCAATGACGCGGTTAAGTATGTTGAAACGGGTTATTTTGATGAGGACCCGAATTTGTCAGGAAATAATCCACATGCGAAGTACATTTATGTCGTTAACAGGAGATGTAATTGGCAGGGTACTGACACTTCGAACAGATTTATACGCTTAAAAATCGATTCAACAGTAGCCTCACATTGTTCCAATATAATGGTAACAAACCTTAAAACGGGACAAAAATATTATACAACAAAAAACTCAAACTTCGACTTGTACCTAAAAGCCGGAGACGGTACTCTGTTGAAATTTGAACCCCGTTTTGTTCATGGTGGGACTCTTGTGGTTGATGAATTTATTAGTGAGGGCATTTACGAAGTGGATACGACGCTCATTGTCCCCGACAATGTAAAACTAACTATACACGCGGGAGCCAAACTAACCTTCCAAAACTCCGGAAAGTTATTAATTGAGGATGGACAACTTGAGGTTAAAGGTACAACAACCAACAAAGTGGAATTTGACTTTGTTGCAAAACACTGGTCAGCCGGTAATGGAATATTTGCATACAGAACTCCCCTTAAAATTAGTAATGCTATAATAAAGAATGCGAGTTGTGGTATTTACAGTCATATCAGTCCCGGCGACACAATTGATGGGGTATCGACGGAAAACACACATACCGGAATAAGTTTGTACTACAGTTACAACTACGGGTCTGATAATACCGTCATAAGGAACTCTTCTTTCGAGGACAGTCAATTGTGGGGGATTACTATGGTTGGTTCAAGACCAAGGATACACAGTAACTGGTTTACAAATATCACTGAAAAAGCGATATCGGCTTCCACAGGTTCAGCACCGATATTACTGAGGGCAGCAGATACTGTTGGCAACAACAGGTTCCAACTTAATGGAACCTCGATTTATGCAATTAACTCAATTCCACTTCTTGGGACCATGGACGATAAAGAAAACTATATTGGTGGAAATTGTTTTTATGAAGACACGACCAGTTTAAAGGTAGTGTTTGAGAATTACCAAACAGCCGATATATCTGCTTATGGAAATGATTGGGCGACAGAGGATCCCTCTGAATTCAGAATTGAACTCGTTGGTGATGTGACAGTTCAAACAGATGGCTACAATTCTGATTGTTCCGGGATATGGTCAAATCCAAATATGCTAATTGGTGGTTCATCATCACCAAAACAAATGGAAAGTGGCGGAGACCCTGACAGCCTTAAGAGTCTGATAAAGGATGTAAGAAGGATGATAGCACATGGACAACTTCGTGATGCTCTTGTTGTTCTTACTGATATCATAAACGGAACTGCTGATGTCAGATACAAAAAATCTGCTGTCAGTTTAATTCCTCAATGTTATGAGTATGTAAATATGAGTGAATTAAAAAGTAATCTGCTTTCAATAAGAAATGTAGGTGGTCTCTTTAAGTTTACCACAAGGCTCTTAATGAATATTGACACTGAAAACATGGATACCTATAAACAGGAAATCCTGAATGCAGGCAATAACAAGGCGTATGGAGCAGGTGACAACAGTGAAGAAGTAATGATGATCTACAACAATCTTCTTGAAGAGAAATATAAATCGTCAGGAGTAATCGATACAGTCGGAATAGTTACCCCAGTACTTGCTTATCTGAACAGTAATTTCCCGACATCTGAATACACAAAATCAGCAAACCAGTTGTTTAGTGAAGTGTCTAATAGTTCAGTAATGGGTAATGGTCCAATGAACAAACCTCAGTTAAGTGGAACAGAATCCGTGGAAATGGACTATTGCCTTTATAACAACTATCCCAATCCATTTAACCCGGAAACTGTGATAAAATTCTCCCTCAAAGAGAAAAGTAATGTAACTCTGACTGTTTTTAACATCGCGGGGCAAAAAGTGGCAGAACTTGTATCAGGTGAAATGGAAAAAGGAATGTATGAGAAAAAGTTCAACGGAACCAAACTCTCTTCAGGAGTTTACATTTTCCGTTTGAACGCGCAATCATTAGAGAGTACCACACACTACTCCAAGACTATGAAAGCTTTGCTGCTTAAGTAACTGAGTAGCGTACAACACCAAATGACTCCGAATTCATTCGGAGGAAAAGGAATCTGTAATCTATAATTAATTTATTAAGGCTGTCTCGAGAGGGGCAGCTTTTTTTGTTTAACAAATAGCTCTCCTTAAAATTTTGTCGCATTGATTTTAATCCAATAATTCTAATAACCTCCTCTAGTTGCAAACGATCTTGAACTCTAGTAGAAAACACTTGTTTATCAAACTGTTATGGCAATCCTGTAATCGTAATAAAGGTCATTTATTTCTGACTTTTTTTGAATTATATATCAAAATTATATTCAGAATGAATCTTAAATCTTTTTTCTGATTCATAAATTGTGTTGTAATTGTGGGAGGAATTTATATCATGGGTGCTTTGTTTTGTGTTGTATTGTCCGGACTTGATACTAGTACCGCGAAATCATTTATATCTTCAGGCAGGAAAAAATCCTTAATTTCATTTTGGATCGCTTTCCTGTCATCTCTTCATGTTCCAAATAACAAAAATTTGGGATTCCCAATCTTTTTGTGCCTTCATGTAACTCTTCTTGATAAAAATCTATTTTTTGATCCATCAACACAAACTTTGTGTGAGGAAATTCTATGTTCGATTTAAGACATTTTATGCTTCGATTTGTCCCGATATCGGGATTGCTTCTTTTGTTTGTTACAACTGAGGTAAGCGCCCAGTTTGATTCAATAATATTTGCCAGAAACGATATTTATGGGCCACGGGGTGTTCTTTTCATGGGTGACCAGAATGATGATGGTTACGATGATTTTGTTCTGATAAAACATTTATCGACCTCGGGTTATGATGCCAAGGCCTTACTCTTCCATGGGGGGAATCCAATCAACCCCAATCCTGTCTTAGAAGTTGCATTTAAGGGCTTTATACCTAATCACATCAGTGCTTGTGACTTTAACAGGGATGGATATAGAGATTTGATTATTACTACATTTAATGTGAAACCCTTAATACTTAATATATATCTTGGGGGTCCGAATATGGATACAATTCCGGATTTCAGCTTTAGAGCTCCGGATAATTCAGTGGGTTCATACACATTTATCGGAGGTGACTGGTATGTAGATTTCAACGGAGATGGATATGAAGAATTGATCGTAAGAGCTTATGAAATGTTTGATCGTAAAAGTGCTTTTCTGATATACAATTCCTCACCGGAGATGGATTCGATCCCGGATCAAATAGTGACTTACTATCCAGATGAGGCTATACAGGGCTCAGACATAACACATGGTGACCTTGATGGAGACGGTAGAACTGATTTGACTTTTTTACTCAATAGTCCTTCAATTCCGGTAAACTTTGCCCGGAGAAGATTTGTGTTTGGAAGAGCGGATTTTTCGTTTCAGGATACTGTAAATTTCTTGGATTCTGTTGATATTGTAAGAACAAATAGAATTTTACAAGATATAAACAAAGACGGCAAAGCAGACTTAGCTATGTATGACACCAAATTTAAATATCCATATTGGTATCGCTTAGCAGTAAGCTATGGATCAAGAATAATCGATTATATACCCGAAGAGGGTTTTAACGCACAGAATGAAGGATGGTTATATTCGCGCTCGGTTGGGGATGTTAATGGTGATGGATACGGTGATTTCCTAACATCTTTGAATTATTATGGAGGGAGGCTTTTCTTGGGGGGAAAACATAGACCTGATGACACCCCGATAAAGTATTATGCAGGCCCGACAAATATAATTGAGCGCGTAGGCGATGTAAACGGTGATGGACTTGACGATATTGGAATTGGGACACACGGGGAACCCGGAGCAGCTCCCGGGACATTCTACATCATGGCTGGAGAAAGAGTTGCCATGGCTATTGAAGATGGTGAAACAGAAACTGAAGAAAAAGAAGAAATTACATTAAAAGCCTATCCAAATCCAACAACAGGTGAATTAACAGTTGAAATAACAGGAAATTACAGCGGGTTTGCAGAATTAAGGTTATATAACACAACAGGAAAGGAACTGATAAAAAAAAGAGTTGAAGTTACAGCCGGAATAATAACCGAGAAGATTGATTTCAGAGAATTGAACATATCATCAGGGGTTTATATAGTAGATATGTTATTTAAATCAACAGAATCAGAAACAACAGAAAGAGATAATATGAACTTAACCGGAAAGAAAAAGAGCGTGAAAATTGTGTTAATAAAATGAATTAAAAAATAATTAAACGGAGAATTTTTATGAAAAAATTCATAATAATATTGATTATATTGGTTTCTGCATCTTTTGGGCAGAATACCGGAGTTCCGGGGAAGGACTACTTCCCTTACATGTCGTTTTGGGACTTTGCTGTGTACCCAAAACATGTAAGGCAAGAACATAATTGTAGTTCACAAGCCTATGTGGATAGTATGCTTTTAAAAAGCTTTTATTACCCTCTTTTAGTGGACTTGGGATTAACGAACATCGTGAGTGATTTCGGATTTATCAATTCGTATCCATCACTTAATTCCACTTACGGTAATATCAAATTCCTTGATATGGATTTTGGATGGGATGGAAATGGAGACGGACCGTTCGATCCAGGCAGATATGTAAAGGCAACAGGGAACAGTCCCGACAAATTTGGACATCAAATCGGCGGTGACTGGGATATGACATGGAATCCGGATAATAAAAATTATGGTTTTGGGACTACCACTATGTCCTCCCGTTGGGCGATGGAACCAACAAAACAGCCGACTGGAAGCCCCCAATTGATAGGAGATGATGATGAAGAGATTGTTCCTCCATCAAATGGGTTAAGCCAAGTTCGTTACGCAGAAAGAGGTAATCATGCCACAGGCGGTACGATGTTCTACGGCAACATAGAAGCCGGGCATTTCCCACATAGTGATACAACTTATCAGTTGTCATTCTTCATCAGGGGAGATGCAAATGAACTTGAAAAAGAAGTTGATCCACATGCTGTGGTTTTATCGATTTATGTAATTGCAGGGGACGCATTATATCAGAGACCATACAACTCAAATATGAGTATTGAAGAGCCGAACCTTATGGAGGGGATAGAGTCTAATTTCTTGACAACACCATATCAGGTTAGAGCAGAACAGTTGATGGACTCTGCGGGCACCTACAGGTGGATCACTACTCCTGCCTTTAAGGTTCCCGGAGATACAAATATTGCTTATTACGCAGTTTGGACAGGAGAAGCAACGATCTACTGTGACAGAATGATAATGTTTAATGAATTTTATGACAGAATGTTTAATCCAACGCAAAAAAACAATCCTGTTGCACCACCCAATTTTAGTGCCCAAATCACAACTAAATATCAAAATGCGGGTTCAGCCCTGCACAGCATGTATGTGGATGAACCACCTCTTCTTGCAACGGAAGCATTCTCACACATAAATGATTTGGTATGGTCAACACTTGCTGGAAGTACAACTGCCATGGAATTAAATGGGGCAGTAGGTCCTCACGCTGAGTGGGGTATGCGTTTTGACCAACAATACGGAAAATCTGTTTTGGACAATAGCTACAGGAGAAAATATCTTCTCTATAATGTTTACCCTTTCAGGCAAGAGGTTGATACAACCCAGTCAGATGTTCAAACTGCACTTGAGGAGTTGGTAAATTATAGATTTATTGGAGATGATGCAACTGAGCATTCTTATCAATATCTTGGACTTCGTCCTGCAATAAGAGGAGCTAAAAAATTTGATACCCAACTTAACAATGACATCCCTCTGATATATATTTTACAAGTTCACGCGGAGCATATGGTATATAACTCCGGTGGTCAGTTTAGTATAGTCCCGAATGCGACAAGCATGCGGAGAGCACCAACAAGAGATGAAATATTTGTTCAAGGGAATATGGCACTCGCTTATGGAGCAAAGGGATTTATGTTCTATATGCTCCCCACTTGGAATGCAGAACCGGAACCAAATAAAACTGTATGGAATACCTTTGGAATTTTTGATGAATTCCAAAATCCATATTTGGGTACCGATGGAGAGGGACTGGTTCAAATCCCATGCAATGCTCAAGTACCAAATTACAGATACAATGCAACAAAGGCACTAATTGAAGATACCAGGAAAATTGAGAATAAAATTCTTGGATTAAACTGGCTTGATGCGATTAGCTGGCACAGTGCTGAAGATTATACGATTGATTGGGTATCTGAAGTATATACACAATATCCTGGCACTTTTTTCCCACCGGATGAAAATAAGTATGTTGAAATCGGCTATTTTAATGAACTTAATCCTCCCGCGGGAAAGATTGTTGATGCAAAATATATTTATCTGGTCAATCGAAGATGTAATGATCAAGAACCTGATTTAGACGACCTTACTACCGATAATTCAGACAGGAATATTTCATTTCGACTTAATATGGATACAACTTTCAGGAATTATACAGTTTCAGACCTTAAGACAGATTCGGTTTATTATACAACCAATGATGGATGGGTTACCATTTTCCTTAAAGCCGGACACGGAACACTCATAAAAATTGAACCGACAGTTCAAACGGGTGGAACACTTGTAGCCAATGAAACAATCAGATCAGGTTCAAATACTGTTGATACTACGCTTGTAGTTCCTCAGAATGTTAAGTTGACTGTAAATGCCGGTGCCAACTTGACTTTTATGAAATCGGGTAAACTATTGATCCTGGATGGACAACTTGAGGTAAAGGGTTCACCAACCAACAAAGTGGAATTTAACTTCTTTGCTAAAAACTGGTCAGCCGGAAACGGAATATTTGCATACAGAACTCCCCTTAAAATCAGTAATGCTATAATAAAGAATGCGAGTTGTGGTATTTACAGTCATATCAGTCCCGGCGACACAATTGATGGGGTATCGACAGAAAATACACATACCGGAATAAGTTTGTACTACAGTTACAACTACGGGTCTGATAATACCGTCATAAGGAATTCTTCCTTCGAGGACAGTCAATTGTGGGGATTACTATGGTTGGTTCAAGACCAATGATACACAGTAACTGGTTTACAAATATTACGGAAAAAGCGATATCGGCATCCACAGGTTCTGCACCGATATTACTGAGAGCAGCGGATACTGTTGGCAACAACAGGTTTCAACATAATGGAACCTCGATTTATGCAATTAACTCAATTCCACTTCTTGGGACCATGGACGATAAAGAAAACTATATTGGTGGGAATTGTTTTTATGAAGACACGACCAGTTTGAAGGTAGTGTTTGAGAATTACCAAACAGCCGATATATCTGCTTATGGAAATGATTGGGCAACAGAGGATCCCTCTGAATTCAGAATTGAACTCGTGGGTGATGTGACAGTCCAAACAGATGGATACAATTCTGATTGTTCCGGGATATGGTCAAATCCAAATATGCTAAGTGGTGGTTCATCATCACCAAAACAAATGGAAAGTGGCGGAGACCCTGACAGCCTTAAGAGTCTGATAAAGGATGTAAGAAGGATGATAGCACATGGACAACTTCGTGATGCACTTGTTGTTCTTACTGATATCATAAACGGAACTGCTGATGTCAGATACAAAAAATCTGCTGTCAGTTTAATTCCTCAGTGTTATGAGTATGTCAATATGAGTGAATTAAAAAGTAATCTGCTTTCAATAAGAAATGTAGGTGGTCTTTTTAAGTTTACCACAAGGCTCTTAATGAATATTGACACTGAAAACATGGATACCTATAAACAGGAAATCCTGAATGCAGGCAATAACAAGGCGTATGGAGCAGGTGACAACAGTGAAGAAGTAATGATGATCTACAACAATCTTCTTGAAGAGAAATATAAATCGTCAGGAGTAATCGATACAGTCGGAATAGTTACCCCAATACTTACTTATCTGAATAGTAATTTCCCGACATCTGAATACACAAAATCAGCAAACCAGTTGTTTAGTGAAGTGTCTAATAGTTCAGTAATGGGTAATGGTTCAATGAACAAACCTCAGGTAAGTGGAACGGAATCCATGGAGATGGACTATTGCCTTTACAACAACTATCCTAACCCATTTAATCCTGAGACTGTGATAAAATTCTCCCTTAAAGAGAAAAGTAATGTAACTCTGACTGTTTTTAACATCGCGGGGCAAAAAGTGGCAGAACTTGTATCAGGTGAAATGGAAAAAGGAATGTATGAGAAAAAGTTCAACGGAACCAAACTCTCTTCAGGAGTTTACATTTTCCGTTTGAGTGCACAATCGCTCGAACATACGAGCATCAGTTACACCAAAACGATGAAAGCATTGTTACTCAAGTAGCTGAGTCACATTTGATTCTGTAATCTATTACTAATTTATTTAGGCTGTCTCGAAAGGGGCAGCCTTTTTTGTTTAATATTACACTTAACTTTTCAGATTTAATCACTTGTCTAAACAATCTGATTTTTATTTCAATAAATCAACACCTCACATTCAGGCTACGATTTTTTTTTTGCAATCAAATACAGTCAATTTCAATAATAATAATTAAGGATTGAAATTTCAAAGGATTTATTTAATTTGTGTTTTAATTTGGATTAATTGTTCCCCGTTACCAACTGAGAGTATAATGCACAAAACCTATTTGACTTTTGACGATATTAGTATTATCCCCCGTGTTAAATCCACCATAAATTCCAGAAGTGAAGTTGATCTTAGAGTGATGACAAACGCCCAAGCTTTTCTTGAAGCTCCAATCGTTGCTTCCCCTATGGATACCGTCTGTAACGGGAGTATGGCGGCAAAAATGAATCAATTTGGACTGGTTGGGCTTATCCACAGATTTCAATCGATTTCCAATCAGGTTGCAGAATTGAAATCAGCTATTGATCTCATAATTGAGTCACCTTTGAACGAACGGGAACATATTAATCTTGGAATTGCAACCGGTGTATCGGGCGACTACCAGGAGAGATTGTTTGAACTTCACAAGATAATGCAGCATTATAGAAAAAGTGAAAGAATTGCCCCCTTTAGTTTTTGGGTTTGTTTTGATACTGCCAATGGCTTCAGTTCACTCATGGAAGAAGCGGTGATTTGGTATAACAGTCATTACTCAGGCTACATCACAGTTGCTGGTAATGTTGCAAGCAAAGAAGGATATCTTTTCCTTGCAGAACTGGGTATCAATGTTGTTAGAGTAGGTATCGGTGGTGGCTCTGCTTGCAGTACTTCAATCGCCACAGGTATCGGTGGTGGACTGATCTCTATTCTCGAGGAGATAAAGGCTGTTAAGCACCCCGGTTGCCTCGTGATGGCTGATGGTGGGATAAGGTACTCAGGTGATGTTGTAAAATCACTTGCTTTAGGAGCCGACCTTTGTATGCTTGGCAGACTTTTAGCCGGATTTGATGAATCTCCCGGAGCAGTTATCAAAGCCATCGATGGGAAAAAGTATAAACTTTTCAGAGGGTTGGCATCAAAATCTGCCTCCGAGATTCTTGGACAACAAAAAAAGGCAGTTGAAGGAATTGAAACGCTGGTTGAATACAAAGGAACAATTGACGATTTTGTACAGGAATTCCTCTACGGTATCCGTTCCGGTTTAAGCTACTGTGATTGCAGAAGTGTTGCAGAATTCAGAAATTACATCGACTCAAAAGATGACATTGTAGTTGTCAACTCGCAAAATGCTTTTATCGAAAGAATCCCCAAACTGGTTTAAAATAGAAATGAGGCTGCCTTTTGGGTCAGCCTCAATCTACTTACTAACTCACATCAACAAAATTTATTCTTTTACAGACGGTCCTTCGTCTTTTTTATCATCAACTTCTTTATCTGTAGAATCACTTTTTTCTGTTCCTTCCACGGCTCCACCTTCTGCTGCCTCAAGAGCTTTAAGTCTCTCAAGTTCCAATGGATGCTCAGCTTCCATTAATTCTTCACTCATCAATCCGGTGATAAAAGCTGTGTTTAATGGATATACTTCAGGACTAAAAATTACGAAATAAAAGTGCCATACAATAATGGAAAGTGTTGCAAGCCATGCTTCATAGTAGTGAATCAAAGTTGAGATGTCAAACCATATCTTTGGAGCATTGGCAAGGAAAAAATCGTTAAACATCAACAACAATCCTGTTAAAGACATTACAACTGTTCCCCAGATAAGTGCCCAATACTCTGCTTTTTCCATATAACTGAATCGACGGAATGCAGGTTTTTCTTCACTTCTAAATGTCAAATATTTAAAATTGACTTTTACATCATCCCAATCATGCCAGGCGGGGAGGAAATCTCTTAACATCTGTTTACCGTTTTTGGTTAACAACAGATAATAAACGTGGTAAAATGAGACGATAATCATTATGATACCAAGAATTCTGTGAGTCAAGCCTCTAATTTCAAAGGCACTGTCACCCAGAACAGATCTAATCGTTCTAACCCAAAGTGCATCAGGATAAACAAGGGCAAATCCTGAGATTACCAGACCAATGAAGGAAGTTAAGAGGAAAAAGTGTTGAATCCGCTCATTTTTGGTCATACGGACATAATATTTTTTGTCCTTTTTCATTTGAGCTATTGCATGTTTATGTTTCTTCTTCTCTTGTTTTTTCCTGATCAAATCAAGAAGATTATGAATAAACATGATACCGATAGTACCAAATATTATAAAGATGTAACCCGTTTTAACCAGATAAAGCATTATCGACTCTTCCTGGGTATTTGTTACATGCACCTTGGCAAATTTATTGTCGATACTCGCATTCGGGTGACATTTTCCACAGGTTTTTGAAAGATTTGATCTGTGAATCGATGAAAGTGGATCAGTACTTGGTCTGATATCGTGATAATTGTGGCAACTTGCGCAGTTAGCTGCAAGTTTTGATCCACCTTTTACTGCGAGACCGTGATAACTTTCATAATAACTGTCAGCCTGTATCTGTGAAAAATTATATCTTGATGCAAGTTCAACACTGGCGTGGCAATCAGAGCACAATTTAGCGATAAACTGATTTTTTTGCGCCTTGATTTCCAAATCTGTTTGGAGACTCAATCTGATGGTTGCCATGGCAATCTGCACATGCAGGAGAATCTTCTTTTCCTTCTTTTAATGATTTATTGTGGATACTCACATTATAAGCATTTTTCTCTTTTACATGGCAGCCTGATACACCACAGGTATTAGCAATGTTCGATTTGTGTATCGAAGATTTTGGATCCTTTGCAGGTAACATTGCATGCCCGGTGTGGCAGTCGGAACAAACAGCAGCTTTTTCATTGCCTGCTTTTAGTGCTTTCCAGTGCGCAGAACTCTCGTAGTGCATAATGTCAGAGCCTTTTGCCTTTGTAAGTTTGAGTACTTTCTCATTCTTAACATGACAATTCATACACATCTCTTTAATCTTCATCTTTGCAAATTCAGGGCTTTTCACCTTGGAAATCTGATGTTCACCGTGACAATCTGTACAAACAGGAGCGATGTCTTTATATTTTCTGGACGCAAGACCGTGTGATGAAGCATTAAACTCTCTTAGAGCATCCTGGTGGCATCTGCCACAAGTTGCATTAATATTCTCTCTTTTTACTCTGTTTTTTGAGGCATCCAGTCCCTCAGCAGTATGGTTTCCATGACAATCTGCGCAGGATGCAGCTTCAACACCGTTTGTTTGAATTCCTGCATGAACACTGGTCTGATAAGTCTTTATAAAATTGACAAGTTTATCGTTATCTTTTGGATGAAAGATAGTGGGGTTCATGTGGCAGGTCATACACTCTTGTGAGTTTCTCGAAAATCTGTTCACTGCAGCAAGATGCGAGCCGTGGCAACTTGTGCATTTTGGAAATTCTGCCTGATTTGCACGAGAGTGGAGTTCAACTGAAAACTGAGTATTGTGAGTCGCATGACATTTGTTGCACAACTGTGTTTCAGTAAATTTGTTAAACGCTACTTTTTTGATGTCATGTGAATTGCTTCCATGGCATGTAACACAATTTACTCTGTTGTTTGTCTTATATGCTTTATAATGACCACCCTGGGTAAACTGTTTAACACTGCCGGTAGAGTGACACGACATACATAATTCAACCCTGCCATTGGTCATACTGCTCGCAGGAAGAATTCCATGTTTAGTATGGCACGAATAACATTCCACATTTTTGGTACCGTGAATACTCCCCTTGAATGATGCTATATCGTGGCAACTGCTACAATCAACTTTGTGAATATTTGTACCACTTTTGTGGGGAAGGTCTGCACCGTTAAAACCTGAGTGGCAATCAACACATTCCATCGAACCGTGAATTGAGGAGATATATCTTCCTGATTCAACAAAAAGAGAGACGGTTTTCCCGTTCCTCGTGGTATTAAGTGATTCATCGCTATGACACGCCATACAATCATCATTACTGTTTTGTGCAAACAAGCCGGATATTAAGAGAACAGTTATAAGGAGAATTTGTTTCATGGTCATATTGAAATTAGTGTAGTGCAATTAGAATTTATGCTAAAATTAAGCAAAAATTATGCCGTGATTCTCACTCAACTGCTCCAATCTCATTTATTACAGTAAGGCGTTTATAGTTGATAATCATAAAGTATGTACTTTTTATTGTTGAATAATTCAACATACTAAAATCTCATTAGTTAGATTTTCAACACTTTAATTCTCAAATTTGGAAAAAACATCTCAGGAAGTGTGCTGTTTTATTTACATATATAAACTATCACCATTGGCACGATTTTAGCTGTATTAGTTGCGAGCTGAATTATATACTTACTAACACAAAAACATGAGGAGAAATAATGAGAACTTTAAGTTTCATTATGATCTTGGGAGTAATCTCACTTACTTCCTTAACAAACGCACAAACAAGATATTTCCTGGGCACAGGAGATCAAAACTCTGTCGGTATGGATGCATGCGCAGCATGTCACCGCAGCGGTGGATCTGCTACTGCACAATATGATACATGGAAAAATACTAAACACGCCACTGCACACACTGCATTGACCTCTAATACCTCATATGGTTATGCTTGTCTTGGATGCCATAATACAGGTTGGGATCCAAACACAGCTAACTATGGTGCTGATGAGTATGTTACTTCCAACCCCGGAGGCACACCAAATTATACAATTTCTGATGAAACCAATTTTAACAGAGTTAAAAATGTCGGTTGTGAATCATGCCACGGACCACTCGGAAGTTCTGCAAGAATGCTCGGAGCTGAACACTGGGGTTTTGGAACAACCAACAAAGTAAATTATTCAGCAGAAGTCTGCGGAACCTGCCATCAAGGCAGTCATCACCCATATATGGAAGAATGGAGCTCGTCAGGACACGCTGCCACAGCATCACAAGCTTTTATCACAGGAAACAAATCCTGCGTTAAATGCCACGTAGCACAAAACTTTATTGCCTGGGTTGAGAATCCAACAACTTATGTTGACACAATTCTTGTAACCGGTGACGATATCAAACCAATCACTTGCGTTGGATGTCATGATCCTCATGGTAACACTAATCCCGGTTCACTTCGTCTGCCTGTAACAGGTCAGAGAGTTATCTGCGACGCTTGCCACACTGTTGGAACAGAGCCGGTAAACATTAACTCCACTCCACACCACACTACTTCTGAAGCATTGAGTGGAACACCTAATTTTGGATTCCAGTATCCCGGTCAGACTTATCAAAACTCAATTCACACATTTGCTGCTACCGAAAGATGCATCAACTGCCATGTGAAAGCAGTTTCCGGCAATCCTGCAAAAACAGGTCATACTTTTGCACCTTCACCTGTAGCTTGTGGTACATGTCACCCTGATTATTACACCTCGGTGGATACATCTAATTATGCAACCAGATTTAATTACAGAGGCATACAATCGACTTCTGACAGTTTGATGAATGTCTTAAGAACAAAACTTAATGCAGCTTCACCTGCTGATTCTTTGACTGATGCTTTCAAACAGGCAAATTACAATCTTCTTTCATGCGAAGCTGAAGGCAGCCGTGGTATTCATAACACAATGCTTACACAAAAACTTCTCAGAGATGCGATTGCAAATTTCACCCCAACCGCAGTTAAAGAATTTGGTGCAGTCCCTTCAAGGTTTAACCTCGAACAGAATTATCCAAATCCATTTAACCCAAGCACAACTATTGAGTTCGCAGTTCCTGAAAGAGCTAACGTAACTCTTAAGATATTTGATGTGTCTGGTAACTTGATCGCTGTCCTCCAAGATGGTGAACTTGAAGCCGGCAACTACAGATCAAACTTTGTTGCTTCAGGATTGGCAAGTGGAATCTACTTCTACAAACTCGAAGCCGGCAAATTTAGTGCCGTCAAGAAATTCATCCTGATGAAATAAAAGGAGGGTTGGTTGTTGCATTCAGTACCTGACTGATTCAATATTAAAACCTGAAACATATTCAAAAAAAAAGAGGCTGTCTCGATTGAGATAGCCTCTTTTTAGTTTAAAGATGTTAGACTACTTAAGAAGTATAAATTTGTTTACTGCGGTGTGGGTACCGGATTTGATTCTGTAGAAATATAGACCCGAGGCAAGAGAAGAAGCGTTAAACTTGAACTCATTTTTACCTGCAGAACAAACTCCAACTTCATAAACTCCAACTTCCCTTCCGGCAGCATCAAAGACTGTAATCTTCGTTTCTGCCTGATCAGGAGTAACCCAGACAATGGTCGTTGAAGGATTAAATGGATTTGGATAATTACCTTTAATCGCGAACTCTCCGGGTACCATGTCATCCTCAACAGAAGTGGCGTTACGGGCTATCTCAACAACAAATTTGGGCCCATATGCCCAAAGATCAAATTCATTTGGCATGTAATCGTGGTTGGTACTTAAACCTACTGAGTATATGGTATCTTTTAATTTGTTGAGAGGGGCTGTATAATAAAAATCCCAATGGATTGCGGTGTCACCGGGTTGCATCGCCAGCGGAAATTTTTGTGTCAGTTCGTTGTCGAGCCACAAAACAGTAGAGTCAACAGTTGCAAGGGAACCAAATCGTGATGCAACATTAAAACCACCACCCAATGCAGGACCTCTTGAGACATAAACTCTATACTTGGCTGTTTCACCGGGGCGGAGAGTTTTAGGTCCCTCCACCCGGGTTAAAACGGTTGTATCCTGATCAATGGTGTGACAAACACACCCCAATCCGTTTAATTCGGTACACGATATTACATCTGTATTTTCCGAATCATGGGTTGGCGGATCGCCAAGTGTAAAACCTATGAATACGATTGAAAAAACAATCGTTGCTAATTGAACACTTTTCATTCTACTTCGAAAGAACCATCTTCCTGGTAATTACTACTTCACCAGCCTGCAATTTGTAAAAATAAAGCCCGCTGGAAAGTTTAGAAGCATCAAACTTCACCTGATGATTACCCGCAGTCATTTGCTGATTAACAAGCGTACCGACAATTTCACCAAGGGAATTGTAAACACTTATTTTCACCATTGACTCAGCAGGAACTGCAAAATTGATTACTGTTTCAGGGTTAAATGGATTTGGGTAATTCTGCATCAATGCAAAAGAACTTACAGCACTTATCTCAACTTCAACTGTCTGTGAAAACTCAAATTGTCCTGAGAAATCAATTTGTTTTAACCTGTAAGTGTAATTACCTGCATTCAAGTTTTTATCAGTGAAATTGTAAACCGATTTGGCTGTTGTGGTGCCATTTCCTTTTACTGTTGCAACAGTTGACCAAACTGCGCCTTCACTTCTTTGAACTTCAAATCTGTCATTGTTCAATTCAGTAGCTGTTTCCCAGGAAAGAAGAACTGAGTTCCCGGTTGATTTTGCAACAAACGAGGTTAATTCCACGGGTACTTGATTCACTACCTGAACTGCAAAATTTGGTGCATGATTCCAACTGTCTGCTGCAGTGGGTGACCCGTCTCCGTCAACACTGTTTGAGGTTGCGTAAAGAGTGTCATAACCGAGTGTGCCCGGTGCAGTATAGTTAAATGTCCAAAAAACTGAATCTGCGGCACCAAAAACTCTTGGTGTTGTATGGGTCAGTTCACCCTGCATAATCTGTACGCCGGGATCTGTAGTGGAGAGTGATCCGGTTCTTACGGCTGCATTAAATCCACCTTTAACAGCAGGTCCACCTTTAAGGCTAACAGTAAAAGTGTTGTTGCTACCCGGTAAAACCTGTGTTGGACCCCAAATTCTAACAGTGACTGTTGGATCTGCAACAGGATCGTGGCAAACACAACCATCACCATTCTTTTTTGTAATTCCTGTTATACCGGTGCTATATTGAATACCACCATAAACGATTGCACATACGGTTACTAAAACCGAAAAATAGTAAATAGAGCGTTTCATGTTACTTCCTTTACTTTAAAAGGGTTAACTTTTTGGTTAGTGACTTACTTCCGGCTTTAAGCCTGTAAAGATAGACACCTGAATTAAGATTGGATGCATTGAATTCAATTGAATGGTTACCAGCCGGTAAAACTGTGTTTTCAATTATATTGGTAACTTCCCTCCCGGTAATATCAAATACTGCGAGATTAACTTCTGCCTGCTCCATGAGAGAAAAAGCTATACTCGTTGACGGATTAAATGGATTTGGATAATTCTGCGACAACGAAAATTCCATTGGTGTTTCAGTGGTAACTTCAATTGTATTTGAATATTCAAATTTTCCGTCATAGTCAATTTGTTTTAGCCGATAGAGATATACACCGGTTGCAGCCGGTTTGTCTGTTAACATATATCGTCTCTGAATAGTGGTGGTACCATGACCTTCCACTTCCGAAACTTTTGTCCAATCATCGGTTAAAGATGCGGTTCTTCTCTCCAGTTCAAATCTTGCGTTGTTCAACTCGGTTGCGGTTGACCAGCTTAAAACAACTTCACCGTCAGAAACAGTCGCATAAAAACCTGTTAATTCAACAGGTACGAAAGGTACAGTTGCTTTATAACACCCGGGTGACTGGGCTGCAAAGATTGTGAGAGTATCGATTATATTAACGCTGTAGTTACTTGCGGCGAGGGTGGTGGTAATCCAATTTAAACCACCATCTCTGGTTATATAAATATTACTTCCTGAATATCTTCCCACCATAATGAAGTTTGAGTTCTCGGGGGCTATATCAACACCCCACATGCTCTGACCTGTAAAAAATGGAATCAGTGTCCAGGTAGCTCCAAAATCAGTCGATTTTACGAGTCCACCGCCACCACCCCATTTGGTGCCGTACGCAGTCCCCTTGTTCCTGCCGTCTATGGCAATAGTCGGAATTTCGCCTGAAGTTGTATAAACGGTTGACCAGGTTACACCGTAATTTGTTGATCTAAAGATTCCTGTTGTGTTGTCACCAATAAGGATGATATTAGAACTGTCAGGGAAAACCTCGATATCACAAGGTGTTGCAAATGAAGATGCTGTGCTAACCTGGGTCCAGGTGGAACCAAAATCGTAAGATTTGTAGAATATATTGTTACTCATCGTGTAAATCGTGTCGGGATGAGAGGGGTCGGGAGTCATTGGAATTCCAAAAAAGGAAAAAGTGGCGTTGTTTAGAGTTACAACCCATGTTGCTCCACCATCAGTGGTTTTTACAATCTTGTCCGTTGATGCTTCAATGGCTGCAAGCATCGTTTGGCTGCTTTTTGCAGTGGTAATAATGTTTTTTACTCTTGTTGAACCTGAGATTGTTGTGCCCCATGCGCTGAAGGTTTCACCACGGTCGGTACTTCTATAGATTTGTGCAGTGGTACCGTAATAGATTATGTTAGAATTGTTTGGATCACTTGTGATAGGATCGCCAAGGCTGGTTCCACTCTGTTTTAGTGACCATGAATATGATTGTGCCCAGCCAGTTGCAGTAGTTGCAACCAAAAAAAGAACGAAAATGAGTTGTCTCAACACTATACTCGATATTTGTTATGTGATATGATTATTATTCGGGAGGAGAATTATTTTTAACTACCACAAATTAAGGATATTTTGTTTCTCAACAAAATATTTGGAGGGAATTTTGACTTTTTTGTTAAATATTTTAAAATTTGTTAAAGAGTATAAAAGATCAGTTATTTTACTTTTTTCCAAAGCCCTCTGTTGTTTTCCCGTGCACTCACAAATGCCTCACGAAATTTTGATTCATATTTAACATTTGGTGCAATTGTTAAAGGATAAGCATAACCTTCACCGATCATAATTTCGTTTAACATTCTGCCGTCTTCAAGATAGACATAACATAAAAACCTGCCATATTTATCCCGTTCCTGAACATCAAATTCCAGCTTCACTTGATGCCCTTTTTGAATTTGTCGGGTCATGAAAGCTTTTGCTTCCTTCCCCATGGCTACAATCTCCTCCTGATCCAGATTCTCCTCTTTCCCTTGTTTTTTTGAGCGATCATTTCTTCTCGATTCAGGTGTATCGATTCCGATCAGACGGATCTTTTCTTTTCTGCCATTAAAAATTACAGAAAAAGTATCCCCATCAGTGATTCTCTCTACCGTGGCATAATCACCGCCGATATTTGAGTCATGCTGCTTTTCTCCGCCACACCCTGAAAATGGCAATAAAAAGAACAGGACGATCAAAAAACCATACCTTCTCATTTTTCTCTCCTGATTATTAATTTTAAGTTCCTTATGCCGGCTTTACCAATTCCAAGTGAACCAAAATTTGGATCAGGATAAAATGAATAACCACCACCTGTTAATAAGATGCAGCCATTGCCCCTCTTTTTCATCCCGGGATGACTTCTTCGGCAAATTACTGCACCAACCACATTCATTTTATAATCGTATAACATGCCATCGGTGGTTTCGTTAAGAAGATTCACGCCTTTAACATTTGCAACATTATAAAGAAGTACATCTGGTGTTCCGAGTTCCTCTTCAATCCTTCTTAGGGCATCTTTGAGGGAATATTCATCCGCCGCATTACCGATATAACATTCTGATCTGATACCGTGTGTTTCCAGGATATCCTTGTAATCCCTCAATTTGGTACCGTTTCTGCCAATCATTGCAACAATAAAATTCTCTTTACCAAATTTGAGAGCTGTTCCCAAAGAAACTCCTCCACCCATGCCTACAATGGCAATTACTTTTTCTGTCATAACTAATTCCTATCGAAAATAAAATTTTGTTTGTACAATACCATTAAACTATACCCTTTTTGTTGGTTCCCAAGTGGCAGTCGTTTTTTGAAATAATATTTGAATGATCCTGCAAGCAGGGCTCCAAGTGTCCCATAAAAATAGTAAAAAGCAAAAACGGGAGAAATCTTAATCCCAATCTGTTAAAAAAGTACCCCAGAATCGCCAGGTTTCAATGTGGCACCAATTGTATAAATGCTTAACATGAAAAATGGAGAATAATCGAGTAAAAATAAATTGCTGATAATCAGAAGAATTAACAAATGTGGTGAAAACCACCTGAGAATTTTATGAGACCAAAGTGCAAAAGCAGTAAAACCTGCAAATGGGTTCAGGAACTCCTTTACATATCGTAATGTCCCCAAATTACTAACCTGAATTCTTTTTTGCGTTTAAATTCAGCTTCATTCGTCGCAGTTGGCTCTTCATGCGAGTATGCCAGTGTATCATAAGTAAAATCATATCCTGCAGATATCACCTTTAATGTCATCAGAATATCATCCTGGATTGTTTCTCCAACGGGATATTTCCAATAGAGTTCTCTTCTAATTGCATACATTCCACCGTTGGCTCCGATCAATGAACCAACTTTCCCCTCAGAATCTTTTATCCTCGATTCAAGTTTCCAATAGGTACCTTCCTGATTGCCGGTTTTGCTCGTTTTTAATCTGATTTCACCGGAAACACCCCCAACCCTTTTATCGGCAAAAAGTGATGCCATTTCCATCAGTGCATTTTTGTCAAAAGTATATTTGAATCACAAAAGACCAGCACATCGCCGAATGCTTTCTCTTCAATTCTATTTAAAACTCCGGGTTTTCCGTTTCTCTCAAAAAAAGGAAAAAATTTAACTCGAGAGTCGGATGCAGCAAGCTCCTCCATGATCTCATGGGTTCTGTCTTTTGAATTATCAGAACCAACTATAACCTCAAATCTGTCCCTGGGATAATCAGATGCCAGGAGTGTTTCAACCGTTTCCCTGATTACTTTTTCTTCATTATAAGCTGCGATAAGAACAGATACTTTTGGCAACTTATTTTTCTCTTTCACAAACTTTTTTGCGGCAGCAAGTGAATATATTTTCACTATTATCGGATAAAAAAGATAGGTATGAAACAGAAAGAACATCGAAATTATAAAGATATAAAACGGAATGGATTGCATCACTACTTTCAGAAAAAAAACTAATCTGCTAATTTAATAATTATCGGTCTGCTAACCATATTGCAACTGATTATTTCGCCCTCAACCGTTATATTTGTTGTTGTGATTTTATTCAGAAAGGTAAAATTTTAATGAACATCGCTATTATTGGAACGGGATATGTGGGTCTTGTCTCCGGAACCTGTTTCGCTGAAATGGGAAATAATGTTATCTGTGTCGATAATGATAAAAATAAACTTGAAAAATTAAACTCCAACCATATTACAATTTATGAGCCCGGCCTCGAAGTTATCTATTCACGAAACTTCAACAACGGCAGACTTAAATTTACCGATGACCTTAAAGCAGCAGCTCTCTCATCCGACATGATCTTTCTGTGTCTGCCTACTCCTCAGGATGAAGACGGCTCCGCAGATCTTAGCCATGTGATGAACATTACAGGGAAACTTGGTGACATCCTTTCAGAGATTGATGACTTTAAATTAATCATCAATAAAAGCACCGCTCCTGTTGGTACCGGTGAAAAAATATTTGGTATTCTCACCACCAAAGGCATCAAAAATTTTGCAGTCGCTTCAAATCCTGAATTCCTGAGAGAAGGTTTTGCAGTTGAAGATTTTATGAAACCCGACAGAATTGTAATCGGTTCTGATTCCGAAAAAGCACTTGAGATGCTACGAGATCTTTACGAACCATTTGTCGCCCTCGGTAACTCAATTATCGAAATGGATATTAGAAGTGCTGAAGTTACAAAATACGCAGCTAACAGTTTCCTCGCCACAAAAATCACATTTATGAATGACCTCGCTAATTTTTGCGAAAAAGCTGAAGCTGATATCGATCTTGTGAGACTTGGAATGGGTTCGGATACAAGAATTGGACACAAGTTCCTCTTCCCCGGAATCGGTTATGGAGGCTCATGTTTCCCAAAAGATGTTAATGCTCTGATTAAAACTTCAATCGATTTTGATGCCAAACTTGTTCTGCTCGCAGAAGTTGACCGAATTAATCAAGAACAAAGAGCACGCTTTTTCAACAAAATATTCTCCCATTTTAACGGAGAACTAAAAGGGAAAAAACTTGCTGTTTGGGGATTGGCATTTAAACCCGATACCGACGACATGAGAGAAGCCCCTTCTGTTACAGTAATTAAACGGTTGGTAAGTGAAGGCGTTTCTATAACTGCTTATGACCCTGTGGCTTCCGAAAATGCCCGTTTTTATCTCGATGACACTATCATGTATGCTGCCGATAAATATTCCGCTCTTGATGGTGCTGATGCTCTGGTCATTTTCACTGAGTGGGGTGAGTTCAGAAAACCCGATTTTAACAATTTGAGATCAAAGTTAAATTCACCGCTGATATTTGACGGAAGAAATATGTATGAAGTAAAAAGAGATGCAAAACTTGGATTCTCTTATTACAGCATTGGAAGAAAAACCACCAAAGGTATTAATTAATGAAAAAAACAGCCGTTATCACCGGTGGAGCCGGATTTTTAGGATCACATCTCGCCGATAAACTTATTCGTGAGGATTGTAAAGTAATTTGCATCGATAATCTCATAACAGGAAATCTCGACAATATTGGACATCTGTTTGGAAATGAGGATTTCTCATTCATCAAACATGATATTACCAATTTTATCCATGTTATGGGGCCCGTTGACTATATCCTCCATTTTGCTTCACCGGCAAGTCCAATTGATTATCTGCAACTCCCTATCCAAACCCTAAAGGTGGGCTCCCTCGGAACCCATAAAGCACTTGGTCTTGGCTAAAGAGAAAAACGCGGTCTTTCTACTCGCCTTCAACTTCTGAAGTTTATGGTGACCCACTCATCCACCCACAAACCGAAAGTTATTGGGGAAATGTGAATACTGTTGGACCAAGAGGAGTTTATGACGAAGCAAAAAGATTTGCCGAATCATTAACAATGGCTTACAACAGATACCATGGTGTTCAAACCAGGATTGCAAGAATTTTTAATACCTACGGTCCCAGAATGCGTCTAAACGACGGACGTGCTCTTCCTGCATTTATTTCTCAGGCTCTTCACAACGAACCATTAACAATTTTTGGTGACGGATCCCAAACAAGAAGTTTTTGTTATGTTGATGATCTTGTGGATGGACTGGTCAGGTTGCTCTTCTCTAACGAAGTATATCCTGTTAACATTGGTAATCCCGCAGAAATCACAATAAAACAGTTTGCTGAAGAAGTTATTGAACTTACAGGTACCAAAAGCAGTATTACTTATATGGAACTGCCGGAAGATGACCCTAAAGTTCGCCAACCCGATATCACAAGAGCCACTGAAATTCTTGGATGGGCTCCAAAGGTTGACAGAAAATCCGGTGTGATAAAAACAATCGATTATTTTAAGAATCAACTAACCTTAATTAGTTATGACCCAAATTCCCGTTAATCAGTACGGAGACAAAATACTCCGTAAAAAAACAATCCCGGTTCAAAAAATTGATCCTGAGACGATCAAATTTGTAAAGGATATGTTTGAAACAATGCATGAGGCTTCAGGTGTTGGACTCGCAGCAAATCAAGTGGGCTCTTCAAAGTCTGTTTTTGTTGTTGACATCTCTGTGATGAAAGACTACCCCAACGAAAAACCCCGTGTATTCATCAATCCAAAAATTGTTGAAAGATCAGAAGAAACTGATTCATATGAAGAAGGATGCCTCAGCATCCCTGATGTCAGAGCAGAAGTTATCCGACCGAAGAAAATTAAGATTCTATTCAAAGATCTCGAGTTTAACGATCAGACCCTTGAAGTTGATGATTTCCTTGCCCGTGTAATTCAACATGAATATGACCACCTGCAAGGAATATATTTTACCGATCGTATCCCCGAAGATCAGCAAAAAAACTTAAAAGAGAGCTGATCAGGATTAAAAACCGAAAAGTGGAAGTTGACTATCCCGTTACCGAAAGAGAACGCGACTAATGAAAATAGTTTTTTCGGGACTCCCTCTATAGCTGTTAAATGTCTCGAAAGACTTGCCGATTCGGCTCATGAAGTTGTTGCTGTTGTTACTGTAACCGACAAAGAACAGGGACGCGGAAAAAAGATTCTTCCCTCTCCCGTAAAACAATTTGCAATTGAACACAATATTCCGGTGATTCAACCTGAATCTCTCAAATCAGAAGAATTTGTTTCACAACTAAAAGAAATCAATGCCGACCTCTTTATCGTTGTGGCATTTAAAATTCTTCCGGCATCAGTTTACAACCTTCCACCTTTGGGAAGTTTTAACCTGCATGGATCTTTACTCCCCAAATATCGTGGTGCTGCTCCAATACAGTGGGCAATTATCAAAGGCGACAAAATAACAGGTCTCACCACCTTTAAACTCGCCGATAAAGTTGATACCGGTAATATTTACTTAAAAGAAGAAGTTGCTATCGAAGAGAGTGATAACTTTGGTTCACTTTATGAAAAAATGGCAGAAGTTGGGGCGGGTTTGGTAATAAGCACAGTCGAAATGCTTGCCTCGGGAAATGTACATCTCCTACCGCAGGATGATTCCCTTGCTTCTCCGGCTCCAAAAATCACCAAAGAAATATGTCAACTCGATTTTAATAGTGAAGCCATCTCAATTCACAATCTTGTGAGAGGACTATCCCCATCCCCCGGGGCATTTTTCTTTCATAACGATAAACAATTTAAAATCTATAAAACTGCCCTCTCAGAACAAGACCTTGCTCCCGGTCAGTTCATGACAACCAAACGTCAGATTTTTGTTGGAACAGGAAACGGTTCATTGGAAATTCTTGAAATTCAGCCGGAAGGTAAAAAGCGTATGACCGCTGATGAGTTTTTAAGAGGTTACAAACTTTAGGGGGTCAAAATGGATAATGAATTAACCTCCCTCACACCTTTTGAAATGGTAATCCCGGTTGAACAGGAACATATTGATCAACTCAATCATGTGGGTAATCTTATTTATGTAAAGTGGATTCAGGAAGCTGCCATAAACCATTGGATGACCTGTGCAGACCCACACTTAAGTCAAACATTCGCATTTGTAATCGCGCGGCATGAAATCGATTACAAATACTCAGCGAAACTTGGTGATACGGTTGTGGTCAAAACATGGGTGGGCAAAACCCGCAAACACCTGTTTGAAAGATACACCACCATCTACAGGCAATCAGACTCCCGCGTTTTTGTAGAAGCCCTCTCCCTCTGGTGTCCCATAGATTTCAAAACCCTCAGACCAATGAGACCAACGCAGGAATTATTAAGTAAGTGGTCAGTTGAGTAGGTATCAGGTATTAGGTATTACAACCCCTCCGCGCAACTCTGTTTAATCTGCGTGTATCTGCGTACCCTAAAATCCCCATCCGTGGAATCTGTGAAAATCCGTGATATCCGTTTAACAAAAACAAAGCTACTTTAGACTTGTATAACTCCCAGCTTAAACTCTTCGATGTTTGGATTGTTGTTGGTTGCTTCGATACTGCGAGAAATATACTCACGGGTTTTTGCAGGGTCTATCACTTCATCAACCCATAATCTTGCCGCGGCATACAGGGGTGACGATTTACTTTCATAAGAATCCCGGATTTCATCATACATCTTTAGTTTTGTTTCTTCATCCAAAACCTTGCCGGCCTTTTCGAACTGCTTTGTCTTGATGTCCATTAATACATTAGCTGCCTGACTTCCACCCATAACACTGATTTTTGCTGCAGGATATGCAAATATGAACCTTGGATCATAAGCCTTTCCACACATTGCATAATTCCCTGCTCCGTAACTATTACCAACAATAATTGTAATTTTAGGGACAACACTGTTTGCAACGGCATTAACCATTTTAGCGCCATCTTTGATGATTCCACCATGTTCAGCTTTGGTACCCACCATAAATCCAGTCACGTCCTGAAGGAACAGTAGAGGAATCTTTTTTTGATTACAGTTCATGATGAATCGGGAAGCTTTGTCGGCACTATCGGAGTAGATAACTCCACCAACCTGCATCTCACCTTTGGCGGATTTAACAACAGCCCTCTGGTTAGCGACAATTCCCACAGCCCAACCATCAATTCTGGCGTAGGCGGTTATCAGAGATTTGCCGTAACCGGCCTTGTACTCATCAATCTCAGAACCATCGACAATTCTTGCGATCAGTTCATAGGTATCGTATTGTTTGATCGCATCACCGGGAAGGATTCCGTAAATCCCTTTTTCTGGAAAGTCAGGGAGTCTGGGGGTTTCTCTTGAGAATCCGGCTTTGGCTTGTGCACCAAATTTTTCTATCAGCGACCTGCCCTGATCGAGACACTCTTCATCGTTTTCCATAATGTAGTCAGTAACACCTGAAATGTTACTTTGAACAACTGCTCCGCCAAGAGTATCGTTGTCAGTAATTTCGCCAATGGCAGCTTTTACGAGATGCGCACCGGCAAGGAAAACGGACCCTTCACCTCTAACGATCAAAGCTTCATCACTCATGATCGGAAGATATGCACCACCGGCAACACATGGTCCCATGATGGCTGCAATTTGTGGAATTCCCATCGCCGACATTTTAGCGTTATTTCTAAAAATCCTGCCAAAATGTTCTTTATCGGGGAATATTTCATCCTGAAGTGGCAGAAATACTCCTGCACTGTCAACCAGATAGATAACAGGCAATCTGTTTTCGATTGCAATTTCCTGTGCCCGCAGATTTTTTTTGCAGGTAATTGGAAACCACGCTCCGGCCTTAACTGTGGAATCATTGGCAACAATCACACAATCGCGCCCGTGAATCTTCCCAATTCCAAAAATTGTTCCTGATCCGGGAGCTCCGCCAAACTCTTCATACATTCCATGCGCTGCAAAAGTATTTAACTCAAAGAAGTTTGTACCCTTGTCGATAAGTCGAGCAATCCTCTCCCTCGCAGGCATTTTACCCTTATCCTTCATTTTCTGAAGAGCTTTGTCTCCCCCGCCTTTGTGGGTTCTTTTTCTCTCGTGTTCAAGTTTCCTTACGAGTTCCTTGTAAACATCTTCCTTAATATGAAAGGATTCTTCTTCTGAAAAGCTTTTGCCGATTTTTCTCATTTGTTAATCACTCAGTACATTTCTGGAAATTACAATTCTTTGTACTTCGGAGGTTCCTTCACCAATGGTAAGCAACTTCACATCACGGTAGAATTTTTCAACAGGAAAATCTTTGATAAAACCATATCCGCCAAATATTTGAACGGCCTGATTGGCACATCTCTCAGCAACTTCACTTGCAAAAAGTTTTGCCATTGCTGCGCTGTTTCCAAGTGGCTTACCGGCATCTTTTATAGACGCAGCCTTGAATGTCAATAATCTGGCAGCCCCAATTTCGGTTGCCATATCGGCTATCTTAAACTGAATCCCCTGGAAAGCGTTGATTGGTTTCCCAAATTGTTTCCTCTCACCTGAGTATTTTATTGACTCAGTAAGTGCTCCTTGAGCAAGTCCCACACTGAGTGCAGCAATCGAAATTCGACCACCTTCCAGAATCTTCATTGTCTGTTTAAATCCCTCTCCCTCAACACCAATAAGATTTTCAGCGGGAATTCGGCAATTGTCAAACATCAACTGACATGTGTCGCTTGATCTCATTCCAAGTTTATTTTCTTTTTTACCAACAATAAATCCGGGAGTACCTTTTTCAACAATGAAAGCAGAAATTCCTTTTGAATGTTTTGTTTTGTCTGTAACTGCCATTATTACAGCAACATGTCCAACTCCTCCGTGAGTAATAAAAGTTTTACTACCATTCAAAACCCACTCATCTCCGTCCTTTACAGCAGTTGTAATCATCGAGGCAGCATCACTACCTGAAACGGGTTCCGTAAGTCCCCAGGCACCAATCATTTCACCGGTTGCAAGTTTTGGTAAATATTTCTCTTTTTGCTCTTCACTACCATTCATTAAGATATGGTTTGTGCAAAGTCCGTTGTGTGCCGCAACAGTGAGTGCAACGGAAGGATCAATTCTGGCAAGTTCTTCAACAATGAGGGCATATTCTGTGTAACCAAGTCCCGATCCATGATATTTCTCGGGCACAAGTATCCCCATGCACCCCATCTCAGCAAGCTCTTTTACTATGTCGAAAGGAAATGCCTGTGATTCATCATACTCCATCACTACAGGTTTCATTCTCTTTTCGGCAAAATCCCTCACTGATTCCTGTATTGATCTCTGCTCCTCAGTAAATTCCAACAAAAAATTTGATTCCGTATTTGTATCCATTGATCTCTCCGTTATTAAAAATTCTTTTCCTTTAAAAATTCCCGATAGGAATTTACAATTTTCTCAGCAAGCCTGAATGGAGAAATTTGTTTCCCCATCACTTCAGAAATTGAGCCGTGTAATAGTTCCGCTCCACCCGATGCCCATAATTCACTGAGGATTGCTCCTTCAACTATGCCTTCGAGTCGGTTCTTCTCTCTCTCTTTTCTTCTAATCTCCAGCTTTCCTGTTGTCTCAAGGTGTTCTTTGTGGCGAAGAATCTCCCGGGCAACTTCGTCAACGCCTTTGTTTTCGTGCGCAGAAGTTTTAACAACTGCCGGCCACCAGGTGTGTTCATCATGTTCACGGAATTGCAACATCGTTTTAATCGCAGCTACTGCCTGCTCCGCTCCCGGTCTGTCACCTTTATTTACAACAAAAAAATCCGCAATCTCCATCAACCCGGCTTTCATTGCCTGAACTGTGTCTCCCGATTCAGGGACAAGTACCACAATTGTTGTATCAGCCGCTTTGGCGATGTCGAGTTCGGATTGACCAACTCCCACTGTCTCATAAATAATTATATCATATCCTGCCGCATCAAGTATATCGGAGGCATCCACAGCTTTTCCACTCAAACCACCCAGGCTCCCTCGTGTTGCCATGCTTCTGATAAAAACTCCATCCAGATTACTAACCTCGGTCATCCTGACTCTGTCACCCAAAAGGGCACCACCTGTAAAGGGACTGGTTGGATCAACACAGATAACAGCGACACTTTTACCTTCTTTGTGGAACCACTTGATCAGTTGAAGCGTGAGTGTACTCTTCCCTGCTCCCGGCGGACCCGTAACACCAACCTTATAGGCTTTCCCGGTAAATTTGTGGAGTTCTTCCAACAGTTCCACCGCACCATCATATTCTGATTCGATATGTGTTATTGCCCGGGCTACACTTCTTTTATCTTTAATTAAGATTTTTTTTATGTCAATTGTTGCCATTACAAATAAAGTTTTTCCTGTTTAATATAATCCGCTACTGATTCGGGAACGAGGTAGTCGATTGAAAGTCCTGCTCTTATTCTCTCCCTTATTTCTGTTGCGCTAATCTCAATTGTAGGTGTATCAACAAATACAGCCTTTTCAGTGAAAATGTTTGTAACTTCCGGGTTATCAATCTCTCGTTTTAACACAACTAATTGAGCCTCATTTACGATTTCCTCAGCTTTATACCATTTGTCAAATTCAACAAGTTGATCAAGCCCTATGATGAGTTCAATATCGCCATACATCTGTTTTAGATGTTTAATCGTCTCATAAGTGAAGGAGATACCTCCCTTTTTGAGCTCAAAATTGTCGATTTCATAGTTTGGACTGTTTCCAACCGCAAGCTCTAACATTCTCAACCTTCCATGTCCTTCTAATATATCGGAAGCTTCAACCTTAAAGGGTGAAATATTACACGGCATAAGAATAATCTTTTCGAGTTTCCTGATTTCCATCACTCTCTGTGATGTAATAAGGTGACCAAAATGTATCGGATTAAATGAACCGCCAAAAAGACCAACAGCCATTATAAATATTCCTTATATTCAACAAAAAGTTCTGTAAAACGGTCGTGCATTTCGTAGCTGCAAGCATGCACACTCTCCTTGCTAGAGAGGAAAACATATAATTCCTTAAAATCGTGTGCATTCTTCACTACAATTCCTCCCGATTGGACGAGTGGTTTTGAGTCGAGTTCCATAATCAGGGGAAGAAGTTTGTTGTAATGCTGGTGGAGATTTGAAATAACCGGAGTTTGTCTTTGCTCAAAATAATTGAAGCCTATGGCAGAAATGAAACCATTAACCGAACGGATGGTTGTCGATACCTCCTCCTCGAATTCTAATAGTTTAATTAGATCAGTGTAATCTTTGGTATTTAGCCCCATCACCAAAGGATTAACAACCAGCAGAGGTTTCTGGTTCCCCCTGGTTTCTTCCGTTATCTCCTTCAAAATTTCGCCTTGATTCCCCTCCTCAAAAAAGAGAACCTCAATATTGTCAAATCTTTGAAGTTCATCAAGCCCGTCAGCTCCTATATCAAATTGATGGAACAGTGCAAAAATAGTGTAGTCTGACTTTAATGCACTGATAACCTCAATTTGATTAATTAACAAATTCTTCCGGAGAGATGAAGAACTGCTCTTGTCAAATCCTTCGAAGTGATCAACCTCAAATTGATTAAACACAGGCTTTGGTACATAAAAAAGCACATTAATTGGACGGGGCATTGTATTTTGTGCATTTGAATAATTTTAAAGGAAAACGCAAGTTAAGGATTTTTGATTAAATAATGTAATAATCCTGCTAATGTAGTTTTATAATATCCTTTTACTTCCTAAAAGTTCAAAAAACCGGTTATATAAGAACACACTTGATACTGATTGAAGGGAATGAATTACTGTTTTTTTATGCTCAGAACCATTTTGTTCAGTGACCTGAAATTCAATTGATGCCTCTTCTTCATCAAGAATCTCCCGAAGTCTTTTATCAATATAATTGTTCTTTTCTATCCTGATTGCGTAGATAATTGATCTGCTTATGATGATCATGAGAGTAAGATTTATAAGATTTGCTCCCGTTTCGAGGGCAATGTAGTTCCAAACAGAATGTGAAATTGCAGGGAATGGGGCTGCAAGAAGGAAAACCAAAAATTTGTTACTCACCACCCTGCCAATAAATAAAAAGAGAAGGATAAAGAGAAGATTTTGAATACTGTGCATTGGAGCGATGATTATCGTCCGCTCGATCATGCTTCTTAACATCTGTTCCCCACCCATGTTAATTGATGAGTAGAGAAGGTTTTCAAAGAAGGCAAAGCCCAGTCCAACACCAAGTGCAATAAAAAGCGAATCGAGAAGCTCCTCACTTTTCATCAACCTGATGGCAACCAGGGTGGCGGAGCCTTTTGCAATTTCTTCAATTAGTGGGGAGAAATAGATTGAACGTGTGTGGCCGGAATACATTATGGAGGCTATTTCATAGATTTGAGACAAACCGTATTGTATCCCAAGTGTAAGCAGGATTGAAACAAAACCTCCAATTAGTGAAGGTAAAATATACTCCCTTTCATTCCTGAATTTGTATCTATCAAATGAGGAATAAAACTTAAAAAACAAGGCGGAGATAACTCCGCCTGTTACAATAGTCAACAACACTTCAATAAATATATTCAAGTCTGAATAACCATTTTTTGAAGTTTAATTAATTTTTTATTCAAATTTGATTTGATCTTTTATTGCTCAATTAGTCGTAACGGATCCAGTTAATCAGTTCCTTAATGGATGGAACTTTGCCGTAGGACAAAATTCCAATTCGGAAAATCTTAACTGATATCTTAATTACAACATATATACTTATCACTAAAATTCCCATCGAAATCAAGTGTTCGTAGAACGGAATCTCTACCACATTCATTCTGGCTATCATCACAATTGGTGATGTAAAAGGAATGTAGGCAAACACCTTAACCAGACTTTGATCAGGATTCTGAATTATTGGCATCAACAAAACCACAGGGAAAATTACCAATAGTGTCAGATAACCTGTAATCTGCTGTGCCTCTTGTTCTGTGTTCACCATCGAACCAACTCCAACAAAAATTGATACATAGAACAAAAATGCCAAAAAGAAATACGGGAGCACTATATGCATGTTCTGAAATGCAGAGGAAGTTGCTATCATTGGCCCCGCAAAACTAAATGCCATTAACCCCCAGATTCCCATTTGTGTCAGAACCAGAAGTGTAAGCCCCATTACTTTCCCCATAAGTAGATCATCAGGCCGGCAACTTGAAAGAATTATCTCTATCAATCTGTTCGATTTTTCTTCCACCAGACTTCTGACAAGTGATCCTCCCGTAAACATGATTATAAAAAACAGAGCCATTACAATCACAAAAGTGGAAAAGAATTGAGTCTGAAAAGTAATCTCCTCTGACCCTTCCATAGTTATTTTCACTGATCGTAAGTTTACTGATGCAGTGAGTGAATCGAGAAGACTCTGCTCAATGTTTTTATTCTCTAGTAAACGAACACGCCTGATGTTATTAAAATTTGTTTCAAAAATATTTATATCGCGGAAGTTGCCCATCGATTTGCTTCGATACTCAAGTTGCAGACCCGAGTCAGCCTTTTGATAAATAAAAATGTATCCTTCGAGCACACTTTTATTAAATACCGAATCATCGAGTTGTTTTTGGGCTTTCCGTATGTCTCCACCATCGGGAACTACATTTTTTGGAATCAGGTAGCGTGGTTGACCATCCTCCAGTTTAACTTTTTCAAGGGAGGCTCTAAGTGCATCCTCATATTGCCGCGTAGAATCAAGGATCGTAATTGCCTTTGGGGCATCAGAATCTTTATCCGCTAAAAGCGAAGGAAGTATTGAAAAAGTCAAAAGAATTATAGGAGTGATGATCATGGAAAATAGAAATTCTTTTGATCTGACTTTCTGAAGATATTCCCATTTAGCCACTTCGAATGCTTTTTTCATATCTCTACTCTCCTGTCTTCTTAATGGTGTCGATGAAAATTCTGTTTAAAGTAGGTGCTTCAATCGAAAAGCTCCTTAATTGCAGATTGTTAAATATTTTAGGGAGCAGTGCCTCGGCAGTTGACCCTTGATTGAGCTCAATCTCACCAAAATTTCCATAAATATCTGCAGTTTTCACTTCCGGCAGATTTTTTATGAAACTTGCATCTCCTCATACTCAATCTTAATAAATTCCTTGCCAAAGTTTCTCTTAACTTCATTTATTGGACCGTGACACACTTCTCTTCCTTTATCAATAAGAAAAATCGACTCGCACATCTTCTCTGCCATGTCCATTTGATGAGTAGAGAGGATTATGGTTTTTCCTTCAGCTTTTAACCGAATAATTTCATCCCTGACTATTTCCTGGTTTATTGGATCAAAGCCACTGAATGGTTCATCGAGAACGAGAATCTGAGGGTTATGTATGACGGAAATAATAAACTGCACTTTTTGCTGGTTACCTTTAGAGAGTTCCTGGACTTTCCTCTTTTTGTAGTCCTGGATATCAAGTTTTTCCAACCATATTTTCGCTGACTTCTCAGCCTCAGAAGCAGGAACACCTTTTAACCCGGCGAAATATTTTATTATGTCGAGAATAGTGCTCTTTTTGTAAAGCCCTCTCTCTTCAGGAAGATATCCGGTAATATTGTGGAAATCTTTCCCGGCGGGTTTGCCATCTATGAAAATACTCCCCGATGTAGGTTTTATTATATCAAGAATCATCCTGATCGTTGTAGTTTTACCTGCACCATTGGGACCCAGAAGTCCAAATATCTTCCCGGGTTCCACTTTGAAGGAAATATCGTCCACCGCAACAACATTTTTAAATTCTTTTCTTATATTTTTGACTTCAAGCATTAAAATTCCATATTATTTAACTTAGCGAAATAATGATTATTAATTGGAAATATCCTCTTTTATTGACAAACGGTTTTATAAGTTGACAAACTCTCCAAAATATTCTTTCACAAAAAATCAACGACCATCCCGGATGATCAACAAAACAAGTGAAATTTTGTAATAAGTGATTTAAACCCCAAAAAGTTAAATCCATTTTATTACAATTTATAATCTACTCATTTTTTGGCACAAACCATAAAACGTTAATGCTTGCTTCAACTCAACATCTCTTCAGGGATAAAGAGACCACCATCACAAATAATAACCTTTCACAATAATATTTTTATTTTATTATTTTCGTAAGTTATATTCACTTACAATTTATTTTTTTTCAGAATAAGCGCCAAATAACATGAAAAAAATTCTATCCATAACCTCTTTGTTATTAATCATTTTTTCTACAACCGTTTTTAGCCAATGGTCACAAACTAATGGAATTAAAGGGGTTATTTTACCTCCATTGTTTCAACTGGTACCGGTCTAATCGCAAATACAGGAAACGGCAGACTTTTTAGCTACGATGGTACTTCCTGGAGTGCAAGTCTTAACGGAATTCACACCACTTCACTCTTTGACGCCGGAGGTGGCAATTTAGTGGGAGTTAGTTATGGCGATTTGTTCGTATCAACGAATAAGGGTGTGTCATGGGAAACGCGGACTTTTCCAGTGTCATCAAACGTTGAACCACTTGTCAAGGATGGTAATATATATTTTATTACGTCACAAAGTGATTCAATCTACATAAGCACCGATCTTGGGGTCACTTGGGATGGTTTACTGATGGGAACAACTTTTCTTCATAACGGTGAGACAAAAGATATCTTTATGGCATCAGATTTTGATGTAAAAGGAAACCGGATATTGTTGCATGCCTTCACAGGAATGTCACCTGTTTCATTTATCCTGCTCGAATCTCAGGACCTCGGTCAAACCTGGTCCGTTTCTTTTATTCCTCAGATTAGTGAAATGATTCAGAAAGTTGGATTAGAAGATGATTTGGCCATACTTTGTACGTACGACAGTGTATATAAAAAAACAGAAGGCGGTACATGGACATCTGCCGTTTCAGGATTACCAGGCCCTGTCACAACAAATTTGGTCTATCTAAAACTCAAATTCATAAATGGGAAATTCTATACGATTGTGGGGGGAGAGGTTTCCGGATTATTTAGATTTGACGGTGATTCCTGGGTAAACATGAATGCTACCGGTTATGTTACCGATTTTGACTTCCATAATGAGTCACTTATTGCATCCACTTCAGGGAAAGTCATTAAGTTGGTTGAAAACGACTGGTCTTCAATTTCGGATGATCTAATTGCTACCACTACTTCCCCAATTCCATTTAATAAAGATATTGTATTTTCAAAATCAGGCACTGTGCTTTACAGAACAACAAATGGTGGAACCAGTTGGGACTCTGTAGCAAACTCAATCGGGAAAATTTCTTTCAGGAACAATGAACTGTTTTCATGGGACCATACCGGAGTTATCTCGTCAACTGATTTTGGGTCATCATGGAATCAAGTTGGTAACTCAGGAATTCCCGCATCTTATTTGTCAAAAATGTGTGGAATTGCTCCAACTTCCGACATAATCTATGCTATTTTTAGTGGTACCAGAAGAAGAGATCATCTACCTGCTGTTTGGGAACAGGGTGGTGTTTATCGTTCGACAAACAACGGCAATTCATGGCAACCGGTAAATAGTGGTATAACTCACGAGGGAGGGGTTCCGGCACCAGGTTATGAAATTTATGCCTCAGGTACAACTGTTGTCTTTCGATCGATTGAAGGTTTATACTCCTTAAACAACTCTTCATGGCAAAAATTGTATTCAATCTCCCCCAGCCCCTTTATTTTAGTTCAATAGAAGTAAATAACGATTCCATAGTGATAGGAAGTAATCAAGGTTTATTGGTATCAACAGATAAAGGTTTAAGTTGGTTGGCAATCAACCACGGTTTTGAAGGCCCGGCTTTTCAATCATTTTATCGTAAATTTTTCAGATACAATGACAGCCATTTCGCGTATGATTATTCGCTTAACACAATGTACAAACTTAGTGACACAACCTGGTCACTTGTTGAATTTGGACCACCTGCTGAACTTCAAGTAGTTAGTTTTGCTCAAGCTGACGATCAGTTATATATAGGAACAATCGACCGTGGAATCTGGAAGTATATCGATAATCCATCGGATGTTGAAGGTGATCAAAATATTCCTTCAACATTTAATTTGGAGCAGAATTTCCCAAATCCATTTAATCCATCAACCACTATAAATTTTTCGTTGTTGAAGGATGGTTTTACCACTTTAAGGATTTACAATATTCTTGGAGAGTTAAAAGCAGAACTGGTAAATGGTGATCTGCCTGCCGGCAATCACAGTATCAATTTTGATGCTTCAAAATTTGGTTCAGGAATTTATCTTTACACCCTTACTTCAAACGGTAATTCTATTACAAAAAAAATGACGCTGCTCAAATAGCCTCATCTGGTATTGGAAAGTTGATTTCAAAATGGTCTAATCCACCTGGTGTCAATCTTTAAACTATAAAAGCCTTGAAAGTTAAACTTCAAGGCTTTTTTGTTTCTTTTGGGTGTAGCGCGTACGGGATTCGAACCCGTGATCTCTGCCTTGAGAGGGCAGCGTCCTGAACCGCTAGACGAACGCGCCAGATTCAGATTTTAAAAATACGGCTTTTTTTGCAATTTACAATGTAGGACGGAGGATCATTTGAAGGAAATTGATATGAAAATCTGGACTGGGAAGAATTGAACCCTTCCGCTCTTTTGATTTTAGAGTAGTTACAAAAGTTAGCTGATTACTGTAGCAACAATAAGTGCACTAAGTAGTACAAATATTGTAAAGACTGTCGGTAATTGTGCTTTTTGATATATAGGCATTTTGATTCGAAATTAATTTTAGTCCAAAATTAACTATATTCAGAGTCGTTTTACATTAAATTTTGATTAAGTTTCAATTACCGTGTTAAGTGAATATAATTGGTGATACACGGTATTAGATTATAAATTATTCGCGAGTTTTTAAACAGTATGGCAAAGAAAACCAAAATAATTATCTATTCAGTTATAGCACTGATCATCCGTACTTTAATTGTTTACCCTTTGTTCACTTCAGGTGAGAAAAAAGCCGACAAAGGTAAACCAACAAAATCTGATGGACCTGCAAAAGTTAAAGGAAAAATTCTAAGATACGATTCTTTTGCTTCTGAAATCAAAGTAATGGGAAAGGTAATTGCCGACGAATGGGTTGACCTGTCACCTGAGGTTGCCGGTAAAATAACTAAAATCCATTTTAAGGAGGGATCTTCTGTCGCCAAAGGTCAGTTACTGGTTAAGATCAATGATTCAGAACTTCAAGCTCAATTAAAAAAGAATGAAGTTAAATTACAACTTGCGTCACAAAATCTTGACCGACAGAAAAAACTGCTTGAGCTAAACGGTACCTCCCAGGAACAGTATGATAACGCTGTATTTGAGTACCGGTCGATCGAAGCTGATATCGATCTGCTTAAAGCTCAAATAGCAAAAACTGAAATAAGAGCCCCATTTTCAGGTCAGATTGGATTGCGGTATGTCTCTGAAGGTGCATTTGCAACTCCCGGGGTTAAAATTGCTACACTTCAAAATAAAGCAGCTCTTAAAATTGATTTCACGGTACCTCAAAATTATTCGATCTACATGAAAGAGGGCAGAACCATTTCATTTACAACAGGAAATGAAGTTGACCCTCTGCAAGCAAAGATTTATGCAATTGAACCGGGTGTTGATCAACAAACAGCCACTCTTAAAGTCAGGGCTTATGTTTCGGGAAGAAGTAACGATATTATCCCCGGCAAGGTTGTTGAAGTTTTAGTCAGTCTGTCCGCTCCTGTAAAGACCATTCTCATAAATAGTGAATCACTTATACCTGAAATTTCCGGCTTTTCAGTTTTTCTTTATAAAGGTGGCAAAGCTGTCTCTGTCCCCGTTCAAACAGGTGATAGGAATGAAAAAGTTGTTCAAATTTTAAGTGGAATAGCGGAAGGCGATACCATGATTGTTTCGGGTTTGATTCAGCTAAGGAATAACTCCCCCATTAAACTCACTGAAATCGGCAAGTAGGGGCGCCTCATGAGTTTATCATCAATCAGTATCCGCAGGCCGGTGCTTGCGATTGTTATGTCAATCACCATTATCCTCTTTGGAGCAATTGGTTATACTTCTCTTGGTGTAAGAGAATATCCAAGTATCGATCCCCCAATTATTACAGTTTCAACCTCATATGTTGGTGCTAATGCCACTGTAATTGAAGCTCAGATCACTGAACCTCTTGAAGAGTCGATCAACGGTATCGCAGGAATTCAAAGTCTTACCTCCTCTTCCCGCGATGGTAGAAGCAACATCACTGTAGAGTTTAATATAGATGTTGATCTCGAAACAGCTGCAAATGATGTCCGGGACAGAGTTTCAAGAGCGACAAATCAACTCCCCCCCGATATTGATCCTCCGGTTGTAACAAAAGCCGATGCTGACGCAACCCCTATTGTAATGGTAACAGTCAGATCAAATGAGAAAACACTTCTTGAACTCTCTGATTATGCCAGGAATGTTCTTAAAGAGCAACTCCAGACAATCCCCGGCGTAAGTCAGATTCAAATTTGGGGTGAAAAGCGTTATTCAATGCGGCTCTGGATGGACCCGGCAAAATTAAATGCCTATGGTATCACTCCTGTAGAAGTTAGAAATACATTGCGGAGTGAAAACATTGAACTACCGTCGGGTAAAATTGAGGGTGATAACACTGAATTGACGGTTAGAACTCTTGGACTTCTTCAAACTCCAGAAGATTTTAACAAATTGATAATCAAAGATAATCAAGGGAAATACCGTCAGATTTTCAGACATCGGTTATGCCGAATATTACCCGGAGAATGATCGAACAATTCTTCGCCGTGATGGAATTCCAATGACCGGAATTGTAATTGTTCCACTGCCGGGAAGCAATCATATTGAAATCGCAGATGAATTTTATAAAAGACTTGAGAGGATTAAAAAAGACCTGCCGGCTGATTTACAATTAGACCTTGGTTTTGATAATACAACGTTTATCAGAAATTCAATTGGCGAGGTAATCGAAACAATTTTTATCGCTTTTGGGCTCGTAATCATAATAATTTTCCTCTTCCTTCGGAATTGGAGAACTACGATGATTCCAATCCTTGCCATTCCTATCTCTCTCATTGGTGCATTTTTTATTATGTACCTTGCCGGATTTTCGATAAATGTATTAACTCTCCTCGGGATTGTTCTGGCAATTGGTATCGTTGTTGACGATGCTATAGTTGTGCTCGAAAATAT
The DNA here is from genome assembly GCA_016714125.1 of Ignavibacteriales bacterium. Lineage (GTDB taxonomy): Bacteria > Bacteroidota > Ignavibacteria > Ignavibacteriales > Ignavibacteriaceae > UTCHB3. Next base: position 38,535 of record JADJNX010000021.1, on the reverse strand, counting down.
CTACAAAAAAATAGAGGACGGGCTCACCCCAATTGAAGCTGCAGCAAAAGGATCATCAGAAATCTTTTTTGCAATTGTGTCAACAACTGTAGCTCTTGCGTCTGTATTCCTCCCAATCGTTTTTCTCGAAGGACTAACCGGAAAACTGTTCAAAGAATTTGGATATGTAATTGCAGGTTCTGTAATAATTTCTGCTTTTGTGGCGCTTACCCTCACACCAATGCTCAGTTCAAAGCTCCTGAGATCATCAGAGTCTCACTCAAAATTTTACAATATGACTGAACCTTTTTTCGTATGGATGTCAAAAACTTACAGGGACATGCTTGAGGCATTTATGACGGTCAGGTGGGTTTCTTTTATAATAATCCTTCTTTCTGCTTTGGCAATATATTACTTCGGAAGAAATCTTCAGTCGGAGCTTGCCCCACAGGAAGACCGGAGTGCAATGAGAATCACAGCGACTGCACCGGAGGGAACCACATTCGATTTTATGGATTTTTACATTAACAGGATGATTGAGCAGGTAAAAGAACTTGCTCCCGAAGTGATAACAATGGTTTCGGTCACATCTCCAGGATTTGGTGGAAATTCGAGTAACTCAGGCTTCATCCGGATTTTATTATCCGAACCAAATGAAAGAGAAAGAACTCAGGCACAAATTGCCCAGCAACTTTCAGCAGCCGCTAAAGGGTTAAATGACGCCAGGGCTATTGTCATTCAGGAGCAATCGATTGGTGGAGGTTCAAGAGGTGGACTCCCCGTACAATATGTTATTCAGGCTAACAGTTTCGAGGAATTAAGGGAGATGATTCCAAAATTTTTAGCTGAAGCTCGTCAAAGTCCCGTTTTCGCTGTTACTGATGTTAATCTAAAGTTTAACAAACCCGAAATTGTAGTGGAAATTGACAGATCAAAGGCACGCGACCTGGGGGTCTCTGTCTCCGATGTTGCAACCACACTGCAATTTTCCCTCAGTGGACAACGATTTGGCTATTTTATCATGAATGGCAAACAATATCAGGTGATTGGACAATACCAAAGATCTGACCGAAACAAACCGATGGATCTCAAATCGATCTTTGTAAAGAACAAAAAAGGTGATCTGATTCAGTTGGATAACATTGTCTCTCTGACTGAAAGAAGTTCACCACCCCAGCTTTTCCGCTTCAACAGATTTGCCTCTGCAACTATCTCTGCGGGTCTTGCTGAAGGGAAAACCATCGGTGATGGAATTGCTGAAATGGATAGAATTGCTGATGCCGTTTTGACGGATAAATTTTCAACAGCACTCGAAGGTGCTTCAAAAGAATTTGTTGAGAGTTCATCTTCCCTCATTTTCACATTTGGACTCGCCATCATCCTGATTTTCCTTGTCCTTGCGGCTCAGTTTGAAAGTTTCAGGGATCCCTTTATCATTATGTTAACAGTTCCTCTTGCGATTGCAGGAGCAGTGATTTCACTCTCACTTTTTGGACAAACTTTGAATATTTTTAGTCAGATTGGTCAAATTATGCTGATCGGATTAGTGACAAAAAATGGAATTTTGATTGTGGAATTTGCTAATCAGCGAAGGGAGGCGGGGGTTGAAAGAGTTGCCGCAGTGAAAGAAGCAGCAGAGCTGAGGTTTAGACCTATCCTGATGACAAGTCTTTCAACAATCCTGGGCACCCTGCCTATTGCCCTTGCTCTTGGAGCCGGATCAGAAAGCAGAGTATCCATGGGAATTGCAATCATTGCAGGATTGATATTTTCTACTGTACTAACATTGTTTGTAATCCCGGCTATGTACTCGTATCTGTCACCAAAGGAGATTCATATTCTCCCTGATCTTTCAGAGATGGAAAAAATAAAATTTATTACATAGGAAGGGTACATGTAAAAGTTGTACCCTTGCCCTGTTGGCTTTCAACTTCTACTCTTCCCTTGTGGGCTTCCATAATCTTCTTCACAATTACGAGTCCCAGTCCGGTACTCTTTTCTCCGGCAGTGGATTTCACACTTAGCTTCTCAAACGGAATAAACAGTTTGTTGATCTCAGTTCCAGGGATTCCCTGTCCTGTATCTTTTACGCCAAATAATAATTCATTTATTCCTTTTTTAACAAACACTTTTATAGGATTGTTTGGGAAGGAAAACTTTATTGCATTTGAAATCAAATTATTTAATACCTGCTCAATTTTTACAGGATCGATAGTGATTTCAACCTCTTCCAAATTGGATTCATAAACCAATTCAATATCTTTTTTATCTGCAAGCACACGGTTTAACGAAATGTTGTTTTGTACAAGAGTTGTAAATTCAACATCCATGGTTTTTAGATTAACTTCACCTGACTCAATTACTGAAATGTCGAGAAGTTCATTAAGGAGTTGAAGGACAAAATCGCTCGATTTTACAATTATCTTTATAAACTCCTGCTCATCCTCTGAAAGTTTTTTCTTTCCTTCTTCCTGAAGAATCAGTCCGAAACTTAAGATCGCCCCAATTGGATTCCTTAAATCATGGGCAGCCATCGATAGAAATTTGTTTTTCTCTCTGTTCAATTTTTCGAGTTCATGATTTTTCTTCGCAAGCTCTCTGTGCATTCTGAGGAGTTGCTGGTTTGCTTCTGCAAGTTCACCATTCTTCTGTATAGCGTTTTCATAAGTTGACAAAAGTAAATCGATTATCTGAATTTTGTCAGAATTTATAAAATACTTTTTACCGCCAAATACAATTTCCATCCCCATATTGGAGACAGGAGAATTTAGACGAATCTCCTGATTAACCAATATATATCTGATTCTTGAGAGAAGGAAATCTTTGTTATATGGTTTGGTAAGAAAGTTATCAGCCCCTGATTGCAGGCCTTTGATAACATCATGAGGATCAGAAAGGTTAGTGAGAAGCATCACGGGGATTTCTTTGGTATCATTTGTGTTTTTAAGGGTTTTACACAAATCATATCCATCCATCTCAGGCATCAAAATATCGGTTATTACAAGAGCAGGTTTTTCTTCCTCCACCACTTTTAGTGCCAGAGCACCATTGACGGCCGTCTTTACACGGTATCCTTCACTTTCAAGGATATAGGCAAGCTGCTCTAACTGAGTGGGGCTGTCTTCAACTACTAATAGATACATTTCCATTAAAATCCTCAGGTCTCGATTTCTCTCTTTTTCAATCGGAATTTTAAAAATCCCATATTGCTAATCTATAAAAGAGTGTGTTATTTATTTATTGATTAAGTTAATTTTCTTTTTTTTGGAGCAAAAAATTAATAGTTTCGATCAAAACTGACTGATCAAAACTCTTTTTCAGGATATAAGCGTTTGCTCCCGCCTTGATTCCGCGGTCTTTATCCTCATCTTTGGCAAGTCCGGTCACCAGAATTACAGGTAAACTGGTCAGCGCTACCGTCTCCCTGACCTTCGATGTGAGCTCAAGACCATTCATATTTGGCATCTCAATATCAGAGACCAACAGATCATAATGTTTGGACATAAGCATCCCGTAAGCTTCCACTCCATCCTCTGCCGTATCCACCTTGAAAGCAGCAAACTCCAGGATTTCTAAAAGGAGCGTGCGTGAGGTCATTGAATCATCAACTACAAGTAATTGGATAGTGCGTTTATCGCCTATCATTTTTCTGTCACTCCTGTTCACTTCTTCAACTCCAAGAAGATAAGCTGCACTAAGCACAGGATATAATTTTCCGTCTCCAAGTATTGTCGCTCCCGAGTAGGTCTTAATGCCCTCAATAGGAACTTGAAAAGGTTTAATAATAATCTCTTGTTCCTTATAAATTTCATCAACAGCAATGGCAAGAGACTTCCCTTTGAAGTGATGAAAACTGAAGGAATCACATCATCTGTTACAGGCCTGTTGTCTATCCCCAAATCACTTTTAATTATGCTCAGAGGGATGATTTTATCTTCAAGCTGAATTCCATAACCGTTTCCAAAATACTTAATTCTTGATTTGGGAATTCTCGCTATCTTTTCCACAAATTGTGATTCAAGAATAAATTTAAAATTGCCGGCTTTTACAAGTACCCCCCTCGTTGAAGAAATGGTTACAGGTAACTTAAGGATTACCTGCATCGATTTCCCATTTTCAGATTTAAGTGAAATAGATCCTTTAAGTTTTTCGACTTTCTCTTTCACGATACTCATCCCAAGTCCCCTTCCTGAAATGTCAGTCACCACCCCGGAAGTCGTGACACCCGAATCAAATATCATATCCTCAATTTTTTGTTTTATTTGCTCAGGCGAATCACCTGCGAATACCATCCCTTTTCAATTCCCTTCAGCCGCAATGTTTCAACATCAAGCCCCTCCATCATCGGAAATGATCATTTCGATATTGCCCTCAATAGGTCCCGTAACTTCAATGTTTATCATTCCGGTTGCAGGTTTCCCTGCTTTTAATCGCTCTTCAGGTTTTTCAATTCCGTGATCAACACTATTTCTGACTATATGTAGAAGTGGATCCTTCAACTCTTCCAGGATTCGCCTGTCAACCTCAATATCAGCACCCGTAATAACAAGATTAACTTCTTTGTTCAGATGTTTGGCAAGGTCTCTGACAGATTTTGGGAGAAAATCGAGCACAAAACTGAACGGAAGCATCAACAAAGTTTGAGCCTGATCTGAAACTTCATTAATGAGTCTGTGAGATGCTGATTTTTGTTTTTTAATCGAACTAACAACATCACTCACATTTCGGCTATTTAAATAGGAACTTTCGACCAAAGCATTGACGGATTTGGAGATATCCTTAATCTGTTCTTTGATATCGGCCGGCATCTCCTTTGTCAATTGCAAAAGTCGCCTTAAACTCTCAGCCAGGCTCTCGATCCCTTTTTGTTCCGATTCCACCAAAGAATTAACTTTTCTCAGGTCACTCAATAACTGATCATAGTTAAGTTTAATTGTTAAGAGTTCTTCCGTCCTGCTTCGTAAATCATCAATTTTTGATGTATTTACTCTAATCGTTTCAGGGGTCCACTGAGGCTGGCGAAGCTCTTCGTTTTTTTTTCTTTGTGTTAAAAGAGGATCAACAGGAATAACATCATTTTCAGCTAAACTTGGGGATTCTATTTTCGGATCTTCCAGATTATCGTGCTTTTTTTGAGTTTTTCCTTATTTTATTAAGATTAAGGTTGTAGGTTGCATACTCTCCGTCCCTTTTAATCTCCTCTTCCGTGTAACCTGAAATTACTTCCTTTTCAACAAGACCTCTGAGGGGCGTGCCTTGCGCCATAGCTCTAATTTCCTCACTAAGCAGCCGTATTGATTCTTCACCTTCCGGATCATCCGAACCCTGCTTTTTAAGCTGCAGAAATTCTTTGGCAAGATCTATGGCTTTAAAAAGGAGGTCAAAATGGTTTGGTTCGGGTTCTATCTCTTCTTTTTTTACTAAAGAAAAATAGGTTTCCATATGTTGCAGAAGAAACTCGATCTGAGTGAGCCCAACTGCTCGTGAGGCACCTTTGAGGATGTGAGCCTCTCTATATACCTCTTCGATTAATTCAGGGGCATCAACAGCAGGAGAAGCGATTTTTTCAAGTTTTAACAGACCGGCAGACATCAGGAACAAGTGTTCCTCTGCTTCTACCGAAAAGGTTTTGAATAACCTGTCGTAAAAATTGTTATCCATCACTCTTTTTGAATTTGAATTTCTTTATCTGATTCGCGATACTGTTGCTCAAGTTCAATAAATGATTAGTGTAAGATTCCACCTCGCGTGTGGAATTGGCGTTGTGTGAACTGGCTGTCCTGATATTCTCCATTGCTGATGCGATCTGGTCCATCCCAATTTGTTGTTGTTGATTCGAGGATGTAATCTGGAGCGATGCATCATACGACAATTCGATGCTTTTAACAAGTTCAGTGATCACTATACCTGTCTGATTTGAAGTGGCAATTCCATCTTCAAGTGCCTTCGAGGCTTGCTCGGTTGACAATACTGCGGAATTTACAAAGTTCTGAATATCTTGTAGTATCAATCTCACCTGCGAAGTTGACTGTTTCGACTGCTCTGAAAGATTCCTTATCTCCTGGGCAACCACTGCAAATCCTTTCCCTTGTTCACCGGCTCTCGCTGCCTCGATTGAAGCATTAACTGCAAGAAGATTAGATTGTTCAGCGATATCATTCACCGCAGCAATAATTTCTCCAATCAGTCTGCTTCTTTCATTAAGTTTGAGAATGTTATCCGAGATGGAGTGCATGTGAGTGCCAAATTTTGTGATCACACCAATTGTCTGTCTGGTTGATTCCTGTCCCGTTGCTGAAATATCAAAAGATTCCTGTGCTCTTTCAGCCACTTCTTTCGCTTTTTTGTTTGAGAGATAAGAAGTCTGTCTTACTTCTTCAACTGTTGCGGTGGTTTCAGTAATTGCAGCTACCGTCTCGGTTGAGCTGCTTGCGAGTTCGGCAGTATTGCTAAAAATTTTATTTGAATAGGTATTAAGTGTAACCACAGCTTCATTAAGTTCGGAAGTAATTTCTTTCAGGGAAGCAATCATGTCAGCAAACGATCGGGCAAGCACACCAATCTCGTCTTTTCGATCTGTGTGTGTTACTACCACTGTCAAATCACCCGTCGATACCACTTTTGCACTTTTACTTAAATCGAGTAATGGAAGAGCAAGATTTGTTGTCAGAAAGGCTATGAGCGCGGTAGCAAGCAGTACCAAAAAACCCCCTGTGATAAACAAAAGCATCCTTTTATTGTCTATTATATCATCAACTGCGAGAATATTTTGTTCGGTTTTGATCTGATAAGCAGCAATTAGATTATTTACTACCAGATTTATAAGAGCAAAATTACTTTGTTGTGTCCTGGAAAGGTTGGTGAGGATATTTTTATCAATAGCTGTTCCCTTAACCGAGAGATGTAAATAATTTAAAAGGGAATCTGTTGATAGTAAAAACTGATCGGCAGTTTTTGTTAAATCTGTCAGGATATTGATATCCTCAACCTTTGCAAACTTCCGTTTTATTGTATCCAGTTCTTTCCCAAAAATCTTCTCTAATTTTGTCATATTCCTTTTGCCTGTCCCACGATTCTCCAGGAAGTGCGTTTATTACTTCCTCCTGAATTGCACCCGTTTTCTTTTGAACAGTGTTTAATTCAGTAACAACTTTGTATATGATGTAACCTTTTCTGTGGTCAATTCTTCGATGCTGTTATACGCATCAAGATTGAAATAGATGAGAAGGAAAGAGAAGATAATTAAACTTGAAAATGAAAAAAACAATTTCCAGCGGGTTGATATACTGTTAATCCAGTTCATGAAGAAACCTGTTTTAAAATCACAAAATTTTCAGACTTTCGTCTTTTACTAACTTTTCAAAATCGATACACCTGGCAGAGTCATCAAATACTCCCTTGATGATTGAAGGCAGAAGTTCATCACTACTGTTCTCTAATAAATCGGAGAGTGAGCGGTATTGTATTCCCGTTATCTCCTCACAGGAAATTGCGAATTGCACACTTCCCAAAGCACAAACAATGATAGAGTGATTTGCAACTTTTTCACCATTTTTGCCATTCAATAACTTTTCACCATCGTAAGCACCAAGAATTGAACCACGAAAACTAAATATGCCGGCAAGTTTCCTGTCAACACCAGGAAGCATGGTAACTTCCTTGTAACGAACCACTTCAACAACATATTCAGAGGAGAGAAGATAATGCTCACCACCACTACTGAATGATAGAAACTCTCTTTTTTCAGATTGACCAAACTCAACACGATTCACAATAGCCAGTTTATTGGCTCGCTCATCTAATATTTTTTTTCTATGGTCGGTAGTCATTTTAGAACTTAAAGATATTTCTGAATCCATCGTAACTGTTTCTTTTTAGCCGTTCAGATATCGCTCCTTCAGCTAACCCTGTAATGAGATACCCACCGGGATTAAGAAGTGATAGAAGATTTTCAAGTACTTTTTCGGTAGCATTTGGATTCAAGTATAAAAAAATATTCCTGCACAAAATGATATCAAACCTGATCCCGTTAAAATAATAATCGATGTTCTGAGAAAGCAAATTATACCTCTTAAAATAGACATTATTCATGTACTCTGCTTTAAGCTTAAATTTCTTTCCCTCAGGATCAAAATATCTGGTTCTGTAATCATTGGAACATGTCCTGAGCGACCACTCAGTGTATATCCCTCCCATCGCAAGATTTATCAGTCTCTGATTGATTTCTGCCCCATAAACTGATACTTCGTTGTTGAAAAAATTATCTCTCAGACTGATTGAAGTGCTATAAACCTCCTCCCCTGATGACGATGCTGCACATAAAATATTTACTTTATCTCGGGTAGTCAGTATTGAATCGGTAAGTTGATTCAGGCGTTCCAAAATTTCAGGCTCTCTGTTGAAATACGTTTCACTTACAGAGTAGAGGTCAATCACATCCTCGTCAACCGCTGAGAAGTAATCATGGTTAACGGGTGATAAAAAAACTTCCATAACTCCCGGTTCACCATGCTTCATAATGAGTTTACCAAGAATAAAAGCTGTATTCTCAATTTTTGACGGAATTACGAACCATCCGAACTTTCTCTCCAGGTATCCTGTAAACTTCCTGAACAGATCCTCATTCTCCCCTCTTTTCATCTCATCCCCTCCAACAATCTTTCTCCGGTTGTTAAATTAATTAGAACGTCCTCTTTATAAACGACCCCAAATCGTTAATGATAAACCTGCCGGTTGAGTCAATGAGAACAGCCCCCTTTGTGTAAGTATTCATTGCAAAATTGCTGAATTCTTCTGCATCAAGTTCAACTACATCAGAAACTTCATCTGCCACGGTGATGAACTTAAAGCCATTCCAGGTCATCAAAATCATTTTATGAGAGAGCTCAAGCTCCTCAAATCTTAATCCCATTCTATAATGTAGATCAATTACAGCTACTGGTTCACCTTCAATTATGATATAACCCATCAATGAACCACTTAACTCAGTCGGGTATTGCCTGATGGTTGCAGCAGGTAAAACTTTTATAACTGTTCTTAAAGGTACAAAAAACTCGAACTTTTCAATACCAAATTTAAGGAAATGCTCCAAAACTCACCGGTTATTTCAATTGACTGAAACTGTAAATATACAACTAATTTTCATTATTCATGGTGACCGGATGCAGTTAAATGTGAATGGGAGGGATTCAAATAATATGAAAGGCAGGACCTAATATGATTATGTCCTTGTGAAGGAGTTCACAAGAAGTTTATGCTTTATTTACACATAAAAGAAACTTTGGCGTGTGTCTTTTGCCCTGTGAATAAATTCACAGACAATTGGTCGAATGTATAACTAGTGCCACTCCGATTCTTCTCAGTGCACAAATACTCAAGTACTGAGGTTCCGAAGTTCTGAAGTTCTGAGGTTCTACTTCAGCAGCACCATCTTGTGAACTCTTACCTCACCCTCCACTTCAAGCACAGCCATATACACACCACTTGGCAGATGGTTGGCATTCCATGTAACCTGATAATTTCCGGGCGTTTGATATTCGTCCATCAGTTTTGCAACCATTGATCCGGTAATATCATAAATTTTCAGGCTTGTGAGCCCTGCTCTGTTAAGCGAATAGCTAATTCTGGTTTCAGGGTTGAATGGATTTGGGAAGTTCCCCCATAATCCAAATTCTGTAGGGTGTACTTCGTTTTCAACCGAGACGGGATGATTCCCGGGATAAGATACCTGAAGATTATCAAAATAAATTGTGCCGGTATAGACCTGCCCCGGAATTTTTGAACTCGACAATCTAATCTGTATTTCTTTAAATCTCAATGGAAAGTAGAGGGTGCCACTGGTACCTCCCGGAACCGCACGACTGACTGCTGTTTTTGTCTCCTCAAACATAACCGAAGTAATATACTGAGCCATCGTTATTCTGAAAAGTTCATTGTCCTCATCAGTAACGGCATAAGTTACATGGTGTTGAGGTCCATCCGCCTTTACATCGAGATGGATTGAATCAGGGACACCAAAAATCGGGATATCTGATTTAAGATAAATATAGTTGGTTATTCCCGGTTGATAAGTAAACTTATAATCTATTTTGAAAGCCGCGGGAGCTGTTGTAAATGTATCTGTAGAAATGCTCAGTTTGGTTCCGGTCGTATCCATAAGCAGGTGATCAAGAGTCCATCCCGTCAAATTATCCATGCTGCTTAAAATTCTGTTGGTGGTTCCAATTTCAACAATAATCTGAACAGTATCTTTATTCCCTCTATGGTTGGCAATTACCCCGGTAACGCCTCCTGAACTTCCTTTAAAACGGCCCATTGAATCTATTGTACCAATAAGAGGATTTATGACTGTCCAGTCATATAGATTCAACTCCAGATTTCGTGGGGTTCCATCGAGATCCCAGGCCTGAGCCTTAAGAGGTACCAATCTTGAAGTGTCGGTAACAGAAGATTCGGGGGAAAGTTGGATTCTGGTAATTCCCTTAACTATTATCAGTGCCGAATCTCTAAGTCCCTGATAATTAAGATAAACAAATCCTGTATCGGGGTCATTCCCTGCTGTAAAGGTATTCCCATCAAGAACACCAATTCCCGGAGAAACAGAATAAGTGACAAGAGATTGGTTTATAGGAACAGGGTTAAAATAATCATCAAATCCATGCGCCGAGAAAGAAACCGATTCTGAGTGGTATAGTCTGTAAGAATTTGGTGAAATACGAACTTTGTTTAACGAACCTTGAGGCGAGGATGTAAAAACAGCAAGAGCATTTGATACAGTTCTCTCAACTCCATCAGATGTAACATTTAACACCGAATCTCTTACAAAAAATGTTGTGGAGCCTCCACCATCAAAGTTAATGCCGTGATAGACGCCAATCCGTTGCATAAAATCTGCCAACTCATGTAGTGTCATGCCAATGCTTTGAGCTGACCTTCCATCCACCACGACAAAATAGACTTTATTTGAATCTTGTGAAAATCCCACTGCTGTTCTGGGATGCCTTTCATACGTATGGGAGGGTCCACCTTCTTCAAGATAACACTGACCAACATAATATGCACCATTATAAATTATTCTTGGGAAACCACCGATTAATTCTTTCAATTTTGGCAATCCGGGATTTATCCCCGTGAATAACTTTACTGTATCACCGACGTTAATATTGTTCACCAGAAAAGTTGAGGCTGTGCCATTTCCTGAAAGCACCCAGGTAGTATCATTCAACGCCATCGAACCAACTCCTGTCACTTTTGCAGTAACTACAAATAACATGGTATCGTTTACAGCCCATCCACCCATCGGTTTTATTTTAATCTCTGTTCCAAATGAATTTGTCCCCGTCGAACCACCATAAAACTTATTGTAAAGTACCAGCCGATTATCACCCCTGGTGGAATTAACAGTATAAATAGAATTACTCTGATTCCCTTTTTTCACAAAACCCGAGAAGGTGACCCTTGCAAGCATCGGATTTTTTGCCTCATTAAAACCAATTGTGGATTGACCACTTGGACCCCGAAGTATTTCACCATTCCTTACCTGAATATTAATCGGAATCCCGGTTCCTCCATAAAAATCACCATTAATTGCGCCAACTGCCACATGCCCCGGGTAAGACCTTCGTCTTGCCATCGAACTCGTTTTCTCATAACCCGCTAGTCGGTCTTGAGCTTTTATGGTCTCTATTGAATTGTAGGGTACAGACATATCAATCTCGAGGACATAAATATTCCACGGTTTAGTGTACTCAACATATTTTTTATAGAATATCCCCATCCCCATCTGGAGATTGGTGACAGTGTCGAAGTTTAGCTGTGAAAAAGTCGAGGATACTAAAAGAAGGGTAAATAATGAAGTTTTTACTAATGTTTTCATTTGGGTGCCGGTACTATTTATCCACAAAAAACGAAATTACATTTTGAAACTTATACAATTATTTTGAATTTGTCTTATGGTTTTGGTCTGATTTATAGGAAAGGATTTGATCTTTTCTCATTTCCTATTGTTGTTGAGTTACCATGACCAGGATAGACAATTGTTTCATCCGGAAGTGTTAATAATTTGGTTTTAATTGAGTGAAGTAATATTTCGTAGTCACCACCCCAAAGATCTGTCCTGCCAATTCCCTGTTCAAAGAGGACATCACCTGCTATGCAAATCCCCTCAGTCTCAACGTAAAGACAATATTCTCCCGGTGTATGCCCGGGTGTAAAAATTGGTTTTATCGTGGTCTCTCCGAGAGTAAAAATTGTATCTTCATCATAAAAACCATCAGGATGCAATATTTCCTCCATCTCGATACCAAATGCGCTACCCATTTTTGGTGCATTCTCTAGCAGAAAAAGATCTTTTTGAGGAATCAAATAATTAGGGTTGAATTTTGTTTTCACAAAATTATTGCCAAATATATGATCAAGATGACAATGTGTGTTAATCAAATACTTTATAAAAAGTTGTTCTTTTTCAATAAATTCAGCAAGTATAACTTCTTCACCCTCTGAATAACAACCGGGATCAATAATTGCTGCTTCTTTTGTAACTTCATCATAAATGACAAATGTGTTTTCATCAAACGGACTGAAAACAAACGATTTAACTTTCATTTGCGCCAAAATTCTTTCTTAATCCTGAGTGGATAGAGTTTGTATAATTTGTGAAGTTTTCAACTGTCTCTTTAATTGAATCGCCACCAAATTTATCGAGATAAAATTTCTGCCAAAGTCCAGGCAACAACACTTTCGCCAATCACCGCACAAGCAGGAACCGCTGTGAAATCACTTCTCTCTCTTCGAGCATCAACTTCAGTAAAAGTGGATAAGTCAACACTTTTTAACGGCATCATCAGTGTCGCAATCGGTTTCATCGCTGCTCTCACCAAAATATCTTCCCCGTTTGATGTACCTCCTTCTATCCCACCTGCTCTGTTGGTTTTTCTGATTATTGAACCATCAGAAAGGATAATTTCATCATGAATTTCGGAACCCGGTTTTATTGCGGTTGTAAATCCGGCACCAATTTCAACCCCCTTAACGGCGTTAATTGACATGATTGAATGCGCAAGTGCAGAATCAAGTTTCCTGTCGTAGTGAACAAAACTGCCTACTCCGGCGACCAGCCCTTTTGCGATAACGGCAAACGTACCACCGAGGGTGTTCCCCTCTTTTTTTGCTTCCCGAATTTTGTCCTTCAACTGTGACTCAGAATCAGGTTCAGTTACCCGCAACTCGCTTGCCTCAGCGAGTTTCATTAAATTGTCAAAATCAACTGTTTCTTTGTTTAGAAGTTTTTGATAAAGATCGCCTGATCCCTCAACACCCCCAATACGTTCAACAAAACTGAATATCTCAACACCATATTGTTTCAACAACTGTTTAGCCAACGCTCCTGCAACAACTCTCACTGCGGTTTCTCTGGCACTTGAACGCTCGATGGAATTCCTGATATCGTTTAGATCGTATTTTGTGACTCCCACCAAATCGGCATGACCAGGTCTGGGGATTACAATTTTTTCAATCTCTTCGTCAACCGGTCGGACCGACATTTTGGTGCCCCAGTTCTCCCAATCTTTGTTTTTAACAAGAACAGCAATTGGGGCACCTGTGGTTTTACCAAATCTTACCCCGGCAATGAACTCAGCTTTATCGGTCTCTATTTTCATTCTTCCACCGCGACCATATCCCGATTGTCTGCGAGCCAGTTCTTTGTCTATTTGCTCAAAATTGATCTCAAGATTTGCAGGGAACCCCTCAATTATTACGACCAACGTCTGTCCGTGTGATTCACCGGCAGTTAAATATCTTATTTGCGACATAAATTCCAAATTTGTTTAGCTAAAAATAAAAAAAATGCCGGATAGACCGGCATTTTTTAATAATCGATTCTGAACTACAAATTAATCAGGTACTTCGATACCTACATATCGGGAGTTACCCTGACTATCAGCAACTTCAAGGAGAACAGCTTTCCCCTTTTTACTGCTGATGATCCTTTCAAGCTCAGCTACAGATGAAACATCTTTTCTGTCGGCTTTTGTGATTACAAGTCCTTTGCCAAGTCCCTGATCATAAGCAAGACTGTATGGTTTCACTTCAACGATAAAGACACCATTGTCAAGTTTAAGTTTTTTTAACTCATCAACTTTAAGGTCTCTGATTGAGAGCCCAATACTTTCAAGTTTTATCTGCTCGGTCGGGGTATTGTCTTGCTTTCCGGGCTTGTCAATATCATCCTTTACGGCGACATTATCGTCACCTTTAGGTTTTAGAGTGACACTTCTATCAATCTCCTTACCGTCTCTCCAAAGTGTCAGAACGACCTTTGAACCGGCAGTTTTACCTGCAACATAACTCTGGAGTTGATTGGGAGCATTAACTTCTTTGCCATCAACCTTTAATATAACATCGCCTTTTTTACATCGGCTTCAGATGCAGAACCACCCTCTACTATTTTCTCAATTATGACACCGGATGGTTTATCGAGGCCGAGAGATTTCGCCAAAGCAGCATCCACTTCACGTATCTGAACACCAATATACCCTCTGCTCACTTTACCGTTAGCATAAGGTCTTTAGCAACATTCTGTGCTAAATTAATGGGAATTGCAAAACCATAACCGATATAAGTGCCTGTTCTGGTCGCAATTGCGGTATTAACACCAATTACGGCTCCATTCAGATCGACAAGTGCACCACCGCTGTTTCCGGGGTTAATGACCGCATCAGTTTGGATAAAATTCTCTACACCGTAACTGTCATTAATAAGTCTCAGCGAGCCTCTGTTTAAGGCACTGATGATACCCGCAGTCACAGTTGAAGAAAGTGAAAGTGGATTACCAATCGCCATTACCCATTGACCAACTTTAATCTGATCACTATTACCAAGATAGGCAGCAGGAAGATTGGTTGCATTAATTTTAATCACTCCGAGATCGGTTAGCGGATCGGTACCAATAACTTTTGCTTCAAATTTTCGTCTGTCGTTAAGAATTACTTCAACACGCTTGGCATTTTCGATGACATGATTATTCGTTAGGATATAACCGTCGTTACTGATTATAATTCCACTTCCGGATCCTTCTGATTCTTTTGGCGAATTATCCATTCCGCCCCATGGGAACCAGTCATAACCACCCTGACCCTGCTTCGCTTCTGCCACAACATTAATCTGAACGATTGAGGGAGTAACTTTCTCCGACACATCTATAAAAGCCTGACTAAAATCGTTTAAACCAGCATTTGGCATCACAGGTGATTTGTCTGCACCAAGTTTTACATCAGCAAGACCGGGTTTTACCCAACCAAATCCTGAAACCAAAACTGCACCAAAAAGAATTCCGAGTACAATAAGGGCTGCTGCCCCGAGAATGCTCTTCCCTCTCATTTTCTACTCCTATTTATTTATTACTGAATAGATAACTAAAAAGTAAATATTTTTCTAAATGCCTCCAATGAGTCTAAATGCTTTTAATCCTTTAAAAGTTTCAAAATGAGTCCTAGTGTATGTCTCCAGAAGGAGGAACAAATCTGAAACAGTTCTTTTGTCAATTACTTCGATTGTTAAACCTTTATTTAGACTTTCGAGGAGTCTGTAAAGTTCCATTGAAATATTTATCCCTCTTCTTTTATCAAACGCACATTTTGCACATAAAATTCCAATTCCCGAGTCAAATCTTACTTGTTCTGAGTCAATTATCATATTCCCGCAGGAGGAACAAGTTTCTGAATGGATCCCAACTCCCAGATTCTTCAAGAAAAAGAGAAAATATTTGAGTAACAAAACCTGAGCGTCACCAATATTACCATCCATTAATCTGATGATTTTCTCGCTTCCACGGTAGAGTCTGTCGTTTTCTTCATGTTCAGGTGTAAGCTCTTTTAATAATTCGACCACTGAGGTTGCACAATAAAGAGATGTAATGTCTGTGATCACCTGTTTAGGATAAAAAATCAGTTCTGATGTATTGACAGTGTAAAGGTCTCTCCCCTCTTTTTCATAATAAAACAGTTCTACAATATTAAGTACATCAGTTGCAAGCCCTGATTTGGATTTAAGGCTTCGCCCTCCCTTTATCATTGCACTGATTCTTCCCCTTTTTCGGGTGTAGAAATTGACAATATTGCTGGAATCGCTGTATTTAAATTTTGAGAGGACAATCGCCTCGGTTTTGACGAGACCGCTTCGCATTATATGAAGTTATAGGGATATGTGTAAAATCCCTCTTCTGTGATAATTCCTGTGATGTTTTCAGCCGGTGTTACATCAAATGACGGATTAAAGGAATCAATATTTTTGATTCCGAGAGCCGGATCAAGATATTGAACAAGTTCATGTCCGAGATCTCTCTTCAATCGGAATATCAATAAATCCACCAGCTTTAAGATCAATTGTCGAGGATGGTGCCGCAATATAAAATGGAATTCCATACTCCTTACACAAAACAGAGAGGGTAGATGTCCCCAGTTTGTTGGCAGAATCGCCATTTGAAGCTATCCTGTCGGCTCCTGTGATAACAAGGTCAACTTTTCCATCTCGAATGAGTACACCGGCTGCAGAATCCGGAATCACCTTAAACGGGATGTTACTTTTTGAAAGTTCGTATGATGTCAAACGAAGACCTTGAAATAATGGCCGGGTCTCATCAGCAAATACCATATCAACAAGACCAGATTCAAAACCTCGAAGAATTACGCCAAAGGCAGTTCCAATTCCACCGGTGGCTAATTGACCTGTGTTACAGTGGGTTAAAACTCTGCTTCCTGATTTAAATATTTTAATTCCGTTTGTGGCTAAAGTCTCACATGCCAGTTCATCCTCTTTGTGGATTGCGCTTGCTTCAGTTATCAGATTCTGACAATTTCGCTCATCCACAGGTAAATTTTCGCAAAAACTTTTCATTCTGTTGAGACAATTAAAAAGATTTACAGCAGTTGGTCTTGTGGAAGCGAGGGTAAGATATGAATCGTAAAATAATTCATCTGAATAGCCTTCCTTTACAGAAAGTGCAAGAGCATAGGCGGCAGCGATTCCGATCAAGGGAGCGCCACGAATCTCGAGCCTTTTTATTGCGTCTGCTATACGGAGGTGACTTTGTGTGTGGATATAATCTTCAATGGCGGGTAGCTTTGTCTGATCAAGAAAAACTACCTCACCGTTAGAATATTTTAAGGAAAACCAGTTATCAGATCTCATCAAATCTTGATATGGTCAAAAATTCCCTGTAGCGATCCTGCACTCTGAGATAAGAAAGATTTTCAAGAGCTTCAGTACTAAATTGTTCAACACAGAAGGATGCCATTGTGCTTCCGTAAATCACCGCTCTTTTAATGTTTTCAGGGCTGAGATCCTGGGTTTTGTGAAGATATCCCGTGAACCCTCCTGCAAAAGAATCACCTGCTCCTGTCGGGTCGTTGATCATCTCGAGAGGATATGCCGGAGCTGAAAATACTACATCTTCAGTGAAAAGCAGTGCACCGTGTTCACCTTTTTTAATGATAAGTATTTTTGCACCCATTTCTCTAATTGCTTTGGCTGATTTTATCAGGTTTGGTTCATTTGATAATAAACGGGCTTCAGAGTCATTAATTATCAGAACATCACTTCTCTTTAAAACTTCTTTAAGTTCAGCCTGTTTTCCTTCTATCCAATAATTCATGGTGTCACAAACTACAAAACGGGGGTTCTCCAACTGATCAAGTACCTTCAACTGAAGCGTTGGATCGATGTTTCCCAAACACACATAAGTCGATTTTTTTAACTTGTCAGGGATAATTGGATCAAAAGTCTCAAAAACATTCAGTTCGGTAAGCAAGGTATCGCGTGTGTTAAGATCATAGTGATACTTTCCGGCCCACCTGAATGTCAACCCGTCTTCAACGATTTGCAATCCGGTGAGATTAACATTGTGAGCCTCCAACAGATCAAGATATCTTTTAGGGAAATCACTTCCCACAACTCCAACAATATAAACAGGAGCTGTAAAATAGCTTGCTGATAGTGAAATGTATGTGGCAGATCCACCTAATGCGTTATCAACTGAACGAAATGGGGTTTGCACGGAATCAAAGGCTACGGAACCAACTATTAACAGGCTCAAATATACTCTCCGGATTTTGTTTGCTTAATTAAAAATATAAAAACTCAACCTTGCAAGTTAAGTAAAATTTTAGACCTAAATCAATTTGACCAGCTCAAAATAGTATTTTTCGTGATTAAAATATTGATCTATTATCTCTGCAGATTTCCTCTGTCCGGGCCACGCAAGGAGAGGAATTGCCTCTTCGAAGGTGAACCAGCCAAATTCCTCGTGTTCCTCCGAAATAGTGATTTCTCGGTCTTGGCCAACTCTTCCTGCAAAAACCGGAATTAGGCTCACAGTATCTTTCTGAGGGTTGTAAAATGAATTAACAGTGGGAACAACCCAAAACTCTTCGGGTATCAACATTGTTTCTTCTGCTATTTCCCGAAGAGCAGCCTCGTAGGCAGTTTCCCCTTCATTCATTCTGCCGGTAACCGGCTGCCAAACCAGAGGATAAACTTCATTTGCAGCTCTTTTAAGAAGCAAAAATTCAATCCGACCATGTCTGATTCTGAATAAATGAGCCTCAATTATATCGTCAATTATTTTCATGTCATCCTTCTAAAAAAATGCCCTGACTTCAGCCCGGGCTGTATGAATCACTTTCCCACCACCCTGGGACCTGCCATCGTAACCCAGTGTACTTTGTAGATTTGCGGATATTCTATAATCAAAATTTAACCTCCAAAAATAGTTTTTTCCAACCAGATTTCCATTGGTGAGTTCAAAGGGAAGAAAGTTCTCAGTGTCATTTTTAATGAGTTCAGTTCTTTCAACTTCGAATCTGACTCTCCCAGTGCCCGCAAAAGAAAAATTCACTCTAATTGATTGACTGTTTGTTTTAAGTTCGGTTGGGGTTCCGGGATATTGATCTTTAGTAGTACCCGTTTTAGGATAATTCCTGTCTCGATATAGTTTTCGGGACGGTAAGAAAAATCAAGAACAAAGTCCGTTGAATTTATTTTTCGATTTCTTAATGAGGCAGGTGGGGCAGCAAGATTATTCTCACCCAATATAACATCTGTTTGAATACTGAATTCCTTCACGAGACGTAATCTTGCCCTTACACTTCTCTCAGTGAAGAGTCCTTTTTCAGCACCTCCGCTATATTCGGTAAGGCTCTTCCTCTCGTTAAACCTTAGTCTAAAATTCAGATCTGAACTGTTCTCAAAAATGAATATATCCTGGAGTATCGACTGATTACCCCTGATGGTGTTTTGATCGTTTAGGAAATAAGAGAATTTTAATAGACATATCTTTTCAATGTCTTTTCCTTGCTGTTCTCCTCAATTCTTACTGTTGTTTCAGTACTTAGAAAATCGAAGTATTTCAGGAAGCCCACACCTTCACTTGCCAATTCCCTTAATTGTATTTTAAATCTAAAACCGGTTTTAAGGTCTATCACAGGATAGAGTTCCTCACTCGGCAGAGTTACAGCGATAAAATCGGCATCATATATTGCCGGCTGAAATTCATTTTCGTCATAAAAACCATTGTTGTTGATGTCTCCGAGATAGATATAGTTCCCTGTTCCTCTTTCAACTTTCACAAATACCCTCTCAAGCACCGATGCTCTGCGGGTTGATGCTTCATAAAAGAGATCTCCATTTATACCGTTATTGATTAATGAAAACCTGCTTCTCATTCGCAAGAGCACTGTCTGATTATCAGTTAAACCCTGAAGTTTAAAGTTGTTATTATATCTCTTCTCGCGGACAGCAAGGGACACCTCTGAATTAAATTCTCTGTTTCCACTATACCTAAGAGTAAATTCCTGTCCGGTGGTTTTAGATTCTTTCTCAAATATTCCATTTTGAGAGACTTCATCCTCTCTAAAAGTCAGCTTTCCGGTAAAGTTGATACCATATAACAAGGGAATTTCCAACATCGGACCGGTCTCATAAAACCAATAACTCCCCGAGAGAAGTGAATCATTCCCGATTACCCTGTCTTTCTTAATTTCGCTGTCAAAGAACCCTCCAATATTGAGGAACCCTATGTTATATGTCCCTGATCCTTTTTGTCTCAACCAACTGCTTTTCAGTGCAGTATTCTCAGAGGAAACAAAGTCGGCTGTGTATGAGATGTCCCTGTTTTTCTCTTCGTAAGAACGAAAAGTGCCATTGATTCTTTCTGAAGTAAAATTATTCCGTTTTTCAAGATAACCATAGTTAAGGTCAAATCCTGTTCCATCAATCGGATAAAATGAAACTACCGGCTCCTCTTAACACTTCGGCTCCTCTTCCGGAAACCCCTCCAGTGTTATAATCTCTGTCGAATTCAACTGAATTAAACCGGTCGGGGATGTGAAATCCTTCTTCGACATATCTTTCACGATATTTTAGAGTAAGTGAATTCAGGTTTATGTCAAACAGGTAGAATTTTGTTGGATTAAAAACAACTTCAAAGTTTCTGGCAGATCCTTCAACCGTCGAGCCATCAAGAGTGGAAAACTGGTTCTTGTTTAAATCACCCCCGGCTATTTCAGCTTTAAATTTTAGATATGGTAAAGGTTGGTACTCAACCAAAACATTTCCGGATTTTCGTTTTTCAGGAAGAGGCAAATATATGATTGGAGAATAAACTCCCTGCCCTTTTCCAACAAATTTAAACTTCCCAATCGATTCACGGGAATAGTCGCCGATTCCAAATCCTGAATAGCTAAAAGACACATTATAAATTGCATTAATTGAACCCGGATTATAAAGATAATATTGGAGAGCCTCCCCTCTAACAATTGTATCACGAAGTTCATAAAAGCCGTTTCTTCTCCCGGTTGAGTCGGCATCCGCAAGTCTGGCACCCGGTTTTACTGCCTTCTCTCGGTCACCACCGGCATTTTTTAATATTTCTTTATCAGCTTCAGTGAGAGAAAAATCTATCGGATTGTCCTTGTCGTCCCCTTCCTGAATGTATTGAATGCTGTATCGCAATTTTGAGTCAAAAAGTGATCCATCCGTCCCCGCAGAGAAAAAATTCCTTCCATATTTCCTGTCTGAATATTCAAAATCGACATTTATTCGGGAAGAGGAAGTAATAATTCGACTGGTTGTAAAAATGAGTTCTCCATTGGAATAGTCAATCGTGTAATCATTGTTTTCTCCCCTTTTCATCTCTTCGCCATTAAGAAAAACTTTTTCTGAACCGGCAATTATTATGATGTCGCGTTCGCCATTTAATCCGGTGAGTCTGTATGGTCCTTGAACTCCCTCTTGTCCGGCAAAAATATTGGAATTGGTTCTTCCTCGTGAACTTGCAACAGCAAAATAACCACTGAATTTGTCATATTTTACCTCCCCATAAAGCCCTGAAGTTTTCTGTTTAACTTTCCAAATTCTCCCCGATTAGAAAAAAGATCATAATCCCCAAATACAGCTTTTGCATTTGGATGAGTAATTTGAATAAAAACTTTGTCGATTTCATCAAGCCGTTCAGTGTTTCCCTCCGGTTGAATCGGGGTATTTTCATCAGATAAAGCTGCAACCAGTTCGATATTATCTGTCAATTTACCGTTTAATTGTAGCTTTAATCCACTTTGTAGTGACAGGTCTTTGTTTGTACCAAAGGAAAATCCCCTGACCAGCGTACCACTTTTTTGCATGCCTGTGCCAAATATATTGTCGGGAGATAAAAAGTTCTCAAATCCTTTAAAACCCTTGATTGTGTCTTCCCCTGCTAGTGTAATGAAAGATTTTAGCTCTCTTTTTATATTCTCGAGTTAATGAAGTAAAAATCGCCTCATACTCAATTCGAATGGTATCAAAAATAGAATAGGCAAGAGATTCAGAGAGTGAGAATGAGTTTGAAAGATAATCGAAAGAATAATCCGATTTTAGAAGTATTTTATCCCGAATTGTTAAAATTTCGCTCCCGGGTATGATGGCAGTTACACTAATTTGATAACGATTATCAACCCTTACTGGGAGTAATTCCGATTTTTTGTAAGTTCCTGAGTACGCTTGAGCGTAGGAAACCACGGGAAGGGAAAGAAGAAGTGTGAGAATTAATATCCCACGATAAACATTTCTCAATCGCAAACACAACTTATGATTGTTTTTCCAGGATGGACATTGCTTTTTGCTCTACCTCATCAACAGTTATGGTCTGGAGACAATTCCGATGAGGACAGGTTCTGCCCGCATCAAATTTACAATATTGTTCATCGATAGGTGAACAGTCGAGTACCTTATAAATCATGATGTGCTCATCTCCATTGTGACGGCAGTAGTCAGGATTTGTCGGACCAAAGATCGCAATTGTTGGAATCCCATAATATCTTGCAATATATATCGGTCCCGTATCATTCCCAATTAGTAGAGCTGCATTCTTCAAAAAGGTGTTCATACTCTGAAATATGATCCAATTCTGTTACTTTAATGCCTCTTACCCTGAGATCAATCAGGTAAAGTTTTTCCAATTTGTTTTTTTCGACTACAAAATTAACAACCCTGTTTTTATTGAGTCGTTCAGCCAGGGTAATCATTTTTTCTATTCCCCACATTTTGGCATCCCAACCAGCGAACGGTGTGATGATTATCTCCTCACCTCTCGTTTTTGAGAGTGGAAAACCGTAATCAGATTGATCCCTCTTTACTTTTATAAACGATTCTACAGCATCGAAATAGATATCTGAGAGGTGGGATTTCATCGTGAGGGAGAAGGAGTTATCAAAAGCTTTTTTATATGCATCCCGGGTTATTCCATAGAATTTTTTTCCACCAGAAAACAGCATCAAAAAAACCGATTGTGGGTTGACAGAAAAGCTAATCGTAATTCCATTTTTCAACCCGCGTGTCTGTTTAATCAAATCCACCGGATGGGAATTTCCCCCCCAGTGAAAAATCTCTTTTTCAACAAATACAAACCCAAGATTGGGGAATTCTTTCTCCAAAATGAATTTCATGTTCGATTGTGTTATCAGAGTAATTTTTCCAAGGTCATTAATTTGAGAGAGTTTTTTTAAGGCAGGGATTGTAAATATCGTATCACCAATGTTACTGAATGAGATTACGGTAATCCCCTCACCCTTTGTAGCAAAAATCCCCAGTAAATTCTTTAAAACCCAAACGAATGTATTGGTAAAATACTTGAATATACTACGGTTATCGAGATCCAAGGAGACGGGCTTTGAGCTCTTCATACACAGAATTTCTGGTTAGATGCAAAATTAATGGATAGATCAAAATTAAACATATTGGGAGTATCAGTGTGGTCAAATTAAACTGACTAATTATCAAAAGTGCGCCACCGGTGATGATTGATGAGTATATGATAAATCTGAAAGTATTTTGTTTCACCCCTTTTTCAGAGTGATAATCAGCCCGCATTTTTATAAACACAAAACAAGAAATTGATTGAAGAATAAAAACAACAGATGTTGCAAGTGCAAGACCATTTTGCCCCATCGAATCTACAACAAAATATGACAACATATATTTGAGAGCCAATCCCCCAAAAGAAATTATTGTCAGGAATGTACTCCCCTTAAGACTGTAAGTGTATCGTTGGGTGATAGCATAAAGGGCATAAAATGGAAGACTGAAGGAATAATAAAACAGAGTTCCTTGAGTTAAATCAGTTGAGTGAGAAGAAAATTTGCCTCTTTCAAACATTATGGAAATAAGGTCCCCACCTGAAAAATTAGAATCAACGCACCTGGGATGAATAGAAGTAACACCAATTCAATTGCTTTTGTAAACTTTGAATTTGCTTCTTTGTAAATCACCTTTGGAAATGTTTGATGCAAAATCAGGCAGTAATGCACTTCCTAATGCCGTGGTGAAAACGGAAACAGGAAGCATATAAATAATGAATGAATAATTTAAAGCTGCAATTCCCCCCTGATCAACAGAAGAATAAAAAAGCCTGTCAATCAAAAAGAACATCTGCCCCGCAGTTTCAATAAATAAGGTATTGAAAAAAATCAAATATGGCACATTTCCAGTTAACCGTATCTTAAACCGGTTCAATCGAGGTATTATATGGCTGCCACCATACAGCAAATTTGCAAGTTGAAGTCCATTCCCAATTATAAATCCAATGACTATGGACAATGTACCCAATGTATTCGAAAAGAATATTACAGTTATAATTACAGCAAGATTTGTCCATAGTTGCGAAAGATAAGTTACTTTAAACTTAAATTCTGCGACCAGATACGCAGAAAATATGCTGATCAGTGCATTAAGCGGCAGAGTAAAAAGTGTGGTTCTAAATAATTTAGTTACAAACAGTAATTCGGATTCTGTAGGTGAAGAAACAAAAAGGGAGACAAGCTCTTCAGCAGCGAAAAAAAAGTATTCCGGCAAGTCCTGAGATCACAAGGAAGAAAAAAATGATCGAAGAGAATAAAAATGTGTGAGCTTCCTCCGGGTTTTTCTGTTTCAGATCGTTATAGGTCGGTATGAAGTAATTTTGTGCCTGGTAAAAGAGGATTGAATTAATCATTCCCGGAACGGTGAATGCGATCAGATAAAATTCAAAATCTTTACCAACTCCAAACTCACCGGCAAAGAGGATTTCTCTAAAAAAACCGGTTCCCTTCGATAGAAGTTGAGTGATAAGGACTATCAGCGCAGCACCACCAATACCCTGAAAAAGTATCCTCAGTCGGTTTTTCATAATTTTATTAAATTTTAGGGGAGGTTTTAGACCCGGGCATCAGCTCAGATATTTTTTTACTTCTTCTTCCTTTTTGAAGTAATAGAGGAAGCTAAGAAGAAAGAAAAGCAGACCGGCTCCCAACATTGAGAATACCATCCGTGGTGAAGATGCTTTCATTGGTGGGGTTGCAGTATCGAGTAGTTCGATCGTGGGGATATCTTTTTGCTCCTGAATAATCTCTTTGTAATACTGTTGTTGAAGCATTGAATAAACTTCATTGAGTATTTTTACTTCTCTGTAGTAATTTGAAAGTTTCATTCCAAGTTCAGGGGCATCTTTAAAGCCGACAAAGAGTTCATCGGAGTTTGTTTGGAATTTCTGATAGGCTTTTTTCAGTGATTGCAACTTGCTTTTAGCTTCTAAGACTTCTGGTGCATCACCACTAAGAGTTTTTTGCAAATAATCCAATTGAATTTCGGTGGTTATAATTTCACTCTTTACTTGTGCAGCAACTTCAATGGAAGCTTTCAGTTGTTCAGGAAGTGATAGAGTTTTATTCTCTTTTTGAAATTGTGCAAAGTGAAATTCTGCACTGTCAAGGTCATCTTTTGTTTGAAGAAGTCTTCCTTCGATAAATTGCCTGGTCAATTTTGCCTTGTTATGCAATTTGTTCCGGTTTATGCTATCAAGAGCATTAACAAAAGTGTTACAGACGAGTGCTGAAAACTCAGCGGCTTTTTTCTTATCTGAATCATTCCTGCCAAAAAAACCGGTATTAACAGGGAATCCAATCTTTATAATTCCCTCTTTCGAGACTTCAACTTCAACATCTCCACCTGTTTTTAATAGCGCCTCTTCATCGGTTTTTACACCGTAATATTCTTTTAGATTTACTCTGGAGATTACATAAAGTCCAGCAGACCTGCTCTTAATTATCTCTGCGTACAACTGAGAGTTTCCTGATGCTCCACCGGTTATGAGACTCCCCATGTCTTGAGCACCCAAAATTCCGGCAAGCCCGGTCGCTTTTTGTGTCTCAGGAGGGAGTACTGTAGCCATCGAAGTAAAAGTCAGAGGATAAGCAAAATAAAGAACAACTGTGTAGATAACCAAGGCGATCGCTGAAAGTACAACCATCTTTATAAGGCTCTTTTGGAGTACCAGAAGTATTAGTTTCATCTACCTGCTACTCACTATGACAGCAATTGTTGCCGCTACTACGGTTGCAACCTGACCAAGTATGGTCAGGAGTCTTTAAATATATCCCAAAACTTTGGAGCAGGGGGTTCTTCAGGGATCCATATTGTATCACCCGGTTCGAGAACCTGGATTTCATCCTCTTCAATCCATTCTCCCGTTTTAGCTTTAACAATCCTCACTTTACCTTGCTCTGCACGCCACGAAAACCCTCCTGCAAGGTTAATATAGTCCTGGACTGTCAATCCGGGCATATATTCCACATTTCCGGGGAAGACTGCTTGTCCGATGATAATAATGTACTCTTTTTTTTCAGGAACAATGATCTCATCTCCATTTTTTAGAACAACATCATCCTCATAGGATTTATAAATATTCCTGAAATCGACAACGACCTGCCCTTTACGTTGACGAGATTTAGCTTTTAAATAGTCATACTCATCATCGGTCATATCTTTGCGAGGGATCAATTTTAGTCGTTCCAACTCCGAATCCATAGTGTCAGCACCGACAAACCTTTTTAACGATGCATCTATAAGGGAAGCCCTCTCGAGATAACCACCTGATTCTGTAATTAACTCACTGAGGTGGGTTTTTCCTTCATCAATTTTATATTTGCCCGGATATTTAACAAAACCGGAAATGGTTACGACATTATCTCTTAAGTATTGAGGCTTCGATCTTATAACCACAATGTCTTTATTCTGCAGAAAGAAGTTATTTTGTAACAGTTCCTGATTAGACAATTTGATATTAATTTGAGTTTTTGAATCGGGAAGGAAACGAATTACCTCGATGGTATCTGTGAATGCTTCATCAACGAATCCACCGGCAACTTTTATCAGGTCAAGTACAGTTTCGCCTGCTTTATATTCATATATACCTGCATACCCGACCGCTCCGGTTACTGATACACTCCTGTCGATTTTGCCAATACTAATGTGATCACCCTCCTGAACCACAGGATTTTGTGATCTGTCTGCCAATCTTATGTAGAGCAGCAGATCGTAATAACTGATTACATTTTGTTTTGAGATGATTTTAATATTCCGGACATCAGCTTCTTTGTTGATCCCGGCTTCAAGTAAAACATCGCTCAGTCTTGAATTGGCAAGTACTACTTTACCTCCCCTTTTCTGAACTTCACCAAATACATCAAGTTTTACACTACGGATAGTAGAAAGCGTTACCAAAATATTATGAGTTTTGAATTTCTCACGAATAAGAGCTATTATATTCTTTTTGGCATCCTTTAGAATCATACCGCTAACTTTAAGGATTCCGGCTTTTGGAATTATTAAAAATCCATCGGGATTAACCTTAGCTTCATAAATCATTGCCTCAACATTGTCGATACTTATCGAAAAAACATCGCCGGGACCAAGAATATATGTTTCCTCATCCACACTCAAATCACCGGAGGGATCTCCAGATTTTGGTTGTCCATTAGCATCGAATACGATAGAACTGCGGTCTGTATATGTAGGGAATGGTTTGAGTAAAAGCTACGGTATTAATACAAGAAAGGAATAGCATAAATGCTATTCCTTTTCTAAAGTCGGAAGTCAACAAAACTATCATTAAGGATAATAGTGTTAAGCATTATCTCCGGATTTCGTCGAGCGTGAATAGTAATAGTAATATTTGTAATACGATCCATATGAACTCTTATAAACAAAGTTATTCAACACAGCACCGATGAAGTGATGTTTGCCTTGTTTTAGTATCTCACCGGCTCTTCTTAACAATTCCATTTCAGTGGTATCTGCCGAAACAACAAGAATTGACCCATCAACATGTCTCGAAAGAATTTCAGAATCTGTTACTGCAATAATTGGAGGTGTATCAAGTATTATGAAATCATACATATCTCTAACTGTTGCAATAAAATTTTTCATTGCATCCGATTCCACTAACTCCGCGGGATTAGGTGGGATTGTTCCGCAAGGAATAAAGTCCAGGTTTGGCATTTCAGTTTTACGGACTATCTCTTCCATGGTGTTGTTATGGAAAAGATAATCGACCAGACCAGGGTGTCTATTCATGTTGAAGACATTGTGAACCCTCGGTTTTCTAAGATCACAGTCAACCAACAGAACTCTTTTATTGATCTGCGAAAAACTTCCTGCAAGGTTTGTTGAAATGATCGTCTTACCCTCGGTTGGAGCAGATGAGGTAATCAACAAAACTTTCATTTTATCCGGATCAGGAGAAGTAAATTGAAGTCTTGTACGCAATGCCCTGAAAGCTTCTGCAGGGATGGAATCAGGTTTTGAGAAGACAATGAACTCGTTTGAACTTCCTTTGGATGCATCAATACCTTCAATTCTTGGTATCCAGGAAAGGACATTAAATCCAAGTTTGGTAAGCTGATCAGGAGTTTTTACAGTTTTGTCGAAGTAATCTCTAACAAACACATAGGAAATTGATACAACCAAACCTAAAACCAGACCAATAATTACGATGAGTGTGCGATTTGGTTTTGCAGGTTCAGTCATTACTCTGGCTGCCTCAATTACAACAACATTACCCGGTTGTGACTGTTCATTGATTACAGCTTCCTGGAATCTTTGCTCAATTAAAGTATAAAGTTTTTCGAGTCCTTCTCTTGTTCTTGTCAACTTGGCAAGTTCAATAGCATTTCTTGGAAGAAGTCCAAACTTGTTCTCGTATTGATTTAACATTCCGGTAAGTTGTGCAATCGAATAGTTGAGCCCCTTTTCCTTAATTTCCAAATCAAGAATCTGAAGTGAAAGGGTTCTGTATTCCTGAGGTGTACTGGCAACTGCACTCTTTTGAAACTTCTCAATTTCTTCATCGAGTTTATCTTGAAGAAGGTTGATCTTTGCGTCAAGTTCTTTAAATGCTTTTGCGTTTTTAGGGTCTTTTTCATTCCCTGAGACGAGCATTTTTTGAATTTCAAGTTTTGCAATTTCTGTTTGCAATTGCTCAAAATAACCTTTGGAACCATATTGTGCAAGATAATCGAGGGCGTCAGGATCCAGTTTCGACAACTGATTTTTGTATGATTCAAGAGCAGTTTGGGCTGATTTTAACTCAATCTCCTGCATACTCTTACTTGCTTCAAGAGTGGAAATCTGAGAAATCAAATTGGAAGCCTGATTATCAAGCGCGATAATCCCCCCACTTTCCTGGAATGCCTTTAACGTTTCTTCAGCCCCATTAAGTTGATCAAGTTTTTCGGTTCTTTGTTCATCAAGATAGTTCTTAACAACAATTAATTGATCCCGGTTGAACATCAGATTAAGATTTCGATACTCAGAAGCATAGGTATTTGCAATAAGAGCAGCTTCATAGGGTGATGGTGAGCTGGCTGAAAGGATTACAAAATCCAATCCTCTTTTTTGCTCAACCGTTGTAACACTCAGAAGTGTTTGAGCAAGAGCATCCTTAGTCATCAATTTTTGCTTGGTTTGGTCGAGTTTGTCCGAAGTAAGAAGGACTGAGAAAGTATCCTTTTTTTCAGCGACATTGAACGAATCAATAAGTGCTGAAGCAACTCTTTCTCTTAAAGTATAACTTTTTCTTATCTCTATTTCATTTGAGATCAACCGGTCCTCGGAACCAAAAGGTTGGAGCATTGGATTTGATTCAAGTATATTGCCGGAATTTTTGTTAACCTTTACCAGAGTGCTCGAATTATATATATTCACAGCATTTATCGCATATACCAAAGCGAAAATGAACGACACTGCGGTTATGATAAGGATCGGTAAAAAATTTCCGCGAATCAGTTGCAGGTAATCTACAATAGATTTTGTTTCCTGGAATTGCGAATTATTGAATTCTGTATCCAATTGTTCCTCTAATTTCGTGTAATATTCAAGATTAAAATAACTAAAGATATCGCTGCTGAAAGAATCTGCAAACCGATCGAGAAGTAGTCTCTAAAGAAAAATCGTGGTTCACCTTTTAGGAGTAGTATGTCACCCGGTTGAAGCGTTGGAATCGTATCAATCGGCTTTACATAGTCATCCCATAAAAGTGAGTTGTAATTGAGTTCCATAACCCGGTTACCCGTCTTGGAGATAAGGGAACTGTCTTTTGCATTTTGGGGTGTGGGAAATGCGGCGGTATCACTTGAGGCATACCTGAAACAGGGCAATTTGTTCAAGTAAAGCATCGGTAGTCGGTCCACCTGAATAAGTTAAAAGATCAAGTACATTTGTTCCTTCAGGTACTAAATACTTACCCGGAAATTTTACAAACCCAAGTACTGATACAGAAATATTTAACTTATCAGGGTCTGAATAATCATAAAATGCTCCCCCGGTTTGACGAACTGTTGCGTCTCTTCCAACTTTTACATCCTGAGCTTTTACAATAAATGTTGTACTAATAACCAAAAGGAAAAACAGTAATTTGGTAAACCGCATAACTCTACTTTTTATTTATGATATGCAAATATATTGATTATTTGAGTTATTTGAAAGATAAATCACGAATTTAACTCAATCTTAACAGAAAAAGAGGCAAAATATGTGCCCAGAATAGCGATTAAAGGAGCTGAAAAAATTGATAACAGCGTGCCTGTTGTCCTGTCCGATCCGGCAATACGTATTTCTAAAATTCCAAACCTGAATTTACGATAAAATTATATACTAATAATGTGATCAAGTGCACAAAACTGCTTAAAATTAGGTAGAAAGGTATGCAGGTAACTTAATTTCACGCAAACTGCCACCTACCAGTTTCATTGTATTAATATCTTCCTTCCTTGCAGCGAATGCAGCTCTTATGGAAGTGTATGCAAGATAGAGGGCAACAAATAGAAATATTCCAGTGACTATAAAAGTTATGATTTTGATTCTCGCCACAACTACCATCATTTCATTTAATAACTGTGATCGGAATTCATGACTCTCTACACCATCCAAAACAGAAACCGACTTAACAGTATTTTCTAAAATCTTCATTTCATAGTTGGCAGGATCGAGAGTTACCAACATCGATGCTGGGAGAGGATTAAATGTTAATACTTTCTTAAAATCTTCTCCGGTCTGTTTTACAAAATCCTTCTCAGCTTCTTCTTTACTGATAAAATTAACAGATTTTACTCCCTCAAACTTTTGAATTTTTGCGATCAAATCATTAATTTCAGAGACAGGCAGAGAATCCCTTAGATAAAACGAGGCAGTTACATTCTTTTTAAGATTCTCCTGGAGGTCATCTGAAAAACCGGCGAAAATAAATGATGCGCAAATAAAAAGTGAGGCGAACAACAATGAAAGAAAAGTGATGATCGAGGTTAAACCTGCAAATCGTAAATTTCTAATGGCTTCTTTAAAGTAAAATATCATTTTTATAGATTCGATTCATCAATCCAACGCGAAATCTGCCACTTTTTTGTGATGGTATTCTTCTCAAGATTGAGATTTACTCTGCCATTAATTCTGACAATATCGCTGGGATTGAATGTGATTGTTAAGTTAAAACTTCGTACCATATTGATTTTTGTGGAATCACCGCTCGAAAGGACTATATTATTCCAAACTAGATCAAGCTCTCTGAGTTTGAAAAAGACCCGAAGTGGTTCTAAGTTCTTCTTCTCTCCCCAGGTAACATCCGCTCCAAGATCATAATCACGAAATGTAAATATAAAATCATCCTTTGATAAGAGCAGAATAAATACTGGTATCTTTAAAGGTGTAGGCATATTTTAGATTAATGAAAACTCCATCTGAAGTTGAGAGATCACTTAGGACACCTCCCCCCCTCTTCATCTTCGTAAGTGCCCGGGGCAAAGGGTTTTCGCACCCAATAACAAGCAAAGCAAAAGAAATCCTGAAAGTTACTTTGCGGAATCAATTAAAATATCCTTTTAACTCACTCCAGGTGGTCGATTCGCCCGATTTGATGTCCTGCCACTGATAAATTGTCCAAAGCTGTTGTTTATCCCGTAACAACTTAAACTGCAATTTGCCGCTGAATACATTTGCCAGCCCCTGAATATTGTGTGGGACTGTTACACTGTAATTTGCAGATAGATATGCACTATCGCCAAAAGAAACAAGTTGCTCATCATCAAATAACACAGTAAGGGATGATTCTTTGGGAATCTTGTTGATAATATTGTTAAAATATTGTTCTTCATCCTTTAAATGACCATCCAAAAGCAAGTGAGGCATACTTAGAAACTGCCTCGGCATTAGCAACAAATTGGAAAGATTTGCCATTTTTAATAGAATCACTAAATGATTTTATATAATACTGTGTACTTTTGGTGGAAACCGAGTTAACCAGATTAGTAATCACACTCGATACATCCACAGGTTGCAGGTAATTAAACCTGGGGACATCGGGGATTCCGGGGCTCTTGTTGTGAAGATGTCGCATCCCGACAACAACATAGTTAACAGGATTAAAATTATGAAACGATGCATATAATTCTTGGTGAATTGGATTTCTCAAATCTACTTCCCCCATAATCACCAAACAACGATATATTTGATACCCCAATCTCTTTAAAAACTTCCAATATTTGGTCATGGCTAAATAATCTGACGGATTCCTTAAAACACTTTTCGCCGGCTACATCACTAAACTTGATCGACTTTATCACTCTTTCACCTCTAATTAACCGCTCTTCACGGTAGGTTACACCCTCAAATTCAGTTATGGAACTTGGAATAAGGTTTTTTTAAGATAATCTGCGTTCAGAAAATCGAGAACAAAAAATCCCCGTCCTTTTTTAGTGAAACAGCATTTTTAAGAACTGTGATGTTTTCTAAATCTGACTCAAAATATCCCCAACTTGTGAAGA
Organism: Ignavibacteriales bacterium; assembly: GCA_016714125.1. GTDB lineage: Bacteria > Bacteroidota > Ignavibacteria > Ignavibacteriales > Ignavibacteriaceae > UTCHB3. The sequence goes on along the minus strand of JADJNX010000021.1, from coordinate 5,899 downwards.
TATTTAATACAAGATCAAATTCTGATTTAAATGGTAAATTCCTGATATCACCTCGAACAAGTGAAATTCTGGTTTGCTGTTTAATTGCATTTGATTTGGCTTCCAAAAGAAGATGTCTGCTAAGGTCATATCCTGTTACCTGAAATCCGAGTTTACTAAATATGATAGAGTGACGCCCTGCCCCACAGCCTAAATCGAGAACCCTGCTGCTTGCGTTTATTCCGGTACATTTGCAAATTAATTTGGCAAGTTTCTCGGCTTCAGAGATATCTCTTCCATGATAAAGTTTTAGATAATGTTCTGAATCAAACCAGTTTTGAAACCATTTTTTCGAATCAGTGGGAATTTCAGAATCCATTAAAACAGTCCTCTTCCCGTCACAGCCCGACCAATTGTGGCGTCATCAGCAAATTCGATATTCCCTCCGATAGGTAATCCTCTGGCAATCCTGCTGACCGGGACATCCAGTGGTTTTATCAATCTGTTGAGATAAAGTGAAGTTGCCTCTCCCTCAGTGTCAGGATTTAGAGCAAGAATTACTTCTTTGACCTCTCCATTTAATCTCTGCAGAAGTTCTTTTACTTTCAGTGATTCCGGACCAACTCCGTTGAGTGGAGATAATACACCACCCAAAACATGATAGGTGCCGTTATACTCGTGAGACCGTTCAATTCCGATAACATCGTTGATGTCTTCAACAACACAAATTATCGATTTGTCTCTTCTGTCAGAACTGCAAATATCACAAATATCCGACTCACCGATGTTAAAACAAATCTTACAAAATTTAATTTTTGTTTTTAATCCGATCAAAGATTCTACTAGATTATCAATTTGTTCGTGCGGTTGTCTTAATAGAAAGAGTGCCAATCGCCTGGCACTCTTGGCACCGACTCCCGGAAATTTCGAAAATTCTTCAACTACAGCCTGTAATGGCCCGGCAAGATTCATTTTTTTAGAATCACGGTATGTTCATCCCCGGAGGAATAACACCTTTGGTTAGTTTTGCCATCTCTTCTTCGTTCATTTTTTTGCTGATGCTTACAGCTTTATTAACTGCCGCAACTATCAAATCTTCCAAAACTTCCTTGTCATCAGGAACAATGACAGCTGGATCGAGCACAATTGAAATCAGTTCACTGTTACCGTTTACTGTAGCTTTAATCATTCCTCCGCCGGCTTCTTCAGTTACAGTCTTAAGGGCAAGCTCTTGTTGTGCTTTCGCCATGTCTTCCTGTAATTTTTGAACCTGACGCATCATTTGCTGCATATTGGGTTTATTAAACATCAATACTCCGTGAAATTAAGTTATTTTTAAGAAATTGTTTATTTATGTACTTGACAAATTTTATATTTGGCATTTACTTATTTTTGATATTGAAAAGTTACAGAAGTGCAGATTGAACTAGATGATCTTTACGGTTCGCTCAGAAATAATGAAATCCCTGTTTCTAATTTACAAGGAAATTCGTTAATTATTTCGCCACAACTTTTTGACTATCTGAAGGAGTTTAATCTCCCGCTGATCTTCAAACAGAGTGAACTATTTATTAACCGTGACGGTCGATACTCAACGACCGGTTTTTATATTAAAATATACAACCTGGCCGACTCATACATCGAAAAGGCAATGGGTATCTCATTGTTAGATCAGTTGAAGAATCCGGCACATTTGATATTCATGGATGGCCGGTTTAACACTCCAGTTAGTGAGTCTCTTCTCTATTCTATGGGTGTTTCTTCTCCGGAAGATATAAGAACTTTAACGAAGTTCTCCTACAAACTTAATGCTGTGATGAGACCTTTCTTCGAGAGAAGAAGTGTGGAACTGGTTTCTTTTATCTCTCGTTTTTTATTTTTGAAGGGAAATTTTTAATTGATGGCGATTTCAGGTATGATGATCTTCTTTTGGTTCCGGTTTCGGAAGACAAAAAGATAGTTAACCATATTAAAAAGCCATCTCAAAATCAAAAGAATATTACTTTAATTTTATCACAAAAGTCCTGGAATAAATGTTTACTAAATACGGTTACTTCACCATTGGAATAGTCCTTATAATTTCTTTTATCCTGATTGCAGCAGGAATTTGGTTTATTGAAAAACCTTTTCTTAAGTATATTCTATTTGCTTTGGCAGGATTTATTACAATCTTTACCCTGAATTTTTCCGCGATCCGGAAAGAACCATCCCTCAAGGAGAAGATATCATTGTCTCACCTGCCGATGGTAAAGTACTCTTCATTAAAGAAGTTTATGATGATGAATATCTTAAAGGTAAAGCACTTCAGATATCAGTATTTATGTCACCACTGAATGTGCATGTAAATAGAATCCCCATCTCAGGCAAAGTTGAATACTTAAAATATCATGAGGGGAAATATCTTGTTGCCTTTGACGATAAAGCTTCTTCTGAAAACGAAAGGTGGCTGACCGGGATCGATTTTGGGAGCGGTAAGGTTCTTTATTCTCAAATTGCAGGTTATGTTGCCAGAAGGATCGTAAATGATCTGAAAGTTGGTCAACCCGTTACAATGGGAGAGAGGTTTGGAATGATTAAATTTGGCAGTCGCGTTGATATTCTTGCACCAACTTCCAGTATTCCACAAGTCAAAGCCGGCGATATGGTTTCGGCCGGTGAAACTGTACTTTTTAAATTGAGTCGGGAACAAAAAGATGTTTCAAAATAAACGGGCGATAATTCCCGGTATGTTGACTCTGGGAAACCTCACATGCGGTTTCCTGTCAATCGTTTATGCCTCTGATGGTGAATTTACTACCGCAGGATATTTTATTCTTGCTTCAGCTTTTTTTGATATGATAGATGGACTTGCGGCGAGGTTACTCAACGCAGCTTCCAATTTTGGAGTACAACTCGATTCCCTCGCAGATGTTGTGGGGTTTGGTGCTCCAACTGCGTTCCTCATCTATAAATATAAACTTGAAACTCTCGGAACTTGGGGCTTGGTCATCAGTCTGCTTTTTCTCGTTTGTGGAGCTCTTAGACTTGCGCGGTTTAATGTCGAAATTACAGACCTGACAAAAAAAGATTATAAAGGAATACCAATCCCTGTTGCAGCACTTATTGTGACACTTCTTGTGCTTGCACAACTTGACAGTTCATTTATCCCGGCCTCCTTGAAATGGGTTTTCCCTGTTGTCACGATTCTTTCCGCAATAGGAATGGTATCGAGTCTCAAATTTGCCGCCTTTCCAAAATTTAACAAAGCTGCCATCATGGCGAATCCACTACAACTGGTTTTGGTCGCCTTCCTTCCTTTTGCACTTTATTTCTATTCGCTAACAGGACTCTTTGTTATCTTTACTATTGGCATTTTATTAAATATAGCATATAGCTATGTTCCCAAAGAGAAAAAACAAAAAAAACAACGGAAATAGTTGAAACATGAATTGGGCTATGAAGTTGAGTTTCTTTGGCACAAAGAGCCATCAATTAAGGATTGTAATGTAATAATCCTACCGGGTGGATTTTCCTATGGCGATTACATACGGTGTGGAGCAGTGGCAAAACTCTCCCCGATTATGACCGATGTCATCAAATTCGCCAACGAAGGGGGAGTTGTTATCGGTATTTGTAACGGATTTCAGATACTTTGCGAAAGTGGTCTGCTTCCTGGTGTACTAATTAAAAATAAAAGCCTTAAATTCATTTGCGAAGATGTCCACCTAGTGGTGACGGGTAAATCAGATGTCTTCGCAGGTGGGGCTTCAGGATTAATCGCAAAAATTCCGATTGCTCATGGCGAAGGGAATTGTTTTGTTGAACCTGACAAAATTGAAGAAGGCGAAAAAAGCGGACAGATACTTTTCAGATATTGCACACCTACAGGTGAGATTTCGGATAAATCGAATCCCAATGGGTCAATTAACAACATAGCCGGAATCACAAACAGAGCCGGTAATGTGCTTGGAATGATGCCACACCCTGAAAGGGCATGCAGTAAAACTATCGGAAACGATTCAGGAAAGTTTGTTTTCAGTTCAATTTCGAATTTTATAAAATCAAAAGAGGTAGAACATGTTTTCTAACTTAGGTCCACTCGAAATATTTCTTATCGTTCTTGTAGTACTCTTGCTTTTTGGCGCAAAAAAATACCTGAACTTGCTCAGGGTGTAGGAAAAGGCATGAGAGAATTCAAAAGAGCGATCAAAGATGTTGAACAAGATATCAAGGTTGACGATACCGCGGACAAAGATAAAAAAAACTGATCCACGGATAAAATTTGCTGCCATATTCCTCCATTTCCGAAAAAAAGCAACTGATCCTTTCCGGCAAGCTTGATCTCATTCAGAATATCAACTTCTTCCTTAACAAAATCGAGGAGAACAAAAATCTAAACAGTTTTTTGTTTGTAAATCCCCGAATTCTTGAAGAAGCACAACAACTGCTTGAAAAAGTCAACGGTGGTCTTAAACCAGGCTCTCTTTTTGGTGCTGTAATCGCAATTAAAGACGTGATTTCAGTTGAAGGGATGCCTATGACCTGTGGCTCCAAAATCCTTGAGGATTTTCACCCCGTTTACGATGCTACAGTTATTTCCAAGCTTCGTGAAGAACATGCCCTGATAATGGGTAAATTAAATTGTGATGAATTCGCCATGGGTTCATCAAATGAAAATTCTGCTTATGGAAATGTTCTTAATCCTGTTGATCAGTCACGAGTTCCCGGTGGGTCTTCAGGTGGTTCAGCGGCGGCTGTGGCTGCAGATTTATGTGATGTGGCGTTGGGAAGCGACACGGGTGGCTCAATAAGGCAACCGGCCGCGTTTTGTGGTGTTTATGGAATCAAACCAACTTATTCAAGAGTTTCAAGATATGGTCTTACAGCTTTTGCATCCTCTTTCGATTCAATTGGTCCACTCGCTAAAAATCACGAAGACTGTGCGCTTGTCCTGGGAGTAATCTCAGGTTACGATGCCAAGGATTCCACTTCAACTGATTCCGAAGTCCCTGTCTCGATCGGAAAAAAAACTGATAACCCCAACTTCAGAATTGGATTACCTAAAGAGTATTTTGGTGAAGGACTCAATTCTGAAATCCGCGATTCAATTCAAAATCTTGTGAAAAAACTTAAAGATTCAGGAAATATTGTAGAAGAGGTTTCATTACCTAACACGCATTTGACCATTGCAGCATATTATGTCCTCACAACTGCGGAGGCAGCTTCCAATTTATCACGATACGACGGTGTCAGATTTGGGAAAAGATCTAATGAGGACAAATCACTTGGTAATCTGTATGCGGGGACAAGATCAAAAGGTTTTGGTAAAGAGGTAAAAGGAAGAATTATGTTGGGGAATTATGTTTTGTCAGGCGGTTATTACGATGCCTATTTCAACAAGGCTCAGAAGGTAAGACGACTGATAAAGTCAGATTTTTCAGTTATTTTCAAGGATTATGATTTAATATTAACCCCTGTCACTCCTGAGTTACCATTCAAATTTGGCGAAATGTCCGATGATCCACTCTCAATGTATCTTGGAGATATTTACACAACTTCCGTAAATCTTGCTGGACTTCCGGCGATCTCTATCCCTGCCGGGAAATCGAAAGAGGGATTACCCCTCGCTGTTCAATTTATAGCACCAGAATTTGAAGAAAACAAACTCTTCAGAATTGCAGATATATTACAAAAGCTCTGAGACTGAACTGAGAATCATGTGCCCCATCTTGTCCCGTTTAGTTTTTAAATATTTAATATTATTCTGATTTGGAGCTATTTCAAGCGGAACTCTGCTTGAAACAGGAATACCATAAGCAAGAAAATCATCAATCTTTTTTGGATTATTGGTAATTAACTTCACACTTTTGATGTTCAGTTCTTTAATAATCTGGGTACCCAATCCATAATCCCTTGGATCTGCTTCAAATCCCAATTTTTC
>JADJNX010000020.1 GCA_016714125.1 Ignavibacteriales bacterium | reverse complement strand
AAACCAACAGCAACAGCTATCATGAACTTTGATAAATATGTAGCATTTGGTCGATCATTTTTTGGAAGAATTTCTAGTGTACTTTCAATGGCAAATATGACCTTTCTTCTCTCCTCAATTGGGGAAAGAATGTTCTCAGTTGGAAGACCAATATGTATCAATAAATCTGCTAATGGTTTATTATAAGCTGCAATTGATGATTCAATTTGTTCGGGTGTAGTGCCATCGGGTATGAGTATTATAGCTTGATTATTTTTCATTTGGACATTCCATCATTAGTTCAATTGATTACGTTACCACAGATTGAGGTTCCAATCAGTCAATCGTTACCTCCAATCAGTCTCAAAACCATTCCACCCGACGTGCCTTTCTGAATTGAAATAAGGCAGTTTTGTGTTGTGTTAAAATTAGTGCCACATCACTGTAAGAGGGAATAGAAGCATCCTGAGTATGTCAAGATATTCAATTAATGGATCTTTTAAGGCAAGCAATGTTTTCACATTAAAGAATTTTATTGATCATGTTCACTTTCTTCTCATTCAGCTTTCCATCCGGTTGCTTCTTTGACATTTCTTTGATTTCATCGTAAACTGAGTTAAGGAGCGGGAAAAGAATTTCGAACTGTTCGACTTGGGATTTTGTAGGACTGTTCTGGGTTCTAATTTTTGTCTTCAATATTCTGTCCTTTCTATATTACTTCGGTGGGATAGTTCTGAATTCAGATAATTTACCATCCAAAACCCAGAACCAATTTTCAAAAATGGCGTTGTCTGTTTTTATATTATCCGATCTAAAATTTTCTAAGCAAATGATATACTGGGACAATACCATGGCTGTATCACTATTTGATGGAAGAAAATTTTCATCAAATTTATCAAAGTCGTTGAATGGTTTATATTTGGTACCTAAAAGCTTATTAGCCGTTAACAGTTTTTGAGATTAACAATGCCATGCTTAAATATGTTAAGGGCGTCATTCGGAGATTTTTTAGATAAAGCACTAAATTTCTGTCTGCAACCCTTCGTTGCGCATTTAATTTTATAAAATTTCTAAATCTTGTTTTGTCATATTATCTTCCCAGCAGGGCAAATTCTTGTGAATTCAATATACTTTTTTAATAACTTCATATGGATGCCTTTGTTTGCTATTGTAAACCCTCACCATCATCTCTAAGTCAGAATCATCCAGAATAATTATACATCTTCTTTGACCAGCCCATAAGTCTATTGTGTTTTGAAAGATACTTTTGGGAGGTTTGTTTCTTGAAAATGATCCCAAACCTGCCAAATTGTTCAGTTAAGTATCTATTAAGTTGATTAATGTGCTCTTTTCAATCTGCTTTACATTTTTAAGTTCAATGACCAGTTGTCTCTGAATCATAGGCTTCATAAATGTCAGTTAAAAATCCACAGAACGGTTGTTATAAAATATTAAATCTCTTATTTGAGCCCTGATCTGTCTCTTGCATTGTCTTTGAGCGAAGTCAACATGTGGGTATAACATTGAAGCTAAAGTTTGAACCATTAAATCTTCATATTTTTCGTCTGCGTTATCTGTTTTTCCTGTAGGTAATTTTAAAATGGTATCTACTTTTCTCCGAGCTGATAGAACTGGTATTTGTATGAAAAGAGGGTCATTTGCGACTGTTTGAGTTAGTTTCTTTTGAAGATATGTAGGTTTGAATTAAATCATAGTTATGGCGATTAAAGTTTAAGATTTGAACCCGATTCAAATTACCATCATTCTCTTCTATATGTCTACTAATGTAATGGTTTTGGAAATAATCTTCATATGTTATCCACGGAACATATCTTAACCATCTTTTTGGTGCAAATAACATTGGCATTTTTGTATTTGGATTCTCAGGAAGATAAGTTTCTTCCTCCACAAAACTCCATTTTTATAATTATACCAGAGAATGTTACATTTTGAAGTTGGTATATTGAGTCTTCTACACTGATCAATCGTAAAATCAATAAGGAAAGATTTGACAAGACTGCAAGAAATATCGCTAATTTATCTTTGGAAATACTATTGACCAATAGCTGGATTTCTTCAAAATGTTGAAATCCCTGTTTGTTTATGGCAGGAATATCCTTGAATAACGCAAGAATTTGATCTGCAGTTTTTGATCCAATTTTCTTCCCTTGCCTTGTTTTTGAACTTCCCAAACCCACTTCATTACACTCTGACAATTCAACCAGAATATTTCGTGCTTCGGTTCTTTGCCCTTTACATATAATTCTCCAAGTTGATTGAAAGAATTTACAATTGAATTATGTAAACCATTGTCTTGTTGTGAGTTGCTCTTCCAAAGCAAAAAGGGTCTAAGTATAAAGGGATGTCTTCATCTAAGAAGGGGATCGTAAAATCAACATCTTTTTTGAAGAAAAGGGAGATTATAAAAAAATCGTTTAGTCTTGGTCTTACAATTGCCATAAATTCTTTTAAAGTATGCTTTATAAAATCTGATGCGGAATATATCGTAATTCCCTTTCAAAAGCAATAGTCCATTCTTTATAACAGTACATTTATTTTACGGTTCAATTCCATAAAAGGATTTGGTTTCACCAAAGATGAGCAAAACTCATTTCTTGAACTTTCGCAACTGTCCTCTCACTTTCTGTGCTTGATCGCTGAATGAATTGCAGATTGACTTAAGTTTATAACGAGAACATTTGCCACAAACTCATTGTGGTACTTCTGGGTGTTCAGCTTAATACAACCAGGTTGATTGTCTCGATAATTTCACTCTTATAAGATGAATTCTTGCATATTTATGTCGAAACTTGGGTAACCATCTTATTAAGAAATATAATTAGCCCTGTTTAGGTACCAATTTGGTACCTCATACCTTCAACTTTTTGAATGTTCTGTTCAACACTCGCTTTTTCCAGAGCACTCATATATTCATCACGCTTTTGAAGTGGTATTGTTGTCCAGGGAAATCCTCCGGAAGCTAACATGACATTCATTAAAAATCTTCCAATCCTGCCATTTCCATCCATATATGGGTGAATGTACACAAATATAAAATGCCCTAATACAGCACGACTGATGGTTCACTTTCGTTTTGTAGCATTTTCGAATAAAACCGGCATGGCATCTCTGACTCCCTGAGCACCAACCGGAATATGAGCAGATTGACTGATAAATACCTGACCATTCCTGTAACCGGCAAGATCCGACGGTTTTAATATTCCTGCGGTTACACTTGGTGCGAACATTTGCCTGTACCATTCACTGTGATCTTCATCGGCTGTTTGTCCCGGGTTATGTCCGGCAAATACTTTTTTAATACTTTTTTTTACAGATTCAAAGGCCAGGTAGTAACCTCTTGCTGCCATGGCATCTATATGAGACTGATCTTGTTGGTTCCCCACCGAATCCCATTGCCCATGCATTACCCGTTCAATGAGTTTAGGAGAAACTTTGTAACCCTCAATTGATAGCGAATGGTACGCATCAGTTTTATAGAAATCTCCAAACTCTGCAAATAAGTCGTTTTATTTTTTGGAATTCCGGTGACTTTGGAAAGATTTTAACTATTGCCTCACGATTTTGCTGCCACATCATTATGATTCTGTTTCCATATGGTGAAACATCCCGGTCTGTTATAGTAAATTGTAATTTAATTGAAAACGGGTCAGTCTCGCGGATATCATAACCGGCAGATTTCATCGTTTGGACAATATTATCTGCAATTCGTATTCTACCGATATTTCTGAATGCACCGGCTATCCTTCCTGCTACAGTACTGTTTCCACCTTCAAGTAGAATTGCAAGAATCACAGAATCATCCGTTATGGTGGTTAATGCAGTCCGAATATCAATTGGGTTTTTAATAAAGAAGTTTGATGTACATGATACCAGGGCATAAGCCAGTGAGAACAGGCGGATACCATCCTTTTCAACAATTTCTTTTTTGGGAGGCATTGTTAAATTTACATCAACAATGGAAGTATCAAAAACCAAAGAAGTTACATTGTTACTCCCTTTGGTTGACCTTACCAGAAGTTGTTTTGGAATTGTCCAGTTACCACTATGTATGGATAAGGATTGCTCAGGAGATAAACACCAGTTTTTCCAAATCTTTTGTTTAGATATTTTCACAAAATTTCCAGTACGCAGTAAACCACATGATGTGCTATCTGCCTTTTTCTCGGCGGGATTAGCAGAAATATACCAGCCTTTTATTACCTCTTTTGATGAATCCATTTCTTTGCAGACGCTCTCTATGAGTTCTTGAAAGTTCTGAGGATTTAAAAATGGCTATTCCATCATTGTCCTGAAGGTTTTGGAAGCAATTTAAGTGAATTTGCTAATTTTTCTGTTGGAGATGGCATATTTTTAGTTCCAAAAACAATTTAGGTTTAGGATTAATTCGCCGTGTAACTTATAGTTTATTCTGCTGTGCGATTTATAGTTTATTATGTTGTGCGGTTTATAGTTTATTATGCTGTGTGATTTATAGTTTATTATGTTGTGTGATTTATAGTTTATTCTGCAAATATACAACCTTCGTTGAAATAATGCATAATTCCAGCATAAACTTTTTGAAAGATAACAATTTTCAAAAAGAGGATGTTGTTGTCCCGAATTGATTCCAACTAATCTTTAAACCAAAAAAAACGGCAACCTGTCTATTAAACAAATTGCCGTTTTTGGGTAAAATTAGAGGTGTCAGTTTTTTGATTGACATCAACAAAGTTTTATAAGTTAAATCTTCCTGCCGATGAAAAGACATAACCGTAGAATTCTTTATACTTGTTATACATTTCAACTTCGTGTTTCATCTCACCAACCAGGTTTTCAGCATTTTCGTTACTGGGATGTTTTTTTAGGAATTCCTCCTGAATAATGCTTTGTGGGTCGTAAAAATTTTCAAGCCAACAATCTTGACCTAAAATGAAAGTGGCGACCGGAATAAATCCCGCCTTCTGCATTACATCGACCTTGTTGGAAATAGCGTCGATTTCGGGGTAGGCGTCGTTCCAGAAGGAATTAATTTCTTGAAGCCTTGTCTCGGTGAACCAACAAGCTTCGGTGACAGCAATATATCCACCTCTCTTTAAAAACCTGTTCCAGTAATTTAATCCTTTTTCAAAACCAATGTTATAAATGGCTCCTTCCGACCAGATTAAATCAAACTCCTCATCATTAAAAGGAAGTTCCATCATGGTCCCTACTATGCCTTTTACTCTATCCTGCAAATTATTCTTTTTTGCATTGGCATTAAAGAGATCAATAAAAGTTGGGAACATGTCCAGGCCTTTAAAATTCCCGGGAGCATTTTGTGCCAATACCATAGTTTGGCCACCGGTCCCACATCCAATGTCTATGATAGATGACTCATTATTCAGATTATTAATAAAGCTTAGTGCTTTAAGTGTTGCCTCGGGGCTTCCCGGTCCTTGTCGTTCGATATGTGAAAAGTATTCACAAATCAAACCAAAATCGAAATCGTGTATGGATGTATCTTCGTTACTCATGATATTTTGACATTATGTTATTTTTCCACCGCATGCCGGTGGTGCGGATACTCTTCAGATCTGAAGATATCCATGATTATTTGCACTGTAAATTTAATATTTTCTCAATGAGTCGCAAACTCTATCTACTCATTAATAAGAGCATCATCCCGCCCATCATAACAACACCGCCTATCATATATGGCGCATAACCCATTATTCCGGTTCCGGAGTGTTCACTATGATCCATCATGGCTTGTTGCTCGCGAGAAATTTCAACCGGTATCTGAAATTGCTCACCGTTAATTGAGCTTATTTTAAATCCGATTATTTTTGGGTCTTTTGATTCGAGTGTATAAGAAGCAGAATACCGCTGGCAGAATTCAAATCGAGCTTTGTTTCAAAAAACTTACCACCGGTGGTTCCATCACCAGTAATAAACCACACTTCGGCAGACTTGGTGTTTTGTTTTGTCTCACGGTCAGTTATGTTAAGTGTATAATCGGCTTGACCGTTTAACACCGGCGCAGGAAATTCCGCAACAAGACTATAGTGTGAAACAATAACCTCCTTTTGTGGCAGAATTCATTTGTGAATTTTTATTACCTTCACTACCATGTTCCATGCCTCCCATCATTCCCATCATACATCCTTCAAAAAGCAAAGATGTAATTACAATTAACAGAATTATCGTTTTCATTTGGGTTTTCCTTTGGGTTATAGATATTTAAATTAATGCTCAATAATTATCCGGTATGCCCAATATCGTATCTTGTGATATACGACGCCGGGCATACCGGAAGAGTTTAGCTATTAGATTTACAATTAATGGTGCCCACGATCACCCGATCATTCTTTTGTTTTAAAATGCATCATCATATGCCCCTGCGGAACAGAACCACCATGCCCACCCATACCTCCCATATTTCCCATATTTCCTGAGTGCATCATGCCTCTCCCAACATGTATCATATAGTTCGTATTTGGTTTTAATAATGAATCGGGGTAAAAGTGCATAATTTATTGCCATCAGACCAGACGAACCTTCCACCGGTAGCGTGATATTTATCCATATGATGCATTTTTAAAGTATCCTTCATTGTCATACCCATATTTGAATGATCCATTCGGGATTCAAAACGGCAATTTGAGTCAGTAAATTCGAATTCAGAGATAAGATGGAAATTATTCTCCACCAACTCGGGATCAACGGGTTCGACGAATTTAATTTGAACTTTTTGATCTAATAAAATCCCCGCCTGGTTATCTGTGGGGGTAATTGTGAAATTTGAAGATGCATCTGATACTGCATCCTGAGGATTTGAACTCATCCTGGTGCATCCTGTTAAAAGCAGAATAACCGGGAGTATTGAGGATAGTAAAAAGAATTTTACTGATGTTTTCATTTGTTTTGTCTTTGTTTTACGATATATTTCGAATTGTCACTTAACTTTGAACCCGTTTTTCTTGAGGTTTTCTGTCGCTTTTTTAATTGTCACCTGTTTTAGGTCCATTTTGCAGATCGGGCATTTTCCGGGTTCATCCGCTATTACATTCCAATCCATCTGGTCCTGATATACTTTTCCATCCTTGTTTTTGTCGATTGATTTCAGATCAATTTCACCATTTCTGATCAGCGGATTCTTATCATTTTTATCCTTGTGCATCCCCATTTTCTCTGACATTCCATGATTTTTCGTTTTTTTATTGTTCGAATCTGAATGATCATGTCCTTGAGCTACGGCCCCGACAGTGAGGAAGCCGAACAGAATTATCACAGTACTCAAATAATTAATTGTTTTCATTTTTTCTCCAATTGATTGATTAATGATTGTTGTGTCCGCTTGAATTGTCTTTTGGTTTACTTGCAGGAGCGTCCTTCTTAGGCGTTTTTGTTTCTCCATGCTGGTGACCTGACTGCGAACCGGATTTTAATTGACTTTCTGAATCTATAAGGAAACCTCCTGTGGCGGCAACTTCTTCATCCTCTTCCAATCCCTCAAGTACCTGATATTTACTGCCATACTTCTTTCCAATCTTCACATCACGCCCTTCGAACATACCATCCGAGGCTTTAACCCAAACTACAGTTCTTTTACCCGAAAAAATAATTGCTTCTGCCGGTATCAGTAGTCCTTCCCCTGCATATGATGAAAAGAGAGTTTCTCCATACATCTGCGGCTTCAGCTTTCCTCCTTTATTTGCAAACTCACTCCTGATCTTTACAGTTCGTGTTTGAGAATTAACCACCGGATAAATAAAAGTAACTTTACCTGTGAATTCTTCCTGGGGATATGCCTTTAAGGATAATTTGACCGTGGAACCAAGTTTAACAAAAGCCAGATCCTTCTCATTTATCTCAGAGATGTTCCAAAGAGTTGAAAGTTCTGCGATCTCAAAAATTGATGTCCCCTCGTTCACATACATACCTTCTTGTACCTTTTTTTCAATAACGGTCCCACTGATCGGAGCATAATAAGTAAGAATATTCTGTATTTTGCGCGTTTCTTCTATTTGTTTAATCTGTGAAGTCGTCATCCCAAAGAGTTCGAGTTTAATTTTCGCCGCAGCAACCAGGGAACTGTTGTCAATCTGCTGAAGACCATTTAACGCAATAAGAAAATCATTCTGAGCTTGGACAAGATCAGGGCTATAAATCTCGAAAAGTGGTTGGCCGATCTTAACATATTGACCGGTTTGATTCACATAAAGTTTTTCTATTCGACCATTAAATCTTGCTGAAATTATTTTTCTGCTCTGTTCAGTAAAATCCAGATAACTGTACACTGAAATTTCCCTGTTCAGTTTTTCGCGGGAAACCATCACTGTTGAAACATTCGCCAAGACCTGTTTTTTACCTGTAAGCGTAACCATATTGACCATGTCAGAATCATTACCGGCTGCGGGTTCCTTAATATCCTCTGTTTTCTTAATGAGGTCCATTCCGCATATAGGGCAGGCACCGGGCCCATCCATTCTAACTTGAGGATGCATCGTGCAGGTCCAGTATTCCTTTGTTTGTTTTTTATCTCTCTCGTCTTTGTGTTTATCATCCTCCGAACAGCCTGCAAATAAAAAGTCAATAATATTAAAGTTAGTAACGAGTATTTAATTTTTTCCATTTTTATAGTCCTGATTTTTTTCTGACCATTTATCATTTAATAATCCGTCAACTTTCCGCCGACCATCATTTCGATTTCCGCGAGTGACATCTGAGTATCTGCCTTTGCCATGTAATAATTCATTTGAACCATCAATAACATCCTGTAATGCTTCTTTCAGTTTCACGCCCATTTCTCTCTGCATATTTGTCCGTTCTAAGGCAATACCGCTTATCCCTGCGGCTAACTCTTGAGATTTCGCCTTGTATTTGTTGATTGACCAGGGAGCAAAAGGCAGATTAATTGAGACCATTAGTGAATACATGAATTCCACTTTGGAATCGAGCATTGTCAAATCCGATTGTGAAGTCAAAATCATTCCCCGGGGCATCACCATGAACATACCTTGCAGCATTAAATCCGGGATCAATTCCCTGTCATTTGCTTCGATCATTGCACGATTCATTTCGATCATGTTATTCATTTTTTTAAGTGTGGGATTGATCTCTGCCAGAAGGTTTTCAAGTTTGGACTGATTAATTGTCAAATTAATTCCCTCTAACTCTTCCGGAATTGAAATCCCGGTAGCATCCAATTCCCTGCCGAGGAATCTATTTAATCTGTAGTTTTCTGCATCTCTTTGTTTGCCAAGAATTAGCAGTTGTGTCTCGCTTGATGCAATTTCGCTCTGAATAGTAAGTAGGTCAACCTGATTGATTCGATTGATTGTTAAGGCAGTCTCCATGGATTTCATCAAATCTGCCAGGAATTGAATACTTTTCTTTTGGATAACAATTTTGCGGTCAGTAAGCCATAAAGTGTAGTATGACATTTTTATTTTTCCGATAAGATCCACTTTATACTCGGCGTAACTGTCCCCCTCGATTTTAGAATTTCGTCTTTCAACCTCTGTCATTGCACCAAGTTTGTCGCCAAGAGGAAACATCTGAGAGAGCCCAAGATTAATCGATAAAGCCTGGGTCGGGAAAATCGGATTTGTTATCGGGACCTGAGAAAATTCGAGTGAAGCATTAGGAGCCGGATAATTGTTGATGGATTCTGCTCTAAATTCCGAGGCTTTAATCTTGAATTGTTGAGATTTTAACTGCGGGTTGTTTGTAATTGCTTCTTCGATCAAAGAATCAAGTGATTGCGCAGTTGAAAACGATTGCAACATAATAACTGATATGATGAATACGAGTAAATTCTTAAGACTATCGTATCTTAAATTCATATACCTGAATAATTTCATTAGTCTGCCTCCTTCATCCAGTCAGCCATTTTAGAAATGTCAAGAGTACCTTTCTTCAGGGCATGCTCTTTCATCATGGCAAATAGTATTGGGGTAACGACAAGTACATGCACAGCAGAGGTCAAGAGACCACCTATCATGGGTGCAGTTAGCGGTTTCATTACATCCGCTCCTGTGCCTGTTGACCACATAACAGGGATCAACCCAACCATGGCGGTTGCCACGGTCATTAGTTTGGGGCGTAATCTGAGCACAGAACCCTCAACCGTAGCATCATATATATCTTCTTTTGTAATCGGACCTCGTTTGCCTTTATGATAATCGCGTAATTTTCTGTCCAATGCCTCATGCAGATAGATTACCATTCCCACACCTGTTTCTACAGCAATTCCCTACAGTGCAATAAAACCCACCCATACAGCGACTGAAAAATTGTAACCTACGATATAAATCATATACATTCCACCGATAAGTGCAAATGGAACTGAGAGCATAACCACACCTGCTTCTACATAATTTTTTAAGGTCATATACAGTAACAGGAAAATTATCAGAAACACCACCGGCATTATCATTTCCATTGTTTGTTGAGCGCGGACTTTGCTCTCATACTGACCACTCCAGGTATAACTGTATCCGGCAGGCAATTTCAAATTTTCTTCAATAACCTTCTTTGCATCCACCATTACATTTCCCATATCTCTTTCGCGAGTGTTCATAAAAACAATGGAACGCAACATTCCGTTTTCACTGCTAATCATTGGAGGACCTGTCAATGTTTTAATTTCAGCCAGTTCAGAAAGTGGAATATAAGTAACTGCGTTCTGATCTGATGCAGTAAGTGAATAGTCATCTGAACTTTCCGGTGCAGAGGGGATCACGCTTGCACTGCTGGTTTTACCCATTGATGACATCCCTCCACCGGTTGAATTTCCACCGTTCCCACCATTCATCGTATTCATACCTGTGGATGTCGATGGCATTCCACCTGATACTGCAACGGGAACAATCAAATTCTCAAGTTCTTCAATATTGCTTCTGTAATCTTTTTCATACCTCATACGGATTGGAAATCTCATTCTGTCTTCGATTACCACACCAAGATTTTGCCCCCCAATTGCTGTTTCAATTATATCCTGAAGGTCTCTAATATTAACTCCATACCGTGCTGCAGCTTCCCTTTTAACTTTTATATCGAGGTAATAGCCATTTTGCACACGTTCTGCAACTACATCTGCTGCACCTTCTACAGTTTTAAGCAATTGTTCTGCCCTGATTGCGTATTCTTCGAGTGTATCAAGGTTTGATCCAAATATTTTAAATCCTACATCGGTTCTCACCCCTGTTGAAAGCATGTTTATTCTGTTGATTATTGGTTGAGTCCAACCGTTTCTGACTCCGGGGATTTGAAGTTTCTCATCCAATTCGGCAACGATATCCTGCTTCGTAATTCCGGGACGCCATTCACTTTTGGTTTTAACAGGATGATGGTTTCAATCATACTTAGTGGTGCATTGTCCGTGGCTGTCTCAGCTCTTCCCGCTTTTCCAAGTACATGGTGTACCTCGGGCATGGACTTTATTATTTTGTCCTGTTCCTGAAGGATTCTGTTAACTTCTGTGATTGAAGCACCGGGAAGGGTGACGGGCATATACAAAATGGACCCTTCATCCAGTGGCGGCATGAATTCACTTCCCGTATCGAGAATCATTGGAACTGTAATTAATAATGCAAGAAGATTGATTGCAATCGTAATTTTACGATGTTTCAGTACCCAGTGGATTACCGGTTCGTAGAGCCTCTTAAAAATCTTGTGGTTATGTTCTTGTCTTCAGGTTTGAAATTTCCCTCATAAGCATGGTCATCAGGACAGGTATCAGCGAAATTACAACGATTGCCGAGCCAAGCATCGCAAATGATTTTGTAAATGCCAGCGGTTGAAACATCTTCCCTTCCTGCCCTGTCAGAAGAAAAACGGGAAGAAAGGAAACTAAAATTATCAGTTCGGAGAAGAAGATCGCCCGACCAACTTGTTTTGCGGAATCGATCGATATTTTTGCATATTCCTCCTTGGTGAGTGTCCCCTTTTCAGTAATGGCTTTTGCTAAATTACGATAGGCGTTTTCTACGAGCACTATAGAGGAATCCACAATTACCGACTGCAAGTATTATGCCCCCAAACTCATAATGTTGGATGAAATATTAAAAATATACATCAGGATAAATGCAATGAGTATTGCGATGGGGAAGTTCGATCAGTATTCGTGTAATACTTCTGAAGTGAAGTAAAAAATCATAACCATGATCGCAACAGTAATTGAGGCTTCGATCAAGGCTCTTTCCAAAGTGCCTACTGCCTCATGTATGAGGTGTGCTCCTGTCGTATGAACTTACAATCTCAACTCCTTCGGGAAGTCCCGGAGTTATCTCTGTAATTTTCTCTTTTACCCGTTCAATTACTTTTTGTGCATTTTCCCTGTTCGCATGACTACGATGCCACCGACAACCTGCCCCTCACCATTCAACTCCAGTGAACCTCTTCTGATATCTCCCCCAACTGAACTTTGGCAACATCTTTTATCATGATTGGAATTCCGTTTTGGACCACCTCTGATAACTGTGTTTTCAACATCTTCAATCGTCTTAATGTAACCCTGCCCCCTTACAAAATATTCAGCATCATTCACTTCCAATATCTTGCCACCAACTTCATTATTGCTTCTTTGTACTGCATTAACGACATCACTGACTGTCAGATTATATCCACGCAAATCTGTTGGATTTACATCCACCTGATATTGTTTTACAAAACCACCAATACTTGCAACTTCAGCAACACCATCAACCGATGATTTATACCTGATGTACCAGTCCTGGATGGATCGCAAAGTTCCTAAATCGTGGTTTTCCCTTTCAATGTGTGCCAAAATACATGACCAACACCCTGTTCCATCAGGTCCCAGGATGGAACTACACCTGATGGGCAATTGTTGCTGGACAGTATTCATTCTTTCCAACACCCTCGTCCGTAAAGTAAGGATCGACATTATCTTCAAATATCACGAATACAAAAAGACATCCCAAACATTGAAGAGCTCTAACTGCCTTTACATCAGGTAATCCCTGAGCCCTGAAACGATTGGATAGGTGACCTGATTCTCCAATTATTTCCGGCGAACGACCCATCCATTCCGTAAAAATTGACTTGATTCTCTGAAAGATCAGAATTGCATCCACGGGTAAATTAATAACACTATAAATTCCAACACCAACAACCACGATATAGATGAGAATGACGAAAAAACGATTATTCGCCGACCAATCAATAATTTTCTCTATCATTTAACCCTCTCCATGTCGCCGGTGATTTGCATGATTCTTTGTTGTGGCGAGTGATGTGGGGTATCCCAGTTAGAATTCATCGGTTTGTGCGGTTCTCTTCCGCTTTTCAGAAGTGACTATCAAATGGCAGAGTATAAATTATTCCAACAAATATCAGATAGAGGGTATAAATTGAAAGTTGAAATAACATATTTTTATCTTATTAAATGATATTGTTATTCTTCAACTATCATGCCATTCGAATTATGGCGATTTTATCGGTTTTATTCTCCTACAGGTGGATTTTTTTAATTTTATTAAAATCATTTAAAATTTTTAATTCTTCCTTCAATTTTGAAGATTTTGATCTTGTTATAGAGTGTAGGAAATCCCAATGATTCACAGTTTTGTTTTGTCCCACTTAAAGTGGGTTTAAAACTTTTTCAAATATGCCTTCGCTCAACCTCCTCGAGACTAAGCAGTGCATCTTCGGATCCGGGATCAGTATCCATTGTTTTGATCAGAATGTTCTCCTTTACCTGCACATCCACCTTTTGTAAGGACTAAATTTGCTTGCATCAGAGATTTTCAACTCACGGAGCATTGCCAACCCACGGGTAGGACTGCAGGTCTTTACTCACTTCATCCGGAATTTTCCGAACCGTTTTATGGAGTTCAAGATTAATTTTACTCACGAAGTGGTTAACAAGAAGTGGAATATCTTCCATCCTCTCTCTTAAAAGGAGGCAGTTCAAAATTGACCACATTAAGTCTGAAATAAGATCCTCTCTGAATTTTTTCTGTCTTACCAGTTCTTCCAGGTTGTTATTAGTGGCAGCTATAACTTTGCTTTCATCGGGATAGTATCATTTCCACCAACAGGTTCAAATTCTCTTTCCAAAGAACCTCAACAGTTTGGCTTGCAGATTTACCGACATTTCAGATATCTCGTCGAGGAATATTGTCCCTTGATCAATAATTCGAATTTCCCTTTTTTATCTTTTTGTGAGCCCGTAAAAGCACCTTTGACATGACCAAAAAGCTCACTCTCCAACAGAGTCTCGGTGATCGCAGTGCAGTTAATGGCAACAAATGGATAATTTTTGGTGACCCCTCCATAATGGATTGCTTTTGCCACCAACTCTTTACCCGTTCCACTTTCACCCCTGATTAAAACGGTTACCCGATTATCAGAAACCAAGCCAATTTTCTTAAATATATCCTTCATCGTCTCAGTTTTACCTATAATTGTGTTTTCCACATTGAATTCCGTTGCTGTGGAAATTACTTTTATTGTCTCGCTTAATCTCTTATTTTCAAGGGCACGCTGAATTGATACCCGGAGCCGTTCGGTTTCAATCGGTTTTTCAACAAAATCATAAACCCCTTTTGCATCGCCTGAATTGTCGTGGACATATCATCATGTGCAGTTATGATAATTACACGGATAGCAAGTTTAAATTTTTGAAGTTCATCCAATACATCAAGTCCACTCATTTTGGGCATTCGAATATCGGAGATAATAAGATCCGGATTCTCAGATAATGCAAGATCGA
This sequence comes from Ignavibacteriales bacterium, assembly GCA_016714125.1. GTDB lineage: Bacteria > Bacteroidota > Ignavibacteria > Ignavibacteriales > Ignavibacteriaceae > UTCHB3. Next base: position 289,470 of record JADJNX010000020.1, on the reverse strand, counting down.
TCCCTTGTCTTCCGTTTTCGGCAGAGATAGTTCTGTATTTCCACCTGCTTAACAGGTTAACAAGAGACTCTCTGATCGATTCATCATCATCAATAATTAATATTTTTTCCATTTCTTAACTCCTCAGGATTGGCAGTATGATAGTAAATTCAATCTGATTTTCTTGTGCGAGGCTGAGTATTATTTCTCCATAATGCTGTTCCACAATGTTCCTGGAGATCGACAAACCCAATCCCGTGCCCGAGACTTTATTGGTATAAAACGGTACAAAGATTTTCCCAATGTCGGGCATTTCAGTGCAACCATTTTTAATTTTTAAGGAAAACTTGTTCCTCTCCTCATTTACTTCTGAAATTAATTCAATTATTCCATTATCATCGCTGGCTTCTATAGCATTATCAATCATATTCAGCAAAACCTGCCCATCTTATCAGGATCAATCTCTAAGTCTCGACAGTTTTTACCATATTTTTAACCTGAAGACTTTCTGCTGCACTTTGTTTCTAACTTCTTCAATAATATTTTCTGTAAATCTGTTCATCATAACACTCGAATAATTTAATACATAAACCCGGGACAACTGTAAAACATCATTGACCAAACCATTCATTCTGTTTATTTCTTTTTGAATAATTCTGATTGATGAATTATCCTCTTGTGATAAAACCAACGACTCCAACAACATTTCAACATTAAGCTTAATGGATGTCAGTGGTGTTTTTATTTCATGTGCCAATACGGTTGACATCTTCCCAAGTGCTGCAAGCTTTTCAGACTGAGCGAGTTCTCTCTCCAGTTTTTTTTGTTTTGTAATATCCAAACCTACAAACATGAAGCTGATGTATTGTAAACAGTCTTAATCTTGGACAAAGAAACCAAAATTATTCTGTCTTCAACTTCACCGGGGAGTGTAATTTCTTCACTGTGTTGACCACTGTCTGCACTGGCTTTTACCATCTCCCTGATTATTTCCCTCCCGGCAAAAACAGGGAGAGTATCCAATATTTTTCCCTTTATGTTTTGCAAATCATCACCAACCAGAGTTACAAATTGTTGATTTGCTTCCAGGATTGTCAAATCTTCACTTATCAAAACAATTGAAGCCGCTGATTTGTCGATTGCATTTAATAGAATGTTTATCCGGTTCTCTTTGGCTGTTAGCTCCAGAGCGTTTTTCTTCAATGAATTTGAGAGTTTATTAAAAGCTGCCGACAATTCTCCAATTTCATCATTCGACGGGTATTCAAATTGGACTCCCAATTCTCCTGTTTCAATTCGACCTGTCTGTACTTTAAGTTTTCTGAGAGGGTTTGAAATGATCTGGATTACGGCGAATGTCATGCTTAGACTAACAATGATCCCCACAAATAAACTGATCAAAAAATAACGGATCAAATCAACATTTGTATCAATACCAAACAATATTTTCCCCAAAGGGATCTGTATAATCAGAATCACCATCGGAACAATGTGATCCCTGTGAATAAAATTACTCCTGCAAGAAATGCCAATGGGCTCACTTCAACTAATTCATAAAAACCATTAACCCAGGGTAATAACAAAACCAATAGTAAAGTGAATAAATTTGTTATAACCACACCAAGCAGAAAACTTTTAACTGGTTTTCAATTGTTCATCTTTTTCTTTTTATATTCTGAACTGTAATATAAATTGAGTAGAATATAAGAACGAAATACCAGATTAAAAATAAAGGATAGCCACTCAGATACTGTGCTTGAAATGTACCAAGGTGAGATTGAGACCATTCAATCAATCTTCCTGACCATAAGAATCCCAGAATTATCAACGATGGCCCCAATATTAATAAACTCTCAATTTTGCTCGCTTTGCTGTTTCTGATAATCCCAAAGATAAAAATGTCATTGTTACAAGAATCAGAAGCAAAAACGAGTGACAGGATATGTCAAGAATGGTTACATCTTTATTATACATCAAAAAAAATGTATCCCATTGCGATATAAGATATCCAAACAAGAATTAACAAAAGAATCAAGAGTTTACTTGGCCCGGTAGCCGTGTCCCTTGTCCAGATCACAAAAAAATTCCCTGAGGCACCTAAAAGTTGCAACCAAAAAAAAGAAGATGGAAAAACATGTCTTGCATTGGGAGGACTGCTCTATTTAATTTTTAGAAAGGATTATGGATAAATTAACAAATTTTTCCATAAAATTTCGAGAAGTTTATTTTATCATCGCGAAAGTTTTAGAATAAATGTTTCTTGGAAGGAAGGAATAATACAAAAAAAAGACCTGATTTCTCAGGTCTCATTTATGGCGGAGAGCCAGGGATTCGAACCCCGGATACCCGTGAAGATATAACGGTTTTCAAGACCGCCGCATTCAACCACTCTGCCAGCTCTCCAAATGTTGCGGGCCATTTTGAGTTCGCAGAAAACCCGACTTGTCAGGCAACCACTTGCCGCTCTCCTTTTGTTTTCGGTTATTCCGAAAAATTTAGACTGTAAATTTAATATTTTCTGATTAGACTGACAAAAGATTTTTTCCTATCACCTAATTTTTTGATCAAATTTCGACATCTGTATTTCAGATAAAACATCTTTTTTCTTGAAAATATTTTTTAATTCGTTATGTTTGAATGATTAAAGGACAGTTAATCTATTCATGGCCCCGGTTATTTTAGAAAGACAAAAAAAGATGCCCCAAACTGAAGAACTCAAACGAATTATCGCCCATAAAACCGGACTCATCGAGTTGGGTAAAGACGATGCAAAACTCTACATATTTTCGTACACGAATGAATACTCATGGGTTTAATTCACTTCATCAATATGCGGTGCTCCTCTCAGGCGATTCACTTGAAGCAAACGATGAGTTAAAACAAATTGCGATCGACTTCTCAAATACAGAATCTTTCTTCTTCAGAGATCATGGTCAAATGAGGCTCCTCAGAGAGACGATTCTTCCTGAACTTATCATAAAAACAGTAACACTCAAACTCTGAATATCCTCAGTGCTGCCTCTTCTACAGGTGAGGAGCTCTATTCGATAGCCATCATTCTCAAAGAAATTTTACCCGAGTTAAGACCTGGAAGATAACACTTCTTGGAGTGGACATTAACCATGATGCAATCAAAAAGCTGAAAAGGGGGATATTCCAAATGGTCTTTCCGCTCGGTGCCCGAGGAGACCATCTCCAAAATATTTTACCAAAAAAAACAACGAGTTAACCATCTCCGAAAGCATATAAGAGAGATGGTACTATTTAGATACTATAATCTGATTGATGATCTTTCAACTTTCCCGTTGGGAAAATGCGAATCTACATTTGATCTGATAATTTGTCGAAATGTTTTTATTTATTTTGAGACTTCGGGCATCAAAACAGCAGTAATTCTTTCATTTATCAAAAACAGATTCCAGGCAGGAACCAAATATCGACTTATCACATCTTGAGGGTCTTTTCCTTCTGAATCAAATAAAAAGACTGCCAAACCACAAATAACTAAAAAAGAAATATTACTGTGGATCTGCCACCTTTGTCCGGCTAATGGGAACAGGTTCCCTGAATATGAAACTGATGATAAGGAGGAAAATGTTGATGAATTCCCCGGGACTGAGGTTGAAAAACTGATTTCCGAGGGGTCAATTTCAGAAGCTGAATCGATGACAAGAAAATTCCTTAAAAATAACCATAACGAGATTCAAGCTCTGCTCGCACTGGCAAATATTTGTGCAAACCGCGGATTGAGGGAGGAAGCCCGAATTTGTTGTGATCTTGTTTTGGAGTCTGAAGCCTATAATCCACTCGCTTATTTTGTATTGGGGCAACTCGCCAATGAGGAAGGAGAGATTGAAAATGCGCTCCTTTTATTTAATAAAGTCTTATATTTGAACCATGAGTTTTTCCCTGCTCTAATTGAACTTGCCACTATTTACGAATTCCAGGGGACAGCAAAAAAGCTCTTAAACTAAGGGAAAATGCTATCGGGAAGATCTCAAAACTGAATCCCGAATCTCCGATAGTATTCTATAAAAACATGAAAGCCGGCAGGTTGATTGAAGAATTAAATAAAATGACAGAACATTTATAAACACACTAATGAAAGTGTTTTATTACGAATGAAAAGTTCAAATTATCTTGTTTTCGGATTTAACGGACTTTCCTATGCCCTGCCTGCAGAATTGGTTCAAGAGATTCTTCCCCTTCCGGAACTCACCCCAACCGACGAGATGCCATCCTGGATACGAGGTGTATTCTACCTGAGAGGCAGGTTTATCCCTGTCATCGACCTTGGACAAAGAATCAATAATAAACGCCATGTCTGCAAAACTACAGATAATCTAATCATCCTCTCAAAAGACACTTTTCAACATGCAATTATTGTCAGCGAAGTTTATGATGTTGTAGAGATAGAAGAGGATGAGATAAAGAAAATCGACAATGTTTTTCCGGATGGGGGAAATTATTCATTTCATTTTGTTGAGGAATCACCAACACGGGCGGGTCAATAGTAACATTGTTATCTGTCGATAATATTCTTTCTCTTGGGTGGATCCCTCCGAACTCCTTAATCTTACCAGAAGAAGGTGAGAATGTTGAAGAACCTCAACTTCCAGAGACCGAGACCGATATTTTTCACCTGAATCGTCAGATGAAGAAAAAACCATATTTAAAAGCGTGCCGATTCTTTCAGAGAAGTTATCGAAGTTGAAGACTCAACACAAAATACTGCATACGCAGTGGTTAAGCTCGGGAACGAGTTACTTGGAATAGACCTTAAAACAATTAGTGGATTCAGTGAAATTAAAAAGATTTCGCGGGTGCCATGTTGTCCGCCACACATCCCCGGTCAGATCAATTATCATGGCAAGATAATTACGCTCGTGGATATGAGTCCCGTTTTTAAACTTAAAACTTCAAAAAATTATAATGGCTCAAAAGTAATAATTGTTAATCTTGAAGAGGGCGAAGCAGGTGTTCTGGTGGACGATGTTGAAGATGTGATCTATTTAAAGAATGGAGATATTTCAACTTCACTCTCCCCCTTAAACCTTATAAACGACTCTTTTCAAAAAGGTACGGTTCACTATAAAAACAGGATGCTCACTCTCGTCGATCTCGAAAGAGTATTGCTTTTTGGCAATCTTTCTGTTAACGACGAAGTTTAATTTTTTCATAATCCTAGAAAACAAGGAATTTTATCATGTTAAGTTGGTTTAACAAACTCAAATTGGGAACGAAGATCAGCCTGGGCTTTTCAATCATTGTTTTTATTTTGATTATTAACGCATTACTTAATTACTTTTATTTGGCAGAACTTGACAGGATTAATGTTGCCCGGAACAATGCGACTGAGCTAATTACCGGTGTGGATAAGACCTTTTCTGACTACCTTTCTGCTGAGTCCGCCCATCTGCAATATCTGATTGGAATGAGGCAGGCGTCACTTGATATTTATCTGGCAGCTGAAAGTAAATTCAAAATGAGATCATAAAACTCGAAGGGATGGGGAATGAAACAGCCGAAAACCATCAACGACTTCTAAATATTTCAAAACTTACCGATGAACAATTTAAACTAAACCATGTTTCGATTGAGATGATCAAAAAAGGGGATCAGGAGAGGGCACTTCGCACAGAATTGGATGGCATCGACGAAAGTTACACATCCAACATTAAAACTGTTTTTAATGAAATTAAGGCAAGTGAACTCAATGTAATTGCAAAACTTTCGGTACAGAGAGATGAAGCGATGAACAGTGTAATTATAGCTGCTTTTGTTGGCTCACTCAGTGCTATAATAATTGGAATTCTGCTGGCGTTTTTCACAAACAAGAGTGTACTTACAACGATCAGGGAAGCAGTTACAGCTATTGCAGCTACATCAAACGAGATGGCAGCAACTATAACTGAACATGAAAAAGTGGCATCACAACAGGCTGCTTCCGTGAATGAAACCACATCTACAATGAATGAACTTGATGTTACCTTCAGCCAGACTGCCTCCAAAGTGGGTGAAACTGCAAATTCGGCAAACAAAGCTTCAGAAATTGCTGAAGATGGCGCAAAAACAGTGAAACTTGCAATGACAACAATGGCGGTTCTGAAGGACAAAGTAACTCAGATTGCCGATCAAATATTAAAATTGAGTGAACAAACCAGTCAAATTGGATCGATTACCGGACTGGTTTCTGATCTTGCAAATCAAACAAACCTGCTCGCATTAAATGCAGCTGTTGAAGCCGCAAGAGCCGGTGAACATGGGAAGGGCTTTGCTGTTGTTGCTTCTGAAATCAGAAAGCTTGCCGATCAAAGTAAAAAATCGGCTGACAAAATAAATACCCTTGTTGCCGATATACAAAAGCAACAAATTCCACAGTGATGGCAACTGAAGAGGGTACCAAAAATGTGGAACTCAGCATGACTTCGACAAGACAAACTGCAGAGTCATTTAATGAAATAGCATCCTTTATCAGCAATACTTATGATGTTTCTCAGCAGACAGTATTTACAGTTAAACAGCAGGTGGCAGCAGTTAAACAAGTGGTTGAGGCAATGAATGCAATCAATCTGGGTGTTAAGGAAACTGCATCGGGACTCTCACAAACAAGAGTTGGTGTACAAAAACTTAACGAAACTGCTTCTTCACTAAAGGCCATTGTGTAACAATGAAAAGTAACAAGGATTTCGAGGCTTAAAGTGATCGACGACCCCGAACTTAGGAGTATTTTCAAAATTGAGTTTGAAGAAAACATTCAGATTCTCAACAGCGAGTTGTTGAGGCTTGAATCGGATGTTTTTAATACCGATGCGCTCACAAAATTAATGCGTACTGCCCACTCAATGAAAGGTGGTGCACGGATGATTGGTCTTATCGATGTAGTAACCCTCGCTCATTTTTTTGAAGATATGCTCGGTGCTGTTAAAAAAGAAGGTGTGGAGTTAAAAAGACACGACTTCGACAGGATGTATCGCGCGCTTGATGTAATTAAATCGCTTGTGAATGAGGCCGTAACGGGAGAAATTCCAAATTTTAATTCTGCTGTGGTCATTGATCAAATAATTAATGGCAGTGGTGAACAAATATCAACGATGAACCTAAAACCCACATCCTGCAGAATGAAATAGCGCCGGAAATACAACCGGCTACAACAGAGGCCTGGCGGAAATAATCCCATCTTTTTCGATTGATACGATCAGAGTCGATTCAACAAAACTTGATACTTTGATGGACCTGTCGGGGGAACTCACCGTTTCCAAAATTCAACTTGCTTTTCGACTCGGAAAAATTGATGATATCTCACTCCTGCTTGAGGATTCGTTGCGTGAGTTGAAATCGATTGAACATGCCCTCTTCCCTCACCGAAATGAAAACCCGGGTCTCATCTCAGAAGTTGGGTTCATCACAGACAGACTAAGAAGCAGGTTTGATTCAGCTTCAATGGAAATCGGCAGGATGAGTGATGGAATTTCCGAAGACAACTCCCGACTCAATTTTGTTGCCTACGAATTTGAAGAGGTTATTAAAAATCTCAGGATGTTAAAACTATCCAACATTTTTAATCTCTATCCAAGAATGGTTCGCGACTTGGCAAATGACCTTGGAAAGGAAGTGAATTTTATCATCGAAGGGGGTGATATAACCGCAGATAAAAAGATTTTGGAAGAGATGCGGGATCCACTCATGCATATGATCAGAAATTCCATTGACCATGGGATTGAATTGCCGGATGAGCGAGTTGCCAGGGAAAACCAAGGGAAGGCACAATCAGGCTTTCGGCAAATAACTTTGCCGGTCACATCACTATAATCCCTTGAGGATGATGGCAAAGGACTTAATGAAAAGTCAATAATTGAGACTGCGTTGAGGAAAAGCTTGTCGATGAAGAAGCCTCAAAAACATGACTCTCAACAAATCCATAAATTGATCTTTTCACCGGGATTTTCTACCTCAAAGATTATAACTGATGTCTCCGGTCGCGGTATTGGAATGGAAGTTGTCCAGGCGAACATCGATAAGCTAAAGGGCAAAATCAATATTGAATCTGCGACAGATAAAAGTACCAGATTTATGATCGAACTGCCACTGAGTCTTGCCACTTTAAGAGTGATGACCGCATCGGTTGGCCAAACATCTTTGCAATTCCCGTTGATTTTATCGTCCACCGCCATTATTGTGAATGTCTTGAAGTATTCTCAATGGAGGGACGGGATACAATCGTTTTCCGGGACGAACCGGTAACAATTGTGAATCTTAAAACTGTTTTAGAACTGGAAGACGAATCCGATTCATCGTTGAATAATATCACCTCATTCCAGTGTATAATCCCTCACTTCAATGGGAGAAAAGCAGGATTTATCGTTGATTCCCTCATCGACGAACAGGAAGTTTTGGTAAAACCCCTCGGTTTTGCTTAAGAGGGTTAGGAATGTTTCCAGGTTCAACCATTCTCGGTTCCGGTGATGTCTGTATGATTCTTAATCCAAACGATTTGTTAAAAACGGTGAAATCATTGTCAGCTTCAGAAATTCTTGAAGCTTCGGCACCCGACAGCCTCAGAAAAAAAAGAATCCTTCTCGTGGAAGATTCAATAACCACAAGAACGCAGGAAAAAAGAATCCTCGAAGGTGCAGGTTATGAAGTTGTAATTGCAGTTGACGGCTTGGATGGTTTTCAAAAACTGTTGATTAATGAAATTGATGCAGTGGTATCGGATGTTGGAAATGCCCAATCTGGATGGGCTTTCACTCACAGAAAAATAAGAACTGACAAAAAGTATCTATCTCTGCCCGTAATTCTTGTTACTTCCTATCATCGGAAGAACAGAAAAAACAGGGGCTTGAAAGCGGTGCCAATGCTTATCTCACCAAGTCAGGTTTCGATCAGAAAATATTGATCGAAACTCTGGATAGACTTTTATAAAATAATTAAATCTTTCATCAGGTAAATACGATGACTCCAAATAAAAAACCGGTTCGAGTGATGTTGGTTGACGACTCACCAGTTGTTTTACACATACTAAAAAAACTTCTGGTAAATTCCCAGGCTATCGAGGTAGTTGGGGTTTTCACCGACGGAAATGAAGCTCTCGCTTCACTCTCCTCACTTAAACCTGATGTTATTTGCACTGATTATCACATGCCAAAAATTAATGGGCTTGAACTGATTATGCAAATAATGGAATCTGACCCCAAACCTATCCTGGTGATAAGTTCCGCCGTTCAGGCTCAGGGAGACGAAAACACCATATTTGCACTGCTTGAGGCAGGAGCTGTGGATGTTTTTCCAAAACCACTCGTTCAAACCGAGGATGAATTTATAAAAAACGGTGACCGGCTTGTCAAAAAAATCATACTGCTTTCAGGTGTTCACACCTTTAGAAGAAAAAGAAAAGACAGACCCGGTGGAGAGTCTTTTGAGCAAGTAAAACCAAAAGATTTTAAGCCAGGAAAATCGTTTAAGATAATAGGTATTGGTGCCTCAACAGGGGGTCCACAAGTACTCACTGAGTTATTTGATGCTTTCTCAATTCCTCAGCAACCACCGATAGTGTGTGTTCAACATATTAGTGAAGGTTTTATTGCAGGTTTTATAGATTGGCTCGACAGAGCAACTCCCCTCAACGTGGGTTTTGCGCGTGAGGGTGGACTTCCTGAAATTGGCAATATCTATTTCCCTCCCGAAAACACTCACCTTAAATTTGATAAGAGTGGAAGGTTTAATTTTCCCAAACTATAAATATCAACGGTCATAGACCGGCTATTGATGAGACTTTTAACTCCCTTGCTGAGACCTTACGGCTCCGAAACCCTAGGTATACTACTTACAGGAATGGGGGTGATGGTGCACAAGGACTATTAAACATAAAAAGGGCGGGTGGTTTTACCATAACACAAAACGAAAAAAGTTGTGTCGTTTACGGAATGCCTAAAGTGGCTGATGAACTTGGTGCCAGCGATTTATCGCTTTCACCATCAGAAATCAAACGGTTGTTAAATAATTTAAAAAAGATTTAGAGAGAGGTAGTTAATGACCGACCAAAAAATTAGAATTTTGTTAGTTGAAGACAGCCCTATCGCTTCCAAGACTGATCACTCTGCTGTTAAAAGAAGGGATGCCGGATGGAGAATACGAAACTCTTTTAGACTCCAACCTGACTGATGCAATAAAAACAACAGTTGAAAAAATGTTCAATTGGTGCTTCTTGATCTTGGGCTTCCTGAAAGTCAGGGTCTCGACACATTTAAGACCTTTTTTACACAATTTCCTTACATCCCCGTAATAGTTCTTACAGGTAATGAGGATAAATCGCTTGCACTGAAGGCTGTGAGAGAAGGCGCCCAGGATTATCTGGTCAAAGGGGAAGTTCACAGTTCTCTCCTCGCCCGATCGATATTCTACGCCGTGGAAAGAGGCCGACTTCAACATGAAAAGATGCTGAACCAGGAAAAGTTGAAAAAATATTCCGAGGAACTTGAAGTGCTTAATGCCACCAAAGATAAATTTTTCTCAATACTGGCTCACGATCTCAAAAGCCCCTTTAACGCCTTTATCGGGATCACCGATATCCTTGCGGAAGATATCGACATCCTCGACAGAGAGCAGATAAAATCATTTGTTCTCGATATCAGCAGGTCAGCGCATAATCAGTTTAAGCTTCTGGAAAACCTCCTTGCCTGGGCACAGATGCAGAGAGGCTTGATGAAATTTGCGCCCGTTGAAATTAAAATAAATACCATTATCAACGAAGTATTCCAATTATACCTTGATAATGCGATGGAAAAAGAGCTCAGATTGATCAACGAGACGCCCCCCGGAAGAACTATTACGGCAGATCATAACATGCTCTATCTCCTCCTCAGAAATCTGGTTTACAACGCAATTAAGTTCACCAGGCCGGGAGGAGAAATAAGAGTTGGTGAAAAAGCAACTTCCGGATTCTCCGAAATTTATGTCGCCGACAATGGAGTCGGTATAGATCCTGCGGCTCTCTCAAAATTGTTCAGAATTGAAAGCCAAAACACGACCTTGGGTACTGCCCATGAAAAAGGGACAGGACTTGGACTGGTACTCTGCAAAGATATGGTTGAAAAAAACAATGGCACAATTCGAGTAACATCGGAATTGGGTGTTGGCACAACTTTTTACTTTACAATTCCCCAAGGAGGCTAAAATGCGTTCGGGATATTTTACGGCAAAGATAAAACAAAACTCTTCTTCCATACCACAGGGTCAGGCCCACACCCGGTTGTCCTGCTTCATGGTGGATTGGGTGACAACAGAGAAATGGCACCTGTGCTTTATGCTCTCGACAGAAATAAATTTTCATTTATTGCCCCCGAATTTCGAGGGCATGGTAGATCATTTCATGGTGAATTGCCCCTAAGTTACGAACTTTATGCCGATGATGTCTTTGGAATACTTGACCACCTCGGAGTTGAAGACGCCTCTGTTATAGGGTTTAGTGATGGAGCCATAACCGGTATCGTCATGGGATATCAACAACCAAAAAGAGTTAAAACCGTGGTTGCGATTGCTCCTGATTCAGGAAAAGATGGTTGGCATAAAGAGATAGACCTTCACGAGGCATTTGCAAATATTGCTCAGGATGAAGAGATGAGAAATGATTATCAATCACTTTCACCCGAACCTGAGAAGTTTGATCTCCTGCTGGAAAGTTTAAAGTCCCTTTGGCTATCCCCTGTTCACATTAATCCTGACAAAATGAGTGAAATAGAGGCATTTTGTTGGTTTGTTGGAAGCGAGATGGATGAATTTATGAAACTTGAAGATATCGAGATGTTGTGTAATAAAGTGCCAAAGGCAGAAATGGTAGTACTCTCCGATTTAAAACACGGAGAGCTCACACCAACTTTGGCTGAGCTCTCTCGAGGAAATCGTCATGTGCTTACGGACATGTTGGAACGGAGGAAATAACTCTAAGTTCATTCCAAAATTTTTGTTTATATCAAATAGCGAACATTCTGGCCTTGGAAAAGAGCGTAGTTTCACTGCCTGATTTTTATGTTCTATCTGTTAGTACTGATGGCAACTCTTAAGCCCATTCGCTCGTCCCCATGACTCTGGGCAGCCACTGATGATCTGGCATTGGGCTTCAACAATGAAGTATTGCTATTCCAGGTTCCACCTTTCACAATTCTGTTAAAATTGTTCTCGATGTCGGTATCAAAAGTCCACTCGGCGACATTACCACTCATATCAAATATCCCAAGTTCATTAGGCATCTTTGAGCCGATTGGATGGATTTTTTTTGATGAGTTACTAGCATACCACGCAACCTCGTCAGGATTGTTGCTACCGGCATACTTATAACCCAGCGACTCCCTTCCACCTTTGCCGCATACTCCCATTCCTCTTCCGTTGGAAGTCGCATTCCTGCGACCGTCATATCAGCAAAAACATCACCATTTTCCTGGATAGTGTAAACTTTAGGATAACCCATTATAGCACTAAGTTTGTTACAGAATTCAACAGCTTCAAGCCAGTTGACATTATTCACCGGAAGATTGTCCCCGACGGGATTTGAGTTGTTGTAACCCATTACTTCTCTCCAAAGTTTTTGATCCACTTCTGTGGTGGCAATATCATAGTCAAACACAAATACCGAATAACCTGTTCCGGTAACATAGTCGCCTCCTTTTACAGGTGACATTATTAGCTCAGGAACAAAATCCTGCTGAGCAAACAAGTTAACGCCGGGCACAAGGGCTAAAAAAAGAATAATGAGAGACATTTTATGGTAAGTTGTCATATTAACTCCGATTAAATTGTTGAAAATCCAAATGCAAATTACTGGATAAATAGACTTCAAAATATAGGGGCTTTCCCTCATTTTTGTTGAACAGACAGTCTGGTGAAATAGAGGCTTTTTGCTGGTTTGTTGGAAGCGAGATGGGATGAATTTATGAAACTTGAAGATATCGAGATGTTGTGTAATAAAGTTCCCAAGGCAAAAATGGCAGTACTCTCCGATTTAAAACACGGAGAGCTCACACCAACTTTGGCTGAGCTCTCTCGAGGAAATCGTCATGTACTTACGGACATGCTGGAAAGGAGGTATTAACTCCTAATTCATTCCAAAATTTTTGTTGTGAAGTTCATCAATCGCTCCCAGAAGTGAATTGACTTTTTTAAGTTCTTCCTTTGCCCATGAATTGTTGGGGTCGAGTTTTAGAACTGCTTCAAGTTCAGTTTTTGCAGCAGAATAGTTTTTCTGTTTGATCAGTTCCTTTGCTGTGCTGATGTGAACGCCCAGGGTCATTTCATTTTCACCCGGAAGTTTTTTTAGTTTAAGTTTATCACCACTCTCTTTAACTATCTCTGCCTTAAATTTATCAGGATAGCCAACATTTACGGTCTTAAAATGTTCGTCCTTTTTAACTCCATCCATATATTTTAGCAACAAGTCTTCACTCAGTTTTCGCCAGGTTGTGTAAACAGATTTACCTGCATCTTTTGAATAGTTAGTCAGAAATAACAAACATTCAGCTCTTGAAGAAGAGAGCAGTTTCACTGCTTTTTCTTCCACTTCTTTTTGACGAAGTAAAAACTGTCCTTCGAGTTGATTCTGCACCTTTTTGACATCATCTATTACAACATTATAGCGGGGATATGCAAAGTTTGCTACAGCATTAAACACCCAAAAAGCTGAATCCCAGGTAAAATGTGAAAGTGAACCAAGTCCTTTTCTGTAATTTTCAGGGATATCGGTTACTGCGGCATACATTGGAAACCAAACAGTTGTATATGTATCATCAACACCATACCATAAAACTCCGCCCACTTCATTGGGGAGAGAACTGCGCGACTGACTTATGAAAGACCATCCTGTTTGGGGAGTGGAAATTGGTCTTTCATTAAAATATTCTTCGCCGTTATATTTCCATGTCAGGGGTCTGGCTCTCATTGGGTTACCATAAGGACCAGCGCCAATACCCGTTGTCATGTCAAGTTCGGTTCCATTATAATGGTCGCGCATCAGGGACATCACATCGTGTACTGAAAGTTTTTTATCGGGTTTTATATAAAGTGGCATTCTCTCGAGAGTTTCACCTTTTATATATGGCAGATATTTATCCATCGTGGAGTTACATCTGCGGAAAAGTGACCACACTCTACCATCGCAGAATCTTATACCACCAAAATCGAGTGGATTGTAAGCAGCGGCAAAATCAAAATCTGCATCTTTCCCTGAGAAATATCCTTTTTCTCTTGCAAATGTTATTACATCAGGAGCAAAAAGAAAGTTATCGGGATCATTTAGACTAATTTTTGTGATTCTTGCCTGGTTTGCATGACCTGAAATATATCCATCAGGAATTTTTACTGCCGCCCAAACAGCTCCCATAACACCGGGACCCTTACCTGACATCTCGAGAATCCATGCTTCATTTGGATCAGCAATTGAAAATGATTCACCTGAGCTGTAATAGCCATATTCTTCAACCAGTTGAGTCATTATTTTAATAGCTTCCCGGGCTGTTTTGGCTCTTTGCAGGGTGATGTAAATCAGACTGCCATAGTCAATCACCCCTTTTGGATTCTCGAGTTCACCTCTTCCTCCAAAAGTGGTTTCACCAATTGCGAGCTGATGTTCGTTCATATTACCTGTCACATTATAAGTTTCTCTGACCTGTTTGATTTTGCCAAGGAACTTACCCGTGTCCCATTCATAAACCTCAAGCAATGCACCCTCAGGATACTTTGCGGCGGGGAAATGGTACAACTCTCCATACATATTGTAGGAATCAGCGGTATAGGTGATCATCGTTGAGCCATCGATTGATGCCCCTCTTGTAACGATAAAATTAGTGCAGGCATAAATTGCTGCGGGTGAAAGGAATAGAATCAGCGTTATAAGCGTTGAAATTCTCTTCATCTGGTCTCCGGATATTTAAAATTATAGTCAGACAAGATAATAAAATCGACCGACCTAAAGAGAGATAAATAAATGAACATTTTCCTTTATATTTAGGATAAATCTATTTTAGAATCTTTATTTCCACTCATAAAAAGCGATGAAATATGAAAAGTCTTCTGAACCCTGTTGATAAAGCTGAAATGTTAAAAAGAATTGGAGAAGTTACACCAAAAGATCCCTCTTTGTGGGGTAAAATGAATGTTCATGAGATGCTCGTTCATGCTGCAGATCAGGTGAGGTTGTCTTTTGGCGAAAAACGCTCCCCTTATCGCGGAACCATGATGACCTCAACATTTGTGAAGTTTTTGGTACTTCTCGGGATGCCAATTCCAAAAGGTAAAATTGAAACCACAGCTGAACTGAAGCAGGGTGTGGGAGGAACAAAACTTACTGCTTTTGAGCAGGACAGAGCGATTCTTTCCGATATGGTGAATAATTTTGAAACAAAATATGGAGAAACCGGATTTAGAAAACACCCTGTTTTTGGTGATCTAAATAAACATCAGTGGGGACGCCTGGCATATCTTCACCTCAATCATCACTTAAAACAGTTTGGAAGATAAACCTGGTCACTACTGAAAATAATAATCTGTTTTGTTATCTGGTTAAAGTTTTTTAGTTTACTGTTCTTAATTGAATCCGTTCTTCACTTTATATTGGAGTATCAATGAAAACAACAAAGCAGGAGGCTTTAGACTACCACAGTATGGGTAGAAAAGGGAAAATTGAAGTTGTCCCGACTAAACCCTGCATCACTCAGAGAGACCTCTCTCTCGCTTACACCCCGGGAGTAGCTCAGCCATGCCTTGATATCGAAAAAGATCCGGCTATGGCTTATGAATATACTGCAAAAGGTAACCTTGTGGCTGTTGTCAGCAATGGTACTGCAGTGCTCGGACTGGGAGACATAGGACCCCTTGCCGGTAAACCGGTTATGGAAGGCAAAGGAGTTCTTTTCAAAAGATTTGCAGATATTGATGTTTTTGATATTGAACTAAACACCAAAGACCCTGATGAAATCGTTAGATGCAGTACAAATGCTTGAACCAACATTTGGAGGTATAAACCTTGAAGATATAAAAGCGCCGGAATGTTTTTATATTGAGGAAAAATGTAAAGCTACCATGAAAATTCCGGTGTTTCACGATGACCAACATGGAACTGCAATTATTAGTGGTGCTGCTCTTATTAACGCGGTGGAAATCTCAGGGAAAAAACTCTCTGAAGTCAAAATCGTTGTAAACGGTGCCGGTGCATCTGCAATTTCGTGCTCACGACTTTACGTGAAACTTGGCGCCAAGATTGAAAACATCACCCTTTGCGACTCAAAAGGAGCAATCTACAAAGGCAGAACTGAGGGTATGAATGAATTCAAACAGGAATTTGCTCACGAAACTGATGCCAGAACTCTTGCAGATGCTATAAAAGGAGCCGATGTTTTTGTTGGTCTTTCAAAAGGTAATGTCGTCTCAAAAGAGATGATTGCAAGTATGGCACCAAATTGTGTCGTTTTTGCGATGGCTAATCCTGACCCCGAAATAACTTACGAAGATGCCACTTCTGTCAGAAAAGACATAATCATGGCGACCGGAAGATCAGATTATCCTAATCAGATCAATAATGTTCTGGGTTTCCCATTCATTTTTAGAGGTGCCCTTGATGTTCAGGCTTCCGCGATTAATGACGAAATGAAACTTGCTGCTTCTTACGCCCTGGCTGCTCTTGCAAAAGAGGATGTGCCTGATATAGTAAAAAGAGCATACGAGGGTCATGAAATGAGATATGGCAGGGATTATATAGTCCCTAAACCATTCGATTCAAGAGTCCTTACATGGGTTGCCCCTGCGGTAGCTAAAGCTGCAATGGAAACAGGTGTAGCTGCAAAACCTATCACAGATTTTGACGCTTACAAAGAACAACTTCTTGAAAGACTCGGAATTTCACAGGAAATCGTCAGACATACAATACATGCTGCACAAAGTTACAAGACAGGAAAACTTGTTTTCTCAGAAGGTACCAATGTCAGGATACTTAAGGCAGCTCAGATTATCCATGATATGGATATCGCACATCCAATCCTGATTGGTAATCCTGAAGAAGTAAATGCACTGATGTCTGCCAATAATATCGATCCTGAAGGATTGACTATTGTTTCCCCGACCGAATGGGACAAATCAGACTTCTATGTGGATGAATTCTACAAACTCAGACAACGTAAAGGAATCACTCGAGAGGAAGCTTCCCGCTTGATGACCCGTCACCGTCACAAAAATTATTTTGCTGCGATGATGGTCAGAATGGGTGACGCGGATGCAATGATTGCAGGTATGACTTCACACTATCCCGAGACAATTCGTCCCGCTCTTGAAGTACTTGATTTGCAACCCGGTGTATCGCGCGTTTCAGGTATGTATATTCTGATTATAAAAAATCGGGTATATTTCTTCGCCGATACAACAGTAAATGTTGATCCAAATGCAGAACAACTCGCCGAAATTGCAATACTATCAGCAAAAGCCGCAAGGAGATTTGATATCGAACCTCGTGTGGCAATGCTTTCATTCAGCAATTTTGGAAGTGCTCCACATCCCCACAGTATAAAGGTTAAAAAAGCAACCGAGATAGTGAAACAGCTTGAACCAGACCTTATTGTTGAGGGTGAAATGCAGGCAGATACGGCAATGATTCCGGCAATAATGGAAAATCTTTATCCTTTCTCTACATTAAAGAAAAGGGCAAATGTTCTGATTTTCCCAAATCTCGATTCAGGAAATATTGCTTACAAACTGTTAAATAGAATCGGCGGAGCCGAAGTGGTTGGTCCAATTCTTAACGGATTAAGCAAACCCGTGTATGTCTTGCAGCGTGGTGCTGAAGTTGACGATGTGGTTAATATGGCTGCATTTGCAATGGTTGAGGCAAAAAGGAAATAAATAATCTTGTTAAAGCTGCTGTTTTTGCAGCAGCTTTAAACTCTTTTAGGGAGTAAGATTGTAAACTTGCTCCCTTTTTTTACTTCACTCTCAACTGTTAAACTTCCTCCCTGCTTCTCAATCAACTCTTTGCAGAATATCAGACCCAAACCGGTTCCGGGTTCTTTATCCGTGCCCGACATTTGATATTTGTGATTGATATCAAAAAGTTGATCCATAACTTTTTGCGGAATACCAACCCCGGAATCCTCAACAGAAAAAAGAATGGTCGTCTCGTTAAAAAGGGCACAAACTTCAATTTTTCCCCCTCTTGCAGTAAACTTAATCGCATTGGAAATTAAATTTTGAAGAGCTGAACGAAGCATATTAGCATCAGCAGTGAAATGAAGGTCATCTCCTATTACTAACTTAAGATCAATCTCTTTCGCATTTGCCTGGTCTTTGAGAAGGCTAATTACATCAATGGTAAACTCACGAAGCGGAATGATATCGGGCGTATATTGCATCCCCCCTGGTTTGAAGTCTCGCCCAATTTAGAAGATTGTCGAGAAGTTTGTGCAATCTTTCCGCCGAAAATGAAGCCCAAGAGCCATTTCCTTTATGTCTTCTTTGTTCATACTTTCAACATCTGTGCCAGGAAATGAGTAAATCCTATCAATCCTGAAAAGGATTTTTTAGATCGTGTGCAATTATTGAGAAGAATTTATCCTTGCTGGCATTAATATATTCAAGCTTTTTAAGAGCATCATTAAGGAGGCCATTTAACTCTATCAGTTCCTTATTTTGTTTGTTGATTATATCGGTTGAAACCTTAAGTTGAAGATGTGTTTTTACTCTGATCAACAATTCAGTATGATTAAAGGGTTTCGAAATATAATCAACTGCTCCAACTTCAAATCCTCTTGCCATATCGCCGATATCGGACAGGGCGGTAAGAAATATGACAGGAATATTTTTGGTTTTTTCGTCGGCTTTTAAGATCTCACATACAGTAAACCCATCCATCTCAGGCATGGAAACATCCAATAAAATCAAATCCGGCAGTTTTTGAGCAGAAGAGATTGCTTGTTTGCCACTGGTAGCTATGGCAACCTTGTATCCTTGTTTCATAAGGATATGTGCCAGAATTTTGATATTGGATTCCACATCATCAACTATCAGCACCCGGGATCTATCCAGTTGAATATCTTCTTTTTTTTGCATTATCGCTACCTAAATTTTGTCATTTAATCGTGGAAACTGCGCAACAAGTTGTTGCATTTTTTCGATTTCAAGAGATTCTGTTGTAGCCCTCAGATCATTGCCATATTCCCATATCATCGAACAATTTAATTTTTCTGCACTATTTATCAGTTCTTCAGCAAATTCCTGAACATCCTCAATAAACATTCCCTCAGATACTTCTCTCCATTTTTTCATAAACCGCTCTTTAGCCTCAAGTAAAATCTCAGGATCAATACTTGTAGAACCCCTTTTATACTTAAATTGAAACTCTTCTTTTACATCGACAAATGTTTTTTTCGGAAATGAATTTTCCTTAAGGTTTGATTTAAGGAACTTAGCAATTTCACGTATCAGATCCTCCCATCTCACAGGTTTTGCAAGAAAGGAATCAAATTCTTCTTTTAACTTCAGTGTCTCTTCCCTCATTACAGAGGCGGTTATTGCAATCACCGGAATGTGGGAGGTGTAGGGGTTCGCCCTGATAATCTTGAATGCAGAGTACCCGTCAAGAATTGGCATCTGAATATCCATGAGGATTAAATCGGGTTGATGTATTGCTGCCTTTTCAACGCTCTGATCGCCATTTACTGCCTCAATAATCGTAAAGTCAAATTCTTCCAGGTAACCTTTAATTAGTATCCTGTTGTATTCAATATCTTCGACGAGCAGAATTGTAGCAGGCTCAAAGCAGATGTTTTTTATAAAAGATTCCGGAACAGAACCGGGGTGTTCACTAATTGCGCTAACATTAACATTTTCAAGAGTTACTATAAAAGATGAACCTGCCCCTAATTTACTCTCTACAGTTATTTTACCGTGCATTATTTCAACAAGCCTCCGTGTTATGCTTAAACCTAATCCTGTGCCTCCAAACCTGCGTGTGCTTTGACCTTCCATTTGTTTAAATGCTTCGAAGATCAGTTGTTTCTGGTTTTCCGGAATACCGATACCGGTATCCTTAACTTCAAAAATGAGATCAACCACCGTTCCGTGACTATCTTTTTCTATTATCTGAACAGACACTGTTACGCACCCTTCGAGAGTGAATTTAATTGCATTTCCCAATCAAATTGAGGAGTATTTGTCTGAGTCGTGTTTCGTCCAAAAATAAACCTGAAGGGATATTAGTGGCGATTTCCACGTTAAAATCGACCCCTTTCTCCTTTATCTTCGGTTGGAATACCTGTTCGAGTTCACTGACTAATCGAGAAACATTTAATGGTTCATAATTGATATTAAGTTTGCCCGCTTCAATTTTAGAAAGGTCAAGAATATCATTTATCAAACTCAGCAGATTTTTCCCACCTGCTGAGATCCCTTTTAGATAATCTTTAGATTTTTGATCCGTTAATTGTGAATCCAGCAGTTCCGCAAATCCTAAAATTGCATTCATCGGGGTGCGGATCTCATGACTCATATTGGCAAGAAATTCTGATTTGGCTCGATTTGCATTTTCTGCTGCTTCCTTCGAGAGTTGCAAATCCTCTTCAATCAATTTTCTCTTATTGATATCCTTGATAAAAATAATTATTTCATCTTCCAAGAGGGGTAAAAGACTTGCTTCAAAAAAGGTTTCTATCTCACCTAAACAATACTTAAATTCAAAAGTTTGACTGATCTGGTCTGCCTTAACTGATTCAATAGCGGAATTAAAAAGATCGTAGATCTCTTCATCAAAGTGATCAAATAACAAAGTGCCGGCGAATTTTGATTCGGAATCAAAAACTTTAACACCACTGCCGATATTAAAATCGATAATTCTTGCATTCTCATCAATCCGGAAGAAAATGTCAGGGAACAGTCTGAAAACTGCTCTCATTTCAGAATTTGCCTGAAAAAGCTCTTCTGAGCTTAACTCAAGAGAGCGTTCCAACAACAGCCTGTCTTCGTCATATTGATTATAAGTTTCATTTATTATCCGAAACAACGGCTGCATATCTTCGGGCACATTTTCAACAGATCCATAATATCTCTTAAGTTGACGTCTGAGAAGAGAGTGAAATTCCATTTGGTTATTTCTCACTTAATGTAGTAATTGTCATTGTTTGATTGTGGAAATTACAACTTACAGAGGGATTAAAAGGAGATATCTCTCCATAAGAATAGAAGCCAATGATTGCTGTATCATTGGTGAACTTCTCATTTACCACTTCGACCTCTTCCTCAACACGCTGTCCCAATACTATTTTCCTCCCAACACAACTGATTAGAATTGCCAACTCGGGAGTAGTAAGAGTTTCACTCATTGAAGCCCCTGCTGCGGTAGCTGCTCCTTCAATTAACCGGTCAAAATTTGTTTTCATAAACCGGGCTTGAGCGCCTTGTGGAATATCGCCGGCAAAAATCATACTTTGCTCTTCATTATTCACTGCAAGTATCGTTCTTACCAACGGTTCATTTGGGTTTTCTGACTGAATCGCCAGTGGAAACAGCAAAGCAGTCCCCGGCAGTCCGGAAGCTTTATCACCGAGGTATTTTTTATATACGGCAAGTGCTGATTTTCCATCAAGTTCATATAAAATATTATCTTTGGATTTTGTAATCAGCCTCATTGGTCCAAATGTATCCCATCCACCTCTGGAAGCGTAACCAACAGATATATGTTCACCGTAGAAACCGATAAAGACCAATTCCCCCTCTTTTGGGTTGAGAGTTTAGGCCGACGAGTGTCTTTTCAAATTTTGCCCCGTCCCCTGCCAATCCTCCCGTTACAGAAACATTTTCAGGAACAACTGACCGGATCCCTTCCACTAACTTGGTTCCATTCAAGTTTTGACCGTCAGCTATAACAAAAAGATGCCTTAAGCCTTCGGCAGGAAGTAGTTTCGTCCCTTCCTTACCTGCTTCAAAATTATCTTCATATAAATTGATACTAATTGACACAGATTTTACCGAAGTCCGGTCAAATTTTATGGCTGTGGCTACAACAGACCCATCCAATACTCTCTCACCGATTATTTCGCCTGATGTACTGGCAAGTAAGATATCCGGATTATCATAGAGACCGGCCAAATGGTCGTAAATTCCCGGGTTCTCCAATAATTCACGTTGCCCAAAAGCTATAATCAGATCAGCTTCTCTGCCCAAAATGTTTTGTTTCTCGTTCTTCCAGCCATCTTTTTGTGTATAAACCATTTGGTCGATTTTCATCGGTTAAACTCCATATAATTAAATTCTTTCCTTCTCAAAAGATAGTTATTTCCCTGAATTATTTAATGTGATATCAACAAATAGTTGAAAATATTTTAAAGGGTCTGCCGCTTTCAGTAAATTATTTGTCACTTTTTTAGAATTATGAACGATTTGGAATAATATGTGGAATAATATTGTAGATGAACTTGAATGGCGCGGACTTGTTTACCAGTCCACCCCGCTGGAGCAATTAAAGGAACGACTTAAAGAGGGGCCAATCACTTTATACGCAGGGTTCGACCCCACTGCAGATTCACTGCATATTGGGCACTTAATCCCAATCCTTGGTTTACGCAGATTTCAGCAAGCCGGTAACAGAGTAATCTGTGTTGTTGGTGGTGCAACCGCTCTGCTTGGTGATCCTTCAGGAAAAGAAGCCGAAAGAGAACTGAGTGCAGATGAACTTGTGAAAAACTGGGCAGTGATTTTTGAAGAACAACTATCACAATATCTCGACTTCACAGGTGAGAATGCCGCTCTTATGACCAATAATTACGATTGGATCAGCACCATTTCGGCATTTGAATATCTCAGAGAGATCGGAAAAAAATTCTCCGTGAATGTCATGGTTACAAAAGAATCTGTTAAACGCAGACTGCAAGATCCCGACAAAGGAATCTCCTACACCGAGTTCAGTTATATGGTTATGCAGGCTTTTGACTATTTCATTTTGAATGAACGACACAATTGTGAACTCCAAATTGGTGGAAGTGACCAGTGGGGTAACATCACCGCAGGAATGGACCTGATTTGGAAAAAGAAAAACAAAAAGTTCACTGTATGACTTTCCCCGCTCATTCAAACAGCTGATGGGAAAAAGATTGGTAAAACCGAAGCCGGGACTGTATGGCTCGATAAAAAGCGTACTTCCCCTTACGAACTTTATCAATACTGGCTGAATGTTGATGACCGGGATGTGATTAAATTCTTGAAGTTTTATACCTTCCTTCCAAAAGAAGAAATTGAAGAGCTTGAAGCCCTTCACACTTCCGACCCCGGAAGAAGAGTTGCACATAAAAAACTGGCTGAAGAAGTTACTTCGCTTATTCACGGGAAAGAGGAGATGTTGGGAGCTGTGGCTGCTTCAAAAGCACTTTTTGGTGAGGCAGAGATAACTGAAATTGGTGAATCGACACTTCAGTCTTTATGTGATACCACTCCTTCAGTTGCGCTGAGTTCATCCGAAGCAATTCCATCTTTGGTTGATCTTCTTGTTCTTGCAGGATTTTACACAAGCAAAGGTGCTGCAAGAAGAGACCTCACAGGTGGAGGGATCTACTTCAACAACCAGAGAATTTCTGATCCTGAATTTACACCCAAAACTGAAGACCTTCTGTTTGGAAAATATTTTGTCCTGAGAAAAGGCAAAAAGAACTTCAAACCGGGCTTTTACAAATAATTTACCGGGTTCACCGTGTCAACTCTTGAAACAGGAAAGTTAGGCGAAAAACTTGCTGAAGAATTCCTGATTAAAAACGGATTCAAGATTCTTGATAAAAACTGGCGAGAGAGTCACGGTGAACTCGATATCGTTGCGCTCGATGGGACTACCCTCGTAATTATTGAAGTGAAATATCGGAGTGACGAAAATTTCACAGATATCCAACATGCCATCTCTTGGCAAAAAGTTAAATCTCTCAAAAAATATGCTCAAAAATATCCTTATAAATCGGAAGTCTATTTTGAAGAGATTCGTTTTGATTTTATAGGAGTCCTCCCCAATCCCGATGGTACCTACCGGATAGAACATAACCCCGACTATATCGACTGGAGAAATTGAATTAATGCAATAATCCAATAATGCAGTAATGTGGTTCTTTTTCATTTTGTGGATTAATTAAAATCCTGTATATTTGAATCAGACTTTTTTATCTGTTTTGGAGAATTAGATGCTTAGAAAAATAATAAATATAAAAGAAGAATTGTGCAACGGATGTGGCGACTGTGTACCTGCATGTCATGAAGGGGCACTTCAGATAATTGACGGAAAAGCGAGATTAATCAGTGATCTTTTTTGTGATGGTCTGGGAGCGTGTCTTGGTGAATGCCCAACGGGAGCTTTAACTATTGAAGAGCGTGAAGCTGAACCTTATAACGAATATAAGGTTATGGATTACATCGTAAAAGGTGGTCCCAATGTGATAAAAGCCCATCTTGAACACCTTCTTGACCATAACGAAATTGATTATTTCACTGAAGCCCTGGAATACCTTAAAGCACATGATATGATTAATCCTGTTGCTCTTCAACCTGAAGGGACTGAGACTCCTGCTCCTGCAGAACATCATCATGGTGGTGGCTCGTGTGGCTGTAAAGGTTCTGCTCCACAAGAGATTAAAAAAACTGAGTCAAAGAAAAGAATGGAGTTTGTGGGTGATGAACAGCCAAGTGAATTAACCCATTGGCCCATCCAGTTGCATCTCTTAAATCCACAAGCGGGATTTTTTAGGAATGCCGACCTTCTGCTCGCCGCTGATTGCGCGGGATTTGTCTCAACTGCTTTCCATCAAAAATATCTTGCCGGAAAGGCGATGGCGATTGCCTGTCCAAAGCTGGATACCAATAAAGAGGCATATCTCGAAAAACTTGTTGATATGATCGATTATTCAAATCTCAATTCAATGAGTGTTGTGATCATGAAAGTGCCATGTTGTAGTGGTCTTGCACAGCTGGCAATGAGGGCAAACCAACTTGCAGTCAGGAAAATTCCTGTGTATATCACAGTTCTTGATCTTGATGGATCAGAATTGGAAACTTACAGAGCAGCTTGACGAATTAGTTCAAGAACCTGGTCATGGAGATTTTGATTACCTGTAACAACTACATCTCCTTTTGAGGCGCTGGTAAGTTCTTCCCCGTTCCAATCGGTTATGATGGCTCCTGAACCTTTAAGCACAGGAACAAGCGCTGCCCAGTCGTAAAGATTTAGACCTTTTTCGACTACGATGTCGATGTGCCCCGATGCACAAAGTCCGTATTGATAAGCATCTCCTCCAAAACTGGTGATGTGTACCCTCTCCTGCAGTTCACGAAAGAATGCAGCGGAGATTGGGTCGCTAAACATTCCGGGAGCCGTTGTACTAAGTTTGGCTTTTGAAAGATCGGTTACAGTCGAGGATTTAATCGGTTCATCGTTAAGCATGGTTGTGTTTCCCAGGACTCCAACCCATCTCTCTTTGGTGATTGGTTGATCAATGATCCCAATCAAAGGAATATCATCCTTCATCAGAGCAATAAGTGAGGCAAAAACAGGTTTTCCGCAACTGAAAGCTATGGTTCCATCAATGGGATCAATAACCCAGATATAACCGTTTTTGGATTTTCTCTCTCCAAACTCTTCTCCAATAATTCCTGATTCTGAATCTTCAAATTCTATCTCTTCACGCAATTTTTCTTCCACTTCTTTATCAGCAATGGTTACGATTGGTGAAGGTGAATTTTATATTCTGCACGGATGTCGCCTCTAAAATATCGCTCGATGGTTTGCCCCGGCAATATCGGCAAGGTGCTCCGCAAAAAGGACATATCCAAAATAACTTTTCATTCTTTATCCCAATTGGTTTTGATTGTGGCTGGTCCATACCATGGGTGAATCTCGTATGCAAGCCGACCGGCGATGATTGCAGGGTCTTGTTTTACATAACTTTCTGCTTCTTCAATCGTTTTACAGTCCATGATAAAAATTCCACGCCAGTTACCGTTATCAATAAAAGGTCCTGCTATCCTTAAGACTCCGAGTTCTGCCATTTTGTTTATATTCGCCATGTGCCCTTCTTGCAATTTTGCCGATTCAACTGAATCCTGAGTACGGTTTTCACCTCTTGATAACATCACAAAGAACCACTGCTTCATTTTTGGTGGTTCAACCGGCTTCTCCTGTGCAAAGGATACGGCTGTCAGTGCGAAAAACAGTGCCGATACTAAAAACATTTTCTTCATTTCAGAGTCTCTCCGATTTTTTGATATGCGAATCTGCTAATTTAAACAAAATTTCCTCTATCTTCATATCCTACCTTAAAATGGTTGCTAAATCCGCCATCATGGATTGGAGTTCGGGGTGATTTTACCAAGAAATATACGATACCATCGGATAATTTTGCCGGAAACTATACGATACTATCGGATATCTGCAAAGAAACCACCCAGTTTTGTGGATTTTTGTTCATTCGAGGGATAAAAACTACTTTCTAAGTTGTTCGGCCCTTGCCGGATCATTACCAAAAAGTTTATCTTCCCAGAATAATGCACAGGCGTTAATATCTTTAGGATTTTTCAACTGAACTGCTATTTCGGTAGCCATTATGAGGATATCTTTCCCGGTAATTCTAGCCTTTTTGCCTGAATTTGACTCTTCCAGAAATAAAATAACCGCTGCTGAGAGAAGAGCTTTTACATCATTTTTGTCTTTACCTCTTTGAATAATCTCACCAATTTTCTTCAGAGCCTTATTTTTTGAACCAAGTTCTATCTGAAAATCTATTGTCAATGGACTTACCAATGGCGCATTTTTTAGAATAACATCAGGTTGTTTTTCCATCGGTTTCTCTTTTTTGTCATGGTGGGGTTTTTGGTCAATTCCTTGAGAGAATCCTGTAAAAACAAGAATGATTAGAAAAATTGTCAATTTATGCATTGATACTCCTGTTGAAAAACTTAAACTGCAATTTATACTATTCAAACCAAAAAATGTTACAAAAAAAGGGGTTATCGAAAGAAACAAATTTCTATTGATAACCCCTAAAAGTCTTCAGGGTGATTTATAGTTTCATATTCACATCGTGCAAATATGACCTGAAATATCAGATTTTAAATCTGAACATCAGGGAAGTTGTCCATTACTCTGTTTGTTCTCAGATGTACAATTTTGTCGATTGCTGCGTCTGAAGACATTTTTATCTGATCCTGCACACAATATCTTCTCCAGGTAATTGTACCTGCGGCTTTTTCATTATCACCGATGATCCACATATTTGGAGTCTTTTTTGTTACTGCTTTTCTGATTTTTTTGTTGAATGAATCATCAGAAACATCGATGTCACATCTGATGCCCAGTTCTGTCATCTTATGTTTCATATCCATTGCATAATCAACCACACCCTCATTCACGGGTATCAGCATAACCTGATTTGGGGCCATCCATGTTGGGAACGCTCCACCCCAGAACTCAATCAGAAATGAAATCATTCTCTCATGTGTTGAAAGAGGGGCTCTGTGAAGTATGTAAGGCTGCTTCATAGTACCATCTTTGGCGGAATACCAAAGATCAAATCTTTTTGCCATAACAAAATCGAGTTGACAGGTTGATACGGTTTCTTCCCTGCCGAGCAGGTTTTTAATCTGGATGTCAACTTTAGGACCGTAGAAAGCGGCTTCGCCGCGTTCTTCAATAAAGTCGATCTTATTTTCATTAAGAATTTCTCTTACGATATCCTCACTAAATTGCCATTCCTCTTCATCTTTGACATATTTGTCACTTTCGGAATCATGCAAGGAGAGTCTTACTCTGAAATTTCCAAGTCTGAGGTAATCATAATAATATTTGTAGAGGTCCATTACCTTTGCGAATTCCTCTTTTACCTGGTCATATTCGCAATAAATATGAGCATCATTCAGACACATGGCTCGAACACGGAGGAATCCTGAGAGGGAACCGTGTTTTTCGTATCTAAACATATCACGATATGCAGCAAGACGATAAGGGAGTTCTCGGTAGCTTCTCGGTCTGAAACCATAAATTTTATTGTGGTGAGGACAGTTCATCGGCCGTAAATAGTATTCAGTATTCTCATCCAAGACCATCGGAGGGAACATCGATTCGGCATAATAAGGAAGATGACCCGATCTGATATATAAAGACGATTTACTAAGCGAAGGGGTTGAAACATGGTGATAACCGGCTTTAAATTCCACCTCTTTTGCCCAAGCTTCAAGTTCACCTCTGATAACCGCTCCATTTGGAAGCCAAAGCGGAAGACCGGTTCCCACTTCTTCATCAATAAGGAATATTTCGAGCTCGGCACCAAGTTTCCTGTGGTCCCTCTGCATTGCAAGTTCACGCCTTCTGATATAGTCTTTTAACTCTTCTTCATTGTCAAATGCAAGACCATAGATTCTGGTAAGCATCGGTTTTTTCTCATCACCACGCCAGTAACTACCGGATATCCTGTCCAATTTGAAACATTTTTGGGGTATTTCACCTGTATTGGCGATGTGTGGACCTTCACACATATCAGTGAAAGAACCGTTAACATAAAAACTTAATCCCTGGTCCTCAGCTTGACCCGTTTCAACAAGTTCCTTTGCATATTCAACCTTATAAGATTGATCCATGCCTGCAAGAAGCTCAATTGCTTCATCAAGAGGTTTGTAGTAAATGTTGAATTCCTGTTTTTGATTGATGATTTTATACATCGATTTTTCGATCTTCTTAAAATCTTCAGAAGATATTTTCTCGGTACCAAAATCAAAATCATAATAAAAACCGTTGTCAACAGGGGGGCCAAAACCCATTTTGGCTTTGGGATAATGTTCAAGAACCGCCTGCGCCATAATATGCGCTAACGAATGTCTTATTTTATATAACTGATCCACTTCTTTCATCTTGTCCACTTTTTATAATTACAACCCTAAATTTACTCATTTTTTGGGAATTTTTTTGTGGCATTGGAGAGGGCATGAGGCTTACACTTAAAACCCGCCTCGGCGGGTGGAATGTTCGTCGAAAAGTAATGATTATAGCATAACCCAAACCCGCCTCGGCGGGTGATATGTTCGTAGAAATTATTAATTTATTGTGCACAGAAAAACCTGCCTGGGCAGGTGATACGTTCGTAGAAATATCATTCTTTGAATAAATATTTTTTATCAAATTCAATATTATATTTCGTGAGAAAATGTTCATATTCTTCAGCGAAAGTGTGCCCTTGATGATGAACTTCTTGTCCTTTTATATAATCTAGCAACCGTTTCAATTCCGATTTTCCAATTGAATAAGCCGCAAACCCTCTTTGCCAATGGAACGGACCCTTCACAAGCCCTTTTTCTTTAATATAAGCAGAAGAATTCGCTTTAATATCTCTCACCAAATCCGAAAGCGTTTTATCCGGATACATCCCAATTAATAAATGAATATGATCCATATCGCCATTGATTATATAAAGTTTTTGACCTTTATTAGTGATGATCCCGGAAATGTATTTATATAATTCCTCTTTCCATATTCTGGAAATCAATCGTTCACGATGTTTCACCGAAAATACGATATGTATATATAATTGAGAAAATGTGTGTTCCATTTATTGCCCAAATTTTTGTTAAATCTTTGACAAATTTATGAAATTTTACGTTTATTTGCTACGAACATCACACCCGCCAAAGCGGGTTGAGGCTTACCTTTTATCATTTCATTTCTACGAACATGACACCTGCCTAGGCAGGTTGATTCGTGGGGGGGGATACATTTTTCTACGAACATGACACCCGCCAAAGCGGGTTGAGGCTTACCTTTTATTATTTCATTTCTACGAACATGACACCCGCCAAAGCGGGTTGAGGCTTACCTTTTATCATTTCATTTCTACGAACATGACACCTGCCTAGGCAGGTTGATTCGTGGGGGGGATACATTTTTCTACGAACATGACACCCGCCAAAGCGGGTTGAGGCTTACCTTTTATTATTTCATTTCTACGAACATGACACCTGCCCAGGCAGGTTATATTGGAATGAAAAACGATTTTTTGCTACGAACATGACACCTGCCCAGGCAGGTTGATTCGTGGGGGGTACATTTTTCTACGAACATGACACCCGCCAAAGCGGGTTGAGGCTTACCTTTTATCATTTCATTTCTACGAACATGACACCTGCCCAGGCAGGTTATATTGGAATGAAAAACGATTTTTTGCTACGAACATGACACCTGCCAAAGCGGGTTGGGGCTTACCTTTGATCATTCTGATTCTACGAACATGACACCTGCCCAGGCAGGTTGATTTTGAATTATTTTTTCCCATTTGCTACGAACATATCACCTGCCCAGGCAGGTTGTCGAGTTATTTTATATATAATATTCCTTCAACCATGCCATCCCGACTTCGGGGTTTTTTAGAGGTTTTCGATGATAAAAGATGAGGAATTGTTGCTACAAAATATTTCAGAGATTAGGCGTTTAACGAGGCTGAAGAGATACCAAAATTAGTTGTGGAGGCAGGATAAAAAAAATGGTTACACATGCCGAAACATGTGTAACCAAAAAAAACAAATGTTACTTGAAGATTTCCTCAAGTTTCTTTTCCAGTCCACCATCTCTGAGTGTTTCTTCATTGGCGATGATCTTTCCATCAGGACCAACAAGAAGCATTTTGGGGATGTACTGAACATTATAAAGGCTTGCAAGATTTTCAGCATCTACATCATTTAACAATGCATGAAGCCATGGCATTGGAGTTTTTTTCCTCTGATTTTTGAAATCTTCCTCAGGGGAGTTAAAAGCAAGACTGATGATCTGAAATCCTTTGGCATTGAACTTAGCATACGCTTTTTCGATACTTGGAATTTCCTCAATACATGGCATACACCAGGTGCCCCAGAAATCGATCAAGTAATATTTTTTCACTGAGTGGCACTGCAGGTTTAAGATCAGTTAAAGAATAAGCATATTTTTCATCGGTCGCGACTTTTTTATACCCGGCAAACAATTCGGCATATTTTTCTTCTGACACCATGTTTGGTTTACCCTTTAAATAATAAAGGACATACATTTTTAAGTCAACACTTGTGGTGTTGTTAAAGATATCAGAAATGAATTTAGACTGGTCGGAGACGGGTTTTTGTTCAACGATCTCAATTAAACCATAGAAGTTTTTACTCCACGCAATGTTATCAGCGCTTATGGCATTGATCACTTCTTCAATATTTTCCACACTTGGGTATTCTGCAGTGACATGGTAAGTGAAGAGTTGTACGGCAGCAATATCTCTTGTGGCTTTTGATTTACCATTCTTGAAGAGATCTTTGAAATAGTTGAATGTTTTGAGATTCGTTTCTTCAAAATTTTTGTTTGGCCGTTCGGAGGCTTCATAAACTTCTTTAATATTAACAGGATCACTCAGGAAAACGAATGATTCAGTATTGTCACCAATCATTTTGGGAAGTGTGGCAGGATCAATGCTGATCGAAAATCCCGGTTTTACATTGTAGAAGGCTGTGTGATATCCACCAAGACTGTCGGATACATATTTGGCGCCCGGATATTCAAATCCCGCGGGTGTAGAGTATGCTCTACCGGAAAGTTGAACCAAAAGAGTGTCTATCTTTTTGTTAACAGTGAATGTATATTTACCGTCACTTCCTTTTTTTACAAACTCAGGGAGGAAGAAATCAACGCCAGCATTTGATTTAAACCCCAGTGAATTAGGGAATATTTGTGTTTTAGGAACGGAAAGTTTTACCTCAACTTCAGACACCCCTTTAACATCAAATACAGGAAGTGATGTCATATACATAGTATGGCCGAGACCACAAAAGGCTACTGAATAATATCCAGCAGTTTTGAATTTTAATTCGAATGAACCGTCATCTTTTACGGGAACGGCGGCAGTTGATGCAAAGTATGACATTGCATCTGTGAAGACATATATTTCTGATTTCGGCATTGGTTTACCGTCACTTCCAAAAAGTTTACCTTTGAGAGTGAAATCAACACTTGATTGGGCTGAAATACTGATTATGGATACGATACTGAAGAAAACAGCGTAGGCTGTTCTACTTAGTTTAGACATTTTTGCCTCTGATTATTTTATTTTGATGATTAAAAATTTACTTCTCTAATTAAACAATTTATTTGACCACTTGTTCCAAATCAGAACTTTTATTTTTACGATTTATATTCGTCCCATCCCGTTATCGCAATTTGGTCAATTGTATATCTGTTCATCGCTTCAATAAACGCTGACGCAAGTCTTGCATTTGTGATGAGAGGGATGTTGTAATCGACCGCACTTCGTCTGATTGTATAATCATTGTTGAGTTCATCCCTGGAATTATTCTTGGGAATGTTTACAATCAGATCAAACTTCTTTTCCCTGATCATATCAAGCGAGTTTGGATGCGACTCTTCATCCGGCCATGAAACAGTTGTACATTCAATATTGTGGTCGAGAAGAAACTTTGCCGTTCCCGCAGTTGCATACAGTTCCACTCCCGAGGATGCAAGAAGTCTGCACGGCTCAAGCAATTCAACTTTATCACGCACGGGACCTGTAGAAAGAAAAATCTTTTTAACGGGTAAACGATACCCTACCGATAACATCGCCTTGAGCAACGCCTCATAAAAATCGTCACCAATGCAACCAACCTCACCCGTCGAAGTCATGTCAACACCCAGAACAGGATCGGCACCACTCAACCTGTGGAATGAGAACTGAGACGCTTTTACTCCGATATATTCAAGATCGAAAGCCGATTTGGAAGGTTTTGTCACAGGCAGCCCCAAAGCAGCTTTTGTCGCCAACTCGATCAGATTAACTTTAAGCACTTTTGACACAAACGGAAAGGATCTTGATGCTCTGAGATTACACTCAATAACTTTAATATAGTTATCCCGTGCAATAAACTGGATGTTAAAGGGACCTGTGATGTTTAATTCCCGGGCAATCCTTTGGGCAGTTTTTTTGATCAACCGGTTGGTTTCCACATAAATTTTCTGTGGCGGAAATATAATTGTTGAATCACCTGAGTGGACGCCGGCAAACTCAACATGCTCAGAAACTGTATAAACTACAATTTCGCCATGGTTTGCAACAGCATCAAACTCGATTTCCTTTGCGTTTTCGATAAATTCTGAAACAACAACGGGATATTGTTTTGAAACGGTCGCCGCTTCTTTTAAAAAATATTCCAGGTCTTCCCTGTTGGAAACCACATTCATCGCTGAACCGGCGAGCACATAAGAAGGTCGGATAAGGAGTGGAAAACCTGTTGTATCGGCAAACTGAACTATATCATCAATTGAGGTAAGCTCTTTCCATCTCGGCTGATCTATTCCAAGTTGATCGAGCATCTCAGAAAATTTATGTCGGTTTTCAGAACGGTCTATCGATTCTGCAGAGGTTCCAAGAATTGGAACATTTTGATCATTTAATCTCGTGGCAAGTCCATTTGGAATCTGTCCGCCTGAATTTACAATCACTCCAAATGGAGATTCGAGATCGATTATATCCATAACCCGTTCAAATGAAAGCTCATCGAAGTAGAGCCGATCACAGATATCATAGTCGGTACTCACAGTCTCAGGGTTATAGTTTATCATAACTGCCCGATATCCCTCATTTCTGACCGTAGTGAGTGCAGAAACCGAACACCAGTCAAATTCCACAGAACTCCCGATCCGGTAAGCTCCCGAACCAAGTACAACTACACTTTTTTGATCATTTTCATAATTAATATCATGATCGGTACCGGAATAAGTAAGATAGAGATAATTTGTTTGGGCAGGATATTCCGCTGCCAGAGTGTCAATTTG
Organism: Ignavibacteriales bacterium; assembly: GCA_016714125.1. Taxonomy (GTDB): domain Bacteria; phylum Bacteroidota; class Ignavibacteria; order Ignavibacteriales; family Ignavibacteriaceae; genus UTCHB3. Next base: position 255,674 of record JADJNX010000020.1, on the reverse strand, counting down.
TTTAACCACAGGAAGAATTCCGCGCAGTTTTCTCTCATTCCGAACCAGCATGATATCTTCTTCAATCAGCCGGTCAACTGATTTTAATACAAATCTTGCGATTTGGAAGTCGCTGAATCCATACCGCTTGGCTTTTGCGAGAAGTTCGTCCGGCAATTTTGGCAGCGTATTATACTTCAGCAACTCGTTTTTAGATCAAAATATTTTTTAAGTTTCCCAAGAAACCAGTTGTCGATTTTTGTCAATGAATGGATTTCTTCAACCGACATCCCCTCTTCAAATGCTTCGGAGATGTAAAATATTCTTTTATCTGTTGGTTCCTGAAGCTGTGCTTTTAAATCTGTAACAGGAGCTTCTCTGGTTCCCACAAACCCATGCCGCGCCTGACGAATCATCCGCAATCCCTTTTGGATTGCCTCTTCGAAGGTTCTGCCAATTGCCATGACTTCGCCAACACTCTTCATGGAGCTTCCAATTTTTTTCGATACTCCCGAAAACTTGTCAAGATCCCAACGGGGAATTTTGACCACAATATAGTCGAGGGCGGGCTCAAAAAGTGCCGAAGTTACTTTGGTTACATTGTTTTTTAATTCATGCAGTCCGTAACCGAGTGCAAGTTTTGCCGCAACAAATGCCAGAGGATATCCCGTTGCTTTTGATGCCAAAGCAGAAGAACGACTTAATCGTGCATTTACTTCGATTACCCGATAATCCTGTGATTTGGGATCAAGCGCAAATTGAACATTACACTCACCAACTATTCCGATATGCCGGATAAGTTTTATCGAAATATTACGCAATAACTGATAATCATCGTTTGAAAGGGTTTGTGAAGGAGCTACAACAATGCTCTCACCTGTATGGATTCCGAGTGGATCAAAATTTTCCATGTTGCACACTGTGATACAGTTGTCATATCTGTCGCGAACCACTTCATATTCAACCTCTTTCCACCCCTTCAATGATTCTTCAACAAGAATCTGGTCAGAATAAGAAAATGCCAAATCCGCCATTTCCTTTAGAGAATCGAGATCGTGACAGAATCCACTCCCTTGCCCGCCCAATGTATAGGCAGCTCTGATAATCAAAGGATAACCGATGGTTTCAGCAGCTTCTACGGCATCGTCAACTGTTGTAACGGCAAAACTTTTTGGTGTTTTTATGTTTACCGACTCAAGTTTTCTGGCAAAAGTTCTCTGTCTTCCGTCTCAATTATCGCCTCAACGGGGGTTCCCAACACTTCAACGCCATATTTTTCCAAAGTACCTGCTCTGTAGAGTTCAACGCCACAGTTAAGTGCAGTTTGACCACCAAAAGAGAGAAGAATTCCGTCAGGTTTCTCTTTTTTAATGATTTCTTCAACAAACCATGGGGTAACGGGTAGAAAATAGACTCTGTCAGCTAGGTCCTCCGAGGTTTGAACGGTTGCAATGTTTGGATTCAATAAAACGGTTTTTACACCCTCTTCACGTAGTGCTTTAAGTGCTTGTGAGCCACTGTAATCAAATTCGCCAGCCTCACCAATTTTTAATGCACCGGAGCCGATGATCACAACTTTATTCAATTTTTTCACTCTTGGGTTAATCATTTACTCCCTCTTTTCACCATATTCATAAATTCATCAAAGAGAAATTCCGTGTCGGTTGGTCCACTTGAGGCCTCAGGATGGAACTGAACCGAAAAGTATGGAAGAGATTTATGGCGTATTCCTTCGTTTGTTCCATCATTCAGATTCACAAAATAGTGTTCCCATTCTGCAGGAATTGTGGGGTTATCCACCACATATCCATGATTTTGTGAAGTTATAAAAGCCCGGTCTGTGTTATAAAGCAGGACAGGTTGGTTGTGGCTTCTGTGCCCATATTTCATTTTTAATGTGTCCGCCCCGGATGCAAGCGACATTAGTTGATGACCGAGGCATATCCCCATGATCGGTTTTTCTTTTTGAAATGCTTTTTTGAGATTGTTAATGATTATTTCTGCCCTTTTGGGATTCCCCGGTCCATTGGAGATAAAAAGTCCGTCATATTCCTCGGCAGAAAAATCGTGGTTCCAGGGAACCCTGATCACAGTGGCGTCCCGACTCATTAAACACCTTATAATATTGGTTTTGCTCCCACAATCAACCAACATAATCTTATATTTCCCGTTACCCAATTCGTCAATTTTTTCAATTGTCACCTTCTGAAGAAGGTCGTGTTTATCGGGATCAAAAAAAGGAATATCTTCATTAATTACAATTTTCCCAAGAAGAGAACCCTTGTCTCGAAGTTTTTGGGTTAATGCCCGAGTGTCTATACCCGTCAAACCGGGTACACCATATTCTTCAAGCCAGTCTGAGAGACTCCTCTCAGCATTCCAATGACTATATTCGGGAGAGTAGTTGTTTACTATGAGTCCGGCAGCCTGCACTTTATCGGATTCAAAATATTTTGCAATATTTTCATCCCGTGCCTTACCGGGAATCCCGTAATTTCCAACCAAAGGGAAGGTGAGTGTTAGTATCTGACCGGAATAAGAAGGATCCGATAGACTTTCGGTATAACCGGTTACAGCGGTGCTGAATACAGTTTCACCGGCTGATGAGCGGGCCGCACCAAATACGGTACCATTGTATTCGCTGCCATCTTCCAGAATAAGTTTTCCAAGCATTTTGTGTGGGTCTGTTTTTTTAGGAATTGAAAAAGATTGGATCGAAATATAAGCTTTTCCGCCGCCACTTCGAAATTAACAACTCCATTAAATTTCCTATTTTTGCATTTTATTTTAATCACTTTATCCACAACAAAGAGAAGTTTTATGCGATACTATACCGTTCTCCTCCTTTTATTGTTTGTTATTTCAGTTAAATCTCAAGAAGTTCCGGATTCCATGTTGTATAAATGGCATCCTTCACTCACAGCAGGATTAAATTTTTCACAAGTGAGTTTTTCCGACTGGGCAAAGGGCGGTGAAAATGCAATCTCCTGGAATACTTTTGTAAATTTTGGACTGGTCTATAAATCAGAACACTGGGTTTTTAAAAATCAATTGAGAGCTATTTTTGGCAGAACTCAAGCAGGCGACCAGCCAAATAAACAAAACGAAAATGAAATATTTATGGAAAATCTTGTTGCGAGAGATCTTGGATGGATATTCAAATTTGCTGCTTCAAACACTTTCCTTACACAAATTACAACAGGGTATAATTATAAAGTTGACCCTGCACCAAAGATCTCCGATTTTTTTGATCCTGCCTATATTACACAAGGTATTGGCCTTTTATACGATAAATCCGAATATGTTCAGACTCGTTTTGACCTCGCAGCCAGAGAAATAATCTCTAATGAATACTACTTTGAAGCTGATGATCCCACAACCCCCGAGATTGAAAAATTTAAATTTGATCTCGGTTTTAATAGTGTGACTGATCTAAAAATCCCGGTAGCCGAAAATGTCCTTTATGTAAGTAAACTCTCTCTTTTTTCACCATTCAAAAAACTTGATATTTGGGATATCCGTTGGGAAAGTCTTCTTACAGCACAAGTTAACAAATGGCTGGCTACAAATTTAAGCGTTGTTCTCGTTTACGATGAAGATCAAATTAAGAGGACACAGGTAAGGCAGGCATTCCAGTTAGGACTGGTTTTTTCAATTCTTTAGTATGATTTGAATTTGACCCCAAGAATACATTACACAAGAGAAACTGTTTAGAGCCATAAAAAAACTGACTGTTGTAAATTTTTGCAAAAAAAACAACAGTCAGTTAAAACAATGTGAATCGACGAAATATTAATCAGTAATAAAACACTTCTTATTTTAACAACAACATCTTCACCATTTTTTGTTTAGTCCCTGATCGAAGTTCGCAGAAATAAACACCTCCTGAAAGATTTCCGGCTTCAAAATTTACCTGATGTTCACCGACAGGTAATTCTTTGTTCAAGAGAGTTAAAACCTTTTCACCGAGTGAATTATAAATATCCAAAGTTGTTGTTCCTGCAACGGGTAACGAGAACCTGATGACCGTTGATGGATTAAACGGATTTGGATAATTTTGCTCAAGCTTAAAATCATACAGATAATCTGCCGGAGTTTCAATCTCTTGTGAATATGCAAACGAACCATCAAAGTCGGTTTGTTTAATTCTGTAAAATGCTCCTGGAGTTGTAGTATTGTCGGTAAAGTTGTATGAATTAAATTGTGTTGAAGTGCCGGCTCCGTTTACAGTTCCAATTGCATAAAACCTTCACCACTGTTTTTTTCAACGGTGAAGATGAAATTATTCTTCTCGGTAGCTGTTACCCATTCAAGAATTACTCCCTTGCTGTTACTTCTTGCAGTAAACGAAGTAAATTCAACCGGACTAAGTGGGATGGGAATATTAATATTTGCAAAATATATTGTACTCGGTAAAGTCTCGTATGCTTCTCCATTTGGGAAATGACCTTCATACCCCGCAGGATAATTATACATTATTCTTGCATAATACTCAAAAGCGGATAAGTTTAAAGAGATTCGGGGACTCATATGATGACTGTTTTCATTTTTGCCGGGAGTTTGGGTTAGATTTTGGGGATAGTAGTAATAAGTGCCTTCAGTTCGGGTGGCGACATAAACATCACACAGTGAATCAAGAGGACTGTTTAACGGTGGATGAACAAATGAAACAGCATAAACACCCATCGATTTTCCCGCTGCTATATTTACACTGTAACCCATCTGTCCCAGAGCAGGACCATCAAGTTTCGACCATGAGAGATCACTAAAATTTTCATGTACTATCAGAGCCGACCAGTAACTCCCCGTTTGATAAATTTCGACAATAGCATTCCGACTTTGACCAACTGCCACGTTGGTATCCTGGAGTCCAAGAGCAAAATGTACCAGACCGTCAAAACCAACAACCATATCACCTTGCAGTTGAAGGAATTGATCATTAGGTTTGTAGTCCCACAACCTGTCAAATCTGGATGCTCCGAGAGCCTGTCTAAAATCCACCCAATTTACAGGTGACCATGTAGCTCCGTTATCTGTTGAAGTCACATATGCAGGCATATAAACCAAAGGAGTGCCGCTTCCCGGCTTAGCAGCAATAAATCCAAAATAGAGTTTACCATTATATGAATCACCTTGAAGTGGAATAAAAACTTCTGCAAAATCGGCAGAATTTATCATCGGAAATGATTCAATATTAACAAGATCAGATGTCCTGTTCAGGGTAATTCCCCCGCCGGGAGAATTTTGACCAATCCAGAAAAAACGATTTTCTGTGTCACTCGCCCAGCATAATTGACCGGACTGTGAACCTGTCATCTGGTTAAAGGCTACGGAAGTGGAAGTTGAATTAAAAAGATCAGAAACAAGAGCCGCACCCTGATCTACTTCAGGTATGGCTGTGAGGTGGCCAAAAGTGGAAAAAGCCTTTGCGGTTTGTAATGCCTGTCCGGAGTCCAATTTGAGGGCAAGGGTTGGGTATCTCGCACCAAAACCAATCTGTGTATTGATTGGTGGGAGTTTCCTGCTCCATGTATTTCCATTATCTGTGGATAAGTTATAGACCAACGCGCTTGACGATGCATAACTGGTCTTCCCACGATGAAGAATCATCACCAAAGGAGAGTAGTGGCTTGAGGCAATTGGACCCAGATTTGGGGACGCAGTGCTGAATGTATTTTGCATAGTATCTACAGGTATCCATTGTGATGCCTGTGACATAACTGATACAGAACATGCCAAAGTGATTATCAGGGCATAACTGATCTTATGGCATATATTTCTCATGGAATTCCTCACAAAATATTTTTTGTATAGAAGTGAATGATAACAAAATAACTGAATTGTCAAAGTCCTTTACCACTTTTTAAGTTTGGTACTTATTTGATACAAAAAAAAGCCGTTCAACCTTTAGAGTGAACGGCTAAAAACAATACATCTAACAGCTGTCAAGCTTCAGGATTAAAACTCGATATTACCCCATCCACAATTTGTGAGCGGGCATGGATCTCATTGAGTTTCTGAATTATTTTTAACATTTCAGGTCTCCTTGATTCAATTATTTCGTTGAGGAAAGTTTTGATTTCGGGAGAATTGCAATCTTCCATCATGTTTTCATAAAAATTCACAATACTGGTCTCTTTACGAAGTGCTTCCTGTAGTGATGCACATGAGTTTTTACAGATTTTATTGCAGTTGAAGTCTTTATCGGTCATTTTAATACCTGCCTTGCTGATTAAACCGGTTCTTTTAAGTACTCAGAAATTATCTCTTTCCCCTTCAACAATGCCTGTTCGTTGATTGGGATGAGATGATGATGCCCTCTCGGGAAGAACCTTCTTTAAAGCAGCCAGGATACTTTCAAACTGAACTATCGGCTTCACTTCAAGAAAAGCTCCAAGCATAACCATATTGGCCACTTGCTTTTTGTTTAACCTTTCGGCTTCCCTGAGGGCACTTATTCTGTAGATGTTAATGTCTGTCCTCATAGGAGGTTGAATTATAGTGGATTCCTCATAAAAGAGGGAACCGCCGGGTTTAACTGCCTTTTCGAATTTCTCCATCGAAGGCTGGTTAAGGATGATAGCGGTGTCAAACTTACTTACGAGTGGTGAACTAATTCTGGTCTCCGAAACTATCACAACACAATTTGCAGTTCCACCACGCATTTCGGGTCCATAAGATGGCATCCAACTGGTTTCTTTATTGTCTATAAGTGCGGAGTAAGCGAGCATTTGTCCCATGGAAAGGACTCCCTGACCACCAAATCCGGCAATAATGATCTCTTCTGTTTTCATATCTATTCCTAAACCTTAATTATTTTTAACCATGACAGGGTTGCCGGTTTTTGGATCGGGAACCTTGATGTCGCCGAGTGGGAACATGGGAAGCATGTTCTTTTCAATCCAATCGATCGACTGAACAGGACTCATCTTCCACCCAGACGGGCAATTGGAGACCACTTCTATGAAGCAGGTGCCACGGTTTAATTTCTGATATTCAAACGCATTTTTAAATGCTTTTGATAATTTACGAACAGCGTTTGGAGTGTGCACGGCATGGCGAGCCACATAATAAGCTCCCGGCAACTGTGCGAGCAGTTCTGTAATCTTTATCGGATTACCCATCGAAGCGGCATCCCTTCCATAAGGGGAGGTGGATGTTTTCATTCCAAGAAGTGATGTAGGAGCCATCTGTCCGCCCGTCATTCCATAGATTGCGTTGTTTACAAACACCATCAGGATGTTTTCACCACGGTTTACTGTGTGAATTGTTTCTGCGGTACCAATAGCAGCAAGATCACCATCTCCCTGATAGGAGAAAACATAATTCTGTGGTCTTACTCTTTTGATTGCTGTGGCAACTGCACTTGCTCTTCCGTGAGCTGCTTCCTGCATATCAACATTCATGTAATGATAAGCAAAAACTGAACAACCAACTGGTGCTACACCAATTACTTCTTCCTGGATACCAAGATCACGAACCACTTCCATAAGGACTTTATGGATGACACCATGCCCACATCCTGGACAATAATGATAAGGTTCGCCTGTCAGCGTAACGGGATGGTTGTCATAAACCATACAATCGGGGTTAATTAAAAATTGTTCCATCGTATTTCTCCCGTTATTTCATCATTGATTCAAGTTTTGTTAAAATTTCTTCCGGATCAGGGATCATTCCACCCATTCTTCCGTAGAATTGAACATCAGCTTTACCGTTTATTGAGAGTCGAACATCTTCGACCATCTGACCGGCATTCATTTCAACAACGAGGAATTTTTTTACACGATCTGCTGTGGTGTTAAGCACCTCAGTTGGGAACGGGAAAAGAGTGATGGGTCTGATAACCCCCACTTTTATTCCCTTTTCACGGGCAAGTTCGGCTGCTTTCATACAAATTCTTGCTACCAGTCCAAAAGCAACGAGGATAACATCAGCGTCCTCTGTATTTATTGACTCTGATTTAACCTCTGATTCCATAGCTTTATATTTAGCCTGGAGATCAATGTTAATCTGTTCCATTTTTTCAGGCTGAATGAAAAGAGAAGTAATAACATTTTGTTTTCTTCCGGCTTTTTTACCTGTGGTTGCCCAATCAGGAATCACATGAGGAAACTCTCCCTCAGCAGGTAATTCAACCTTTTCCATCATCTGACCCAAAGCGCCATCAGCGAGAATTAACGCAGGATTCCGGTATTTTTCAGCCATTCTGAATCCTTCAAATACAAAATCAACCATTTCCTGAACAGTTGAAGGGGCAAGTGTAAAAAGTTTATAATCGCCGTGGCCACCACCTTTTACTGCCTGAAAATAATCACCTTGTGATGGTTGAATGGTACCCAATCCGGGTCCACCACGCATAACATTAACCAACAAACATGGCAACTGAGCAGATGCGATGTAGGATATTCCCTCTTGCATCAAACTCATTCCGGGTGAAGAGGAAGAAGTCATAACTCTTGCTCCTGCACCGGCAGCTCCATAAATCATATTAATTGATGCCACTTCACTTTCAGCCTGAAGGACAAGCCCTCTGCGAACAGGTATCTGTTCTGTCAGGTATTCCATTACTTCTGATTGTGGGGTGATAGGGTAACCAAAATAAGCATCAAGTCCTGCTCTAATAGCAGCCTCGGCCAATGCTTCGTTTCCCTTCATCAACTTTATTTCTTTTCCTTTTAATTCTTGTTTCTCCATCGTAGTCTCTCTTTTTAAACCGCTTGAGCTTTTTTCTCGCGATAAACGGTTATTGCTGAATCAGGACAAACCAGTGCGCAGTTCACACAGCCGGTACAGTTATCCATATACAATTCAACGACGCGGTATCCTTTTAAATTAATTTTATCAGAAAGGACCAATCCTTTCTGAGGGCAAGCCAAAACACATAGCTCGCAACCTTTACAGAGTTCTGTATCAATAATTATTGTGCCTTTTATAGCCATTTTATTTGATCTTTCCGTTTAAGTCCATATGACCCCTTACATTCAACTACTATGCCAAACTATTTTGTGACTTAAACAGATGTATTAACAACAATTAAAGAAGCACATTACCAATTTATAGAAACATCCCTTTTGATAATTCTAATAAGTGAGAAGTATCTACAAATTGATATCCACTTTGTAGGGTGGTATTTTTTTACCCCGTTTTGAACTTTATATTAAATTTATAAGTTACAACATCAATTAAACTAATGGATACTATGAGAAAATATAAAATAACCCTGCTGATTCTTTTTATTCTTTCACCCGTGTTAATGTCCGCCCCTCTTGCGGGTGTGATTTCCGGTAAAGTAATTAATATTGCAACCAAACAACCTGTGCCATTTGCTACCGTTGTGGTTGTTGCTACACAAAAAGGTGCAACAACTCTTGACGATGGCTCTTTTAGCATTGATGGACTTGAACCCGGAACTTACCAGGTAAGAGTTTCTGCGATAGGTTTTGCCACAATCACAAGAGCGGATGTTTTGGTAACCAACAACAAACCCGCTGAAATAACTTTTGAACTGCAAGAAACAACACTTCAACTTAAAGATGTGACTATCACATCAGATTATTTTTATACTCCTCCCACTGATGTGAACTCAACAACAACCTTTTCTTATGAAGAATTGAGAAGAGCCCCCGGTGGATTTGAGGATGTTGTCAGAGCACTTTCCATTCTCCCCGGAGTTGCACAGGCATCAGCCGGAAGAAACGATTTGGTAGTTCGTGGCGGCGCACCTTCAGAAAACCTTTATATTTTGGACGGAATTAAACTTCCAACAATCAATCATTTTGGGTCACAAGGCGCGACAGGTGGTCCACTTTCTTTTGTAAATCTTGATTTTGTGAAAGAATCGGTCTTCTCAACGGGAGGGTTTTCATCTTTATATGGTGATAAACTTTCTTCTGTATTAAAAATTGATTTAAGGGATGGAAGAAGTGACAAAATTGGAGGGAAAGCAACAATTTCAGCTTCTCAGTTTGGTTTTAACCTCGAGGGACCTCTCTCTGAATCATCAAATTTTATCTTTTCTGCCAGAAGAAGTTATCTCGACTTCATCTTTAAAGCCGCCGGTTTTGGATTTGTGCCCGAGTATTACGATGTTTTAACAAAATTCGATTTTAACCTCGGCAAAAACCAAAAACTTTCATACCTCTTCATTGGTGCATTCGACAATGTAAAGTTTTTTAACGACACCGAAGACCAGAGATACGATAACTCGAGAGTTCTGGGGGAGTAACCAGACCCAGTATGGTACAGGACTTACTTTCACCAGTCTGATGGAAAAAGGTTATTACAAAGTTATATTATCGCGTAGTTTCATCGATTATGATTCCCGTCAGAGCGATTCACTTTTGAATCCTATCTTTAAAAATGTTTCGAGAGAGGCTGAGAACAAACTTCGTTTTGAGTTTTTCCACCAGTTCTCCAAAATTACCGAACTCACTTCAGGAATCCAGGGTGAATACATCACAACTAAATATGATGTTCAGTTACCCCGGTTTAGAACTTCCTTTGGTGAACTGTTACCTGTAGATTCTGTAAACTATGCAAAAAATTTCTTTAAATACAGTGCATTTACCAATGTGACCCACAGGTTCTCAGCAGGACTTCTTTTTAATGCCGGATTTCGTGTTGATGACTTCAGTGGAATTAATGATGGTCTCCGTTTAAGCCCAAGATTCTCAGTTGAATATAAGTTCAATCCCGAAACAGGGGTCTCCTTCTCAACCGGGGTTTATTACCAAACACCTTCATACATCTGGTTGATTGCTGATGCAAGAAATACCGACCTGAAACCAATCAGAGTTGATCAATATGTTTTGAGCCTTGAACACAGGGTAAGTGAAGATGCAATTTTGAAGTTGGAAGGATTTTACAAAGATTACAAAACTACCCTGCAAGTCTTGTCAGACCTTATGTGGTACTTTCAAATACAGGGGCAGGATTTGAGGGATCTGATAACAACTTTGAATCATTTGGATTTGAACCGCTATCGAGTGCGGGTGGTGGAATCGCAAAAGGAATCGAATTCTCCGCACAGAAAAAGCTTTCAACCATCCCGCTTTACGGCTTAATGAGCCTTACCTACTCGGAAATTGAGAACACTGCTTTTGATGGTGTGACAAGACAGGGTAAATTTAATCAAAAATGGCTCTTTAATCTTTCGGGTGGATACCAGTTCAACGAATCATGGGAGGCAAGCTTTAAATTCCGTTATGCATCAGGTGCACCCTACACACCTTTTGAATCTGACGGTTCCCAGCTTGTTTCGAGATATAACACAGCAATACTTCCCGATGTACACAGCCTCGACCTAAGAGTTGACAAAAAATGGTTCTTTGAAACCGTCACCCTGATTACCTATATAGATGTGCAAAATGTTTACAACAGAAAAAATGTTTTTGCATACAGATGGGACAGACGCGAAAAAAAGAAATGGCGGAGGCAATATTGGAATATTACCTTCGATTGGCGTAAGTCTGGAGTTTTAGAGAAATAAAAAATTAAATTAGTCCGAGCTCACGCAGAAAAAATGTTTGAGCTTGGTATTTTTATCTAAATCCGGTATTTAAAATAAAAACCGCAAAGGCCGCAGAGAAATAATCATAAAAATCTGCGTTAATCTGTCTTATCTGCATATATCTCTACTTGCTGGATTAGTTTCCCTTATATCTGTTTTTTCTTTAAAACTTACAACAACTTTTAAGAGGACTTTCATCTGTGGAAATTTGAATGGGAGACAGGAACAAGGTTCAAAGGATAATATTTATTCCTTTCAGGGAAAAGGGGGCTTGTGGGGTGGTTTTACAAGGTAAGAAAGATGTCTCTAATAAAGATTATCATTTATTGTAATAATTTAATAGGTATTACGCTGGCAAATCTAAAAAAATCTTTATCATAAGTGTAAATAGCCAAATCGTGATTAAGAGCGACTGCACAAATTAAGAAATCGATATGTGAACCTTGAATCCCGTTTGATTTCAACTTATTATACAAAGACGCAGCAAGTTCATATTCGGTAGTCTTTATCAAGAAATCATCATACCATCGAAGTTTGCTTTTTAATTCATCAAATTTTTTCTCGTCTTTAATGCCTGAAAGTAATTCCTGCCTGATCGGTCCCAACATAACTACTTGATCATTCTCAATTAATTGCTCGAGCAGTAAATCTTTGTGAATCACTTTTTGCGTTTGATTCCGCAGAGCATTTGACCAAACACATGTATCTACGATCGCTTTCATCGAGCTTGTCGTAACTGCTTATAGTCATATTCCGGATCGTATTCGATTGATCCAAAAGTTCTTTTGATTTCGATGCGTTTTTTACGGGCAATATACTCCTTTATAGCAGCCTCAATGGTGGCTTTTTGTATTGTGTTCCCAAGTTTCATTGCTTCGTCTAATATTTCTTTATCTATTTCAATTTGCATTTTCATTTGATTGTCCTTGAAAAGTAACATACAAAGTTACTTATTTCTATTTCAATTTGAAAGTTAAAAAGGAAATTGCTTTGCTGGAGATTTTTCTGCGTTCTACTCAATTTGTGCGGTTGTACTGTGTTTTTTTGCTCATACGGCACCCCTGCCGGGGCGCATTTAGATGGTTTTTCATTATTTCTACCCAGAGGAGACCCCTCCGGGGCCAAACGCCCACATCCGCGAAAATCCGCGTCATCCGTTTCATCCGCGTTCTATTAAAAATCCATCCGTGAAAATCTGTGTTAAATCCGTGATATCCGTGTAACTATTCCCCATATCCGCGAAAATCCGTATAATCTGCGTCCCTCTAATACCTTAAATAAAAACCCTCGCTACATCAATCAGTAGCCCGGGATTGTGAATCAGGGCAGTCTTAAAGAGATTGCCCAGACTTCGCTTGTCATTTGGGACTTTGGAAAACGAGTATGCGATTGAATTAAATTTCTCATCGGAGAAATTGTAAATTCCATTTTTAATTCTGTCAAAAGTTTCGTGTCGTTTGCCGAGACGATCCATCCACTCTTTGTCATAGGTTAAGAGATGTTGTGGTTTCCCCTTTTTGATCGATTCTGCAGCAATTCTTCCCCCGATACTTCCGCCAATCATTCCTGAAGCTATTCCACCACCCGATAACGGATTTACCTGTCGCGCAGCATCTCCCACAAGAATTATTCCTGGGGCAGATATCCTCTCAAGCGTCACACTGCAAGGTACACCACCCGCGATCGAGGTTAAAATTGCAGCATTAGGGTAATGTCGCTCCATGAATTCTTCGAGAAATTGCAGAGCGGATTTCTTTTTACCAACAAGCCCGCTGACACCAAGCCCCACATTAGCGGAAGTGTTGCCTTTTGAGAAAACCCACAGGTAACCCTGTGGGGCTGCGTTGCTACCGAAATGGAAATAGATGGTATTGGGGTCAACATCAATCCCGGAAATGGTATATTGCACACACGATTCCATATCCCTGAAGTCGACGTGCGTTTTAATTCCTGCCCATCTGCCTACCCGTGACTCAACACCATCGGCGGCGATAATCACATCAGCTTCTACCTCATGCTGCTCACCACGATAATCAAATTTAACACCCGAGACTGCATCGCCATCGAAGAGAAGTCCATTCACATACGCTCTGGTAAGTATCTCCGCACCGGCATTTGCCGCAGATTTGGCGAGTTCATAATCAAAAACTCTTCTTTCGAGCACAAATCCTTCTTCGGGGAGAGGAAGTACCACTTCGGTGCCATCGGGGGCATTCATCGAAAATTTGGTTATGTGCGACGCTATCCATTTTTCATCGGGTTCGATAAATTCCTCCACTCCCTTTCTACTGACAGCCTCTCCACATCTTACAGGATAACCAATATCGCGATCTTTTTCAAGAATCAACACCGAAACACCCAGTTCAGCCGCATATCTTGCAGCCATCGAGCCGGCGGGACCACCACCAACCACCACAACATCATAATATCTTTTCATCGTTTAACCACCCCTTCCTTGTTGAATTTTATCACTTCGATGGGACAACTCCAAACACATTTTGAACAGTTTGTACACCGCTCATCGATGATGAATATCTCGGCTTCTTTTAACTCAATAGCATCCTCGGGGCATACCCCTACGCAACACCCGCAAAAATCACATTTGTCGGGTAAAATATCAATCATCAGCTTGGCTGTTTTCGCCATTCTATATTCGGGGGTATTTGTCATAATCTTAACTTTATCTATTAGAACTTTAGAACTTTAGAACCTCAGAACCTCAGAACTTCAGAACCTCAGAACTTTAGTACTTGAGAATTACGAATTCATCCGTGGAATCCGTGTGAAATCCGTGAAATCCGTGGAACTATTAACTGGAATTCCGAAGTTCTCAAAACCACCCACTGGGGTTAAGGTTTTGTTTTCCTTTCCAGATTTCAAAGTGGAAGATATATCCTTCAAGGCTTTTGCCTACGGTACCGATAACGGAACCGGAAGTCACTTTGTTTCCTTCACGAACGGAAATACTTCCAAGGTGTCCATAAACAGTGCGGTAGCCTTCAGTATGAGTAATTATCACAACACTGCCGTAACCGGGTAACCATTCAATTGCGGAGATGATCCCGTCTGCTACACATTTTACTGACTGTGCACTTTCAACTTTAAAATCGATTCCGTAATTCACGGTAACAGTTTTTAATTCTTCGTTTTTATTTTCACCAAAAGGTCTAAAAACCTTTGCAGAACCAACAGGCTTCATCAGGTTCCCCTTAAGTGATGAAAATGCCTTCCCTTTCACCACCTGCTCTTCATAATCTTCAACAGGTGATCCTCCCATAAACTCTTCATCATCCTCAACAACCGGGGTCTTATCCTCAGTTTTTGCAGGATTGTCCGTTTTTTTACCGGGTTTTGTTTCCGGTTTTTGCTCAGGTTTTTTGTCCACTTTTTTAGGTGGGGGATTCTTCTTGGTTTTGTTCTTTTTTGCCAACTCTTCTTTAGTGATAAGCTTGTCGATTAAAGAACCAATCTTTTTCTCTGATTGTTTTTTTGCTTCAAGCTCTTTTTTAAGGGCATCCTTGTTTTTGCCAATATCGGCGAGCAGATCTTTTTGTTCCTCAATACTCTCCTTCAGGGATATTTCTTCACCTTCCTTGAGGGCAATTATTTTCTCTTTTTCAGTCTTTTCATACTGAAGTGAGATTTTTACCGACTCCAGTTTTTCAACCGAGCTTTTGAGATCAGCGATAACACTCTCTCCTTTGTCAGAAAGGGCTTTTAGATATCGATATCGACGAAGTGCCTCATCAAATGACCCTGAATTGAGGATGTAAAGCCATTTATCCTTTACCAATCCTTTATAAACAGCAACAACATATCGGGCATAAAACTGTCTGAGTTGATCCATCTGCAACTCAATCCCGGAAATTTCACTTTGAAGTCCGGAGATCTGCCTCGATTTAAGTTGCTCTTCCGCCTTTAATTCATTAACCAATTGGTTAAGAAGAAAAACCTGTTTGTTATACTTCTCAATCGATTCATAGGAGCGTTTCTCTTCTTTTGAGGCTTTTTTTAGCTCATCTTTTATCGCTTCAATCTGATTTTTGAGTTTCGAAAGTTCATCTTTTTTCTTCTTAATATCCCCCTGTTGCAGATGACCATCCGAAAACAAAGTAAGTGCAAAGATAACAATCAATAAAAATTGTTGCCAACCGGTGACTTTAAAAGTCAATGTCCGAATGTTTCGATTTGACGGAAACAGATGTGACATTACCTGAAATCCTTTAGATTTGGATTGGAGAGTTGACTTCATTCTCATCAGATTAAATTTTATTCAAAAAACTAATACTCAATCACCGTTGCATCTGCAGGTGGTGCAAACTCGATTATCAAATCTTTATTCACTGTTATGCTTTCATAAACAATTTTTAGGGATTGTTTCAGTTTTGGAGATTTCACTTCGATCTGCTGTGGGATTAAAACACCTTCCACTTTTTTAAAGTTGGAATAATTACCATCAAGGAGCAATTCTCCTTTTTTGGTTTTTACAGTGTAATTTTCAACAATAAGACCATCAGCTCTAATTTTATATGAACTCAGGTTTCCTGAGACTGAATCGGCATAGGTAATGGAAAAATAACCTTTGTCAAACTTAAATTCCTGTGGTTCGGTATATAACCTTTTGGTCATGTTAACCGCTCCGGCAAAGGCATCCCTGATATCATCAAAACCAAGATCCATTTTAAAAATGTTACTCAATGCTACATCGTCAACACCCCCCTTATAGAGAGTATTGCTTAAAGACTCATAAAACTTAAACTCGGTTTCGGTCAGCAAAACATTTGCAAGTTCGATTCCAAATGGACCATAAACATTGATATTAAGAGAATCAGGTCTTTTTAAGATAGCCTGAAAAAAAGCTGTGTTGTCAAGCTCGGGAGTCTGAACATGCATCTCACCTTTTCCGTCGAATGTTCTTATTTTTCGCCTGTTGGCTTCCATCTTTTTCATCAGTCGTTCGGGTTTAATATTCCCGTCAACAATTTCTTCATCATCCATCGACTCTTCAACGGTGGCGCATCCCTGCCATACAAACATAAGGGGAAGTGCAAAGAAGAATAAAAACATCATCTTTTTCAAATTTCGCCTCTTTCAATTTTTCTTTTAATTGTTTCATTTTCTTTATTTAACTCAAGGGCTCTTTTCCAATATTTTTTGGCATTTTCCTTGTCACCCAACATAAAAAGTACATCCCCGATATGATCGAGAAGTTCGTGGTTGTCACCATCCATGGTCAAAGCTCTTTCGATATAAACTTTTGCGGTATCATAGTTTCCAAGTTTAAATTGAACCCAACCATAAGTGTCCAGATAAGATGGACTGTTTGGCTCAATCGAAAGGGCCATCTCAGCATACCGCAACGCATCATCAAGTCTTACATTTCTTTTTGCAAGTGAATACGCAAAATTGTTACAAGCCAGGGCATTTTTTGGATCAAGTTCCAGCGATTTTGTATATAAACTGTCACTTACCGACTGGGCACCCATCCCGTCATATACAATCGCGAGGGAATTTATCAATTCAACATTTTCAGGTTCAATCTGTAACGCTCTTTTATAATTCTCAATCGCAAGATCATTCATTTTTAATCTCGAAAGAGTGAATGCATAAGCTGAAAAAGTATTCACCTCTGCGGGATTAAGTTGAGTTGCCTTGTAAAGAAACGGCTCTGAAGCCCCATAATCGCCTGTTAGTGCATAAGAGAGTCCAAGTAAAAAATTGACAATAAAGTCTTCTGAGAAACTTTCCCATGCCTTCTTCAAAACAAATGTTGATTCTTTGTAAAGTTTACCATCATACAAAACCCCGCCAATTCTTTGCCACAACTGGAGATACATGTAGGAATCACCCTGAATTTTGAAAAACCGTTCCTGCGCAATAACACTATCCTTTTTAAGAACAGCATTTGCCCCGCTATAAAAATGTGTAAACCAAAAAACGGTATCTTTTTCTATTGCAGTGAAAAGAGTATCCACAATCCTTATGAATTGAGCATTTTTCACCGCCTGTTCAAAATATAATGCTCCGAGGTTCAGCTTAAATTCCATATTAACACCCGGATTTTTAACAAGCCGGATATACGGTTCTGATGCACCCAGGTAATCCTCTTTTTCAACAAATATTCTGGCTTTTGCCTCGAGAGTGGGAATTCTGTCGGGAAACAACTGTAAAATCCCATCCAGGTGTTGAAGAGCAAGATCATATTTTTTCTGTTCAACATAATTGTTTACCAGAATTTCCCGTAATTCAAGACTGGAAGGATTATATGCCAAAAACTCTTCGAGTATTTGTGTCGACGCCTCTTTGTTACCTGTTTTGTCATAAAGATCGGCAAGCCTGATGTAGGCATTCCAGTCTTCAGGCTCTTCATCAAGAATTCTTTTGTAAATTTCAATCGCTGAAAGTGGTTTCGACTTTTCGTAAATTCCGGCGAGGCGGTATAAACAATTATAGTCATTTGGATATTTTTCAACCAGTTTTTCGATCACAGCTGCTGCCGAATCGGGTTGTCTTGCAGAGAGATGGATATCAGAAAGGAGATAAAAATACTCCATCGTTTCTCCATCAATTAAAGCGGCTGCCCTTGCGTAAGGAAGAGCCTGCGACAATTTCCCGAGGAAATAATAACATCTGCCAATTGCATAACTTATCCCGGGTGAAGGATCATACTCAAATGCCTTAAGGTAGGCATTAACTGCAAGGAAATAGTCTCCTCTTGCTTCAAACCCTGTCCCTGTGATAAAATTTTGTAGTGCTTCCTTTTTTGAAGGTTCAATCA
The DNA here is from genome assembly GCA_016714125.1 of Ignavibacteriales bacterium. Lineage (GTDB taxonomy): Bacteria > Bacteroidota > Ignavibacteria > Ignavibacteriales > Ignavibacteriaceae > UTCHB3. Next base: position 237,405 of record JADJNX010000020.1, on the reverse strand, counting down.
CAGGTATCTGAACCACCAATTTGGGGTCATTTTTAGCCGTTTCATTAACAACAACGGAATTACACCCCGATGTTATCAAAACAAAAGCGCACACGATCGATAATTTTAAAACGGAATAATAAATGTTCATATTGGTTTGTTTACAGGGAGATTCTGTTGATTGTTCCTGAAAAAGAGGAATAACACGGCAATTTGTGAAAAATTTGTGACAATAAAAGTCCAAAAATTTGCATTCCAAAGTTAACTATTTTGAAGGAATTGCTATTTTATATTTAAATTACGAATAATTAATTAAGATCATTATTTTGCCGGAAACAAAGAACAGTTTGAACATCCTGATAATCGGAGGAGTAACTTTTGTTGCCCTCATCATCATCTCTTTTCTCATTTTCAATTATTACTTCTCGATTTATGAAGTGACTTTTGGAAAAGTGCCTGAGAAAGTAAAAATTGGCGATTCGGTTACAATTTCCCTCACCCCCGTTAACGGTGCAGGCACAAAGGTACCCTTCCGCACTTCTCCATTTGAAATCAAATTTATCGAAGGTGAATCAACAGTAAAGGTCATAAACGACAAATCAGCCGAAGGTGAGTTTATTTTCAAAACAACCTCCCCCGGAAACATTAAACTTTTAGTCACCCCAAAACATGCCCTAAAACCAACGCTGTTCGAGATCGTTGTGGGAATCAAATAATTGGAAATAGAACACGGATTTCACGGATTACACACTGATTTTCACGGATGTTTTTTTGTACGCGGATACACGCAGATTAGACGGATTTTCGCAGAGAATATTTAAAAATCCTCCCCTCGCCTTTTAGGAGAGGGGTCGGGGGTGAGGTCCTATTTGCGGTTTCTCTTATTCTCTCCTCTGTGGGCTCGGTGTGCTCTGTGGTTTATCCCCTCCCTTTGCGTTCTTGGCGGCCTTTGCGGTTTAACCCCTTCTCAACTTCCCTCGTGCCATTTATAACGACCTTTTCGGTTTATCTCAATATTTTTTGTAAATTAAGGGTTATAAAAAATAAGAAATTGCTGTATGAAAAAGATACTCATCATCGTCTTTTCCTTTTTGTTATCAGTTCCCGTTTACTCCCAAATTCTTGCCGGAGAAAAGCTTGATTTTGAGCCCCGTTTTCTTGTGGATATGCCCACTGCGGGGGTGTTAAAACGAGGTTATGTAAGTGTAGGTTCCGACCTGATGCCGGGTGGTGTTCTGCTTACACGACTTGATGTTGGAGTGTTTGATAACCTGAGTTTTGGAATTTCTTACGGTGGTGAAAATGTGATCGGATCGGGAGAAGTTGAATGGTACAAATATCCCGGTGTTAACATAAGATTTAAATTAATAGAAGAAAGTCTCTCACTCCCTTCAATTGCTGTTGGGGCAGACCTTCAGGGAAAAGGGAGATATTTTGATTCCGAAAGCAGATATGAAATAAAATCACCCGGTATCTTTGCCGCCGTGAGTAAAAATTATAAACTGCTCGGATATTTAAGTCTTCACGGAACCGTGAACTACTCCTTTGAACAGAAGGATGGCGACGGTTTTACCAATTTTATGGTCGGAATTGAGAAAACAATTGGTCCAAGTGTAAGCGTAATGGTGGAATACAACTTTGGATTTAATGACAATTCCAACGACCGTTACGGAAAAGGTAACGGCTACCTGCACGCCGGCGTCAGATGGGCTGTTGCCGAAGGATTTTCCCTCGGCTTCGATTTCCGCGATCTGCTCAACAACAAAAAGTGGTCACCCTCAACCGCCGACAGAGGCATAAAATTTGAGTTCACCCGACGGATTTTGTAATGAACAAAACAGATATTCTTGATTATTTGCAGAAAAAGAAAGATTATTTTCACTCAACCTATCAAATCGTTCAGATTGGTTTGTTTGGATCATACGCTCGCGGCACACAGACGGAAGATAGTGATATCGACATTCTCATAGAGTTTGAAGAGAATACCACCTCAATCTTCGATAAAAAATTTGCATTCCGTGAAGAAATCGAGACCGAGTTTAATCACGGTGTTGATGTTTGTAGAATAAAATCAATTAAATCGGCATTCAAAAAACAGATACTTAAAGAGGCTGTTTTTGCATAACAAAGATTCCCAACTGATTTTTAATATTTTGGAGTCAGCAAACAAGATATTAAAATACTCCAGTGAACTTGGAAGCTACAAAGAAATGGAGTCGGACGACTTATCCTTCGATGCCATACTCATGAACTTTATTGTTATTGGAGAGATGGCAAACAAACTTTCGGATGAGTTCAAAAGTTCTTGCCCGGACACTGAGTGGCGAAAAATAATCGCCTTCAGAAATTTTATCGCCCATGAATATTTTGGAATTGATCCCGAGGAAGTTTGGGAAATAATTCACTCCAAACTTCCTCAGCTCATCAAGGATCTTGAACACCAATAAGAATCCATCTACTTCAAACACTCAAGTTCTCAAGTTCTCAAGTTCTCCCCCTGAATCCTTTTCTGATATCCTTCATCTCACTAATAAAGAAAAAGATTTTTTTATCAACGGAGAAAACATGACCGAGCATCTAACCAAAGAGACCTTCCTTAAAAAGGTTTTCAATTTTGAAGAAAATCAGGATTGGAAATTTGAAGGCGACAAACCTTGTCTTATCGATTTTTATGCTGACTGGTGCGGTCCCTGCAAAATGGTTGCACCTGTTCTCGAAGAACTGTCGAATGAATACAAAGATCAGGTAAATATTTACAAAATAGATACAGAAGCTGAGCAGGAACTTGCAGCAGCTTTTGGAATAAGAAGCATCCCTTCACTCCTCTTTGTCCCTATGAAAGGACAACCAAGAATGGCTCAAGGTGCGCTTCCAAAACCTTCCCTCGTCGAGATAATCGACAAACTTCTTATAAAAGAAGAAGAATTAAACTAAATCAAAAAGGCTGTCTCAAAAGGGCAGCCTTTTTTTTAATATATTCTCTTTTCCCCAAAAAAACAGCACTTCCCGATCTCAAAGCACTTTGAAATAATACGCTTCCCTGCTTATTAGGTTATAAAATTTCTTATTTTTATATTGCCTTTTCAAAAGGGATACATTATGAGAAATTTATTAATAATTCTGATTTTGTTAAGTTCTCTCCTGTTTTCGCAATGGAGCGAAGTAAAGTTTTCTCCATTTAACGGGAAGATTAGTGGCTTTTACCTGACCGACTCACTAAATATAACTGCGATTTTTTCCGGTGACTCATGTTATGTCATTAAAAGTAGCGATAGGGGCAGGAACTGGTACGTCTCTAAAAACATTCCAAAAACTGAGATACTAAAAGTTGAATTTGTTGACGAATTAAATATCTTCCTGCTAAATAAACAACACCCTCTTCTTAAAACCTCCGATGGTGGAGAAACCTGGAATTTCGTCACAATCCCCTCAAGATATCAATATGCTCATTCTTTTCAAGTTTTTTCCCCGGATACGATCTACGTAGCGGCTCCCCTTAATAACAGTCCTACCTATAAATCTCATATGCTCAAAAGCTATGATGGAGGTAACAACTGGACAGCCATGGATACCTCGGTTACCCTCATCTACTCATTTAAATTTTTTAGTGCAACTTCGGGCTGGGTTTTTGGTGGCTACATTTATCGAACAACAAACGGCGGCACGACCTTCACTTCGGTTCCTATTCCCGTTGGTATGCAATACCCTGAATCGATAGATATCCTGAACCAAAATACTCTCGTTATTGCCGGAAGCCGCTACCAACAGATATTCCCAGGCCAGTATTATCCCAAGCCGATAATGTCATTTTCATCCAATGGTGGTGCCAGCTGGCTGACTCAAGACCTTGGTTTTGAATATATTTCGGGATATGCCCTGAATGTCAGACTGCTGAATGAATCAACTGCAATAGCTTTACTCAGCATGCCAAACGACAAAGGTATAATCTACACTACCAACAAGGGTGTTAACTGGAACTACGGAAATTCCGCCGTGAAAGACTTTAGATATGATGATATCAAGATACTTGATAACAGAATTTACCTTGCAGGATCAGGAGCTTCGTTTCTTGTTTCGGGAAATTCCAGCCTGACTCAGTGGGATGTCCGAATGGATCAGACTTTTATCAGGTTGACATGTGCCGGATTTTTAGACCCCGGTTACGCAATTGTGGGAGACGAGGGTGGTAATCTCCATGTCTCGACAGATAGAGGAAACACCTGGGTTAAAAAGAAAATGCCAACAGGAAAACTTAACAAAATTCACATAATAAATGATTCATTGGTATACCTTCTCGATTCGAATAAAATCTACAGGTCAAAAGATTTGTGTAATACAATCGAATATGTTACATCACGACCGGCTGGTGTTATTAGTGATATTCAGATAAGCGGAGACGGAAGCATCTGGGTGTGCTCAGGAAGTTATATTTTCCAGACAGATTACAGCGGTCTGTCTTGGAATACCAGGCTAACCGCCATGGGTGACTCCTTTCAATGGATTAAAATTTTTGAAGATGGAACAGGATACACATCAAACCGTAACCTCTACAAAACCACCGATCACGGTAACACATGTAACATGATTGGTGCATATTATTTTTCATCTCTCAGATTGTTTTTTATGACAGCAATAATGGATTTATAGTTGGAAACAACGGTAAGGTTTACAGAACACGTGATGGAGGAATCACTTTTTACCTGTCGAAATTCCGGGTATGTCAAATGCATTCAGGATATTTTGCAAAGATTCATTAAATTTTTATCTGAGTGCAAACAAACTATATTCAACCTACGATGGTGGCGAAATGTGGAAAGAGAATGAATTTATTAACATTTCCAACATTCCCGCTTTCTCCTGGATGACGATGTATGACCATTTTGACGGAATCGGAGTCTCACTCACAGGCAACACAACTGCCTGGAAAACCTTTAACCGGGGTAACACACCCGTTGAACTTTCATTGTTTTCAGCACTCCCATTTGGAAATAAAGTAGTTCTTCAATGGACAACCGAAACCGAGACCAACAATATGGGATTTGAGATCGAAAGAAAATACAAGTATGGAGATTGGAAGAAAATTGCTTTTTCAAAAGGATCAGGAACCTCGACCCGAAAAATATTCTACGGCTATGATGATTATGAGCCAAAAGCACCCGCCATTCTTTATTATCGACTTAAACAGATCGATTATAACGGAGAATTTGAATACTCAAATGAAGTTGAAGTGTTATTGGGTGAAATACCCGAGAATTATTCAATCCAGCAGAACTACCCAAACCCCTTTAATCCATCAACGAAGGTGACATTTTCACTTCCCGAAGAGAACAAGGTTGTGATAAAAGTCTTCAATGCAATGGGAGAACAGGTAAAGGAAATTGATAGAGGGGTTCTAAGTCACGGCTATTTTGAACAGGATTTTGAGATGAGTAACGAATCTTCAGGTATGTATTTTTGTCAGGTGCTTTGCACAAATACAGTTTCGGGCAGAACCAAATCGCTTACTGTTAAAATGGTTTTGATGAAATAGAGGAGATGAAAACATGAGATATTTGAGTACACAATCCAATAATATAAACCTTAGACAGGGGGCGATATGAAAAATTTAACTTTTTAATTCTACTACTTGTTTTTGTTACTTTTAACAATTTTTCTCAGACAAATTGGAGATACTAGTATCCAGTTGCCCAATAATGACTTTTGGGCAGTTGAATTCCTAAATCCTGACACCGGTTGGATCGGAGGGGATCAGGGTATTTTCTTGAATACGACTGATGGTGGTACAAACTGGCAGCCAATATATACCGATTCAAGAGTGTTTATTCGAGGTATCTCCTTTAAAAGTCATCTCAACGGTATTGCTGTCGGAGACACCGGTGCTGTTCTTAAGTCAACTGATGGAGGTAGATCATGGGAAAAAGTGGTGTCAGGAGTGACAAAATACTTATTATGTGTTGAACATTCTTCTATTGATACAGTTTGGGCCGGGGTCAAGATGGACCCCTCTTAAAATCAGTTAACGGTGGAACCACTTGGACTAAAATGTTAAATGGGCCTTCTGAAGAGATTCTTTCCATACAGTTTTTAGATCCATTTACAGGATTCATAACCGGAGCAGGAGGTATGATATTAAAAACCACCGACGCTGGAAATAACTGGATAACACAGATAAGTGGTACTACAAGTCCATTGTGGGGCATCAAATTTTTCAATGGCCTGCTCGGTTTTGCTGTTGGTGAGGGAGGACATATTCTAAAAACAACCAACGGAGGTGAAAACTGGACAAAACTCCGCTCGGATGGCAGAAGGTATTACTCCATTTCTGCACTTGATTCCAACAATATCTGGGTGACAGGTGATAATTATTCAATGAGGACAACAGATAAGGGGGTTTCCTGGATATCTAAGAAAATTTTTCATGTTTCACACTTGATAGCTGTCGAGGCTCGCAATGATTCAGCCGCAGTGTTCGTTGGAGATGATGGTTTTATTGTATACACAAACAATAATGGGAACAACATGGTCTAAATTTGACCCCAACGATTATGCCATACTTTGACATTAAGTTTTTCTCGATTCTTTCGGTATGTGTATCGGCCAGAAAGGACTCCTTAAAACTTATGATGCCGGTAAAACCTGGGCAAGATTCGATACTGATTCTACCAGAGGAGTTTGGGCCGGACATTTGTTGGATTCAAATAATGCATGGACCATGGTCTATTCAGGCTATGTAAGAAGGACGACCAATTCCGGCTCAAGCTGGCAATGGTCAACCGCCGACACTTTTGGCTTTGAACTCCGCGATATAAATTTTATAGATGAACATTGGGGATTCATCGTAGGTGCCCTGGGAGAAGTTTTTCAAACCTATGATGGGGGCTCCACATGGGATCTGAGACCCTCAGTAACACAGAATGATTTAAATTCAATTTATTCATAAACGATACTTTGGTTTTATGACAGATAGCTACGGAAATGTTCACAAAACTACCAACACCGGATTTACCTGGCAAAGCAAGAATATTGGACAAGAAGTACTTTCTTCAGTTAAATTTCTAAATGAACAATTTGGATATATCACAGCAAGCTCCGGCTATGTTTTCATTACAACAAATCAGGGAGCAACATGGAAAACAAGTCACACCGGACAACAGAGTTCCTTGTTTGCAGCACATTTCATTTCCCCTGTTTACGGCTGGGTGGCAGGAGCAGATGGCGTTATTTTAAGTACTTCTGATGGTGGTACCACGTGGAAGAAGCATAATAGTAATTCCAGCCATGACCTTGAGTCAATTTTTTCGAACGGAAAGCAAGTCTGGGCAACCGGAGACTTTGCCACTATAATTAATCTTGTACTCGATGACTCTCTAGTAACCGGTTATCATTCAGAAAAAAACCTTACTCCGGTTGAATTCAAGTTATTTCAGAATTACCCAAACCCATTTAATCCATCAACGAAGGTGACATTTTCTCTTCCCGAAGAGAACAAGGTTGTGATAAAAGTCTTCAATGCAATGGGAGAACAGGTAAAGGAGATTGATAGAGGGTTCTTAGTCATGGTTATTTTGAACAGGATTTTGAGATGGACACTGAATCTTCAGGGAATGTATTTCTGTCAGGTGCTATGTACAAACACAATTTCAGGCAGGACAAAATCCTTACGGTTAAGATGGTTTTGATGAAGTAGATAACGATTTTAGAGTACGCGATACACGGGGATTAAGCAGATTAACGCAGATAAAGATTGTAATAGTTACACAGATTTCACGGATTTAGCACAGATTAACACGGATGGTTTTTGTAATTCTTTCTTTGCGTCCTTTGCGCTCTTTGCGGTTTTATCCTCGGTGAACTCTGTGCTCTGTGGTTTATAAAGATGTTTATTAGATAAAATGAAAAATAAAAGTATTAACATGAAAAAAGAAATATCTCTCCGCCTGTTAATCAGCATCTTTACACTAATGCTGGTTCCCTTTTTGAATATCTATGCTCAAACCACTCCATTCTTTGTGATGACCCTTCAGGACAAAGAACAATATATCTACACACGCCGTTCCTGGGATTATCCAAACATGACAACTACCAAATCATTTCTGCAAACATCGATTGATTCCATGGTGGACCGTGATGGAATTAGATTCTATAGAGGTTATTGTGTCGACTCTAATACTTATTTCGAATGGATGAGGCAACTAACAAGTTGTACTACTTAAAAGGTAACAGTAAAATTATGATGCTCGATTTTAACATCCCTCCTGGCTCAAGTTTTACAGGACAATTTCCAGGTTTCAACTCGGCTCATAATATTTCTGTCACCGGAGGCGATTCAGTGAGGACATTCAACTTTTCTCCCCCTCCTCCGGACGGCAGTTCGACCTATTATCGGGTTGAAAAAGGGCTTGGCTTGCGTCAGAAGTACTCCTCTTTTTCAATTTCAAGTAATAGTGGAATCAGCGATGACTGGTCAACATTCAACCAGATAAGATTCAATCAAAATGGTGACACTATATATAAGGATCAATCCTGGGCACCAATTATTACATATACGCCCGAGACGACTACGACCGTCTTCCTTAAAACATTTAATGTTAACACGACTCATGATATCAACAAACTTTATGCACAATATATACCTGATATCAATTTTAATGACTCCCTGTTCATTCGCTCATTTTATACAAACGGCACAGACTCTACTGCCACAGTTGTAACAGCTGTTGCCGCTACCACCCCTGTTACTACATTCAATTTGCAACTCGACAGTGCAAAAATGAAAGTTGGTTACAAGTTTAAATACAGATTATCACTGCGAGATAAATATTACAGACCAAAATTGATTTTCCATCCAACATCGATTGGTTTTCATACTTTGATTTGTGACCCAAGCGTTGGATTAATTGAAGATGATCCCCAAATCCCTGTTTCGATAGATCTGAAAGCCTATCCAAACCTATTTCAGGAGATAACAATTTTGGAAATCGATCTGCCACGATACGGTTTAATTTGCCCACGGCCGGCTATGTCAAAAGGAACACTTTATGACATCCTTGGCAGACCCGTAGCCGACATTTTGGATGCAGACTTCCCAGTCGGCGAAAATTCAATAAAATTTGTTACAGCGGGGCTTACTTCCGGTGTGTATGTTTTTAGGTTGACAACTAAATCCGGTTCAGAGCATATAAAAATATTAGTGACCAAATAGTCTCCTAATAAAACTAACTGTAATGTATCAGGTTAAAAAGAACTCTTTATAAGAGTAAAAAATGGAAATCATTATGAAAAGATTATTTATCATACTTTTAGTGTTTAGTTCTGTTATATTTTCACAGTGGGATCGTGTGGATTTGATGCCTATGAGAGGCTCGATGCAAAGTTTTTATCTGATCGATTCTTTAAATATTATTGCCAGTTTTAAACTCAATTTGAAGAAAATAGTCAGGAGCAGTGACGGTGGCAGAAGTTGGAAGTACACTCATGATATACCTGCAAATATTTCTGCCGGGTTGCATTTCGTTGACTCGTTGAATTTTTTCGCAGCAGGAAATTCAGCTAACCTGATTGCTAAAACTTCGGATGGAGGGATGACTTGGATTGACCTCACTCTCCCCTCCTCAGTAGTGGAAGTGCGCAGTTTTCAATTTGTAACCACTTCCACCGGATATGTGTATGTGAACCAGGGATCAATGTCAAATCCGAAGTTGAGATTATTAAAGACTACAAACGGAGGGGTGGAATGGCAAACACTTGATACGACATTAGGGACTATTTACAGGGTTCAATTCATAGATGCTATGGACGGCTGGCTGTTTGGCAACACTGTTTACAGAACCACTGATGGAGGTTCTACTTTTACCATTTTCCCGACCCCATCCGGTATAGAGACTTTCAGTTGTGTGGATGTGGTCGGTAACAATATTGCTTTTGCAGGTTACCGTTACTTTTTTGTTCCACCTATCTATTCTACCCGATTAGTTCAGACAGCTCTCTCAACTGATGGTGGTTCCACCTGGAGGGTAAAAGATCACGGTGAAACCATGGAAGGTGACCCCAATAAGATTAAATTTATTGACTCCAATACGGTTGTTGTCCTCAGACCCTGGTTTGGATCAGAAATCTCAAAAGCAGTCCTTATTACTACGGACAAAGGTTTAACCTGGAGTGAAGGGAACTTTCCTGAGAACACTTATTATTACTACGACTTTAGAATTCTTGACGGCAGGGTTTATATGGCCGGTGAAGGTGCTACCTTTGTGGCGTCAGGTCAGGTAATCTCAGAACCATGGGAGATTCGTATTGCGACTGAGACGACTTCGATCTTGGCAGCCGATTTTAGTGAATCGGGTTTAGTCGTTGCGATTTCCGGACAACCACAGATATACATCTCAAGAGACAAGGGTAATAGCTGGTTTAAAAGGTTCAGCCCGGTCTTCTATCCCGGATCGGTTTTTATATCAAACGATACTACAGTTTATGTTGGGAGTGGTCAAATTCTTTATAAGACAGATGATCTTTTCTCATCCATTGACACAATTGCTCAGTTTCCCGGCCTTGTGCAGAATATTCAGCTCAAGAATAATGGAGATATCTGGCTGAGCAGCAATAATGTTATTCTTTCCAGTAGTGATAATGGGATGAGTTGGGTAACCCGTTATACTTCAACAGGATATTCTGTCTCCGGTTTGGAGGTTTTTGATGATGGTACAGTATATGCCGCCATTGATGGTGGTGTGTTGAAGTCAACTGATTATGGTATTTCCTGGGTGACTCTTAGTCTGCCTGTGCAGAATGTATACTTAATAGAGTTTTATGACAGTAAAAACGGGTTTATCGGGAAACAGGGTACAGCATTTTACAGAACCCGTGATGGAGGGTTAACTTTCCAGCAATTGACAATCCCCGGTATGTCGGCACCCCAAAAACTTCAGTGTCAAGATTCTCTGACTTTCATGCTCTCTGCGAATGAACTCTTCAGCACTTACAACGGGGGTTGGAATTGGAAAGTAAATGAATTTAGTACCCAACCGGCATATAAAAACTTCGGATGGATGTACTTATTTAATCAGTTGGATGGGATTATTATCGGTTACGATAAACGAGACATCTTTATAACCACCAATGCCGGTAACACACCCGTCGAACTCTCCTCTTTTACGGCATCTCAGAATGTTAAAAAAAGTGATGCTTAGTTGGACTACCGAAACCGAAACCAATAACATGGGATTTGAGATTGAAAGAAGATTTAAGAATGGCGATTGGAAGAAAATTGGTTTTTCAAAAGGTCACGGAACGGCAACACAAAAAATCAATTACACATTTGATGACCTAACTCTCTCAGAACAAGGATTTATTTATTACCGATTAAAACAAATCGACTATAACGGTGATTTTCACTTTTCCAAAGAAGTCGAAGTAATCTACGGCGAAATACCTGAGAATTATTCGATTCAGCAAAATTACCCTAATCCCTTTAACCCTTCAACTAAGGTGACATTCTCACTTCCCGAAGAGAATAAAGTTGTGATCAGAGTCTTTAATGCAATGGGAGAACAGGTAAAGGAGATTGACAGAGGGGTTCTTAGTCATGGATATTTTGAACAGGATTTTGAAATGGGTAACAAATCTTCGGGGATGTATTTCTGTCAGGTTTTGTGTACAAATACAATCTCAGGCAGAACCAAATCACTTACGGTTAAGATGGTTTTGATGAAGTAGATAACGATTTTAGAGTACGCAGATACACGGGGATTAGGCAGATTAACGCAGATAAAGATTGTAATTGTTACACAGATTTCACGGATTTAGCAAAGATTAACACGGATGGTTTTTGTAATTCTTTCTTTGCGTCCTTTGCGCTCTTTGCGGTTTTGTCCCTCGGTAAACTCTGTGTGCTCTGTGGTTTTTAAAAATGTATATTTGATAAAATGAAAAATAAAAGTATAAATATGGAAAAAGAAAAATTTCCCCGCCTGTTAATCAGCATATTTACACTAATGCTGGTTCCCTTTTTGAATATCTATGCTCAAACCACTCCATTTTTTGTGATGAGTCTCCAGGACAAAGAGCAGTTCGTCTACAAATGGAATCAATTTGATAATTGGAGCAATAGTACCACTATTACTAATTCGCAAGCTTCGATTAAGTCAATGATTGAAATCGATGGTATCAAATTCTATAATGGTTATTGTGCCGGTCACAAACTTATTTTGGGATGGATGAAGCTAATAATAAATTATACTATTTGCGAGGCAGTACAAAATATATGATGTTAGATTTTAACATCCCTCCGGGTGGAAGTTATGTCGGACAGCTCCCAAGTTTTGGACTCCGTACGATTTATGTTAGCGGAACCGATTCAGTAAGAACTTATAGAGTCGAAGTCACTAACGCGTCTGCAATTGAAAAAAGCGAATATCAAGCTGAAAGAGGACTTGGGTTACGCCGAATGTACTACTACCATTATTATCTGACTTTCTGGGGGTATAGCAGGGAGTACTCTGCATTCGAAATGTTAAGATTTAATAAAAATGGTGACACTATCTATAATGTTCAAGCCTGGGCACCTATTCTCACTTATTACTCAAATCCGAATATATCGGTGTTCGAAAAGACTTTTATCGTTAATACAACACACGATATGCACAACTATTACGCCCAATATACTTCAGATATAAATTTTAACGATTCACTCTTCATTTGGTATTATTATTCAAATGATTCAGTCTCCACCACACCTGTTTTAAGTGCTGTGGCAGCCACAACACCCACCACTACCTTCACAATGCAACTTGATAGCACAAAAATGAAAGCAGGTTTAAAATTTAGATACAGATTTACTTTGCGCGATAAATTTTTCAGACCAAAATTGGTTTCAAGTCCCTCTCCAATCGGGGTTCATACTTTAACTTATAAACCAACTGTTGGCTTGATTGAGGATGATTCCCAAATCCCGGTCTCGATCGATTTGAAGTCATTTCCTAATCCTGTTTCTCTGAACAACAATTTGGGAAACCAATCTGCCACCATACGATTTAATATGCCTGTTGCCGGATATGCCAAGGGAACACTTTACGATATCCTCGGCAGAACTGTAACCGACATTCTTGATGGTAACTTCCCTGCCGGCGAAAATTCAATAAAGTTGATGCTGCAGGACTTCCTACGGGCATCTATGTTTTTAGATTAACAACCAAATCCGGTTCGGAGTTTATAAAAATATTAGTGACCAAATAGTCTCCTGATAAAACTAACTATAATGTATCAGGTTAAAAAAAACTCTTTATGAGAGTAAAAAATGGAAATCATTATGAAAAGATTATTTATCATACTTTTAGTGTTTAATTCGGTTTTGTTCTCGCAGTGGGAACCAATCGAAATCAATCCGGTGAACGGAAGTCTATTTAGTTTCCACATGAGCGACTCACTGAATCTTACTGCTGTTTTTATGGATGACACTTGTTATGTGATAAAAAGCAGTGACGGGGGGAAGAATTGGTTTCGCACACAGAGAATCCCTATACTCAGTTTGACAGAAGCATCTGTTATTGATGAGAACCATATTTTCGCCAGATTGAATTCCCCGAGCCAAATGATTTTTACCTCTGATGGTGGGTCGATATGGTCAGAGATCAATCTACCAACCCAATTCCAAAACTTGAAGAAAATCCAATTCCTCGACAGCACAACCGTTTATGCTGCTGGCGATTATGGTTCTGGTGGAGCTGGGGTTAATTATTTATTAAAATCCACTGACAAGGGAGTGAACTGGAATATTATTGACTCGGCTCAGTATATTGACGGGTTTCATTTTAAAAACGCTCTTAAAGGATGGGTTTTTGCATATGGAGAAATCCACCACACAACTGACGGGGGAATTACCTTCACCAACATGTACAATCCGCCAGGAATCTCTTACCCAAAAACCGTTGATGAGATTAATGATAGTATCTTAGTTGTGGGAAGTGCCCGCTGGGTTCAGGTTGACCCTTGGCGAGGTTACTTTGCCCCATTAATGGCAACATCTACGAATAAGGGTTTGACATGGTTATTCAAAGACTTAGGTGAGATTAATTTCGCAGGTTTTCCCTTTAATATTAAATTTTTAAATCCCACAACCGCCATATCCCCACTCCATTTTGAAAACGGACTATTATATACTACAGATACCGGAGTTACATGGAGATATGTGTCGCAGATTGGAGTATCTCGCCATTATAAAGACGTCAAAATTTTTGAAAATCGCGTGTATCTCCTCGGAGACGGAATATTTTTTGCCGTTTCCAGATTCGATATCAATGAACCTTGGGAAATAAGAACAGATCAGACTTTTTTAAATCACTCTGCTGCTGCATTTCTCGATCCGGGTTATGCGATTATTGCTGATGAAGGTGGCGGGCTTTTTGTTTCAACCGATCGGGGGAACCACTGGGCTACAAGAAGAATGCAAAAAGGAAAAGCTACAAAAATTAGTATAGTGAATGATTCCCTTGTCTATCTGGCAAGCGATAAAGTCTTCTCTAAATCTGAAGACCTCTGCTTGACTATGGACTCTATTTCACAATCACCAACAGGCAATATCTATGATATATATACCCAAGAAGACGGCACCATTTGGATTGCATCTGGAACCACTATCTACCCGGGAATGGAAAACTCATCCTATATTTATATGAAAGATTCCCTTAGCATATATGTTAGTGCCAATAATCTATACTCAACTTATGATGGTGGTTTGACATGGAAAATAAACGAATTCCTGCCTTCATACAGTAGTAAATTTTCATGGATGGGAATGTATGATTTATTTGAAGGAATTGGTGTCACAATAGTTAATTCCGGGGGATCCGGAATATGGAAAACCAACAACCGCGGAAACACACCGGTTGAGTTATCCGCATTTTCTGCTATCCCGTTAGGTAACAAAGTCACACTTCAATGGACAACCGAGACTGAAACCAACAACATGGGTTTTGAGATTGAAAGAAGATTTAAGAATGGCGATTGGAAGAAAATTGGTTTTTCAAAAGGTCACGGAACGGCAACACAAAAAATCTACTACACATTTGATGATCTTACTCTCTCAGAACAGGGATTTATTTACTACCGCCTGAAACAGATTGACTATAACGGAGATTTTCACTATTCCAAAGAAGTCGAAGTAATCTACGGCGAAATACCCGAGAATTATGCAATTCAACAGAACTACCCAAACCCGTTTAACCCTTCAACAAAGGTGACATTTTCACTTCCCGAAGAAAATAGAGTTGTGATTAAAGTCTTCAATGCAATGGGAGAACAGGTAAAAGAGATTGATAGAGGGGTTCTAAGTCATGGATATTTTGAACAGGATTTTGAGATGGGTAACGAATCCTCGGGGATGTATTTCTGTCAGGTTTTGTGTACAAATACAATTTCCGGCAGAACAAAATCACTTACGGTTAAGATGGTTTTGATGAAATAAAGACACAATAAACCACAGAGCACACAGAGGACACAGAGAAAGAGTTGAGAATCTCGAGTAGAATTGCTCATCCCGGATTCATTTAGAAGAAAAAGCACTTGCTATCATCCAAATGTTTCCTCTAGTTACAACTCTATAAAAAATCCTCTGTGGACTCTGTGTGCTCTGTGGTTTTAAAAAATACTTCAAACCTCTCTGCGAAACTCCGTCTAATCTGCGTGTACCTGTCCGCAGTGGTGGATCTGCGTCCTATATATCATCCGCGGAAATCCGTGTGGAATCCGCGGAACTATCTCTTACGGAATTTAGTTTTGCAGACGGCAATCGGGACGATTACCACTCCTCTCACTAACGGCTAAAATCCGTGATTATCCGCTATATCCGCATCTTATTACTGCTTTATTGGATTACTGCATTATTGCATTAGATACTCATTAATCGCCGTGGCAGCTTTTCTGCCGGCACCCATTGCAAGGATAACAGTTGCTCCACCCGTGACGATATCACCACCTGCAAAAACACCCTTTTTAGAGGTTTTCATTGTGGCTTCTTCAACCGTGATATTACCCCATTTATTGAAGTCGATATCGGGTGTTGTCTTTTTAATGATTGGATTTGAGCCGTTACCAATTGCAATAACTGCCATGTCGATTGGCATAACATACTCTGAACCGGGTATCGCAACGGGTCTTCTTCTTCCAGAAGCATCAGGTTCGCCAAGCTCCATCTTTTGAGTTTTACTCCATGAAGCCAGCCGGCTTCATCACCCAGGAACTCAAGGGGATTGGTGAGCATAACAAATTCAATCCCCTCTTCCTTGGCATGATGAACTTCTTCAATTCTTGCAGGCATTTCCACTTCACTTCTTCTGTATATTATGCGCGCGTTAGCGGCACCCAATCGTTT
Organism: Ignavibacteriales bacterium; assembly: GCA_016714125.1. GTDB lineage: Bacteria > Bacteroidota > Ignavibacteria > Ignavibacteriales > Ignavibacteriaceae > UTCHB3. The sequence goes on along the minus strand of JADJNX010000020.1, from coordinate 221,063 downwards.
TGAAGTTCTGACTGCATCCATGGCGGTATTTCCACCACCAAAAACAGCAACATTTTTTCCTTTTACATCAAATACAGGTGTGTCATATTCGGGAAATTTATATGCCTTCATGAGGTTCACTCTTGTGAGGAACTCATTTGCAGAGTAAACACCGTTGTAATTCTCGCCGGGAAGATTCATGAAGTATGGCAGTCCCGCCCCAACACCTATAAAAACGGCATCATACCCTTCCACTGTCATCAATTCATCGATGGTATCGGTGAAACCAATTACGCTGTTGGTTTTAAATTCAACACCCAAAGCTTCGAGTGCGTCCACTTCGGCTTTTACAATCTCTTTTGGCAATCTGAATTCGGGAATTCCATAAATCAGAACACCGCCGATATCGTGAAGTGCCTCAAATACAGTGACTGTATGTCCAAGTTGTACAAGTTCACCTGCACAGCTAAGTCCCGCCGGTCCACTCCCGATAATGGCAACTTTTTTGCCGGTTTTGGTTTTAATTTCAGCCTGGCGGATCCCTGTCGTGGTTCTTTCATAGTCGGCGACAAATCTTTCAAGCCTGCCAATCGCAACCGATTCCCCTTTTAGGCCTGTAACACATTTTGCTTCACATTGTTCTTCCTGGGGGCATACTCTTCCGCAAACCGCAGGCAAAACATTATTCTCTTTGATTTTGGAGGCAGCAGCGAGATAGTCACCGTCGGCGACCAACTTAATAAAATCTTTAATCTGCACCCCAACCGGACAACCTTCAATACATTTAGGTTTTGGACACTGTAAACAGCGTTCTGCTTCAAGTTTTGCAAGTTCCTCTGTAAAACCAAGATTAACTTCTGTAAAGTTTTTGTTTCTTGAGTTGGGAGCCTGCTCGGGCATGGGTTGGCGAGGAATTTGCATTCTCTCTTTTTTTGTTAACTCTGCCATTGATTCTCTTTTATTTAAGTTAAAAGGTTAAACTAATTGTTAATTGCTTCTGCAAATTGTTTATCAATGTTGCAGACATGTTTGTCGAGTGCCGATTTTTCTTCGCTTCTATATGTATTGTTTCTTTTCATCAAGAGTGTAAAATCAACCTCATGAGCATCAAATTCGGGGCCATCCACACAAACAAATACTGTTTGTCCACCAACCACGGCTCTGCACCCGCCACACATCCCTGTGCCGTCAACCATGACGGGATTGAGGCTGACAACTGTTTTTATTCCGTAGGGTCTGGTAACTTCCGCAACAGCCTTCATCATGGGGATGGGTCCAATTGCCAATACAAAATCGACTTTTGTGCCCGATTCAATAATATCTTTCAATTTACCCGTTACAAATCCATGATAGCCATAACTGCCATCATCGGTTGTTGGATATACTTCGTCACAAATCTCTCTGAGCTCTTTCTCAAGAATGACATATTCTTTCGACTTACCGCCAATTATGGAGATGGTGTGGTTCCCTGCTTCTTTTAATGCTTTGGCAGTGGGGAATGCAATAGCAGTTCCAACTCCGCCACCGATGCTGACTGCGGTCCCAAAATTTTCGATATGAGATGGAAGTCCAAGTGGACCAACAACATCCATGAAGAAGTCGCCTGTCTTGTGTTCGTTAATCTCCCTGGTGGTCTTGCCAATTCCTTGAACAATAATGGTTATCGTTCCTCGTTCAACTGAAGAGTCAGCTATAGTCAAAGGGATTCTCTCTCCATGAGCAGAAATACGAACAATAACAAATTGTCCTGCTTTTCTTTTTGCAGCGATTTTTGGGGCTTCGATTTCAAATCGTTTAACTTCGGGTGCCAAAAATTCTGCTGAGACTATTTTAAACATTAATATCCTTGTTTAATGATTAATTGACTGAAAGGATTTTTTTATTTTTACTGTTTTAGGAAGATTTTCCTTCTTCACATTCCCTTTAACACCGGCAATTTTTATAATTGTATAATAGACGGCCAGAACAAGCACTGCCGAGAAAAATGCTATAATCTCTTTGTTAATATCCCCATTATAAAAATAGATGAGAGTTCCAATTGTAAAGATAAACAAAAACAAGGGGAGTCCATAAACCATCATAACAGCTTTTAGCAGATCAGAGCCCTTAACTTCGATGATAACCTCATCTCCGGGTTTTGAACCAAGTCTGTCATATACGGTAAGATTGGAATAGACTCCATCTTCATTGGTTTTACAAAACGGCTTCGCAGCGCAGGTTTTGCAATTACCTTTATCCATGATGGCAATCTCGGCGAGATCACCTCTTTTTTCAACGACAATTCCTTCTTCGGTGAATACTTCAGCCATTGGCTATTTTTCTACCAGTTCTATCATTCTGATCGCTTTGGTTGTACATTTTTCAAATGGAATTTTTTCTATATCAAGTGTGTCATAATCGATTATTGCCAGATTATTATCCATGACAACACTTCCATCCGATTTTCTGGCACAGATACTGCATCCCATGCAGGAAACAGAGCAAACAGACTTCGAAGTTTTTGGGTCATCATGACTCTTGCAAAATACAAAAACTTTTCGATTTGCGGGGTGCATTTCGATGATATATCTTGGACAGGCTTTAACACATTTTCCACAACCTGTACAAAGTGACTCGATCACCTCAGGTAATCCATTCTCCCCCATCACCATGGCTCCAAAAGGACATGATGTAACACAGTCACCACCGCTTAAACAACCGTAGAAACAAAGTTTGTCTCCACCCGAAAGAAGGTCCATTGCACTACAGGTAAGGGGTCCATGGTAAGTTGAATATTTTTTTACTGCTTCAACATTCCCACCCCGGCAAAGGACTCTTGGGAGAAATCTGACAACCTCACCGGCCTCTTCCCCCAACAATCGTGCGATTGAAAGAGCTGTTTCGGTACCACCAACAGGACAACCATTTGACGGAGCAGTTTTGTCCGCTGCGTGGCATGCAAAGTCGTAACAACCCGCATAACCGCAGCCACCACAGTTTGCACCCGGGAGCACATCATTTATATCACCAATAAGAGGATTTTCTTCAACTCTTAACTTTTTGTCTGCAATAGCCAAAGCGCCGGCGAAAATAAAACCGAGGCCTCCCATTGTTGCAAGAGCAATTAAAAATTGAGTGTCCATATCAACTCCTTGTATAATTTTTGAATCCGTCAGAGTAGAATTTTTTACCATCTTTATCGATGATCAAAAATTCACTTCCGGGGAATTTTTTCAACAGTTCTTTACTTTTTTCGATTCCAACCACAAAAAAGGCGGTTGCCAAAGCATCTGCAATGGTTACATCATCACTGATCACCGTTACACTTACCACCTTGTCTGCCGGGAATCCCGTTTTAGGATCAAACAGATGACAATAGCGGATTTTATCAACTTCAAAGTAGTTTTGATAATTACCCGATGTAGCCACAGCTTTGTCACCGGGAACAATAACTTCAACAATTCCCTGTTCTGAAAACGGGTCTTGAACTCCGGTCTTCCAATCTTCACCCATTCCTCTGATCTCACCGCCGGCATTTATCAAAAAGCTTTTTATCCCCAGACCTTTAAGCACCAAATAAGCCATATCTACAGCATAACCCTTTGCGATTCCACTAAGATCAAGTTGTGAATTTTTCTTTTTGATAATGGTAAAATCATCAGGCACTTCAATATTTGAATAACCGATGTTTTTTATCACCATCAAGATTGAATCTTTTACAGGAACATGGTATGTTTCATCTTTGAAGCCCCAAAGTTTGACCAACCCTCCAACAGTGACATCAAAAGCCCCGTTAGTTTCAGCCGAAATTTTTATGGCTCTTTTTATCAAAGCCACCACCTCTTTTGGCATAACCACTCTACCGGAATCCAAACGATTGATCAGACTGATACTACTCGAATCTTTATAATCGGAAAAGAGTGAATCAATTCGTTTGATCTCATCAAAAGCCTTCTCAAATGCCACAGGGTAATTTTGTCCTTCACCCTCAAGAATCTGTATTTCAACAACAGTTCCCATCAAAGGCATTATCTGTTTAACCTTTCTGTTCGTCGTGCTGCCGCAATCTGAATAGAAGAGACCCACAAGGAAAAAGAGGATGAACGCGATAATAAAAAAAGACGGCTTTCCGATTGAACATTTTAAGCTTTTACAACAGAAATCATTGTCTGATGTGGAGCACAGGCGATAACATCACCAGCCATGGAAACATGACCCATACTTGTGCAAATACCATGTTTACAGCCGTGATGTTTTACAAAAGCTCTGCCATTGCCAACCGAAATAATATTCCCGCCGTAAACGGAAATTTCTTTTACTTCTCCTGTTAATGAAAGTCTTTCGATCTTTTTTCCTTCCGATTCAATCACAACAAATCGTTCACCTTTTGAATCATTTTCACCAAGTGACCTCACTGAAAGGAGAAGCGAAGCTTTTGTCGATTTTAATTCCTGACGCAAACTTCTAAGGGAATTTGAGAATCCTGTTTCAGGTCTAAGAACCGCCAGGTCTTCCGTATGAACAAAGATATCACCTTCATTTTGCGGAGCTATCCGTGAAATTGAAATGGCAAATCGTGGATCATTAACCTTTTGGGCTGAGAAACCAAGTTTTACAAGTTTGGAAACAAGTGAATTTTCTCCAATAACCATGGTTGAGGAAGGTTTCAGGGAGATACCCGCTTCACCAGCAAGGTTGTTTATTACTTTTGCCAGCATTACTGTATCATCCGGCAGAAGGGCTGCAAGGGTTACATCCCTTTCGGGACGGAAAAGCAGTTTTTAAGACCTGCACCACTTCCCAGGGCGACAAGCGCAACACCCGATAATTTCAAAAAATCTCTTCTGTTTATCATTTTAAACTCCAGTTTTAATTTCTATATCAGTCCCGAAAATCCCATAAAAGCCATTGCAAGAAGTCCCGCAGTAATCAGAGTGATTGGGACACCTCTAAATGGTTTGGGAATATCGGCGAGTTCAAGTTCTTCTCTTATTCCTGCCATGATTACCAAAGCAAGTGTAAAGCCTGTTCCGGCGCCAAGTCCAAAAAATATACTTTCCATCATCGAATAATCGCGAAGCGCCATGAAAAGGGCAAGCCCAAGAATAGCACAGTTGGTTGTGATGAGTGGAAGGTAAATTCCAAGTGCTCGGTAAAGTGGCTGTGATGTCTTTTTAATAAACATCTCAACAAACTGAACCAGCGACGCAATAACGAGGATGAAGGAAACATACTGCAAATAATCGAGGCCGGCAGGAAGCAATATCAAATTATTGATCATCCAGGTTACCACAGCAGTTAATACAAGCACAAATGTAGTGGCAACTCCCATCGAAAACGCAGAAGTCAGTTTGTTTGATACTCCGATGAAAGGACAAATTCCCAGGAAGTATGAAAGAACAAAATTGTTTACGATTGCAGCAGAAAGAAAAATTAATAACAGATCCATCTTATGCCTCCTCAGTTTCAGTTTGTGGAGCAGCCGGCACGGTTACAAGTTTTGCTGACCTCTCTGCGGCGATAGCTTTCTGAATTATTTTATCTTTTTGCTTCTGCTCATAATTGTTGGCAATGCCAAAGAGAATTCCAAGAGTGAGGAATGCTCCCGCAGGAAGGATAAAGATTAACATCGGTTCAACGGTATCAGGAAGCACAACAAAACCAAAAAGTTTGTTTGATCCGAGAATCTCTCTAATACCTCCAATGACCAGTAAAGCCAGTGTAAACCCGGCACCCATTCCGAGGGCATCAAATCCGGATCGAACAACCGTGTTCTTTGATGCAAAAGCTTCAGCTCTTCCAAGAATTATACAGTTTACGACTATCAACGGAATGAATGGTCCAAGTGCCTTACTTAATTCGGGGAACTGAGCTTTCATCACGATATCAACAATGGTAACAAAAGTTGCTATCACCACGATGTATGCAGCAATTCTGACCTGATTGGGAATCAATGATTTGATCATCGAAATGATCAGACTGCTGAAAAGCAAAACAAAAGTGGTTGCAAGTCCCATTGCAACACCGTTAACAACTGAAACAGTTACGGCGAGAGTGGGACAGGTTCCAAGCACCTGCTTAAAGATCGGATTCTGTTTCCAGATTCCGTTCATGAAATCGTTTATGGGGCTGTTTGATTTGCTCATATCTTCCCCTCCTTTTTAAGTTTTCTCAACTCTTCAATTCCAAGATTCATAATTTTTACAACTGCTACTGAAGAAATAGTTGCACCTGTAATTGTCAGGATGTCGTTTGGAGTTTCAGTGGCACCTTTTTTACCAACAATTGCAGGAGTTGGATCAACCTTTTTAAATTGATCGGTGAAACTCTCTTTAGTGATCTCGGAACCAAGTCCCGGGGTTTCAACCTGATCGAGAACGGTAAGTCCTGTAATCTTTTTTAAGTCGGGGGATACTCCCATCATCATCTTGATTACTCCCTGGAAACCGTTTCCTTTGATCTGTATCGCATAACCAATAAGGTTTCCTTTGACATCCATCACTTTGTAAAGTTCATCCGGAATTCCGGTCACTTTTTCCTGTTTTTTACCCTCAGGATGAACCACAAAGATGGCTCTTTCGGTTTCTCTTTGTGCATTCGCTTTAATCTGAGGATCTGCCCATTCAAATATTTTGGCGAGCAGACCCCCTGAGATGGCTCCAATTACTACGAGGGTAACCAGCATTTTTGTCACATTATTCATTTTTCTTCTCCAAAAATTACAGGTTTTGTATATCTGTTAATAAGCGGAACAAATCCGTTCATGATTAAAATTGCATACATGACACCTTCAGGAAGTCCACCAAACAACCTGATCATGACAACAATTAATGAAATTGCCATGCCATAAATCCAGATTCCTTTGTTGGTAACCGGTGATGTAACCCAATCACTCGCCATGTAAACAGCACCAAACATAAAACCACCCATAAAAAGGTGATGGATGGGTGATGCAAATTTTGTGGGGTCTATGAGCCAGAAAATACCGCTGAAAAGGAGTAATCCAACAATCATTGCAAGTGGAACACGCCAGTTCAACACTTTCATGACAATCAAAAAGACCATCCCAACAAGTATGGCAATTGAGGATGTTTCTCCAATCGATCCGCCAACATTCCCCAGGAACAGGGACATCGCATCAACTCCTCCTTTTGAAGCAATTGCTTCAAATTTAAAGAGGCTGAGAGGAGTTGCTTTTGTTACGGTGTCAACTGCCATTGCCGGGGTACTCCAGGTGGTCATCGCCACCGGGTATGCTGCCTGCAAAAATGCTCTTCCAACAAGCGCGGGATTAAAGATATTATATCCTAATCCTCCAAACACTTCTTTTCCAAAGCCAATGGCGACAACCGACCCGATGAAAGCAAACACAGGATTTAATCCCGGAGGTAAAATCAGTCCAAGAAGAAGTCCGGTAATTACGGCACTTCCATCAAAAATGGTGACCTTCTGTTTTCTTATATACTTTATAGCCGATTCAGTCATTACAGCCCCGGCAAGGGCCGCCAAAACAACAATGAGCTGATAAAGACCAAAATAGATAACCCCCATCACCAAAGGTGGCAGAAGAGAAATGACAACCAGCCACATCGCTTTTTGTGCGCTCAATTTTGAGTGGACATGAGGTGTGCTGGTGAGAATGGTTTTATTTTTTAATTCAACAGTGGTAGCAGTATCCATATCAGGCACTCTTCCTTTCCTGTTGTTTTATTTTAATCACTTCCTTTTTACCAAGTTTGATCCACTGTACAAGTGGAATATTTGCAGGACATTCATAAGCGCAGCAACCACATTCCATACAAACAAGAATTCCGGAAGCCTCGGCATCTTCAAATCGTTGAAGTTTTGAGTATTGCGAGAGTCTTGTTGGCATCAGATTAACCGGACAAACTTCGATACACTTCCCACACCTGAGACAGGCAATTGCTTCACCGGGTCGTGATTCGGCCTCCGTTAGAATAAGTAACCCTGAAGTTGCTTTCATAACGGGTGCACTGTAATCATAGAGGTTGTTGCCCATCATGGGACCACCTGCAATAACTTTTATTGCATCGGGTTTTAATCCTCCACAGAAATCGAGTATCTCTGAAACAGGGGTTCCAATGGGAACTATGATGTTACGGGGTTTTGTGATTCCACCCCCGGTAACTGAAACATAAGCTTCTATCTGAGGTTCACCAATAGCGACAGCGTTGTAAACAGAAATTGCGGTTCCAACATTCTGCATCACAACTCCAACATCCATTGGAAGTTTACCCGGGGGTACTTTCTTTCCTGTGACTGCGTAAATCAACATTTTTTCAGCACCCTGTGGGTACTTAACAGGTAAAACCCTTACTGTAATATCAGTGCGGGTTCCGAGTTTATTTTTTAAGATTTCAACTGCTTTTGGTTTGTTGTCTTCGATACCAATTACACACTCAACCCCGGTGATTTTCATGAGGATTTCGATTCCGGCGATCAATTCATCGGTATATTCGAGCATTAAACGGTAGTCGCGTGTAAGATATGGTTCACATTCTGCGGCATTTATGATGAGTTTGTCGATTTTTTTACCGGGAGGGGTGAAAGTTTTACAAAGGCAGGAAACGCAGCTCCGCCCATGCCGACTATTCCGGCATCTTTTATTCTATCGAGTAGTTGTGTTTTATTTGCAGTTTTGTAGTCAATTGCCTCAAGGTATGACGGTTCGCTCTCTTCAGATACAGAGATCTCAATAACACTTTTGGGGATGCCTGAAAGATTTGCAGTTTTTGATATTTTGGTAACTGTCCCGTTCACTGGGGAGTGAATCGGAGCTGAAATAAACCCGTCGGGTTCAGCGAGTAGTTCACCTTTTTTTGCCATGCTGCCTTTGGTGACCAAAAGTTTTGATTCTTTGCCTGCGTGCTGAGAGAGGGGGAGATAAATCATCTTCGGATTGGGCATTCGTTCAAATGGAGAATCCATCGAAAGCTCTTTTGCTTCTGCTGGATGTACTCCACCTTTAAATGATCCCGGGTGTACAAGCGATTTGAACATTCTCTAACTTATATTTGTGGCAAATCTATACATCAAAAATTGTACCACTTAGAATAGGCGTTTTTACTCAAATAATGAAATTATTAACAATTTACATTGTCATAAACAGTAAAGATTTTCTTTTTTTTGATAAATCAAAAGCGGGTTATCTTAACTCATTCTTTATATTTGCGTGTGCATTTATTAACTTTTCCGAGAGGATTATTATTTCGACATACCCCACCAGAGTAGCCACAAACTGGAAATTGAGATTTAAAGAAAGCAGATTCCGGTTATTTTTTATCGCAACCGTAATATTCAGTTTGATGCTCGCATATGTAGCGCCGAGAATTCTTGAAATAAATGAAGTGCGGGAGGGATTCAGTTTTGTTGATCCTGTTTTGTCTCTGTTTAGTCCCGTGGATCTAACATGGTGGATTTTTCTGATGCTCTATGGCGGTGTGTTTATAACATTTTATTATATAACCGAACGGCCGGTCAGATTTATGATGGGCTTCCAGGCCTATTTTTTCCTGCTAAGTTCGAGACTTGTAGCAATGTGGCTGCTTCCTCTTAAAGCCCCAGAAACACTTATTCCCCTCTTTGATCCATTTATTTCATCTTTAAGTTCAGGAATTGTGCTAAAACATGACCTCTTTTTTTCGGGGCACATTTCAGTTGCGGTTCTTTTTGCTTACATTGTTGAAAACAAAACGCTGAAATATATCCTTGTCGCTCTTGCAGTGTTAATGTCAGTTTTTATACTGCTTCAACATGTGCATTACACAATTGATATTTTTGTAGCTCCGTTTTTCTCTTTTGCGATATGGAGGTCGATCGAGGTATTTAATAAAAAACTGGGATTTATCCCCGAAACATAATCAGGGGTTCAACTCCTTCATTTTTTTCCATTCATCCACCCATTCAGTGAATGGTCTCATAAGAGGAAAAGCTGTAATTCTGCTTCCAAATCCCATGTATCGAAAATAAACAGCATTTGTTTCTGTTACTTTTAATTCATCAATTTTGTTCAGATCAATATTTACATTAAATTTTGAAGCGAGTGAGGCTGTGTTCTTCACCATCGATTTATAATATTTCTGGAAACCAAGATCTCTTTTTAATTTCTCCTTTACTGCATCAAACTCTTCAACCAGTAAGATGTCCTCAAGCTTTTTATCGATCAGTTTCATCACGACATATTCATCACCTATCCTGACCGGTCCAAAAACTCTTCCCGGGGTTAATTTCAGCGCTATCGTACCCGCCTCACCATATTCGGAAGCCGGAACAAACTCATCCACTCTGCTATTTATCTCCTTGTCGCTGTCGCCGTTTACGGACTTCGCCAAAGTCAGAAAATCAGTTCCTTCATCCATCCCTGAAATCAAGGAAGCGAGCGCATCAAGATCAGAGCTTACTGCTCTCGCAAGTTTAAGTGTCACTCCCCCTGTCTGCCCGTTGTTCCGTTTTACAAAATAATCCATCACTTCTGCGTCACTAATATCCGAGGAGTCGAGATAAAGAGCCTGGTAGGCGTTAGAAAGGGTGTAATCACGCCAGATATTAATTTCCCTTCTAACATCGGGCTTTTTATGAAGTGTCCGCTTCATTGCTTCTTCAGCCAAGGCTTCCGATTCGATAAAATCCCGCGTCCAATTCTTCAATTTTATCATAAGTTTGGTGGAATCAACAGATTCAATTTCCCTTACATCACCGGCAAGGAAATAGATAAAATCCTCGAGAGAGTAATTTTTGGAATTGTGGGAAAAGTAAGGCAACTGCAAAGTATCTGAAGAAATTTTAGCTCTGGTAAAATAAAACTCTTCACTTTTTGAGACTCCACTTTCCTGTTGCCAGGAGTGATTTGGCGGTATTTGGTTCATACATAAGTTTGTATACAAGATGGTCATGAAACCTGCTCGCAAAAACCGTGAGAAGATTACCATCGGTTGAGATTTCTAATCCCTTAAAAAACTCTTTTTTGAATGCATGATAGTTCTTTTGTGTTAACCTCTCAATGTACAGTTTTTTTACTCTCGTAAACTCGTTTTCAATCTGCTTTGAGTCACTAAATGAAGAATCTCTTTTTGATTCAACATAAAAAATGTACCAGAGATTGTTATAAAATAATGGCTCTGTATATTGCCCCGGTTTCTTCTGATAAAGTTTCTCTTCTATGTCATAGTCGAACATGCCGTAGGAAAGTTCAAGCATATTTTCTTCATAACCATTTTTGTAGATATCAAAAAACAATGAATCAAAAGGGACACCAGTATTCAGGAAATTGTAAACATTATTGATCTGGTCCTTATCGGTGTTTCTGATAGCCTTAATTTTGATTTTTGTTATGGCTTTTGCCATCTCATTGGCGAGAGTTTGTTGGGTCTGGTCAATTTTATCTACTATCTCGGCCTTAAAAAGGGCATCCCGGGCGAACATTTTTTCAAATTGTTCGATCCTTCTTTTCACATCCTTTAAAGTATCAAGTCTCAAAAGTTCAGCTTCAAGAGCAAACAGTTTTTCTGCGGTAACGGTGTAGATTAGTTCCTCTTTCAAGCCTTTAACAGCGCCCTTAACATGTGGGGTGAACTTGGGTGACATCTCGTAACGAAGTACAAATTCTTCGGATGTTATTTCACGATTCCCGATTTTTGCAACCACTTCCTTTTGGGGCTGCGCAAAGATACTTCCGCTTAATATCAATAATATTACCGGAACAAGCAGAAATTTAACTGGTTTCATTCTTATATTTATGTTTTAGAATAATCAATATTTTACGATTTTATACGCTTTATTTAAGAAACTGACACTTACCGAATGGCAAACAAAAAAAAATACCCGATATCGTTTTACATTGTCTCAATTTTGCTCCCTTTTTTGATTCTTGGATTAGTTGAACTCGGTTTAAGAGCCTTTGGATATGCTGAAGATAATCCTGTTTTTATTACCGTTCCGGGAAGTGAAGAGAAATTGTTGGTCCTTAATCCTGACCTGACAAAAAGGTATTTTAAAGGAGCCTCGTTTGTTCCCCACTCGATAAACGATGTATTCACAAAAATCAAAGACCCCAACACCCTGAGAATCATGATACTGGGTGAGAGCAGTGCCGCCGGTTTCCCGTTTGAGCCCAATGGTGGATTCTCCCGTTTTCTTGATAAGCGCCTCTCAATCCTCTATCCAAAGAAAAAATTTGAGATTGTGAATTTAGGAATTGCGGCCATAAATTCTTATGCAATTATGGATATACTTGAAGATGTTATTCTACAAAAACCCGATCTGGTTCTCATTTACACGGGTCACAATGAATATTATGGTGCCCTTGGTGCTGCCTCGATGACGAGTATTGCCTCTTCACCCCCCATGTCCCGCTTCCTTCAGAGTATGGGAAAACTTCGTGTTATGCGGTTACTTTCCTCTCGGTTTTTACAGGGGAACCGGAACAACAAGCTTCTCCCGGATTAATGGAGTCACTTGCAAAGGATAAACTTATCCCTCTTGATTCCGATCTTTATCAAGCAGGAGTTGACCAATTTGAACATAACATGAATTACATTCTTGAAGAGTTGAAAGGGAATAATATACCTGTTGTTATAGGGACACTTGTCTCAAACCTGCTCAATCAACCCCCCTTTATTGCTGAGAAAAGTGGTGCCGGGAAAACTTTTGAAACAGCGGAAAAACTTTACAGAGACGAGAAATTTGATGAAGCAAAAATAGAATTTTTAAAGGCGAAGGATTTGGATGAACTTCGTTTCAGAGCCCCGGAGTCATTTAATTCTATTATAAAGGATCTGGCATCAAAACATGGAGCATCATTAATTCAAATTGATTCCACATTCAATGTTGTATCAAGGAATGGGATTGTTGGCAACGATTTGATGACCGACCATCTTCACCCTAATTTGGCGGGTTATAACATGATGTCGGGTTTATTTCTTGAAGGCATATTAAAATTAGGAGTTATAAAAGAGAAACCTGAAGTCGCTCTTGATTCCAAAGTATTGGACAGCCTGTCCATGGTTAATCTCCCCTTTTCAAAACTTGATTCCCTTATTTCCGACTATCGTTTGCTGGGGATAAAATCACAGTGGCCTTTCAACAGGTCGAATACAAAAATACCTCTTGAAAAGATGAGACCACCTGTAAACTATATCGATTCACTCGCTCTGCAATCTGCACAGGGAGAGTTAAAATGGGATGAAGCACACATCAAAGCAGCAAACTGGTTTGTGGCTCAGAATGATGAAATCAGAGCATCAAAAGAATTTGAAGTTTTAATTTCACAATTCCACTACACCACTAAGTTTTATAATATGTATGCCGATGCTTTGATGCAGCTAAAGCTTTATGAAAAAGCAAAAGTTATTTTACTCCAAAGTTATGCAATATCGCCGGGTGCCTATGCAACCAAATGGCTTGGAATTCTTGCGTTGAGCGAAAACAAGGCGGAAGAAGGAAAAAAATGGCTTTCGGAGAGTATTAACTATGATGCCAGGGATCCTCAGGCATTATATAATCTTGCGGGTGCTTACATAAATCTAAAAGATTTTAATTCTGCTAAAATTTATCTTGGGAAGTGTCTTGAAGTTGACCCAAAATTTCCGGGTGCGAGAGAGTTGAACAGTCAGATAAAAAATATCAAATAAACTATTTCCTCATGGCAAAAAGCCAGCCACCCTGGTAATTTTCTCCGATTATCGTAAAATCCGGAGACTTTTTTACATCAAGGTAACTTCTGTGGTGTTTCACATGGTGGACATCGTCAAGAATAATGCAGAATGGTTCATGATCCAATGCATTTAGTGTTGTTTTAAATTCCAGGTAACCAACCCCTCCTGATGAGTCCAACAAAACAAGCGGATTGTTCTTTTTCATCTCGGTAAGGTATTTTTTGATCATATTTTCACCCTGGTAATCTTTTTTTTCTGCTATTTTAATCTTCCGGTCATATATATAGTTTAGAATCCTGAACCGGGAATTCCCAAACTCACCTTTAATCTCCTTTGTGTAGAAACCATGTGGATCATCACCTCCATCACAATAGATGTCGGGATATTTGTCCGCATTTTTTAACATCTCGTCATTTACTACAAAATTTATTGCTTCTTCCCTGTTAAGAGTTAAACCCCAAACCGGTGTAACAAAAGGATATTTTTCAAGGTTTTTAACAGCCTTTACCCAGTTGAAGTAGTTTGCTTCAACAGTAATGAATTTTTTTGGAGCCCCCACATCTGCAAACGCATCTGCTATCATCCTCGTTGAACCGGTTCCGAGATATGTACCTGATTCAAAGACATGTGTGATCTTCTCTTCAACAATAGTTTTCCTGATCAATTCTTGCAGTTGTTTGTCATCCGCCATCGATGTTGAAAAGCCCGGGTGTGAGGTATATTGTTTCATTTTAAGCTGTTTTTCCAAAAAAAATAATTAATCAACCATGTAAAATAAAAAATCCGGATTGCATTTCGGCAATCCGGATTTTAACTCTTCAAAAGAAGAAATTACTTCAAGAGCATCATTTTACGAGTCTGGGTAAAGCTACCTGACTGGATTGTGTAAAGATAGATACCTGAAGGCAATTTAGCTGCATCGAAGCTAACTTCATAGTTACCAGCTGCTTTTTGGCCGTCCAAAAGAACTGCAACTTCCTGACCTGTTACATTGTAAACAACCATTCTTACCATTCCGGCTTCAGGGATGCTGAACTGGATTGATGTTGAAGGATTGAACGGGTTAGGATAGTTCTGGCTCATGTTATAGTTGTTAGGAATATTGTTGTCAATTTCTTTAACGCCTGTAACAACATTGATCAAGTTTGATGTAGTGATTCTGCCGAATGTATCAACGGCGGTTGCACTTACATAATTGATCTGCCATCCAAATCTATGGTTTGAACCAACACCGGCTTCGTTATCATTTGAACCCTGGTTTGTTGCCAATCCAAAGTTAAGTCCATATTTGTATTCAGCACCTAGTGAAGTGTAAGCAGGGAAAAGAATATTTTTTGAAAATATCTTGTCACCGGCTGTAACATCGCCATTTGTTCCGTCATCAAATAATCTGATAACGATCGCTGAGTCACTTGTTGGCCATCCGCCACCTGGCCAGCCCAAAGGAGCTGATGAACCGGCAACGATTGCATTGGTAACTTCAGTAAATGGACCGATAGGACCACTTGCGCCATTTGTGTTAACAGTCAATTTGATTGTACATGGTTGGTTAATAACGGTTGCAAGGCTACCATCATTGTATGTACCTTCCTGAATCAAAATCCTGCAGTAAGATCCTGCTGTGTAATGAGATACTGTCTGTTAGGACGGCTTTCCCATGCATTAGGAGTGTACCAGTATTTGTAGTTCAATTCTTCAGCTAATGCAACTTCTTTGTCAAAAGTTACTTCATAAACATCAGGGTTTGCACTTGGAAGCATGATATTAACTTTCGAAGCCCAGCCATTGAAGTTACCGTTTACAGAAACTGTATCTTCTGATGGTGTGAATCTACCGGATAGTCTTTCAAGTTCCATGTTAACTGAAAAAGTCAGGCTGATATTTGTAGTTGTTGCATAAGCTTCGTTATTGAAGTAAACAACATCAAGAACAGTTGGGTTTCCGGCAACAGTTCCACTCTGTTTGCAACATTTTCCCAAACATCAGCAGCTGCGGATACATCTCTGTATCTGAATTTGTATTCAGATGTTGAATCTGGTGCAGACCAACTGCTGGTACGGTTACGACCCATACTGAGTCATTGCCTGCTGGCCTTGGGATCGGATTATCGGTTCCCCACCCGTTAAATGCACCACTGACATATAAAGTATCTGCATTAGGATCAAAGTTACCCAAAGTAACTTGTTTTCCCATGTTAACTTGAAATGTCACTGCATTCTGGGCGAAAGCCATTGATGCCATAGCCGTAATTAAGACCACAGCCGTAAAGATTTTCTTCATCGCGTTTCTCCTCATTAAATGAATTTGTTTGTTCAAATTATTCTTTTTTATGGTTGTAAAATAAGCTAAAATTTAATCCCAAGTGAAAAGAATTGTGTGTTCTTAAGCAAACCAAAATCCTGATATGCATAATCTACCGATAAACCAAGGTTTGGTGCTATATCGTAGTTCAATCCTACACCGAGCGTAAGTCCTTCTTCCGCATTATCGAGGAACAGGGATTTGTAGCCACCTCTTAGAGAGATAAGGTTCTTGTATATAACCTCACCACCCACATTAAGGCTTTCTGAGTTGTCATTTGGGTGAAGTGCATCCAAACCGACAGTGAATTTTAGATCCTGCGTATTTACGACATCCATCGCAATCCCCACCTTAAAAGGTGAGTGGAAGCGGAAATGGATCAGTTTTCAATTTTGCGAGAACCTGATCGTTGTTGCCAAAGATTCCGGGATCAACATCGTAGAGCACCAGGAGATCTTTACCATCCATTGTCATGTCACCACCGAAGTTGGAGATGGTAGCCCCTATTCTCAATCCGTAGATTTCTGAAAGGAATAGCACACCAAGATCAAATGCCACAGTTGAAGCACTTGTGTTCCAGATCGATTGCTGAACATATTTAACAGTACCACCTATTGAAAACCGGTCAGTAAGGTTCATCGCATAGTGCAATCCCAGAGAGAGATCTTTTGCACCATAAGTTTCACCGGTACCATCAGGTTCTTTAATTGTGGTAACTTCTGTTTCGCCATAATCAAGAATAGTAACACTACCACCCACTGTACCCCAGTCGCCGAGGCTCAGCATCGCAGCAGCATAATTGAAGTTGATATCTGCGAACCATTTGGTGTGTGAGAAGTATGCGGCACTTCCGCCAACTCTCGAAACACCTGCAGGGTTCCAATATAATGCTGTGATGTCGTTTGCTGTAGCAGTGAACGCACCACCCATTCCGACAGCTCTTGGCCCAATCCCTATTGATAAGAATGGAGCAGCAGTTGAGCCGACCTTAGTCTGACCGTACATTAAAGTAGCAGCAGACAATAGAATAAACAAAAAATAAAGTCTTTTCATTCTCTTAATCTCCGCTATTTAATTAAGGCAAACTTGCCGATTTTAGTCCCGACATTCGGTATTTCAACAGTGTAAACATACATACCAAATGCTGCGTCAAGATTTTCTTCAGTTCTCAGGTTCCAGTAAACATCTCCAACATATTGGTCAGCCGAAAGAAGTGTCTTAATCAACTCTCCTTTTACTGTAAAGATATTTATCTTCGATCCGGGTGGAATATGTGTGAATCTGATTTCTCTTTCACCTCTACCACTCGTCTGTGTACTGAGTAATCTTGCTTCATTCTGATGTGTAACCACATAAGGATTAGGGACTACTTTAATTTTTTCAATTCATTAGCAGCAGCGGCGCTGTTGATCGAACTCGATTTCATATTAAACCGGTAAGAATCAGAGCTTGCAAAAGGCTTTTTAGTAAATGTTTTCAGCACACCTGAGGTGGGAAGTGGAGCATTTACTGCATCCATGAAGATATTAAGTCTCCATGTACGCAAAACTGTACCGTTAACATTTTCTTTGAAATAGATATTATGAACAGTGCTTTGTTGACCCGTTTTGTAATAAACGAATGGAACATCTGCACCATTAGCGGTTCTTTTTACCTTAAAATTGGTACTTTTTGCCGGAAATCTATTCGAAGATGTTGGAGGCCTTAAAGTATCTGCGATAGACAGACCAAAGGTAGTGTCAGGACTAAACTCGAGATAATAATCATCTGCCCAAACCGTTCCGGTATTTGTTCCTACAAGGAATGTAGTGAAAGTAAATCCGGGGAATTGAGTTGAACCGGCACCACCGGCGGCAGGAATTGTATCCTGTGCGTTGAAGTACCAGCCCGATTTATTTGTATCGAGTTTTATTGTTTCGTCATTTGCAATCTGAAGTCTGAATCCTTCCACAATAGGAGTTGATCCACCAAATGTGGTTGCTTGTTTAATAACTGTATCACCGCTTGTTACATTTATCAATGACCATGATTCAGTATATCTCTGAAGTGAAGTATCAGCAAAAACCACACGGTAAGTGTTTTTTGGATTTATAGCTGCTTGATCAATAACTTCGACCATTACTTTTCCGGTTCCTCTCGGAGTGGTTTCGGCGGTAAGTGATTGAAGACTTGCATCAACATAACCGATTGGTCTTGCACCGGGTGTTATATAACCGGTGTTGTCATCGGTTATAACCTCGCCTGTGTTAGAGCGGAAAATAAAAGTTGAGTTTTCACTCGGGAAGATGTTGCTCGCCGCATCACCTTTATCATAAGCTGCAACAGCGTAGTAATAAGTCTGTCCCTTAACAGCAGAAGAATCGATGAATCTGTTTGTTAAACCCGTTGTATCATCACCAAGATAGTAGGTGATACCACCAAGTTGCTCAAGCAGTTCAGGCTTTGGATAAAAGAATCCTTTAATACCATTTCCTTTTACGTCGTATTGTCTCAGCGGTTTGTTGAAGAATAAAACGCCATAGGCATTGGTAATGGTTCTTGCATCGATGAATCCTGCGTCACTTGCGCGATAGATTTTATAACCTTCAAAATCTTTTGATTTTGAGATAAAATCGATCGAGTTTTCAACAGGTCTTGGATCCCAATAAAGAATAACCTTACCGTCGTCCTGTGTGATATTAATCTTTGGTTTTCTTGGTGGTTGTGGAAATTTGTAACCGGCATTGTAAATCTGCTGAACTACATTTTTCTGACGAACCACATCTGCATAATCCTGTCCAAAGAGAAGAGAAACTGAAAATCTCTCTGTAACATTAGGAGCCAATGGGAAATAACCCGAAGCGTAAATAAAATCACCATCCTGGGGATTTGGTGGAATTACATCAAATCTTCCGGAGTACATTGTGTTCCAAAGAATCTCATCCTGACTCATGTTAGGAGAAGATGCCTGCTCGAAGAAGTTGAATGCTGTAAGACCAATCTGATCTGATTCATCAGGATCAACTCTTCCGAAGTTTGGTTCACCCTGATCAGGTCTGCCGTTTCCTTCAGATCCATCAGCGTCAGGTCCAAGGTAACCTTCGTCGTAGGGGCCAACACCATCAGCGCCAACATCATCTCTGATGTCACCGGTTGTTAAATCACTTGCTACCCAGTTGGCATTTTCATCACCTGACCAGTGATTCATCAAAACAACAGTTCCATCACCCATCTTTATAAAGGAAGAAGTCATGGCACCTGCATCATTATCTCTTCTTTCATCAATAAGTGGTGCATTAACTGCAAGACCTGTCTTGAAGTCTTTGTGTTTAAGGCCGGGAAGGTTTTTAAGTTTTCTGGTCTCAAAATGGATCGCCTGGTTTTCATCGATAAGACCGTCAAAATCGTTATCAACCCCATCATTTGATGAAGAATCCGGTATAGCTACACCATTTATAACTTCTTTGATATGTCCTTCTCTGAAATATGTAACGCCCGGTGTGAAAGTAGTGGTTTTACCAAGACTTGTTATAGTGTTGTCACCTGCGGTAACTGTATATTGAGTTCTTGCATAGGTGTTTGCATCAATCAAAACCAAAACGGAGCCGGGTAAATAAGTCACGGAATCAAATGAGGTCTGAACAAATTTTGGTGCGTTTGGATCGCCACTATCGTCATCATTATCGATTCCGTCAAATGGGTTACCTGGTGACTCCAGGAATGCATATCCTACGTAACCTACTTTTTGTCCTTTATTGCCCGAACCATCACTATCCCATGAATAGGTGATTGAGTTGTTAACATCAAATGATCCAAGATCATCCTGACTGTCGCCATCACCACCGGCAAGAGTACCAACCACGGTACCAAAATCGGCTTTTCTAAAGATGGTTGTTCCTTCGTTCTTTATGTCATAAAGCCAGAAGATACTGTTGGCAGCAAGAAAACTTGACCATTGGAAACCTCTAACACCCATCGTAAGACCCATTCCTTTTCTGGATGTGTCTCTTGAATCGGGATTAAAGTTTCCATTAAACTCATCATCCTGATTGTCATCTGCCCAGTAGTAGCTCTCTTGATCAGCCTGGATAATTCCACGACCAAAGTAGCCATTCCATTGGGTTTTTCCTGTGATTGGGTCAACCCATGTTGGTTGATCTTTCCATCCACCAATGGGCCATGAATCAGGCAAATGTGACATTGCAACAGATTCTGAAGCAGGGTTTAAAAATCCCGGTAACGGGTTCCAACCCCAAAAGTAGTTAAACAAAGGGTGTCTCTCGTCAAACTGCCCTGCACGAGGACCTCTTGAGATACAAACCGAATGTTTAATATCCCCGAGTAGATTGGTGAATTCAACACCAATAAGGGGGATACAATCTCCAATATAGTTTTCGCCCGATCCAAGCGGCCACTCACCTCTGATATCAACACCCTGGTTAAAACCGGATATTTGTCCATCATTATAGTAAGAGATACCAACACGGTTTCCCGTATGATATCCGATCCTTCTCAGGTTCGGGTCGCCGCGCTGAGCTAATGCTTCGTTGGCAAAAACGATTAGAAGCAATAACGAGATATATATCATAAATTTATTCATAGACTCAACCTGCATTAAAAGTTATACGATAAACCGAGTTCAACTCTTCTTGGTTCGGAGAAGAAGCCCGGATTTAAGTACAGTTCTTCCAGTGTATTATAATACATTCTGGGGTTAACTTTTTTGGCTTCAAGCAGCCCAAATGTAAAGTATGGATCGCCTGTATCTGAATATAATCCACGGGGATTATCAAGATCCAACAGGTTAAATACTCTCACGAATGCGGTAATCTTCTGATCGAAGATTTCGAATTCTTTGTATGCTCTCAGATCGACATTAAAGATGTCGTTCTTGTAATCGCTGTTTCTTGGGAAAGCGTTTTGTGTTACTCTTGTGTTTTTATTAACAGCAGGAGTGTAAGGCTGACCTGTGAAATAGTTGGCGATCAATGAAATACCAAAATCACTTGGAACTGAGTAACTTACAGCCAGGTTGAAGGTATGTGATTGATCCCAATCGAGTGGAGCAATGTATGTTTCAGGAGCTGCACCGCCAAGGATGGCATTTCTTGCATCCGCAGGATTCGATGAATTACCTTTGGTTACTGAGAATGTATAATCCATATTAACGGAAAGTCCGCCGCCAAATCTTTTTTCAAATTTGATTATGAATCCTTTAGAGAATCCAAAATCGGAGTTGGCATACTGACTGTAAGTTGACTGTGTTCCGAAAATTGAAATCTGATCGGTTTGTGTACCGGTAAGGTCTCTAAAATCTTCAAAAAACATTGTAATGTCGATCGCCATGTCATCAGACAACTGCTGCTGGAGACCAATTTCTCCCTTAACAGTTTTCTGTGGTTGCAAGTCGGCATTTCCAAAGAGAGCCACATTACCTGAACCGTCGAGAACTTCAAAATCAGGATTGCTGTAAAGCAATTCATAACTTGGAAGCTGAAAGAAATGACCGTATGAGAAGTGGATTACTCCTCTTGCCGTAATCGGGAATGCAATTCCAAGTCTTGGGCTGATCTGTGTTTTCCACGAAGCATCTTTATACCAGTAGGTTAATCTTTCTTCGTATGTTTTTGCTCTGTTTGCCGGCTTAACAGGTTTCCTTATGTCAGGATCTGTTGGGTCTGAAAGAGTTCTACCATCAGGATTGAAAACATCAACTCTGAAACCTGCGTTGAAGATAAGGTTAAAAGCCTCAAACTTCGATTGAACATAACCGGAAAATTCTTGAGGTTTTCTTGTGTATGTATCGCGGTCGGTAGAAGATTCGGGAGGAGCAATAACATTATATGGTTTAACATCAACACCATTTACAGTCATGGGAACGAGATTGATATTCTCGAAGTAGATGTTATGTTGTTTAACGTCTGCACCAAACTTCACACTGATCTGCTGGTTAAACTGAGTTTCCCAATCTAATTTTAAAGAGTAGGTACCTGTGTTTCTAACAAATCTATTGTTGTCAGTTCCACCAATATCGAAGCTGTAAGGAGGATTCTGTTTCAGTCTGTTGTCAACATAAAGAGTTGGCCTGGCAGGATTTCCTGTGTAAATGTCTTCGTATAAATAGTGTCTGTAATCTTTGAAGAAGTATGAGAGGTTTAATGTATAAAACGAGGAGTTTGAGAGTGCATGGTTAATACTGAAAGTGTTGCTAATACCTTGTCTGAATCTTTGCAGTTTATTATCCGGTGTCAACCTGGGTGCACCATCAAAATAATTCTGTTTGTCAAACAGATAACTGAACCTGATAGTAAACCCATTAAACATTCTGTAAGTCAACTTGCCTTGTGCAAAATAACGGGTGTTTTCATTGGTCGGAACCATTGCACCGTCACCTCTTGGTCCTGCAAGCGGAGTTAACAGAGAATCTGTGCCATCAACAAGATTGTAGTTGGCATTTGCACTGTTCTCTCTTGAAATATCGGAAGTTAAGAAAGTCCTTTTCCCGTAAAAGTATCCTTCATTATAGTAGTACCTTCCGTTTGCAAAGAAGAAGAGTTTGTCTCTAAGAATAGCTCCACTTATGCTACCATCAATATTACGAACAGCGATAGGGTTTATTTTATCGATATTCCAGAAAACATCTTTATTGGAAGAAAAATAATCGCCACCATAAAATGAGAGCGAACCTGTATAGTCATTGCTACCATCTTTTGTTACGATGTTAACTATACCCGACATTGCCTGACCATACTCAGCATTAAAAGCACCGGAGATTACCTGAAGCTCTTTTACTGAGTTGGTACCAACATCAACAACATTACTGTTGTCGTAAGCATCGGTAACAGGAACACCATCAACTTGATAAACTACCTGACCACCCCTGCCTCCACGCATGTGAAGTTCTCCACCACCACCAACAACAATACCTGCCTGCAACTGAAGTACATCAGAAATGTCGGTGACCGGAAGTTCAGAGATTAGTTCATCGCCTATTACAGAGGTCGATGCAGTAATATCTTTATTAATAAGAGGCTTTTCAGCAATTACGACAACCTCTTCCGTCTGAAACGAAGCAGGCACAATCGCAAAATCGAGAGAGGTCGTCAGACCCGTAGCCACTGAGATATTCTCTACAGTATAATTGTTGTATCCGGTCATCGAAGCACGGATCTTGTATGTTCCCGGGGGAACATTTATAATAATATATTCGCCATCCAAATTTGTGGCGGCACCAAGATTGGTACCCATTATAACCACATTAGCAAATGGAAGTGGCTCCTTCGTCTGTGAGTCTAAAACCCGTCCGGAAATCTTACCGGCCTGGCCTAAAACCTGTGGGGACAGAAGCATAAAGGAAACAAATAAGGCACACAGTAACAGTTTTATCCTCATTAAGGCCTCCGATTATCTCTCTTCGTTTGTTAATAAATCATTACCTAAAATTTCGCAACATAAAAATATTTCATTTTTGGCAAAAAATCAAAACTAATTTTCACTGGTTTACATCTTATTTTAATGGTTGTCCAATTATATATTGGACAAAGATTAGACAAGAAATAGACACGACCGATCGCTTGTCATTTTGCCACGTCCTTCTTTTTGACCCTTGTTATGTACATTTCTACTGCAATTAAGCCCAATGCAATAATAATAAACAGCTTCCATAATTCCGAGCCTACTCTTGACTCATAAATCTTCTGTACAAAATTCTCAGCGGGGTTAAAAAACTCCGGTTCGTTTTTTATTTTGATTGTTTGAAAATAGTTTTCAATTTCACTTACTGATAATTGTGTCGAATTTGACTCAACAGTATCAAGGTTTACGGGGATAAAATCGATCTCTTTCCCTCCCTCGTAAATTTATAGACACCGGGTCTTATGGTTTTGTCAAACACAACACCTCCGTTGTTTGCAGAGGTCTGAAGCACATATCCTGCCTCTCCGGGTGCAGCTAATTCAATACTTCCGCCACCTGTTTTTTTACCGGAAATCAAGATTTGTTCACCGATGAGTGATTCTTCTCCCGCCGGTTCCTGTGAGGCAAGATAAAAGAGGGATCTGTAAATGAGGGGTGCAAAAATCGGAATCACAGGGAAATTTCCCGCAGGAATCACTGCCGCTGCGGCTGAAGTAATCACTTTTCCTTTACCAAAACGGGTTTCTTTTAAAAATGAACCCCCATCCGACAATGAGATGATATCTGCTCCACTCCCCGATGGGAGCCTAAAATATGTAAAAAGTTCTGGTGATTCTACCGAATTGCCATATTGTGTTTGGAATATCTCCCTGAGTAACGGGTGTTCAAATCTGATCGATGTAAATTTTCCCGGTAATGCTTTTGCATCTTTTTTCATCTCAGAGGGAGCAACCACACCAAAAGAGGAAAGAAGATTAGAATATTCTGCGAGGGTTGTATTATCGCCGGGGAAAAGCATAATTCCCCCACCCTGTTTAACATATTCTTTTAATTTACTTAAATCACCACCATTTCCGGCTCCGGCGGCAATCACCATATTTATTTCATCAAAATCAAGAGAACCTGTTTGTGAAATCTCTTTGGTGATTATTTGCATATTTCCGGCGAATGAACCGGCCTCAATCGCCGCATTAATAAATTTTAAATCCGACGGCTTCCCTAACAGTACCACCTTAAATTCGTAAGGAAGATAAATGGATGCGAACCTGGTGTTATCAGCTTTAAGATCATCTTCCTCAATTTCAACTCTAATCTCAGAAAACCCCGGTTTATCAACCCTTGCAGAGAGAGTTACATCTGTTATTTTCCCCTCAGCGAGGTTATAACTTTTTTGGGCTCCCCGTTCACCATTCACAAAAAGAGAAACAATGCCATTGTTAACATCATCTTCAGAATAATTCCTGATTGTGGCAGTTACAGAGATGTCTTTCCCCGGTTCAAAAACCTGATTATTAACTTTTACACCTGTGACTGCAGAATTAACAACTTCTTTTGAATTAAAATTAAAAAGACGGGTTTTTACACGAGAGTCTAAAAGTGCCGAAACATCTGTGAATTCTTTTTCATTCCCTAAAGTACTTTTTTGAAAATCAGAAAAGATATAAAGTTCTTTGTTTAAATTTTCTGACTGCCCGATAATCGATGCAGCCTTTAAAATTGCACTGTTGAGCATTCCCGTTTGAAAACCGGGTTCAATTTGAGAGATGATTTTCTTCAGGTTGAAAAAATCAGCGGATGGAGATGAAAGTTCGGGGTAACTTTCTGATGTAAAAATAATTGAGACATCGTCACCCTCTTTGAGTCCCGAAAGAATCAAATTAACACCGTTTTTCACCTGATTAAAGTAAGATCCTCGTCCGTCAACCACTTCCATACTGAAACTGTCATCTATTATAATTACTGCTGATGTTTTTGATGCAGAGGTGAATCCGGGAATACGGACATCCTGAATTACCGGTCGAGAAAAACCGAGAACAAGCATTGCAATTATCAATACTCGCAAAGCCATCAATAACCACTGAATGAGTTTTACTCGTCTTACCTTTTGTTTTTCAATCAGTTTGAGGAAATGGAGGGTGGAGAAATCAATCTTTTTAAGTTTCCGCAAGTTGAGCAGATGGATCAATATCGGAATTGATGCAGCTAACAGCCCAAATAACAGACCCGGAGAAAGAAAATTCATACTTCAGATGCCACGGGTTGGATTATCCAAATTTGACGATTTGGTTCAGGGGATTGGAGAAAAGTTGTTGCTGAAATGTGAGGGATAGTGTTTAACACACTACCCCCAACAAACAAAAACCCATACTCCATCCCCCACTCGCCAAATATCATTAACTAAGCCCCGGCCGCAATCAAGTTTAATGCGCTACCGGCTTTGAACCATTCAAACTGTCTTTCGTTGAAGGTGTGGTTCAACTTACATTCATCTGTTGTGCCGTCTGAATGTTTAAGCAGAAGTGTCACTTGTTTACCAGGTGCAAATTCTTTCAACCCGATGATCGACACACGGTCATCTTCACGAACTTTGTCATAATCGGCAGGATTTGCAAAAGTAAGAGGTAACATTCCCTGTTTTTTCAGGTTGGTTTCGTGAATTCGAGCAAAACTTTTTACGATTATTGCACGACCACCAAGATGTCTTGGTTCAAGAGCTGCATGTTCGCGGCTTGATCCTTCACCATAATTTTCATCTCCTACCACAACCCAGTTAACTCCGGCAGCTTTGTACTCTCTTGCTACATCGGGAACCGAAGAAGTCACGCCACTGAATACATTTTTAACTTTTCCGGGTTCACCGGTATAAGCATTGATAGCACCAATAAACATATTGTTTGAAATGTTATCGAGATGACCGCGATATTTTAACCATGGACCTGCCATCGAAATATGATCGGTGGTACATTTTCCTTTGGCTTTTAACAAGACAGGAAGTCCCTCGGGATCGTTTCCATCCCAGGGAGCGAATGGTTCCAATAACTGTAAACGATCACTCGTTGGAGCAACCTTTACTTCAACTGATCCGCCATCTTCCGCTGGTGATATGAATCCTATTTCACCCGGATCAAATCCTATTGCAGGCAATTCATCACCAACAGGTGCTTCAAGTTTTACTTTTTCACCTTTTTCATTGACAAGTTCGTCAGTTAAAGGATTAAATGTAATTGATCCAGCGATTGCAAGGGCAGTAACAATTTCAGGAGATGCAACAAATGCAAGAGTGTCGGGATTTCCGTCATTCCTCTTTGCAAAGTTTCTGTTAAATGATGTTATAATGGTGTTTCTTTCACCTGTCTTAACATCCATTCTTTTCCACATTCCGATA
Organism: Ignavibacteriales bacterium; assembly: GCA_016714125.1. Lineage (GTDB taxonomy): Bacteria > Bacteroidota > Ignavibacteria > Ignavibacteriales > Ignavibacteriaceae > UTCHB3. Next base: position 194,351 of record JADJNX010000020.1, on the reverse strand, counting down.
CATGGACCGCATGCATTTGCGAGGATAACTCCACCAAGTTCGGTGAGTGTTTCCAACTGTCCGTCTCTTTCAATCGTTGCTCTAACCTGTTCGGATCCGGGCGTGATTGTAAACTGTGATTTGGCTTTTAATCCAACAGCAAGTGCTTGACGGGCAATGTTTGTTGATCTGTCAATATCCTCATAACTTGAGTTGGTGCAACTTCCGATGAGTGCCACACTAAGTTTTTCGGGATAATTGTTCACCTTCGCTGCTTCTTTCATTTTGGAGATTGGCCATGCAAGATCGGGTGTGAATGGACCATTAATGTGTGGTTCCAGTTCATCAAGGTTTATCTCAATGATTTCATCAAAATATTTTTCAGGATTTGTTGCAACATCAGCATCAGCTTTAAGTTCGTTTGCGTATTTATTTGCAAGCTCTGCGAGGTCGGCTCTGTCAGTTGATTTTAAATATGCTGCCATCTTGGCATCATAGGGGAAAAGTGAAGTGGTGGCACCAATTTCGGCACCCATGTTACAAATGGTACCTTTACCGGTACACGATATCGCTTCGGTTCCTTCTCCAAAATATTCAACTATGGCACCTGTTCCACCTTTAACGGTGAGGATTCCTGCAAGTTTCAGGATAACATCTTTTGGTGAAGTCCAGCCGTTGAGTTTACCGGTAAGTTTTACACCGATAAGTTTTGGCCATTTTAATTCCCATGCCATACCTGCCATTACATCCACTGCATCAGCTCCACCAACACCAATTGCAATCATTCCGAGACCACCGGCATTAGGAGTATGCGAATCTGTTCCAATCATCATTCCACCGGGGAATGCATAATTTTCGAGGACTACCTGATGGATAATTCCTGCACCGGGTTTCCAGAATCCGATACCATATTTAGAACTTACACTTTCGAGGAAATCGTAAACTTCTTTATTGTCACTGTTGGCTCTGTTAAGATCTTCAACAGCTCCAGTTTGTGCCTGAATCAAATGATCACAATGAACAGTTGAGGGCACTGCGGCTTCTTTTCTGCCTGCTGACATAAATTGCAAAAGTGCCATTTGTGCGGTAGCATCCTGCATCGCAACACGATCGGGAGCGAGATCACAATAATCTTTCCCTCTTACGGGGGCAGTAGTTGGAAGGTCCCACAAATGGGTGTATAGAATTTTCTCGGCATAAGTTAAAGGCCTGCCCAAAAGAGTGCGTGCATGTTCCACTTTTCCGGCAAATCCTTCATAAACTTTCTTGATCATATCAAGGTTGGCTGTCATCGAATTCCTCATTAAAAAATTAAAATAAATCAATGAGTAAATATAATTAAAACGAAGGAGAGACGTAACTTCGGAACTTCAGAGCTTCGGAACCCCGGAACTCCAGTTGACAGAACCTCTGAGGTTCTGAAGTTCTGAAGTACCGGAGCTCTTAAATCTCCCTACTTCTTCTTGGGTCTGTAGAGATGGACGCTTTCGCCAAAGAAAACTTCGGCTGCTTCCATTACAGTTTCAGAAAGTGTGGGGTGGGGATGAATTGTTAATTTAAGATCAGATGCAACTGCTCCCATTTCGATGGCAAGGGTGCCTTCGGCGATGAGTTCTCCTGCACCGGGACCACATATTCCAACTCCAAGAATTCTCTCAGTGTCGGGATCAATAATCAATTTGGTTACACCGTCAAATCTGTCCAAAGTAGTTGCTCTGCCTGATGCCGCCCAGGGGAATTTTGCAACTTCATGTTTAATTCCTTTTTCACGCGCTTCAGTTTCAGTGATACCTGCCCAGGCGATTTCGGGATCGGTAAACACAACAGCCGGAATTGCAGCCGGCTCAAATGCCACTCTGTGACCCGCAATTGCTTCAACAGCAACTCTTGCTTCATGCGAAGCTTTGTGAGCGAGCATTGGATCACCGGCGATATCGCCAATAGCATAAATATATTGATCGGATGTCTTGAGCGTTTTATCAACTTTGATGTGACCTTTAGGTGTCAATTCAACTTTGGTAGTTTCCAGTCCAAGTCCCGCAGTGTTTGGTCTCCTGCCAATGGAAGCGAGAACATAATCGTAAAACTCTACCCTGTCGGCTCCAGTTTTGTCCTGAATCGTTACATTAATTCCGTTTTCAACAGGTTCAAGTTTCATCACTCTCGATTCAAGCATAATCGCTTCGAATCTCTTTTTTAACATCTGTGAGAGGTAGTTAACCATGTCACGGTCAGCCCCGGGAAGAAGTCCGTTAGTCATTTCAACAACAGAAACTTTTGTACCAAGTGCGGAATAAACAGAACCAAGTTCAAGTCCAATATATCCTCCTCCAATCACAAGCAATCTTTCAGGAATTGCCGGCAGATCAAGAGCGGATGTAGAATTGAGAAGTCTGTCACTTTTAATATTAAAAGCCGGAATTGTGATAATTTCAGAGCCTATTGCAATGATAGCTTTTTCGAAATGAATCTCATCCTTGCCACCATCATTCAACTCAACTTTAACTGACCGGGAGGAAGTAAAGGTAGCTCTTCCCTGCACAAAATTGATCTTGCGTTGTTTGGCTAACTGACCAAGTCCACCGGTCATCTTGGCGACAACCCTGTTCTTAAAATCTCTTAATTCATCGAGATTAATCTTGGGTTCACCAAAATCAATACCCCAGTGTTTTGCCTCTTTGGTTTCATTTATCAGTTTGGCAACATGAAGCAGAGCTTTTGAAGGGATACATCCCCGAAAAAGACATACTCCACCCGGATTTTTGTCAAGGTCCACGAGTGTTACTTCCATGCCCATATCCGCCGCCGCAAATGCTGCTGCATATCCACCGGGACCGGCACCAATCACCAATAATTGTGTTTTTATCATAACAGGTACCCTACCCTTCAATCAAAAGTTTAAAAGGATTCTCAAGGGTGTCAATTACCCATCTTAAAAAGCGGATTGCATCTGCTCCATCGATCACTCTGTGGTCAGACGAAAGTGAAAGTGGCAACATCAATCTTGGCACAAACTCTCCATCCTTGTAAACAGGTTCAAAGGTTCCTCTCGAAACACCAAGAATAGCAACTTCGGGTGAATTTACAATCGGAGTGAAATATGTACCCCCAATACCACCAAGATTTGAGATGGTGAAACATCCACCCTGAAGGTCATCAAGTCCGATTTTTTTGTTGCGGGCTTTTTCTGAGATGACATTCATTTCAACGGATATTTGTGTAAGATTTAACTTGTCTGTTCCTTTGATATTAGGCACAATCAATCCAAATTCAGTATCAACAGCAATTCCGATGTTGAAATAATTTTTATAAACTATCTCTTTTTTCTCCATGTCAATCGAGGAATTAAACTGCGGGAAATGTTTCATGGCAGCGGTGACGACTTTTACAAGAATTGAAGTCATCGTCAATTTTCCTGCTGATTTTGCAACTTCGGGAGCAAACTTTTTCCTCAACTGCTCAAGATCCGTGATATCTGCTTTATCAAATTGGGTTACATGCGGGATTGTTGCCCACGCATAACTCAAATGTTCAGCAGTTTTTGTACGGATATTGTTCATTCCCTTCCGTTCAATTTCACCAAATTTGCTGAAATCAGGAAGTGGTTTTTGAGCAAGAAAGCTTCCCTCTCCTTTTAGTGCCTGGGGTGAGGTCACTCTTCCCTCATGTAATGCTTTTGAGAAGGATTTTACATCATCAAGATTGATTCTGCCTCTTGGGCCCGAACCTTTAACCTGATTTATGTCAACACCTATTTCGCGTGCAAGTCTTCTTACGGAAGGCGCTGCCGGAGCGGAATTTTGAAGAATAGGCGGCTGTAAATCTACCAAAGCTTTTGGTGGTGCCACAGCTACTTCAGGGTTATTCATTTCCTCTTTTAACTCTGCAATCTCTTCAGCAGACAAAGCAGGGGTTGTTGTTTCTGACTTAACCGTCTGTCCATCCTCTGAAGAAGTTTTTACAACTGCAGGGGCGCCGGCAGATTTTGCCTCAAGTTTGAATATAACAGATCCAACCTTTGCCTTTTCACCTTCTTTAACCAACACTTCGGAGATAACTCCTGCAGTTGGTGATGGCACTTCAACTGTCGCTTTATCTGTCTCAATTTCAAGGATTGTATCATCTTCGTTTATTGAATCTCCTACCTTAACAGTAACCTTCACAACCAAAGCAGATTCGATGGTATCCCCAAGATCAGGAAGAATTATTTCCTGAACAGACGATACAGGTTCAGCGGCGGGGGGTTGAGCTGATGCAGCTTCAACAACCGGATCCTCAGTCTTTACACTCTTAGCCGGTTTCTCCGTGACTTCTTGACTCTGTGACTCTGTGACTTTAACAGCCTTGACCTCAACACTCTGTTTCTCAGTTCCTGATTCAACAGAAAAAACCACAGCACCAACTTCAACTTTTTGTCCTTCTTTGATATAAACTCCGGTAACTTTACCTGAAATTTCTGAAGGTACCTCTATTGTCGCCTTATCGGTTTCAATTTCGAGAACAGTCTGGTCTTCCTTAACCATGTCTCCCGGTGCAATCAATACTTTAACTACAGTTGCAGAGACGATACTTTCGCCCAGATCGGGCAGCTTAAATTCTTTTTGCATTGTATTCAATCCTGCCTTTCCTACGATATCATCGGGTTAAGTTTGTTCTTGTCGATATCAAGCTCTTCAATCGCTTTATCAACAACACTTTGTTTAACTTTGCCCTCGAGCATCAATCCATAAAGTGCAGCTACTGTTACATATCTTGCGTCAACTTCAAAGAAGTCTCTCAACTCTTTTCTGCCTTCGCTTCTTCCAAATCCGTCGGTTCCAAGGCTTATGAGTCTGCCCGGTACCCATTTGGAAATCGAATCGGGAATTGCTTTGATGTAATCGCTCGAAGCTACAAAAACTCCGGAGGCACCTTCAAATACTTTGGAAATGTAGGTTTGTTTAGGTTCACCCGGGTTTAAGAGATTCCATCTCTCAACATCAAGAGCTTCTCTTCTGAGTTCCTTGTAACTTGTTGCACTATAAATGTCAGCGGCAACACCGTATCTCTCCTCAAGTATTTCCTGAGCTTTAAGCACTTCATTTATAATCGTGCCGCTACCGAGGAGGTTAACTTTGAGTTTTAATTTTTTCTTTTCTGAAGAACGGAATTTGTATAATCCTTTAACAATTCCCTCTTTTACGCCATCAGGCATAGGAGGCATTGCATAATTTTCGTTCATTACTGTGATGTAATAAAAAATCGATTCCTGCTCTTCATACATCCTGCGAATACCCTCTCTTATGATAACTGCAAGCTCAAACGCAAATGCAGGATCATAAGTAAGAAGTGTTGGCACAGGATAAGCAAGGTGATGTGAGTGACCATCCTGGTGCTGAAGTCCTTCACCGTTAAGAGTTGTCCTTCCGGCAGTTCCACCAATCAGGAACCCTTTGGTACGCATATCTGCGCCAGCCCAAACAAGATCACCAATCCTTTGGAAGCCAAACATCGAGTAGTAAATAAAGAATGGAATCATGTTTAATCCATGATTTGCATATGATGTTCCGGCTGCGAGGAAGGATGCCATTGAGCCGGCCTCAGTGATTCCCTCTTCGAGAATCTGACCATCAATTGCTTCTTTGTAATAGAGAAGACTTTGTCTGTCAACCGGTTCATAAAGCTGACCAACATGTGAGTAGATACCCACCTGACGGAAAAGTGCTTCCATTCCAAATGTTCTGGCTTCATCCGGAACGATAGGTACAATCAGTTTACCAAGTTCTCTGTCTTTTAACAAATTGGCAAGAATCTTCACAAACACCATGGTGGTTGATACTTCTCTTCCCTCGGTACCATCATAAAACTCGGAGATAATATCTTCAGGAGGAGTTTTAATCGGTCGGATGTCAACTATTCTTTTAGGAACTGAACCGCCAAGTGCTTCTCTTTTAGCTTTTAAATATGTTAATTCAGGACTGTCTTCAGCAGGTTTGTAAAATGGCGCTTTTGCCACTTCGTCGTCTGAAATTGGAATACCAAAACGGGTTCTGAATTCTCTTAATTCATCTTCATTTAATTTTTTCTGCTGGTGGGAGATGTTTTTCCCCTAACCACTTTCACCAAGTCCATAACCTTTAATTGTTTTTGCAAGAATTACGGTTGGCTGTCCTTTGTGTTCAAATGCTGTTTTGTAAGCAGTGAATACTTTTTCAGGATCATGTCCACCTCTTCTCATTTTCCTGAGTTGTTCATCACTCATCTCTTCAACCATCTTCGAAAGTTCAGGATGTTTACCAAAAAGTTTTTCTCTTACATAAGCACCAGATTCAACGGAGAATTTCTGGTACTCGCCATCAACAAGTTCACCAAGTGTTTGAACAAGTATCCCCTTGTCATCTTTCTCAAGCAATGGATCCCAATCGGAACCCCAAACAACCTTAATTACATTCCAACCTGCACCTCTGAATGAAGCTTCAAGTTCCTGAATGATTTTTCCATTACCTCTTACAGGACCGTCAAGTCGCTGGAGGTTACAGTTGATAACAAAGATCAAGTTGTCAAGTTTTTCGCGGGAAGCGAGCGAGATAGCTCCGAGTGATTCCGGTTCATCTGTTTCACCGTCACCAAGGTATGCAATTACTTTTGCATCACTTTTTGGAATCAGTCCTCTGTCTTCGAGGTATCTGTTAAATCTTGCTTGATAAATTGCCTGAAGAGGTCCCAGACCCATCGAAACGGTTGGGAACTGCCAAAAATCAGGCATCAACCATGGATGTGGATATGAGGAAAGACCTCTGTTGGGTTTTAGTTCTCTTCTAAAATTTTCAAGTTGCTCTACTGAAAGTCTTCCCTCAAGGAATGCTCTTGCGTAAATACCCGGAGAAGCATGTCCCTGGAAATAAATCATATCACCGGGGTGATTTTCACTTCTTGCCCTAAAGAAATGATTAAATCCGATTTCAAGAAGTGTTGCAACTGAAGCATAAGTTGAGATATGCCCGCCAATTCCGTTCTCAATTTTATTAGCTCTGACAACCATCGCCATTGCATTCCAACGGATAATGCTTTTTATTCTTCTTTCAATTTCTCTATCGCCGGGGAAAGTAACCTGTTTTTCCCTTGGGATTGTGTTTATATATGGTGTATTTGCCGTGAACGGGATTTGTACACCTGCTTTGTGCGCCCTGATTTGAAGAAGTTGTAATAACTCAACAACTCTCTCTTTTCCGCCATTTTGTAGCACATAATCCAGTGAGTATAACCATTCCTGATTTTCCAACTCCTGAATTTCACGCAAATTTTTGTCTTCTGTCATATTAAAGGCCTTTAGTTTTTCGATGTTCGTATTCTTAGTCAGTAACGGGGGGAAGAAAATATTATTTTCAAACTTACAAATTTACTAAAACTTTGTCAGAATGTGAAGGGAGTACCTGAGTACTTGAGTACCAGAGTACCTGAGTACCTGAGTACTTGAGTGACTTGAGTTCTAAAGTTCTCGAGTTCTAAAGTTCTGAAACTCTGAAGCTCTGAAGCTCTGAAGTTCCCAAAGAATATTTTTCTTGTTTTTACTTATAATTAAATATAAGTTTGCAATGAATTGTATTTAATTTTATTTATGTGAACGATTGAAACTAAAATGTCAGCTGATACCGAATTGATATTTACGCAGCCTTCATTATTTGAGAACTGGTTTAATTATTTACCGGGATTGGCATATAGATGCAAAAACGACTCCGAATGGACTATGATGTTTGTTTCGGAAGGATCTGCTGAACTTACCGGCTACTTCCCAAAAGAATTTACCAATCAAGAAGTTTTTTATGACTCCCTCATCCTGCCTGAATATAGAGATTATGTGTGGGCGGAAATACAGAGCCACCTTGATAAAAGAGAACCCTTCACACTTGAATATAAGATTTTAACCCGCTCGGGTGATATCAGATGGGTTTGGGAAAAAGGCTCCGGAATATTCAACGATGACCATGAACTTCTTTTCCTCGAAGGATTCATTACCGATATAACCAGGCAAAAACAGTCGGATAGTGAAATTGCCAGAAGTGAAAATCTGTTAAAACAATTATTAAATTCCATAACTGAATCCTCCCTTCTGATTGAACTCGACGGTACCATCGTTATCGCAAATGAAATTACAGCACAACGAATGAACAAAACTCTTACCGAACTCAATGGTAAAAATGCATTTGAATTACTGGACAAAGAGGTAGCAGATAATAGAAAAACTATGTTGAATCAGGTGAAGCGAACCAAACTGCCTGTGGTTTTTGAAGATCAGCGTTTTGGAAGAGTTATTTCAAATTCGATCTACCCCGTCTTTGACGAGACCGGTGAAGTATTCAGATTCGCTATTTTTGGATATGACATAACTGAAAAAGAAGTATCGAAAGAAAAGCTGAATATTCCAGTTCCCTCTTTAGCATGGTTTTTGATTCTTCTTCAGATGCTATTTTTCTTGTTCAACCTGATACCAATTTTATCATTATCGCGAATTTAAAAGCTCGAGAACTGTTTGAAATTCCTGACGGAACGGATCTAAGTACAACCAAAGGCTTTGTTTATCATAAATATACTTTCTCTGCTGAAGAAATCGCGGCAATTGCTGAATCGCTTAAAACAACTGGGAAATGGTCTAGTGAGATTGAATATGTTTCCATGAAAGGTAGAGAGTTTTGGGGTGAGATCGTCATTACTGAATTCAATTTTCACGAAGAAAAATTTATTCTGGTAAGGATAACTGACATTTCTGAAAGACGAGAAAAACTTTCGATGTTGGAATCGATGACTGAAGAACTTCGCGAAACAAATGATCACAAAGATAAATTTATATCCATCCTGGCTCATGACCTGAGGGGACCATTCCACCCTCTACTAAATTCACTTGAATTGCTTGATTCGGAATTCGACTCCCTCTCAGAAGAGGAAAAAAAGAACTTTATAAAAAACAGTTTTGAAACTGCCAATAATCAATATCATCTGCTTGAATCCATTTTAAGCTGGTCGAGAGCTTCACAGAACAACCTCAAAGCAAAATTTGAACAGCTAAGAATTCATGAGGTTGTAGTCAAGTCAATTCAACAAGTAGCCTCCGTATCAGGAGAAAAAGGGATAATCATCGAAAATAAGTGTGACCAAACAATTGAAGTGGTCGCCGATAATGAGATGATTCTAACTGTCTTACGCAATCTGTTGACTAATGCAATAAAATTTAGTGAACCGGGAAACAATGTTGTTGTATCCTCAAAAATTGTTGATGGAATGATCATTACATCCGTTGCCGACCATGGACAAGGTATATTGCAGGAAAGACTGGATAAGATGTTTAATATCGCCTCTGCAAAATCAACCCCCGGTACCAGAAAAGAAAAAGGCTCGGGACTTGGTTTATTAATCTGCAAGGAATTGACCGAAAAAATGGATGGCACACTCAGTGTTGAAAGTGAACAGAATCGTGGGACAACCGTTTCATTCACTCTCCCGGCTGCAAAATGCTAAAGAAACTCTCTTTGGTTGTGAAGGTGTTTAAAATAGTAGTCTGATTCAGTTTCGAGTACATCGAGAGTATTCCCCTCAATAAGAGTATAGTGAACTTCCCCGGCATATCTAATCACCGAACCGAGTGAGGTTGCCAGCTGATCAATTCCTTTTGTGATCTTTTCCAACTCCACAGCCACCTGAAGTTCGTTATTGCCAAATGTATTTATCTTCTGACGAGTGGACTCATTGCAAGCAATAAGAAGGTAAACTTCTGAATCCTTCATAAAATCAGGTTTTGAGGCAAGTTTCGACTTCAGATATTTCTTTTTACCAATCTCAACAACTCCCTCAGTGATAGTATCCAGAACAACCACACTTCCCGGCAAACCAAAAAGTTGATCATCGTTATTTACTTCACTTAATATGGTTCCATTATACTTATTGACAAGTTCAGAAATATTATGGCTTTTCTTTTCTGCCTTTAGAGCATGATAGTTGTTTTCTATCTCATTTTCGCATCCAATGAAAATAATCAGAAAAGGGAATAACAATGGAATAAAACTTTTCATCGTTTTAATCATCTTTGCTCCAAATTGATTTTATTTAATGTCATAAAATAAAAAACTCTGCAACAAATCTATTAAAACTGTGTGACCAATGGTAAAAGAAATTGAAATAGTTGTTAAACCTGAAGATTCCCGCGACAATGAGAAGATCAGGACTTTGATCCTGGAAACAGTAAAAGAAGACCGGACAAATGTCACCGGTTATTACATCTCCAAAAGATCAATAGATGCCCGAAGCAAGTTCCCCATTTATAGATTTAAAGCTCTTGTTTTTATCGATGAAGATGTGGTTACTCCTGTTCACCCACCTCTATACAAAGAGGCATCATCTGATAAAAGGGTGGTAATTGTTGGAGCGGGTCCGGCAGGAATTTTTGCAGCATTACACCTTCTCGAAGCAGGGATCAAACCGATAATAATTGAGAGGGGAAAAGATGTTCGCAGCCGCAGAAGAGATATTAAGGCAATAATGCAGTTTCATCAGGTAAATCCCGATTCCAACTATTGTTTTGGCGAGGGAGGAGCGGGAACCTACAGCGACGGAAAACTTTATACTCGTTCTGACAAACGAGGGAATGTTTTAAAAATCCTGAATATTCTGGTGATGCATGGAGCCGATCCCGACATTCTCGTGGACGCCCACCCACACATTGGTTCAAATAAACTTCCCGTTATTGTGGCTGCTATGCGAGAGACAATTTTAAAATATGGTGGTGAGATCCATTTCGACTCAAGAGTTACCGGTATTATCAGAAATGGTGACACTATAAAAGGTGTTAAAGTAAATGGCATTGAAGAATTCCTCGGCGATGCGGTCATACTCGCCACCGGTCACTCAGCGAGAGATATTTATTATCTTTTACATGACGAAAAGATTCTGATCGAAGCAAAACCTTTTGCACTGGGAGTCAGGATCGAACATCCTCAGTTATTTATCGATGAGGCAAGATATCATTCAAAAACCAGAAGCGAATTCCTTCCGGCAGCAAGTTATTCTCTTTCGTGTCAGGTTCAGGGCAGAGGTGTATATTCTTTTTGTATGTGCCCGGGGGGTATAATGGTTCCGGCTTCAAGTGCCCCGGGTGAACTTGTGGTTAACGGAATGTCGGTCTCAAGAAGAGATTCTCCATTTGCCAATTCAGGGTTTGTTGTTGAAGTGACCCCACAGGACTGGACTCAATTCAACGAATATGGTCCACTCGCTGCATTGGAATATCAGAAAATGGTTGAATTGTCGGCGTGGGAAGCAGGAGGAAAAACCCAGACTGCCCCCGCACAAAGAGTTATCGATTTTCTGAAAGGAAGAGTTTCGACCTCTCTCCCCAAGTCAAGTTACATCCCCGGAACGGTTTCAACCGATCTCCATGAAGTCCTGCCCATTGAGATTTCCAACCGACTAAAAGAAGCTCTGAAGAAATTTGATGCAAATTTGAAGGGGTATATAAGTTCTGATGCACAAATGCTGGCAGTTGAATCGAGGACTTCAGCACCCGTTAGAATTCCGAGAGACCGGAAAACTTTAATGCATCCACAAATTAAAGGATTATATCCTTGTGGTGAAGGGGCAGGTTATGCAGGAGGAATTGTTTCAGCAGCTATTGATGGTGAAAATGTAGCTTCGGCAATCCTAAATGTGTCTTCCAATCGCTGAAGCAATTAATCTGATCTCGAGATCAGCTTTTCGAATTGATCGGGCAATAATGCCTGAGGACCATCGGATAATGCTTTGTTGGGATCGTTGTGCACTTCAATTATTAAACCGTCTGCTCCTGCTGCTACAGCAGCTCTGGCAACAGGTATAACCATATCTCTGAATCCTGTGGCGTGTGAGGGGTCAGCTATTACGGGAAGATGGCTTTTTTGTTGAATAACAGGAATGGCAGATACATCAAATGTGTTTCTTGTAGAGGGTTCAAATGTACGAATTCCTCTTTCACATAAAATCACTTTATTGTTGCCTCCTGCAAGGATATATTCGGAGGACATCAAAAGTTCATCTATCGTTGCAGACAAACCTCTTTTCAGGAGGACGGGGATGTTAAGTTTTCCAAGTTCTTTTAACAACGGGTAGTTATACATGTTCCGGGCTCCCACCTGAAAAATATCTGTATATTTTCCCATCATGTCAATGAGTGTAAGGTCGATTATTTCAGTTACCACTTTTAATCCATTGGAATCAGCAGCATCTCTTATGAATTTGAGACCGTCTTCGCCAAGACCCTGGAATGAGTAGGGAGATGTTCTCGGTTTGTAAGCGCCACCTCTTAAAATCTTTGCCCCAGCTTTTGCAACATATTGTGCAACTGTGTGGATCTGTAATTCATTTTCCACGGCACATGGACCGGCGATAATCGTAACCTCTTTGCTCCCGATTGAAGCATTCCCCACATTGATAATTGTATTTTCGGGTTTAAAATCCCTTCCGGCAAAAACATAAGGTTCGGAGATGCTTAAAACCCGTGCAACCCCCTCAATCATACTGATTTCTTTAATGTCACTTTCCGGTTTCACTCCCCCAATTCCAATGATTCTTTGCCCCTCACCCTCAGATTTTAAAACTGAATAACCCATATTTTTGATCTTCTCAACAATACGGTTAATCTCTTCTTCATCTGCTCTCTGCTCAAAAACTACGACCAACTAACTCTCCGGTAAAAGTGAATTACAAAACTAAGTCTATTTGATAATAATTTCATTATTGATATCAATCCTAAATCCATATTGTTTGAAAAATCTTTTATTCAATTCATTGTCGAACACATGAAAAGAGGGGTGTCTTTTATTGCAGGCGAAGGCTTTCTTAAAACGATAATTCCGATGATGGTTCTGAAGTAAAATTATAGTATTTTCCAATTGTCCCAGTGCTTTCTGAAGCCAATTGGAATCCTGTGTCTTTAATTCGACAAAATAAATTCCATCATCAAAGGTTAACATTCCGTCGCATGTACTCTCTTTTTCCTGGCTTCTGTTTTTGAAAAATTCGAGACAATTATCAATTGCAGTAAAAGTTATTTCCTTCTCATCCTCATTCCGAACAAAAGCAATCCATTTTGAATCATCACCGCTATCAGTATATGCTTTTGTACCAACTTGATCATCACAGATCCCAAATTTTGATTCAATTCTGGGGCTCTCTCTACAGGGAGAGTTAATAAAATCAAAACTCATAAAGATTGCTCTATCTCTAATAATGAGTCGAAATAGTCATTTCCATCTGCCAGGGATTTATTCAGTAAATTCTTATCAGAAGGTATTCCCTCAAAAGTTGGTAGAACTCTTATAGTGCCGTTTCTTTCTAACAATTGATAAATAACAACATCATCCCCGGAAATTAGCGATTCAAGAGGAACAATAGAATTTAATTTCGCTAACAATTTCTCGGATTGATCAGTTTTTTTTATTTTTTCATTAAGATAATTACCCTGAATAGCCAAACTGAGAAAATTGATAATATATGGGCTATGAGTCGTCAAAATTAATTGGTTCCCTTTGTTCATATTCACAAATGCCAATAGACTATTTAGTATCTGTTTTTGAGAACCCGGAAATAGATTCTGTTCCGGTTCTTCAACGATGTTAATAAATGCAGAATTATTAAACTTGGAAGCCAGGACTGATAAAGCAGCCCGTCTTTGTTCATCTGTAAAATTGATATTATCCCAAACATCCTGAACTCCCTGCTTAAAACGCTTTAATTCATCAGTGCTCATACCTTCATTAAAACTGTTTTCATTTTTATTTATTTTATTCGCCAGATACCAGGATACCATAAATAAAGGAACGGCAGATTGAAAACCACTTGATGTCTCGGGTAATTGTACTTTGTAATCCTTTCCCTTTATATTAACTATATCATTCAATTTATCATATTCAACGGATGCCTCGTTAATTGGGATCTGTAATCCACCTTTAATTGCATTTTTTGCATTATCAAATTCTGCCATGAATTCGACTAAAGACCCGGAAAACAGTTGTATCAATTTGATCTGTTTAACGGTACTTATAAAATTCCTCTCTGCTGGAACATACATTATCTGGGGCAACAGGTAGTTGTTGTTTGAGGCTTGATTAATTTCTAATTTTCCAGAACGATAATTAATTTGGAAAGAATCACCCTCGTAGTCAATTTCAGCACAATCGATTTTATCCAGATTAAAAAAATATTTGTCAATTTTGTGATATTCGCAATAATTCTTTCTAAACCGATTGTGACTCGTAAAATGTTTTATATCGTGATCACCTTTTGTCAATGCTTTCTCAATCCAGGAGAATGTTGAAATTAACTTGGCAATCGTGCTTTTTCCACTTCCTTGATCACCGATAAAAACTGTCGTTTTTTTAATATCAATCCATCCGTCATTTTCGATAAGTCCTTCTCGAACAGGACCGAAGTTTCTTATTCTAATTCTGCTCATTGCAAATTTCCTTTTTCGTTAAGACACGAAATTCCTTCATCCTGATATCTCATTCAATAGTTGTTGTTTTAGTCTCTTATTGGATGCTATCTGTGTCATTAGCAAAGCTCTTGTTGTATCAAATAGTTTAAATAGTCGACCAACTAACTCTCCGGTAAAAGTAAATTACAAAACTAAGTCAATTTTGGATGTTTTACAATAAAATATTGGTTGATGATCTCCTACCCCCCTGAAAGCGCCTTCAGTTTTTCGACAATGTCCTGATCATCTGGATACCGTTGATTCAAATCCTTTAGAAGTTGAATCATTTTAGCCTTCTGACCTGATTTGATGTAATAATCCAAAAGCATATCGTAGGGGTTGGCGGGATCATTATATGAGAAGGGTTCGCGTGATGTTTCCTTGATTGCGAGTGATTCTGCTACCTTGCCAAGACGGTCAAAATCGGCCATTTCACCAACTCTATCATAAAGCAATGCTGCGCGGTAGATGGTTGAGTGACTTCTAATCAGTTCGCCGGGTTTAAGGTGCATATCAAAATAGATCATCACCCTTTGTGCCTGGGCTTTATTATCCATCATTAAATAGGAATCTGCGAGATCAAAATAGAGGTTTGAATAGTTGTCGATTAATGGATAAAGTGAACGGTCGAGTACAATCTCTTCTGTGTTTATGGAACCAAAGTCGAATGGCATTCCAAAATTTGCAGTTTCATCAAAATAATCAGGGGGTGGACTTAAAAACACCTCCAAAAGTTCGGTATTTATCGTTTCATTCCTGGCAGAAGTGATAAATGGCAGAAGCCTGTAAGACAATCCCTCAGACCGCAGATATCCCGAAAAAAGTGATCTTATTCTCCCTTGATAGGTAAGAGTTAAACAAATATCACGAAGCCACTTCGTTTTTTGGATGATATCAAGTATCACTTGTTCCGAAGCACTCATCCAATAAGTGGTGGTGTCAACCAATTCGGACTGTAAAGGTGGAAAAACAAATTCCAACTTTGGGAATCTTTCACTGCTTTCAATTTTATATTGGTCGACAACCGAAAGTGGAATTTCAATCGATTCTTTCTGCGGTTTCCTGTAAATTGGTTGAATTTTTGCGATTTCATCATCGGCGAGGTCCATCGCAGCATTGTAAATCCCCATTTTGTAATTGTTTTTTACAAAATTAACATACGCAGGGGCACTTAAAAAACCAGCGTGAATTAGTGTTACATCCTTCCTCATCCCATCCATCAACTGCAAATAATAGATCATAAATGTTTCAAGTTCATCATCAGAAAATACGATTGCATTCATAGGAATTGATCTAAGGAGGTTTTCTCCATAATCAAAATAAGTGGATGAGATCACTCCATTTTTTAAGATTTGCCGAAAACATATCCTGGCAGAATCCAAATCCCCTTTGATTATGTAAGAAATAGCAGCTGTTCCCCAAATCGAAATTACTTTTGAATAGGAACTGAGATGCCACGACTCCCCTTTATATTCGGGACTGATTTGAATAGATTTTAAAAATGGAAAATTGATTTTCTTAGATACTCCATATCGAGAGTAACAAGATAATTCATAGTGGGAAGTGAAATTCTGTCGTAGGCATATCCAAGAAAATAGTGGGCCTCCGCATTTAGGGAGTCAACAAGGAGATATTCCTCAATTTGGGCAGCCGCTTCACGATATAATTCCATCTGAACAGTATCACTGGTTTCTGCTCGACGGAAAAGGTCTTTCCCCTTTTCGAGTGCATTTTGTGAAAATCCAACACTTTGAAAAAGGAATAAAATTATAAAAATTGAAAGGCTTTTTTGCATCTGATAAAAATTGTTTTTCAATCAGGAAAGATACGTAAATAGGTATTAGGTATTAAATATTAGGTATGAGGTATTAGGTATTATTTTTTTATTTGACGGAAGATAACCCTAATCCAATAAAAAAAGCCCGCCAAATAATTTTAACGGGCTTTTCATTTCATAACTCAGTGACTAAATATTAATATTTAATACCTAATATTTAATACCTAATCTAGATTCCTCTCAGTGCATTTACAATGTTTAGTCTCGCTGCTCTTATCGAAGGAAGGAATCCACCGATAAATCCCATAAACAGAGCAAAAACAAGTGAACTGATGATGATCTGTGGAGAGAGTGTAAACTTGAATGCTATTTCCGAGAAAGATGCAAAATTAAGGGTCGATATCTGTACAAATGATAGTGAAGAAGCCAGAAGAAGCCCAAACAAACCACCAAGCAGGGATAAAAAGAGGGATTCGATCAGGAATGCTGAAAGAATACTCCTTCTGCTGAATCCAAGAGCTCTCATTGTACCAATCTCTACCGTTCTGTTTGCAACAGCAGAATACATCGTTATTGTGGCACCGATTGTGGCACCAAAACTGAATATCACCGTAACAAATATTCCAACGATGCTGATAAACATCGACATTGCTTCCGACTGTTCGGCATAATATTGTTGCTCAGCTTTCGCTTCAAACATATTAAGTCTGGTATCTTTTGCCAGAAACTGGTTAAACTGATCAATTTGATCGGCAGACCCAAGTTTGATTGTCATCGAACTGACTGTGTTTCCTCTGTTGAAAGATGAAAGTATCTGTTTTGCGTCACCCCAAAGTTCAGAATCGAAACCGCTGCCATCGGTGCTGAATACACCAACAACAAGCCAGTCACCACCGGCAAACTTTATCTTTTTACCAAGTGCTGCATCGGGGAATTTTTTGTAGAGTCCTTCACCAACGATGAGTTCGTTCACTCCAAACTTAAACTCTCTTCCCTCAACAATTTTTGCCTGGGGACGAAGTTCTTTATAGGTTTCATTCACACCTCTCACCATCAGATTACCTGTGCCTCCCTCCTCGCTTGTGAGGTTGATAAGAACAACAGGTTCATTGGAAACAAGGGGTTTTCCATCTTTCGATTTTGCGATCATATTGGATGTGGCAATTATCGACTGGGAATCACCATCAATGAGACTGGAAATCTCACCCGTTGCCGATTTTCTTACAACTTTTACATTGTCGGGTGATCCGGTATCTTGAAGTGTTTTCTCAATACCGTATGCCATCATCAATACTGCTGTAAAGACAAAAGCAACAAGAGAAACACCAACAATCGTAATGGCAGTGGTTAGTTTTCTGCGTTTTAAACTGTTTATTGTATATTTTAATGGTATCATCGTCTCCTCCTTATCCTACGAATCTGAAACCATCAACAATTTTTGTGTTGACGGCTTTGTGAATTGGGAAAATGGAAGCGATGAAACCTACCAACAATGCTGCGACCATCGCCAAAATGATATTTAGTGTGCTTACTTCAAGCAATGGGAAAATAGTTTTGGGGACAACCTGCCCCAAACCCGTAACCACCATCTCTCCAAGTAATAATCCGACAATGCCTCCAATAAACGAGATCAACAATGACTCTCCCAGTATCAAACCGGTAAGATGTTTGCCTGAAAATCCAAGAGTTTTTAGAACTGAGTATTCCCTCGTTCTTTCTCTCGCTGACATAATCATGGTGTTTCCAAGAACCAGCATTATGATACCAATGATTACAAATGAAACCACATTCATCGCAGTTAAAATAGCACTTGAAGAAGAGATAAATCCCTGGTTAAATGCTCTTTCCGACTCAGTTTTTGTAGCTGCAGCACTATTTTTGAAATAGTTGTCAACTTTCTGAGATATTGCTGCAATCTGGGAAGGATCGTTTACTTGAAGGACATACCATCCTGACTCGTTTGCACGGTCAGGAGATTCCTTTTCAAGACGCTGATTTAAATAGTCCCACCTGAAATACATTCCGGTTGCATCAGTTATTTTGTCGCGTGGTTTGTAGACCGCAGCAACTTTAAAATCCCAGTTTCCGGGGTAGATGTCTCCTTGAAGTGTAACAATATCGCCTTTTTTTATCTTAAATTGATTGGCAGTTGCCTCTCCGATAATACAACTTTGGATATCCTCCATAAACATCTTTTTTTCATCAGGAGAGATCAAAAACTCAGGATAAACATCTAAAAAGGTGTTATGATCCACGGCAAGGCGGCCAAAGAAGTTCTCTTTTTCTTTGTAAACTCCACCAAACCAGTTAGCCCAGGTTACCCTTTTAACTCCTTCTATCTTTTCCAGTTTATCTTTATATGCATAAGGAATTGGGAAAATGAAAGAGACTGAATTCCTGACAATTACTCTGTCAGCAGCAGCAGCTTCAACTCCCACATCCCAGGCTGAAACGATAGAACGCATCACTATAAAAGCAATGACAGCAACCGAAATTCCAAGGATTGTAAGAGAAGTACGAAGCTTGTGCCGCATCGAGTTCTTAAACATTATTTTTAAGATTTTCATACGGTCTCCTTAACCAGTTCACCTTTCTCAAGATGAAGAATCCTGCCGGCTCTTTCTGCAGCATGGGGGTCATGTGTAACCATTACTATAGTCTTTTTATATTCTTTATTCAGTTTTTCCATCAGATTTAAAATCTCTGTTGCTGAATTTTTATCAAGATCTCCGGTAGGCTCATCTGCAACAAGAATAAGCGGGTCAGTTACAATGGCTCTGGCTATTGCAACCCTTTGCTCTTGACCACCTGAAAGCTGTTTTGGTGAGTGGTGCATTCTGTCGCCCAGCCCAACTATGGTTAAGGCAGTTTCAACATGTTTTTTCCTCTCATCCTTTTTCAATTTTGTAAGGAGCAAAGGAAGTTCAACATTTTCATAAGCGGTTAAAACAGGTATCAGATTATAAAACTGAAATATGAAACCGATATTTGCAGATCTCCATTTTGCAAGATTAGATTCGCTCATCTTTGCGATGTCACTCCCATCGATGGTTATTTTACCCTCGGTTGGTCTGTCAATCCCTGCAATCAGATTTAAAAGAGTTGTTTTCCCGGAACCGGAAGGACCCATTAAAGCAAGAAACTCACCACTTTCCACTCCAAGATTTAACTTGTTAAGGACGGGGATTTCAATGTTGTTCCTCCAGTATGATTTCTGAAGGTCTGTTACCTCTATTAATGTTGACATATTCTACCTGTTATTGTTTGATCTTCACTTTTAATCCGGGAACAAGCTCTTTTCCCGGTTTTTCCACAACCTTATCGCCCTCAGCCAGTCCGGTTTTTATTTCTGTTGTTATACCGTAGTCTTTTCCTAAAGTCACGGGTACTTCCACAATTTTGTCATCTGACACTTTTAATACAAATTTATTATCACCCCTGGTTATAATCGCAGTTACAGGTATTGCAAGAAATGATTTTTCGTTGGTAACTTTAACTTCTTCAGCCATAAATGATACTCTTGCCCTCATCTCGGGGAGTACTTTATTATCGAGACCTTTAAAACCAATTTTTACAAGCACCGTGGCTTTGGAACGGTCAGCAGTTGGAACGATCTTATCCACAAAACCGGGATACCCTTTGTCAGGATATGCATCAAGATAGATAATACATTGCATTCCCATCTGTACTTTGTCGATGTTTGCTTCTGCAACATCAGCTTCCACCTGGAGTGAATTCATGTCAGCAATTGTGACAACTGCGGCTCTTGAATTTGCACCACCTGATAATGGTGACACAACTTCTCCAACTTCGGCATTTTTGGTAAGTACCGTTCCATCAAATGGTGCTCTAATAAGAGTATTTTCGAGATCAACTTTGAGGGTTTTGATCTGCATCCTGGCGAGTTCAATTCCTGCAACTACTCTTTTTAATCGAGTCTCGGCAGCATCAACTTCCATCTCCGTTGCAACTGCTTTATCAAAAAGCTGTTTAACCCGTTTGTAGTTGTTCTCTGCCTCTCTAAGATCAGTCTCTGCCAGCTTTAAATTTGCTTCGGCTTGAGCAATCTGTGCAAGGACATCGGTGTCTTCCAATCGGCCAATTACTTCACCTTTCCTGACTCTATCTCCCTCAACAACCTTAAGATATACCAGTCTGCCCATCGCTTTTGATGCGATAGAAGCTTTTCGCTGGGCTACGACATAGCCATTCCCGGTGAGAAGAGCCTCACTCTCGGTTGGGGTTTGCATTATTGCGGTTGTCATCTTAACTTCAATTGGCGGATCAAAAATATCGCCAAAGAAGTAGAATATTGAATAGGCAATTGCTGCCACTAAAAGGATAATTATCCCCGTTTTAATGTATTTTCCACGGTTCTCCGGATTTTTTCGCTGCGACCTGTCAATTTTTAGCGAAGAGAGATCCATTTCTTTTTCAGACATATATAATTTCTCGAATGGTTATTCCTGATGTGAACTTGTTTAATCAGATTAAAATAGTTTACAAAAATAAAATAATATTTATTTAAAAACACAAATATTAAATATAAAACTAAAGATTCGAAACCAATCATCTTAACCGCTTGTTTATTCATTGTACCGTTTAACAGAAAGTCGTTAAGAAGATTAATCTTTTAAAGATTTTGCATGTCCAATTATCAAGATTCGTAAACAATTTGTATCGAGGAAAATGAAACAGAAGTTTTTTATAGCAATATTAGTCGTAGTAGTTTTGTTCTCAGAGGGTATTAGCCAGCAGAAAAAACCTACAAATGCTCCCGGTGGAGCCGATCCATCAGGTGAGATATCCGGTGTTTTAATCGATTCAAAGTCGGGGAAACCCGGTGAATACGGGAATTTTGTTATTTATCGCAAAAAAGATAATGCACTTGTAAACGGTACCGTTTCTGATATGTCCGGTGCCTTCAAGTTAACAGCAGTTCCTTATGGTTTTTATACTGCCGAGATTACTTTTATTGGTTACTCCAAAGTCACAATTGATTCAATTCTGGTAACTCCTAAAAGTATCTCAGTAAATCTTGGCACAATTAAAATTAATCCTGCAGGACTTACGACAGATGAAGTTCTGGTAACAGGTGAAAAAGATGGAATTATTAACAACCTCGACAAAATTGTCATAAACGTTGATAAAAACATCGCATCTGCAGGTGGAAATGCAGCTGATGTTTTAAGAAATGTCCCCGCTGTTAATGTCGATATCGACGGAAATCTCACACTCAGAGGAAACGGCAATGTTAAAATTTTGATCGATGGCAGACCTGCAAATACAGGTGGTCAGTCGATAGGTGACATTCTTGCTTCCATTCCTGCCGGATCAATTGAATCGATTGAATTGGTGACCAACCCATCAGCCAAATATGATGCTGAAGGCACAGCCGGTATTGTTAATATAAAACTGAAGAAGAAAAGTAACCTTGGGCTCAACGGTATGATTTCTTCAAATGTTGGAACAAATGACAAATACAACTCTTCAGTGAATTTAAATTATAAACTTGAACAGATCAATTTCTTTGGAAATTTTGATTTCAGAATCAACAATTTTCTGAACGAAGGAACATCCACCCGTTTAGCTTCCTACCCGGGGTTTACAAACTCCCTCGATCAGGTATCCAATGGTAACTTTACCATGAATATGACAAACTATAACCTTGGTTTTGATTATCTGCTCGACGATTTTAATACTCTTACTCTTCAGGGAAACTATAGAAAATTTGAATTCAACAACGCATTTAAATCCCAAAACACCTCCATTTCTTCTAACTCACCAAAAGAGTTTTATGAGAGATATGCAGAGGGTGCAAGAGATTTCCAAAATCAAAACTATTCCTTAAATTATAAAAGATCATTTCTCGACAAAAACACAGAGTTGACTGCGGATCTTACTTATTCCAGAAACGATGTTAATCTTGGTAGTTTTGCAAGTGTAGATAAGTTTGACAACAGTGCATTGACTCGTACAAAAAACGATTCAAGAAACAGATTCGAATTTTTAATCGGTTCCGTTAACTTCACTTTGCCACTCTTTGATAACACAGGGAAAATGGAAACGGGTCTTAAAAGCACTATTCGTGATCTCAACTCGGAAGTTGATTATTTCAACGGAGACTCGGGAACAAACAATTGGATATTTAATGGCAACCAATCGAATACTTTTAAGATGAAGGAGCAGATTCACGCTGCATTTCTTATCTACACAGGCAGTTTTGGCGATTTTAAGTATCAGGCCGGTGTCAGAGCTGAAAACACGACAACTGAAGGAAAAACTGATAAAACGAATGTTGATGTAAATAAAAATTACACCGATTTTTTCCCTTCTGTTTATTTAACCTGGGCTCCTGCAATGGCTCAGGAAATAAAAGCCAATTACAGTAGAAGAGTTGACAGACCAAATCCAAGACAGATTAATCCTTTTATCGATAATACTGATTCACTCAATATCGTTTATGGAAATCCAAACCTGGATCCTCAGTTCACTGATTCTTATGAACTTGGCTATTCCCTTTTTATGGGAAAACTAAATTTTATGACAAGTCTGTTTTATCGTCAAACAAACGGTGCTATCAACTTCTTCACAAAACTTGGCAACAATGGGGCGACAGAAACCACTTGGGATAACATCGCAACACAAAAAAGTACAGGTTTTGAAGTAAGTGCCGGTGGTGAAATTCTTCCCGGATTCAGACTAAATCCAAGCTTTTCTTATTTCAGAACACAGTTGAATGGACAATCGGGACTCACAACAATTGCCGCTGATGACTATAGCTGGACTGCAAAAGTAATTTCATCACTTAATCTCTTTGAGGGAGCAAGCATGCAGTTGTTCTTCAACTACAATGCACCCAATGTTACAGCTCAAGGAAGAACAGAAGAGATGTATTTCATGGATCTAGCTTACAAACATGATTTTTATGATGGCGCACTTTCCCTTTCAGTCAGAGTTTCAGATATCTTCAATACAATGAAGTTTAGCAACACTACTACCGGTGCTAATTTTGATCTTTCTAACTACAGAAAAAATGATTCACGAAATGTTTATGTGGGTCTGACTTATGTATTCAACAGTTTCAAAAAACAGCCAAGAAAACCCGGTGAAGGTGGAATGGATGAGAATGCCTTTTGATAATTATTAGGTATTATTTCTATTAACTTCGATCACTAATCCCCGATAATTTCTAAAGTTTTTGTAAAGGCTGTCTTTAATCTGGCAGCCTTTTTATTAAACTTTTCACTCGTGGGACCCCATAAAATCTGCAACCACCCCCAGCAATCCCTATAATTAATAATTAATAATTGTCTCTACTCCCCATAAATTACAAATGGAGACCAATAATAAGGTCGTGTGCCTTTTTTGATGAATGAAAGTTTTGATTGTCTGAGTGCTTCTGTTTTGGAAAGATTTTTGTTTATCAGGTTTTCAAAAAAGCCAATCATTAACTCTTTTGTGCCTTTATCACTTACATTCCAAAGACTCACAGTTACTGCATCCGCCCCGGCATACATCACTGCCCAGGTTAGACCAACTACACCTTCTGTCCGTTTTAATTCTCCCGTTCCGGTTTGACAAGCGGACAAAACCACAAGCTCAGCATCCCAATCAAGATTTAACATCTCTTCAAACGTTAAATATCCATCTTCGGTTCTTGTTAAACTGTCCTCTACTGCAAGCGCAAGACTCTGGAACCCCGGGTTGATTATCCCGTGACAGGCAAAGACGATATATCTGTAATTTTTCAGTTCTTCGAGTTTTGCATTTCCTTCATTTGCATCTTTACGGAGTTTGATATTCACAGGTTCACCTTTGCTGCGGAAAACATCAGCGATTCCATTTATCTCCTCACCTGTCCCTCTCAATCGGAAAAGTGTTAATCCGGCACGACTGAATTCTTCCTCCACAACATCTTCATATTTCCCGTCTCCTCTCTGTGCGATCTTAACTCCTCTCTCATCAGCCCCCTTGTTAAAATTTTCAAGATCATAAACGGGATCACCAAAACCTGCAAAGCCACTGCTTTTATGCTCCTTTTTAAGGTCTGTCCTCATAAGTGCCATAAGAGTTGTCGACTGAAAATAGTTTATTGAGTGTTTCTCTATCAGATAAAGGGAATCATCAACCAACACCTCAAATGGAATCAAGTTTAGTATCCCGTCGGGAATGATTGTAAGCCTGACATCCTTTGCAAGCTTTGCCTCAACCGGTTTTATTAACAAACCATACAATTTTTTGGCGGCATCCAGTGAAATTTCCTCCTCGATGTCCATATCTGCTACCGGAATATCTTTTCCTAATTTATTTCTCCTTAATCCATCCAAAAATATGCTTCCAAATTGCGCGATTGAATCTTCGGTGGCTCCAAGGGGAATTATTTCAAAGTTGTCCCTGGTGGTTAAAAATAGCCAGGAATTTTCAGTAGCGAGGAAATATTGAAGAACCATTTCATCTGGATCAAGCAACTCCCGAATCTCATCCACTACCATCGATTTTGGGTATTCCACTGCTGCAAAAGCGGGATTTTTTGTCCTTATCTCAAAGATCAATTTATCAAGTTGATCTTCATAAAGTTTAAGCTGTTGTTTATTAAATTCCATTTCATCGAGAGCATTTGTATGCATCCCGGTCTTCAGAGAGGTTATCAACTTCTCAAGCCGGTTTCTCTCAGCCAACAATTCAGGTTCAATTTTCGATACAAGATTTACACTTCGTTCTGTAAGAAGTTCATTGAGGGTTCGACTTTTGATATTTTCAAGATACCTGAAGGCCAAAGCGGGTTCCTCAAGTGATATTGCCGAAACAACTGAAAACTGAAGATAAGCAGAGAACTTTTCGTAAAAACTTGTTCTATCCTCCTGCCTGACAAGATTCGACCTGAATTTTTCAAGATATTCGATCGCTTGTCTCAGGCCATCCAATGCCAGCTCTTTTTTCCCCGGCTGCTGCATATAGATATCGGCAAGTGCAAAATGCCCAAGTATCTGGAAAAACCCATAATCTGAAGCTGAAAAATATTTTAGAGCAGTTTTTATTTCTTCAACAGCCTCATTATATTTTTCCTGAAAATAAAAAATCGTCCCCTTGCTGTAGGCAACTTTTCCAAGTCCAAGAGTGTATTTGGCATCTGTGTAAAATTTTTCAGCCATGTTATTATAGGCAATCACCCCGTCAAGATCACCCTCCGAAATCAAGGATATTTGTCCCAGAACATAGTTGACATTTCCAAGACCAAGCAGATACCCGGATTTTTCATAATAAAGAATAGCCTTCTGATTTTCCACGATTGCTTTGGTATGGTTCCCCTTACTGAAGGCAATTTGTCCAAGTGTATAATGTGAGTTTCCCATACCGATGATAAAATCGGCATCACGATAATATTTCAGTGCTTTTCCCAATAATTCTTCTGCTTTGTCAAGATTTCCGGCGTTCATATTCATCGAAGCAAGCAACTCATAAATATTCCCAATTCCTGACTTAAACCCGGCAAGTTCAAAATATTCAATCGATTTATTCGCCGCTTCTTCAGCTTTTTTATTGTCACCTGTATTTAAAGCAACAGTTGCAATCCCCTGATATCCTTTGCCGATTCCCAGATTATATCCGGCTTTGGTGTGGAGTTCTATCGCTTTATAATAATGTTCCAGTGCTTTGTTATGTTCACCTGTATTGATACTCAGAGCACCATAATTTAAATAAACCGACCCCTCTCCAAGTATATAATTAAGTTGTGCAAAACAGATTAAAGTTCAATCCCGGCCTCATTTTTACCCGTATTCATCCAAACAACACCCAATCCATAATGAACATTTCCCTCACCAAGGGGATAATTTGCTTTGATAAAATGACCCCTGGCTTTGATTAAATACTCCTCTGCCTCTGCATTATTTCCCTGGTTTGCCGCAGCTAGACCCAATCCGTAATAAACTTCGCCCCTCCCCATTTCCAGATCAACTGCTTCATAATATTTGAGTGCTGCCATAAAGAATTGTACAGCTTTAGGATTGTCTCCCTGATTGAGATAAATATTTCCAAGACTGTTCAGAACAAGTCCAATGGCAACTATATCTGTTGAATCATTAAAATAATTGAGTGCCTCTATATAGTTTTTCTCCGACTCACTTGTGAATCCCTTACTAAGCAGAATATCTCCATACCCCTTAAAAACATAACCAAGCACCTCTAAAGAATTAACATCCCTGAAATTTTTCTCCGCATTATTAAAACACTTTTCAGCCGACTCAAGATTATTGAGACTTCGGTAACAGTCGCCCATCAAATACCATGCTCTACCGGGGACATCTCCATAGTCGTCCCCTTCCATCAATAAAATCGACTTTTCAAAAAACGAAATTGCTTCAACTGCATTCCCTTGTCCATATGCCTGCACCCCTTTTCGAAATAGACAAAAACACTGTCATTTTCAGTTTGGGCATTATTTATCCGTGTAAAAATCAAAAGAAGGGAGAATATGACTGCGATTGTTTTCATAAAATTTGGCATCACAAAATTTGTAAAATTCAGTTAACGACCCATAAATATAGTAATTTTTGACTTCAGAGGTAGTGAGGGGGTTTGAGTTAAACCGCTTAACGGACCTCACCCCTGGCCCCTCTCCTAAAAGTAGAGGGGAGAATTGCATACCTCTGCGAAAATCTCCCAATGGGATGCCTTTGGCACGTTTAATCTGCGTATATCTGCGTCCCCTTCCATGATAATCTGTGTTACTATCCTATATCTGCGTCCCATCCATTATATTTGGTGCAACTAAAATCAGGTTTTTCATGAAACTTCTCTTTGTTGGTTCCTCCGTTGAAGATTTTATTCACTCAGGTGAAACAATTCTTAACCAACCGGGTGGGCTCTTCTATACCGCATCAGCTGTTGATGCCCTTATGGGTCATGAGGATAAATGTTACCTCCTGACAAATATGTCCGAATCTCAAAAACACCATTTTTTTCCGCTATATGATAACTTTGAGCTGGATTTTGTGAATCAGGTGGACAAACTTCCAGTTATCCATCTCTTTATCAAAGAACATGGAGAGAGGGATGAAAAATATGAAAACCTTACTGACCCGATTATCTTTGATGAATCAAAAATCTCGGAGAAAAATTTTGATGGTATTCTCGTTAATCTAATAACGGGATATGATCTGGATTGTGAGGCGTTGAAAAGATTAAAATCCACCACAAACGCACCACTGTTTCTCGATATTCATTCCCTCACCCGTCCGATGAAATCTGATGGCACAAGAGAATTTGCAAAAATTGAGAATATTGAAGAATGGTTTTCTTCGGTTGACATCCTTCAGGCAAACGAAACAGAGATAATGTGTTGTGGTACCGCCGAAACGGAAGAATTGATAGTCGAAAATATCTTAAATTTGGGATTGAGAATTGTTTTGGTTACCAAAGGTAATCTTGGTGCCAGGATGTACTACAAAACTGAAGGCGAGACCAACTCCATTTTTGCCAAAGCCCATCCTGTTAAAACCATAAACAAGGTTGGTTGTGGTGACTTGTTTGGAGCAGCATTTTTTATGTCATATCTTGTAAACAATGACCCAATAAAATCACTTTATTATGCAAACGCTGCCGGGGCTGCAGTTTCGACCTATGATTCAATTGCCCTCATTAAAAATTTGAAAAAAGATATTGATACCCTATTATATGAAAAATAAAATCCTCATTTTTGGTGCCACGGGAATGCTCGGACAAAGATGTTACGAGTATTTTGCAAAAAAACTCGGTTACACTGTGCTTTGTTCATCTGTGGAGAGTGAATTTTACGATCCTTCTGCCACTTATGTCAGATGTGACATCACAAAAAGAGATGAAGTCAAAAAAATAATTTCAGATTTTTTCCGGATTATATTATAAACGCCGCTGCATTCACAAATGTTGATAAATCAGAATCGGAACGGGAAACCGCCTGGAATATCAACGTAAAAGCAGTTGAATATATGGCTGAAGGTGCAAGAAACTGCGACGCCCACCTCGTTCACATATCGTCCGATTACATTTTTGATGGGATAAAGGGACAATATGCCGAGGGGGATAAACCAAATCCTGTGGGATATTACGGCAGAACCAAACTTGCAGGAGAAAACGCTCTAAAGATTTCCAATGCTCTTTACACAATTCTTAGAACAAATGTACTTTATGGAGTTATAACAAAAGGAAGACTCGATTTTGTTCGCTGGGTTGTGGAATCGATAAGAAAAGGGGAAAGAATAAGAATTGTAACCGACCAGATCAATAACCCCACTTTCCTCGATGATCTTGTAAGAGCCATCTCCCAGGTTATTGAGTTCAGAAAATTTGGTGTTTATAACATCGGTGGAAGAGAATTCCTCTCCCGCTATGATTTCACTATGAGAATAGTTGATTTCTTTAATCTTGACGGGTCCCTAGTTGATAAAATAATAACTCCCGACCTGAAACAACCCGCAAAAAGACCACTTAACTCGGGTCTTGTCACTCTCAAAGCTGAATCAGAATTTGGCTATTCTCCCACTCAGATGGAAGAAACTTTCAGAATTATGCAGGAAGAACTCGGAATTTAATCCGGCTTTCCCATCAAATCTGCAATAAATTGCATATTTTTTGAATCAAAGTTTGAGATGACAATTTTGAGTATTGCTGTAAGCGGGACCGCAAGAAACATACCTGCTATTCCCCAGATATATCCCCACACCAAAACTGATATCAAAATCACTAATGGATTCAGATTTAGTCGTTTGCCCAGGATCATCGGTTCAAGAAAATTGAAATAAAAAGTTTGAACTACAGCCATCACACCAAGAACGAGGAGCGCACTCCCAATACTTCCCGTTTGAACCAGGGTCATCAAAACAGGTAAAATTGTGGCAAATGCCGATCCAATGGTTGGGATAAAATTCAATATAGCTGTTAAAACACCCCAAACTTGTGGATGTGGAACTCCAATCAACATGAGGATGAACCATACCGTGACACCAGCCATTACGTTCATGATGATTTTGGTTATCACATATTTTTGAATTTGTTGGGGAATTCGGATAAATGTGGACTCGAGTTTGGTTGCCTCCTTTTCGAGCTCGTCGGACGTTTGTCCATCTTCATCAGTGTTTGCTTCTCCCGGGTGTTGTTTCCTTTTCATTACGGCAAACTTCTTTGGCGAGACCACCCGTTTCTCAATAGCTTTATAAATTGCGTTGTGACCGGGTAAAATAAATGCAAAAAAGAAGATGACAAAGAGCAAATAACCCATCAAATCTATTGTTGAATTCACAAGTCCACCGGCAAGAGAGCCATAATCAATACCTTGCAACGTTTTTGCAAGTGAAAAATCTTTTAATCCGGGATCGTTTATTCCAATAGATTGGGCTGTACTAATAATCAATTCTGTGAGTTTACTTTCATAAGCCCCAAATTCACTTTCGAAGCTCATAAGGCTGTCAATAACAAATTTACCGGCGACATAAGTCATGCTGAAAATAATTGTTATGTCAATAATTCCTGCAACTGCGAGAGGAATTCGCTTCGACGTCAGGAATTTATTTAAAGGAGCAAACAGGAAATAGAGCAAGTAAGCTATGACAAAAGGTAAAAAGAGATTTTGCAATTCTTGAAATACTAAACAAACTGCTATTATCCCTATTGCCGATATAAAAAACTTGGTCAGATTATCGAGTGAAATTTTATTCATGATTCTCAGAAGAAATTGTTTTCCAAAAGTTTAAATTGTGGTTTGGTAAAATAGAAATTTATTGGATGTCAAAAACAGCAAATATTCACTACGGAACATGCAGTTGGAAATACGATTCCTGGAAGGGTCTCGTTTATCCTCACTTCGATAAAATTAACCCTCTTTAAGAATATGCAAAAGTATATTCTTCGGTGGAAGTTGATCAATGGTTTTGGTCCCTCTTCACATCCGATAAACCCCCGGTTCTTCCCAAACAGAAGGATGTGGAAGAATATAACAGCGTTACCCCGGATGATTTTCGATTTACAATAAAGGCTCCAAATTCCCTTTCACTTACCCATTATTACCCAAGAAATACGGGTGGGAATGTTGTGGAAAATCCGTTGTTTTTATCAACCAAACTTTGGGCAACTTTCCTTGATACAATATCTGATTTAAAGCCCAAAACAGCCGCTGTCATTCTACAGTTTGAATATCTGAATAAACAAAAAATGCCCGACATGGCTGTGTTTCTAAAAATGATCGAGGATTTTGTTAAGTCAGCATCACGGGAAGTCCCGATCGCAATTGAGACAAGAAATCCCAATCTGCTGACGAAGGAATATTTTACTCTGCTTCACGATCTGGAGCTTATTCCCGTTTTTTTGCAGGGTTATTATATGCCCCCAGTTTTTGGTGTAATCGAAAAATTTATCAATTTACTCCCAAAAACAATAATCCTCAGACTTCACGGACCGGACAGATCGGGGATTGAAGAAAAAACAAAAAGCATCTGGAACAAAATAGTCGAACCCCGGGATGAAGAACTTATGCTTCTGACAAACCTGCTTAGAGAACTCTCTGAACGCGACACCGAAGTGTATATTAATGTTAACAACCATTATGAAGGTTCGGCACCAATTACTATCGATAAACTAAAAAGCCTCTTAAAGGATAATTAATGCACTGGTTTTTCTTCGCCATTTCCTCAGCAGTGCTCTCAAGTGTTGCGGCAATAACACAAAAAAAAGCCCTCGTAAAAATGAATGCATTGGAGTTTTCATTCCATCTTTCATGGGTGAATCTCCTTTTTTGTCTCCCCTTTTTGTTGGATCCCGGGTTTGGGGAAATAAACTCTCACCAGGCACTGATCATGTTTATCAAAACCATGTTGCAGGCATTGGCTTTCTGGTGTGTTATGCTCTCCCTGAAAAACCTTGAAATAAGCTCTGCTCTCCCCCTTCTTGCGTTAACTCCCGGATTTGTGGCAATCTTTGCATTCATCTTCATAGGTGAAAAATTAACAACAACACAGACTTTAGGACTTACACTCCTCCTGATTGGATCATATTTTATTGAAATGAAAAGTTTTAATAAGGCGATAGAGCCTTTCAGAGTCTTCTTCAAAACCAAAAAATATATTTATGTTGCTGCTGCTCTCGCATTTTTTACAGTTTCCACAATCCTTGATAAATATCTCTTAAAAGATCAGAAAATGGAGACTTCCTCCTTTATGTTTTTGCAACATCTCTTCTTTTTGGTTGATTTTTTTATTTTGATGTTGGTAACGAGGTCCAGTTTTTCATTCCCTAAAAAACCTGATTTTAGATATATTGCCCTGCTTGTGCTCCTTACTGCTTTTATAACAATAGGTTACAGATATACACAAATTATCGCTTTTACCATGGCACCAGTGGCACTTGTAATTGCGGTTAAAAGGATATCAGTTTTCTTTGCAAGTGTTGCCGGTGGGAAAATATTTAATGAGGGCGGACTGCTTAAAAAAGGTCTCGCCGCCCTCGTAATTGTGGGTGGGACTTTGTTAATGCTACTTAAGATTTAGTCGGTACCAGAGGCAGTTTTCTCATTCTTTTACCCGAAGCTGCAAAGATTGCATTGGTAAGTGCAGCGGGACAGGCACCAATTCCAACCTCTCCAACACCGCCTACTTTTAGGGTGTTTTCAACAATGTGAACCTCAATTTCCGGTGACTCATCAAATGTAAGAATTGGATAATCATCATAATTAGACTGTTCAACTCCACCGTTTTTAACGGTAATCTCTCCTTTCATCGCTGCAGAAAGAGCAAAAATAACAGCACCCTCCATTTGCGATTTTACAGCATCGGGGCTAATCACTATTCCACAATCGATCGCAACAACAAATTTTATCAGTTTAATCCGGTTGTTGACCACCGAAACGGTAGCCACTTCAGCACAATAACTGTCATAACCCTCAAAAAATGCAATTCCCATCCCCGTACCGGGTGGAAGTGTCTTTCCCCAACCTGCCTTTTCAGCAGCCAGTTCAAGTACAACTCTTGCCCTGCTTCCGGGTTGCATCATATCCCTTCTGAAAACAAAAGGATCAATCTTCACCGAATGGGCAAGTTCATCAAAAAATGACTCAACCACAAATGGTACTTGAGAATGATACACCGCCCTGAATGCGCTGGCAATTAGAGGTGTCTGTAAGATTGTACCTGTGATTTTGAAATCAGTTATATTGTAAGGGAAAGATTTTGAGCCTTCAGCGAAATCATATTGATCAGGTTTTAACGGATCTTTTGACCATTGTTGTCTGATTGACTGACCAACAATATGGTGTTCAAACGCTTTTATTCCACCACTTTCGCCGGCAATGCCACGACATTTATAAACACCAAATGGACGATAAACACCATGTTTCATATCATCCTCGCGGGTCCAGGTAAGCTTCACAGGTTTACCCGTGTTTTTGGTTATTTCAGCGGCTTCCAGTCCAAAATCACTCACAAGTCTTCTGCCAAAACCACCTCCAAGAAAGGTGACATGGACAGTTACATTATTTTGATCGATGCCAAGTCTTTCTGCCACATCTTTTCTTAGTCGTTGTGGATTTTGCGTCGGTGCCCACATTTCACATTTACCATCCTTAAATTCTGCTGTACAGTTCATCGGTTCAAAAGGTGCATGTGAAAGGAAAGGCACTTCATAAACAGCTTCAACAATATTTTTACCCGTCTTCAGAATGGAGTCAACATCGCCCTGCTCTTTTATAACTCCACCGGGTTCATTCAATTTTTTATACGCCTCTTCAACGGTTGCCTTTGAGTTGAAATTTACTGTATCGGTCTCTTTCCACTCAACTTTAATCTTTTCGGCAGCTTTAAACACTTCCCAGGTTGATTTTCCAACAACAGCAACACCGGTGGAGATTTCAAAGACATCATGGATGTTTTATTCCCCTTTGCAGATGAAGAATCAAACGATTTAACTTTTAGTCCATAAGCAGTTGGTCGCGTAATGGTTGCATAAACCATCCCGGGAAGTCTGACATCAAGACCAAAGATTGCCTCACCAAACAATTTTGGGGGAGTGTCGCGTCTTGGGATTTTTTTGCCGATGAGCTTAAAATCCTTTGGGTCTTTTAGCGGTACATCAGAAGGAACGGGAAGTTTTCCTGCTTCAACGGCAAGTTCACCGTAAGAGAGCTTTTTACCGGTAGCCTTGCTGACCACAAATCCCATCTCGGCATATAACACTTCGGGTTTCTCTTTTAACATAATCGCAGCAGCCGAAATTAACATCACTCTTGCGGTTGCTCCTGCCTTCCTAAGCGGTTCGTATCCCAGCCTTACACTTGTGCTACCACCTGTTGCCTGACTGCCATAGTCAAATCCTGCATCTGCCTGAATGATCTCTATCGATTCCCAGTCAACTTCAAGTTCTTCAGCCACAATGGTGGGAAGAGTTGTGTAAACCCCCTGTCCCATCTCCGACCTCGCCATCATGATCGAAACTTTGCCGTTGGAATCAATCTGCAAAAAAGGGCCGGGCTTAAAAATACCCTTTGGATCGTCACCCGGGAATGAAATGAATCCTTCCTCTTTTCCCACAGCCGCCATCGGGATGAATGACCCAAGTACAAGTCCACCGCCCGTTAAACTTACAATCTTAATAAAATCTCTTCTTTTCATCTTAACCCCTCTCTTTCAACAGTTCTTCAACAGCCTTTTAGATCCTGGGATATGTTCCGCACCTGCAAAGAACACCCGTGAGGGCCGTTTCCATTTCGGTGTAAGATGGTTTTTCAGGTCGGTTTAAGAGAGATGCCACTGTTAGTATCTGCCCGGGTTGACAATATCCACATTGTGAAACTTCATGCTCGATCCACTTCTTAAATATTGGATGATTTTTATCCCCGGCAAAGCCTTCGATTGTTGTAATTTTTCGGTTGCCAACTGTTTCCACGGGAATTGAGCAGGACCTGTCTGATTCACCATCAATTAATACCGTACAAGATCCACACAAACCTTTTCCACATGCATACTTGGTACCTGTAAGTCCAAGTTCGTCTCTCAGCACCCATAAAAGCGGGGTACCGGCTTCCACCACAACTCTCTCTTCTTTGCCGTTTATATTCAGTTTGTATTCAGGCATTTAGATCTCCGTTTTCTTTTAAGCCTTCATTAATCGAACAAATTTCCGATGTTTAACAAGTTATTTGGATCAAAATATTTTTTCACTTTTTTCATCTCGTTGATCCCCTTTTCACCATACATTAACTTTAGATATTCTTTTTTCAGTTTCCCGATTCCATGCTCCGCCGAAACGGTACCACCATGCTCCACAGCTTTTTCACACAGTTCAAGATATATCTGCTTGCCTTTCAGGTATTCATCCTGATCCTTCGGGAGCATGTTGAGATGAAGGTGGCAGTCGCCAAAGTGTCCGTAAGTAACATACTCAAGACCGGCATCCTGCACCAACTTTACTGCAAATGAATAATAGTCATCAAAATACTCAGCGGGCACCGCTGTATCCGTTCCAAGCTTCATAAAACCATTTGAGGCAATATATTCATTCACTTTGTATGAAATGGCATGCCTAAACTTTTTGATCTCCTGAAGGTCTCCTGAATCATACGCTAACCAGGCATCTTCAATCAAAGAATTATGATTGGTTATTTTATCAGCCCACTCTGCCATTACATCATCATGTTGTTTAGCATTTGTTTCCACTTCAAACCAAACGGCAGCTTCCGTCCCCTCCGGGATCCAGGGGTAATCCTCTCTTAAAAACTCCAGGGCTCGTCCGTCAAAAAATTCCAGCGCCCTTAAACCCGGTCTCGGAACAACGGGTTCTTCTTCTATAATTATATGCTCCAGGAAAGGTTTCACTTCCACAATTCCGTGCTCCCCATCGGGAATATCTTAAATGACTTTATCCCCCTCATCCGGTGCTGCATCCATGAGCTTATGCTCCTGTTCGGTTGCTGCCTGGACTGTGCTCCTGACTATATAATCATTCCAAAGTGTTTGCTGCTCCCTGAATTCAGTTCGCCCGTCTTTTATAAACCCAAGAGCATCTTCAACCTTATTAAAAAATGCCACACATGAAAAAAGTCGTTCCGGAAGTGGTTCCACTTTTAATTTGATCCTCCAAAAAATTCCCAACGTTCCCTCTGATCCAATAAAAAGATCGATGAGGTCTGAACCCTTTTTTGAATAGTAACCGGCAGCATTTTTTGTATCGGGCATTTTATATTGAGGAGCGGGTAAATTCAGATTTTTCCCAGCCACACTTTTAAAGGTGAAATAGCCAAATTTTTCCATTATTTCTCCCCGTTTAACTGTTAGCAGATCACCATCTGGAAGAACAATCTGCAAACTTTGGATATAATTTCTGGCTGCTCCATATTTAAAGGAGGTCGCTCCCGAAGAATTGTTTGCTACCACCCCGCCGATTGTGCACAACTCTTCTGTGGGGTCTGCCGGGA
Organism: Ignavibacteriales bacterium; assembly: GCA_016714125.1. Taxonomy (GTDB): domain Bacteria; phylum Bacteroidota; class Ignavibacteria; order Ignavibacteriales; family Ignavibacteriaceae; genus UTCHB3. The sequence goes on along the minus strand of JADJNX010000020.1, from coordinate 158,681 downwards.
AAAAATATCCAAAACTGTGTAAATATTTTTGCAGATTACTCAGAATTACCCCGGGATCACAGATAACTTCATATTTTTTTGGACTAAAACCCATAATTCGGTCCAAATTCCTCGTGAGAATCACAACTCCTCCCTGAGGAACGCACCCTCCCGTTAGACCGGTTCTGCTTGCAGATGTTGTTATTTTTGTATTACTTTTATTAAACTCTCTCACCATATCTTGCAACTCATGCCGATGATAAGGGATATAAACACCGTCTTATTGACCTCTAAAATTTGAAGCATTCCTTAAAACATCTTCATTTTCAGACATATTTTGATTATCTATCATAGTTCCCCTCGCCAGGATTAGTTTATTCCAAGTTCTTGTTTAATCATTGCCACTTCTGCCTTAAGTTGCTCCAGTTCCAGTCTAAGATTCTTGACTTCATCCTCTATAAGAGGTTTAAAGTTGATATCCACCGCATCTTGACTCTTGATAATCTCCGGTTGCCCATAAAAAAGATGGGTATATTTTAGTCCTCTACCGGTGGTACCTGGAACTTCTGCCACTAATGGCGATTCGAGTGAACACAGCTTTTTTATTGTATCTTCAACCGAATTGATATCAGGGAATTCATATATCCGCTCACTCCGCTGCCTTATCTCTCCGGAAGTTTGTGCCCCACGGAGCATTAAAATACAGAGAACCGCTGCCTCGGGAAGTTTTAGATCAAGATTTTCTGTGATAAGTTCACGATATTTCTCAACCTTTAACCCTCCTCCTGATACTCTTATAACAAGTCTTTTTTCGCGAAGCTCTTCAATACATTTTTCAATAGATTCTTCCGAATAACTGCTCACGGGATCACGACTGCTTTTTTGGTTACAGGCATTAGTAATCGCATTTAGACTCATAGGATAATATTCAGGGGTGGTGTGGCGCTTTTCGATAAGAGCACCCAGGATTCTGGTTTCAATTGGAGTCAGTAGCATGGCATCCTTTCAGAATGAAGAAATCATCTTGTTTCGAACATTAAATTAACAACTAATTCGAATTTCTCCAATTATTTTATTAAATTTTGGCATTCACTTTATTTTCTATCTGAAATACACCCCATGAAAAAATTATTTCTACTCCTGATAGCCATTTTATCAATCACTAATGCACAATCATTTCGTTTTCAAAGACCTGTAAGGGATAATATCCAGACCAATGGTTCTTATCTTTATGGTGAACCCCGATATGGCAATACAGCCCTTGCCCACCTCGGAATTGACATTGCTGCACGGTATGATACAGTGTTTGCTGCAGCTCCGGGGGTAATCACTTTTGTTGGATACAATCCCAATGATACTGTTGGTGGATATGAACCCGGTGGCGGTGGGAATTATATCACTCAGCGGGCTACATGGGATGGGAAAAACGTCTATATGCTTTATATGCACCTACAAAGACCACTCATAACTTCAGGAGCAACGGTTTTGCTTGGACAACCAATAGCCATATCGGGTAACACCGGCAATTCAACAGGTGCACATCTCCATTTCGAAATACGGATGAACACCGCAACTTATGCCACACCCGGTTCAAGAAGAAATGCTGAATTGTGGGCAGGGATGACCGGAATGGGTGCAATTTATGGAAGGGTTCCCAATGCCCCAAACAGCACCCGGGTCGATATCTCCCCTGATCCAAAACCGAGACCACCTTACACAACTTATGGCTATTCACTTACCTATAATTTTAACGATCCCTATGTTGGAAGTGACGACATTTACAATGAAAACTATGGCATCGGGGATGTAAAACCCGGTACTTACACAATCTCAGCCCTCGGTGGAACTTACACAAGAATCGTAACCGTTGGTGCCGGTCAAGTTGTAAGTGCCGATCCTCCTACAGACATCAAAGAAGAAGAAAATCTCCCCTCTGAATTTACCCTTTACCAGAATTATCCAAACCCGTTTAATCCATCCACGGTTATCTCTTTTAACCTTGTTGAACAATCATTGGTTAATGGGACAGTCTATGATGTCATGGGAAGAAAAATTGTAACTCTTCTTAACTCAGATATGTCGGCAGGGAAACACTCTATCACATTTGATGCGTCAAATCTTCCTTCAGGTATCTACCTTTTAAGGCTTATCGCAGGAAAAAATCAAAATGTAATAAAGATGACATTACATAAATGATCGGTGGATAGCTAAAATTTATTTTAACCAAAACCGATCAGATGTGATATAATCATTTGTTAATTAGTGTCATTATACCGAACTTGCAGGTCCAACTTTTTAATAACCACAAACACAGGTAACCAATGAAGAAAATTTTCTTCCTCCTCCTTTTCATGGCTTCCCTTGGTATGACTCAAAACCTGAGTCTTAACCTCTGGAAAGACATGGCACAAAACAATCTCCCCGTCGGTTTGGAGAAACAAATAACCGTGGATACATATAGATTAATTGAAGTTGACAAACAACTTCTCTCTGAGTTTTTAAAAACAGCACCTGCAGAATTCAGCTTTACCAGCGGAAGGGTTCCTACTCTTGAATTACCCCTTCCAAATGGAAAAACCTCCAAATTTGAGATTTATTACTCACCTGTGATGGAGCCTGAACTTGCAGCTAAATTCCCCGAAATTAGAACTTATTTAGCTAAATCGATCGATAACAATTCATATTCGGCTCGATTGGATCTTACTCCCCATGGTTTCCATGCTCAAATTTTCACTTCAGAGGGAACCGTTTTTATCGATCCCTTTGCAAAAGGAAACAGTGTAATCCACCTTTCGTATTTTAAGAAAGATTTTAAACCCAGTGCCGACAAGCTCGAAAAAGGGATCTGTCTCGTTGATGAACAAACACCGGGTGTCCCTGCTGAATCGAGACTCGCTGCAGGTACTTTGAGAACCTACCGCCTCGCTTGCGCTGCAACGGGTGAATACACAACATTTCACGGTGGAACAGTTGCCCTTGCTATGGCTGCAATAGTAACCTCAATTAATAGAATAAATTCTGTATATGAACGTGAATTCAGCGTCAGACTGCTTCTGGTTGCAAACAATAATCTTATTGTTTACACTAATGCCTCCACCGATCCATATACCAACAACAACGGTTCCACAATGTTGGGACAAAACATTAACAACTGCAATACCGTGATAGGCAGTGCCAATTATGACATCGGACATGTATTCAGTACCGGTGGTGGTGGTGTTGCTTATCTTGGAAGTGTCTGTGGCTCAAGTAAAGCCGGTGGTGTTACCGGTGGACCTGCTCCCGTTGGCGACCCTTTTGACATCGATTATGTAGCTCATGAAATGGGACATCAGTTTGGCGCAAACCATACACAGAACAATAACTGCCAGAGAAACAGCTCTACTGCTTTTGAGCCAGGAAGTGCCTCAACTATAATGGGATATGCAGGTATCTGCTCACCTGATCTTCAGAACAACTCTGATGACTATTTTCATATTGGAAGTATGGTCGAAATATCCAACTTCATCGCCGGAGGTGGAAACTCATGTGCAGTTTCTGTATCAAACGGAAATGAAAAACCTGTAATCACTACTTTCCCAACAGGTGGATTCACAATTCCAATAAACACCCCATTTAAACTAACGGGTGCAGCTACCGATGTTGATAACACTACCCTTACCTATTGCTGGGAAGAGTATGATCTTGGTCCATCAACCCATCCAAACTCACCATCAGGTAATGCACCAATCTTCAGAAGTTTTGATCCTTTAACTTCAGGAACCCGTTGGTTCCCAAAAAGAGCGAATGTATTTGCCGGAACACAGGTGCTTGGAGAGATTCTTCCATCTTATGCCAGAAATCTGAAATTCAGATTGGTAGTAAGAGATAATAACCCCGGTGCAGGTAACTATGTTTTTAGTGAAATCACTTTCGCCGTTGCAGGAAGTTCACCATTTAAAGTGACTTATCCCAACACCAATGTTTCGATCCCTGCCCTCTCATCTGTGAATATCACATGGGATGTTGCAAATACCAATGTTGCCCCTGTTAACTGCCAAACAGTAAATGTTAAACTTACCACAGATGGTGGAAACACATTTGTAACCGTAGCTAATGCAGTTCCAAATACAGGTGCCGCAACAGTCACTATGCCAGATGTTCAGACAACAACCGCCAGACTCTACATCGAAGCAGCCGATAACATCTTTTATGATGTTTCTGACGCAAACTTCACCGTTACTCAGGCAGTACCTGTTGAACTCGCTTCATTTTCTGCGGTTTCAAATAATGGAACTGTAAAACTTGAGTGGACAACCGCTACTGAAACCAACAACAAAGGATTTTTTATTGAGAGAAGTCTTGATGGGAATGAATTTGTATCAACAGGTTTTGTTGAATGAAAAGGGACAACAACCCGTTTCTCTGAATATGTTTTCACTGAAAAATTAACTCAGGCAGGAAACTACACATATAGACTAAAACAGGTCGATTATGATGGTTCATCCTCTTTTTCAAATGAAGTTGAAGTTGATTTAGCAAATCCTGCTGCATTTAGCCTCGACCAGAATTATCCAAATCCGTTTAATCCTTCAACTTCAATCAGCTTTAGCCTTCCTGAGGCTTCATCTGTGAAGATTGTTGTTTACGATGTACTTGGAAATAAGATAACCGAACTATTGAACGGAAATCTTGCTTTGGGCTATCACAAATTGAATTTTGATGCGGGAAAACTGAACAGTGGACTCTATCTTTATACAATTACAGCACAATCCAACTCGGGTCAGAGTTTCTCTGCCACCCGTAAGATGATGCTGTTGAAATAAGGTTGTAACCTAATAAATTTAAAACCGCAAAGGTCGCCAAGAACGCAAAGAACATATTACAAATTCTTTGAGAACTTAGTGATCTTCGCGGTTTTAAAATAACCACTCCGTGTGCTCGGTGAGCTCTGTGGTTTTTCCCTTCCTTTGCGCTCTTCGCGACCTTCCGACAAGTCGGAATTGAAATTTGCGGTTTAATTTTTACAATTAATTCGCTACACTAAAATCTTTAACAGCTTCAAAAAACGCTTCCTCAACCAGTTCAAAAGGTATTAACCCTTTCATCTGAACATCTTTGGGATCACCATAATCAAACTTCTTAAAATTATCTGCGATTATCACAGCATCATCCCTGATCACTTTCACAAATCCCATATTGATATTTGGGGTGATGAAGACAAGGCAAGCAGGTAAGAGCTCTTTGTCCGTACCAATCACAGCAGCTACACCACTTCCAAGTGGTTGGGCTCTTCCCGCATCAACAAGATTATTTCGTTCATGATGATGTTGCCTGATTATCAACTTTGAAGCTTCTTTGGTGAGTTTTGTTTCAATCGTTGCAAGTTTGATATCTTTGTCCGATTTAACAAAAGCCTGGGATCTCGCCCACAATTCTGAATGGTTTACATTTTTTTCGAGGATAAAATAATATTCGACTGAATCGACTTTATTCAGCGAGATAATTATCGATTCCTGCGCAGTAAGTGAGGACGGAAAAATAAAAAAAAGTATAAACGGAATTAATCTGATCGTTGTCATGATTCTTCTCCATGTTTTATTTGGTCATGAGTTAAATACTCACAACCCTCTGCATGCAAACATAACAAATTCCGCAACCAAAGTCAAGTAGGTTGAAAGGCAAGAAGAAAGGAATTCACCACAGAGCGCACAGAGCTCACAGAGGAGGGGGTTAGGAGAGGATTTCTATGCTCTTTGGGGTTTCAAAGAATCTAAAGGGATAAGAATATCCAAAAAAAATACAAACCTCTCATAAAAAATTATGTAAGATTCTCTGTGTGCTCTGTGGTTTATCTAAATTATCGAAAATTGGAACTATACTTTTTATTTTGTTGCAGTCACCTTATTAATAAACCAGATGCCCGAAATGATCAAAGCCATACCGGCGATATGCCAAACGCTGATAGTTTCGCCATCCAGTACACCCCAAATAACAGCAACAATTGGAATAAGATATGTTGTGGTTGAAGCAAAAACAGGGGATGTTTCTTGTACCACCTTGTTAAATAACATCAAAGCCATTGCAGTACCAACAACTGCCAAAATCAAGATATAAAAAAACGACGGAAGTGCATTTGGATGTGTGAAGGCAGTTGAGAAAAACCCTGAAAAGATCAGAATAATAAACGCTACCGGTAATAAAGTCATAAACGCGAGTGAAGTTAGTGCGACCGGGTGAATCGACGAGAAATTATTCTTCAGGAAATTACTGCTTATTCCGTAAAACACTGTTGCCAGCACAACAAAAATGCGTAAAAGTTAACATCTCCAAGGTCACCACCACTAAAAAGGATCAAAACCACGGAGCCGGCAATTCCAAGCGTCAACCCAAATGCCTGGTTAAATCGGAATTTGGCTTTGTAAATAAAAATTCCTATCAAGAATGTAAAGATTGGAGTTGTACTGTTTAAAATTCCCGTTAACGAACTGGAGAGTTCCATTTCAGCTTTTGCAAATAGAATTGCCGGCAAAAGATTAGAAATGATGGCAAAAAAGAGGAATTTTTTCCAATATTGTTTGAGGTATTGTTTATAACTCTTAATCGCAAAAGGAAGCAGGACAAGACCCGAAATGACAACTCTAAGAGCCCCCAACTGAACGGGTGAATATGCTTCCAGACCCCTCTTTATCAAAATAAAGGAACTTCCCCAGATTAATGCGAGGATACCAAGGGAGAGAAATGGAAAAATTTTACTGTCCGTACGGAGGAGGCGTTTCATATAAACTTGAGATGTTAAATTTCAAAATTAAGCATTTTGACTTTCATTTGGTCCCAAAATTCATTATCTATATGGTTACTTTTTTTTATAATGTTGAAATTGATATGAAACTTCAAAAACTGCTTAAATTTATTATCGTCTCCATTCTTCTCTTCCCATCTTCCATGGTCTATTCACAAGGCACAGGTAACTGGTGGAATGATGCAGTTTTTTATGAAATATTTGTCAGAAGTTTTTACGATTCAAATGGTGACGGTAAAGGTGATTTCAGAGGTATAATTCAAAAGCTTGATTATCTGAACGACGGAAATCCCAACACTACCACCGATCTTGGGATAACAGGAATCTGGTTAATGCCGATAAATCCATCTCCCAGTTATCACGGGTATGATGTAACCGACTACAAAGGGATTGAGTCGGATTACGGGAATATGAATGATTTTAAGGAGTTTTTGCAACTCGCTCACCAAAGGGGCATTAAAGTGATCATCGATTTTGTCATGAATCACTCCTCGAGACAACATCCCTGGTTTGCTGCTTCAACATACCCTTCTTCCCCATACAGAAATTATTACATCTGGCGGAATACCAATCCCGGTTATGGTGGATCCTGGGGACAAACAGTATGGCATCCTTTCAACAGCGATTACTATTTTGGGATGTTCTCAAGCGGAATGCCCGACATTGATTATAATCATGTGCCGGTAAAAAACGAAATGTTCGATATAGCCCGTTATTGGCTCGACACTCTGGGTATTGACGGTTTTAGACTCGATGCAATTAAACACTTATTTGAAGATGGTCAGGTAATGGAGCATGTTCCGGCAACTTTTTCATTTCTTCAAGAATTCAGGACTTTTTACAAGGGTGTAAAACCCAATGCTTTTGTCGTGGGTGAAGTTTGGTCGTCAACCGCCCAGACGGTCCCCTATTCAAATGGTACCAGACTGGACGCCTGTTTTGAGTTTGATCTTGCCTCTGCCATCATCAACGCGGTTAAGAATTCTGCCCCGGGTGGACTTGCGAGTAAAGTTTCCTCCATTGTTTCTGCTTATCAACCCCTCCAATATGCAACATTTTTGAGCAATCACGATCAGGACAGAGTATTTGGAATCCTGAATCAAAATGAAAAATGGATGAAACTTGCAGCTTCGGTTTACTTAACCTTGCCGGGTGTGCCGTTCCTCTATTATGGAGAAGAAATTGGCATGAACGGCTATGGACAGGATCAAAACAAGAGAAGGCCACTCCCATGGACCAACGGTGTAAATGGCGGATTTACAACAGGTACACCATGGTATGCACTTGGAACACCATATACAACAAATAATATTCAAACAATGTCAGCAAGTCCCACGTCACTTTTAAGCAGATACAGAAATTTGATTCATTTACGGAACAAAGAACTGGCTCTCAGAAGGGGTGGTTACAGAGCAGGCACATCTTCCAACCAATATGTTTATTCATTTGGAAGAGACCTCGACAACGAAGTAATTTATGTGATCCATAATTTTAGCGAGTTCCCCGTATCGAATTATAATGTCTCATTAAATCAGTCCAATCTTGACATGGGAAACTTTTTTGTTTATGATGCAGAAACGGGTGAGGCACTTGGACAGGTTCCGGTAAACTTCCAGGGGGGATTTTCCAATTTTGTTGTTCCGGGCGAGCTTGCAGGAAAAGAATCAAGAATATTAAAATTGTTACCTAATCCAACAGGAGTAAACGAAGTGGCTAATCTTCCGGGCACTTTCACTCTTTATCAAAATTACCCCAATCCATTTTCTGATGGATCAATCACGGGCAATTCATCAACAGAAATCACATGGTCATTAGGCAGTCGTTCGGCTGTGGACATAACAGTTTACGACATTACAGGTGTAACGGCAATTAATCTTCTATCGGAGACAAAGGAACCCGGTTTACATTCAATTAAGTTTGAACCAAAAGACCTCCCCGCAGGAGTTTACCTGATAAAAGTTACAGCCGGTCCCCAAACAAAGGTTATTAAGGCTGTTTATTTAAAATAAGCATGCCGTAACTTGGCAATTTTACCGCTTTGATGGTAAATATTGTCCAACATTCATTATATTTGTGCTTTGATGTTATAAAAACAGGAGATTATACTGCTATGGCGGTAAATTTGATCGAACTAAAGCACCCCGAAGATTTTTCACAACTGATTTTTCAGTACCGAAGAAAAAGTGGTTTGAGCAGGAACCAGTTGTCGATCCTCTCAGGAGTTGGTAAAACCGGAATTTTCGATATAGAACACGGAAAAGTGACCTGCCAACTTGAAACACTCTACAAAATTCTAAATGTACTTAATATCAAACTGCACGCTTCGGGAAATTTCCCATTGGAGGATAATCAATGAAAGCTAAAGTTTACAATTTTGGAATTCTGTGTGGTTTCCTCGAAGAGATTAAACAGAACCGGGAATACAAGTTCACCTACCTGCCGGATTATTCAGGTGAGCCTGTTTCGCTTATAATGCCTCTAACAAGGAGTGAGTACTTTTTTGAGGAATTCCCTCCTTTTTTTGACGGGCTGCTCCCCGAGGGTTTTAATCTGAATGCAATGTGTACAAGACTTAAAATCGACAAAAATGACCCGTTTAATCAGCTTCTGGCAGTTGGAGGTGATCTTGTTGGATCGGTGACTGTGGAGCGTGATGATGAATAGATGCCCTCTCACCTATCAAGAAGTGTCAGGTTCTCTTTACTCAATCGAGGGTCTTAAAAAATTAAACAGCCGTTTGACAAAGTTGTTACCAATCCCATTCAACAAAGAGGAACTGCTTGAAGAAGCCGCAGCTAAAAGCGAAAAAATATCGATTGAGGGAGTCCAACCGAAATTGAGTGTTTCACTTTCAATAATTAACTCCTCTTTTGAATTTGTTGAAAGGAATGGAACCTATATAGTTAAACCTCAACAATTAGTCTTTCCGAGAATACCTGAAAACGAAGATTTGACAATGAGACTGGCTCAGATTTGTGGAATTATTGTTCCAATTCATGGAATGATTTATGACAAAACTGGAGAACTGCACTACTTTATTAAAAGATTTGACAGGTGGGGCAGAAAATCCAAACATCCTGTCGAAGATTTTGCACAGCTAAGTGGAAAAACAAGAGAAACCAAATATAAATCAAGTATGGAAAAAGTTGCCGGAATAGTTGAAGAATTCTGCACCTTCCCCATTGTGGAAAAAGCTAAATTATTTAGACTGACAATATTTAACTTCCTCATCGGCAACGAGGACATGCATTTAAAACTTCTCATTGATAACCATTGATGGTGTCACTTCCCTCTCACCTGCGTATGATTTGCTCAATACAACGATGGTGATGAAAATGTTACGGAAGAAATTGCCCTGCCGATCGGTGGTAAAAAGCGACATCTGGAAAGAAAAGACCTGTTTGATTATTATGGGAAAGATCGGCTTGGATTAAATGATCAAACTTTAAACTCAATCGAGAACGACTTTAAAAAAGCACTCCCCCATTGGGAAAAAATTATTGATTTCTCTTTCCTTTCTCCAGATGAAAAAGAAGTTTACTTAACGCTTTTGCATAAACGGGCAGAAGTGTTAGATATCAGATAAGGTATTAAATGCCTTTTTTGTCTTCCATGAAGGCTTTAAACTGTTTATCTTTATTTTCCTGGGCAGCTTCCGTCAAACGGATAACCACATAAGCTATCAACGCAAAAAGAAAAACAAACAGCAACATCCATGCAGTGGCTTCAAGTGTTCCCATGATTGCACGGTAAATTTCTATGCCCACCTCTCAACCGTGAGAGTGTAGATGTAGGTTCCAGTTTTTCATTCGTATTCAGATATTTTTCAAGTTCCCAGATTCTCACCCCACCTGAAATTCCCACAACAAAAATGGCAAACAGAATATATCTGCTCCAGGCGATATATATATCCTCTTTTATCAGCCTTTGAAAGATTGTATCAAGCGGTTTTTTGAAAAAGTAAGCAATGATTCCACAAGTGAGAAGCGCGACAAGAAAGTTAAAGATTAAAAGTGTAATTAGCATTTGAATACTCTCTAATAAATGATTGGTTAAACATAAACATTTAACGAATTATTTCAATAAAATGTTTCGTAAAAAATTGTCATCCTTTACAATAATTTGTAATACCGGCTTCACCAACAGAAATTTTCCCGGTGAGAAAATCTCTCCTACCTTAAAATAAGGGGTTCGGTGAGTTGAAAATCCCCTGTTTCACCTTAAAGTACCCGTTATTTCCACAAATTATTTTGCCATTTTTCGCTAATATTGGTCACAAATACAACATTTTAGCTGAAACATCAACTCCCCTCCGGATACTACTGTTTCACGCTTTAAACCGACTCATATTTTTGGAGTTTCTGAATTGAAATATTTCTCCACATTGCTGGTACTCTCCTCCATTCTCATTTTTGGACAAGCAACACCGGATCCTGACAAAGCGATTCTCAGAGGTTTTATTACCGATTCAACCAATGGCGAAGCTGTGATTTACGCCAATGTGATAATTAAAGGAACCTCGATTGGTGCCACAACCAATACATCTGGATATTACATAATTACCTCGGTCCCTCATGGAAAACAAACGATTATTTATTCGATGATGGGATTTAATCCAAAGGAAGTTCAGCTTGATCTCCCCGCGGGTAAAATCACTCAGATTGATATAAAACTCTCCCCAACTTCATACACCACTCAAACCCTGACAATTTTTGGCGAAAAGACAATCGAAGCCAATGCCACCGATCTTGGACTTGAGAAGATTACAGCCCAGGAGATAAAACTTCTTCCCAAAGGAGTTGAAGCCGATATCCTCAGGACTCTGCAATACAGTTCAGGAGTTAGTACCACAGGTGATGTCACTGCCCGATATTTTGTAAGAGGGAGCGACAACGAACAAAATGTGGTGCTTCTTAATGGTGCCACCATCTATAATCCTTTCCATGCACTGGGAATCTTCTCAGTTGTTGATCCCGAGATTGCCTCTGCACTTGAGTTTCATAAAGGTGGATTTTCAGCAGAACACGGGGGCAGATTGTCTTCCGTCCTCGATATCGTTACAAAAGACGGAAACAAAAATCACTTTGCCGGATCATTTAATGCTTCTCTTTTATCGGGAAAAGCGGCAATCGAGGGCCCAATCCCGGGTGGCAGTTTCCTCCTAACGGGTAGAAAAAGTTATTTCACGGAGACTCTAAATAAATTCATGAATAACAAAACTTCTCCCTTCGATTTCTACGACTATACATTTAAAATTAATTACAGCAATCCCGAGATACTTGAAAATTCAAAATTTGTATTCCATCTTTTTGGCAGTCAGGATGATCTTAAAAATAATGACCCCTTAAAAGAGGATTATTCACTGAGCAATCGGGTTCTTGGATTAAACTGGTATCAGGTATGGGCAAGTCCCATCTTCTCCGAGTTTACATTTTCCCTCTCAACTTTTGATGCCGCAGTTACTCCAAATTTCAGTAAAGCAAAAGACAGAAAAAACGCTGTAACTGATTTCACATCAAAATGGAATTTTACTTACATTTTCGACTCAAGAGATGAACTTGGCGTTGGACTTCAGACGATGGTCTTTAACTCCACCCTCGATCAGGAAAATCTCCGTGGTTCCCGCACTAAAATTGAGGGAAATGGTGTTTCGATGAACCTGTTTGTGAAATATAAATTCCTCCGTTTTGAAGATTTTGGACTTGATCTCGGTGCCAGAATCTTAATGACCACAATTACACAAAACAGAGCCGGTTTTATTGAGCCTCGAATAAAAACCACTTACAGATTAAACAACTGGCTCACATTCAAAGCTTCTTTTGGCAAATATTCCCAGGAAATCACCACCCTGGTTGATGAAAACGACCTCCTCTCAATCCTTGAGCCCTGGATTGTGATTCCAGAGTATCTCACAACTCCTGAAGCATACCACTACATCGCAGGATTTAAAATCACTCCGATGACCGGGGTGGTTCTTGAACTTGAAGGCTATTATAAAGATATCAGAAACCTGACCGATTTTAATGACAGAAAATTCACTGCCGAAGACCCCGATTTAATCCAGTTAAATGGTGAATCCTACGGTTTTGAAGCCGATTTGGTGATGCAATCAGATATGTTTTATTTTAAAGCAGGTTATTCGCTTGGTTGGGCTTTCAAATTTAAGGATGGCGGGAAATATGCTCCAAGATACGATACCCGTCACTCTCTCAGCACAATCTTGGGATTTAACCCCGGCGATGGATGGAATATATACATGACCTGGAATTTCTCAACCGGCAGACCCTACACCCCTCTTGGTGGATATATGGATCGATTTTCGATTAATGATTTTTATTCACAATGGCTGGTTTTGGGACAATATGACCCTAAAAGCCTCTACGGTGCAGTTAATTCTGAAAGATTTCCAGTATATCACAGAATGGATATCGGAATTTCAAAAGCCCTTGTTATCTACTTTATGACCTGTACGGTCGATTTTTCAATAATTAATGTGTATGACCGACGAAATATTTTCTATTTCGATGATAAAACCGGTGAAAGGGTTGATATGCTCCCGTTCCTTCCATCTCTTTCTTTGAAGGTGCAGTTATGATAAAGAAATCAATGTTTATTTTGGCTTTTGTTATGCCAATTCTGATCCTCTCCGGTTGTGAAAATTCTTTTGATCCAAAAAAGAATTATCAGGAGAAATATATCCTCAATCTCGTAATCAAAGGTGACTCCGTAAAACAACTTGCAGTTATTGCAAAAACCTATGATGTCCCCGGATATAACCCCAATGAAAATCAGACAAGCCCTTTTATCAAGGGGGCTACTATAACGATGTACTCTTCATTTTATAAAAACACATACTTGTTTAGTGACTCCACTTCCTCGGAAATAGGACAAAAATATGGGAACTCCGCTCCTGTTTATGTTCTGAAGAGCATGAAAGCTCGTCCAAACGACACCCTTCGGCTAACCGCGGTTATGCCCGACGGGACAATCCTTCGTTCAACTTGTGCAGTGCCCCGTGACCTTGATTTTCGACTTTCAAAAAACTTCATTTCAACCGCTACACAAAATCCTAATGAAAAGAATTTGTCATTAACTGGTCAGCTCCGTCAGACTACATCTTTGAGCCTAAACTTGTACTTTATTACGCAACTGACAAAAATGGAGTAATTACCGGTTACAAAAAAGAGATACCGCTAAAATATTCAGACATCAATGGAACCCAAACTCCTTTTTATCCCGGAATTTCCAGAGACAAGATACTTATCTATGATTATGCATCAATTAACAAAGTGATGATGGATATCTCGGCAGGTGATCCTGACAAATATTCTTATGTAATTCAGGATGCCATATTTGAAGTGATGGTTATGGACAAAAACCTCGGAAATTATTACGGTTCAACCGAAGGATTTCTTGATGATTTTTCAGTAAGACTCGATGAAGTAGTTTTCAGCAACATTGATAATGGCCTTGGCGTTTTTGGTGCATACCTCGTTTCTTCCCGAAAAATTAACGTTGAAGAGAATTTTGTCCAGTCATTTGGCTATAGAAGCAGGTTGTAACAGCCTAAAGTTCCTTATTTTCCACTCATAAACCCTTTTATCTTAATGAGTTACGGAGTGTTGGTAAATTATGTATGTTATAGTATATATAATTTCCCTATCCAAAAGCTATAGATATCAGCAGATTAAAACAAAAAAAAGACTGCCCTTTTGACGGGGCAGCCTTCTCAAAATCAACACCTTTTGGCTTTTACTTCAGAAGATTTATTTTGATTGATTTAACGAAGCTACCGGAGCGCATAAGAACTATGTAATTGCCGCTCGCAAGTCCTCTTCCTGAATCATCTTTTGCGTCGAAAGTTACTGTTTTTGTGCCGGCTTCGAGAGCGTCGGCTAAAAGTGTTCTTACTTTGCTGCCAAGGATATCATATACTTCGAGGGTAACGAAACCCGAAGAAGGAATCGAAAACTGAATATTGGTCGTTGGGTTGAACGGGTTTGGATATGCACCGGCAAGGTTGTAGTCACCGGGTGTTTCTACTGTTGAGGAGTTCAACCTGAAACTTGCAGAAGAATTCCCATTTACTCTAACATTGTTGATCGAGACCGCAGGGTCAACAGAGGAATTTAGGATATCAACAGTGAAGTCACCTGTGTCGAATCCATCCGCAGAAATTACGGCAATCCTGAAGTATTGTTGGAGATCCTGTTGGTAAAGCCGATAATATTCTGGCCCGAGTATCTGAGATCAGTTGCTGAAATTATACCGTCTTCAGAAGTGATATCGAATTCCATCGCATAAATCTTTTCAGATGATGCGACATTGGAAAGTGAAAATAGACCGTTGCCTGAGGTCATTCTAAATGATGATTCCTCAAGGTCTAATGCCATCGACGGTGACTTCGCTAGTGATCCGCCAAAACAAGTGTTAACAGGTTGAGGAAGTCCGAGTACACTTCTCAGAATAAGCGCAGCGTCAATAAGTGATGTTGCCTGAACCGTCAACATCGGCGTTCACAATACCCTGCGGGGTCAGGGTTATGATGCCTATTGAATGCTGAAGGGTGAGTGAAGCGTCCTCTGCGAAAACCGAGCCGTCAACATTGGCATCACCGCATACCCTGGCTATGAGTGTAAAATTTCCATTAACCGTCTGAACTACAGGATTACCGGAATTCACTACGAAGTTTCGTAACTTGATCTGTGACGATCCTTCCCTGCCTGTCAGGGCGAATTTCAATTTGATCAGGTCGCCGTCAGAAGAGATGTTACCGGCTCCGAAAGCACCGACCCTGATGACACCGGGAGTAAGTGTGTTTGCCAATGCAGACCAGCCATTGCTTCCCGTAAGAGTACCGGTGTTCACAAGTCCGGGTGCTCTGAAATACGTTGTATCATAGAGAACCTCCAATTGATAGGAAATGTATCCCTGTGATGGAGTATTCTGCATCTTGACCGGCACAAGAAAATCAAGATTTCCGGGTTAAATAAAAGGTTGAGTCACTGATCTTCGCTGTGAATGACCCGTTGGCGGCGGTGGTGGCGGAATTGAGGGAACCTTTGGAAACTCAATTACTGTGCCATCAGTGAGTACCGCGAACAGACCAAATCCGGGAGCACTTGAAGATGCAGGATTAAGATAACCTGTGGCAAAAACCGGGGCTACTATAGCTGCGACAGCGCTTAAATCAACTCTGAACGAAACTACAGGTGTGGATAATCCCGGTAGGGTGAAATCCAGCGTGTAGTCTGCGAGGGGAAGTGAAATATAATTAGTGAATTCACCAAATGAAACTCCGCTGAAAAGAACCCCGGCAGTCCTCTCCCTGATATCTACCTCCGGAGCGTCAGGCGAGCCGTGAGTAGCGTATATCCTGCCTACTCCCAATATTCCGGTAACCTCCGCACCCGGTCTGGCTACAAGTCTTAAGCCGGTCTGAAGATCACCCTGAACCGCCGCCACATAATTTTCTCCTTCATTGAAAGAGGCATTAAATGTAACCACCGCACTTGAAAGGGGCTGACCGGGTAGAGTTAGTGAAATGGAGTAAGCTGTGTTTGGCTGAAAATCCAGGAAGGGTGTTGCTTTTTTGTATTCAAAATTGCTAAGCACTCGTTGACCATTAACAAAGACATCAACATTCTTGGCTACCGGCTCGGGAGAGTTATGAACAATCTGCACTTTAGCCGGTAGCTGGGTGGAAGGACCGGCGATCTTGAGCTTTAAATTCCAGTTTTTGTTAATCCCCTGACCAAAAAAGGAAAGGTTCCTCCACTGGTTTTCGATAAAGATCTTTGATCCGTTTGGGTTTCCCGGTCCGGAATCAAGGGACATAAACACTGTTTGACCTGTCACGGCTAATATATCGATTCCCACCCAAATATCGGAATTATTGTTTATAACAGATAGAGTCGTATCAATGGTGATGTTGTTCCAACTGTAGCTGAAAAGCTGGCTTGGAGCGACAAACTTTTTATAAACAAGAGCACCCGGCGCGGAAGAATTCCCTCCCCTGTAAATATTCAGGAAAAATCCGTTGTGAGGGATGTCCCGCAGATAGACATCAACACT
The DNA here is from genome assembly GCA_016714125.1 of Ignavibacteriales bacterium. Lineage (GTDB taxonomy): Bacteria > Bacteroidota > Ignavibacteria > Ignavibacteriales > Ignavibacteriaceae > UTCHB3. The sequence goes on along the minus strand of JADJNX010000020.1, from coordinate 141,847 downwards.
GTTGAGACTATATTCAGGGTATGCCACAAGAGTCGATGCGTCAAATCTGATCGCCGCTATGTATCTTTTTCCTGCTAAACCTACTCCGGTTGAAGGAAGATTGTCGTATGAAAGCGTAACAGTGTTTCCACCGCGCGGAACCGGCAATGTACCGTTATCGAATGTCTCAGTTTGGATTTCCTGCCTGAAGCGCAGCAACCCTGCTATCACAAATAATAGCAACCGAAGAAGATTCTTTTTCAAAATAACTCCATTTCTGATAGATTGATTAAAGAATTAAATTTTCAATTATCGTGCCATACTGTTACTTGTTGTAAATAAAGGAGTTATGCGCGCAGGATGTTTTCGCGAACGAAATAAATCGCGAATTACATGCGCATGTCGCGAACGAAATTCGTACCGGTCTGTTGAAAGGGAGTTAATCGGGAAGAAACATAAGAACACTGACTTTGGACCGGAAATAACAAAACACTGGTCCGATTCGGAAGAAATGTTCAGAAATTTTGCAATTCCTCTTCCTCTTCATCTTGTCATGATGGGATAGATATAAAAAAAGGCTGCCCTTTTGTTGAGGCAGCCTTTTAGTACCGGCTTTGCACTAATGAGGTAATGCGAAGAGGTAATGATTTATGCGAAATATCTTCTCCCAATTATTGAGCCGGATTTGAGATGATTCTGTCGAGTTTAATTTGTTCGGTTATGGCGAACATCATCCTTCTGGTATCGTCATCCTGCTCGGTTCGCGAAAGATTTTCGATTGTGTTTAACGAATTTTCGTCACCTATTTTGTAAAGTGTCAATGCAATTAATACTTTGATTGCCGGGTTAATTTCGTTTTTAAGTTCCTCACACAAAGTATTTGCAACTTCACTGATTTCGTAAAATCCTGCCATATAAATCGCGCTTCTGCGGAGTCCGTTATTTTTGGAAGTGATTCCATCTCTTAACGACTCGATCGAGTTTTGGTTAAACTGATATTTTCTTTGGGCTTCTGTGTTGGTTGTCGATGCCAAGATCATCAACAGTACTAACAATACACTTAAAGTTTTCATTGTTGTCTCCGGTTTGTATTTGATTGAAATTATTCTTAATCTCTGGGTTCAAGTTACTTTTCAAAATTGTAACATGTGCCACCGTCAAGTAAACCTTTGTAAAACTTTGTAATCAAATGCCGCAAATTGTCTGCTATATTAAGAGATTGTTATCAATTAGCTTAAATATATAACATATATCCATTAAACAAACTGAAATTTTTAGGTATTTTACACCAAATTCCCTTCATTATTTATTGCGGAACTTATTTAATTAATTATGTGTTATAACATTTATTGAAGACTATAAAAGAAATGGATTAAATATGAACGATATTGGAATACTGGTTTTAAGGGTTGTGGCAGGGTCATTTATGGCATTTGGTCATGGATTGGGTAAGTTTCAAAAGTTCTTCTCCGGAGAAGAAATAAAATTCCTTGATTTTCTTGGGATTGGGATGTCTGCGAGTTTATTTCTTGCTATGTCAGCAGAGTTTTTTATGGCAATATTCATCATATTTGGACTCTCGACAAAGTTGTCATCAATTCCCTTGATTATCACCATGGCAGTCGCTGCATTTGTTGCACATGGGGGTGACCCTTTTCAGAAGCAAGAAATGTCACTCCTTTATCTCGGCATTTTCGTAACCTTATTTATTACAGGTGGTGGTAAATATTCAATCTCGTCGCTGTATGCAGACAAAATTGCTCCCAATAATGAAAAACTGGCTTGCCTGCTTAAATAATCATTAGTTAAAATTAGTTTTTAAAGAGTCCGGGAAACAACTTCCCGGTCCTCTCTATGTGATCCTCCCATTTAGTAAACTCCTAAAAAAATAAGTTTGTCTTTTCCGTCTTTATTGTGTAATTTTAGAGATCGATTATCTAAACAATAGATACAAACAAACGGAGAATCTAATGAAAAATCTTTTCTACAAAATTTCTTTATTCACACTACTTCTAAGTCTTGGTGTTACAAATGCTCAGGCATTAACAGGAGATTATTACATCCCTCAGGGAGCTAACCCAAAAGGTTTTGCTTCATTTAAAGTTGCATGCGACAAAACGGGAACAGTCTTGACGGTACCCGTGACATGACATTTGCGTTCGACAATGCAACCGGCAGATGGTGCATCGAAGTTCAGGATGAAGCTGACTTTATGACAATAAAAAACCTCATTGTAAAAAACGTTAATACTTCAACAGCTTCCCAAACTGTTGGTATTGCAGTTGACGGTTCTATTTTTGTCACAGGAAGTGCGCCAAATGACATTATGGTCGATAACTGCCAGGTAGGTGATGCAGTTAAAACTTTTTATGAAGGTATTGCTTACTGGGGTAACGAACGGTGTTGTTTTTGGTTCAGCGACATGGAATGGTATTATAAATATCGCCAACAATTCCTTTAGAATTGATGCTCCAAATACAACAGTTATTAATGCCTGTATCGGATATGAGTTGAATTCAGACGCCACGATGAATATTGAGAATAACATCTTCCATCAGGGTAACGGTACTGACAAATCTTACATCTACCATTATCCAATGGCAACCAGTGGAACAAATATCCTTACCAGCAATAACAATAACTACTACCTTGCAGGTATTGGCTCCAATTTTGGTTTCTTCAATACTGCAAATGTTGCAACACTTAATGACTGGAAAACAGCCACTTCACAAGATGCTGCTTCTACATATAAATTGGTAAATTTTGTTTCGGCTACAGATCTTCACCTACAGGAAGCTCAAATGGTGACTTTACTCTTAAAGCTCTTCCATTAGCCTGGGTTCCTGTTGACATTGACGGCTCACCAAGAAGTCTTATCTTCCCTTACAAAGGTGCACACGAAGGCAGTATTGCACTACCTGTTGAATTCACCACATTCACTGCTCAGCAGTCGGGTGAAGCTGTTATTCTCGATTGGTCAACCTCAACCGAAACCAACAACATGGGATTCGAAGTTGAAAGATCAATTGATGGTCTAACTTTCAACAAAATTGGATTTGTTAAAGGCGCAGGTACTTCAACTACTAAACAATCATACAAATTCACTGACAACTCAGCATTAAACGGAACAAACTATTACAGACTCCGCCAGATAGATCTGAATGGTGAGTTTGTATTTACAAGTGCTATTGAAGTGAACTTTGCATCAGTTACTGATTTCACACTGCATCAAAATTATCCTAATCCTTTCAACCCCTCTACAAGCATAAAATTTGCTTTACCGGCTCCCGCTAAAGTTAATATTACGGTTTTTGATATGATGGGAAGTGAAGTGGTTAACCTTGTCTCCAAAGACTTTGCCAGCGGTTCACATCAGGTTGAATTTAACGCAGCCAACCTCGCAAGTGGAAGTTATATTTATACAATTACCGCAACATCCGTTGATGGTAAAATGTTTAAAGAATCAAGAAAAATGCAACTCTTGAAATAATCTTATTTAAAAACAAAGCACACAGAAATTTTAGAGAAATGTCTCTCTTGATTCTGTGTGCTTTGTAATTTTAAACTAAAAATGAAGTGACATGACAGCAATTGTTGACTACGGCGAACGCCCTGCTTACCTTTTATACCAACTCGAAAAGCTTGGAGTGAATCAAAAATTCACCTCAGTTGAAAGTGAAATTCTTGCTGCCGACAGAATAATCCTGCCCGATTGTTCTGACATAAAAAAGGCACTCAAACGGCTCCACCTTTTGAATCTCTTTTCAATGTTAAGAATGATTCAAAAACCTGTGCTTGGAATTGCCAATGGTTTTTCACTTATGTGCGAAAACCCGCATGTACCGGGTACTTCGGGACTTGCCTTTTTCCCCCTCTCACTTACACAGCCATTGGAATCACCCCCACTCCCGGGGAAATATGGTGCAAGACTATGCAATTCAATGATGTTTTTAGAAGCTGATGAGTTGGAAGGACTCTATTTTGAGAAGCTGTTTAAACCTTCATCAGACGAATTTAATGCAGCAGTCCTCACCGGTTTTAACGGGATTCCTGCTGCTTATAAAAAGGGTAACAATATGGGAGTAATCTTTAATCCTGAATATTCGGGAAACGCCGGGAATTTGATCCTGAACAGTTTTCTTGAGATCTGACTTTTATTAAAGTTTACTTACAAAATATGGAAGCATCTTTCGCCATGTTGGCCAGTCATGTGGCATGTCGTGACCCCAAACCTCAAGTTCGTGTGGAATCCCTTTGCTCCTCAGGATGTTCGACAAATTAATCGATCCCTGTGGTGCCTCATATTCTCCCTGTCCGGTTGCGATAATTATTCTTTTCCCGTGACGCATCTGATTTAAGAGATTTTCATCACCAAGATTTGAGAGATAATCGACAGGTGAATTAAAATAGACATTCTCGTCGTAATATCCTTTTGTATATGACTTCAGATCATAATAACCACTCATCGGAATGGTTCCGGCAAAAAGATTTGGACTTCTAAAAAAGATGTTTGCCGCATGAAGTGCTCCTAATGAAGCCCCGGTTAACATAATCGGTTGAAGTCCGCCACAATTGGCGTGTATGAAAGGTACAACCTCATCCGTTACATAATAGTTGTAGGTCATGTGTCTTAGAGCTTTGTGGTGGGGTGCCATCGAATTGTTCAGCCAGCTCTCATTATTAATGCTGTTAATCGAAAAAACTTTAATTTTCCCCGCCTCAATATAGGGAGCAATTGCATCGATCAGTTGGAACCGCTCATACTCAAGGAAGTCGGCACCTGCAGTTGGAAACATCAAAAGGGGTTTTCCCCAATGACCATAAACAACAATCTCCATATTTTTTTCCAGCCGTGGGCTCCACCAACCGTGAATTTCTCTCTTCATCTAATTTTCCTTTTTTATAAAATATTAAGTTTTTTCAGCAGATCGTTTTTATACATCGCCCCGATTGGGATGATGTGTTTGTCGATCATTAAATTGTGTTCTGTTATATCTGCAATGCGGTCCATTCTGACAATAAATGACCGATGTACCCGCGCGAACTCTTCTCTCTTGGGAGGTTGGCTTCAATATGTTTCATCGTTGAATAAATCATATGTTTACCACTTTTTGTATGAAGTTGAATATAGTCGCCATGGGCTTCCACATAATCGATATCAGCAAGATTAAGACGAAGAAGTCGTGATTCAACTTTTACAAAAATATAACCGGGCGCAGAGGTTGTTGCCGGTTGTCTAATATTATCTTGTGCCTTATCAACCGATTTGAGAAATCTTGCATAAGTTAAAGGTTTTAACAGATAGTCAGTAACATCATGTTCAAATGCCTCAACTGCATAATCCTCTTTTGCTGTAACAAAAATAATCTGAGGAATTTCCTTCAGAGTTTCTATCAATTCAATACCGGTCATTTCAGGCATTTCGATATCAAGAAAGATAAGATCAATATCCTGAGATTTTAATATTTTAACAGCATCGATTGCGTTTTCGCACGATCCGGCAAGCTTTAAAGTGTCAGTTTGTGCTACAAACCTTTCAAGAATTTTTCTTGAAATCTCTTCGTCATCAACAATTAAACAGTTCATTCGCATTTCCGTAAATAGGAGTTTTTGGATTGAATTGATATCCAAATAAATCTTAAAGCCAAGATAGCGAATTTAGTCAATTTTACAAAAATAGAAGGTAAATTTCTTCGAAGAGACTCGAGTACTAGAGTACTTGAGTGAATCGAGTATTCAATTCACCTAAGTTCTAAAATTCTAATGTTCTCAAGTTTCTCTGGTACTCAGGTGCTCAGTTACTCAATTACTCTGGTACTCAGGTACTCAAGTACTCTCAAACATTTGGTTATATTTATACCTTTAGTTATATATAGAAGTTACTTTAAATTAAATTGGCAAATACAATGATCAGGCATTTGGTAGTGTTTCTACTTCTTTCATTCATGACTTTTGGTCAGAATGTTAAGATCTCAGGCAAAATACACGAAGAAAATACAGGAAAAGTGATCGAAAATGTAATGGTTTATTCGATCAATTTCCAAAAGTCCACCTTTTCAGATAAAGATGGCAATTATGAAATAATTCTCCCTACGGCAACCAACTATACTTTAAAATTTCTTTTTACAGGTTATTCTCCCGTGACGGCTGAAATAACGGTAACAGGATCAAATATGATGGGATTTGATGTCTCCCTTACACCGGTATCAATCCATCTTGGAGAGGTGACAGTTACCAGTCCGAGGTATGTATCTTCCCTTCAGGAGTCACCGTACCCACTTGGATTAATCCAAAGAGAGGATTTTGAACTCGACAGTAAACTCAGCATAGCCGAATATCTTTCAACAGAACCCGGCGTTTCAATGTCGCGAGATGGAATCTGGGCAACCGATATTTCCGTTCGTGGTATCAGAGGAACCGGAATTGTATTGATGGTTGACGGCGTAAGAGTCGAAACAGCCACTGAATTGAGCGCAAGGTTATCTTTAATCGATCAGTTTGATATCGAACGGGTTGAGATGATTAAAGGTGCAGCTTCATCAATGTATGGAACAGGAGCGTTGGGTGGAATCGTGAATGTGATTACTCAAAACAGGAAATTTCGCAATAACTTTTACCACACCGGCTCACTTGGGAACTACTACAACAGTGTAAATAAGGGGGCAGGCACAAGTTTGTTCTTGAATACAGGCTCTTCCAACTGGTATGTTAAACTCAGAGGTTCATTTCGAGGTGCTTCTGCCACTGAAACCCCTGATGGTATAATTTCTAACAGCCACTACCACGACAACAGTTTTACCGGGGCACTTGGCTATAAACCTTTTGATAATCAAGAGCTGGAGTTAAATTACCAGAGATATGAAGGTGTGGATATTGGTTTACCCGGTGGGTCGGCGTTTGCTGCCGCTGCCATCGCAAGGTATCCCCTTCAAAAGAGAGAACTTATTTCAGCCGAGTATAAAATCAACGATATTTCTCCCTTGATCTCAAACATCAGCTTAAAATATTTCCATCAGTTGATTGTTCGTGATGCTGAAGTGGTGCTGCCAACCGCAAGACTTCTTCCTGCCGCCGACCACACAAGTGACGGAATTCAGTTGACAAGTAACTGGGTTTTTTCACCAAACTACAGATTCGTTTTTGGACTTGATGCCTGGCAGCGGGAAATGGACAGCAAAAGGCAACGAATCCTCAATGCAAAAAAAGATTCGATTATCCATGAAAGACCCGTTCCACTTTCAAAATTCAGGAGCATGGGCTTCTTCTTCCAAAATGAAATAGACAATCTCACCAAAAATCTAAATGTTGCAATTGGAGGAAGATTCGACTATATCAATGTTACAAATCAGGAATCTTACAATCCCGATTTTGTTGAAGTAAGAGGTGTAGTGAATAACAACCCTCCGGGAAGGAAACTTCTTTGGTCAGCACGCGATGAGAATAATTACTCCTGGAGTCTAAACATAGCCTCTCTGTATAAATTGACAAAAGATCACCATGTCACCTTCAATTTTGGTAAATCATTCAGAGCCCCGTCACTGGAAGAACGATTCCAGTTCCTAGATCTTGGTGGACTCGTGAAACTTGGTGATCCTGCCCTTGAACCCGAAGAAGGTTGGTTCTACGATTTTGGATACAGATATTATTCCAACAGCGCAATGTGGAAAATCAACTTTTTCCTGAATACTCTTACCAATATGGTGGTTGAAACCCCCGGCTTCACATACCAAAACCGCCCTGCAACTCAGATGGTTAATTTTGGCTCTTCAAAGATATTTGGTCTCGATTTCGCATTTGAATTTCATATCATAGAAGATTTGATTCTTTATGGCAGGGGTTCTATTGTAAGAGGTGAGGATACAAAAAAGACTGAAGACCTCCCCTTTATGCCGAGCGATAATGGTACACTTGGGCTCAAAGCAAGAGCGCATGATTATGTTGATTTCTCTATTGAAATTGAGGGAGTGATGGACCAAAACAAGGTGGCTCCATCTGAAAAAAGAACCGGAGGCTACAGCCTTATTAATATGACTGTAAACCTGAAACCTGTAAAAATCGCTTATGGCGAATTAGTGTTTACCTTCGGTGTTGATAATATTCTCAACCGACTTTATCTCAGCCACCTCTCAACAAACAGAGGTCTTGTTAAAGCCGAACCCGGAAGAAACATCTTTATTCGAGCTAATTACAATTTCTAATTAGAAAAATTATTAGTTATTAATTATCAATTATTATGTTTCGTGATTAGGTTTCAGCCTGCCGCATTATTATTTGATGCATACAACCATTAAACAAAAAAGCCCGTGAGGAAAATCTTCACGGGCTTTAATTTTATGATTCTGTAAGCTTTTACCAGGTTTTAATACCTAATACCTAATAATTAATAATTAATAACTATTTGTTATTTCTCAGGAATTCAATTCTTTCCTGAAGGTCGGCGATTGGGGTTAAGAGTTTGTCTTTGCCGTAGATGGCATCCTGACGGTTGGTAAAGGCAATCTCATACTCTTTGCTCATTACAATTGCTTCTTCGGGACAAACTTCTTCGCAGAGACCACAAAAGATGCAGCGAAGCATATTTATCTCAAATCTTTCAGGATAGCGTTCCTTCTCTCTCTCAGTCTCGGCTGCCTGAATGTCGATGGCAAGTGCGGGACAAACTCTTGAGCAAAGCCCACAAGCTACACATCTTTCACCACCATCTTCTTCCTGAACCAAAACAGGTCTTCCTCTGTAATGGCCCGAAGGCATAAACTTAACTTCAGGGTATTCCATTGTATATTTTGGTTTGAACATATTTTGAAGAGTTATGCTCAATCCTGCAACTATTGAGGGAAGATAAATCTTCTCCATCAATGTAAAATCTTTCATCCGTTTCTTAACTGCCATATCGAATCTCCTACTTAATAAGCATTGCTAATACTGCTGCCCAAAGCACATTCAAAAGGGCGAGCGGGAACATAACCTTCCAACCGATATCCATCAATTGGTCATACCTGAAACGGGGGATACTCCATCTTACCCAGATGAAAAAGAACATCAAAAAGACAAGTTTGGTGAAAAATGCCGCCACTTGAATGATAGCTTCCCAACCTGCAGAAAGTCCAAGTTTCTCAAGATAAGGCACCTGCCAGCCACCCAGATAGAGAGTAACGATGAGAGCCGATGCAATCATCATGTTTGCATATTCAGCAAGGAAAAATGCTGCAAACTTCATACTGGAATATTCGGTGTGGAAACCACCAACCAACTCGGGTTCAGCTTCAGGCAAATCGAAAGGAAGACGGTTTGTCTCGGCGAAAGCCGCAGTAACAAATGTGATAAATCCAATCGGCTGAAGGAATGCATTCCACATCAATCCACTCTGCGATTTAACAATTTCAGACGGTAGAAGAGATTGTGAAAAGATAAGAACTCCGGCAACAGAAAATCCCATCGAAATTTCATAAGAGATCATCTGTGCAGATGCCCTAACTCCACCAAGAAGTGAATATTTTGATCCGGAAGACCAACCTGATAGTGTTATCGCATAAACTCCGATTGAAGTAAGTGCAAGAACATACAGGATCCCCGCATTAATATTTGGCACTACTGAAAGTTCAATAACCCTGCCGAATATCGTTACATCTGGTCCCCATGGAATTACTGCGTATGTGGTAAATGCCACAAACAAAGCAAGAAAAGGGGCAAGGGTGTGGATGGTTTTATTTGCTTGAGTGGGGACTATATCCTCCTTCAGCAAAAGTTTAAACACATCCGCAAATGGCTGCAATAAACCGGCGTAACCAACTCTGTTTGGACCAACCCTGCTCTGCGCCCATGCAGAAATCTTTCGTTCAAAATAAACAAGATACGAAACCGTAAGCAGGATAATATTGGCAAGGATAAGCACCTTTACTAACGCTATGCCTGCAATGATCAAAGATTCCATTTATCAGATATCTCCGTTAAACTATATGTAGTTCTTTTTTACTGTGAGTCCCATTTCACCGAGTTCATCGTATGTGATTCCGTGAAATCCGGGAGAATGTTTCGTGAAATCTTCCCAAACATCCTCTGCAAATTCGAATTTGGCTTTCAGACCGAGCAGATGCCCAAGATCTAAAAATATTCTCCATACCGGACGAGCGTCATATTTTTTGTAATTGCCCCAACGGTCAAATTTGGTACCAAATTTATCCAGTCGGCTCATGCTAAATCCATCAAGACTTCTGTCCATCTGTTCGGTAGCCACTGCGGGACGAATTCTCTGAGCTCTTCCTTCAAAATTGATGAAGACACCATTTTTTTCAGTCCAGGTTGCTGCCGGTATAACGATATGTGCCAACTCTGTTGTGGCATTAAAGTTTGAAGCCAACACCACAAGAAGCTGAAGTTGTTTCAGGGCTGTGGCATATTTTTCGTCCATTGCGGCAATGTCTTCTTCAACCACAACAAGAGCTTTAATTTTGTGTGATTTAACAGCAGTCATTATCTCTTCAAATGCAAGTCCGTCTTTAACGGGGGAAATGCCTGCTGCAAGTGCACCCGCTGAATTTGGTGTTTTGTCCTCTTTGCGAAGAATTTTGTCACCACTTCCCGGAACAATGTGTCTTGGGAAATCAATATTTTTGCAATGAAGATGATTCGCCAACTTTGCAAGGAGATGGTTGTCTTCAACAGTAGATCTTGCTGAACCAATGAAAGCTATTTCATTTGCTGTAAAACCGTGCAATTCTGCCGAAGCTTTTGAATAAATTTCATCCCAGGTTGCTTTGCTTAAACCTTCGCCGCGTCTGATCTGTGGGCCATCAACTCTGTCACCGGCATTAACATGTTTCCAGGTGTTGAGTCTTCCTTCATCACACATCCAAACATTGTTCACTTCTTCGTTTTCACGAGGAGTTAAACGTAAAATTTCGTTGCTTCTTACCCAAACATCAACATTACAACCGCGGGAACAGCCCGGGCAAACAGATGATGTGTTCGACATATCCCAAACACGTGCTTTAAACCGAAAATCACGGTTTGTTAAAGCACCAACTGGACAAATATCAGTAACACAAAGGGAATATGGATTTTTAAGTTCTTTTCCGGGGAAGGTTTGAATTGTCACTCGGTCACCTCTGTTCACAAAGGTGAGCTCGGATTCACCTGCGATTTCATCACAAAAACGGATACAGCGGGAACAGGAGATACAACGGTCGCCGTCGAACATCACATGAGGTCCCAAAGGAACCCTTTTTTCTTTGTGCTGTTTTTCTTCTGTGAAACGGCTTTCACCAACGCTGTGGCTAAAAGTATAGTCTTGAAGTTTACATTCACCGGCTTCGTCACATATTGGACAATCAAGCGGGTGATTGATAAGGAGGAACTCCATAACTGCTTGACGGGCTGAGAGAGCTTTCGTCGATTCGGTATGTACAACCATTCCTTCCGAGGCTTGAGTGGCACATGCAATTGCAAGCTTCGGCATCTTTTCAACTTCAACTAAACAAACACGACAGTTACCGGAAACACTTAACGAGGGGTGCCAACAAAAATGTGGAATATCCACTCCCACTTCCTTGGCTGCCTCTATAATTGTTTGGCCCGGCTTAAAACCTATCTCTTGTCCGTCCAAAATAAACTTTCCCATTCAGTCCTTCTCCTATGCTGCGGTAGTTATCAGTTTGGTTTGCGGTTTAATAAATACTTTTGTAAAATTTTCAAATCTCAGCAGTTCTTCCGCAAGAACTTTGATCTCATCTGCCGAGACGGCATCAATCTTACCTATCACCTCTTCAACAGGAATTATCCTGCCGTGGTTCAAGATCAAATTTGCCATTCTAATCATTCTGTTTGAAGTGCTTTCGAGTGAAAGAAGGATACTTCCCTTCAAATACTCTTTGGCTCTTTTTAATTCCCGTTCGTTGATCCCTTTTTCTCTGAAACGGTTAAGTTCTTTTTCAATATTTTTCATCGCCTTATCGAAACTGCCCGTGTTTGTGGAAAAATAGATTCCAAACGATGAAGCGTCACGATAAAAATTGATGAAACTGTTGATTTGGTATGTGATACCAAGTTTTTCCCTGATGTTTTGGTAAAGTCTGCTGCTTGTGCCTTCTCCCAGAATAAGGGAAAGAAGGTTAAGAGGCAGTCTCTGTCCACTGTTGTAACCGACACTTTTGGTGCCAAGGATACTGTAAACCTGTTCGGTTTCTTTTGCAATATAATGTTCGGATCCAACCACATCACAAGCGTATTGACGATCAATTACTGCAGTTGTTGTCTCTTTTTTGATATATTTTTCAGCCAGTTTTAGAAGCTGTTCATGACTTATATTCCCCGATGCCGAGATCAGCAGGTTCCCTTTGGTGTAGTGATGATCAAAATGTGATACCACCATCTCCCTGTTAAAGGAAGAAACATTCGACTCGGAACCCAAAATCGGATATCCAAGTGGAAGCCCGGGAAAAACCAGCTCTTCAAACTTGTCAAAAACCAGTTCATCGGGATTGTCATTAAGATCGTTTAATTCATCCATGATTACACCGATCTCATTTTTAATATCCTTCTCCTTCAGGAGTGGATATTGAATCATATCTGCTATAACATCAAATGTTTTTCCAAAATTGGAAGCCATCCCCCTTGCATAATAGCAGGTGTGCTCCTTCGCAGTAAAAGCATTTATGTAACCGCCAAGTGACTCGATCTCATCGGAGATTTTTTTAGCTGAGCGGCGTTTTGTGCCTTTAAAAAGCATGTGTTCGAGAAAATGCGAAATACCGCTTGTTTCAGGGGTTTCGTCGCATGATCCCGTGTTGTACCAGAATCCAAGTGAAAATGATTGGACGTAAGGTACATGCTCGGAGACAACAATCGTGCCACCGGGTAATGTGGAAATATTTATGTTTTTCAAACATGTCCGTTAAGTAGAATAAATCAAACTTTAAATATAGAGATATTAAAGACTTTAAGCAAACTGCGGGTGAAGTTATCACCCGCAAAATTGGCTTTAGATGGTTAAAATCGGCTTTTTATGAAAAATTTCAGGAGGTAAATTTTTTATAAAAATCACCAATCCTTTGATATGCTTTTCTGAGAATTTCATCATTCGGAAGGAAAACCACTCTGAAGTGATGTGTTCCCGGCACTTGTCCAAATCCACTACCGTGAACAACCACAACACCGGTCTCTTTTATAAGGCCTGAAACGAATTCCAAATCAGGTTTATCGATCTCAATTTTGGGGAAAGCATAAAACGCACCTTCAGGTTTTACGCAACTGATTCCTTCAACCTGATTCAACATTTCGAAGGTGATGTCTCTTCTCACCTGAAGTTTTTTCATTGCTTCAACAAGATGTGACTGGTCACCTTCAAGAGCTATTTTAATGCCATATTGTTCAGGATGATTTGCTGAAAGTCTTGAACGGAGAATTCGATTGATAGCGTTAAGATAATCTTTGAGTTTGTTGATATTTCCGCTTACCACTCCCCAACCAATTCTAAATCCGGGAACCATGTAGTTTTTGGATAATCCACCAAAAGTGATGCAAGGAACTTCAGAATTTAGTGAGGCAATCGAGATATGTTTTTGTCCGTCAAAAAGGAGTTTATCATAAATTTCATCCGCAAAGATCACCAGATTGTTCTCATCCGCAAGTTTTATGATCTCTTCAAGAATCTCTTTTTTGTAGAGAGAACCTGTTGGATTATTTGGGTTGATCAACACTATCGCTTTTGTTTTACTGTTGATTTTCTTTTTAATATCTTCAATATCAGGCTGCCAACCGTTTGATTCATCGAGGTAATATGGATTTTCATAAGCTGACAATTTGGCTGAAATCGCGGTATAAAGTGGATATCCGGGGGTTGGTGTGAGTACATTCTCACCATCGTTTACCAGTGCAGTGAGACAGATATCAATCGCTTCGCTGGCTCCGTGGGTAACAAATACATCGTGGATGTTTTTGATCCCTTTTCGTCCGGCTTCATTTCTGATAGCTTCAACGGCATCTTTTATTCCCGATGAAGGAGCATAACCGTTTTTGTTCCGTAACATAGCATCATAAGATGCTTCAATAAGGTGGCGGGGTGGCTCAAAATCGTAGATATTGGGATCCCCAATATTTAGATAAAGCATCTCTTTTCCCGTCTTTGCAACTTCGTCTGCTACCAACAGGATGTCCCTGATGGCATAGGTAATATTGTCGGTTCTAACCGCCGGTTTTATTGCTTCTGGTGTCATAATTTTAATCCTGATTTCAAAATTTTAAGTCATCAAATTTAACAAATTTTCACGAGACAGAATTGATTTGAAGGTATTTTAATTAAGGGGGAGGCGGGAGAAAGTAGCGCGTTAGCGAAGTAGCGGGGAAAGACCACAGAGCACACAGAGCACACGGAGGAGGGTTTTGAGAGGAACCGCAAAGGGCGAGGAGAACGCAAAGAAGGGGATTAAACCACCGAGCACACAGAGCGCACCAAGGAATTATTAAACAATAGGCCGTGATATTAAAAAAGGGTTCTCCAAAATTATGTCTATTTAATAGTGCAACCTGTAAACTAACAAAAAATGAAGAACCCAAAATCTGTGAGGCCATTTTCCTAACCTCGTGCTGGAGACTCTTATTCCACCAAAAATTACTGCATTATTGGATTATTGCATTACTGCATTAATCACCATGCTCCCCGTTCGCGGAGGGTGTTGAAGAGGATAACGCCGGTGGCGACGGAGACATTAAGTGATTGGATTTCGCCGAGCATCGGGATGGTGATAAGGAAATCGCAGTTTTCTTTTACGAGGCGGCGAAGCCCTTTTTCTTCATTACCTGATACGATAAGAAGCGGGGAATTGTAGTCGATTTTTGGTGTATGTTTTTTTTCATCGATGGCTGTGCCAAGTGACCAGAAACCCGCTTTTTTACATTCTTCCATTGCGGTGACAAGATTATTCACTTCACAGATTTTCATGTAGGCAGCGGCACCGGCAGAGGTCTTAAAAGCCGTCATGCTCAAAGGTGCACTGTTGTGTACGGTGGTGATTATCCCATCAACACCGGCACATTCGGCGGTTCGTATTATTGCCCCAAGATTTTGGGGGTCTTGAACCGAATCGAGTGCAAGAAGAAGTTTGTTGCGTCTGAGCGAATAAGTAATCACTTCCTGAAGCGACCAGGTCTGAAATGCCTGAATCTTGGCAGCTACGCCTTGAGTGGTTTCGGCTCCCTTTGAAAGGGTATCAAATTTTCTTTGATCCACCTCCAAAACCGAAATTCTTCGATTAGCTGCAAGTTCGGAGATTTCTTTAAGAAGTTCTCCGCGGATTCCTTTCAAAAAAAAGACGACATCCACTTTACCGGAAGCCTTTAGTGCTTCAAGGACAGGCTTCCTTCCAACAATTACAATGGATTCACTCATTTTTTTGTCTTGTGAGGAGTTGTTTTCTCCTCTTTTTTAGGCTTGATAGAATCGGGTGGAACAAACCGTGGTTTATTGGGATTCTGGTAAGTGTAATAATACAACCCAAAACTTCCTGCGATAACCAGCCCAATAGCTACAAGCTGCGCTTCGCTTAATCCAAGGAAAACTGCAGGGTTTAACCGAATGATCTCAATGAGAAGTCGTTCAATTCCTGCACCCATCAGATAAATTGAGAACAATTTCCCTGTTGGCCAGTCTTTTCGTTGCAATTTGTAGAGTACAAATGCAAAAATGGACATTGCTATAAATTCATAAATTGGTGTTGGATGCAGAGGCGTGTTATCGGGCACAAGTCCACCCGGGTAAGCACTTGCAACCTTTGAACCGAGGAACATCATTGAAGGCTTTACAATACCATTTTCGTAGTTTGTGCCCCATGGAAGATCAGTTGGCAGACCGTAATCGCCGTCGCCGGCGAGGTGACAACCGATTCTACCTATTCCGTAAGCAAGCGCAAGAGCGGGAACCACAGAATCAGCTACAAACAAAAACGGGATTTTTTTCATCCGCATTCTGATGTAAATGGCAAGCATTGCGAGCAGCAAACCACCGTGGAAGGTTAGACCACCCGGTGAAAAAGTGCACCAATAGGATCGTTTCTAAATTCGTCAGGATTTGCAAAAAGATGGAACAATTTGCTGCCGAGAACTCCAAAAATTATTGCTAAAAGAGTGATTTCGGTTGCAAGGTTTGAATCCACTCCCCTTCTTTCAAATTCTTTTGAAAGCATCCAGCTTGCAACGATAAAGGAAATTCCGAGCATTAATCCATAACTGTGTACGGTGAATGGCCCGATAGTTAAAATCTCAGGGTACATCTATTTATAAACCTCTTCAAAAGTGTTTCGTTCGGGGGAAAGTTTAAAACTGCAAAAGAGCCTGTTGTTTTTTTTGTCAGGCATCGATTCTTCAACCAGTATCATCTCTTTTTTGTAGATGTTAAAGTCAATTACAACTGAATTGATACTACCATCCTGTTTGATCACATTAAAGGTGTAAACTCCATATAAATCTTCAAACTGAAGGTCAACTCTGGCGGGTCCGGCTTGAACATGGTAAGATTGTCTTGTGTTTAACCCAAGCAAACTTATGTCAATCACATTCTTTACTCTCCTGACATCCACAGAGAGTTCATAATCAAGATACACAAATTCTTTTACCGTGGCGATTGTAAGAACATAAAACTGTTTTTTAAAGACCTTGTCATACTTGTAATAAACAGATCCTGTGTATTCGATGAGGTCCTCCGTTTTAGTCGGAGTGCTGCTCTTCACCTTATCAATTGTCTTTTTACGGGTTTTGGGTATTTTAGGAACACCCTCCTGCTTTCTTAAAGACATGGGCTATAAATTATCGTAGTAGGTTGCTTCTTCACCGGAGAAAATTTCCATAATCTCTTCGGAAGTTTTGGCATCCATCAATTTACGGCGAAATTCGTCTTTGGTCATCATTCTGGAGATTCTGCTGAGCAATTTGATGTGCAGGCTTACCAAATTTTCTTTCCCCACAAGAAGGAAAACGAGATGTACAGGTTGACCATCGTGTGAATTATACTCAATCGGACGGGTACTCTTTCCGAATGCACAAAGAATCTCGGTAATTGAATCAGTTTTTCCGTGAGGGAGAGCAAAATTCTTCCCGATTCCGGTTGAGATAATCTTTTCTCTTTCAAATACCGCAGTCCTTACTTTTTCAAGGTCATTAACGCGCGGATCTTCAGCAAAAAGATTAACCATCTCATCAATTACTTCTTCCTTGCTGCTGCCACTCAGCTCAGGAATTACAAATTCTGTTTTTAACAGGTCAGAAAGTTTCATGTCTATATGTCCAAATTATTTTTTTTGATCAAGAATAAACTTAATCAATATTTGATTGTCAATAAAATTAAATTATTATAAACGAAGAGGCTGTGACAAATGACAGCCTCCTCAAAATATCTCTTCATGTGCCTTATGGCATCAAAAGAACTTCTTTTATTTTAACCAATGCTTCGTCAATTTGCTCTTTCTTGATTACAAGTGGTGGAGCAAATCTGATAACATGGGTATGAGTTTCTTTGCAGAGGATGCCTCTTTCAGCGAGTGCTTCGCAGAATCTTCTGGCACCACCGGCTTCTTCATGAAGTTCAACTCCGATGAATAATCCTTTTCCTCTGATCAATTTTACATGTTTTGAAGGAATTTCATTAAGCTCAGCTCTAAAATAGTTTCCGAGTTCAAATGAATTCTCAATAAGTTTCTCTTCTACCAAAACTTTAAGACTCTCACGGGCGACAGCAGCACCAAGCGGGTTTCCGCCAAATGTTGAACCATGGTCACCGGGGTTAAACACTCCCAACACTTCCCTGTCGGAAAGAACTGCAGAAACAGGATAACAACCACCCGAAAGTGCTTTTCCTATTATCACAACATCAGGTCTGATATTGTCATATTCAAATGCAAAAAGTTTGCCCGATCTTCCAAGACCCGACTGAATTTCGTCGGCTATAAATAGTACATTGTGTTTTTTACAAAGTTCAAAAGCCTCTTTCAGATAACCGTCAGGAGGAATGATTATACCCGCTTCGCCCTGAATTGGCTCGATAAGAAACGCTATGGTGTCTTCATTTATTGCAACTTTAAGTGATTCGATATCGCCATACTCAACATTCTGAAATCCGGGTGTGAATGGACCAAAACCATCTTTGTATTGTTCTTCAGTTGAAAAACTTACAATCGAGATCGTTCTTCCCGAAAAGTTGTTGGTACATGTAAGAATTGTCCCCTTGTCTTCGGAGATACCTTTCACTTTGTGTCCCCATTTACGGGCAGCTTTAATGCAGTTTCAACAGCTTCGGCACCGGAATTCATCGGCAGCATCATTGCATATCCGGTCATTTCGCACAATTCTTTTGCAAGAAGTGGAAGTTGATCGTTTCTGAATGCTCTTGAAGTAAGAGTAACCTTGCTTGCCTGTTCCTTTAGCGCATTGATTATTCTCGGATGACAATGTCCCTGGTTAACGGCTGAGTAGGCTGCGAGACAGTCGAGGTATTTTTTACCATCAACATCCCACATATACACACCTTCTGCTCTATCAATTACAACATCAAGTGGATGATAATTGTGGGCACCATACTGTTCTTCTAAAGCGATAAAATCTTTTGTATTCATAAATAACCTTTTTAAAATTTAGAAATCTCCATCTACAAATTTACCAAAAACAAACGAGATAGTTGGCAGACCGGGTTTGGTGGGCTCACAGTTGTGATACTTGGCTCTGAAATCCCAACTATTGAGCCAACATCATTTGGCGACAAATCAACTTATTCTTTCGAAGGCATTTTTGCTGCTTTAATTCGATTAAAAAAATGGTTCTGCTCAAGTAGGATTGTAAAACAAAAAATATTTTGTAGTTTTACTCATCTTTAAATTTATAATGTTTATGTGGATGGAGTGAATCCCACTCCATTCACAAACTAAAGATGAAAAAATATGAAAAAGCTAAACTATACCGCTAAAATTTCTCTTCTGTTTCTTTTTTTGCTCCTCAATTTTTCGTGCACAAAAGAAAACTCCTCCAACCCTGTTGAACCCGTTGATAATGCAAAACTTGAAGCGGCTTTTTCACAAGCCGTGGGGATGTCAAACCTTAAAAGTCTGGTTGTCTCTCACAACGGAACAATAATAAAAGAAGCCTATTTTAACGGTGGTGGAGCAAACCTTACCCACGATGTCCGGTCAGTTACTAAAAGTGTGATCGCCATTCTTACCGGTATTGCCATCGAAAAAGGATTGATTCAATCTACCGAACAGCCAATCGATAGCTTTATCAGGCCTCTGGTCCCCGATCTTACCACTGAAAAAGGAAACATCCAAATAGGTCACTTTCTTTCAATGAGCAGTGGATTCGAATGGGCTGAGTTAAACTCAGATTTTGGTTACAGTAATTGGGCAACTTCCGAAAATCAGGTGCAATATCTTTTTGCAAAACCTTTAACATCGGCACCGGGACAGACTTTCACATACAATTCTGCTGCAATCCACATCCTGTCGGTTATTATCTCCCGAAAAGCAAATATGCAAACACTCGATTATGCAAATATCCATTTTTTGAAAGACTTGAAATGGGTGAAAGAAACTGGCTGGTTGACAAACAAGGTTACAACAATGGTGGTGCCGGACTGGAACTTACCCCCGGAGAAATGATAAAAATTGGAAATCTGATTCTGGACAAAGGTGAATATATCGGTCGCAGAATTGTCTCCCAGGAGTGGATCGACCGGATGACAACTCCAAAAATATCTCCTGCCGCCAAATACAATGTATTTCGCAAGTGGATACGGGTATGCCTGGTGGACGGGTTCAGGTACCAAAGGAAACTATTATTTTGCCAATGGATATGGAGGGCAATTTATTGTGGTTGTACCAAACCTAAAGCTGGTGGTGGTGGCGACCAATAAATGGAGCGGCATTGGATCATCTGTGGCAGATCAACAGTGGATGGCAACAATGAACCTGATAATGTCAGATATTTTGTCTGCTTTTAATTAAAGTTCCTGTTCCTTCTCAGTGGCTTGTTTATTTCTTAAACTTTCACCAAGATCATCTCTAACGGTTTTGTCCCACAAGGGAAGTTTGTTTAGATAGGCTGCCCTTCCAAGCAGATGTGAAGCAACAGGAGCTGTGATCATCAAAAAAAGCACAATCAAAATTGTTCTGGATATTATCTCAGTTGTCCCAAAATGAAGACCGGTAGAGATTAGAATAATGGAAATCCCAAGTGTCGCAGCTTTTGTTGTTGCCGACATTCGAAGATAGATATCAGGCATTTTAACAACACCAAGTGCTGCAAGCAGAATAACCAAACTTCCAAGTATCAAAAAACTTCCGATAATTATTTCACTCATCTTTGTTACTCCTGAGTTGAAGATAATATGCGTAACCTACAGTTCCAAGAAAACTGACAAACCCAAGTACCAGCCCCGCATCAAGAATATATGTCTCATTACTTTTTTATGGCATAAAGTGCAATAAAAGCAATTGCAATTGAAGTGGTAAGATCCACAGCAACAACCCTGTCGGCAGTGTGGGGTCCCATAACAAGTCTGATTAACACCAAAAACATTGAAAAACCGGTAATTGCCAATGAAAAATTGACTGCAAATTCAAAAAACATTATTCAAACACCTCCAGAATCTTTTTTTCGAAACCGGACTTTATATCAGCAATCGCTTTGTCAGGGTCAGCTCCATACATAAGATGAACAAACAGGAATTTTTTATCCTCAGAGACATCGATGCTTAATGTGCCCGGAGTTAATGTTCTCAAATTCGCAAGCAATGTTATCTGCAGATCGGTTTTAACACTTAACGGAACCGCAACAATAGCTGGTGACGAGAGGAATCGTGAAGTCAACAATTCTGCAGCAACCTTAAAATTAGAAACCAGTAATTCCCATAAAAAGAAGAGGACAAGTTTGAGTACCCTGTAAGCCTTTTTAGTATAATCTGACCTGCCAAGCACTCCCTCCATCAAAAAGATTATACCAAATCCGATGACAACTCCCTCGATCAAGGTGAGAATCCCAAAGTCGCCGGTGAGAAAGAGCCACATCAAAGCTAAAAGCAGGTTAAGAGTAAATTTCGCCATTATTTACCCCCTCTAACACGGACTTTATATAATCTACATTGTTCACCAACTCAGATGCAGAACTTGCAGCAGCATCAAAAAATGGAGCTGTGAAAAACCCGATTATCAGAGTACATACAGCCAGAGTGATAGCCGGGATAAATAAATACCGTTTTTTTGAGGTTGAGAAAGTGTCAAATTTGTCGATATCTTCGACACCTTCGGGCAAGTCTTTCCAAAAACTTCGTTCCATATTTTGATCATTGAAAAAGTGTTAAAATGGAAACAAAAAGTGACAATCCCGTAATAAACCATGCTTCTGCTTCAAATCCTGCTTTCACCAACGAAAATTTAGCCCAGAAGCCCGAAAGTGGTGGGATTCCCGCCAGGGAGAGTGCCGGTATAAGAAACAGGAGCCCAAGCAATGGATATGATTTATAAACTCCACCAAGTTTGTTTAAAGCAAATGTCCCTTTAATCTCATTCACAATTCCACCTATCAGGAAGAGGTTGGTTTTAACGATTATATGGTGGATTATGTAAAATACTGCTCCGGCAATCGCGAGGGGTGAGGCGAGTGCCAGTCCCATTATCATGTAACCTATCTGACTCACGATGTGGAAAGAGAGAATTCGCCTGATGTCATTTTGAGCCGCTGCTCCCAGAACACCTACAAGCATGGTTGCCCCGGCTAAAACAATGAGAACACCGTTGGTTACTTCAGGATTGTTTGTGAAGATTAAGGTAAACACCCTGATCATTGCATACACACCCACCTTGGTTAACATCCCCGCAAACACAGCTGAGATCACGGCAGGAGGAGTATGATATGACGCCGGCAGCCAGAAGAAGAGCGGAAACATCGCTGATTTGATTCCAAAAGCGATGATAAACATCAATGCCACGGTAGTTATCAACCAGGGATCTTGATGCATCTTTATCTTTACTGCCAAATCTGCCATGTTAAGCGTTCCAACTATTCCATACAATATACCAACAGCGACGAGGAAAAAGAGGGAAGATATCAAGTTCAGCGTTACATATTTAACCGCTCCCTCAAGCTGGGCTTTGGTGCCTCCCAAAGCAATCAAAACAAATGATGACATCAACATCACTTCGAACCATACATAAAGATTAAAGAGGTCACCCGTGAGGAAACTGCCATTTATGCCAACAAAAAGAGTGGAAAGAAGAGTGTAAAATCCAAACTTCTCCCTCTCTGCATCTATCGATCCAAAAGCGTATAACGAAGTAGAAAATGCCATTAGTCCTGAAATCGAGATCATTATTGCGCTTAACTTATCAACCACAAAAGTTATCCCAAAAGGAGCTTTCCAACCACCAATTTGAACCGAGAATACACCGGTGGTGAAAACATGATCAAGTAAAAATAACGAAACAATAAACACCAGGCCGGAGGAGACAGAAAAAATCCCTCTTTGAAATGATACCTTCTCTCTGAAGAAGAGAGTAAGTATAGCCCCAAGAAATGGAATGACCAACGGAAGCAAAATCAATATATTCATCATAACATATCCGTCGTGTTCATATCGTCGAGATCATCAGATTTTAGACTTTTATAGTTTTGTTTAAACAACACAATCAAAAAAGCCTGAACTCCAAAACCGATTACAATCGCTGTGAGAATAAGTGCCTGAGGAAGTGGGTCGGCAAAAGGCTCAAAGGGTGATTGTAAACCCTCGGGCACAAAAGCTGCCTTCCCTTTTGTAATTCGTCCAATTGTAAAAATCAACAGATTTGCTGCGTGACCAAGAAATGCCAGACCAAGAATTACCTTAACCAGACTTCTTCTCAGAAGTAAAAAGATACCAACTGTTGTGAGTATGCCCGTTATCAGAGCAAGGAATAGAATCATTGATTCCCCCCCTCTCTTGTATCTGCGAGCGTAAAAATTACTTTCACAACCATACCCGTAACGAGCAGATAAACCCCGATATCAAAAAGAACGGGGGTACCAAATTTCCATATCACCGGAATGGGCATATCAAGCCAGATACCTGTCATAAATTCTTTACCTGCAATCCATCCTGTGATCCCTGCCACCAGAGCTACAAGAAGCCCAGTTGCGATCAGTTTGTGGGGCGACACATGCAACATCTTCTCAGCCATTTCAACGCCATTTGCCAGAGTATAAAGAATTACTGCTGCTGCGGCAACAAGCCCCCCAACAAATCCACCACCGGGTTCATTGTGGCCTCTGAATAAAAGGAAAAGAGAAAAGAGGAACATCCCGGGAATTAAATATTTTACTGCCGTCCTAAGAATTAAAGTGGACATCTACCCCCCCTTCCTGACAAGTTTTACGAGTCCATAAATTCCGATGGCAGCAATCCCAAGTACCATTATTTCACCCATCGTATCTAGTGCACGGAAGTCAACCAAAATTACATTTACGATGTTTCTTCCCTTCCCTCCCGGGAGACTTTCGGAAGCAAAAAAGTCTTTCAGTTCAGATGAGTGTTCGTGAACATAAACAGCCAGAATAACAAATGTGATAAAAACTCCCATCGAAGAGGCAATTATCAGATCCCTGATTTTTGAGTTTTTCCCGGATAACTTTAGAAATTTTGGAAGTTTATAGATTGCCAGTACAAAAAGAATTACAGAGAGAGTTTCAATCGAAAATTGTGTCAGAGCCAAATCGGGGGCACCGTAGAGAATAAACACCAAAGCCACTCCCAATCCCGTAATTCCAAGAGCCATAACCGCATAAAGTCTTGAATTTGCAACTGCCGCTATGATAGCTCCTGCGATAATTACCACTCCCGCGATTGCCTCATACATCTCCATCGATGGATCAATAACCAGTTCCGTCAAATCAAGATGGTAGAAAAAATATCCACCAACAAGCAAAAGCGCTGTTGCAAAAATTGTGATGATATAATTTCTGAGATACCCGTTCTGGAAAAATGAGGTTTGTGCCTTTGCGGTAAACATTAAGAGATTAAGTGCCTTATCATATAATTTTGAAGGCATTAGATACTCAAGCGGGCCATAAACCTGCGGAAGCAGATACAATTTTTCGCGAACAGTGTAGAGTCCATAGCCTGCGAAGATAGTCCCCAAACTAAGAAAAAGCACCATATTAAACCCGTGCCACAGACCAAGTGAAACATCAACTGTTTTGCCTGCAACCGGGGAGACTGCCAGTCCAACCATTCCGGCCAACAAAGTTGATGCAGAGACCCCAAGGATTAAACCAAGTGTTGCAGCAGTGACAGTTCCTGCGGTGAGAGTAAAATCTCCCTCATGTGGGGAGAGTGGTGTTTCCTTTTCTGGTGCAAAGTATGGGTGAATACCTGCCTGAATTGCTGAATAAACCATAACCACCCCGGCAAACAACACTCCAAAAAAGAGTGCCGGTTCTCCGGAAAGAGATGTTTCGTACAATAATTCCTTCCCGACAAATCCAACCATCGGAATCATCCCCGCCATCGAAAAAGCCGCAATTATTCCCGCATAAGCAGTAAATGGCATTTTCTTTAACAGTCCACCAAGTATTCTTACATCCCGTGTGCCCGTGGAATGATCAATTGCTCCTGCTGTTAAAAAGAGAGTCCCTTTGTAAAGTGCGTGAGCTGTTAAGTAAACTATCATCGTTATAAGCGCCATATCAGAGCCATAACCCGTCAACATTATCAGAGTTCCAAGAACACTTAGTGTTGTATAAGCCAGAATTTTCTTCAAATCTGTCTGTTTCAATGCAAGGAAAGCCCCTACGACCATCGTTGTTCCACCAAAAATCATTAGGGAGTCATTCCACAAGTTGATTCCTGTGAAGACTGGATTTAACCTCGCTACAAGGAAAACTCCGGCTTTAACCATAGTGGCAGAATGAAGGTATGCACTAACAGGAGTGGGTGCCTCCATCGCATTTGGCAGCCAAAAATGAAACGGCACTTGAGCTGATTTTGTGAATGCTCCACCAAGAATCAGAATAATTATTGGAACAAGGAGAGAACTCTCGCGGATCACTGAAGGGTCTGCAATTATCGCAGAAATGGAAAATGTGCCGGTAACTGAATTTATGAGAATAACCCCGGCAAGGAGTGAGAGACCACCAAGCCCCGTAACAAGCAAAGCTTGAAGTGCTGCATATCGTGACGCAACATATTTGTGTTTAAATCCAATCAGCAGAAAAGAGGAAAATGAAGTGAGTTCCCAAAATATGAACAACAATAACAGGTTATCTGAAAATACTATTCCTAACATTGCCCCCATAAAGATGAGGATGTAGATATAAAACTTTATTGTTTCTATTCCCCTGCCAAGATATCCACCGGCAAATAAAAATACCGCCGAACCGATTCCCGTGATGATAAGTCCAAATAACAAACTTAATCCATCCGACCTGAATGCCAGATCAACACCAATTGATGGAATCCACTGATAAACTTCGGGAGTTATTGAAGCCGGTTTAAGATTAATAAATTCAAAAAGGAAGGAGATGAAGAGGAGAAAAGGAACCAACGCCAAAACCATACCCAAATCGCGGCCTTCCCTCTTCTTACCGATAAGGGGGACAAAAGGGGCTATCAAAAATGGAATAAATATTTGGAAAAGTGTCATGGATTCCGTTATTGTGACAAATAGTTTTTTTGTTTGCGTCGTCGTGGCACTACTATTTTAACGCCTTTTTTTTACTTTGAGTTCCTGTATCTAATTTTTAGGTGCAATTTTCCTTTTAATTAATATATTTTTGTCCAGTTACTTTTTAAACATTCCCGGAAACAAACCTAATGGCGAAAGAGACCAAAGATCGAAAAATTGGAAAAAAAGGGGTGGATAAACCACAGCCCGAATGGCTTGTATATTACAAAAAGAACAAAAGCTGGATACAAGGCATCATTTTCACGATTGTTGTGATAATTTTTCTGATCATTAACAATACCAGGAGTGAACCTGAAAGTGGCAATTATCCACCGGGAATCACTGCCGACAGCGTAAATGCCCTGATGAAAACCGCACCTGCAAAACCTGATACTTCAGAAAAAGATACAGTTATCCTCAAATAATATAAATCCTTTTTCGGAAATCTGCATCATACGTAATATATTTTTTTTAATTGGAGACAAAATGAAACGAAATTTATTTTTATCTGCATTTGTGGTCATCTCACTTTTGACCCTGACAGCATGTAACAAAAAAATAGCAGACCAGCCGGCAAATAACCAGCCGCAGAAATTTGAAACCGAACCCGTGGAACAGGCATCCGGTAAAGCTGCTGATTTTGTTCTGAAAAGCGCAAAAGGTGGACAGGATATCAAACTTGCAGATTATAAAGGTAAACTGATAATTATTGATTTTTGGGCAACCTGGTGTGGTCCTTGCAGAAGAGGAGTTCCCGATCTCGTGAGCCTTCAGGAAAAATACGGTAATGATGTTGTGATTATTGGAATTTCAGTTGATACTGATACCAAAGCAGAAGTACCGGGATTTATCAGTGACTATAAAATCAACTATCCAATTGCTTACGCCGATCAGGCAGTTGTAGCAAGTTATGGCGGGGTTGAGGCAATACCAACTTCCTTCATCATTGATAGAGAAGGTAACATCGTTGACAAACATGTTGGACTTGTGGACAAAAGTGTTTACGAAGCAGCCATAGCCAAATTGAAATAAATCGATATTATATAAAAAAAGAGCCATCCCAGTAACAGGATGGCTCTTTTTTTGTTCTATTTCAATTTTAATATCAAAAAGGAATGACCGTCCAGTTCCACCAATCCTTCGGGTGTCACCTTCATCTCTTTCCCGGTCATAAGATCAATACCCGCGGCAACTCCCGCAGTTTTTAATCCAAATCTTCCAAAAGCCACCGATTTTTTATTGTTGCCACCATTTAAGGCAACCATAAATCTTTCACCATTATATTCCCTGAAATAGACGTAAATATCGTTTTCAGGGGGGAAATGGGTCAGTTTACCTTTTGTGAAGGCAGGATTTGTTCTTCTGATTTCAATAAGTTTTTTCAGATGGTCATAAAGTTCATTTTCTAACGGAGTTCTTCCTTTTACACTGAAAGCATCTCGCGAATCTTCTGCCCAACCACCCGGGAAATCAGCTCTGAGATAACCATGATGGTCTGTCCCTTTTATCCCGATTTCTGTTCCGTAAAAAATTTGTGGAATTCCTCTTGTGGTCATAAGCAAAGCGAAGGCATTTTTAAACTTCCGAGTATCATCATTTGCACCATACATTGCACGATTGATATCGTGATTATCCACAAATGTTACAAGCTCATGAGCATCTTTGTAAAGATTATCCATTGCCAAAACGCTGTATATTTTGTATAACGATTCTTTCCCCATCAAATAAGCATAAAGTGCGTCCCTTAAACCAAAATCTGTAAGAGAAGTGATATGATTATCAAAATTTGTCCTTGTTTTACTTCCACTTTGGAAATAGGAAAGAAATGCCGGTTCACCGGTCCAGACTTCAGCAACAATGTTAATCGTCGGGTATTCATCCCTGATCTTTTTTGCCCAGTCTGTCATATATCCTTCAGAATTGTAAGGATATGTATCTTCTCTGATCGCATCAAGCCCCGCATACTCTATCCACCAGATGGTGTTTTGTGTGATGTAGTTCTGTACAAATTCATTTGACTGGTTAAAATCGGGCATATAATCTGTAAACCAACCTTCAACCACTCTCTTAATTGTTAAACTATCACCATTGATGTCAGCAAAACCTTGTTTATGATGCATCGGGGGTGGAGGGTTCTTCAAAGATCCTGAAATCCATTCAGGGTGAGGAAGTTCTTTTGCCCATAAATGATCTTTGCTGAAGTGATTTGCCACATGGTCAAGAATGACCTTGATTCCTCTTTTTTGAGCCTCTGAAACCATTTTTTTGTATAGTGAATTGTCGCCAAGACGGGCGTCCACTTTATAAAAGTCAGTGGAGGAATAACCATGATAACTTCTAAATGTGTTGTTTTCAACCACGGGAGTTAACCAAAGAGAAGTAAATCCCAAATCTTTTAGATAGTCCAGTTTATTTATAATCCCTTGAAGATCACCACCATGTCTGCCATCGTAAAAACCGCGATCTATTGATTCCGATAACCCCTCAACTTGTCATTTTTGGTATCCCCATTCACAAATCTATCAGGCATAACAAGATAGATAACATCCTCCACCGAAAAACCACCCGGTTTTTTTTC
The DNA here is from genome assembly GCA_016714125.1 of Ignavibacteriales bacterium. GTDB lineage: Bacteria > Bacteroidota > Ignavibacteria > Ignavibacteriales > Ignavibacteriaceae > UTCHB3. The sequence continues at coordinate 113,626 of JADJNX010000020.1, read as the reverse complement.
GATCTTTCAAAAAGTGGATAATTAAAGGAAGTCTCCTTCCCGTTATTGGTAATTACAATCTTTTGGTCACCGGGGGTAATCCCCTCAGGAATTTCGATATCTATAAAAAGATAGTTTTTGTTAAAACTGTTAACTGCCTTAATCTTTAATCCTGAACCGGATTTGACGGCAGCACCATTTAGTTCGTTACCATATACCATCAACTGAACTTTATTGTTCTTCATTCCTGTCCACCAGTTGGGTGGTTCCACTTTGTTTATAACAGGCGATTGTGCATTGACATAAACAAATAAAGAAAATAAAAGAATAGCTGTTCTAATCATAAAAATGCTCCGCATAAACTCTACTTTAAATTGAATCCAAAAATACAAAAAAAAGGCTGTCTCATAAGAGACAGCCTCAAAATTTATTCCAACATCTGTGTTATGAATTTTTAATTCATCTCACAAACAGATTAGAATTTCTTGTCGTTCTTTGTCTGGTTGAAATACCAGCGAAGCTCGATATAAGAAGGATCAGAAACACCGGTACCACCACCAAAGCCTGTGATTTTCATCTTGGCATAGTGCTGATCTGCAGTGTACAGGAAGAAATAATTAGTTTCTCTGTCACCAACGCTGAGTGTCCAGCTTACATCTTTTGTAGGAGAATCTTCACCATCGGTGATGGTTGTGCCACCGCCAACTTTAAAGAATGTTTCTCTTGGCAGATTAAAGATATTATCTTTTGCTGAAGCTACAAGGAAACCATTGGTTTTGTAGTAGATATCAACTGAATCTTTTGATGTACCTGAACCAATAAGTGATGCTCTTCCCGAAGAAAGAATAAGACCGCTTGGTACGGCTGCTGTTGAATTTGATTCATATATTCTAACCGATGTGTACTCAACCAAAGGAATTTTGACAAGAGTTATCGATCTGCTAATATTAGCTGAATCAGCAGGAATTGTGAATGTTGTGTCATTATATCCTGACAACGAGAGGGTAATTGTGTTAGTACCCAATGCAAGTGTGATACCTGCAGGAGTTACAGAACCAGTGTTAACACCATTCAAATAAATTTTTGCTCCGGCAGGAGTTGAAGATATTGTGAAAGATGCAACCGACAATGTTATATTTCTTGTGATAGTTTGATTGGCAACAACGGTAACACTGAATGTTGTGTCTTTGTAAAGAGTTTTTTTCAATGTAACGCTGTATGTACCTGCGTTAAGAGTTAAAGAATCGCCTGTTTTTCCTCTGTTTGTTCCGTTAACATAAACATCTGCGTTAGTAGGTGTTGATGTTACGAACAATTTTCCTGTATCAGGATTAAGTGGATTTGTTTCTTTGTTATCACAACCTGTAAAGATTGCCAAAACAGCTATTGTGAGTGTGGCAAAAATGAGTCTTTTTGTCATGTGATTATTCTCCGATTTTATTGTTATTTACTAAAACTAAATGTAACGGTTATTCCACCAGCGCGTTTTTCGGTAAATGAACCTGAAATCGAACGGCCGTTTGGCGCTACTCGACCATTATAATTACCTGCTGACCTGGTCTGGTCGTTGTCGCTCATTGAAAAAGCGCCCGTTTCAGGATTTACACTTCCGATAACACTGTGCGTAGCTACATTTCTGTAGTTCACTACTATGGTACCACTGAAGTTGTTTCCGGTCTGATTCGTTATTCTCAGAGTGGCAGTATAATTGGCAACTTTGCCTTGCCATGTACCGACAACTGAAATTTCTTTTTTGGCATCAGTGGAGTCAACTTTTGAAGTATCCTTCAAAGTTGTGGTGTCTACGGCCTCTTTTGTCGTGTCTGTTACCACTTTTGTGGTGTCCGGTGTCTCAACTGGTTTCTCTTTTTTTGTACATCCGACAAAAAAGAGTGTTGAGGCAACAAAAAGTATGGTTAAAAGTTTTATTTTACTATTCATTTTGCAATATTATTTGTGAAAAAACTTTTTTTACGAATCTAACTTACAAAGATATAAATATCATTTAACAAATACTGTGACAAAAATATCAAAATAAATTGATACCAGAACTAAAAACCAGCAACCTTTCAGTAATTTTTCTTGGCACTCATGTGTTCGGTGTGTATCTGCTCTCCGGAAAAAGGAAGAGCAATACCAAGAGTTTTACCATCTACCCTTTGGATGACGGGGATTCACACACCATATTCCCAAAACTGTTGCCACCGGGCATCCTTAAACGGATTAAGAATAGTAATATCGTGGTAATCCCGGATATTTCGCTTCTTACAATCGGTAATAACAAAGATGAGAATATCTCTTTTTCGAATGATACGATAGATGATTTGTATGATTTTTTATTCTCGATGGGAGTGAAAAACCCGGTTGTTATTTCGTCACTCGCCTCTATTGAAATACTTTTTCACTACTATTCAAAAACCCTGAAATTTTTCCCTGACGATAAGACCTTTATCCTTTCCGGAAACGATGATATTGTATTTGAAGCACGACTAAGGGGTCGAGGACTGGCAGCAGCCAGATTGATCGATTACGACAATTTTTCGACTTCCACTCACAGTTACGATGATTGTGATCATTTAATCACCTTTTCCTCAGATCCGTATTCTTTCAGGTTTGCTGAAGTACTTAAAGGAATAGATAATCCTGTGGTTTCGTGCGGACACGAAGAAAATTTTTTACTCTCCGAGCACACCGAGGATGGGAAGTCATATAAAGGCATCTTTAATATCTGCGAGATGGTTAGCGACTTATATTACACAAACACTCTACCTCTCCCCGGTCTGTTAACTACAGAAGAACAGGAACGTGCATCAGGGCACATAAAAACCAGAAGAGTGAAAACAATTAACTTAACCGTCCTTGTTTTGACACTATTCCTCCTTCTCTATTTTGTTTATGCTCTATTTGATTTAATCAGCCTGAATGGAGCCAAGTCAGAACTTGACATTTACAAAATGAAAAACCGGGAACAATTTGAATTGGTGAACGAATTCGGCGGGAAAGTTAAACTCATACCCAAAAGCAAGTTATTGGTCGATTCAACCCGGACTAAGTTTGTTGAGTTGTCGAGTTTCATAAACATAATTGAAAATTACACTCTCGATAAAAACATCCAACTTACAAAAATTTCTCTTCAACCAAATAAATACATATATATTAGAGGATATACCGATTCTCCGGGTGTAATCTCAACTTTTCTCCAAAAATTTAAGGGTTCGCAACTCCTCAGTTCAGAATCTTTACAAACCGGGACAGAATATTTTACCGCTTTTAAGGCGATAATTCCGTGGGGTGTAAAGTGAACCTGAAAGAATACCTTAAAGATGTTAAGCCTGCAATCGTTTACCTCGCTATTGGTTTGGCGCTGATCGTGGTACTAATTACCGTGATAAACCCATCCAGAAGAGAGGTAAACAACGAATTTGCCAATCTGGGAATAACCCCCGGAGATGATGTTGGTAACGCAATCAAGCTATCAGAAGAAAAAATCAACACGGCTTTTGAAAATACCGAGGATATTAATTTTACTTTTTTTGAATCGATCGACCTCCGACAGTTGAGGATGATGATCGACAGTATCAAACTTTCCCTGACCACAGGATTTCAGTTTTCGATCAAGGAATTGGACGAGTCATCTCTTCCGGAGTTAAAAGTTAAAAATTTTAATCTCAAGGGGCGTTCATCATTCCTGGGTCTGTCGGGGTTTATTTCAAGTATCGAGAACTACCCAAATCTGCTGCGATTTTCTTCCGGTAACATCAAATATTATGGTGTTTTGGAACGTAGCGTTGCTTTTGTTGAATACGATCTTAATTTGGCGGTTTTTATCCCTACAGGTCCATTTTATCTCCCACCGGTCGCCGGAGTTGAAGATACTTATTTTGAACAAGTCGATATTTTTCTCCCTTTCATAGAGGACGTTAGCTATTATTCAGGCCCTTCAGCGATTGATCTTGCCGATTATGAATTAAAATCGATAAAAGGTGTTGATGCTTATTTCCAACATATCAGATTTAATGAACAAAAAGTATTGCACGCAGGAGATGAAGTAAAAAATGGCATAATCACAGAAATCAGCGGAAATATTGTTAAAATTATGATGATAAAAGGGAGTGGAGCCGATTTTATTGAATTAAAACAACCTGAATGATTATATTATTAAACATAAATTTGTGGAATTCCAATGAGCTTGATTTTGGCGGTCGACGACCACGAACAAAATATTAAATACCTCGAAACCATTCTAAAAAGAGAAAAACACGACTTCATTTTTGCTTATGACGGTGAAGCGGGAATGAAAATGGCTTACGAGTATCTTCCCGATCTTATCCTTCTTGATATTATGCTCCCCGGAATGAACGGGCTTGAAGTTTGTCAACTCCTCAGCTCTGATGAGAAAACCGCTGATATTCCAATTATTCTCGTCACTGCAAGAGTTTCAGCAGAAGATACTTCAATTGGTTTAAAAGCCGGTGCACACGATTATGTAAAAAAACCGTTTGACAGAATTGAAATCATCGCGCGAATTCACGCTGCACTTAAGTTCAGGGAGATCAGAAAGCAGATGATCGAATCGGAGAGGCTTAATATGTTTGCAGCAACTGTGGTTACCGCCAACCATAAGATAAAACAACCACTGACTGTTATAAAACTGGCTGTTTCCGCTCTCAAAAGAGAGTTAAACAAAGAAGAACTTTCCAAAGATGCAATTTCGAAAAGAATCGATTATATCGATACCGCTGTTAATGATGTCGCCTTTATCCTCGATCAACTAAAAGAAATCCAGGAACCAAAAATGTCCGACTACATTAAAGATGTAAAAATGGTCGATATCGATAATTCACCCAAACTTACGGAGCCCGAAGAATAAAACCTTTTTCCCGTTTCCGCACTGAAATAAGGGTTCGACCCGACGATGTCGATATGAACAATCATGTCCACTTCACTAAATATCTCGATTATGTTCTTGCTGCAAGATATGACCAGATGGAAAACAGTTACAAGTTTCCAATGGACGAATTTGTGAAAAGTGGTCTTACATGGGTGGTTTCTAAAACTACAATTGAGTATAAAAGATCACTTGTGATGGGCGATGTGGCACTGGTTGAAACAGGTATCCACTCCTATGGAGGCTCAAGTTGCGTAGTTGACTTTATAATCTACAATCAAAAAACCATGAAAATTGTAGCAAAGGGCGATTTTTTATATACCCTGATCTCAACCTCAACCGGCAGACCTGTAAAACTTACCGACGACATTATCTCATACTATTCAATTTAAACAAAAAAAAGGCTGCCCCTATTGAGACAGCCTCTTTACAACTAATTTTTCAGACTTTTAATCTGTTGTAACTCCCTTAGGTTTAGCTACCGGGTGGGTCACCTTATCAGGAATTGCGTGAGTTTTGCTTTCAGTATTGTGGCAGCTCATGCAGTCGATATCTTTGGGGTCAAAATTTTCAACCTTGGACATCTTATCCTGATGGCATGACAAACAAGTTTCAGATTCTTTTGGATTTGCAATTTTATTGGTTGCAGCAATCTCTTTTGCTTCCGGTTTGTCTAAGGCAGCACCAGCTTTGGCATGGTTGGTCTGAAGCCATGCTTTATACTCAACAAATTTATTTTTGCCTTCTTTATGACAACTTCCGCACATTTTAATCTTGGCGTCCTTTGGAGCTTTCTGTGCTACCGCTGTACCAGCCGAGAAAAGGATTATAAGAGCAGCAAATAATGCTAACTTTTTCATATTGTTCTTCCTTACCTAATTAATGTTTTTCGCAACATCAAAATAATTCACAATTTAATTATATGCAAGTTAAATAGTAAACTACTTTCTCATTTCTTATACTTTTCGTAGTTATGGAAAGTTCCCGACATATTATTCATCTTAAAATCTTAAATTGCAGATCAACATCTCAGCGAATATGGCAAAGAAAAAAAATACCATTTTATCCCAGGAAAATTTTCCGGTTGGTCTCCTTCCGGTTGGGATATTAATTTTTGATAATAACCTCTCGGTCAAATATGTTAATCCCGCCCTTTTAAGAATGGGTGTGATTAACACTGAAATTCCTGAAGAGTTTGTTGGAACAAATTTGTCAGATATTTCTCTCTTCCCGAATATCGATCTAAAACAAGAGTTTAATCTAATTCTTCAAGGACAACCCTTCGAAAAAGAGATAAAAAGAATCTTTTCGAAAAACGGTGACATGAGTATAGTTGCAAAAGCCATCCCTGTTTTTGATGGTGACAAATTCACCGGAGGGATCATTGTTGTTGAAGACCTTCGCTCTATCCCCGAAATAAAAATGCGCTCCTCCATCCCGTTGGATCGCTCCGGAGATATTCTGGCATCCACTTTTGACTCCGTTTTTGTAACTACAGGAAAAGGGGAAATCACATTCTACGGCGGCAGACAGATGAATACCATCTTCCCCGGTGAGAAGGATATCCTGAAATACAACATATTTTTACTCTTGGGAAATCTCGATAAAAAAATCCTTAAAAATGTCGAGTATGGCGTAAAACACCCGATTTCCCATAAAACAGGTGATGAAACTTTCCATCTGATAGTTCGAATTACACCATTTGAAGACCATACAAATAAAATATTTTACCTTTTTATTATAGAGGATATTACCCCCCGGATTACTGAAACAAAAGCTCTTAAGAATCAGATAGCAGAACTTGAAGACTTTGCATCGCTTGCTGATGAAGGTGGACTCGCCCTTTTTTCAATTGACAGATCAGGCAATATCACAAACTGGAGCAAAGGAGCGGAATCATTTTTTGGGATTAAAAAGATAGATGTATTTGGCAAATCTGTAACTCATATTATCCCCTCATTCAATTTAAACGACAATCAAAATTATTTCAAATCGGAATATCTCTTAAAAGAGGAAAAAGGGTTTGGGGAATTTAGAATCGTAAAAAAGAGTCCCGATTCTGGTGGCAAATCGGTAGTGATTTGCAGGGATATAAAGGAAGAAGAGAAGAAATTTTCCGAACTTGATCTCTCTTTCAGACAGATAACCGAGATGTTGAACTCCACTGAAGATCTGATGTGTACTTTTGACTCTGAAGGCAGAATCAACAAAGGGAATCTCAAATTTTACTCAGCTTTGGGTTATGACCCGGGTAGAACTGACATTACTTTATTTGACATCTTCGATGAAAAAGAGTTTGATCTGGATGAAATCATCAAAAATGGCAAGGTTAAAAAAATACTTCCTGTTAAATCGGGTTTAGGGAAGTCTTTTACGGGTGAGGTGATATTCGTTTATAACACCATAAAGGGGGGGGTATTCGACTCTTTTGGTTGTCTGATCAGGGATATTTCAGCAGAGGAAAAAGCAGCCCAGGATATTCTTCTTATGCAGTCGATCTTTGAAACTTCAAATGACGGTATCGCAGTTGAAACAGGGGAAGAAGTAATATTTGTAAACAATAGCTTTGTCAGGATTTTTGGCTATAATTCAGAACTTGAGATCGTCGGCAGATCCATCTCAAACTTCTTCTCCGCAGGAGATGGAATATTAACGGACGACGATTTCTCCTCCGGGGACTTGAGCAAAGAGTTTTACGGCTTAAAAAATGATTCAACAAAATTTCTTGCTGAAGTATCAACTGCCTCTTTTGAATTTAACAACAAAACTTTTAAGGTTCTGATAGTTAGAGATATCACTCAAATAAGAATCTCTCAAAAATTAATCGAAGACTCCGAAGCAAAATACAGAAGTATTGCTGAAAATATCGACGATTTTCTGTGGGTCTCTGAACAAGTTGATGGTGTCTTGCAACCCGTATTTGTTACAGCTTCCTATGTGGCTATGACCGGTTATAAAATAAAAGATTTTATCGGAAATAATCAATTCTGGTTCAGAATTATCCATCCTGAAGATCTTCAACAATATTTTGAAGACCTTAAAAATCTCTTCAGAAACAAATATAAAAACAGTGGTTCCATTGAAGTAAGGATTCTAACAAGAAATGGTCTTGCAATATGGATTAGGAATAAAATCACACTTGTCAGGGATGGTGACAAAATAATTAAGATGTTTGGTCTGGTTTCTGACATCACGAAACAGAAACAAGCTGAACAGGAGATCAGATTATCAACTGAAAATCTCAAAAGTTTGAATGAAGCCAAAGACCGTTTCATTTCGATTATCTCTCACGACATGAGAACTCCTTTTAGTTCTATCCTTGGGTTTACCGATTTTCTTCTGTCTGAGGATTTGAATCCTGATGAGATGAAAAAATATGTCTCCTATATTCAGGATTCAACCAAAATTATGCTTGGGCTTGTAAATTCTCTGCTCGATTGGACAAGACTGCAAACCGGAAGAATGAAATTTGAACCCGTGAAACAAAATCTGAATCTTATTGTCAGTAAATCATTTTCGGCGGTCTCGGGAACTGCACTTCAAAAGTCAATTACCCTGATAAATGATGTCCCCGAGGATATAACTGTTTTTGTCGATCAGAACCTCATTTTGCAGGTGTTCAACAATCTTTTCTCAAATGCCATCAAATTCACTCCAGCAGGGGGTAGAATTTCAGCAGGCATTACCGGAAGGGTAAGTGGCAGATTTCTTGAAGTGTTTGTGAAAGATTCAGGTGTTGGCATCAGGTCTGAGGATATTCCAAAAGTCTTTAAGGTTGATACCAAATTTACTACCGTTGGAACTGCGGGTGAAAAAGGTACAGGACTCGGGCTGAGCCTTGTCAAAGAAATTCTGGAAAAACATGGCGGGACCATAGACCTCGAGAGTACTCCAGGGGTAGGAACCAGTTTTATTTTTACAATCCCGGCAGCATCCTCAAAAATTATTCTTGTTGAAAGCAGCCCTACAGACAGGGTATTATACACAAAAATTATTGGGAACCTTGCCCGAGGTTATGAAATTGAACAATTTAAGGATATAGCAAGTGCAGTTGCCGAGATACAGGTGAGTGTACCGGCGGTTATCATCAGTGGACATGCTTTCACCGATGGCACAGGTCTTGACTTAATAAAAAAGGTTCAAGCAATGCCTGACAGAGCAAAAATCCCGGTGATTATTCTGGGGAATAATCTTGGGAAAAGTGAACAACTGGCTTACAAAGAAGCCGGTGTGGAAGAACTTTTTAATAAACCTGTCATCTTGCAAAAATTTAAAGATGCAATCCAAAACTCAGTTAAAACAATTTTTAATATCAGAAGTTTAAATACATAACCATGGATCATTTAAGAGATCAGATTCTCAACTCGATTAGCGAAGCTGTTTTTACCGTTGACAAAAACCTTAGAATTAAATATTTTAATGATGCAGCTTCCGAACTAACAGGTTACTCAAGAGATGAAGTACTCGATAAAATTTGCAAACGGGTATTTAAACCTTCCAATTGTTGTACACAGTGTCCTCTGCTTATGGTGCTTGAGACTAAAAAGAAAATAACTGACTATTATTCCGATATTTGTGCCAGAAATGGTGAACTCAAACAGGTTAAAATGTCAGCCTCTCTTCTTAAAAATGAAGATGGTGAACCTGATGGAGGGATAATATCAGTAACACCTGTTTCAGAAATTGAAAAACTTCAACGGGAATTGGTGGATGGTACCGATTTCCATGGTATCGTTGGAAAATCTCAACCAATGCGGGAGATTTTTTCTCTAATTGAGGATGTTGCCGGCAGTGATGCACCCGTATTCATCCGTGGAGAGTCGGGAACCGGTAAAGAAATGGTTGCAAATGCCATTCAACTCCTTTCAGAAAGAAGGTTTAAACCATATCTTAAAGTTTCTTGCTCGGTTTTCCATGATAATCTCCTTGCAAGTGAGCTTTTTGGGCATGTTAAAGGTGCCTACACCGATGCACATCGTGACAGGCTTGGAAGGTTTGAGATTGCCGATAGTGGCACTCTTTTCCTCGATGAGATTGCAGAAATTCCTATAACTCTGCAGATTAAACTTCTAAGAGTTTTGCAGGAGGGCACATTCGAAAGACTTGGGGAATCAGTTACTCGGAAGGTGGATGTCAGAATAATTGCTGCTACAAATATCAACATCGAAAAGGCCCTGAAGTCAGGAAATCTAAGAGAAGATCTCTTTTATAGATTAAACGTAATCCCGATAGTTGTTCCACCACTCAGAGACAGAACCGATGATATCCCACTGCTCGTTTATCACTTTCTCAAAAAATTTGCTAAAATTTTTAACTCCGGTGAAAAAACAATTGACGACGAATCTCTTGATATCCTGATGCGATACGGTTGGCCCGGGAACATCAGAGAACTTGAAAATATAATGGAATATCTTTTTGTCAGATCTCAAAGAGAGAATAAAATCACTGCCTCCAAAATTCCCGAGAGCATAAGAAGTGTTAGTTCATTCTCGCCAAGGGTTCACGAGAGATTTTTCAAAAACCTCCTCTCTAATTCAGGCGAAAGAAACACAATAATCTCTATGCTTGAAAAACATCACTGGAATAAAGGGAAAGTTGCATCCGAACTTGGAATTGGAAGAACCACTCTCTGGCGCAAAATGAAAGAACTTGATATCCTCTCGGAATAAAATGTTTCATTTTTGGAACATTTTGTTCTTATATCTCTAACTTATTATATTTTAATTAGTTAACTCCCACCATTGTTAGTTTTGGAACATTTTGTTTCATTTTGTTCCAACTATAAACCCCGTTTTTTGAATAAATTAGCTGTTTTTCCTTCGGCAAGGTTTTTGCATATAATGAATTATGTCAGAGATGTTAGGAAACAACTATTTTTTAGTTAGAAATTACGAAAGTGCGAAGACGACTTTTCTCGCCCTCCCCGAACCGTTGCGTTCTGAAATGCGAGTAATAAAAAAATTGATCCTGTGCGAAATATTTCTGGGAGACCCGCATTCAGCACTTCATTACCTGCTTACCATTCTAAGAGAAATCCCCGATTTTATTATCAAAACAGATGTTGAAGACGAAGATTGTCCTTGCCGTGATTTGATTTGCCATCTCGAAGCTCAACCGGGATTTTCATCCGAAAATAACTCTACAATCCTTTCAATGTCAATTCTCTGGCTCTATTGCAGCATCGATAAATCTTTATACTACCTCGATATGCTGACACCAGACTATTCAACTTCCGATATTCAGGAATTTAGTAAACTAATGCATAACTATATAAACAATAACTTAACGATCAACTCACTGGAGAGATCTCTATGAAAACTACTACTGCTTTATTCTCGGTAGCTTTATTACTGTTTCTTGTTGTCGATGGCTTCTCACAGCCAGCCAACTTTGGCACTTCACTTCATAAAACCCGTGCGGGTAAATACTTCTGGTATTCTGCTGTTAATGGAGGTTTTGAAGGATTGACGGGCGTGCCAAATACTCACCCGAATCTTGAATGTGAAGGATGCCATGGCACAACTAATGCCGATGGCGTTGCTTATACAGGCACTTACGATCCATCCTGCGTGGATTGTCACCCCACCAACAGTTTTTTTAATCCCGATTCCATCAAAGAATCTCAATGCCGTGGTTGCCATACACGCCAGAGTACTGAAATTACAATGGGATACTCCGATGTTCACAGAACTGCCGGGATGAAATGCTGGGATTGTCATGGGACACAGGATATGCACGGAGACGGCACATCATATAATTCGATGTTGCAACCCGGAGCAATCAAAACTGATTGTTCTGATGCCGGTTGTCATCCTACACTTCCTGCAGGACATGCAGCTTACGACCCACATAATGGAGCTTTACATTGCAGTTCCTGTCATGCGAAAACTGCTATCACATGCTACAATTGCCATTTTGACTCACAAGTTGAACACCACTTAAAAAGAGCCCGCGCTCAGTTAAAAGACTTTGTTTTCCTGGTAAATCGTGTTAAAGATGGTAAAGTTGGTGTTGGATCGATGCAAAGTCTTACATACCAGGCAAATAAATCTTTTGTTGCTATAGGTGTTTATTCCGCACATACAATCGTGAAAACCGGTGCAAGAACCTGTACTGATTGCCATGCCAACTTCGGCGGTACCATTCCGGCAATCACTGAATTTAACAACACAGGAAAGATAAAGTTTGTAACTTTTAATCCTGCCGATAGCACTGTTACAAACCTTAAAGGTGTTATACCGATCCCAAATAACTACATGCAGACATTCAAAATGGACTTCATTACCTATCTTGGAAACACCGGCGATCCTGTAGCTCCATCTAAAAACTGGGGACTTATTGGAGAGGATACTCCTGACGGCTCAAATATGATGTACACCAATCCTTTAACTGCATCACAGATGACAAAACTTGGAATGGTACCAACTTCTATCGAGGAGTTTAATACCTCGCAATTTGAGTTCAAACTGGAACAGAATTATCCCAATCCATTTAACCCAACAACTACAATTTCATTCTCATTGCCTAATGATGGAGAAGTTACTCTCCATGTATTCGATAGTAATGGGAAACTTGTTCAGACTTTGGTAAATGGGAAGATGAATACCGGCCTCTATACTTTCAACTTCGATGGTTCGAAACTTGCAAGTGGTGTTTATTTTGCCAGATTATCAAGCGGAAAGTACATCAGTACTCAAAAAATGGTTCTCCTCAAGTAAACTTGGGAAGTATATAACAGCTCATCCCGGGTATTCCTCCCTTTCGGGAGGAATACCGGGATTTTTTTTATAATTTAATTCTTAGACCGGCACTTAAACCAAGATATGAACCACTTGATTTCGACTCTTCAAAAGTAGTACCGTTTCCCGAAACAGTCACTTTTTGCTGAGAAAATTCCTGTCCCAATAGAGCATACCTTGCATTTATGTCGATATCTGCAACAATACCTATTCCAACAACGACTCCAACACCTATTCCAATATACTGTTTGGTTTCTGATGATTCAGTGGTTTTAGTATTGTATGGGTTCCCTGGTAAGGGATCAGGAAGAGTTGCTTTAACGGTAGCCAAAGAGAGTCCCAAATTTAATTCACCATAAGGACGAACCAAAGCAGGAGTAAAATAATATCTGGCATTCGCAGTGAGTGGAACAATACTTAAAGGAATATCAAGGTTCAGATTAGGGTTTGTCCCTGTACTCTCCTGGAACAGTTTATTGATATAGTCATTATTGAACTTAAAGCTGTACATACCAACTGAAGCAGAAACCTCGAAAGGACCCGGGATAGGCAAGATAACCGTTAAACTGCCACCAATACCGGTCTTGTAAAGGTCTCCCATATCTCCTTGAGGAAGGGCAACACCACCATTAATTCCAAGTCCAAACTTTGGAATGAGCTGACCAAAAGTCAACGGGACAAACGACAATATGAAAAGAAATGTATATATCTTTTTCATGAATACTCCTTGATTTTTGTAAATTGACTTAATTAAAATTATAACGCCGTAATATAATATTTTTAAAATAAAAAAGGCGTACCCGGAGTTACGCCTTAAATCAATTTTGTTTGATGAACTTGAAAACTAATTGCTTCTCGCTCTTTTTATCAAAATGTTGTAGAGTGCTTTAGAAAGATATTTCAGATCGGTAGCAAAACCGTATTTATCGTATTCTTTTAAATAATTCTTTTCTGAATCTATAATTTCTTCAAGCGTTTTTGGTAGATCCGCATAAAATGGCGGTAACAAACCGGGTTTATGTTTTAACCGCATTTCCCTAAGTTCTTCATCATAAAGGCTCAAGTAGTGGGTACTCAAAGGACGAACGCCAACCAACTTAAGGTCTCCCTTAAAGAAATTAATAAACATTGGCAGTTCATCAATCCACAATTTGCGCATGATTCTGCCCCAATAGGTTACACGGAAATCATCTTTTATCTTTCCACCCTCTTGTAGGCTGTTCTTTTCAAAAACATATCTCTGAAGATATTCCGAATAGGGGTGCATCGTTCTGAACTTATAAACATGAATTATTTTACCGTTTTTCCCGATTCTTCTCATCCTGAACAATGGACCATACGATGGCTCTTCATTATACTCGGGATCGGAAATCTTTTTAACAGCAAAATATGTCTGCTCTTCAAATGCCTTGTAATCAACAATATCAAAACCACACGAAACTAGTCTTCCCAAAACTTCGGTTAAGGAATAAACACGATTCGAGCCTCCGGTAAGGAAGAAGTAAATTTTGCGTGTTATCTTCACTTTTGGAAATACTCTATGAAACATAAAGTCAACAAAATATATAGGCGCGGCAAGCCATTTTTCATACTTGCTGAATATTCTTCGTCTTCTCTGTCCAAATGTCTCAAAGGTTCCGATGAACACACCATTATCAGGTATCTTACGATTTACTGCTTCAAAAAATTTGTTGAGATAACGAATATGGTTGAGTGTTCTAATGTTTACAAAATCACTAACCTCGTCGTCTGCAAGCGATTCAACATTAAACTTCGATGATGTGTGTAAGACTTTGGTGCCGGGGTTTGCGAGACTGACATGTTTTCTGATGAAATTTAAAGCCATCGAACCAACAGTATTGGCAATCCTGTAGTCGAGCATTATATTCTCGACCGGGATTCCTTCGCCTACGGTAGAGTCATAACTCTCGTAAGGATATGCCGTTTTGTTAGTTGTAGAATTTGATTTCATCAGTTCAAATTGGATTAATTATTAAATTTGTGTTGTAAAAATATCTCTGCCATAGGTAAAATATTATGACCCATGTCAAGTTTTCTCCATATTTTAAGTTTTAGTGACAATAATCACATTACTCTGTTTTATTTACCGGGGTATCTTAAGTCGGATTCTTTAATTGAATACGACCATTTCTCTTCCCCTGCTACGTTGTAAACAGTGCATTTCAGAATTCGTTCCTTCTTCTTGCCGGTCACTGATATTTTGGCGAAATTCCTCTCAGTTAGAAGTGTCCCCTCCTGCCTGTAAATATTATTTTCTTTCAAAGCATAAGTGCTTGGACCTGCTGTTAAAGAGGATATTGTAAACTCGTGCAAGGGATATGATTTCTCCCTTGGCATGATATCCAACTCTGAACTGTGACGGTCGCCGGAAAGAAAAATGACTCCGCTTATTTTCTCAAGTTCAAGCTGATCGAGTATCCATTGTCGCTCTGACTCATAATTTGCATAATTCTCGAGCACCTTCTCAGAGTTCAGAAACTGCCCACCCATACATACAATCTTGAATGTTGCCCTGCTGCTTGCGAGCACATCAATCAGCCACTCTAATTGATCTTTCCCAAGTATTGTTCGATCACCATTTTTCTGTAATTTGGTGTCCGGTTGTATCTGTTATCAAGCAGAAAAAAATCAACATCCGAATAGTTGAAAGAAGTGGTTACACCGGGTTTTCCATCAATTCCATATCCCGGATTTCCCCAAAACATTTTAAACACATCAAGAGCATCCTGTTTATTCCGCAAACCTCTGTCACTGTCGTTGTTACCATAATCGTGATCATCCCATATTGCATAATGATGCATCGAAGAGAGCATCTCCTGCATCTCTTTATTCGACCGAGAGTGAGTATAACGATAGATCATCCCGTCACGGGTTGACCATTCAGCTTCTCTGAAGTAAACATTATCTCCAAGCCAAAGCATAAAATCCCCCTTATTTGCAGTGATGGAGTTAAATATCTCATACTGCCCGCCATAGGGTTTCCCCGGTCGGTCATAAGGTTCATCATTTATATATGCACAACTACCTGTAATAAATGAGAAATCAGGGGCATCTTCACGCCACTCCCACAACTTCTGTGTTTTAAAGGAAAATTTGTAAGGTTTTTCAACCTTTTTCCCATCAACAAAAACATCATAGAAGTAGGTATTCCCCGGTTCCAGCCTGGTAAGATAAAATTGAGCGGTAAATCCGGTTGGTGCTTCTGTGTTAATAAAGGAAGTTTTGACGGTTTCGGAAGGATTTTTAGAATCATAATAAACTAAATGAACCTTGGCAGCCGCAACAGTTTGAAGCCAAATCACTACTTCTCGCTTTTCAGAATAGCATGGCATTGGGCCCGACGTCAGAAGATCTGCCTGTCCATATAAGCCAATCTGGAGGGACATTAAACACAGTAAAACTATACTTAATGGTAATTTTGTAATACTGAGTCTGCCCTCTCGTTCAAAAAGTGACACTATTTTCACTATTTCTCTTTTTATCTGAACAAATAAAACACAAATTAACATCATACGCAAACAATTGGATGATATAAAACCAACTTTTTGTAGAATTATTACTACAAATATATAAGACCGGCCTCTTTAACCGGTCTCATTAATTACAAATATCAGACTGCATTTATTATTTGATGAATCACTTCTGCCTGATTTTTACCGCCAAAAAGCGTAAATACTTCTCTTCCATTCCCAACCAGAGCATCCCGATCACCCATGGCTTGTGCAACCACAAGTGTTCCAAAAGACATGCTTCCTTCAGGTTTTCCTGTTTCGTCGGGAATAAAACAATCCCCATCTATTCCGGTAATTATCTGAATGAACATTCCGTGACCCGAGTCTCCTTTGTGAAGTTGACCTGTCGAATGTAAAAAGCGTGGTCCGTAACCCGTTGTAACGGCGATTTTATATTTGCTTTGGAAGCGACATCTAAGTTCCTGCAAAAGTTTATCTGTCTCAGGTGATGCTTTAACATACGACTGAATGGATAAATAACTTCTATGATCGTCACCGGGATTACCCTCGTGCATCTTTTTCATAAATTCAGAGAGCGCCGGTTTTATTTCTCTGCCGGAAACATTAGCCACTACTTTTATACCATTTTCTTCAAAAACCACTTCAGGTTCGGGTAGTTTACCCTCATCTTTAAATTTTTTCAATACAGCTCTTGCTGATATCTTTGCAGATTCAACATCAGGCTGATCAAATGGCTGAATTTTCATTCCCCAGCCTGCTATAACGGTGGCAACTTCCCATCTTAAAAATTCGTAACCAATAAAGGTGTTATCAGGAATGATTATCTCAATTCCGGGATGCCCTGCGGCAACAAGTGCATCAAATTTGTTCTTCCCTTCGCCCGATTTTTCATCAGAGAGATAAACAAATATTCTGTCACCGGCGTAATCGGCAGGCTCGAGGATTTTTTCACCTTCAACAGGGAGGATTCCTTTTCCTGTCTTTCCCGTACTTTCAGCAATTAATTGTTCAACCCAGGGACCAAAACAGGAATAAACACCCGGAGAAATAAAGGTTACCTTGTCGTAAGCCAGATTTGCCCCGGCTGCCAGAAGAACTCCCAATTTTGCAGGTGTTCCACCTGACATCTTTGCTTCTGAGACCATTAACAATGTTTTCTCTAAGACATCCTTAATATCGATTCCCATAAGAGCCGCCGGCACCATTCCAAAAAGTGAAAGGGCTGAATACCTGCCGCCAATGTTGGGATCATTCAGGAAGATTTTTCTGAAACCAAGTTCTTTTGCCATCTCTTCAAGTCCACTACCGGGATCGGTAATTGCCACAAATCTTTTTGAGGCTTCAACTTTGCCGAGTTTCCCTGCGATTGAGGTGTAAAAATACTTCATGAAAGAAAGGGTTTCTACTGTCCCACCTGATTTGGTGGAAACAATATATAGTGTCTTTTTCTCTGCAAGTTTTGCCTCTTTTTCAAGTACTGCAGCAGGATGAGTGCTGTCAAGTATCTCCAGAGAAAGAAATCCATCAACTTTACCAAATGCCTGACTAAAAACCTCGGGAGCGAGTGATGACCCACCCATTCCGAGTAGCAGCCCGTTGGAAAAGCCTTCTTTTTTAATCTCTAAAACAAATTCATTAATCTCGTCAAGGGCATTAAGTGTGTTTATCGGACTTTGAAGCCATCCCATACGATTGGTTATCTCAACCGGGGAATCGCTCCACACCGTAAAATCACCGTCATGAATTCGTTTAGGAATCTCCAATTGATTAAGTTCCACGAGCATTGAATCGTATGACTCAGTTAAGACCGTTGGATAACAGTTGAATTCATTGTTCTTCCTCAAAATTACAATAGCTTTTTTCTCAATTGAACCGAGCAGCGAATCAAATGAATCTTCAAACGATTTTACTCCATCAACCTGAAGTTTCGTAGTGATCTCATCAATATTTACTCCTGCTGATTTTAGCGCCTCAAATTGGGCTTCAGCTTCTTCAACTCCCTTATCGAGGGTAACTTCGAGTTTACCATGATCAAGGAATGAATCGATTGTGGCAGGGGGCATTGTGTTTACGGTTGGACTTCCAATTAATTCATCAACATAAAGTACATCCGAGTATGCAGGATTTTTTGTTCCTGTGCTCGCCCAAAGAACTCTTTGTGGCATTGCCCCTGAAGAAAGCAGATTGTTCCACCTTTCTCCCGAAAACAAACCATTAAACTCCTTAAATGCGATTTTTGCGTTGGCAACTGCTATTTTCCCTTGCAGGTCTTCGTTACCAACTTTGTCTAGTGCTGAGTCACAAGCTGAATCAACTCTGCTTACAAAAAATGATGCAACTGAAGCAACTTTCGAAACATCCCCACCATTCTGTTTGAGAATTTCGAGACCTTCAATGAATGCCATTGCAGTGTCGATGTAACTTTCGATTGAAAAAATGAGCGTAACATTCACAGAGATACCGTGTGAAATCAATTCTTTCACGGCTGGAATCCCCTCTTTGGTTGCAGGGACCTTAATCATAAGGTTTGGAGCCCCAACAGTCTGGCAAAGTCTGACAGCCTCGGTGATGGTCCCCGCTGTTTCATAAGCGAGCTTTGGATTCACTTCAAGACTTACATATCCATCAAGTTTGTTGGTGCGCTCATAAACAGGCAACATCATTTTACATGCTGTTTGAATATCTTTGATGACCAACTGTTCATATATTTCAAGAGTGGATGAACCTTTTCCCAAAAGTTGTGCAATCTCGGAATCGTAGGAATTGCTACCCGCAATCGCTTTATCAAAAATTGTAGGATTTGAGGTGATGCCTCTTAATCCATCATTAATCATATCTTGAAGTTTGCCTCCAGAGATATAATCCCGACTGATAAAATCGAGCCAAAGTGACTGGCCCAGTGCTGCTAATTTTTCAATTTTGCTCATTTTCAAATCCTTATAAAAGTTTTCAGACAAGCCCTGCTGCAATAAAAGCAGCTCCATTAAGGCCTGCGTTGCTGTCTTTAATTAAATAGACCGGTGTATCTTTTACTATATAACTCAATCTACCCTTGTTGATGTATGATTCAACAAAAGAACCCTCCATAAATTTAGAAGCGATCTTTGGTGGGATTCCCCCGCCAAGATAAACTCCTCCGGTTGCCATTAGAGTGAGCACAAGATTTCCCGCTTGTGAGCCGAGCACCCTGGTAAAAATTTCGAGTGCAAGAACTGCAAGTTCGTCTGTCCCCTCAAGCGCAAATTTTGAGATCATTGCAGCAATGTCCTCGGTTTTAATGGCTTCAAGTAATTCATCACCGGGAACTGCGATTTTAGAATCGTTTAAAAATTTGAATATCGCTTTAAGTCCCAACCCCGATGCCACTCTTTCAACACTTACTCTGCCATATTCAGCCCTCATAAATTTCATCATTTCCACCTGAAGATCATCTGTCGGTGCAAAATCAGCATGACTACCCTCGGAAGGGATCACTTTAAATTTGCCGTTATCGAGCGGAACAAGAAAACCCTGTCCAAGGCCGGTGCCGGGAGCAAGTATAGCTTTCACACCATCCAATTTGGGACCCGCTCCCTCATATACTGTCAGAATATCCTCTTCATCCAAAAAGGGAACAGCCGAAGCAAGTGCATATAAATCATTCACTAATTTAAAGTTCGGAATCCCGGTAGCCTCAGCAATTTTCTTCTCATCCATTGCCCAGGTCAAGTTTGTGGAACTGCTTATTCCATCAACAACAGGACCCGGAACACCCGCACAACCTGTTTGAATGTCATATCCTGTATCTTTAAGAAAGTCACATATCATCTCTTCAAGACTGCTAAATTTATTGCTTTCATACCGTTCACTTTTGTAAGATTTTAATTTCTTACCTTCAATCGAAAAGACAGAAAGAGCAGTTTTTGTTCCTCCTGCGTCACAAGCCAAAATCATTTTTTCTCCAATATTAATATTTATTAAATTGTTACGGCAATCGGTAGGCAGCCGAATCAAGATACCAGTAAACACCAAACCTTACATTAAACACCAACCCGGCGGGATAGTGTTCTCTTTTTTTATGGTTTAGTATCCCGTCAAGTACTTCCTTTTTTTCTTTGCCGTATGCCAAAAATATCACTGCTTTACAATTGTTAATCAGTCTGCCGGTTATGGTAATTCTGTTTTGTCCGGTGTTTGGGTTTACAGTAGTTGCGACAAACTTTTTGCTTTCCATTAATTTTATATCAGGAGGAAAGATGGAAGCTGTGTGACCATCAGTCCCGATTCCAAGCAGGCAGATATCAAACCCGATTTCGGGACCAAACTCTTTTTCAAGCAAATCTGTATATCTTTCCACTTCCGCCGGAGGTTCATTTTCTCCAAATATCCTGAATATATTTTTATCCTGAATTTTGAGAGGGTCGAGCAAAAGTTTTTTAGCTGTTCCAAAATTACTTTCTGCATCATCAGGTGCCACACATCTCTCGTCAACCCAGAAGAACTTTATTTTATCCCAGAGAATTCCCTCCCGATACTCTTCAAATAGAACCGTAAAAAGCATGTTTGGAGAACTTCCACCGGAAAGTCCAATTGAAACATATTCTTTAGTTTCGAGGGCTTCTTCTATTTTCCTCGCAATAAAAGCGGCACAAGCCCTGACTGTCATATCCGGATCAGGATATATTCTAATTACATCTTGCATCTAAAGCTCACAATAATTTTCGTCATCCGTCAGATTTTTGCACGGATAACGCCAGGTCTGTCCGTTTGAATGAAGAAGTGCATCAGCTTCTTCGGGTCCCCAGGTTCCTGATGGATATCCATAAACTTTGATTTTTTCGTCGTTTTTCCATGCTTCAAGCAGGGGATCAATAAACTTCCAACAGGCTTCCAATGCATCACCACGGGTATAAAGAGTTGAATCACCCATCATGCAATCGCTGATCAGTCTTTCATAAGCTTCCGGAAGCTTTCCGTCTGACAGACTCGAATAATGAAAATCGAGTGAAGCATTTTTAACCTGATAACCTGAACCGGGTTGTTTCAGGGAGAACCTTAACAAGATTCCTTCATCGGGTTGGATTCTGATAATCAGTTGATTTGTTCCCGACTCTTCGTCAAAAATACTTCTGAACAAACGGTGAGGGGTATTCTTGAAGCGTACCACAATTTCAGTAACTCGGGTTGGAAGTCGTTTCCCCGTTCCGATATAAAATGGAATCCCGCCCCATCTCCAATTGTCGATATAAAATTTTAGTGCCACAAATGTTTCAGTGCGGGAATCGGGAGCAACCCCTTTTTCATCGCGATAGGCCTTTATTGTTTCGCCTTTAATTTTCGAACCGATATACTGCCCCCTGATCACATTTTTCCGTATATCCGCGGGTGAAAGTGGTTTTATCGATTGAAAAACTTTTACTGTTTCATTTCTTATGGAATCAGCATCAAACCCTGCGGGGGGTTCCATTGCTGCAAGGGCCACAAGTTGAAGCAGGTGATTTTGAACCATATCCCGCAATGCCCCGGCACTATCATAATAACCACCACGATTTTCAACTCCGATACTTTCAGAAGATGTCACCTGGATGTGATCGATATAATTGCGGTTCCAAAGAGGTTCAAATATGCCGTTTGCAAATCGAAATACAAGGATATTCTGGGCAGTCTCTTTCCCCAGATAATGATCGATACGATAGAGTTGACTCTCATCAAAATAGTGACGAAGTTTCTGATTCAGTGCCTGTGCCGATGCAAGGTCGTAACCAAATGGTTTTTCAATTATCAGTTTTTTCAGACCGGTATCAGATTCATTGTGATTTAACCCTGCCGCAGCCAAACCTTCCGCAACGGTGTCGTATAACAAAGGTGGCGTTGCAAGGTAAAATATGTAGTTGCCCTTTACCTTAAAATCGTGATCAAGATGCCTCAACCGCTCTCTTAGCTGGTAGTAATTCTCAGGATTTTGGGGATCCATGGCAATATAGTGGAGCATTTTAATGAATTCAGGATCATATCCCTCCCCTTTTAGATCCATCTTTTTCCTGAATTCATCATCGGTCATCTCAGTTCTTCCGGTTCCAAGAACAGCAAAATTTTTGGGAAGCAAATCCCTCTGCTTTAAAGCAAAAAGTGCGGGGATTAGCTTTCTCTCAGTGAGATCACCTGAAGCGCCAAAAATCACTAATATCTGGTCATTAGGCACCGGAGGCTACTCCTTCGTTTTCATTTCGTGGCCACCAAATTTATTCCTTAGGGCAGAAAGAGTTTTCATAGCAAAACTTTCATCCTGCCTGCTCTGAAATCTGTTAAATAGAGATGTTGTGATTACATGGGCAGGTACATCAAAATCGATAGCAGTCTGAACTGTCCATCTGCCTTCACCACTGTCTGCCACATAATCTTTAACATTTTCAAGTTTTGGATCCTCTTTAAATGCAAGATTTGCAAGATCAAGAAGCCATGAACGGACTACACTTCCATGCTGCCAGATACCTGTAACTTTTTCAAGATCGATATTAAATGGAGATTTTTCCATTATTTCAAAACCTTCAGCATAAGCCTGCATCATGCCGTATTCAATTCCATTGTGTACCATTTTTACAAAATGCCCTGCACCACTTTCGCCACAATAGGTATGTCCACCCACAGGCGCAAGTGTTTCGAGAACAGGTAAAATAAAATCAATTGCTTCTTTTTTCCCACCATACATCAAGCAATAGCCGTTTTGTAATCCCCAGACTCCTCCACTTGTTCCACAATCGAGATACTCAAATCCCATCTCTGCTACTTTTTTGCTTCGTGCCTGAGTGTCTCTCCAGTAAGAATTTCCACCGTCAACGATGATATCGCCGGGATTAAGATATTTTACAGTTTCTGCAATATTATCATCAACAGCCTGACCCGAAGGAACCATCAGCCAAACGACTTTTCTTCCTTCAAGTTTATTACACAGGTCTTCAATTGAAGTTGATCCCGTAGCGCCTTTTGCAACAGCTTCCAAAACTTTTCCTTCTGATCTGTTATAAGCCACCACATCATGACCACCAAGCAAAAGTCTTTCAACCATGTTGGCTCCCATTTTACCAAGTCCTAAAAATCCAATCTTCACATCAAACTCCTGTTAATTTGTCTTGTTATAAAATTAATTTCCATAGATGGTTAGCTTCGGTGCTCTTGGTCCATCAATTTTTTTAAGATTTTCCATCGCATTTTCGTTTAATCTGTAAAACGGAAACCAAGGAACTGCCATCCATTTTTCTTTTTGGGCTTTGCTTTAAAATCATCCCAATATGATTGAAGGGTCTGTGTTTTAACAACAGGATCGGCAGAATGCATAAAATTTACAGTGCCATTTTCCTCGACCGAGATCAGCCCAACATGTCCAACCCAGGGGTCGCTTGCAGGATAACCCCGAACTATGTTAACAAAATCACCAGTTCTTAGATATGGAAGCACTTTATAAACCGAATCCCCGGGGATATATGTCCATTCGATTTTTTCTTTTGGAATGTTTTGTCCGAGGGCATGTTTTTTAAAGAATTTGGCTCTGTCGATTTCAGAGGAGGTTTTTGCAACTGAATTTCCACCAATTTCATCCGTTATTTCAGTGATCAACCAGGTATTGTTTTTCACCCAGTCAGCTTCAGTATAATGGTTTCTTGTGAGCATCCCAATTTCACCATCTTTATAACGAATCCTCTGCAGCATTGCAAAAAACTCTTTCCAGTTGCTGCTTAAAGACATGGCATAAATGTGTTCGGCGAAAACTACACAATCACTCTGCTTTAGATTGTAAAGTGGTTGTTTATCCTTGATTTCGAACGGAAATTCACCCAACAGATAAATATTGTAGCTCTGACCCATGTTTTGTCTGGCAAGGAACTGTATTCTGTCTCTAAGATTTGGCACATTCGTCTTCAAAAATCCCAGATAAAGATCAATATCTTCTTCAGTGAAAGTATATAATGGTTTTTTGAGGAGTTTTTTAATCTCTTTTGGTACACTTGCATCATCAAACTTTGCAGGATAATTTAGTTCAATTGTGGTTTCAGTGTTCTTTTTATCAGTCCCGTTTTTGTTTTTATTCTTTTGAGGTACCACGGTTAACAGCAATGAGAATAAAATAAGAATCAGATATTTTGGCATATTATTTTCCTTGATTTTGTGGTGGAAACAGTGTGAGTATTCGTTCAACAGTATTACGCATAACTACTTTTGGGTCTTCTTCCGGACCAATAAGTTGGTTGTCCCAAGCTCTCCAAACCACATCACCGGTGTTGCCGTCGATAATATCGATGACAATCAACCCTTTTGCAGCAAAGAGGGGTTCTTCTTTTGTTGACCAGAAACCTTTCCACCGATCAAAGTTTACACTACCATAGGAGGTCTCAATTTCAGTCTCAGTATAAAAAGTTACAACAAAATCGTGCACTTCTGCACCACGGCTGTAGCCTTTTTTAACAAGAGAGGAATCGATCAATGTCCCAAGTGCCGACGCAATAAGAGGAGATTTACTCTTAAGAGCAGTGCTTGGATAGATAGTAAAAACTTTCAGCGTTGAAAAGTTGAACTCTTTTTTGTAGTCACTGTCAAATGTGGTGGATCTGCATGCTGAAAAGATCAACGCGAGAATCACCGGAATTAGTAATAAAATTCTGTTTTTCATATTTTTTGTCTTAATAATCGAATATGAACATACCGGCAAGTTTATCAGAGACGGTATAAATTTTTCTTTTGGATGGATCAACGGCAATACCTTCAAGTTTTTCAACTTTTAGTTTATGCTTTTTGATGATCTCACCTTCTCTGTTACATCTTGCCGCAAATTCACCCTGGTCACTCAGAATCCAGAGTTGATTTGATTTGGAATCATAATAAATATCGCTTACATCAGGGAATTCTTTCCCAAGTTTTATCTCCCTTTTTACCTCAAGTGTTACCGCATCAATTTCGATCAGTCTGCGTGGTTTCTTCTCCTGGGCAAGGATGAATATATTTTCCTTTTCAACATAAGCCAGTCCTTCTATTCCGGAATTGCTTTTTTGATCTAAATCAAATTCTTCATCCCTTAAAATCTCACCATTTATGGTTACAAACATTATCGAATGTTTTCCCTCCCTGGTAAGCACAAGAACTGTATCATTAAAATGCGTAATCGCTTCAAAATCGACTTCTTTGAGGGTGAATTTCCTGATAAGTTGACCCGTAAACGAAATCTGAGCAACTTCACCTGTGCGATCGCTGACTGTCCAGAAACCCTCTCCATCTGAGGAAAAAATTAATCCTGATGGTTCAGGAATCATAATATCATAATATTCCAGTGGTTTTTCTTTTTTTGCAAATACAAAAAATAGCAGAAAAATCGTCACGGCAAACACCGTCAATGAAAAGGCAATTACTAAAGTTGGGCGTTTCATATTATTTTAAATACAGAATTTTTAAAATAACGATTTTTAGGGAGATAAGTGGTGGACAAACCTGAGGGTCTTCAGGGCATCAAACCAGACATCTTTTTGGCGGGTTATCTGTTTTGAGGAGCGGGATGAGGCATAAATACCATTCATTGCAGAAGAAAATTTATATGATTCAAGGAAATTAAAGACTTCCCCATCCGCTTGTTTAACTGCAACAATCAGTTTCTCTGCTGAGGGAAAATCACGATGGAAAATATCAAGAAAACTTTTTAATCGATCAAATATAAAATCAGGGTAGGGTTTTATAATTTCCCCCGAGTCGAGCCGGGTATTAACGGCTTTCCCCGTCCCAAAAATTACTCTGTCACTCCGCCTGTTGGAAGGGAATACCAGTTTCTCATGAATTGTCTCAACTCCGGCAACTTTTGCAAGACTCTCCAGAAAATAAAAATCTTCGGCAGCTCTTTTTGTATTCATACCCCCCGCTTTTACATAAGTTTCCACATTACACACCATTGTTGATCCGATAAAATGATATGCATATGGGGAGCCAGCTTTTTTGAGTCCTGCTGTGTAAGACCGCAACCATGTTTCATATTCTGAAATCGCATCCTGATTCCCGGGATGATCGTTTCTGTGTTCATATTCCAAAACTGCCGCTTTACATCCTCTTCGCGCAAGTTTCTTTAGTGTTGAAAAGTAGGAAGGCGCAACCTCACAATCGGAATCGAGACAAACCAGAAGGGATTTTTGTAAATTTATGGGATCAATTAGATGCAGAGCAGAGTCGAGTCCAACTTTTCTTGGGAATCCGGCTCCGGCAAATTTTGCCGGCACCTCATACCCTTCGCTAAATCTGTCGATCAGTGCTACAGGAATTGAATTTTCAGTGCAGACATGCTGCAGGTATGCAACAGTTCTTAAGCTCTCTTTTTTGCGTTCTGGGGAAGCATTATCGGGATGGTTAACAACAAAAAGAAAACCAAAACTTTCATCATAAGGGGGATTACATTTTAGAATGGAGTTGATAACAACGGGAAGATTTTCCATTTCATCAAAACATGGAATAACAACAACTATCTCTCTAAATGAACTGAAATTTTTGAAGAAAGGTAAACGATCAAGACCCCGTTTCTCAAGATATGAGGCAATGGGGTCTTTAAATTTATTCAACGATGGGAAATCCTGATTCTTCAATAAGGGTTATGGCTGAAGAAATATCCTCGGGTGGGATCCAGTTAACTTCAATCCCGTTTCTCTCGAGTTTGTTAATACCTGTTATCTGTTTTTTTGCATACTCGTTAATTGCGTTCACAAGCCTCTGGATCATATCGTTTTTGGACAATTCTGAACGGAGATACCTGCCGGCGAATTTGTATTCAAGCCCAAAATAATCGAGTCTCTCATCTGTCATTCCTGAATTCATCAGCGCCCTGACTTCATCAACAAGACCATCTCTAAGCCTTTCACTAAGTCTAAGCCGGATTCTTTTATAATATTCCTCACGAGAAACCTGAGTGGCGATAACCAGGGGTTTTAACTCGATTGGTCTATATGTAATCCCGTGTTCGGTTTCATATCTCTGACTTTCGCGGGCAATTACCAATGCTTTGGCAGTTTTAAAGTGTTCCGTGAGGTCGGTTCTGTTATGAAGCAGCGGATTTAACTCCTTCAATTCTTCAATTAATTTTTCATGTTCGATCTCCATAAGCTCTGCAGCTTTTTCGTCGAGATCATTAACTTTTACAAGTCCATACCTTAAAAACAGGGCAGTAAAATACATGTAAGTACCACCACAAAGCACGGGTACTTTCCCACGGGCTTTTATATCGTAGAAGCATCTGTGAAAATCTTCGAGGAAGTGAAAAACACTATAGTCCTGTGTGGGCTCTAAAATGTCGATAAGATGATAAGGAATTTTTCCTTTAGGTGTGGTGTAGGCATCGAGGTCCTTCCCCGACCCGATATTCATTCCTTTATATACTTGTCTTGAGTCGCAAGAGATTATCTCTCCATCAACCTTGGAGGCAATTTTAACAGCAAGATTTGTCTTACCGGTAGCGGTTGCTCCGATTACAGCGATATAGTCATAATTCATACAGGCAAAGCTATTATTATTTCTGTTCCTTGAGTTCTTGATGATTCCAGGTAGATATATCCACCATGTTCTTTAATTATTTTGTTGGCAATTGGTAAACCGAGACCAACCCCGGTTTTGCCGATCGAGAAGAACGGCTCAAAAATCTTTTCCCTGAGGTCGGGATGAATTCCTGATCCCGTGTCCCTGATTGAGATCAAAATATTTGATTCATTCGCCGAAGTGGAGAAATATATCTTCCCACCATTTGGCATCGCATCAAAAGAATTTTGGGTAATCAATGAAAGCGCATGAATAAACAGTTCTCTGTTAAAAAACATCACAATATCGGAATCATATTTCCTGAGAAGTGTAACCTCCCGTTGTTTTGCTGATTCTGAAACTTTAACGAGAAAATCGTCTAAAAGTTCACTTACCAGATAAGGCTGTTTTGAAAAACCGGATAATTTACCAAGGAAATACTGGATTGAATCAAGAAATCCTTTGAGACCTGATGCTCTTTCTCTGATAATATCGAAACCATACCTTACTTTCTCGGCAAGTTTTCCTCTGTCAAGAGTCTCACTGACGGAAAGAATCGTCTCAACCGCCATTTTAATCTCGGCTCCAAAAAACGCAGTATATTTCTCGAGGTCATCGTATTTATAAGCTACAGGTGTCTGCCCTGTTGTGATTTTTTCTAAAATTCCCGAGGTACTTTTTGCAAAATCTTCAATCGCTATTACATCTGAATGGCTGAATCTGCCATTAATCGATGTAAAAAAGAGAAAACATCCAATTACTCTTTTTTCACTCTCTATCAGGGGATAATAAAGCAAGGACGATGGGATCTGAGTTTCGTCAACCTGGTCCAATCCCTCCATGATACCTGAACTGTCGAGGTCAAAAAGGGTGACAGGCTCCTGCATGGTAATAAGTTCGTAGGCTATCTTTTCACGAATCGCAAAATTTGTTCCCTCATCATGATGATCAGCAACCGAGGCAAGGAATCCACCATCAAACACAAACATCATAAATTCACGAGCATCAATTATACCCGGGAGATCCTCTTTTAGTGTTTCATAGATCTCAAGAGGCGAATTTGCTTTGCATAATCCTGAAATAAGTTTGATATTCTTCCGAAGAGCCTCTATTTCGACAAGGTTCTTCTCAAATTGTGCTTCATTAACATTTGAAACAGTTTCCTTATCGTCAACTTCACGCTCTATCTCTTCAACAACGGGGAGGGTATCTAAATCAATATCTTCCAAGCCCTGTTTTTCTTCAATTTCAGTTCCACTTTTGAATTCCTCCCCGGGAAATTCATCTTCGTCTTCAAATTCCGCACGGTCAGAAATCTCATCGCTGTCCGATGCAAATAATTGCCGTTCTTCTTCAGAACTTAAATCACCTCTATCATCGTCATCGGTCCAGGGGTCATCAAACTTTGTTTCCTCCAATTCAAATTCAGGGTCTGGGTCTTCAAATTTGTCATCAAATTTATATTCAGGAATTGTATCAAGTTCTGATTCTTCTTCGTCCTCATCCTCTTCATCCGGAAGTTCCTGCTCGAGTTCATCTTCATTTATCTCTTCATTGGGAGAATCTTCTTCAAGATCTTCTTCCTCTTCTTCTGTCTCTTCGTCGGGAAATTCTTCCTCAAACTCCGCTTCGTCATCTTCTACATCTTTATCAGGGAATTCCTCTTCAAAATCTTCTTCATCTTCTTCTGTCTCTTCGTCGGGAAATTCTTCCTCAAACTCTTCTTCATCCTCTTCTATCTCTTCTTCGGGGATTTCATTTTCAAAATCCTCACCTTCGTCCTCTATCTCCTCTTCGGGAATTTCTTCCTCAAACTCATCTTCCTCTTCTTCTACCTCATCATCAAAAATTTCTTCCTCAAAATCCTCATCTTCTTCATCTGGCTCTTCATCAGGGAGTTCCTGTTCCGCCTCATCATCTTTATTAATGGCAACAAAACCGTAATCATCTATTTCTTTAACTTCGTCACTTGATGATGGTTCTTCGGCTTTTGGTTCATCCATTTTTACTTCGGGAAGAGGTGTCACCCCGGGACTTAACATCTGTCCACTTTTATAAGATGGATCATTTTTTGTTAAGATGGCTTCAGCGCCTTCTTTCGACAGATCGTAAGTTTTCGCTAAATTTATCTTTACATTAATTTTAATTTCTTTATCGTTGTAGGTAAGATCCAAAAATCTGGATTTTTCGATGAGATAGAGTTGGGTGCCCATCTCGGCAATAGCAGTAGAGGTTCTCTCATGGTTTTCCATAACTTCGCGTTCACCAAAAAAATCTCCAACGGCTTTGGTTATTATTTTGGCTCCGGTCTTGGTTTTGATTTTAATCTTTACCAAACCGTACAGGATAAGATATACACTTTCAGATGGATCACCATTCTGATAGATTATATCACCTTCCGGAATTTCCTTCATTTTGCCTTTTAAATTGCCTTCTGCTTCTGCAGCGTCGGTGGCTTTTTTGAAGAAAAATTGGACTTTAATTTTTCTGTTAACTTTGAAGTTTTAAGCATTTATTTTTGAAATTAAAAATTTTTCATTTTGAAAGAAGCAAGTTAATACAATGAATCGAAAAGATATAGAAAAAGGTATTAATCACCTCCGAAAAAACGATAAAGTATTGGCAAATTTAATAGAAATACTCCCGGAATATAATTATGAACCCCGAACTGAGTATGCATCAGACCTAATGACCGCAATTATCAGTCAACAACTGTCAATTAAAGCGGCAGCTACCATCGAGAAAAGATTTATTGCTAAATTTGGGGAAGTGCCTGATCTCGTCGCTATTATCGACGCCGATCACCTGGAAATAAGGGAACTTGGACTTTCAAACGCAAAAGTCACTTATGTTAAAGCCATTGCTCAAGCTTTTTTGGATGAGGATATCCACTTCCATAAATTTGACTCAATGTCTGACGAGGATATAATTAAAGAGCTTGTTAAGATTAAAGGAGTTGGTGATTGGACTGCACACATGTTCCTCATGTTTACTTTAACCCGTCCAAATGTACTCCCTACCCAGAGAACTGGTAAAACAGCACGAAAAAACCCTTTACAGCTTCGCATTTAAAATATGCCGAAATAAAGACAAAGCTGAGGATATCATGCAGGAGACCTTCCTTAGCATGATAAAATCTTAAAAAACTTCGACGGTAATTCTAAACTTTCAACCTGGCTCTATAGAATTACAGTGAATCATTGTTTGATGTCTGCGAGAAGTAAAAAAAGGAATTATTTGTTGAACCCAATGATGATGATGAATTATTTGGAGAAAAACATGCAGCCGATTGGTCAACAATTCCCAATAAATCGTTAGAAAATAAGGAATTAAGGGAAATTCTCGACCGGTCAATCGACAAACTTGCTCCCGACTACAGAATTGTTTTCACTCTGAGGGATGTTCAACAACTTTCGACTGAGGAAACAGCAGGTATTACCGGGCTCTCAGTTGCAGCCGTTAAATCAAGGCTCCACAGAGCAAGGGCCTTTTTGAGAAATGAAATTTCAGAGGCGTTCAAAAAATGAAATTTGAAGATGTGAAATGTAAAGATGTGATGATCCACATCTGTGAAAATCTTAAAGAAGATCTGGACTCTGAAAAATGCAGAGCCATTAAAGAACATATCGAACACTGCACTTCATGTGCAGATTATTGTACGTCAGTCGAGAGTACCATCTCATGGTATCGCGAATATGACCCCGGATTCACAGACGATATGCACCAAAATTTATTAAAAAAACTTAATCTCGAATAAACCCGGAGAAGTTAATAATGCCCATATACGAATATAAATGCAACAATTGTGATCATAAATTTGAAATATTACACAGATCGATCACAAAAGTTGAGGATGTAAACTGTCCAAAATGTAAATCAGCAGAGATCAAAAAGATGCTCTCCACTTTTTCAGCCTCATTCAACGGTGGCGGATTTGCGAATGGCTACTCATCGAGTCCAAGCAGTTCATGCGACACCGGTGGTGGTGGTGGATGTGTGGAGGCGGATCTTGCAGTCACAATTAATAAAATCGAGAGAAATAATGAAAAAATCTTTTAGTTTACTGATGCTCTTCACTCTTTTGGCAATCACGGGGTGTAATGCTCAGGATAATTCAGCAGGTAAAGGGAGTGGTGATAAGAGTCCACAGAAAAAAACTGACATGACTGTTGAAGAATTAAAGTCGAGGCTTGATGCCGGAGATACAAATCTCGTTGTTCTCGATGTAAGAACTGCAGATGAACTTAAAGGTGAGCTTGGAGCTCTCCCCGGAATAATTCATATCTCCCTCCAGGAACTCGAAAACAGAGCAAACGAACTGGATAAATACAAAAATAAAGAGATTGCTGTGATTTGTAGATCGGGTAACAGATCGGTAACTGCCTGTAATATCCTGAAAAAAGACGGACATAATGTAATCAATGTCCAAGGCGGTATGAGAGCCTGGAGAAAGCTCTAACAGCTTTATTCAAAAAAAATTATTCAGCAGGAAGTAACCCTTCGGTTGACAACTTCCTGCTGAAATTAAACTAAAATTTATTTCTTCTTAATCTTAAAACTTCCTTCAAACATCAAATCACTGGGCGATTCGGCACGAATGTCGGTTGCACCACCCTTTATTGTTCCTTCGATGAAATCACCATAAGTTTTTACATCTATTTCGCCTGTGTTGCTTAAATAGAAATATTTGCTGCCCGGGTCTGCGCCTGGAATCCAGCCGATAACTGTAAATCCATTTTTCCCCGAACCTTTTCCACTCATTTTGCCAACTTCAAATTTACCGGGCTTTGTATCGGCAAACGTTATGTTTACAACTGCTGAATGTTTCTCAATCATCCCTTTAAACTCGATAGTTGTAACACCATCGGCTTCGTTGAAATATGCAGAAAGAGGCTGAAGTACCAACTTCCCATCCTTAAATATTTCTCCTTTAAGTGTAAAAGAAAGCTCTCCTTCGGTGGCAACGGTAGCTGTCTCTGCAACCGGAGGTGGAGTTGTTGTAACAGAGTCAAGTTTATATTCACGAGAATTGTTATCTCCACAACCTGCCAGTAAAATTAAAGCGATAAAAAAGAGTGGCACATGGAATATTAATTTTTTCATGTCCGGAATCCTGTATTTATTTGAAAAAAAGTCTGTTGGAGATCAAATCTCCTAATTTCTACTGCCAAATATAACAAAGTTTTTTTCAAAAATGTCAAATCCCGGAAGGAGGGCAACTTTTTGTATTTTATATGTTTACAATATTTGCTTAAATTATTACTTTAGTTTTTTAAAAGTCCGGAAGCAGAATGAAATTTATGTCCAAATTCCTCTTAATGTCGTTGATGTTATTTACCTTTATCTCAGCTCAAAGTGTGGAGATAACCGTAAATGGCAAAACGAAAAAAATAAAGACGATAAAACTGGAGAAGATAACTTTTCTTTCGTTAAGTGATCTTGCAACAAAATTTTCTTTGAAGTTGAACAAATCGAAAGAAAATGTAAAATTCGATCTTACCGCCACTTCAAAAAGTGTCGCAAAGTTTACGGCAAAAAATCCTAATGTTATTGTAACAAAAGATAAAAAGAACAAAACCTATAAAATGACGAAGTCAGCCGTAAAAAAAGGCTCCGACCTCTACATCCCTGTTGCCGGTAGCAAAGATGCCCTGTCTGCTGCATTTGAAGATAAATACTCTTATAAATTCCCCAAGGATGAGAGTATTGGAAAAGATACTGATAAAAAAGAGGAAAAAGATACTTCCTCTACAGTAAAAAAAGAAGATCCCACAAAGGATGAGGACGATGATACAGATGTAAAATCGACCAAAAAAACTGTGGTAAAAAAAGCAACTTATGAAGTAAAATCAAATGGTCTGCTTGCCCGTTTCACCTACACCGGTGAAGCAAACGGTATAAAACATTCCATTAAAGAAAACGGCAACAAATATATCTCCATCACTATTGCCAACAGCGATATTACACTCAAAAATATTGAAAAAACCTTCAAGTCTGGACCTGTCAAAGAGGTAAAAGGAAGGGTGAGAAAAGGAACGGGTGAATTAATGATTCATCTTACCAATGACTATTCTTCTTATGAAGTTAAAAGAATCAAATCCAAAAAAGAGATTCAAGTGCTTGTTTATTCAAAAACTGAAACAAGTGATACACCCGTAAAAAAAAAGATGACTGGAAATTCGATGTAGTTGTCCTTGATGCCGGACACGGCGGAAAAGACGGCGGAGCCGTTGGATTGAACAAAACGAGGGAAAAGGATGTTAACTTATCAGTAGCGCTGAAGGTTGGCGAATATATTAAAAAAAACATGCCCGGTGTGAAGGTTGTTTATACAAGGGATGATGATTTTTTTGTTGAGCTCTACAAAAGAGGGAAAATTGCCAACGAAAAAGGGGGTGATTTATTTGTGTCAGTACACTGTAACTCAACTCCAGAAAGAAACAGCAAAGCCCGTGGTTTTGAAGTATATCTGCTCAGACCGGGAAAAACAAAAGATGCAATCGATATTGCAAACATCGAAAATAGCGTTATTAAATATGAGGACAACCCTGCGCGCTATAAGGAACTCGATGATGAAAATTATATCCTTACTTCGATGGCTCACGCCGCTTATATGCACCACTCGGAAAAATTTTCCGGATACCTTATTGAATCATTTAAAAAGCATACCAGCCGGGTTTCCAGGGGTGTGAAACAAGCCGGGTTTTATGTTTTGGTTGGCGCATCCATGCCAAATGTACTTATAGAACTTGGATTTATTTCGAATACTGAGGAAGAAAATTATCTGGCAAGCCAATCCGGACAGGAGCAACTTGCAAAAAGCATTTTTGAAGGGATAAAGGCTTACAAGAATTATTACGATATTGCAAATAACAATTAACAATTTTTTCGAGGTTACATGACTAAAACCTTAGTATGGATATTAGTTTTCCTGGGAGCTTTCGCTGCTCTCTTTTTTCTTCAGCATCTCACAAAAGATTATGGTACTTCTTCGACCGAACCGGGTTATACCGAGGCAAGTGGTGACACAACGAATGTTGCGGGTGTTGGAGGAAGTGAACTGGTGTCCCAATTCGGCTGTTTGAATTGCCATGGCAACGACCTTGCAGGCACACCGGCAGCGCCACCTCTTACCGGACTGAGCAAATATTACGACAGGGAAGGGCTAATCACTTATTTGAGAAATCCTGACAAAAATAAGACAGGCGCAAGATTCGATGAATATAAAACGAAATATGCTTCAGGTATCATGCCCGCCTACGGGAATAAAGATCTGAAAGACCTCGGTAAGATCGCGGATTATCTCCTCTCAAAGTAGATTCTTATTTAATAAATTAAAAAAACGGCAATTGCTTCGATGTAACTGCCGTTTTTTTTTGATTCTTACAATTATTTGGCTAACGAGTTATCCAGGATTTCCATTAAATCTTTCTTTTTAAACGGTTTGGAAAGATAATAATCAAATCCGGTTCGAAGAAGCCGCTCCCTGTCACCCGCCATCGCATAAGCTGTAACTGCCGCAATCGTCACCCCTGCAAGTTCAGGGTTCCCTTTAATCCTGCGTAAAATATCCAATCCATTTTCACCGGAACCAAGGTTAATATCAACAATTATCAATGAATAAGAGTTTTTTGTAAACTGATAACAAGCCTCTGCAACATTCATTGCCTTAAAGATTGTTGCCCTGCCTCTGAATATCCTTTCAGTCAGGTCGTGCATCAAAGGATCATCGTCTATCACCAAAATTGAGGGAATGAATTGTCCGTGAAACAACCCCATTAGAGGATCAACAGACTCAGGGATTGTTACAGTGAACTTACTGCCCGATCCAATTGTGCTGTCAATATCAATTGTACCATCCAAAAGTTCGATGTATTTTTTTGTGATAGTTAAACCCAGTCCGATCCCTTCAAATGCGCGGTCGTAACCCTCACTTCCTTGTCTGAAGGCCTCAAAAATCAGTTCCCGATCTTCGTCTTTTATTCCGATACCGGTGTCTTCAACGGAGAAAACCAACGATTCAGTCCCATCCACCATTTGTTTTGTCGCCCATACCCTGATATCCCCGTCTTTTGTGAACTTAACCGCATTTGATAGAAGGTTCATTACAATTGAATTAACCAGATTGTGGTCCTGCCCGATCGAAAGTTTTGGTTGGATATCAAGAGCGACTTTAACATTGTTGCTCAGGATCATTGGAGTAAGAATCTCGAGACTTTGCCGAATCATCCTGTCAACATCAATCATGCTAAATTGTAGTTCCTGTCGGTTTGATTCAATGCGGGCGATCTTCAAAAGTGAATCCAGGGTTTCCAAAAGTCTGTGTCCCGATCTATTGATCGTTTCAGCCATGTCGGATGTGGATTTATCATCGGTCATCTCACTCATTATCTCGGAATACCCAAGTATCCCGATTAGGGGAGTTCTTAATTCATGACTCATATTCTGCAGAAAAACCGTTTTTGCTTTGTTTGATGCCTCGGCCTTTTTAATGGCTTCTTGAAGATCGTGTTCAAATTTAACCTGATCTGTTATATCCCGGATTATGGTAAGAAAATGATCCACTCCACAATTCACAATTCTTGATTCAAAGTGACCCATGCTACCATTCAGGTCAAGTATATATCGATACACCTGCATTTCGCCTGTTTCAATAAGTTTGGCAAGGTTTTCTACTGTTACTTTTGCAACATGGGGAGGAAGAACTTCACTAACATGTTTGTTGAGAAAAAATTCGGGTGGTGCAAATAATTTTTCTCTGCCTCCACTCCAATCAATCAAAATACCATCCCGGCTTAATAAAAACATAAGATCGGGATTTGCTTCAAGCAAAGCACGATATCTCGTTTCATTTTCCGCAAGTGCAAGTTCATACAATTTTTCTTTTGTAATATCCCGTCCGCTGCCAACTGTTCCCGTAATCTTCCCCGTTTTATCTACAATTGGCGCTTTGTTAACATCGAGGTAGAGTATTTTCCCTCTAAGATTACCATATTCCTGGGATCTGACCGCTCTCCCCTCTTTTATCACATGTGCATCTGAATCGAGACACAAATCACCAAATGTAAGCCAATTTGCATCTTCAGGATGTTTAGACTTTTCTCTCTCAAAAAAATAAGAGTCTTTTTTACCAATCGATTCACCGCGATATTCTACTCCCAGGAAATCATCATTCGCCTTGTTGCTATAGATA
Source organism: Ignavibacteriales bacterium (assembly GCA_016714125.1). GTDB lineage: Bacteria > Bacteroidota > Ignavibacteria > Ignavibacteriales > Ignavibacteriaceae > UTCHB3. Next base: position 76,822 of record JADJNX010000020.1, on the reverse strand, counting down.
AATCTCCCCTCAAGATCTTTGGCCCAAACCATATCAGGGAAAGTTTCGACGATCGAGGTAAAAAAACTTTCAATTTTTTCGTTCATTATATCGATTCCTCGATTATTACCTGATTAAAATCATTTTTCTGGTTAAAGAATTTGAAGGTGTCTCAATTCTGTAAAAATAAAGTCCACTCGCCAAATTTGAGGCATCAAAATCAACAAAGTGGTTACCCCTATCAAATTCTCCATTCACCAATATCGACGACACACTACCCAATTGATCAAAAACCGTAAGTTTAACGTGACTTTTTTGTGGAAGAGTAAAGGCAATTCTCGTCGAAGGATTAAAGGGATTTGGGAAGTTCTGCTTCAACGAAAACTCAGTTGGTATATCAGATTCAACCTGTATGGCGGCATAAGTGGTAGCTGTACCATCAAAATCAAACTGTTTTAGTCTGTACCAAAGGTTTCCCAAAGCTGTGTTAGCTGTTTTATCCTCAAAATGATAGGTGATCGGATCAGTTGAAGTGCCTCTTCCCTCAACATATCCAGATTTGACCCATTCAATACCATCATAAGACCTTTGAATTTCAAATCCCTTGTTATTAAGCTCTGATGCTACACTCCATGACAACACCGGTGTCCCGGTAAGTTGGTTAATCTCTCCACTAAATGACGTGAGTTCAACGGGAACAGTGGAGTAACCTACTACTCCGATATCATCGAGATAAATCCCATCCTTTTGTTGACTACCATCGGTTACAAGCTTAAATCTCAACAAAATCTGCTGCCCGCTGTAAGGAAGCAATGAAATTTCTTCCTGAACCCAGGCGGCTTGAATCCCATCATACACAGGCTGGTTTGGGGGTTGAAATGACCCCGAGCTCATGGTTGTATATCTTCCTGCGAGTGGAGTGAATAATGTCCCGTTATTGGTCGATATCATTACCTGTGCATAATCGTAATTCGATTCAATGTCGTGTTTTAGCCAATAGGTAAGTTTAGGATTATTAACCAAAGCAAGATTAATCGGATTTGTTGTGGTCATAGTGACCGTTGCATTGCTTGAATAAAGTCCCGTTTTACTGTCCGTAAAAGAAGCGGGAGCCGAAACAAAAGATGAGGTTGTTGCTTCCCATTTTGGTGATGTAACCGGAGTGGCAGTAACTGTCCAGTTGGTTAATGGATTATCCGTGGAATCGATAAAGAGATAGTTTGGTACACCAAGGGTGAGCGAGAGTGTATCCTGAGACATTACAACATTATCTTTTTTGGTTCTAACCAACAGTTTGTGTTGTTGACTGAATGAAGCTTGAGAAGAAATGGAAAAATTTAATTGTTGGGGCACCGCTGTGGTATCTTGAGAAGCAATGTTCAAAATCTGTGCATTACCATTGATGATTGTCAAGTCGGGAGAGACTGCAACTAATTCAACCGTAACATTTGCTGCAGCAGAAAGCCCACGATTTTTAAAAACGGGACGCATTGTTACTATGTCCCCAGGATTAAAGTATTCCCTGTCATAACGTGGTGCAAAAAAGGAGACATACTCTCCGGCAACCCACGATTTAAAGAGAATTGGCCTGAGATTTAACTGCACAAGGGGAAATATTCTGCTTTGTGTTGGCCAAAAACCATCGGCATCTCCCCCAATTTCAAAAGTGTAGCCAAAAGTTTTTGGTTTTGTGGTTTGTTCTCCATAAAACCAGTCACGAGAACTGCCATTGGAGTTGTAGCCGAGTATCGTTCCACCATTCCCATATTCAAAACCGTTGAATTGGGCCATATATGAGCAAAAATCGCTATATATCAAATTATCCGGGGTCACCTGATTTATATAACCCCAAGGGTAGAGCATCGCGTTTGCGTAGGAATGAAAATTAACATAAGACCTGAATCCATTGGCAACCGAAAGGTCTCTGATCGCGGCAACTTCAGGCTCTGAAAATGCAGAAGGACCTCGATAAGTTTCTGAAGATGGAGTAGGACTTGATCCCGAGTTGTCATACCCCCACATATATCCATAATTTCTGTTCAGATCAACTCCGTAAGCTCCCCCACCACTGTTTTTCCGGTTTTTTCTCCACAATCCACCGCCATTTGGATTTGATGTTCTGTTATATTCATATCCATCAGGGTTTACCACTGGGATAAAAAATATCTCTCTGTTGTTAACAAGATATGTCACTTCCGGATCGTCACCATAGTTTTCGCAAAGATAATACATCGCATAAAGCACTGTCATCATCGATATTGGCTCTCTGGAGTGGATCAACCCGTCAAAAAGTGCACGGGGTTCCGATTCGCTTACATTTGGATTGTCACTTATCTTTGCCGCCCAAATTGGTCGCCCGTTTTCAGTAACTCCAATCTGAAATTTTTGAGTTATAATATTTGGATATCTTGCATGAAGAGAATCGAGCTGGTTAATCGCCTCCTGGAAAGTATAAAATCCACCCATCGATCCAAAACCAAACCCTTCAACACCATATTTTTCTTTGCTCTCTCGTAAAAATTCGAGTTTTTCTTCAGGCCTTAAAGTTGGCAAATTGTTGTAGTACTCCTGCCAATCGGGGATTAAAACCTCGTATTGGAGTCCCGAATTTTGCAATTCTGAGAATTCCTTCGAATTGAGAAATATCTTAATTGATCCGTCTTTGTCTGTAATTGACTCTTCGAGATCAAAAGCATATTGAAGAATCGGAGCAAAACCTTCACTGGCAGAAGGAAATATCTTAACTTTTTTGTAAACTTCCTGAGGTAAAAGGGTGGAAATCAGGAGGACAGCGGCGATTATTATTCGTTTCATACAGTGTGAGTTGGTTGCTGAAAAAGGATTTTTTTATCCTTTAAATTCGACAAATTATTGTAGAACACAAAAATTATTTGTGACAATTATTATTTTAGCAAACTCAATTTATCAAAATAAAGGAAAAACCAATAATGCGTAAGCTGTTACTTCTCTCCCTCCTCTCAATTGTCTTTTCTGCCGGCTGCTCCAAGGATGAAGAAAACCCTGTTGGACCTACTCCGGACCCTTCGCAGTATGCAGCCTCCTGGAAGGATTCCGTTAAGTCTCCCAGTGGATTTGAATATGCTGTGGTAACTTATACAGGCAGTGGCACAAATGCAACCCTTGCAGGTCCCGGCTCTCTGAAATTTAGTGTGTCAGGTAGTTCAACAATGACCATCGAAAGAAACTTTAACCCAATCGGATTGGTAAGAAACGATTCACTTTTCCTCGTCTTCAGTTCTGAATCAAATAATGAATGGCAGTTTAAAGGAAAACTAAATTCCACCACCAACAGAGTTGATGGCGAACTTGAAATGAAATTTAAAGTTACCCGTTTGTAAGAGATACCACCTACAAATTGAACATGTCGCTCAGGAAACTGTAGCGGAGGGAGAGACTTGAGTGACTCGAGTACTTGAGAAACTTGAGTACTTGAGTGACTCGAGTACTGGGGTTCCGAAGTTCTGAGGTTCTGAGGTTCTCACTTCATCAGCACCATTTTGATGGTTAAAGATTTTGTTCTTTCTGTTTTTGTGTTGGTACAGAGAACCTGACAAAAATACATTCCCGAAGGGTTTGATCCCATCTCGATATCCTGTTCAAAATATCCATGACTGAGTGTTCCCCTGTTTATCTCCTGAACAAGTTCGCCCATCGGGTTGAATACCCTTATTACAACCTTGTTCTCCTCCGGAAGTGAAAAGTTGATCTTTGTAGAGGGATTGAATGGATTTGGGTAGTTCTGTTGGATTGCATAGTCTTCGGGTACTTCACCAAAAATGACTTCCACTTCTTTTGAATATTCAAATGTGCCGTTGTAATCGATTTGTTTGAGACGGTAATAGAGAATGCAGGGAGCTTTTGGTTCATAGTCATCATAACCATAATAAATTTTGCGAGTAGAAGTACCCGAACCTTTAGAGAAAGTTATCGTTTTCCAGTCGCTGTGCTTATATCTTCTCTCGATCTCAAAGCCCATATTATTGGTTTCTGTTTCAGTTGTCCACTGAAGAGCAACTTTATTACCAAGTGAAACTGCAGAAAATGAAGACAACTCAACAGGAGTGTTGCCTCTGTTATAGGTTCTCCAGATTGGCGCATGTTGCCCAACATATATTCCATTGGAGTGATCGAACATGTGGAGAGCTGCCATGTTGCCGGGGCCGGCGGGAATACCTTCAAAAAGATTTTCTTTCCAAATCATACCCCCGTCATAGGTTGAGTAAACTTTTGTCCCGCTAATAAAAATATTCAGTGAATCCAGGCAAAAGACCGCATTAGTGTTAGTCATACCCGCCAGATTCAGTTGTTCAAAATAAATTCCTCCATCTCGTGTCCTGTGAATCTTACCATAACTTCCTATAACAAATCCATTGTTCCGATCGTAAAAGTCGAAATCAAAAATCGAGTATGGATTAAATCCCAATTTTGTCCAGGTGTTCCCATGATCGGTTGTTTTATAAATGGAGCCATCAATCACATAACCTGTCCCATCGGCAAACATCCTGATTTTATAAAAATCCCCGCTTGTTAACGTGAACCTAGTTACCCATGATTGCCCATGATCGCTACTGAAAAGGAGATTTCGGGACGCACATACCCACATATCTCCATTTGGAAGTATCTCGAGGTCAGCAACACTGGTAAAGAAGCTTGTAACAGTATTAATAGTATCACAGGCGAGATTACTGGCGTAGAGGGAATTATTGGAGTGAATATAAAACCGAATCGGGGGAAATTGCCATATCATAAAGATAGTGCCAGGGGGCATATTTCACGATCCAACTGTTCCCCTTGTCGTTGGAAATATAAACTTTAGAAGGTTTAGACGATCTTGATGCGGTACCTATCACAGCATAGCCCGGATTAAGGAAAGCTGCACCTTGCGGCCCTTGATACTCTTGTTCAAACCGTAGCTCCCATGGGTCAGATAATCTGTTCCCTGATGCCAAAAAAGAAGCCTCCGAGCCTCCAACATAAACCTTATTGTTCAGGAACTTCATATCCGAAAAGTTATAATTTGTGACCTCTCCTGCCCCTTTACTCCAAGTCAACCCTTGATTGGTTGTGTATATTACGCCTGTGTACCCTCCCGCATAATTGTAGGATCCACTAAGAGTTGTGATTGCAGTGTTTTCATCAAGCAACCTGATATTATCAGCATCTCCCCAGACATCATCAGTACCAAAATCTTTCACTCTCCATGTACTACCCCTGTTAAATGAAAAAGCAGTAATTGGCTTTGTAAGGATGATATGAGGTGAGGATTCTACATATTTTAGTCCTCCCATTACAATGATACTGTCGTGGATAACGTCGAGTGATCGTGGATTTTTGAAATTAAAGGGGAGAGGTACCAATGTGAATGTGCTTCCTCCATCGGTAGTGCGGTACAAGCTGTCTCCAAACAGCCAACCGGTATTTTTGTTAATAAACCGGAATCCTGACAAATTGGGTCTGACCATATCGATGTCAACCCAACTCATTCCACCATCAGTGGTTTTTAGCAGTCTTCCCAAATAAGAAGATCCCCCTGAAAATTCAACAAGCGCATAACCATTATTGTAATCAAAAAACTGCAGTTTTCTAATTTGATAGTAAATGGAAGGAATTGAAACATTTGACCAGGTGGCACCACCGTTCGAGGTTCTTTTGCAGATGATCGGGAATTGTCCGCCGACAAAAATATGGTCTTCATCCAAAAACTCAACCCATGCCAAATAGGCCAAAGGTATCTGTCGTGAAATCACCCAGTTTCTTCCACCATCACTACTCTTGATAATGGAACAGGAATCTCCATCAAAAGCCGCAGTGATATTCATTGAAGCGGTCATGTAAAAACCGATTATCCTGCCCTCAAAAGGCATCATATCTATCTGTGTCCACTGCGAAAGCAGGAGGGAATTAAGCACCAAAAAAAATGTTATAAAGTTTTTCATAGCAAACTATTTTTGTTAACTAAAACTACAAAAAAATAGTCAATGCACAAAAATTTGGAGAGACCTCAATTATTTTTTTCTATTCAACCCCGCAAACGGGGTAGGAGGGTGCTGGGTTATTACATTTGCTACGAATATTTAATCCCGCAGGCGGGATAATATTGACATTTCATTCTGCAGCCAGCAATCCGGACGCTACGAATATGAATTCCTCTTGCGGTTTATCATTTTGCAGAAGGCAATCGGGACGCTACGAATATGAATTCCTCTTCGAGGAAAATTTTAATGAATTCGGTAAAATAATCCTGTGAATCCTGTAAATCCTGATTCAGACAATCCCTCTCTGCGTAACTCCGTTTAATCTGCGTGTACCTGTTCGCCGAGGCGAATCTGCGTCCCCCTACCTTCCGTGAAATCCGTGGAAATCTGTGGAATCCGCGTAACCATCCCTCTCCCCATGTCCAATGCTTTTTTCTTTTTAACAAACTTTAGATATATTAGTATTCCAATTGATAATTTATGTTTAAGTCTAAAATGAAAACCAGATATTTATTACTGTTAACATTCCTTTTTACTTTTTCAGGTTATTCCCAGACAGGATTCCTGAATTTTCTCACCTATATTAACTCAATCAGTGACCCCGTTCGAAAAGTTGAGGTCGCTGACAGTTTTGTGAACGCAAACAGGACTACGGGTATCCCGATTAAAGAGGGAAATATGGCGGTTTTTCTTTACAACAGCCCCGCAAATTACATGCAAATCGCCGGTGATTTTACCAATTGGTCGGCATCTGTGACGATGAATAAAATTAGCAACACAAACCTGTTTTACTATTTCCGTACTTTTGAAATGAACGCGAGGGTTGATTATAAACTTGTTGTAAATGGCAGTAACTGGATTCTTGACCCGCTAAATCCAAGACAGTGCCCCGGTGGTTTTGGTCCAAACTCTGAACTTGCAATGCCCGCTTTTGTTCAGCCCTGGGAAATTACTCGAAGACCCGGACTCCCGGCAGGTCAACTGCTCGCCTTTTCAATTTCCAGCACCAACACCAACTCGTCATTCAATTATTATGTTTATCTGCCACATGGTTATGACTCAAATTCCACCAAAAGATACCCTGTTGTTTATATACAGGATGGTTCCGACTACCTCTCTCTGGCTCAGGCTGCAACAATTCTCGATAATGCCATCGATAGTGGAAAAATTGAATCGGTAATAGGAATTTTTGTAAGACCCAATAACAGGAACACTGAGTATGCGGGAAATCTTCGGGTGCAGTATGCGGCATTTTTTGCTCTGGAACTGGTCCCTTTTATCGATGCCACATATAAAACCATACCTGATAAAAATAAACGACTTGTACTTGGTGATTCATTTGGCGGGAATATTTCGGCAATAATAAGTTGGAACTACCCTCAAATTTTTGCCAATTGTGGTCTGCACTCCGGTGCATTTTGGCCCAATGATTATGAGATTTACCGCACTATTGTCGCAGGTCCAAAAAAAGATATCAAGTATTATGCGATTTGGGGGACTTATGAATCCCTCTATCCAAATATGCGAAATTTCAGAGATTCGCTGATTTTACAAGGGTTATCAAATCTATACAAAGGAATTTCCGGAAGGACATAGCTGGGGACTCTGGAGAGCAAATACGATGAATATGATTTCCTGGTTTTTCCCGGGAGCTCCTGTTGCGATTAACGATAAAGTTTTTTCACCAAATTCGTTTGATGTTTATCAGAATTCGCCTAATCCGTTTAATCCGGAAACAAAAATTGTATTTCAACTCCCGGCAAGTGGAAAAACATCACTTATTGTATATGACTTAAGCGGAAAAGTGGTGGCTGAGCTTGTGAATGAGGATTTAGCGGCAGGTTATCACTCAGTTATTTTTCAGCCGGGGGATGTTGCATCAGGAATTTACCTTGCAAGACTGATCAGCGGGAAAAAGAGTAAAACGATTAAACTGGTCTATTTGAAGTAAAATTTTAAGACAAACCCAGTCCAAATGCTGACAAAACTGCATCAAGAACCATCTGAGTGGAAATCATCTCCATACAATTTGGTTTAAAGTCGCAGGAAGGTTTGTAACAAACCAGACAATCCATTTGTGGATAGATTTTGGTTATCCTGCCGTAATCTTCTATCTCATGGTATGATGTGGGTCCAAAAAGACAAATGACTCTCTTCTTTAATGCCGTGGCAGCATGAAGCGCCATGGTGTCACCCGAAATTACCACCTGTGGAATATCAAGGAGTGCAAAAAATGATCGTAGATCATTGTCTGTTCCGGTTGAGATCAGTTGCGGGAACTGTGTTGTGAGTTCAGATATCCTCTCTGCTTCCTCCTTGCCACCATACAGCAGAATTTCCAGTCCCGGAACGGTACCATAGAGGTATTTAATAAGCTCAACAAATCCATCCATCCTCCACTGTTTCAACTGCCATCTGCCCGAGGCACCAACATTTATTCCCAAAAGATATTTTGCCTCATTCAGAGAGTGTTTTTCGATGAAACTCTGTTTCATCTTAAGCTCTTCTTCATCCAACTTTAACTGTATTTCCCCTTTTTCATAAGGGAATCCCGCAATTTCGTGAATAATTTGTTGATAGGTTTTTGTGTTCGCTTTTTTCAGATGATCAAAAGCTCCCATCTCAAACCATTCTTCAGCTTTGCTGTTTGAAGGGATAACTTTTCCCTGAGCATCAGTCTCAAATCCATGTTTGTCGTAAGATCCAACAAGTGTTGCAAGAGGGGCACTTTGTGGTGAAGCGTCAGGATGGATCACCACATCAAAATTTTGTTCTGCAATTTTTAATACTTCTACTGTATCCTCAAAGGCTACAACTTCATCAACCATATCGATGTTTTTAAAGACAGGAACCGAGTTCCTTTTAGTAACCCATGTTATTGAACATTCGGGCCACATCTTTTTGATTGCCGGCAGGATTGAGGTTGTTCTTAATACATCACCTAAAGCATCAAGTTTAATAATCAAAATTCTGAACCGTTTTTCACCACGATCATATTTTATATAATCTCCACAATCGGTGCAGATTCTGCCTTCAAGTTTGTTAAATTTACAGGGACGGTCGCCGGGGAAGTGGATACAATCGTGTTTCAGAATCACTTTACTGCATCCTCAATTATTTCCTTAAACAAAAGTGGCATATCGTTAAAACCATTCTGTGATACTTTTTGAGATATATATTCGGGGAAGTTGAAACTCTCTTTAGCTTCAAAATATTTGATCACCCCTTCGGCAATTGCCTCAGGAGAATCGGGAGCAATCACAAATCCTGATTTCCCTTCATCCACAAACTCCGCCAGACCACCAACACGGGTCACAAGCACAGGTTTAAGGAATCCATAAGCAACATTTAAAATGCCGGATTGTGTACCGTTTCTGTAAGGGAGAATCACAAGGTCGGCAGGTTCATAATATTTATAAACCTCTTCATTTGAGATGAATTTGTTGATCATATATATCGAGGATGAGAGGTCAAGTTTTTTGATGATTCCACGATAAAATTCAAATTCATCATAAAACTCACCGGCAACCAACAGTTTAATCGATGGGTCCTGTTTAATTATTTCAGGCATTGCATCAAGAAGCAGATCCAGCCCTTTATATTTTCTTACATATCCAAAAAAGAGGATCACTTTTGAATCACGGGGAAATCCAAATGAAACCTTGGCTTCTTCACCCGTAACATCACCCCCCGTTTGATAACAATCGTAAACGGGTAATTCACTTCTGTAAATTTTTCTGTCCCCTGCTGTTGTTTTTAGCTCCTCAGCAACCTTTGCCGAGAGAGTCAAAAAGGAACTCGCGTTTTTAAGACCAATTTTTGTGAGGGTATGATCGATAAAACTTCCCTCGTGAGAGATGTAGTTTTCGGTAATAAAGAGTATTTTATTTTTGTAGGTGTCTTTTATCAGAGATGAAATTACACGATGGCAAGGTCCAAAAAATGGCTGCCACCAGTCGAAAACCACCAAATCAGCTTTTTCTTCTTTGATCCTGTTTGCAACTGAAAACCAGTTAAAAGGATTAACCGAATTTATAAGTCGCTCATTTGGTGCTTTTTTAATATTCGTTTCACTCCGGTCATATTGAGTTGTTCCCGGAAAAAGGAATGAAGGGTAAAGCAATTTATAGTTGATTACCTTAACATCAAACTGTTCCTTTAAAACATCATAAAGACTTGAAACAAACAGCGAATTCCCTCCCCTGTAGGGATAAGCGGGACCAATAATTACGATCTTCTTTTTTTGTCATTCTCTCAAAAAGCTAAAATTGATCTGTAAATATAATGGTTTTTAAGAGATCAGATGCAGATAAGCAAATTGGGTGCCTCATTATCAAATAAAATGACTGTCTCCCTCAGGGCATCGTAGGGATGGAAACAACAATCCACCAAATGTCTCTGCTCCAGGCAGGAGCTATGTATGGATAGAAACAGACATCCACGAAATGCCTCTGCTCCGGCAGGAGCTACGTATGGATAGAAACAGGAACCCACCCAAAACAATCCTATTAATTAATTGCACTTTAACACTTTTGGTTAAAGTCTTTTCACCTGATTCCAGTGTGAAGTGGAAAATATAAATACCGCTTGTTGCGGCGATGTTTTGAATATTTAACTCTTTTGAGTGGGAACCTTTCTCTTCTTGTGTTGAATTGTGATATATCCTTTGTCCGAGAATATCAAACATTTCTGAAGTCAGCATTCCTGAATCAGGGAGTGAATAATGAACATTAACTTTCCCATTTGTTGGATTGGGTGAAATTGCAACCTCAATGTATTTTTCAATGGTATGCTTCTCTTTTTCTTCCTCTATTGATGAGGGAGTTCTGGTTCCGGCGTATATGTAAAGGTCACCTGGTGGTACGGATACTGTGGGACCATAGCCTGCATTCTCCCCAACACAAATGTCATCTACACCGTCTCCATTTACATCTCCAACACGACCAGCAAAGTTTATGTCACAATTAAAAGTGTGCGATCTATATAACTGTGCGATAAGCCCGGTTATCGTTTGTCCTCCAAGATACAGCGCATAGTAACTGTAAGGGATGCTACGCAGTAAATCTTCGTACCCATCACCGTTTACATCTCCGGGTGAAAGTGAAACACCTTCTAATCCATTTGCGCTAAGTCTTAACTCAGGTACAAGATCAGGTGGTCTTGATCCGAAAGAAAGACCATGTGCACCGGACCCTCCCTCGTTGATGTAGATTATCAACTCACCTTTCCCGTCACCGTTCATGTCACGAACAGACTGCAGTGCCTCAGGTGCAAAAACAGTACTTGAAGAAAACTGGTAATAATTCGTAAATTCAAATTCAGGATTTCCGTAGTAATATCTTCGGTTTGTAATATAGGGGGAAGTCTGTGTCAGTCTAACAGAGATATCCGACATGCCGTCCCCATCCAGATCGGCAAACCAGGGATTGTCCCAGTAGAATTCATAAGTGCTGTAAGCCGAATCCGGTTTTATTATTCCGTACTCTTCAGGTTGGATTGCGGTCGTTGTCTTGAATATGAAGAAATGATACGAATATGAAAATGTAACAAACTCCTCCCACCCATCTCCGTCAAAGTCAATCGGCCAGTCTCTTCCGTATAGGATGGATATGTGATTGCTATCCGGATGGTAAATCACAAAATCAGGGATGGTGTCAATGTTTGGTCCGCCCAAATATATCATAACTAACAAGATATGTATTAATTACTCCCCGATGATTGATGATATCCCTGTATCCATCCCTGTTGACATCACAAGCGGTAATTGAAAGAGGTTTAAAAAATTTTGATGAAGAATGCAGGTGAATTGGAAATAGGACTACCACCATAATAGAAGTATGATTTTGCTTGGGACGCTCCACTGTTACTGTCCATTTTAGATACCATGAAATCATCAAAACCGTCATCGTTTTGATCTCCCATGTAGATTACACTCTAGGCCAGAAGATTCCATGAGTTGAAAACATCAACGAATCAAAATATTGGCAATATGTTTTTGGGCTCAAAAATATTATGGTGATGAGAACACAAAGCCTAAAAAATTATCCAAATCATATCCTATCCTTTTTAGCTGAAACGCAAATAAACCAAAACTCCTGGATTAATCTTAACTAAAATTAATCGATGCAATAATAACAAGCAAATTAAATTTTATAGATTCTCGTTTGTATCCACAATTTTGGCAGTTGCCAACCGTTTCCTCGGTTCTCCCGTTATCAGTCTTGCGCCCGGTTTAAAGGAAATGTAGTACCATACCCACTCAGCCATAACGCGGTAACGGTTTCGGAAGCCGATCAGATACATGATATGGATAAATGCCCACATAATCCATGCAATAAAGCCTGAAAGTTTAATATTTCCTGCCTGAAAAATCGCTTTTGCTCTTCCGATTGTTGCCATGCTGCCTTTATCGGAATAATTAAAGCGGGGGATATCCCTGTTTTCAAGTCTGTTTTTAATCAGTTTGCCGATGTATCTTCCTTGCTGCATTGCCACAGGTGCAATACCGGGGAGTGATTTCCCGTTTTCGATAAAGTTTGCAGCATCACCCACCACAAAGATATCATCACTCTCCTTAATGCTACAATTTTCCCGAACAATTGCGCGACCCATTCTGTCAGTTTCAGTACCGAGACTTTTTATCAAAGGGGAGGCATTATTTCCGGCAGCCCAAATAATATTTCTGGATTCGATCTTCTCGTCACCAAGAGTTACACCTGTTTCATCAATATTTGTAACCATTGTATTTAATCGCACCTCAACACCCATGTCCCGCAGATTTTCAGCAGCTATATCATTTAATGGTGAGTCATAAGCCCCAAGAAGTTTTCCGGAACCCTCAACTAAAATGATCTTTGTTTGTCTGGTGTCGATATTCCTGAAGTCTTTTCTGAGGGTTTTGGTGGCAATCTCGGCTAATGAACCCGCAATCTCTACTCCCGTTGGACCTCCTCCTATCACTACAAACTGCACAGGAAGATTTTTCCCAGAAAGAAACGCTGTATTCTCTGCCTCTTCAAAAGATAGCAGCATATTTTCCCTGATATTTAACGCGTCTTTTATTGTTTTTAATCCGGGAGCATTTTCTTCCCACTTCTCTTTTCCAAAATATGAGTGTCGTGCCCCGGGAGCAAGTACAAGAAAATCAAACTTTACTTCCTGTCCATCCACAGTAACCGTTTTATTGGATTTATCGATGTCCATGACGGCACCCAAAATTACTTCAACATTCTTTTGATTTTTAAGGATAGTACGAATGGGAGCTGAAATATCGGCAGGCGAAAGAGCACTTACTGCCACCTGATATAAGAGGGGTTGAAAAACATGGTGATTTGATTTGTCAATCAGGACAATTCTGATTGGTGTATTTTTTAGCGATTTGACCAGTTGCAGTCCGGCAAATCCCGCTCCCACAACTATCAAAGTTTTATTTTTATTTGTATTCATCGTTATTCTGTTTTAAGTAAATAATTTTCCATATACAATAAAAACAAAATATCGGCTCTTTTCGTTTAACTTCTACATCATCGGAATTTTTTGGTGGTGGGTTGTAAACCGCAAAGGACGCGAAGAACGCAAAGGGGATTTTTAATTAAACCGCGAAGGGCGCAAAGAACGAAAAGGGGAGAGTTAAACCACAGAGCACACCGAGATCACAGAGGGAATTAGTCAAAATAGCCCTCTGCGAAAATCCGTCTAATCTGCGTGTATCTGCGTCCCCTATAAATCCCCAGCAGATTTAGTAGTACTTAACCACCACAAGTTTTCCCTCGAGTTTGAGCTTTTCGATGATTAATGGCATGATTTTTTCTCTTCTTAAAATCCCCATCTGTGTGAATGAGATATCTTCAGATGCAGGGTTTTTAGCTCTTCCCAAATAAAAATTTACTCTGTTTGCCGCACTCAAAAGTGAATACAAAATCGTCACGGGGCTGTCTGGATTGAGTTTTTGTGAGTCTTCATCCCAAATATTAAATACCTGATTAAGTGTTACCGCCCCCTCGGTTACAAGATCAACTCCCTCAATCTCATAATCGGGAGGAGTGATTGAATCACTCTCATCGTCATTCACCTTTAACGGTTTGTTTAGATATCTCGCAGCAATTTTTGAAGTGGAGGCACCACAAATAAGTTTTACCCCCGGTTCGGCAAAAAATGATTCAAACGCCGAATCATCGTCCGCGGGATTTGTTGGCGGACCTGTGAAAAGATTTACCACTCTCCCTTTTCTTGCGCTGCAAACCACTATTGTAACATCGTCACCCTGTTTGGGTCCCCAATGTTGCACAGCCTGTTCCTCCACCAGTTTAGGCAGATGTTTTGGAAGTTCCCCCTTCTGCAAAAGGGTATTAACAAAACTGTTTAATCCTTCAGTTTCCCATCCTAAAGTGAATCTTTTTCCAATACCGGCTTGAGTTACTCCATCGGATGTGATTAAAATTCCCTCACCCAGATTTACAACACAATTTAATTCGGTAATAAAAGCAGTACCATTGTTGTAAACCCTGCCTTTTAATGGATAGGCGGTTTTACCGGCAAGGAACAACGGGGTTGGGGTTTCGTAACTTAGAATTGTAGTGAGTCCATCATTCAGAATCCTCACAACAGTCATAGCCGAGTAAGGCATGTCAGCCTGTTTTGCCTCTTCCATCGTTACAACAGTGTTGGTAAAAGCCTTTCGCATTGAAAAATCCGAACTTAAAAGTTCTTTTAATCTTGCGGCTGCCATCGCAGCAAAGATATTAGCTTTCACGCCGGAACCCAGCCCGTCACACAAGATTATTGTGGTGTGTTCTTTGGTTTGTATGACCTCAACAACATCACCACTTGGGCTTCTGTCATATTTTGACCTCTGTGCAGTCTCTACTTCGAAGTATAAGTATCCCATAACCACTTGTTCTTGTTTGAGCTTCCTTTCCGGGTATCATCCTCGGTGAGTTTCATTAAATTATCGAGAAGTGCTTCACTTTTTGCTGTTCCTTCTCCCAATATTTTGGCAAGAAACTGAGCAGTTTTTACCTGGTGTTCAAGCAGTTCTTCTGCTTTTTTGAGTGTTTCACCCCTTAAGGTATCCAACTGTTTTTTATCTGTTTCATTTTTTGTGATATCCACAAATATGCCTGCGATTGAATCCTCGCTCATCTTAAATATTTTTGCTTCGGTAGAGAGACTGTATTTTGCAAAATTCATCCTCTCCTCGATGAGCTCACCTCCACCGGTTACAACTTTCTCGAATAAATCGGGATCGATGATTGTTGACAGGTGTTTCCCAACTGATGCCCCCGTACACATAAACATTTTCATAAACGACTCATTTACACTAATTATTTGAAGCGCTCGATCAACAACAATGATTCCATTTGGAGTTTTATCGATTATCTCATCCGCTTTTCGTTCTGCAAATCTTCTCATATATGGGATGCACATTTTGATTTCAGCCATTCCGGCAAGAACTGCTTTTGCTTTGTCCCGACAAGTCAGATAGCCACAAGCGCCACAATTTAATTCATCCTCTTTTGTGTATTTCCCCGTTTGATGCATTACATCTCTGATCGCCTCTTCATCAAATTCCGTGAGGAAATTGCCTGATTTGTCCTTAAAACTGGTTACAAGTTGAATCTGTTCTTCAACTATCGGTTCGCCTGTCTCCTTTTTCTCTTTTGAATAAGCCTGAACATTTAATCGCCTCCTTAAAACATTGATCTCAGAGTTGATTCCGGGTCCATTGATACATCCCATCGAACAGATAAGAGGTTCAACGATAAGATTTCCGGCACCTTCACCCACTATGTTAAACGCTTCAAGCATCCTTTCATAACTGCTCATACAGAGAATTTGTGTTCCGGCTGGACCGCTACTGCCACAAACTCCTGCTGTTTCTTCAAGTCCTCCTGAGAGACAAAATGATTCACCCCCTGTGTATTTAGCCCAATCAAATCCACTCTCTTCAAGATTTGACAATTCAATTTCACTCTCTTTAAGCCAGTTAAACAGCTCCTCAAAAGTGAGAACAGCATCAATTAATCCCTCGTGTTCAGGAAAATCAGCTTCCCTTTTTTTTGCGACACACGGTCCAATGAAAACAGTTTTGGAATCGGGGCCCCTTCTCCTTTTGATAAGTTTTGCTTGAGCAATCATAGGGGAAGGAACGGGAATTAGAGATCCAAGCAATTCAGGT
Organism: Ignavibacteriales bacterium; assembly: GCA_016714125.1. Taxonomy (GTDB): domain Bacteria; phylum Bacteroidota; class Ignavibacteria; order Ignavibacteriales; family Ignavibacteriaceae; genus UTCHB3. The sequence goes on along the minus strand of JADJNX010000020.1, from coordinate 60,670 downwards.
CGATATTTTTCAGCGTATTCCACCACCGCGGGACACGAGGTTGATATATTTCCTCTCCCCTTGCCGGCAATTTTAAGGGTTTCATCAGTTACATACCTTGCTCCTTCTGCCACCTCAACCACCAGACTAAATCCGAGAAGTCGCATTGCCGAGGGAAACCGTTTTACCATCTTTTTATCGAGAAGTCCCGAAAATGAGGGTGCCACTGCCGCCACTACATCCTGATGTGCCGCTATTAGTTCTTTTACTTTATTGGTGTCTTTCCTGTAATACTTCGCCTGCTGAGGACACTCGACTATACATCTTCCACAAAAAATACACCTTTTTTCATCTACATAAGCCTGCCCGTCACTAACTCCCACAGCTTTCACGGGACAAACCCTTACACATCTGTAACAATCCTGGCACTTGGCTTTATTTGTAAATATATAACTGTTTTCGGTCATTATGTTTTTTGTCATTGTCTTCTTCTCTTTTCATCGTTCAGGCATATACAACAAATCTCATGCCACGACTTTCAAGTCGTTTGGGGCACTTTTTGTCGATATTTCTATAAATTCCGAAAGTTATTTGCAAAATTGAAAAATTTAACTTGACTAATATCGGAATTTTCCATATTTTAATCAGTATAAATTTCTCGATATATTTTTCTCGATTAAAAATCAACCAAATGGAGCAAAATTTAATGACGACAAAAGAGATCAAACACGTTCCCGAGCCCGTTTTAAGACGCCTCCCCCGCTACCTTCAAATCCTGACCAGATTAAAGGAAGAGGGAATTAAGGAAGTCTCGAGCACAAGGATTGCAGACGAGCTTCGTCTTGATTCAACCCAGGTAAGGAAAGATATCGAGTTCACAGGGATCATCGGTAAACCCAAAACAGGTTTTTTGGTACCACAATTGATCCATGCGATCGAGTCATTTTTAAATTGGGATAATGTCACTGACGCTTTTTTAGTAGGCGCAGGAAGTCTCGGTACAGCAATTCTGGGGTACCCCGGTTTTAACAACTATGGTATTAACATTATTGCAGCTTTCGACTCCAACCCTGAAAAGGCGGGCGGAACAATCCGTAACATACCAATTTTCCATATCGATAAACTCCCCGATCTTAGCCATAGAATGCATGTACATATTGGAATCATTACGGTTCCCGCAGCGGCGGCAAATGAAGTTGCCACGATGATGATTGATGGTGGGATAAAAGCGATATGGAATTTTGCTCCCGTACAACTCCGGGTTCCAAAGGAGATAATTGTAGAGAATGTGCTGCTTCATGCCAGTCTCTCGGTTCTCACCCGAAAACTTGGACAATCAATTCAAGACCAGAAATAAGGAAATAAAATGCACAAACATGATTTAGGACAAGCGGCACGAAAATTTGCCAAAGTGTGCGAAATACTTGAAAAATATGATTATAAATCAGATAAATTAGTCCCCATCCTACAGGCAGTTCAAGAAGAATACAGATATCTACCCGAGGATGTGTTGGCATTTATTGCAACAACGATTGATATCTCCCCCGCAAGGATTTATGGCGTTGCAACTTTCTATTCACATTTTGCTCTCGAACCAAAAGGGAAATATGTAGTAAGAGTCTGCGATGGAACAGCCTGCCACGTTAAAGGCTCCAATCCTCTTCTCTCCGAAATCAGAAACAGGTTAAACCTCCCCAAAGGAAAAACAACAACACCCGATCTGCTTTTCACACTGGAAACAGTCTCATGCCTGGGTGCCTGTGGAATAGCTCCTGTGGTTGTGGTAAATGAAGAAGTTCACCCACTTATGATTCCGGGTAAAACGACAAAAATGATTGATGAAATAATGGAGAAAGAGAGAGTTTGTGATGAACAGTTTGCTTGATCTGAATGCCATTAAAACCGATTATCAAAACAGAGCCAAAAATGTAACCAGACGTATCATCATCTGCGCCGGCACCGGCTGCATGGCGAGTGGTGCTCTTAAAATCAGTAATGAATTTAAGCGAGTCTCTACACTGATGGGGGTTCACATTGAAACAGAACTAAAAAAAGAAGAAAATAACTACAATCTGCTTACAGGAAGTGGATGCCAGGGCTTTTGCCAAATGGGACCACTTGTTACGATCGAACCCGAGGGTATCTTCTATGTAAAAGTGAAACCTGAAGATGTTTCTGAGATTATTATCGAAACAGTTCTCAACGGTAAACCGGTGGAGAGGTTGCTTTACAAAGGCAATATCTCGGGTAAAAGCTGCAAAACGCAACAGGATATCAATTTTTATAAAAAACAGACCCGGAAAATCCTCGCTGATTGTGGAAATATCAACCCTGAAGATATCGAAGAATATATCTCAAGAGGTGGATATGAAGCGGCACAAAAAGCTGTAACAGAAATGACTTCCATCGATATTTGCAGAGAGATTCTTAATTCGGGTCTCAGAGGCAGAGGCGGCGGCGGCTTCCCAACCGGAAGAAAATGGCTTCTTGCCCAAAAAGAGACCAACGATAAAAAATATGTGATTTGTAATGCCGATGAGGGTGATCCCGGTGCCTTCATGGATAGAAGTGTAATGGAGGGGAATCCCCACTCTGTTATTGAAGGGATGATCATCGCTGCATCAGGCATCGGAGCTGATGAAGGTTATGTTTATGTAAGACTTGAATACCCCCTTGCCGTAAGAAGAATCAAAAAAGCAGTGGAGGAAGCTACAAAACTTGGGATTCTCGGGGATAAAATCTTTGGAACCGATAAAAGATTTACCATCCATGTCATGGAAGGAGCGGGTGCGTTTGTATGTGGAGAAGAAACTGCTCTGATGGCTTCAATTGAAGGCAAAAGAGGGATGCCAAACCCAAAACCACCGTTTCCGGCTCAATCAGGGTTATTTGGCAAACCCACAATTATCAATAATGTTGAAACTTTGGCTTCAGTTCCCGGAATCATAAAAAATGGAGCAGCAGAATATCGATCAATCGGCACAAAAGAATCCCCCGGAACCAAAACTTTTGCACTGACAGGTCATGTGGTTAACACTGGATTAATCGAAGTGCCTTTTGGAACAACTCTCCGCGAAATCATTTTTGACATCGGTGGTGGTGTCACTGATGACGAAGGAAACCTCGACCCTGAAGGATTTAAAGCAGTTCAGATTGGAGGTCCATCAGGTGGTTGTCTTACTGCTGAACATCTCGATCTTCCTCTCAGTTTTGATTCACTAATCTCAATTGGTGCTATGATCGGATCGGGTGGACTCGTAGTGATGAACAAAAACACCTGTATGGTACAGGTGGCAAAATTTTTCATGCAATTCACACAAAATGAATCGTGTGGCAAGTGTGTCCCTTGCAGAGAAGGCACAAAACAGATGTTATCCCTGCTTGAGGATATTACTGAAGGGGATGCAGATGAGCACACTCTCGAAATCCTTTTTAATCTTGGTTTGGCTATCAAAAAAGCTTCACTTTGTGGATTGGGAAAAACTGCTCCAAACCCTGTACTCTCACTACTTGGGTATTTCCGTGAGGAGATTGAAACTCATGTAATGCAACAGAGATGCCCGGCTAAAAAATGCAAAAGTCTCCTTACTCCCGTTGTGATAGAAGAGAAGTGTAAAGGATGTGGACTCTGCATTAAAAAATGTCCTGTCGGCGCAATCGCAGGTGAGAAAAAACAACCCCATTATATTAATGAAGCATTGTGTATAAAGTGCGGAGCATGTATTGAAGCCTGCCGCCTCGATGCAATTTCTGAAGGAGTGTGATATGAACAGCGAAAATAATCTTTATATAAATGGTAGAGAAATAACAATTGAATCTGAGAAAAACCTCCTTGAAGTGATCAGAAAAGCGAATATCGACTTGCCAACTTTCTGTTATCATTCTGAACTCAGTGTTTATGGCGCTTGCCGGCTTTGTCTTGTGGATGTTGAAGGAAGAGGAATCAACTCATCCTGTTCGATGAAGCCAGAACCCGGTATGAAAATTAAAACCCACACCAAAGAACTGCGCGATATCAGAAAAATCAATATTGAATTGCTACTCGCATCACACAAAAGAGAATGCACCTCCTGCGTAAAAAGTGACTCCTGCAAATTGCTCGAAATTGCTTCAAAACTTGGCGTCGAAGATGTCAGATTTAAACAAACCCTTATGAACAAGGGCATCGATTCTTCTTCCCCTGCACTAATCAGGGATATGGATAAATGTATCCTCTGTGGTGACTGTGTGAGAGCCTGTGATGAAATTCAGGGCATTGGTGTGCTCGATTTTGCCCATCGTGGAAGTGGTGCCGTGGTTGTCCCCTCTTTTGGAAAACCATTGGGAGAAGTGGAATGTGTTGATTGTGGACAGTGTGCAAGAGTTTGTCCCACTGCTGCGATTACTCCAAAATCAGATACTAAAGAAGTCTGGGATGTCCTTGATGATCCTGAAAAATATGTCGTAATTCAGGTTGCTCCGGCGGTCAGAGTTTCACTTGGTGAACTTTTTGGCTACAAAGATGGTGAAAATGTGACGGGTCAGATGATTTCTGCACTCAAACATCTTGGATTCAAAAAAGTATTTGACACATCATTTGGTGCCGATCTCACCGTACTCGAAGAAGCGAATGAGTTCCTCGGAAGAATTGAATCTGGAGAACAACTTCCTCTGATCACTTCATGTTGCCCGGCCTGGGTTAAATATGCAGAACAGTATCAACCGGAATTTTTGGGGAACCTGAGCTCATGCAAATCACCTCAGGGAATGGTGGGAGCTCTTATTAAAAACACCCTGCCCGAAAAAGTAAATGTTGATAAAAAGAACATCGTTTCTGTCTCAATTATGCCTTGTACTGCCAAAAAGTTCGAAATAACCCGAAATTCTGCTGAATTTAAGGATGTTGACTATGTTCTGACGGTTCAGGAACTGGGAAGAATGATCAAAGAGGCTGGACTCGTTTTTGGCGAATTGGAACCCGAATCATTTGACATGCCTTTTGGGTTCAAAACAGGAGCCGGGATCATTTTTGGAAATTCCGGTGGAGTTGCCGAAGCTGTTGTAAGACATCTAAGTTCAAATCTCAACGGTGCTGATGCAACTGTCTCCGATGTCATCGAGTTGAGAGGAATCAACGGCATAAAACGGAAAAGAATCACGGTAAAAGATCGGCAATTTAATATTGCCGTGGTGAGTGGTCTCAAAAACGCAAAAGAACTCCTCAACAAAATCCAATCGGGAGAAGAGTCTTACGATTTCATCGAAGTGATGGCATGCCCATCAGGATGTGCCGGAGGAGCCGGACAGCCTGTGACTCACAACAGTGAAACAGTTGCAAAAAGAGGCAAAGGACTTTATGAAACCGATAAGATGCTCCAACTCCACAATGCGCATGAAAATCCACTGATTAAGGATGTTTATGAATCATTCCTTAAATCACCCGGAAGCAAAATTGCACATGATCTTTTGCACACTCATTATAAAAGCAGGAAACGGTTTGAAGGCGGAATCAGTCTGATCCAAAGTGGTGAAGAGAAAAAGAAGATTTCGGTGTGTGTAGGAACTTCCTGTTTTGTAAAAGGATCACAAAAACTCCTTAACAGGGTTGTAAGACATATTTCAGTTGAAGGATTATCCGACGAATTTGAAGTGTCCGCAACATTCTGTGCTGAAAATTGTGATAAAGGTCCAACAGTTGTTGTTGAAGGTGAAATCATCAACCACTGTTCGTTTGATGATCTTAAGAAGAAAATTGACACTTTTAGGTCTGAATGAATACAGTACTCTTCCACCAACGCTCCCTTTCTGCCCGGAAGGGAGCCGGGGGTGGATTAATTTATTGTGCCATCCCCAACAATTTCACAATTGTGTTCATGTTTCTGGTGGTTGCAACTGTTTTCAGTTTTTTTTCAATGAAGGGGTTGGAGAGTTTTGTAATTCCATATCCCTCGGGACAATAAAAAAACATAATACGGTCGTGAAACAGATAAACCTCCGATTCCGATTTCACCTTGTTCAACTCTTCAAATGGAATGTTTTGGGGTGCTTCCCGGAAAAAAGTTATATACAGCTTGTTCCCTTCTGCATCAGGAAAGGGATTGGTTTCAACAATGCGACTGAATTCATTAACTGTTCTAACCATCACCTCCACATAAAAACCATACTTCCCGGAAATTCCGGACATAATGTACAATTCCAGATTTGATATAGATTTTTCATCCGATTCAAACACTACATTCCCACTCTGGATATAAGTTTGAACATTTTTGAAACCGATACCCATTAAAAGCTCCTTCAACTCCGCCATTTTAATAAGTTTATGTCCACTGACATTTATGCCACGAAGTAATGCGATGTATTGGGGCAACTGGGTTCTCCAATTAGATTATAAATTAATAAATTCCAAAACAGATTTTCGAAGATATTCTCTGTTTACCACCCCGTGAATTACATCAACAATCTTGCCGTCTTTCAAAAACAAAAGTGCAGGTGTGCTTTGAATATCCATTCTCTCCCCAATTTCAGGAAACTCAGAAAGATCAATTATCTTTAATTCAAGCTCAGGAGATGTGTTTTCCAGGACAACCGATAGCTCCCTCTCCATAACTTCGCAGGGCATACATCCCGGTTTCTTAAAAAAGAAAAACCTTTTTTGAGGCATTGAAACCTTTCCAAATTGATTTTACAACTTAACGGTTAATCAGAATATATCAAAATATAATTATTCCACTCCTGAACCGCTTTGTCCGGGGACATTTTTCTACACCTGAAGAAACAACTATGCTGATTAATTTTGCAACGAAAAAACCAACCATTTACTGAACATTATTAACAACTCGGATTATCAAGCCCATGCTTAATAGATTCTATTTCATACTTTTTTGACTCTTTTGCCCTTACATCCCTTTCTGCACAGACACAATCGGAACTTAAAAAGTTCTTTGATGAGTCCGGTTTTAAAGGAAGTATAACCATTTACGATAAAAAAGCTGATAAATGGATTATTAGCGACTCCACAGATGCTAATCTCGAATTGTTACCGGCTTCATCCTCCAAGATTTTCAATTCTTTGGTATTTCTGGAAGAAGGAATTCTGAAGGATGAAAATGAACTCGTAAAGTGGGATGGAATTAAACGATGGATTGACGACTGGAATCAGAACCTCGATCTCCGCCGGGCTTTCAAATTCTCTGCTGTCTGGGTTTATTGCAAACTCGCTCCAAAAGTTGGCAGGGAAAAATATGTCGATTACCTCGACAAATGCAATTACGGAAATAAATTCGTTGGCGCACATGTCGATTCCTTTTGGCTGGATGGTTCTCTTAGAATTTCTCCCGTACAACAGATAAATTTTCTCCGAAACCTCGATGCAGAGACACTTCCTTTTTCAAAAAGAACATTTTCTATCGTTAAAAACATCATGATCGACAAGGAAGATTCGAACCATACTCTTCGTGCAAAAACTGGCTGGGGCAAAGTCCCCGGAGAGGATGATACCGGTTGGTGGGTTGGTTATTTGACACTCAAAGATAATGTTATCTATTTCGCCACCAGATTGCGAAAAGGCTATTACGACGAGAATCCCGAATTCTCCTCAAGCAGAAAAATAATAACCGCCAATATACTGAAGCATCTTGGCTACGGTGAGATTTTTTGATAATATTCCATTTCGTTTTTGTACTTAAAAGAGTATAAAATCGAAATAAATCGAAGAGACATTTACAATTTCTACCTGTGTCCCCATCTTCCCTCATGAATCTGAGTGTTTTGAACATCCTCCCTTCCGCTGATGTTTATAAAAGAAAAAGGAATCCAGATGCAGAAACATTATATTGTTGCCGGGTCATCGTCAGGCATAGGCGCAGAACTCACTCATAAATTACTTTCAGCAGGACATAAAGTTACAGGAATCAGCAGAAGAGAGGTGTCGGGCTTTTCGGGTGACTATACCCATATTCAAGCCGATCTCGCAGATTTAACCACTACACTTCCAAAGATTGAAGGGGTCGTTGACGGAGTTGTGTATGCTCCCGGAAGCATCACTCTTAAACCTTTCAGATCTCTTTCATTAAATGATTTTCAAAATGAATTAAACATCAACCTGTTTGGTGCAATCAAAACAATTCAAACCTTCCTTCCAAATCTTAAACTTTCGGAACAAGCTTCAATTGTCCTGTTTAGTACGGTAGCGGTTTCGATTGGAATGCCCTATCATGCATCCATTGCTTCGGCTAAAGGAGCTGTGGAGGGTCTCACCAGATCACTTGCGGCAGAGCTTGCGCCAAAAATCAGAGTGAATGCAATAGCCCCATCCCTGACCGATACACCCCTTGCTGCGAAGCTCCTTTCAACTCAGGAAAAAGCTGAAGCATCAGCAAAAAGACATCCTCTCGGCAGAGTTGGAACCGCTGGTGATATCGCGTCAGCAGCAGAATTTCTCCTCGGTGAAAATTCCACATGGATTACGGGACAGATCATTCCTGTTGATGGCGGAATGTCATCAGTTAAGTTGATGTAAAAAAAAAGCTGTCTCCTGCGAAGGAAACAGCTTTTAGAATTAATACCTGATGCTTAATACTTAATACCTAAAAAAGGGGTTATTTATCAACTTTCACTTTAACAGGTTTTATGTTCCAGATGTTTTTAGCATATTCCATAATTGCGCGGTCGCTTGAGAATTTAGCGATTCGTGCAGTGTTGAGAAGCGACATTTTGTTCCATTTATCGCGGTCACGGTAGGTTAATGCAACTTCATCCTGAACACGGACATAGTCTTCATAATCAGCCAATAACATATAATAATCACTTCCCATCAGGGAATCGATAATCGGCTGGAAGATTCCCGGTTCTGCCGGTGAAAAGATGTTACCCGCGATCATATTGATAACCCTGCGAAGTTCAGGAATTCTGTCATAATAGTCTCTCGGATTGTAACCTGAAGCCCTTAATTCAAGCACTTCATCTGCAAGCAAACCAAAAATGAAGATGTTTTCATCACCAACTTCTTCTCTGATCTCAATATTTGCTCCATCCATCGTACCAATCGTAAGAGCACCATTCAAAGCAAATTTCATATTGCCTGTTCCCGATGCTTCAAGTCCTGCGGTGGATATCTGCTCAGAGAGATCGGCCGCCGGTATAATCCTTTCAGCGAGAGAAACTCCATAATTGGCAATAAATATCACTTTAAGTTTATCGCCAACAACAGGATCATTATTCACAACATCAGCAACGGAATGGATAAGTTTTATTATCAATTTTGCTATGTGGTAAGCGGGAGCCGCTTTTCCTGCAAAAATCACCGTTCTTGGTGTGGCATCATACCGTGGATTCTCTTTTATTCTGTTATAAAGTGTGATCACATGAAGGACATTAAGCAACTGCCTTTTATACTCATGGAACCTCTTTATATGGACATCAAAAATAGAATCTGTGGAGACATTTAATCCGTATTCAGATTTGATGAACTTGGCGAGAAGCTGTTTGTTAAACCACTTAATGTGACTCCAGTCGTTCAAAAACTCATGATCTTCTGCAAATTTTTCGATTTCGACAATCTTTTCGTTGTGAAGTATCCAGTCATCACCAATTCTATCCGAAATAAGTGAAGAAAGGAGCGGATTTGCATGTCTGATCCATCTTCTGAATGTGATTCCGTTTGTCACATTTTTGAATTTTTTAGGGAAAATAGTGTAGAAGTCGTTAAAAATGAGCTGTTTAAGGATATTTGAGTGAAGTGCAGCAACACCATTAACTGAATGACACGACACAATTGCAAGATTAGCCATTCTAATTCTCTTATCAGGACTATCTCTAATAATTGAAAGTTTTGATATCACTTCTTCCGAGAAACTGAACTTTTCGCGTACTTCTTTAAGGAAGTTAAAGTTTATCTCATAGATTATCTGGAGGTGGCGCGGCAGAAGTTCCTCAAAGATGGAGACTGACCACTCTTCAAGTGCTTCCGGAACCACTGTATGATTTGTATATGCAAAAGTACCTTGGGTGATCTTCCACGCTTCGTCCCATGAAAGTCCCGCTTCGTCAAGAAGAATTCGCATCAATTCCGGTATAGCAATAACAGGATGTGTATCATTTAACTGAATTGCAACTTTTCTGCAAATTTATCAAAAGTGTTGTGGTTGTAACCATATTTTCTAATGATATCCTGAAGTGAAGCAGAGCTAAAAAAGTATTGTTGTTTTAGTCTAAGGAATTTACCTTCGGTGTAACTGTCGTTGGGGTATAAAACTTTTGAGATGTTTTCGGAGATGTTTTTCCTTTCAACAGCCGCAACATAATTTCCATCGTTAAACTCCTGGAAACTAAATTCTTCATTGGATCTTGCTGCCCAAAGTCTAAGATTGTTTACCGTATCCGATTTATATCCCGGAACTGGTACGTCATAAGCGGCTGCGAGAATATCCTCAGTGTCGATCCAGTTGTTTTTGATTTTCCCGTCGGGGGTTCTGACAGAAACAACTCTTCCAAAATACTTGATTCTGAAAGTCAATTCTCTTCTTGCAATTTCCCATGGACATCCATGAGCCAACCAGTAGTCGGGTTGTTCCTGCTGTTTTCCGTTTACAATTTCCTGTTTAAAAATTCCAAACTCATACCGTATTCCATAACCAAAAGCGGGAAGTTGCAGGGTTGCCATCGAATCGAGGAAACATGCTGCAAGTCTGCCCAAACCACCGTTGCCCAACGCCATATCGTGTTCAAGTTCAACGATGTTCTCGAGAACATAATCATCTTTCCTTAAAATCTTACGGCATTCTTCATAGTAGTCCATATTTATCAAGGCATTCCCAAGCAGTCTGCCCATCAGGAATTCGAGAGAGAGATAATAAACTTTTTTAACATCTTTTGAATTATAGACATGTTGCGTACGAAGCCAGTTTCTAACCAGCCTGTCTCTTATTGAAAGAGAAAGTGCATAATACATGTCGTTATCGGTAACCGTTTGGCGGGTCTTTACAAGTATAAACTCCAGATGTTCAAAAAACTGATTGGAGAGGGTATAGCTTTCAAGAGCCTCGCGATCGGTAAAAAAGAGTGAATTTTTCATATTTTATCTGTTAAATCTGGTATAAAAATTGGGTGTCAAGGGTTTCCAAAGGTTCACCTTGAGTATCTTTTTCTGAAACGATACAGTTTTCAACTTTCCAGTTGATGCCTAAATTTGGATCGTTATAAAGAAGAGTTCGTTCAGATGACTTGTTGTAGAAACCGGTACATTTATAATGAAATATTGCGATGGGTGAAAGAACGGAAAAGCCATGAGCAAAACCGGGTGGAATCCAAACCATGTGATGATTCTCTTCCGAGAGTTCTGTGGAGAAGTATTTACCAAAAGTTGGTGAACCCTTCCTGATATCCACGACTACATCAAGTACTCTGCCGGAAATCACCTGGCAGAGTTTCCCCTGATCAAATGGCGGCTGCTGGAAGTGGAGACCTCTAATTGTTCCAACCGAAGATTTGGAGAGATTATCCTGAACAAATTGTTGGTTAATACCGAGTGACTTCAACTTTTCAGTGTGAAAACATTCAAAGAAAAATCCTCGTTGATCTTCAAAAACATCCGGTTTCAGTAACAGGATCCCGTCCAACCTGCTGTCAATTATTTTCAATTTCTTCTCACAATAATGGTATTATCTGTTTTCTTCATATTCTTGAATAACTTTTTCAAGATAATTTCTATACATGCTTTGTGGAATGGAGTCGATCAATGTTCTGAACCCCTCCAGGGAAACAAACCCTTTATTAAATGCGATTTCTTCGAGGCATGCAACTTTCAGGCCCTGTCGCTCTTCAATTACACCAAAAAAGTTTGATGCCTGAAGAAGTGCCTGTGGTGTTCCCGTATCAAGCCATGCAACTCCTCTGCCAATCACTTCAACTCTTAACGCCTCCTGGTGGAGATAAACATTGTTCACATCAGTGATCTCAAGTTCACCTCTTGCCGAGGGTTTAAGATTTTTTGAAATTTCTACAACCTTATTATCATAAATGTACAATCCCGGGACTGCATAATTCGATTTTGGCTGTTTTGGTTTCTCTTCAATAGTAAGGACTTTTCCTGTCCTGTCAAAATTCACAATTCCATATCTCTCAGGATCAGTAACTCTATAACCAAAAATCTTGGCTCCACTTTTATGTTCGGCAACGGCATTATAGAAAAATTCCAGATCTCCAAAAAAGATGTTGTCACCAAGAATTAATGTAACATTATCGTCACCAATGAAATCGGCACCAAGAATAAATGATTCAGCGATTCCACGGGGAGCATCTTGAAGTTTATATTCAATATTCATCCCTAAATGACTTCCGTCATCAAATAATTTCTGATAAAGAGGAATTGTTTCCTCATTCGAAATTATCAAAACATCCTTTATTCCTCCGAGCATAAGAACTGACAGAGGGTAATAAATCAGCGGTTTATCGTATATAACCGCCAACTGTTTGCTGTAAACTTTTGTTATTGGGTAGAGTCTCGAACCGGAACCACCGGCAAGAATTATACCTTTCATATCTTTCCTGTTCTAAAATTAGAATAAACGAATAATAAATTTAACAGATTTTTTAATTTTATCTGAAATTAAATAACAAAAAAAAGGCTGTTCTTTTTCAGAACAGCCTAAAATTACGACAATTGAGCATCAGAAATAATACCTGATACTTAATACCTGATACCTACTTCGCGGCTCTTTTCCCCATATCTCTGTCAAAAAGATAAAGAGAGTTTTTAGATTCGCCAATCATTTCAAGTTTGGTAACAACTGCAAGAGCTGATTCTTCTTCTTCGATCTGTTCTTCAACAAACCAGTTGAGGAAAGTATTGGTTGAATGATCTTTTATTTCATTTGCAAGATCAACCAAAGAAAAAATGCTTTTGGAAATAAACTGTTCGTGTTCAAAAGCAGATTTTAATCCATCTAAAGCACCTGCCCACTCGCTTTGTGGTTTTGCAATTGCTTCCAATACAACTTTTCCACCACGGGTGTGGATATGGTCATATATCTTCATTGCATGTAAATATTCTTCGTTTGCCTGTACTTTGAAATAAGCTGCAAAGCCGGACAGATTTAATGTCTCATAATATGCTGCAAGGCTAAGATAAAGATAAGAAGAGAAAATCTCTTTATTTATCTGCTCGTTTAAAGCTTTTTCCATTTTTGCGTTTAACATTTATACCTCATAATTGTGTTCTTTTTCAAAAAAATTAACTATTTAATATTACAATATACTAACACAAATCCATTAGTTATGGTTCAATCTCGAATGTTTCTATTTCTTCCAAAGTATCGGGGTTTATTGTCTGGACACTAACTTTCTCACCGTTAACAGATATAAAAACCAAAGCATTACGAGTGGTGAAAGATTTGCAATAACTGCTCCAGGGAAGAACTTCCTGGGCATAATATGGTGCACCCGCAGCACCATTATTAATCTGGTAAATGGTACGATTTAACTTCAATTTCTTTTTATCCCACTTTTCAGGGTACATTTCCATTTCGGGATTCACCACAAGGTGATTGTAATTATGTTCATCACCAGTAAGTACAGCTCTTACTTTTTTCGATTGGTTCACCATCACTTCCAGCATCTGATCTCTTCGTTCGATTATACCATAATCAGCATCCTTCCCTGCAATTCTTGGTCTGATATTATTGTTTCCCGAGTACCACATGTCGTCCCCCGAGTGTCCACCGTTAGGAAACATCGGAGTATGCACAGAAACAAAAATATGCTTCACGGCTCCTTCCTTACATCCGGACCAAACCAATAATTGGAGTTAAGAACAATCATAGCAGTGTTACCATACACATAGCTGAATGAGGTCTCTTTATAAGAAGGAAAGTCCATAGAATTTTTGTCAATATCATACTTTGAGCCATCTTCACTTTCAAGGTCACTGACGGGATTAACAAACTCATCGGCAAACAATGCCTCAGCAGATAGAGAATCGTATGGGAAACGATCAATTCTTAGATATCTGGATGTATTGTTCTCATCAAAAAAACGGGCATGAAGTCCTTCATGATTCCCCATTGTCTCATAAATCGGGAAAAAAGCAGCACATGGTTGAACAGCATTTTTCCAGTTCCGGAATTGAAGACGATTGTCCTCGGGATCATAAGCATAACCATTGATCAAATCGCCTGTAAACTGCATAAAATCGACACCTTTAAACGCTGCAAGTGCCATTATCTTTCTCATGATGTAAACATTTGCTCCATATACACTCCTCTCACCACCCCCCATCGCTGCTCTCGAATCACTTGCGTAAGCAAATGTGAACTTTGAGTTGTTCCCTTTTTTTGGTGCGGTTTTAAATTTGTGTTCAAATATTGTATTCCCTGCTCTGACTGTATAGATATATTCTGTACAGGGCGAAAGTTCTGTAACCGAGAGTTCATGTTTTTTCGCCGCATCCAGTTCATACTCTCTCTCCCCAACCGTTAAAGAAGGTTCACACTCAAAATTTGTTATAAACGAAATAACGGCAGAACTCTCAGTTACATTATCGACAAAAGGACCATCCACAATTGTATTCGAAACAAGAAACGGGTCAGCCACAACAAATTCTATCTTGCCGTCATATATAATTGCACCATCGGAAGTTGTGATTCGGTAACCAAGCAATCCATATCCTTTTGTTTGCCAGCCTGTCATATCATAAGTTTTTGAAAGATTATCCTTTATGTTGACCTCCGCCTTACCCCCGACAATTTTTACACTCCTGTTGAACCAGACGGGAATCGAATATTTACCATCCCCAACCGGTATCAATCCATAATAAATTGTTCCGTTTAATAACGAATCGGAAAAATTGAAAGCCACTCCTTTTTCTGTTCCTGTTATTCCATCAATTAACTGATCGACTGTAAATCTCGATTTTCTGACCTGTTCATATATTTTTTTATCTGCATCCTGAAAATAGTAGAGCCCTTTCTCTCTGTCAAAACCGATGTTTGAGTGAGAGGAAGGAATGTTTTGAGCATTTAATTGTGAAAATAGAATGAATAGAATAAAGAATGCACTTATTTGTTTTTTTAACACAGATGAATCCATAGCTGGTTTTTAGAATTTAGTTTGAAAAATAAATATAATAAAAAAAAGGCTGCCCACAACAGACAGCCTTTTTATAAATCAAAAAGGATTATTTTAATCCTTCATACGATTCCCTTTTTCTTCATTAATGAAGATCCAGGAAACCACTTTGCCAACATCAATTACTTTGAAGTAATTCCAATATTGCTCTGTTCTCACATGCAGCGAACTGGTATCATCTTCGGGGATCAATTCAGCTTCATCCACAATCGCATTTATTCTGGATATCCACATTTCCCAGTTTTTTGTCCTGAGATCGATCCAACCTGCTTCAGCCCATTTTTCCATTTCGGAAGGTGTAATCTCAAGTTCAGTCTCAGCTCCAAAAACAGGAATTTTCATCAACTGACCACGAAGAAGACTTTTACCATCTTTCATCAAAACGGGAATTCCAACTGAAATAGCTTCATTTCTGAATTTTTCATTATCCAGAATAAATCTGTTGCAAGTTTCAGTCAGTTCTTCTGCAGTTTTGCTAACGATATCTTTAAAGGTACCACAGGTGCGTTTAAGAATTTCGATCTCAAAAAGAAGTTTTGAAAGTCGCGGTGGTCCAAGCATCTCAAAAGCGACAGAAGCAACTCCATGTTCTTCTTCAAGTTTGGCGAGTTTGGCAACAGCAAGATGTTGCATGTATCCGGCACGGTAGGAAGGGTGCATATTTGCATTATCAAGTGCGTTGATAATGTCATGCCCGGTGTTACCACCCATTATCTCAAACACGGTGTTATTTGCAATCTCTTCGGGAGTAACAAATTCCATCTGTTTTTGTGCAGATATTGCTTCAAATTCACCACGCGAGAAGATTCCGTTTTCACCGGTATCAATAAACACTGATCTCAGAACCCCTTTCGGCTCAAATTTTTTGCCGGTTTCTTTGTAAATTTTGCCTTCCAACGGGATTGCAGAATCAAGAGGGACATCGTAGATTTCAACTTCCCTGCCCTGTTTTTTGATCGTGCCAAATTCGATCTTTTTCCATGCAATTGCTGCAGCAGGTTTAATCTCTTTTGTGATTGCTCCACCCGGGGTTCTTGCCATAAGGAAGAGCAGTAGAGTATGTGCTCCTGCAATCGCTGACTTACTGAGCAATACTCTGGATGGTTTCTCTTCACTGTGAGTGTAAGGGATGTTTAATCCCATTCCACCTGTTCCCGAAGTACCAATCTTCAGATAAACTTTTGTATCAAATTTATGCATCGAATTATAAAGAATCTGAATATGGCGGATCAACTGAGGAATGTAGAGGACTGCAACAAGTTTTTCAGTCTCCGTAACCAGAAGGTCACGGTCAGTTGATTCATAAAGTACTTTTTTAAGATTTTTATATGCAGTAAAGATATCCTGGTATGCAATTCCTGTTGCTGTATTAATACAATCGATAACAACATCAGGTTTGTGCTCTTTCAGCAGTTTATAAAGTGACTGTTCTTCGAGTACATCGTCTGTAAGATCATCCATCACATCACTGATGATCCTTTGTCGCTTAACGGGATCAGCCAACATCTCGGCACGGCTTATATCTTTATATTCATCTCGTACGAGCACATTTCCCCACCAGGGGATGAAGAAATTTGGTCCGACTTCAGGATAAGTTTTATTTAAATATTCAACTTCTTCTTTTGCTTCGCTCTCCTTTAGAGAGGTTATGATTATGCCTGCGGGTTTTTCCACCATGAGACGACGGGTTATGGCTTTTCCAACCAAACCCCATCCACCAAGCACCACTACTTTTTTTCCGTATATATCCATTTTTTTTCCTTGAATAAGAAATTTTTCCTGTCTCGAAACTTACAAATAATAATATAAAGTACAAAGAACTGTTTATCATCTTTCATCTCCATGAGCACAAAACCATTAGGGAAAAAAGAGTATATTGCATCGAACAAAATTTAATATCTCATGAACCAACGCAAACATACTCTCAAAGTCGGAAAACCACCGGGAAGCCTTCAATATACTGGCACCAATACCCAAATAAAATCCAGAATTATCATAATAGATTTTGAAGAGGGAAAGTTCTCTAAACAAGAGATATCTTCTCCTGATGAACTTAAGTCGATTGTTAAAAAAAAACATACCGGCGCACGATGGATCCGTATGATCGGTTTTACAGAACCAAAATATTTTACCATCCTCGCTGATTATTTCAAAATTCATGAACTTACGATAGAGGATATACTCAACGTTTATCAACGACCAAAAATCGAGGAAATCGGTGGTCTTCTATTTGCCGAAATTGATCGTTTGCTTATTGATGGCAAAAAGAGCAGTGCTTCAAATCAGATTAGTCTCTTGCTCAGCGATAACTGTTTAGTAACATTTCAGGATTTTGAAGAGGATTTCCTGAAAGTAATTGAACAAAGAATTGAACAGGGGAAGATTTTTGCCGACTCACATGCAGATGCCATTTTTTATGCCGTCTTTGATCTTGTAATAGATGAGTATTACATCGTTTTGGAACAGATTAATGATGAAGTTGAAGATATTGAGGAGATGTTTTTTAGTGAAAAACCGGTGAGTGATCTAAAACCTCTGCAACACCTCAGGAACGAATTGAGGCATTTCCGTCAGTCAATCTGGCCTGTTAGAGATATCATGAATAAAATACACAAGAAAGAGATATCACAGATTAGCAATGGGGTATTGATCTATTTTAATGATACTCACGATCACATCAATCAGGTTATAGAAATACTCGAAAATCTGCGTGAGAGCACTCTTTCACTTATTGATGTTTATATGTCGTTCACCAGCAACCGCTTGAATGATATCATGAAAGTGTTGACCGTAATTTCAACCATTTTTATACCACTCACTTTTATTGCGGGAGTTTATGGAATGAATTTTCATTTTATGCCCGAAATCAGGCAATGGTGGGGATACCCGGCAACTTTGATTTTAATGCTCTCAATTGCACTTGGATTTGTCTATTTTTTCAAAAAAAAGAAGTGGTTTTGACACCAAATTTTTTCGGCATCACAGAAAATCACAAAAAAAGTGGCAAGGGAAAAATCTCTTGCCACTTTTAATATTATGTTAAACAGTTGATCTGTTTACAACCTGAACAATATCATCCCGTCATAAAGCTGAGCAGAATACCTGCCGCAACAGCACTTCCGATAACACCCGCAACATTTGGCGCCATGGCATGCATCAAAAGATGATTGGTTTTGTCATATTCAAGACCGATGATCTGAGAAACTCTCGCACTGTCAGGAACGGCAGATACTCCCGCATTCCCGATAAGAGGATTTAACTTATCACCCTCTTTAAGGAAAAGATTCATAATCTTTACAAACCCGACACCACCAGCGGTGGCTACCATAAATGATACTGCACCGAGTCCAAAGATCAATACAGATTTTTCATTTAAAAATGTAGTGGCCTGAGTTGAAGCTCCAACAGTAAGTCCAAGAAGGATGGTTACGATATCTATCATAGGACGGGCAGCTGTCTCGGCAAGTCTTTTGGTAACACCGCTCTCTTTTAGAATGTTCCCAAAAAACAGAGTTCCAAGCAAAGGCAAAGCACTCGGTGAAATGAATGTTGTAAGAAGAAGTCCCAAAATTGGAAAAACTATTTTTTCTGTTTTGGAAACCATTCTTGGTGGTTTCATTCTAATCAACCGCTCTTTTGAGTTTGTCATCAATCTCATAATGGGGGGCTGAATCAATGGAACAAGCGCCATATAGGAATATGCTGAAATGGCAATCGCCCCAATTAAATGAGGTGCCAGTTTGGATGCAAGAAAGATAGCAGTTGGACCATCCGCTCCGCCGATAATTCCGATTGATGCCGCCTCTTCAGGTGTAAATCCCAAAGCGATTGCAGAAATAAGTGTAAGGAAGATACCTATTTGGGCCGCTGCACCAATAAGAATCAATTTAGGATTTGAAAGTAGTGTCGAAAAATCGGTCATCGCTCCAATACCCAGGAAGATCAAAGGGGGATAAATCCCCTGAAGAACTCCAAAGTAGAGGTAGTTAAGAACGCTCCCTTTTTCATAGATACCGATCTGCAATCCAACATTCTCAACAAATGGGATATTACCTACAAGAATTCCGAAACCTATTGGAATCAATAAAAGAGGTTCGTACTCTTTTTTGATCGCAAGGTAGATAAACAATAATCCCACCAGGATCATGACAACATGTCCTATTGTGATATTACTGAATGAAGTGTAATTCCAGAATTGGGTCAAACCATCCATGTTTAATCTCCAATGACAATGAGTACATCGCCTTCCATAACAGTGTCGCCTTCTTTTACATTAACTTCTTTCACTATTCCGGCTTTGTCTGCTTCTATCTTGTTTTCCATCTTCATTGCTTCAAGCAATAGAAGTTTATCTCCCATCTTAACGGTATCTCCAACCTTAACATAAACCTGAAGAATGGTACCTGGCAGTGGACTTTTGATCCCGCCACCTTTCTTTGGTTGTGGTTTTGTCGTTTTAGTTATCGATTTGTCAATATCAGTTGATGGAATTGCTCTTTCTCTTACCAGGCGGGGCGTAATTGGCTGTGCCATTTTTTGTTCAAGCTCAACCTCGTAAGAAGTGCCATTTACTTCAACTTCGGCAAGATTACTCTCAACACTTTTAATATTGACTTCATAATCGTTGCCATTAATTTTAAATCTAAATTTTTTCATCGTTGTCTCTGTGTTTTACCAGTTTCGTGGGTGATGTCTCAAGTTGTAAATCTTTGAACTCCAGGGCGAATAGTTCCTTGATGCTCTCTGTATTGTCAATATTGCATTTTCTGTGTCATGATTACCTCCAAGATGTACAGAAAGTGCCATTGCAATTGCAGCCGCAATTTCGATGGAGACTTCTTTCTCCAGCTCTGCGGCTTTGGAGGGGTTGGCTTTTTTGCTTCAGATGCGCCTGTCGCTTGAGCACTTTGCTAACAACAGCAAAACTTACATAGAGCAGCCACAATGCAGCAAAAACCACACCCATTCCGATCACAGTTAACATGAGGCTGTTACCCTTTCCTTTTATATCGACATCGGTAACCCGTGCGATATTAAAGTGAATAAGTTCGCCGTCATCTACCGGGACTTTTTTAACAGATGTGTCAACCGCAGTTGTCCCGGAAGAATCCAGTACATTCATGGATTTCACTGTAGTATCCTGAGGATGAACCACACCGCAAAGAAATAATGCCAGAAAGGATATTAAGAATATTTTCTTTTTCATTTCCTCTCCGTGTTATAGCGGTATGTTGGCATGTTTTTTCGGAGGTAGTGTATCCTTTTTTGGTTGCAAGTGACTGCAATGCTCTTATCACTCTGAAACGTGTGTTTCTCGGTTCAATCACATCATCAAGATAACCGTATTTTGCTGCAACATAGGGAGAAGCAAACTTGCTTTTATACTCTGCTTCTTTCTGTTTGATAAATTCCACTCTTTCCTTATCGTCCGTAATGGCATTTATCTCTTTGTTATGAAGAATTTCAATGGCTCCTTTAGGACCCATAACAGCGATTTCAGCGGTTGGCCAGGCGTAATTAATATCACCTCTCAAGTGTTTTGAACCCATAACATCGTATGCACCACCATAAGCTTTTCTTAAAACCACGGTAACCTTGGGAACGGTGGCTTCGCCGTAAGCAAAAAGAAGTTTTGCACCGTGGATAATGATACCACCATATTCCTGAGCAGTACCCGGCAAGAAGCCCGGAACATCAACAAAAGTTACTACAGGGATATTAAATGCATCACAGAATCTTACAAATCTTGCAGCTTTTCTTGAAGAATTTATATCAAGAACACCGGCTATGTAGTTTGGCTGGTTGGCAACCATACCAACTGACATTCCATTAAACCGTGCAAAACCGATAACTATGTTTGGAGCATAATGCCTCTGTACTTCAACAAACTCGTTATAATCCACAACTGCATGAATGACATCTCTGACATCATAAGGAACTGCAGGATTATCAGGGATGATCGAGTTGAGTTGATCTTCAAGTCTGTCGATGGGGTCATCACAATGAGCCAGTGGGGGATCTTCAAGGTTGTTTTGAGGAAGGAAGCTGAGCAGTTTCCTTAACAACATGATTCCTTCTTCTTCATCTTCTGCAATAAAGTGTGCAACACCCGATTTTGAACCGTGGACATAAGCTCCACCCAGCTCTTCATCAGTTACATCTTCACCGGTCACGGTTTTTACAACTTTTGGACCTGTTACAAACATATAACTGGTGTCTCTTGACATCAAAATAAAATCTGTCAATGCTGGTGAATAAACAGCTCCACCGGCACACGGACCAAATATTGCGGATAGCTGAGGTATCACACCCGAGGCAAGAATATTTCTCTCAAAAATTTCGGCATATCCACCAAGGGATTTAACACCCTCCTGAATCCTTGCGCCACCACTGTCATTAATACCAATTAGAGGTGCACCAACTTTTAAAGCCTTATCCATAACTTTACAAATTTTTTGTGCATACATTTCTGAGAGTGATCCCCCAAAAACTGTAAAGTCTTGTGAAAATATATAGACAAGTCTGCCATCAATTGTTCCGTAGCCCGTAACAACACCATCGGAGAGATATTGTTGCTGATCGAGACCAAAATCGATACAACGATGTGATACAAACATGTCAAATTCTTCAAAACTTCCTGGATCAAGGAGAAGGTCTATTCTCTCTCTTGCGGTCATTTTGCCTTTTTTATGCTGCGCTTCAATTCTTTTCTCTCCACCACCCATGCGGGCTTGTTTGCGGAGGTCCATCAATTCTTTAATTTTACTTTCCATATAACTCTCAGTATCCGAATTTAATTTTGAGGGTGTTCACATATTTCAGTGAGAACACCTAAAGTGGATTTTGGGTGAAGAAAAGCTATGTTCAGCCCTTCAGCCCCTTTTCTCGGTTGTTTGTCAATTAATGCAACTCCTTTATCAGCAACAGCATCCAAACATTCTTGCAATCCTGTGGAAGCAAAAGCGATGTGATGAATTCCGGGTCCTTTTTTTTCGATAAATTTAGCGACTGGACCGTCAGGTGAGGTTGATTCGAGGAGTTCTATTTTGGTCTGCCCTATTTGAAAGAAGGCGGTTTTTACTTTCTGATCTGCCACTTCTTCAATTTTGTAGCATTTCAGACCCAATATATTCTCATAATAGGCAATCGCATTTTCCATATTTTCAACTGCGATGCCGATGTGTTCAATGTGTGTTAGATTCATCTTTTTTGTCCAAAATATAATAAATCATGTTATAAAACTTCGGAAAAAAAGAACAAACTAACAAATAAATTTTTACAATTATAAATAAAAAAAGCTGCCTGAAATGCAGGCAGCTTTGTAAGATAAAAAGAAAAGGGTATCAGTTAACCAACCAGTTTTTTGAACTGTGGTTCCCGGTAAAATCCGGGATACTACTCCTTATTTTAGGAGAACCATCCGTTTGGTATCAACAAAACCTCCGGCGATGATCCTGTAGAAATAAATTCCACTCGAAAGTCCTCTAGCCTCAAAATTAAAGGAATGTTTCCCTTTTGCATAATTGCCTGAAGCAAGCAATGCAATTTCTCTTCCGGTTATGTCATAAACTTTTAATGACACTTCAGCGGCCTCCGGCAGGGAGAATTCAATTACCGTTGAAGGATTAAACGGATTTGGATAATTCTGAGAAAGTGAATAAATATCAGGATTAAGATTGTTTTCACCATCACCAATGGATGTTGTTGGGGAATTATTAACATACATGCCACCACTGGAGGTGAAGGCAAGCATTGCGCCTGTGTTTGGATTGATGATTATTGAAGAAACATCAAGGCCACCCATTCCCATATAGTTCCAATCGTCTGTCATTGCATCCATGGAACCGGAGGTTAAACTAAAAACTCCTGCTCCCCATCCACTAACAAAAACGTTGTTTTGTGGGTCAACCGTTATTCCATAGATATGGGTTGCGGTAAGGTTGTTATTGATTGCATACCAGTTGACACCGTTATCCAATGAACGATAGACTCCACCGCCATAAGTTCCGGCGTATATTTTACCATTGGCACTTTGTCCCAATGACCATATACACTGATATGAAAGTGGTGTTTTTGTCCAACTGGCACCGTTGTCAACAGATTTATACAAGCCACCATTAAATGTTCCTGCATATAAGTCACCGTTCAGAGTCGTGAGCATTGCAGTTACTGCAGTTGCTTGAAGTCCCTGGTTGGATTGAGTCCAGCTTGTTCCGCCATTTTGGGAAATATAAACACCTTCACCCCATGTACCGGCGAAAAGAGTGTTATTTTTAATTGTGATCGATCTGACATCTTTGTTAGTCATACCGGTTATATTCCATGTGGCGCCATTATCAACAGACTTGAATATTCCAAATTCTGTGGCAGCGTAAATATCATTACCATGAATCTCAATATCCCAGAGATAGGCGACATTCATGTCAGGGTTAATTCTGTTCCATGACACACCATTATCAGTTGACTTAAGAATCTTGCCACCCCAGGTCCCTGCAAGGATATTGCCCGAGTTGTCATAAACTGAAACCCAAACCATATCTGTTAGACCTGATGGCTGGGTTGGCTGCCAGTTAACATTTCCGGTCTGACCCGGATCACCATAACCGGCAAGTGTGATCATTGCTTCAGAGTAGTCATTGGTTGAGTCGAGATCAGCCTGATCAAGAGAAACAACTTCTGCTGTGTTAAGAATATCACGGGTAACAGGAAGGATTCCGTTAAAATAATTTGTTTGGTCGGGTGCACAATTAAATTGACCTGAACCATACATTTCCTTCACAATAACTTGTCCGTTGATCACTCCCGAAGGGAATTCCAAATGTGCTTTAGGAGCAAGTATTGATCCTCTTACATCGATGAAACTGATTGAAAGATCAAGAGCATCGTGGAAATTGTAAATAACATTACTGTGTGCCGTACCGTTTACAATCACATCACCTGACCATTTAACCCATGATGAGTCAAAGTTAACAAGAACCACTGCCCCATTGGGAGCATTTATTGTGAAATTTGTGCAACTTGAAAGGGTTTTTCCTGAAATGTTAAATACATTCAAAAATGGATTTGCTCCGTAAAGCTGAATCCCGGAATTGTTGTAAGTGATGTTTCCTGTTGTAGCATAAGCAGCCAGTGAAGCAGAAAGAGAATTCAGGTAAGCACCCGCTGCGGTAAAATCTATGATACTGTCTTTTCTAACCGTTCCGTCAATAACGGAGACCTGATTTATCGGCAGGTTTGAAACTCCACCATAAACCACATTTCCACCCGTCACCAAACCACTTATAAACATAAGATTGTTACCAACGATAAGCACATCTTCTGTCCCGCCTGAGGCCGGTAACAAATCACCAAGAGAATAATTGGCAAAATATGCATTACGCCCTACGGCAACTTTACCTTCTGAATCTGCAGATGGCTGAGTTAGATCGCCGATTGTAAAAATATTGAAGTCCTTCGCGGGTCCAAGATCAAAAGCTGCCTGACTTACAGATTTAATGGAAACCTTGCCTTGAAGTGTCAGGGTTGCAGATTGGTTTAACCCGAGTGATGCTATTTTCCATAATCCCGTTGCCGTATCGTATGTTCCGGAAGAGTTTGAGTGTCCCTGATAAACTAATCCTTGAGGTAAAACATCTTTAACAACTACGTTGGTCGCAAGGTCGGGTCCAAGATTAGTTGCAAGAATTGTAAAGTTTACTAATTCATTGTCAGATGGATTGGCATTATCAACAGATTTTTCAATCTTAAGATTGGCAACCGTATTTCCACCGGGATTGCTGATGAAAGGAATATTTACATAGGATACCCCGTTAACAGGGTTTGAAGTGGCATAAAAAACCACATCGTTAAAGTCCTGGTCGCCGCCTTTGTCACGTCGAATATCCTCAAATGCCAATACGATTCTGCCGGAGTTGAGGTCATTTAATAAGATATTGTGTTGACGCAGATCAGGATTTGTAACCGAATTTAAAATTCTGTTTGAATAATTGATCCAGTTACCCTGCGTAACATTTGGTGCTCTGAAACCATCCGCTACAACAAACCAACCGATTACGGTTCCGGGTTGGAATCTGCCAATTTTAACTTTATTCCCGGCAACAAGTCCACCACCGGAATTTTCAGCAGAGGAAT
Organism: Ignavibacteriales bacterium; assembly: GCA_016714125.1. Taxonomy (GTDB): domain Bacteria; phylum Bacteroidota; class Ignavibacteria; order Ignavibacteriales; family Ignavibacteriaceae; genus UTCHB3. The sequence goes on along the minus strand of JADJNX010000020.1, from coordinate 35,461 downwards.
TGGGGAAGATAAGTGTCATGGTATTGGCAATATCATTCACAGTTTGCGGCGGGGTATTCACATTGTAAGTGTAGAAGCCAAGAGCATTTTTATACCCGGCACCTTCAAAAACAAATGTTACCCAAACATCTGACTCAGCTAATACATACAAATTTGTTTGAACTGTATCAGCAAGAAACTCAGGATGAGATTGTGGTAATCTGACATATTCGGGAATGGTCGCTTTGATCCTGTCAAGCAATGATTGTTGTACTACATCATTAACAGGTTCAAGATAATTGGGTACACCAGTTGAGTTCCAGGTACCCAAAGTTTTGTACACAATTGTTTGGGCATTTAGTGATGCCGAAAAAAGTACAATAATCGAAAGTAATATTAATTGTTTCATTTTATGCTCGCTCGATAATAATCGCTAAAAATAGCAGGCCTTTAATCAGTTAAATAATTGCCTTAATGACTAAAGGTAATATAACTAATGGATAATTATTTCAAGGTGATATTCGATATGTAATGCTTATTCCACGATGAATTATTACTCTGCAAAGATAAAAAAAAAGCTGCTCTCATTTGAGAACAGCTTTAGATTAAAAGGATATAAAATTCTACCCTCGGAATTTGTCGAGAAGACTGTTTAAGGCTTGAGCTTCATCAGCAGTAAGATTGTTTAACTCTGTATAAAACTTCTGTTCATGACCATCAATTTTTTCGAGAAGGTCCAAGCCCTCCTGCGTAATCAGAATATCCACTCTCCGTCTGTCATTATCACATACTTGTCGAGAAAGTAATCCCTTTTCAAGGAGCCTGTCCACAAGCCGTGAGGCATCCGACATTTTGTCGAGCATCCTCTCTTTAAGTAGATTAATGGTTGCCGGAGTCGGGTACTGCCCTCTTAATATCCTGAGGATATTAAATTGTTGGACAGTGAGGCCAAATTCCTTCATCCACGGTGCAAATTTTGCTTCTATCCAGTTAGAGGTATAGATCAGATTAACAGCCGTTTTCTGAAATTCGTTTTTGAACTTTTTTTGCTTAATTTCGTCTTCTAAACGCATTTTTACTTTTTAATGAGTGTGACATTTATGTTTAATGTTACTTCATCACCGACAACAAAACCTCCACCATCGAGGGCTTTACTCCAGTTGATGCCATAATCTTTTCTGTTCACGGTGCCCGTCAACTTAAAACCTGCCTTGGTGTTTCCCCATGGATCTTTTTTCACTCCACCAAATGTACCGTTAAGGGTAACTGATTTTGTTACACCTCTCATGGTCAAATTTCCAACTAATGCGTAGTTGTTCCTTTTACTTTCTTCATTGAAGTACTTTTAAAAGTAAAATTAGGAAATTTTGCGTGTAAAAAAAGTCTTCGCCCTTTAAATGTTCGTCTCTTTTAGGCTCGTCTGTATCAACAGTTGAAGCATCAACAGTAAAGCTAACCAAAGCATCAACAAAATCTTCTTTTGCAGTGGTAACTGAACCATCAAATTTCTTGAAATATCCGGTGACATCGGTGATGAGCATGTAATCTACACTAAAACCAATTTTTGTGTGGGTTTTGTCGAATGTCCATGATGACTGTGAAAATACTGAGCCTGCAAAAATGAAAGCAAGCGCTAATGCGAGAAAAGATCTCTTCATTTGGTTCTCCATGTTATGGGTAATAATTAAATAAAATTGATGTATAAATATATGTTAAAACATTTAATGTTGCAACAACTATTTAATATTATTTTATTTTTCTTTGAAGTCGACAGATAAATGTCTATTCTGAATCTGTGCTACATGTTATAACATTAATTCCATTAAAAAAGTTCAAATGGAGATGAGAGAAGAAACATATTCGATGGAGGCAACATCCACGGGTGAAGTTCCCCTTAGAAGACGAATAATTCTTGGAGAAACCAGTGAAATACCACATTTATGTCGTGAAGAGAACCGAACATCCTCAAACTCAAGTTCAAAGACCATTTCAGGTTTAACAGAAATCACGGGACCAAATTTTTCGATCGTGTTGTTTTTTACAAAAGTTGAAACTTCTTTGTCGAATTCAACTTCACCATCTGAAGTGATTTTTGTAAAAGTAACCAGCCCATCCCCCTTCTTCACGGCAAAGGAATATTCAGTGCTTGTGCCTCTTCCATATTTTACATAAAGAAGAACAGCCACGACTTTATGACGCATGACTTTTTTATCCGGGTTATCCTCAAGGTTTTCCTGAGGAGTTCCGGAGAAAATATCATGGCATTTTATTAACAACTCAAGTGGAATTTTGAGTCGGGTTCCTCCCGTGAACAATTTAATCAGGAAATACCTTTCATCACTTGAAACGGATTGAAGAGCGGACAAAACACCCTCCATTTTTTTTGTAGAATCAAGATTTCGTAATCGTTCAATCTTGTTGATCCATGTCGGGAGACTCTTATCCGGCTCTATTTTGGTTGATTTTATCATGAGTGAAACTACTTCCGCCCAATCGCCGGAATGAGCGTGACATTCTTCGATCAACCACTGAGGAAGGGTGGTCATTTGAGGGATCGATGCCTTTAGTGTTGACAGGTCAACTATTCTTTTGGGTCGGTGACCAGAAATAAAATCGATGGCTGATGCAATTTCTTCAGATGTTGATATTCTGAAATAATCGACTATAACTTCCATCCTCACCTTTTGATCGGTGGTCTCCTCAAGTTTTCTGAAAAGTGTGGCAAAAGCTTTCACAATTAATCCTCCCCTTCCAATTCATCACCGGAGAATGTTGCCTCCAGTGGGGAAGAATCATAACCGATCTCCCTCAGATATTTTGAAAACTGCTGTGTGAAACCGTGAGTTGGATATACTCTTTCAGCACCTGTTTCTTTAACTGCACTTAACAATCCACTCCAGTCGGTATGATCTGAAAGCACAAACCCTCTAAGGCTCCAGCATCAGCGGGTTTCCCTTCTCTGTCCCATCCCGTTAATGTTTGTGGCAGATCTATTCCCGCATTTTGATAACAGTCATTCATTTGATCAACTGAATCATGAACGATTATTGGGGCTATTGATGTATCGAGTGCTTTTAAAATCCGCTGGGCTTTGCCAAGCGAATAACAATAGAGAACAGAGGCAAGTCCTTTATCCCTGTTTTGCCTCCACCAGTCATTTATTTCTTGATAAACAATTTCAGGATCTGTCCATTCATACAAAGGCAATCCGAAAGTGGATTCCGGAATAAAAGTATCACATTTTACAGGTTGGAATGGTTTACATGTATCGTTTTTTGTTGTTCCAAAATCTCCCGTAAATACAGTGACATTTCCTTTGTATTCACAACGAATTTGAGATGAACCAAGCAGATGTCCCGCGGGAAACAAAGTAACCCGAACACCATTTAAGGTAAGAGATTCGCCATATTCAAGAGTTGAAAGAGATATACCTTTACCAAGGCGGGTACGGAGAATCCCGGCGGAATCTTTATGGGCAAGGTATTTTTTGGCAACTTTTCTGGCATGATCGCTATGACCATGTGAAATGATAGCCCGATCTACAGCTCCATGTGGATCAATATGGAAATCACCAACAGGACAGTATAATCCTTGTGGCGTTGGGATCAATAAACTCCTCGACAAATGATTCCTGATTTATTCAAAATCAAAAAATATGAAATTAACAGGTAATCGATCAAGGTTTTTTTTGGGGGAGGCAGATTAAACATATTTTCGCAGAGCAAAAAAATAATACCTAATATTTAATATCTAATACTTGAAATTCATTTCCTCAACAAGTTGTTTGACATACCTAAAATCATCAAGAGCATTCCAATGTTTCATAAAGACTGTGCGAAGTGCAGAAAAATTCTCATTATTAATGTTTTTTAAGGAAGGGTATGCCCGTGCGAGAATTTCCGGGGATACAACGAACTTTGAGATTATGAAAGGTGCATCTGGATTCTCTACAGAGAGTCTCTGATAAATTTCCAGGTTCTTTTTATTGATTTTTGATACATCATCCCCTGCAATCGTTGTTGCTGTGCAGATGTCGAGATCATTTTTACTGAAATTGTTGAATTTATCCGAGAAATCCATCAATTCGGAAAATTTATTGGCGGATGCGAGAGAGAGTTTTAACAGTGAACCCAAACCTGAAGCAACTGGGGGTAAAACTTTATAAGTCAGATAACAGGCGGCTGCCATAGCACCCGGTCTTGATCCTTCCAATGAAAACATTCCGATATTTGGTTTATCAGTTTTGTGATAGGTGTAGGGTGCTGTGTTCGAAAGTGGTTCTCGGAGTGCCTCATCTTTATAGATCACAGCTCCTGCTCCATACTGCATAAAACCCTGTTTATGGGGGTCTATCGTGATGGAATCTGCTTCAACAAAATGTTTCATTTGAGTATAGGAATGAAGCGAAACTTCTCCTTCTGGATCATAAGGAAGAAGTCCATAGTTGTCATCAAGGATACATGATCTAAAAAAATCCACCATAAGCAGCATCAATATGTAGATGAAAATTATATCTGGATTTTAATTCAATGATTCCTTCAATATCATCAACACTTCCTGCTCCTGTTGACCCAAAATTTGCAACCACCATAAGCGGTTTATTCGATTTTTTTAATGCATCTTCGAGAGCATCAAGGTTTATCCGGAAGTCGCCGTCAACAGCTACCTCATCATAAGAATCGATATTAAGGATTTTGCAGATTCGTTTCCACGAATAGTGGGATACTTCGGAAAAGAAAACAGTCCCATTTCCATAATAGTCTCTGGCTGCCCAAACAGCTTCCATGTTTGCAAGGGAACCTCCACTGGCGAGATGGCCCCATCCTGATTTAAAACCACACATTTTGAGGAGTGTATCAACAACTTCAAGTTCCATTTCCGTTGTTACGGGTCCTCCCTCCCATGCGTGATTGTTGGGATTGGACATAATAAACGCAAGGTAGCCAAGAATTGAAGGGATTGTTGGGTCCTTCAACATCTGAGCTGAATATCTTGGGTGGAAATATGGAAGATTATTCTTTTGAAGTTCAAGAAACTTATTGAGTTCTTCCTCAAGTTTCTGAGAGCCGGGTGTACCTTCTAAAAGTGATAAGTCATCCTTGGAATAATTGGCTCTCAGGTCTGCATGGCTTCTGATAACCCGTGAAACAAGTTCTTCAAAGTAACGGGAGTTTTCCCCTTTTGGGCCTAAAAAAAGGTCAAAAAGGTCAGTTTTGATATCATCCGCCATAGTTATTAGAACCGGAAAACTGCATAAACGGCGAAATGATCGCTGTATCCGCCAAAATATCTTTTGCCGCCAAATGTTGGAAGTGACGATCCGGCATATTTTCCGTTTTTCTGTAAAATGAATTCAGGTTTAAAAATCGAATACGAATTACAGAGATAGTTGGATGCAGCAACAGAGCCTGATACAATAATCTGATCGAGCATGTTCCAGTTTCCCTGATAGAGATAGGTTCCCTCTCCGGCGATTTTCTTTTCCATCGCCAGATTATATACCGCTGTGTCAATTTGTGAACCGGGGATGCAGACCATAAGTCCAGCTCTTAAAGTTTGTTCAACCGAAACATCAAGCGGTTCATCATTAAAATCTCCCATCATTATAATTTTGCCTTAGGGTCTTCTTTAAGAACCTTATCAATGCTTGTTCTGAGTACAGAAGCTGCTGCAATTCGCGCTGATGCAGATTTTTCTCCACCTCTGCGTGATGGCCAATGATTTACATAAAAGTTAAATTCGATCCCTTTTGCATCACAGAGAACGGCGTGAAGAATTGATCTGGTGGGCCATTTGTCGGGGAGTACCACTTCAAGAGCTTCCGAACGGGCAATTGAGAAAAATTCTTTATTGTAGATCAATGCCACATCAATTCCTCTTCCATCCGGGGAGTCATAGTGGATGATCTCATATTTTTTTCCGTTGCCTAAACGAGCGACCAGATCTTCGATAACGGCTTTGTTTTCCACTTCGATGAGCCCAAGAATGTCGGGTCCCCATCCGTTGTTCATTGAGTCGATCACGGCAGCAAGGTTTTTAAGCTTCACACTGTATTTTTCACTATTCCATTTTGAACTGTCAGAAGGCAAAAATTGCTCATCATCTATGTTGGGGTCATTAATTGTATCAAAAAGGTTTTCCACATTATAAGATGCCACAACAAAAAGTTTTTCTTCGTTTTGGGGGAAAGCAACAAGAGTTATAAAAATTACGAACGCCGAAATCAGTTTAAAGGTCTTCATATTCATTTCTATTAATAAAAAATCTGTCCTGAAATATAATCTTTTCTTGTTTTCTGACTTTGGGGAAAATTTGAGGGGTAGGAGGGGCGAGTGGAATAGTCCCGATATCGCAGGATGAATTCATTCATGTAAAGAAGTCCCCATTCACCAATTAATTAAGAGAGAAATATTATTGTATAATAAAATTTGGGATAAGGGTAAACAATCAAATGATCGCCCAGTCTCATGGGGTTGAAACCCCATGCTATTGGTTTAAATTTCCCTGATTGACAAACCAATAGCCTGTGAATTTATTCACAGGACGTTGTATGATGCAACATGACTAAAACCCTTTTAACAATTATCTCTTACGGTTTTTCGTTTTGCAGAGGGCAATCGGGACGATTACCTCTCCTGTCACTTACGCTTTTTCATCCGTGAAAATCTGTGTTAATCCGAGGAATCCGCGTAACTATCCCCCACCCCGCCTCCCCTAAAATCAAAATCTCGTTGTAATATCCACAAAAAGCCGGTTTGTCGTAAATGGTCCTTAAAAAACGCCTTCGTAGTTGAGACCAAGGTTAATGGCTTTGTTGATTGTGTAATTCAGATCGAGAGAAATGATGTTCTGGCTAAGTTTTGATCCACCACGATTAAATTCATAATTGATATTTCTGTAACCAATTGTGGTATAAAGATTTTCAAGAAGATTCCGGGAATACCCCACTCCAAAATTTAGACCTTCTACATAAACACTTTTTAAATATCCAACATTTGCCGATATGTATCCGGCGATATACGGGACATTTGAATAGTACATACTTAAACCGTAATCGGATGAGCTGCGGGCGTCATTTCCCATGTTCCTGAATCCTGATCTAAGGGAAATTGAAAAGTTTTTAATTGCAGTAGTGTTAAATCCGATGCGTAAACCTTGTAGTGTTTCATTAAACAATACAGAATCGATAAAAGATCTGTAGGTTTCATAATAAATAACATTTTTTCTGACATCATACGACAGGTTTATATTATACTCTCTTGAGAATGCATATCGTGTTGACACATAAAGATTTGTAAGATCAGGGCTTGTTTTCCCCTCTCCTGCTTCAAGTTTATAGAGATCAACCTCTGATGAAGCAAAAAACGACAAAGATGTTATCGGGTTGGAAGTATGTTGTAGATAAATAAATCTTCTGTCCGTCTTAAAATCGTTTGTTTGATTTACAAATCCAATCGAATTCTCCATCAAACCTGTACCCAAAGAGTCGGATTGGGCAGCATAAGCACCAAACTGAAAGAGCTTAAAATTATAGCCATAGTCAAGCATATTTGGTCTGCTTCCCGCGAAGATTCCTGCCGACCATTTTTTACCGATGCTGCGTTCATAAAGTAGTCCATCCACTGCACCGATATTTGAAATCTTGCGGTAAACAAACCTTCCAGCATTTATGAAAGAGAGGGAATCAAAGGCGTAGCCACCCTTCAATTCGTAAATTTTAAGTTTTCTACCGAGGTCATGTCCCTCTCTACCCCAGTCACGGGTGAGATAAGAGAAAGTAGTGTATGAAGAAAATGAGAAATTGCCTCCGTTGATCCTATCAGCATTAAAAGAGAGTCCATAGCGCCATCTCTGATTTCCGGGTGATCCGGTGATGTTACTGATATCAGAGGATGACTGAACCGAAAGCCGCCCACGGTAATTCTTTTTTTCAACCGGTTTAAAGTTGGCCGGCAAAACTTTAGGCTGATCAGTGATCACAGGGGTTACAGGCTCTTCAACAATTTTTTCATCTTTTTTTGCCACAACCGATGGGTAAGCTCTCAAAATCATCTCTTTTTCGATCTTTACTTCACCAATGTTGTTGCCTGCCGCCGATTTGGAACTGATAAAATTCACAAGTACAACCGGCACATCTTTCCCACTAACGACCATCCAAAGTGTATCTTTTTCAAATATTCCTTCGGTAGTAGTAAACTGGACATAAATATTTTGGGATGAAACAAATGTGACTTTACCTTCTCGCACTTCTCCTGTTTTTTGACTAAAAAGTGTAGAAACTGTTGCTAAAAGGAATATTAACAAAAACTTTTTCATTGTTAATCAATCCTTTCAAGCTTTTTGGGAGTTAGACCATCAAGATCGAATGAGAATGTATTGTGACACTCCCAACACCGGGTATTTGAAGCTTCAAGTTTGTGTGCCGATGTTAGTTCTTCCTGATGACACTCGATACACTGTGGTTTCCCACCCTCGGAGGAATGACATTCATTACAAGTCACCGATGTGTGTTTTCCCGAAATTGGATAAAATGAGTGATCCTGTTTGAGTGTTGGCCCGCTATCACCATCGGGGTGACATTCAAAACATCGTTGAGAATTCCACGAATAGTTTGCCACTCCCTGATGTTCCTGATTCATTGAAGTCTGGTTATGTTCATGACAATCGATACAGGAGAAAGAAGCGAAATTACTGGGAACTGTGTGGCAACTGAGACAATTATTATTCCACTCGTTCCGATGTTGACCACTATAGATTGGGAAATATTGGACATCGTGGTTAAATGTTGATGGAGCCCATGCAGAATTTGTGTGACAATCACTACAAATCGTGGGGAAATGGGGCGCAAGATGATTTGGATTAGTCGCTGAATTATAATCAGCAATATGACAAGATGAACATTCGCTTACCGTTCCGGTGTAGGTAGTTTCGTGACATGCACTACACACGGGTGTGGAGTGGGCATTCGTCAACGGAAATCCTGTTGTAGTAGAGTGATTAAATGTTGTTGATACCCAACCCGATGTGTTGTGACATTCAGTGCAATTTTGTGAAAAACCTGCCAGAGTGTGGTTTAACTTGTTTGTTAAGTTATAACCCGTCTGGTGACAAGAATAACAGTCATTTGGTGTATTTGGATAACCTGTAGCATGACACTGGTTACATGACAGGGTCAAATGATTCCCGGTTAATGGGAACTGCGATGTTGTATGGTTAAACGCACCGTTGGCAGTTCCATCCGGATGACATGCAAAACATTCAGCAGAAGCATAAATATATCCCTGAACACCCTGATGTTCCTGGTTCATCGATGTTTGATTGTGTTCATGACAGTCGATACATGTAAATGCAGCGTAATTTGTTGGTACATTATGGCACGTACGACAGTCGTTGTTCCACTCGTTCCGATGTTCACCACTGTTTATAGGGAAATACTGATTATCATGTTCAAATGTAGCCGGAGCCCACCCTGAGCTTGTATGGCAAGTTGCGCAGGGCTGAGGGAATTGTGCTCAAATATGGTTAGGCTTTGGGGCAGTTTGATAATCATCAAGATGGCAACCACTGAATTGATTGGGAGTGTTAGTAAATCCTGTCGTATGACAGTCTGCGCATGGAACGGTAGTATGCCTGCCCGTTATCGGGAAATTAACAATCGTGTGGTCGAAAGTAGCAGGTGCCCAACCCGCACTTGTATGACAACTTTGACAGGTCTGAGGATACTGCCCTGCGACATGGTTTGGATTGGTTGTGCCCTGAAAATCAGGCATGTGGCACCCGCTGCATTGATTTGGAGTATTCGTAAATCCTTTGGTATGACAGTCTGCACATGGGACAGTAGTATGTCTGCCCGTTATCGGGAAATTAACAATAGTGTGGTCAAATGTTGCAGGAGCCCAACCCGCACTTGTATGACAACTTTGACAGGTTTGGGGATACTGTCCAGCGACATGGTTTGGATTGGTTGAGCCTTGGAAATCAGGCATGTGGCATCCACTACACTGATTGGGAGTATTTGTGAATCCAGTTGTATGACAGTCTGCACACAAAGCCGTTGTATGCCTTCCCGTTATCGGGAAATTAACAATTGTGTGGTCGAAGGTGGCAGGTGCCCAGCCAACATCCGTGTGGCAGTTAAAACAAAGTTGAGGGTAATTCCCCGCAACATGATTAGGATTGGTCGCTCCCTGAAAATCCGGCATATGGCATGAGGAACACTCATTTGAGGTTGTTGTGTATGAAGTTTGATGACAGTCAACACACGTTTTACCGGCATGGGAATTTTGGAGTGGAAATCCTGAAGTGGTTGTATGGTTGAATGTGGTTGATGCCCAGGCTGTTGTGTTATGGCATTGAGTACAATTCTGAGAAAAACCTGCAAGAGTATGGTTTAGTTTATTTGTCAGGTTAAAACCCTGTTGGTGACAAGTGTAACAATCATTAGGGGTATTGGCATATCCTGTTGTATGACAAAGAGCGCAGTCGGTTGTAACATGTGCCCCTGTAAGTGGAAATGGAGATGTCTGATGATTAAACGCTCCATTAGCATCACCTGTTGGGTGACAGGCATAACATGCTGAAGATTCCCACCTGTAGCCTTGAATTCCTTGATGTTCACTGTTCATATCATTTTGATTATGTTCATGACAGCTTGTACAGGTAAATTCTGCGTAACTTGCCGGATTTTTTATGACAGTCGCTGCAAGCGTTCCACTCTCCGCGATGTTGACCGGAATATATAGGAAAAAATGGACCATCATGGTCAAATTGTGCAGGTTGCCATCCCGATGTAGTATGACATGATTCACAAGTTGTTGGGAATGATGCTGCCGTATGTTTTGGATTTGTAGTGGCGTTGTAATCTGTCTGGTGACAGCTTACACATGCTTTGGGTGTTCCGGTGTATCCCTGAGTGTGACAACTTGCGCACTGAACAGAGGTGTGTTTGCCTGTCAAAGGGAAAGTTGTCAGGTTATGATCAAATTGGGCCGGAACCCATGCATTGATGTTATGACATGTCTGGCACTGTTTTGAAAAATTTCCAAGAACATGATCAGGATTTTTCACCGCCTCATAATTTGGTTGATGGCATGAATAACACTCACGAGAGAGTCCGGCAAAGCTTCCTTGATTGTGACAGTCATAACAACTTGGTCTGTTGTGTCCCCCCGTTAACGGGAAAAATTCGTGGTTGATATTTGAACTCCTCCAGTTGACAGCCTTTACATCGTGGCACATCGTACAATCAGTCGAAAATTTACCGTTTGGATGATTTGGAACTGCAGTGGCGAAGTAATCTTTTGCATGGCAACTGTAACAATCTGTTTGAACAGGTTCAAACTTACGGACTTCATAATTTTGGTGGCACATTCCACAGTCTGCTGTCTGGTGAGCACCAAACAAAGCAAACCTGCTCCGTTCATGAAGTGGAAGGATCTCTTTCACCAGCCAGTTTTCAGGGGTGTGGCACGTCTGACAATCATTTGACAGGGTGTTCCCGTGAACAGAAGTATGGCAACTTGAGCAATTAACAGGGGTACCCTCAAATTTGAGAGTGGTGTGACAAGTTTGACAGTCAACTGATGAATGTTGTCCCATTAAAGGGAATTTGGTGGTGGAATGGTCAAAATCGAGTTTTTTTGTATCAACAATCCAGTTTTGTGGATTATGGCAGCTTCCACAGTCCTTCCCTTTCAGATCACCATGTGGTGACTGGGCAACAACGACATTAAACAATGCCAAAAATGAAATTAAAAGTGACAGGTTGCGCATTTGAAATCTTCGATCTTGTATTTTACAAACATTACGCCGTTCGATTCGGCTTTTTTATGGCATTTTTCACATTCAATAAGTGAATGAGCACCCGTGAGCGAAAAACGGGTATTGTTGTGATCAAACTTTTCCGGTTTCCAGTTGGAAGTAGTGTGGCACTTCAGACAGTCATTTTCACCTGTCGTTTTGAACTGATAATTGTGAACTTCTTTGTGGCAGCTTTCGCAATATGTATTTAGCGAAGCAAATTTTCGTACCGGAGGAGTTACACTTTCATCTTTTTTATGGCAATCGTAACATTTCTTCTGGGTATGTTTACCTGTAAGTTTAAACTCTGTTTTTTCGTGATCAAAACTGTATTTTAACCAGTTTTCAACATTATGGCAATTTGAACAGTTGTTATTGCCCATAAATTTAGCGGAAATTTCATTACCGTGGATATTTGTATGGCAACTTACACACTCGAAATTATCCTTTTTGAATTTCCACTCCGTTCCTGAATAGTGGCAACTTTGGCAGGGTTGGGCGAGGTGTGATCCAGCGAGTGGAAACCGCGTTTTTTGATGAAGTTCAAGAGTAAATAACGAAGGGGAGAAGCCATTTACGGTGTGGCAATCTGAACACTCACCCGATTTTCCGGATGATATAAACTCACCTTTGTGATAATCTTTATGGCAATTGGTACAATTTTTATGTTCAGGTTTTGAATTGAGATCGGTCCCGTGACATTCGCCACACTTAACAACCCGATGTTGACCCAGGAGTTGAAATCCAGTTTTGTCGTGGTCAAATCCATTTAGTCTTACATTCTTAAAATTGTCGGTTGCGTGACAGTCGGTACAAACATTTCCAAGTTTTCCGTTGTGGATATCTTTATGACAGTTGGTACATGAGGCAAATTGGATTCCTTTAAAAACCTTTGAATCTTTACCTGCAAGGTTTGTATTGGTGTGGCATCTGTAACAATCCACCCGTGTGTGAGCTCCGGTAAGGTTAAAATTGGTTTTGCATGGTTAAAAACCCGTCGCAGGTTTAAATGCACTTTGAGTGTGGCACCCGGTACAGTTGTTCCCGAGAGTTGTTTTGTGCACATCGGTGTGACATCCAAGACAGTTCTGTTCAAGCCCAAGAAATGTTCTGCCTGCTCTTTTTTTTGCGTTTCCTTTTATGAACTTAGCCTGATGACATCCTGCACAAGAAAGTTGAAGGTGTTTCCCTTGCAAAACATATCCCGCCCGTCCATGGTCAAAACCTTTTTGATTGAAGTTCATCAACTTGTAGCCTCTTCCATGGTGTTCACTATGGCAGGCGTAACACATCTTCCCTTTAGCTTCTCTGGCGTGTAATCCTCTTCCACTATTAACAAGAGAATTGATCTCGGTATGGCATGAAAGGCATTTGGAATTCTGCACTTCGTCGCCTGATGTGTGGCATTTGTCGCAATTACTCATACCTTCAAGATTGGCGTGGGCATTGCTCAGATCACCGGGAGAGAACTGTGCTCTGACAATAATCGAAAATATTAATGTGACAAACAGGATACGAAACACAGTAATTCCGGTTTTGTTAATTTATTATTTGTGGCTTAAAATTGCTTCTCCAAATTTCTTTGTGATCCGCACGCCGGCCTTTTCAAGAAACTTAACAGGCAATTCACCGCCGGCAAAGATATAAACAAGGTCGTTTTCGATTTCGAAAAGGTCTTCAGGGTTACCACCCCGATTAAGCACAACAGTATCATCTTTGATTTCAACAACATTTGTACTTAACAATAACTGTAATTTACCATTTTCTGAGTAAAAATTGATGTTTTCAAGGTTTTTAGGTTTTATTCTTGAAAAGGCATCAGCACGATAGGACAAATGAACTGTGTTGCTGCCATGTGCGAGGAGAATAGCGGATTCAATAGCTGAATCCCCGCCACCGACTACCAGGATTTTTTGATTTTCGAAATGTTCCGGCTCCAATAACCGATAGAACACTTTTTTCTTGTTTTCTCCCACAACACCAAGCTTTCTGGGAGAACCCCTTCTTCCAATAGCTAAAATTACGGAAATAGAAGAATATTCCCCCTTGTCCGTCGTCACTTTAAATATATCACCTTCTTTTACTATCGACTCAACTTTTTCATTTTCATCAATTTTGATGTTGTTTTTAGAAATTACTTCCGCCCAGATCGTTATGAGTTGGTCTTTATTGGTTTCTACAAGTTTAACTTTTCCGTGAAGTGGAAGGTCCATTGGTGAGGTCATAACGATTTTGGCTCTTGGGAAACTGTACACAGTTCCACCAATTGTGTCTTGCTCAAAGGTTTTATATTTTAGACCATATTCTGCACTCTTCAGCGTTGCTGAAATTCCTGCCGGACCTGAGCCAACAACTATGACATCAAATTGGGCTTTATGATCCTTTTTGAGCTTCTTAAAAAGATAAATAACTGATTGTTTCCCTTGCTCAACAGCGTTTTTAATCAGACCCATTCCGCCAAGTTCGCCTGCAATAAACAGCATCGGAACATTTGTTTCAAACTCCTGACTGGTATGGGGAAGGTCAACACCTCTTTTTTCAGTTCCAATGTATAAGGCAATTGCCTGAACCGGACACGCATGAAAACAAGCTCCATGACCCACACATCGTGAAGCATTCACTGTTGTTGCCCTGCCGTTTACAATCGCAAGAATGTCTTTTTCAGGGCAGGCTTCAATACAAGCACCACTTCCGATACAAATATTTTCATTAACATACGGGTGGAGAGAGACGGGTTCGAAGAGACCAAGATTTTTTGCTTCCTCGATCTTCTTGACATTTTTTTTTGAGGTTCTGCTCTTCCCTCTAAGGTAGAAAAACAGGACTATCGATATGAGAAGAAGGGCGAATATGTATCCGCCCGTTTCTTCAAGAAAAACTTCATCCACTTTTTATTTTGCCAGTTCCTTTTCCGCAAGTTCGGCTCCGGGAGTACCCGGGAAATCTTTTAAAAGTTTCTGCCAGGTTGCCTTGGCTTTAGCAACATCACCTTTTTCACGCTCGATAAAACCAAGGTAGAAGATGGCTTCTGAATTTTTTGGATCAATTTTAATCGCTCTGTTAATTGTCTCCAATGCTTTATCCATCTCCTTCTTTTGATAGTAGAGACTGCTTAAAGCTATGAGAACTTCAACATTGTTTGGATTTATTTTTAAATATCTGGTATAACCATCGATGGCTTTGTCAGGTTTGTGAGCCATTCCCATAAACTCGGCATACTCAAGCAATTTTGCTGCATCGTTAGGGTTGTCGTTTGCTGCTTTTTCAAGTTGTGCCATCTTTTCAAGAATATCAGCTTTAACATTTCCTGAACCGGGTTCACCGGCCGGGCCACTGCCCATTCCTTCATGTGTCCCATCCTTTGGCATCTGTGAGCCGTCTCCGATTGGTGGTGCTTCTGTCTTTTTAGTGCCACTCATGGTTGAAAAAATAACAACCCCGGCAACAGCAAAGACAAGAATAATGATATACACATAAACTTTGTTGAACTTCATGTAACTCTCCTAAAATATCCATCCTGCTCCGTAATAAACTGTCACACCTACGTGGATCAGCATTATTACGAACATTGTGATGGCAAATGGTAAATGAAAAATATGCCAATACTTAAAAAGTTTGTGCATCGATCTTAAAATTCTGTTTTTTCGGTCAAGAGAAATTTTCTCTTTTGCGGCTGATAATATCTCTTTTACGAGCTTTTTTATCGGTCACTCCCGAATTTTTTAATCTTTTCCGGAGTGAATTTAATGAATTTCTTATTAAAAACCAGTCTCTAAATATTGTCAGTAAACTCGACCATGTTCCTGTGCCCTTCGCCCCACCCGCGTTTCCGGCTTGCTCAATCTCATCCATTATCTCCTGATTGAGGTTAAACTTCTCCTGGAGTCTTAAGGTATTTTCCTTCTGCATTCTTGCAATCTCCTGGGCATCAAGCTCATTTCCTTTAATTGACCGTGGTATTTTTGTAT
Organism: Ignavibacteriales bacterium; assembly: GCA_016714125.1. GTDB lineage: Bacteria > Bacteroidota > Ignavibacteria > Ignavibacteriales > Ignavibacteriaceae > UTCHB3. Next base: position 19,715 of record JADJNX010000020.1, on the reverse strand, counting down.
AAATAAACCTTCCGGCAACTCCGGAGACAACCACCGCTGTCATCGACCAGAATGAGATGGAAACAATCCCCCCAAACTTAAATGCAGTGTGGTATAATACAAAAACAGGTCCTACAACACAGAGAAAGATGTGAAACTCGAGCCAGTGTTTTAATAATCCCAGCCTGAAAAACATCCTGGTTCTTTTCCTGACCATATAGGTGGAAACTCCGATAATCATCATCAGTGTGCCGGCTATTCCCAATGCATGACCGAGGTATCCCTTGGGTTCGAGAACTACATGAGCTTCACTGTTGTACTCAAGTTTTTTCTGATACCTTGGTATCTCATCAATTTGACCGGGCCTCCAAAGCAGTTTGGCATTTGTGTGGGGTCTTTCCTCTTTTGGAGCTGCATAATAATCTTTCCCGTTATAATACAGGAGTACGGTTGAGGTTATCCCAACGATGAAAAAAAGAGATATATAAAGGGTATGTGAAAACTTACTCAATTAACCTCCTTTTTGCCATTTAACCGGCATGACAATATGTGATCAGATTTCCACTTCAACGAGTGTACGGGATTTTGTTGATTTTGCAATCTTAAGCGACTCCAGTTTCCTGTTCAATAGGCTGAGTCTTTCGTTGCCCGCATCATCAAAATCGTCAAAAGCTTCTGCTGATTCAAATTCAAAAATTTCACGGAACTTGTTGGATTTTCCCTTCTCTTCAAGAAGTGAATAATTTAAAAGTCCCTCAGATTTAATCAATGATTTATATTCTTTAATTGAATCCAGATACTCTTCCCTTTTATTAGGGTCAATCTCATAAGATACAAAAAACAGAATCTTCGCCATTTCTACTCCTTAATATTTACAGTTCAATGGTACCACGAAAGTTTATTTCAGCGGGACCGGTTAAACTAAGGTTTTCCAGTTTATTATCTATAATTTCAAAATTTATTGTTAATGTATCCCCACTTTTTGTGAGAAGTTTTATCGGAGGAACAACCTTCCCAAGTGCAAACATTATAATTGCAGCGGCAGTGGAACCCGTTCCACATGCATCTGTTTCTCCCTCCACTCCCCGTTCCCAGGTTCTTATAATAAGATTATGTTCATCACCAATCTTTATAAAATTTACATTAACCCCTTGAGGCGCAAAATCAGGATGATACCGCAGCTCCCTCCCCAACTCATCAACAGGAAAATTGGAAAGGTCGGTGAATGTTTTGCCCGGGTATCTGTTATCTACCGGAACGTCCTCAATATTTACGATCAAATGAGGTGATCCTGTATCACAAAAATGTGCGGTGAATAGGGTGTTTCGGGCTTTAATTTTAAAACCCTTTTTTAACCGGGTTGGTCTGTTAAGATGAAAAACAGGATACCCTTCATTGGGAAGTTCTCCACGATAAATTTTTTCACCAAATCGGAATTTTACATCCCCGTCACGGTCCATTCCCTGCTCAAATGCATAATGGATTATACATCTCGCTCCATTGCCACAAAGCGAACCATTACTTCCATCGGCATTATAAAAATCAACAAAAAAACCGGCATCTTGAGCCGGATATAAAATGAGCAACCCATCGGCACCTATTCCTTTTCGTCTGTCACAGAGGTGAATTATCTCCTCTCGGGAAAGCGATACCTCGCCTCCGGAAATCAGGTCGATCAGTATAAAATCATTCCCGGCACCATTAACTTTACAAAAATTTAAATATCTCATTCATACAATTTATGTTTTATCGAATATATAGACAATGTTATTACTCCTGTTTCATCTCTTTTTTTGGATGAATGGTATAATAAAATTACGGTAATATTCAGTTAACACTAAATTTTATAAGCTATTTAGAAAGATTATGCACAAATTTTTCGCTTTAAATTGCTTAAATTTGCATTATCAAACATTTACAACAATTTAATAAGGAAAAAATATGAGAAAAGCACTACTTGTAATGCTTGCTCTTGTTATTTGCTCTACTGGATCAATGACATTAGCACAAAGCCTCAGCACCAAAGTACATTTTGGTGTTGAAGGAAATGCTATTATGCCGATGAACGAGTTCACAGAAACATCAATAAATGGTGGTTTCAGAGGCTTTTTCAGATATGGATTTAACGACACCTGGAGACTTGAATTCGGCGCAGGATATGTAAAATATGCCGGAAAAGATTTCAAAGTTACTGAATATGAAACCGATGTGGTACCCATCGACTTAAGACTACTTTGGTATCCTTTTGGATTCGAACAGTTTTCACCATACCTTTATGTTGGTGGTGGTGCATTACATTATAATGTAATAAAAGACCCCGATTCAAGAAAATTCCAGAATCCCGTCAAATCAGTAGAAAATACCGGTTGGACTCCTCTCGCAGTTGGCGGTTTTGGTGTTGATTATGCGGTCTCTGAAAACATCCAGGTTGGTCTTACAGCCGGGTTTAATTATACTTTTACGGATAACCTGAACTACTATAGAGACGGCGATCCTAAGGATACTTACGCAAATGGTGGTCTTCACATTATCTTTGGTGGAACTAACATCAATAAAGATTCTGATGGTGATGGACTTTTAGACAAAGATGAAATTTATGTTTACAAAACCGACCCTTCCAAAGTTGACACCGATGGTGATGGACTTGGCGACGGTGACGAAGTTCTTAAACATAAAACCAATCCTCTTGTTGCTGACACAGATGGCGACGGACTTAATGACGGCGAAGAATTATTAAAATTCAACACCAATCCTCTTAAAGCTGACACTGATGGTGATGGTTTGAAAGATGGAGAAGAAGTTCTTAAACATAAAACTGATCCTCTTAAAGCTGACACCGATGGTGACAAACTTAATGACTTTGATGAAGTTACTAAACACAACACCAATCCTCTTAAAGCTGACACCGATGGCGATACCCTCTCTGACTATGATGAGGTTATGACCCATAAAACAAATCCATTAAAAGCTGACACTGACGGTGATGGCATCAACGATGCTGATGAATTGAAACAATATAAAACTGATCCTCTTAAAGCTGACACCGATGGTGACAAACTTGAAGACGGTAAAGAAGTAAGTCAGTTCAAAACCAATCCTCTCAAAATGGATACCGACGGTGATGGACTTAACGACTTTGAAGAATTAATGAACTACAAAACTAATCCTCTCTTGGCTGATACCGATGCCGGTTCAGTTAATGATAAAGTCGAAGTTGACAGAGGTACAGATCCTCTCGATGCCGGCGATGATGTGATTAAAATGAATGTTCCAATGGTTCTTGATGGAATCGTTTTTGAAACAGGAAGTGCAAAGATTTCACCGGCTTCTGAAACCACACTTAATAAAGCATTCAAAACTCTTACTGCCTATACTGAAATTTCAGTTGAAATCCAGGGACATACAGATAATGTCGGTTCCAGAGCATTCAACATGAAACTTTCACAGGACAGAGCTGAATCAGTTATGAACTATATGATCGAAAAAGGCATTTCCAGAAGCAGAATGACTGCTAAAGGATTTGGTCCTGACAAACCAATGGTTCCTAATGATTCCGATGCCAACAAGCAGAAAAACAGAAGAATTGAGTTCGTAAGAACAAAATAAGTATTAGGTATAAGGTATTAAGTATTAACTTTTTATCTAAGACTACTACTGAAATTAAAAAGGCTGCCCAACCGGGCAGCCTTTTTTTGTATAAAAATATATGTAAAGTAATTAAATTAATACCTAATATTTAATACCTAATACCTAACCTCGTCTTTTCATAATGGCATGTTCATACATCTTCTCATAGTGGCGGGCAGATTGTTTCCATGAATAATTTTGTATCATACCGTTATGGATAATCTGATTCCAGACACTTTTTTGATGGTAACATTTAAGTGCCCTTTCCAGACTTGATACCAATGCTTCACCGGTGTAATCGTAGAAACTGAATCCGTTCCCGGCAAAAGAACCATGATGGCGACTTTCATCCCAATCGACAACTGTGTCAGCCAAACCACCAGTCTTTCGCACAACAGGTACAGTTCCATATCTTAAACTGTATATCTGGTTTAATCCACAAGGTTCATACTTTGAGGGCATCAGGAATATGTCACTCGCTGCCTCAATAAGGTGAGCAGCTCTTTCGTCTTTGGCATTTAGAAAAGAAACTTTTTCAGGGTAAGTCTGAGCCAGGTATCGGAATAATTCTTCATATTTATATTCACCACTCCCAAGTATAACCCACTGAGTATTAAATTTCATCAAGTCGTTGATTGAATCAGCTATAAGATCAAAACCTTTTTGACTGACTAATCTTGAGATTATTCCGATGAGTGGAACATTTGGGTGATATGGTTGTCCTGTTTTCGAAAGAAGATATTTTTTGTTTTCGTATTTACCGGATAAATCTTCTTTAGTATATGCGTAAGGGATTAACTCGTCTTTATCGGTATTCCAAACCGAATAATCCACTCCATTAAGTATTCCCCAAAAATCATTAATTCTATAATGCAATACACCTTCAAGTCCCTCGCCATATTCAGAAGTGGTTATCTCCATGGCATATGTTGGACTGACTGTGTTGATCGCATCGGCATACATCAAACCGGCTTTCAGGAAACATACCGACCCCCAAACTTCAATGGGACTGTTGTCAAAAAAGAGATCTTTCCGCAGTTCAGCCTTAAGCAAAGTCTCCTTGGGGAATCTGCCCTGATAGCCGATATTGTGGATTGAAATTACTGTAGCCACCCTGTCATAAAAACGATCCCAGTTATAGTTGTCCTTAATCATGAGTGGAAGGAGTGCCGTGGGCCAATCATTAACATTTATTACATCAGGAGCCCACTGCAATCTTTGAAGTGCCTCAATCACTGCTTTGGTAAAGTGGATGAATCTTTCATCTTCATCTGCATGATCGGTATATATCAACGGTTTCCCATCGTGGCCCCATCTGTCGAAATACCAGGGACAATCGACAAAATAAATCTCCACTCTGGAATCAGCCATCATGGATTTAAATACGCGTGTATTTCGCACCTGACCTGCAACTCTGATTGGCATTTCTCCAATCTCAGCCGAGTATTCTAGATGCATCCCCTCAAAGTTAATTGCAGAATATTTTGGGATGAAAACTTTAACTGAATGCCCCAATTTTTGAAGGGCTTTTGGCAGTGCACCGGAAACATCCCCCAGTCCCCCCGCTTTTGCGTATGGGAACACCTCGGATGAAACAAAAGCAATTCGCATTATCTTTCCAATTCCTCATTTTGTTGAATGAAGCGGGCTACCCGCTCTGATGTTTTGTAAGCGTTAAGTATGGAATCTCCTATCGAGACCCCACCTGAAAAATTCCCCGAAATAAAAATACCCCGGTTTTCTTCTTCAAATTTTTCAATTTTGTTTTTTAGATGGAAATACTCCCTGCCATATTGTGGCACACCCTTTTTCCAGCTTTTTGCAGTAACAAATACGGGTTTGTCTTTTGCTTTAAATATCTCGGAAATGGTGGCGATGGCTTTTTTGTTTATATCTTTTTGATCCATTGCGGTTAGGTCTCCGTTTCGATTTCCTCCCATCATCACGGAAAAGAGGTGACGATCACCAGGACACCTTCCCTCAAACAACCCCGATACGTGAGTAATATTTAACACTTCCCTGTTCTCAATTGCAGGGATTAAAACTGTGTATCCTTTTGTAGCAATTTGAAGGTCTTGTTTCAAATATGAAACATACACTTGTGTAAGAGGTGCGTATTCAACCTTATCAAGTGTTTCTGCGAGAGATTTGTCGATATCAACTATTGCATCAGAAAGAACACCGGCAGGCAGTGTAGAAATTACTAAGTCAAAGAGCTCAACCCGGGTATCCCCTTTTTTGTTGAGAAGAAGCTCAAACTGGTCTCCCTTTTGGGAAATTTTAAGGATATCATGAAGGTAGTTGATTCTCAAGTTTAAATTTGAAGCGAGGGATTCAGTTAGTTGGCTCATCCCCTCCTTGAAACTGAAAAGCCTGCCACTCCCCTCAAGTTCATCTCTCTTTTTGGGCTCGAATGGTGCCTTCTTAAATCCTTTGATGATACTGCCATATTCCTGCTCAAGTTTAAATAACTTGGGATAAGCGGCTTTGATGTTCAACTTTTTTGGATCACCGGCATAAACCTCTGCTGAAAAAGGTTCGATCACATAGTCGAGGAACTCTTTACCAAGTCTTCTTTTGATAAATTCTGCAACACTAACTTCCTCACCCTTCGAAGTTCGTGGGAGAAATGGCTCTAAAAAGAACCTTAGTTTTGTTTTGTATGTGAACAAGGGGAATTTTAACAGGTTGTTAGGATTCATTGAGAGATCATATATTTTACCTCCAATGTATGCCTGCTTGAGGTTTGCTTTTTCGCCTGCATACAAAAATGAATCCTGGAGACCCAGCTCGTTTACAAGTTCAGGAATGAGAGAAGTTGTCTCTATTCCGGAGATAATTCCCTTGTCGAGAAGATAATCATTTTTCTTTTCTGTGTCAATAAGACCACCGGCTCTGCCGCTCTTCTCATATACAGTTACGGTGAACCCCTTCCTTTTAAGATAGTAGGCGACACTCAAACCTGATATACCGGCTCCCAATACTGCTATTTTCTTCTCTTGCATTCAATCCAAGTCAGTTTAATCAATAAAATTACGAATTTAAATTAATTATGTTTTTTCTCTTGTTTTAAAAAAATTATATCTCTAATTTAGAGAACTTAATCCATAATATTTTAAGAATACTCTTTAAATTTAAAGAAAAGTGGAATGCAATACTATAACACAGATAACATTGGCGAAGAATGGCTAACATACTTTGAAAAAAGTGACTATTTAGCCACACCGTCCTACGCCGAGACGGTAGAATATTTCCGAAATTTATCGGAAAAATCTCCTTACGCAAAGCTAGTTACTTTTGGAGTTTCACACCAAAACAGAAATATTGTTTGTTTGGTTGTTTCTGAAACAAAAGAATTCACTCCCAAAAGAACCCGGAAAAGTCCAAAAGCTATTGTGCTATTGAATAATGGAATTCACGCTGGCGAAATCGAAGGCAAAGATGCCTCGATGATGTTATTGCGTGATATTTTGATCACAAGGGAAAAAGAGTATTTACTCGAAAATTTATCAATACTTGTGGTTCCTGTTCTTAATGTTGATGGCCATGAACGAATGAGCCACTTCAACCGTCCAAATCAGAATGGACCTCTCAAACAAGGTTGGAGAACAAACGCCCTTAATCTGAATCTGAATCGTGATTTTATGAAAGCCGACAGTGCCGAAATAAAATCATTTTTGAGACTCTATTCAGGCTGGGCTCCTGATCTTCTGATCGATTCTCATACAACCAATGGGATGGATTACCAGTATAACCTGACTTATGGAATGGAAAAACACCAAAACCTTGAAAGGCGACTTTCGATCTGGGGTAATGAAGTTTTTCTTCCTAATGTGATTGATGCCGTTGAGAGGGAAGGTTATGTTACCGCCCCTTACATCGATAAAGTGGGTGACACTATCGAAGAAGGTATCAAAACATGGTCGTATGAACCAAGATATTCCACCGGCTATGCCGCTCTTCAAAACAGGCTGGCACTTTTAGTTGAAACTCATTCTCTTAAACCATACAAAGAGAGAGTTTACGCCACTAAATGCATTATGACTGAATCTCTTGAGTTCATCAACAATAATCATAAAGAATTAAAAGACCTTAGTCGCTTTGCCGACAGAAGATCAATTCAAAAGTTCTTTATCGAGAAAAAAAGATTCCCGATTCAGCTCGCAGGCAACGAAGAGAATGAAACGATTGTCTTTAAGGGCTTCAAAAGTGAAGAGAGAGAAAGTGAAATAACCGGCGGACCAATAGTTGGTTACACCGACGAACCTAACGATGTTGAGATCCCATTATTTAATAAAATGGAAATCACCAAGACTGTTAAGGTTCCCGATGCTTATCTCATTCCGGGTGAACACAAATGGCTGCCAAGAATTCTTAAACTTCATGGCATCATTTTTAAACATCTCGACAAGGAACTGGAACTTGAAGTGGAAAAATACCGCTTCTCAAATGTGGAATTTGCAAACAAACCTTATGAAGGAAAGTTCAGAGCCACTTTTGATGTAACACCTTTCACTGAAAAAGTTACAGTGCCCACCGGCACTTTCTTTATCCCTGTCAATCAGAGAACCATTAGAGTAATCCTGAATTTGCTTGAACCTATCGCTCCCGATTCAATTGCAAGCTGGGGATATTTCAACGCTCTGTTCGAGAAAAAGGAATATGCGGAAGACTTCGTCTTTGAGCCAATGGCGGCAAAAATGATGGAAGAAGATCCACATCTTAGAGAAGATTTCTATTTCAACATCGAAGAAGATGAAGAATTTAAGAATGATCCTGCTGCAAGGCTCGACTTCTTCTACAAAAAATCTCCGTTCTATGATAACAATGAAATGGTTTACCCCGTAATGAAAGTTTACGATGGAAAACGCTATTTCAACTACTTCGATAGATTCAGATAATTCCTGTCTCTTTAAAATTCAAAAAGCTGTCACCAGAAAAGATGACAGCTTTTTTTTTTGGATATCAATCACAGAGAAGATATTTTGGTTTTCTGTCGATCCATGCAATTTTGCACGCTGAGCATTATCGCAGGAAATTCTGTCTTAATTGTATTCCAGAGGATGAGAAGGTCAACCAGATCATAACGATGAATCAGAATATTTCTTAAATCTTTTAATCCTTTGCAAGGCATCTCTGCACAATCTTCCAGAATCTCAGTGGGTAACCGACTACAACCTTCACCCATTATCTCAAACAATCGTTGAATTGCATATTGTTTAATTTCGTCTTCGGCAAACTCTTCTTCTGAAATATCCTGAGTGTATAGTAAAATCTTATTACCGGCATCAATAATCTGAGTGAGTGTACTTAAAACCTTATCCATAAATCACTTCTGCATTCCTCAGGATCGATCGTCGAAGATATATATTTGAAGACTTCTCAACACTTCTTCTAGTTAGCAGGTCTATTTTCCTTGAGAATACTGACTGAAGATCCGTATAGAGTTCATGGTATTTGAGGTAACCAATTGAGATGCCTTCCTCAAAATCGATGAGGACATCTATGTCACTTTTATCGGTAAAACTTCCGGTTGTAATTGAACCAAACAAAGCAACTTTTTTAATACCCCACTTTTGACAAATGGAGGTAAGTCTGTCTATATTGTAGAATGGTTTGGAACTTATCATTGAATTCTCTTTATTAACTCTTTCAAATTAAACATTAAAAATGAAATCTGCAACTACTTCGACAGATTCAGACTACTCCTCCTCCATCAATTTGAAGACTTAACTTCCTTCAATAAGTCTTCTTATTTTCTCAGAATTCATTTTATCTGCTCGAAATTTTACAATGATCTTGTCATCTTCATATTTCAGATCGTTTACCTTTGCAAGGTTATGAATAGAGGAAACAACTCCTGATTGTGCATAAGTAAGTTCAATGGTTTCATCACCAAACTTTTCCTCGATTACATCCTTAACCATACTTTTTAGTTCCTCGATCCTGAATCCTCTTATCGCAGAAACTATTACCACATTTTCATATTTTCGGGTAACATGTTCGATTACATCCTTGTCCTCAAGAATATCCACTTTGTTAAAGACATGCATTATCACTTTGTCTTCAAATTTCAGCTCTTTAAGGGTTTGATTCACCACACTGATATGATCCTCATAAAAAGGATGTGTTATATCGATAATATGAAGTAGGATATCGGCATCCCTTACCTCATTGAGTGTGCTTTTAAACGATGCCACCAAGTGAGCAGGAAGTTTTCTGATAAACCCGACAGTGTCACTTAAAAGGACTGAATGGGCTTTATCAACCTGAAAAACTCTTGTCGTTGAATCAAGCGTTGCAAAAAGTTTATCTTCGGCAAAAACATCAGACTCTGTCAGAAGATTAAATATCGTTGATTTACCGGCATTGGTGTAACCAACCAGTGAGACTTTAATTTTATCCTTACGGTTTTTAGTCTGGGTTTCCCTATTCGATTCAATCTCTTTCAGTTTCTCAGAAAGCATGGCAATTCTGTCACGGATGATACGGCGATCTGTTTCGATCTGTGTTTCACCGGGTCCTTTGGTGCCAAGTCCTCCATACTGCTTTGAAAGGTGTGTCCAGGCTCTTGTAAGACGGGGAAGCATATACTTCAACTGTGCCAGCTCAACTTGCGTCCTGGCCTCTTTAGTGCGTGCTCGCGAGGCAAATATGTCGAGGATAAGTCCGCTTCTATCGATAACCTTTTTATCAAATAGGTTGCTGAGATTACGAACCTGAATCATGGAAAGATCGTCGTCAAAAACTATAAGATCAATCTCATTGGGTTCTATCAGGTCGAGTATCTCGTGCGCTTTCCCTTTTCCGACATAAAAAGCTGAATCAAGCCGTTGCCTGTCCTGCTGAATTTTTATGACAGTTTCTCCTCCGGCAGTCGCCAGAAGTTCTTCCAACTCGTCAATATGTTCCTGAGCTGTTTCCCGCGGTGTCTGCCCTATGCGCACACCAACCAGAATCGCCCGCTCAGTCTTCGTTTGTTTAATATCTATCAATTTTTTCTTTCTTAAAGCTTTTTTAACCTACTTTAGCAGGACCATTTTCCCCGTGGCAGTTTTCCCCATCCCCTGCAAACGGTAATAATATATCCCTGAAGGATATCCATTCCCCGAAAATTGTGCCGAATATTTCCCCGGTTCAAACTCGCCATTCAACAGGTTTGCCACCAGTTCGCCATTTGTTTTGAATACGCTTAATGTGTAAGCACCCTTCACTCCAACAACAAATTCTATCTTTGTTGATGGATTAAATGGATTAGGGTAGTTACCATTTAACTGAAAATCCAGTCGAGTAGTTTCATTGTCATTGATTCCTGTAAGAATCGATACATCCAGAGCAAAAATTGATCTCCCGTGTGTACCTGCATAGAGCATCTGAGTTGGGGCATGATATACTATATCAAACACCGGGGAATTGGGAAGTCCTGTTCCGGCAACATACCAGGTTGCACCAAGATTTTTTGTAAAAAATACACCTACATCGGTTCCCACAAACAGAACGGAATCCCTTTCCTGATCGATAATCAAGGAATTGACAGGAACATCAGGAAGATTTCCGGATATATCGTTCCAACTTTCTCCAAAATTAGTTGACATAAAAACATGTGGATTCGTGAGATCACGGTTGTAACCACTTAGTGTAACAAATATCTGATTGGGATGTACCTTATCAAGAACAACATCAGTTACATTTCTGTTGGGAAGAGTTCCGGTTCTGTTGTTCCAGGTGCCCCCCCAATCGGTGGATACATAAACGGTTCCATCATTGGCACCCGTAACAAGTACACGGGAGTTTCCTGACTGTGCAACTGAAACTGCGGTAATAGTTCCAAGAACACCGTTTGCTCCTTTTGTAAGATCAGGACTAATTGCCGTCCATGTGTCACCCTTGTTTGTCGATTTGTGTAATTTGTAACTTCCAAAATAGACGGTTTGTGGAGTGACGGGATCAAGAATATAGGGTGATGACCAGTTTGATCTACCAAGATCGAGCCCGGATGTTATTCCCATAAAACTGTTTCCACCGTCATCACTTCTACCCAAACCACCATTTTGATAACATGCGTAAATTATTAGCGAATTTGTAGGATCAACTTTGCTATGGAACCCGTCGCCACCGTAAATCTCTTCCCAGTTGTCGATACCACCACTTCTGGTCATGATGGTTCCGTTGTCCTGCGTTCCGCCAAGTACACGGGCGGGATTTAGATAATCAACTTCCATCGCATAAAACTGTGAAATCGGCAGGTCTTTCAGTTTATACCAGTTGTCTCTTCCCTGCCATGTTTTGAATACACCACCATCATTTCCAACTATTATATTGTTGGTATTGTATGGATTAATCCAAAGTGTGTGATGATCAGGATGCTGTTGATCCCATGTCAAGGATGAGTAAGAATTGGTGATGTTCTCCCATGAAGAACCTCCATTCGAGGAATAGAGCACATCGATCTCACCAAGATATACCTTGTTTGGATCAGCTGGTGATACATCAAGCTGACCAAAATACCAACCAAAAGATGAAAACTCGCCGGGAAGACTCCCATCAGGCATCTTGGTGAAACTTGCACCCTTGTCTGTCGATTTATAGAAACCAAAAAAATTATGGTCATTTCCATTCGCATTGGTTGAAGACTTGTAAAGAGCATAAACTATATTTGGATCTGATGGTGCAACAGCTATGCTGATTCTGCCCAAACGGTTGTTGTTTATTGGCAGACCCGTAATATTTTTTGACCATGTTGTTCCACCATCAGTGGATCTGTAAAATGCTGTGGAAGCGCCGGCTGCTTTTCTGTATGAAGGACTTCTAAGTCTCTCCCACATAGCAGCATAAACTATATTGACATCATCAGGATCAACATCTACATCGATTGCCGAAGTGGAGTCCGATACATATAAAACTTTAGCCCATGTTGCCCCGGCATCCGTTGAACGGTAAATTCCGCGATCAGGACTTTTACTGTAAAGCCCGCCACTTACTGCTGCAAAAATCAGATTGGAATTGGAGGGATGTACCTTTATTTCACCAATGTGCCTTGAATTTTCAAGTCCTGATGGAAACCAGGTATCCCCTTTGTCAGTTGACTTCAACATTCCAAATCCCGCATAAGAATCGGTACTGATGTTCGCTTCACCGGTTCCACAATAGATAATATTTGGATTGTTGTTGTCCATCGCCAGGGCACCAATAGAAAGTGATTTCCATTGATCTGTTTTTGGCATCCAGGTGGCACCGCCGTTGGTACTTTTGAATATACCACCCGCCGCAGCACCTAAAACTATCGTGTTTGTATCTGCGGGATCAATTACCAGTGCAGTAATCCTGCCGCCGATGTTAGAAGGTCCCACAGCCTCCCAGGCAGCTGAAGAAATCGCATCTCCCGACACTTCCATTCTCTCTTTAACAAGAATTGCTTTGTGGTAACTTTCGAGTGAATAATCATCATAAGGGTAAGCTCTTTGACCGTGGAACCACTCCGAAGGTCGAAAGTCAAAGCTTTTCTTGAATCTTGGACTCAAATCTTGCATTATTAAGAGTAGAGGCAGAAGAATTATAGCGGAAAAAACAAAAGTTTTTATATTTTTCATGAACTTATTTAATTAATTGTTATTGTTTGGCAATTTAGCGTTTTTCTCACTTCCCGGGAACGGCAAAATGAATACTCAAATTGACATTTTATTTAAAGACCTGCACGAGCTTTTAACCGAATCGATTAAAATTGTGAATGATAATTTTACAGGTTTGAGCGAAACCCAGATCAACTGGAAACCTGAGAAAAAGAAGTGGAGCATCGCCGAATGCCTCGACCATATCGCTGTAAGCTTTAGAGCTTACGGAAAAGAAATAGAGCGGGTGATGGCAGGCCCAAAAAAATCATCGGGACAAGTTATGTTCCACACCTCACTAACGGGCGGAATCTTCCTGAAAACAATGCACCCCGATTCGGCAGTTAAAATGCCAAATCCATCCTCCTTTGCACCGGCTCACGGGAATCTTACCCGTCGGGTATTCGAAGATTTCCTCTCTGCACACAACAAACTCACTGAACTTGTGGAAAACAGTCGCGAACTCGATCTAAACGCCAACAAGATTTCATCTCCCGTTACATCCCTTATGAAATTTTCACTTGGCGAAGTGCTGCTAATCCTCACCTATCACGAAAAACGGCATCTCCTTCAGGCACAAAGAGTAATGGAACATCCGGGATTTCCGTTATAAAAATACTTCTACTACTCTTGAAGCAGCTTTTCCATCCCAAAGATCAGGGATTCTCCCTTTTTTATCTTACCTGCCATCAAGTCATCCAAAGCCGAAAACACATTTTTAAAATCGGTACCTGCAAGGATGTTTGTACCCACTTCCACAGTGATAGGTCTTTCGGTATTGTCGCGAACGGTTATACACGGAACCCCAAGCCAGGTTGTCTCTTCCTGAACACCACCACTATCGGTAACCACCACTTTTGCATACCGCATCATGTGAAGAAACTCAAGATACCCCAAAGGCTCTGTTAAAATCAGATTTGCATTATCAATCGAAATACCAAATTTCTCCATGTTCGATTTTGTGCGGGGATGGATCGGGAACACAATCTTGTTATCGGTCCCATATCGCTCAACAAATTCTTTCAGACTGACAAAAAATCCTTTTGTATCGACATTTGCGGGACGGTGGAAAGTGAGAAGGATGTATTTCCCCTCTTCAACTCCGACCTCACCCCCGTCCCCTCTCCTAAAAGGCGAGGGGGGAAGGCTTGGCAGTAAACTTGCTAATGTGTCAATCATACAATTCCCGGTAAAAATCACCTTTTCATCGGGTACACCCTCTTTTTTAAGACTTTCGAGCCCACTTTTTTCGGTAACAAAGAGATAATCTGAAATTGCATCTGTCAATAGTCGATTGATCTCTTCAGGCATCGTGCGGTCATAACTTCTTAACCCGGCTTCGATGTGCCCCAATTTGATGCCAAGTTTTACTGCTACAAGTCCACATGCAATGGTAGAATTTACATCCCCCGCAACCAACACAACATCAGGCTCCATTTCGAGACAAACCTTTTCAAACCCGATCATAATATTTGCCGTTTGAATCGCATGGGAAGCACTTCCAACTCCCAGATAATAATCAGGTTCGGGAATCCCCAACTGCTGAAAAATACATCCGACATTTTCACATCATAATGCTGCCCCGTATGGCACAACCGCACATCAATCTTCTTTGGATGTTTTAAACTCTTTATATACCGGCGCCACCTTCATGAAGTTTGGCCTCGCTCCAACAACAAGTAATATCTTCTTCATTTAGTGCTTTTGATTCTTCAAAAACTGCAACAGGCTCCCTTCGCCGACAAGATGCCCGGCACCAACAACAACCAAATATTTCTTTTTATTTTTTGACAATTCTTCAATCTTCTTTAGCCCAGTCCCTGTTCCTGTTGATCAGAAATACCCTGGCAAAAAGTGCATCACCATCTCCAAAATCCTCTTTCAGAAACTTTTCAAGTTCGTTTGGATCCCCCGACTGAAACGCAGCCAACAGCTCCGAAAGGTCCCCCTTTAATGAATCCAACTGATCCAGAGTAGAAACGGCTATCTCATACTGCATATCATAACTGACGCTATCGAACAACGACATTTGAAATTCCATCGTCTCAAATCCGGCCGAAGGTTTATCAAACTTTTTGGCATAATCATATACCAGATTTTCCGTCCCTTTATCTGCTTGCATCCCTTGTTTCATCCCCGCCATTGCAATAGCAGTCATCGCACCAAACAATGGTTTCTGTTTCTCCACAATCATCCAGGGCACCCCCGCTTTATTAAACTTTTGCCTCAAAACCGCAATCTTCTCAATCGGATATAAATCCTCAAGAGTCTTCCCATCCGGTAACATCATCAATGGCATCAACTTCTGAGCATTCGCCGGATCTATCATCTCCTTCATGTCAATCTCATAATACACCTCATCCACAGACTCTATTATCCCCTTAACCTCTTCCGACAACACAAACCCCTTCCCCAAATGCATACTCCCCAGAATGTAAAAAAGTACTCCCGTTTTTTCAACTGTGTGGAGAATGTCATTCGAAGGTACTTGTGGCCGGCAACCGGTTGTAAGTAAAACCGCGAAGAGCGCCAAGAACGCAAAGAAGTTTTGGTTAAATTTCAGGGCACTTGAGACCTTATTTCGGACCTCACCCTGACCCTCTCCTAGAAGGAGAGGGGAAGGAGAATTTCAGAAATGAAAAGTCCCAGGAGGGATTTGTTTCGTTTTTAAACTTTTTGACTTTTAAATCCTTTTATTGTAGTTTTTATGGTCAAGATAACAAATTCACTTCTTTTTAGTATTTGATGATTTGTAAAATGAAGTAATTTATATCCCATCCCTTCTAAAATATTATCACGGAAATGATCTTTTCTTCAATTTCATCGTGATATCCCCATCAGCCTCAATGATCAGTTTTAACCCATCGGCACAAAAATCCACTATAAAAAAGAAAACTTTATCATTAACTGAATAATAAACAGGTCGTTGTCTGTAAAACTTGGTACCAACGATCTTTTTATCTCTGAGTTCCCAAAAATTTCTTCCGATTCAGTAGCTTTCTTTCGAGAGCTCTCTTGCCGTGAAGTGGCCTCTCAGTATAAATCTTTGGGGTACCTTTCATAAAATAAAATTCTTAATTTTCTTCCCTCCCTCTCCTTCTAGGAAAGGGGTCAGGGAGGTCCCTCTCGCTGCAATTAATTGTCGGCCTTCGCGGTTAATTCCGCAACAACATCCCCAACTTCAACACCATGTTTCCACAAAACCCACTAACCACTTCAAGAACATCTTCGAAGGAGCAGTACTCGGATAACTCTGATCGCTCAAAGTTTTGGTGTTTTTATGAATAGTGACAATTTTTTTATTTGCATCGATGAAAAGGATATCAAGTGGAATATAGGTATTCCTCATCCAGAATGACTGCATCTCCTCAACGGGAAAAATGAATAACATCCCCTGTCCCTCTTGCATCGTTTTACGGAACATCAATCCGCGCTGCCGGTCATATTCGGTATCAGCGAACTCGGCATCAATCTTCACTCTCTCTTTTCCAAGTGAATCCAAAATGGCAACATTTCCTCTTTTGTAAACATAACCTCCTCCAGGTTCATTTGTCTCATTTTTATAACTTCTATCCGTCAATCCGGGAACCACAAACACGACCACCACCGCCACAATCAGCACAGCAATCCCAATTTTTATGAAAATATTCCCTCGCACAACTTTTTGCTGAGAATTAGTTACATTTTTGCTCTTGTTATTTTGTTTTTTCAACTCAAAACCAAATTTTATGAACCCAAATATAATCCATCGTGAGATAATAGTCCTTCCCGAAAAGCAGTTGCAAATGCTCCGCTCCGGCTGGGGATCCGCCGCCATCGATGACACCTTCGTAGAGGCCATTGTTTATATGTCCGATGGATATGAAGTGCAGGGGGATATAGCATATCCGAAGAAATCCCCCCCGCGCGGTCACGACCTCGCTAACCCCTCTCCTAAAAGGAGAGGGAAGGATAACGAATTGACTGATCAAGAACCCTTGACTTCTTTAGTACCCAGCACACTTCTTCACCTGTTCTCAATGGGGATATAAAAAACTCTTTGCCATCTAACCAAACTTCTTACAAGAACCTCCCCTCTCCTTATAGGAGAGGGGTCGGGGGTGAGGTCGGGGCCCCCTGCATAATCTGGAACCGCGGAGGATCAAAAGAACGCGGGGCGATTGATAAATTCACCGCAAGAGGGATGTTTGGACAACTTGCATCATGGGGATTTGTGGTGTTTGCTTCGATGTATCGAGCATCTTTTAATGATGAACTGCACGATGAATTTGGTGGAAAGTGATGTGGATGATATCCTGAACCTGATGGAAATCGCAAAAGAAATCCATTCGCCAGACACTTCCCGCTGGGCAATGGAAGGTTGGAGCCGCGGCGGAATGATGACCTACCTTGCCCTCAGAAAAAGACATGATGTAAAAGCCGCAATAATTTCAGGTGGAATAACAGATGTAGCCGAATGTTGTTTAAATGTCCCGCGCATTCAGGCGACACTTCAACAACTCGTGCAAATCGAAGGAATTAGAGTATATGAAAAACGGTCAGCAATTCACTTCGCCGATGAACTCCCAAAAGACTGCAAATATCTCATCATCCACGGCACAAGAGACGAAACCGTCTCCCCGCTCCAGGCAATCAAAATAGCAGAGAAACTATTAGAACAAAAACTTCACTTCCGCCTTGTCCTCCTCGAAGAAGCCGACCACTTCCTCAAAGGCAAAAAGAAAGAAGTGGACGCATTAAGAAAGTCACAGAGTGACTTTTGGTTTTCCTCCCGAGTTTCTTCTCCCTTCCCGGGCCAAGTGGGGCTTTAGCGGTTTCTTTGCGGTATTTTGCTGTTCGATATTTGTAACTTCTTAAGAACCCATAACTCGCAGAAAATAAGCTATTCCACTATAAGGGGCAATATAAATGGCTCTTTCTTTGTTCCCGAACCCCCATTTTTGGATCGGCCTGGATTAGTCTCGTAAGTTCTTGCTGTTTCCTCTTCATACAACTCCTTAAACAACAGTCTGGCCTTCTGCCAAACACTATCTGTAAAATGACATCATGAGCCCAACTTCCAGTATTTTGCTCGTTAGTGGCTTTCTCCGTGACTCTGGACTTCACTCGTGACTCTGTGGCTTCAGTGACTTCTCCGTGACTCTGTGACTCTGTATTCGTGACTTCTCCAGACCCATATCGCGATAAGCCCAAATGAATGCTGCGTTCCCCTAAGATAGGTAGGTGTTCTCACGGGGTCTTCTCTGGATCATCGAAGCTCATGTAGTAGCCTCGCAGCTTTAACTTCGTGAGGGTTCCCAGGGTGTCGAGACCAAAGAATCTTTCACAGGTGGACTTGCAGGAACTCCACGATGCCGTATTTTTTTTTGTTGTAGGCAATAGCGATGTCGCCTTCAACACCTTTCTTACCCATTTCGAGATAGGCGAAGTGACGCAGACCCCCTGATATGTTTATAATTCATCTGAAAACCGGAGCTGGTCGGCATTTTGTCCAATCCAGTGGCCCCACTGATAGCCGAGATGTTTGGCTTGCCGAGGTCGTTCCGGTTCTCGTAGTTCCGTGGATTCACGCGGGAATATTCGTCGACACATCAAGATTTGGAATAAAAGATTAAACCGTTTGGCACCAACTGTGAAAGGCGAGCCACTGATTATCGAACCTGCCGTTGAGAAGATCGCGCAAGTTGATCACATCTATATAAAAGTGGAACCGTAGAAAAGATAATCTTTTGGGAAGCGCACGTTCAAATCGGAAAAAATCATTCCGTTCCCGTCGTCTCCTCTAATTCTACCCGTATTGTGATCCATCACCTTGTTAATAGAGGAAAGGAATGAGGGTTTTCAAAACGTTGGACCGTAAACAAATGCGTTCCTATCGAGAGATCAAGCTCATC
Source organism: Ignavibacteriales bacterium (assembly GCA_016714125.1). Lineage (GTDB taxonomy): Bacteria > Bacteroidota > Ignavibacteria > Ignavibacteriales > Ignavibacteriaceae > UTCHB3. The sequence continues at coordinate 607 of JADJNX010000020.1, read as the reverse complement.
CATCACACTAAAAGTAGCCAGATTTGCAACTACGAATTTGTCTTTATAGGGGGATGATACATTGGACTAACACTCTCTGTATGACTCCAAAACGCTGCGGATGAATCATATATCAGGGAATTTACCCACCCCTGAAAATAGTTAAACCTGAACCAGCTTGCAGGATTAGCATGAAACGTGATCTGTGTGAACGATGGCGCCTTTTTGACAGAATCACCTGACCAAACTGTCCGTGTCCCAGGTCTGGTAATCTTTAATAATCGAAATGTTGCCCGCTTCCAACTGAACGAAACGGAGACCCTTCACATCACTATACTCAAATGTGCTGCCCGATTGAAGGTTCACATAAGCACCTGTAATGGGGAGAACCTTTTGTTTCGATCAGTATTGCTGCCGGTCTCGCCAAAATCCACATATTCCCCGTGATGCCCCAAACCAGTCGCCCACCATATCCAAAAATTTAATCGGCCAGCGAGATCCTGTTGTCTCCCTGCCACCGAGCGAAGACACCATATCCGCCAACGGTAGAAAACCGTAATGCAAATTGATCGTCTGTGTATGCGAATAAGCCAGTATCGTTCCGATAAGGTATTAGGTATTAGGTATA
>JADJNX010000019.1 GCA_016714125.1 Ignavibacteriales bacterium | reverse complement strand
GATATCGGCATCCTTACCTCATTGAGTGTGCTTAAAACGATGCCACCAAGTGAGCAGGAGTTTTCTGATAAACCGGACAGTGTCACTTCGAGGACTGAATGGGCTTTATCAACCTGAAAAACTCTTGTCGTTGAATCGGCGTTGCAAAAAGTTTATCTTCGGCAAAAACATCAGACTCTGTCAGAAAGATTAAATATCGTTGATTTACCGGCATTGGTGTAACCAACGAGAGAGACTTTAATTTTATCCTTACGGTTTTTAGTCTGGTTTCCTATTCGATTCAATCTCTTTCAGTTTCTCAGAAAGCATGGCAATTCTGTCACGGATGATACGGCGATCTGTTTCGATCTGTGCTTCCCGGGTCCTTTGGTGCCAAGTCCTCCATACTGCTTTGAAAGGTGTCCAGGCTCTTGTAAGACGGGGAAGCATATACTTCAACTGTGCCAGCTCAACTTGCGTCCTGGCCTCTCTTTAGTGCGTGCTCGCGAGGCAAATAGTCGAGGATAAAGTCCGCTTTATCGATAACCTTTTTATCAAATAGGTTGCTGAGATTACGAACCTGAATCATGGAAAGATCATCGTCAAAAACTATAAGATCAATCTCATTGGGTTCTATCAGGTCGAGTATCTCGTGTGCGCTTTCCTTTTCCGACATAAAAGCTGAATCAAGCCGTTGCCTTGTCCTGCTGAATTTTATGACAGTTTCCTCCGGCAGTCGCCGAAGTTCTTCCAACTCGTCAATATGTTCCTGAGCTGTTTCCCGCGGTGTCTGCCCTATGCGCACACCAACTTAGATCGCCCGCTCAGTCTTCGTTTGTTTAATATCTATCAATTTTTTCTTTCTTAAAGCTTTTTAACCCCCTCATTTTAGCAGGACCATTTTCCCCGTGGCAGTTTTCCCATCCCCTGCAAACGGTAATAATATATCCTGAAGGATATCCATTCCCGAGAATTGTGCCGAATATTTCCCCGGTTCAAACTCGCCGTTCAAAAGGTTTGCCATCAGTTCGCCATTTGCATTAAAGACACTTAGTGTGTAGTCTCCCCTTCACTCCAACAACAAATTCTATCTTTGTTGACGGATTAAATGGATTAGGTAGTTACCATTTAACTGAAAATCCAGTCGAGTAGTTTCATTGTCCTTGATTCCTGTAAGAATCGATACATCCAGAGCAAAATTGATCTCGTGTGTACCTGCATAGAGCATCTGAGTTGGGGCATGATATACTATATCAAAAACCGTGGAATTGGGAAGTCCGGTTCCGGCAAATGCCAGGTTGCACCAAGATTTTTGGTAAAAAACACACCTACATCGGTTCCGACAAACAGAACGGAACCCTTTCCTGATCGATAATCAAGGAATTAACAGGAACATCAGGAAGATTTCGGATATATCGTTCCAACTTTCTCCAAAATTTGTTGACATAAAAACATGTGGATTGGTCAAATCACGATTGTAACCACTAAGGGTAATAAATATCTGATTGGGATGTATCAACAACAACAACATCAGTTACATTTCTGTTGAAAGAGTGCCCGGTTCTGTTGTTCCAGTGGTTCCCCAATCGGTGGATACATAAACGGTTCCATCATTGGCACCAGTAAACAAGTACACGAGAGTTTCCTGACTGTGCAACTGAAACTGCGGTAATAGTTCCAAGAACACCGTTTGCTCCCTTAGTGAGATCAGGGCTTATTGCGGTCCAGTGTCTCCTTATTTGTCGATTTGTGTAATTTGTAACTTCCAAAATAGACAGTTTGTGGAGTGACGGGATCAAGTATAGGGTGATGACCAATTTGATCTGCCAAGATCAGTCCGGATGTTATTCCCATAAAACTGTTTCCACCGTCATCACTTCTACCCAAACCACCATTTTGATAACATGCGTAAATTATTTGCGAATTTGTAGGATCAACTTTGCTATGGAACCCGTCGCCACTATAAATCTCTTCCCAGTTGTCGATACCGCCACTTCGGTCATGATGGTTCCATTGTCCTGCGTTCCGCCAAGTACACGGGCGGGATTTAGAATAATCAACTTCCATCGCGTAAAACTGTGAAATCGGCAGGTCTTTCAGTTTATACCAGTTGTCTCTTCCTGCCATGTTTGAATACACCGCCATCATTTCCAACTATTATATTGTTGGTATTATAAGGGATTAATCCAAAGTGTGTGGTGATCAGGATGCTGCGTATCCCATGTCAAGGATGAGTAAGAATTGGTGATGTTCTCCCATGAAGAACCTCCATTCGAGGAATAGAGCACATCGATCTCACCAAGATATACCTTGTTTGGATCAGCAGGTGATACATCAAGTTGACCAAAATACCAACCAAAAGATGAAAACTCGCCGGGAAGTATCCCGTCAGGCATCTTAGTGAAACTTGCTCCCTTATCGGTCGATTTATAAAAGCCAAAAAATTTATGGTCATTTCCATTGGCATTTGTGGATGATTTATAAAGAACATACACAATATTTGGATCAGATGGCGCAACAGCTATGCTGATTCTGCCCAAACGGTTGTTGTTTATTGGTAGACCCGTAATATTTTTGACCATGTTGTTCCACCATCAGTGGATCTGTAAAATGCTGTGAGAAGCCTTGCTTTCTGTATGAAGGACTTCTAAGTCTCTCCCACATAGCTAGATAAACTATATTTACATCATCAGGATCAACATCTACATCGATTGCCGAAGTGGAGTCTGATACATATAAAACTTTAGCCCATGTTGCCCCGGCATCCGTTGAACGGTAAATCCCGCGATCAGGACTTTTACTGGAAAGTCCGCCACTTACTCTTTCAAAAATCAGATTGGAATTGGAGGATGTACCTTTATTTCACCAATGTGCCTTGAATTTTCAAGTCCTGATGGAAACCAGGTATCCCTTTGTCAGTTGACTTCAACATTCCAAATCCGGCATAAGAATCGGTACTGATGTTCGCTTCACCGGTTCCACAATAGATGATATTTGGATTGTTGTTGTCCATCGCCAGGCACCAATTGAAAGTGATTTCCATTGATCTGTTTTTGGCATCCAGGTGGCACCGCCGTTGGTACTTTTGAATATACCACCCGCCGCAGCACCTAAAACTATCGTGTTTGTATCTGCCGGATCAATTACCAGTGCAGTAATTCTGCCGCCGATGTTAGAAGGTCCCACAGCCTCCCAGGCAGCTGAAGAAATCGCATCTCCCGACACTTCCATTCTCTCTTTAACAAGAATTGCTTTGTGGTAACTTTCGAGTGAATAATCATCATAAGGGTAAGCTCTTTGACCATGGAACCACTCCGAAGGTCGAAAGTCAAAGCTTTTCTTGAATCTTGACTCAAATCTTGCATTATTAAGAGTAGAGGCAGAAGAATTATAGCGGAAAAACAAAAGTTTTTATATTTTTCATGAACTTATTTAATTAATTGTTATTGTTTGGCAATTTGCGTTTTTCTCACTTCCCGGGAACGGCAAAATGAATACTCAAATTGACATTTATTTAAAGACCTGCACGAGCTTTTAACCGAATCGATTAAAATTGTGAATGATAATTTTACAGGTTTGAGCGAAACCCAGATCAACTGGAAACCTGAGAAAAGAAATGGAGCATCGCCGAATGCCTCGACCATATCGCTGTAAGCTTTAGAGCTTACGGGAAAGAAATAGAGCGGGTGATGGCAGGCCCAAAAAAATCATCGGGACAATTGATGTTCCATACTTCACTAACGGGCGGAATCTTCCTGAAAACAATGCACCCCGATTCGGCAGTTAAAATGCCAAATCCATCCTCCTTTGCACCGGCTCACGGGAATCTTACCCGTCGGGTATTTGAAGATTTCCTCTCTGCCCACAACAAACTTGCAGAACTTGTAGAAAACAGCCGCAAACTCGATCTAAACGCCAACAAGATTTCATCTCCCGTTACATCCCTTATGAAGTTTTCTTTTGGCGAAGTGTTGCTAATCCTGACCTATCACGAAAAACGGCATCTCCTCCAGGCACAAAGAGTGATGGAACATCCGGGATTTCCGTTATAGAAAAACCTCAACCACTCTTGAAGCAGCTTTTCCATCCCAAAGATCTGGGATTCTCCCTTTTTTTATCTTACCTGCCATCAAGTCATCCAAAGCCGAAAACACATTTTTAAAATCGGTTCCTGCAAGGATGTTTGTCCCCACTTCCATAGTAATGGGTCTCTCGGTGTTGTCGCGAACGGTTATACAAGGAACCCCAAGCCAGGTTGTCTCTTCCTGAACGCCACCACTATCGGTAACCACGACTTTTGCATAACGCATCATGTGAAGAAACTCAAGATACCCCAAAGGCTCTGTTAAAATCAGATTTGTATTATCAATCGAAACCCCAAACCTCTCCATGTTCGATTTTGTGCGGGGATGAATCGGGAACACAATCTTGTTTTCTGCCCCATATCGTCCAACAAATTCTTTCAGACTGACAAAAAATTCTTTTGTATCCACATTTGCGGGACGGTGGAAAGTAAGCAGGATATATTTCCCCTCTTCAACTCCTGCCTCACCCCCAGGCCCCTCCCTAAAGATGAAGGGGGAAGGTAGGCAGTAAACTGGCCAATGTGTCAATCATACAATTCCCGGTAAAAATCACCTTTTCGTCGGGTACACCTCTTTTTAAGGCTTTCGAGTCCACTTTTTCGGTAACAAAGAGATAGTCTGAAATTGCATCTGTCAATAGACGATTGATCTCTTCTGGCATTGTGCGGTCATAACTTCTTAATCCGGCTTCGATGTGTCCCAACTTGATTCCAAGTTTTACTGCTACAAGTCCACACGCTATCGTAGAATTTACATCCCCTGCGACCAACACAACATCAGGCTCCATTTCGAGACAAACCTTCTCAAACCCGATCATGATATTTGCCGTCTGAATCGCATGAGACGCACTTCCGACCCCCAGATAATAATCAGGCTCGGGAATCCCCAACTGCCGAAAAAAAACATCCGACATCTTCACATCATAATGCTGCCCCGTATGGCACAACCGCACATCAATTTTCTCAGGATGTTTCTTAAACTCTTTATATACCGGCGCCACCTTCATGAAGTTTGGCCTCGCTCCAACTACAAGTAATATCTTCTTCATTTAGTCCTTTTGATTCTTCAAAAACTGTAATAAGTTCCTCGCCGACAAGATGCCCGGCACCCACAACAACCAAATATTTCTTTTTATTTTTCGACAATTCTTCAATTTTTTTTGCCCAGTCTCTATTCCTGTTGATCAGAAATACCCTCGCAAAAGTGCATCACCATCTCCAAAATCCTCCTTCAGAAACTTTTCAAGTTCGTTTGGATCCCCGACTGAAACGCAGCCAACAGCTCCGAAAGGTCCCCTTTAATGAATCCAACTGATCAAGAGTTGAAACGGCTATTTCATACTGCATGTCATAACTGACACTATCGAACAACGACATTTGAAATTCCATCGTCTCAAATCCGGCGGAAGGTTTATCAAACTTTTTGGCATAATCATATACCAGATTTTCCGTCCCTTTGTCGGCTTGCATTCCCTGCTTCATCCCCGCCATCGCAATCGCCGTCATTGCACCAAACAAGGGTTTCTGCTTCTCCACAATCATCCAGGGCACCCCCGCTTTATTAAACTTTTGCCTCAAAACCGCAATCTTTTCAACCGGATATAAATCCTCAAGAGTCTTCCCATCCGGTAACATCATCAAAGGCATCAACTTCTGCGCATTCGCCGGATCTATCATCTCCTTCATGTCAATCTCATAATACACCTCATCCACAGACTCTATTATCCCCTTAACCTCTTCCGACAAAACAAACCCCCTTCCCCAAATGCATACTCCCCAGAATGTAAAAAGTGCTCCCGTTTTTTTCAACTGTGTGGAGAATGTCATTCGAAGGTACTTGTGGCCGGCAACCTGTTGTAAGTAAAACCGCGAAGAGCGCCAAGAACGCACAGAAGTTTTGGTTAAATTTCAGGGCACTTGAGACCTTATTTCGGACCTCACCCCTGACCCCTCTCCTAGAAGGAGAGGGGAAGGAGAATTTCAGAAATGAGAAGTCCCAGGAGGGATTTGTTTCGTTTTTAAACATTTTGACTTTTAAATCCTTTTATTGTAGTTTTAATGGTCAAGATAACAAATTCACTTTCTTTTAGTATTTGATGATTTGTAAAATGAAGTAATTTATATCCCATCCCTTCTAAAATATTATCACGGAAATGATCTTTTTCTTCAATTTCATCGTGATATCCCCCATCAGCCTCAATGATCAGTTTTAACCCATCGGCGCAAAAATCCACTATAAAAAATCCTCAAAATTTCTTCCGATTCAGTAGCTTTCTTTCGAAGCTGTCTTGCGCGTGAAGTGGCCTCAGTATAAATCTTATGGGGTACTTTCATAAAATAATATTCTTAATTTCTTCCTCCCCTCTCCTTCTAGGAGAGGGGTCGGGGGTGAGGTCCCTCTCGCTTCAATTAATTGTCGGCCTTCGCGGTTAATTCCCACCCAACAACATCCCCAACTTCAACACCATGTTTCACACAAAACCCACTAACCACCTCAAGAACATACTTCGAAGGAGCAGTACTCGGATAACTCTGATCGCTCAAAGTTTTGGTGTTTTTATGAATTGTGACAATCTTTTTATTTGCATCGATGAAAAGGATATCGAGTGGAATATAGGTATTCCTCATCCAGAATGACTGCATCTCCTCAACGGGGAAAATGAATAACATCCCCTGTCCCTCTTGCATCGTTTTGCGGAACATCAACCCGCGCTGACGGTCATATTCTGTATCAGCAAACTCGGCATCAATCTTCACTCTCTCCTTACCAAGCGAATCCAAAATGGCTACATTTCCCTCTTTAGTAAACATGACCTCCTCAGGCTCATTTGTCTCACTCTTGTAACTTCTATCTGTCAAACCGGGAACCACAAAAACGACCACCACCGCCACAATCAGCACAGCAATCCCAATTTTCATGAAAATATTCCCTCGCACAACTTTTTGCGGAGAATTAGTTACATTTTTGCTCTTGTTATTTTGTTTTTTCAACTCAAAACCAAATTTTATGAACCCAAATATAATCCATCGTGAGATAATAGTCCTTCCCGAAAAGCAGTTGCAAATGCTCCGCTCAGGCTGGGGATCCGCCGCCATCGATAATACCATCGTAGAAGCCATTGTTTATGCGTCTGATGGATATGAAGTGCAGGGGTATATTGCATATCCGAAGAAATTCACGACCTCACCCCTAACCCCTCTCCTAAAAGGAGAGGGGAAGGATAACGAATTGACCTGACTTCTTTAGTACCCGAGCACTTCTTCACCTGTTCTCAATGGGGATATAAAAAACTCTTTGCCATCTAACCAAACTTCTTACAAGAACCTCCCCTCCTTATAGGAGGGTCGGGGTTAGTTGCCCTCCCCTGCATCATCTGGAACCGCGGCGGATCAAAGGAACGTGGGGCGATCGACAAGTTCACAGCAAGAGGGATGTTTGGACAACTGGCATCATGGGGGTTTGTTGTGTTTGCTTCGATGTATCGAGCATCATTTAATAACGAGCTGCACGATGAATTTGGTGGGAGTGATGTGGATGATATCTTGAACCTGATGGAGATCGCAAATGATATCCCGTTCGCCGACACTTCCCGTTGGGCAATGGAAGGTTGGAGCCGCGGTGGAATGATGACATACCTCACCCTCCGGAAAAGACATGATGTGAAAGCAGCAATAATCTCAGGGGGAATAACAGATGTAGCCGAATGCTGTTTAAATGTCCCGCGCATTCGGGAGGCACTTCAACAACTTGTGCATATCGAAGGAAATGGAGTATATGAAAAACGGTCAGCCATCCACTTCGCCGATGAGCTCCCAAAAGACTGCAAATATCTCATCATCCGCGGCACAAAAGACGAAACCGTCTCCCCCACTCCAGGCAATCAAAATAGCAGAGAAACTATTAGAACAAAAACTTCACTTCCGCCTTGTCCTCCTCGAAGAAGCCGACCACCACTTCCTCAAAGGCAAAAAGAAAGAAGTGGACGTTAAGAAAAGATTGGCCCTTGTGAAATATGTAACTTCCTCTAAACCCATAACTCGCAATAAGCCCAAAGGAGTGCTGTGTTCCCCTAAGATAGGTTGGTGTTCTCACGGGGTCTTCATCTGAGATCATCGAAAGTTCGTAGTAGCCTCTAAGCTTAACTTCGTGGTATGGCTCCCAGGTGGTTTCGAGACCAAAGCGGAAATCTTTTCTGAGTGGACCCTGCAGGAACTCCACGATGCCGTATTTTGCAGTGTTGTACGCAATAGCGATGTCTCCTTCAACACCCTTTCTTACCCATTCGAGATAGGCAAAATGGCGGAGGCCCCTGATATGGCTATAATTCACCTGTAAACGAAGCTGGTCGGCATTTTGTCCGATCCAGTGGCCCAACTGATAACCGAGGTGTTTGTAGCTTGCCAGGTCGTTACGGTTCTCATAGTTCCATGGATTCACGCGGGAATATTCGATCGATACATCAAGATTTGGGATAAAAAGATTAAACCGTTTGGCACCAACAGTGAAGGCAAGCCACTGATTATCGAACCTGCCGTTGAGAAGATCGCGCAAATTGATCACATCTATATAAGTGGAGCCGTAGAAAAGATAATCTTTTGGGAAGCGCACCTTAAAATCGGAAAAAATCATCCCGTTCCCGTCGTCGGCTGCGATTCTACCCGTGTTATGATCCATCACCTTGTAATAGAGGAAAGGAATCATGGTTTCAAAACGGAAATTGGGACCGTAAACAAATGCGTTCCCTATCGAGAGGTCGAGCTCATCAATCACACTAAAAGTAGCCAGATTTGCAACTACATATTTGTCTTTATAGGGGATGATACGACTTGGACTAACACTCTCCGTATGACTCCAAAACGCCGCGGAAGAATCATATATCAGGGAATTTACCCACCCCTGGAAATAGTTGAACCTGAACCAGCTTACGGGATTTGCATGAAACCTGATCTGCGTGAACGATGGCGCCTTTGTTGACATAATCACCTGACCAAACTGTCCGTGTCCCCAGGTCTGATAATCTTTAATAATCGAAATGTTACCCCACTTCCAACTGAACGAAACGGATCCCTTCACATCACTATACTCAAATGTGCTGCCCTCTTGATTGTTAACATAAGCACCTGTAATAGGAGAGAATCTTTTGTTTCGGTCGGTGTTGCTGCCCGTTTCACCAAAATCCACATATTCAAACGATGCACCAAACCAGTCGCCACCATATCCGAAAAACTTCAATCCCGGCCAGCGAATCGTACTTGTCTCCCCTGCCACCGAGCGAACGCCATATCCCGCCAACGGTGATACCCTTAATGCAAATTGATCGTCTGTGTATGCAAATAGCCAGTATCTTTCCTTTTCCAGGACCTCACCCCAGACCTCTCCGACCTCACCCCCGACCCCTCTCCTAGAAGTAGAGGGGAGGATTAAAGAAGCGACTTCGTGACTCTGTGACTCTGTGACTTCCCCCTGCTTGTGACTCTGGACTGGGTTCCTGGTCGACTTCGTGACTCTGATACTTCGCTACTTCCAACGCAAATTCTTCCAGGAAAAACCGGAGTTCCTGAAGTTCAAGTGGATTAAGCTTATCGCGGGAATCTTCGATCCGGAGGAGGAGTTGGGCAACCTCCATACGCGAGAGGGGCAACACTTCAGAATTAAAATCAATAATCTGCCGTGCATCAAGACGGGAGAGCAGACCATAGACAGGATGATCAACACGAGTGAAAACTGTCTGAGCAAACAGACCACCCACCAACATAACAGCTACAACAAAAATTCTCATTAACGACATATTCTACCACTTTCATGACAAATAATTGACGATTTTCAAACCGCAATGTACCAAATCATGTCGTAACGACATCTATCGACAACTTTTATGTCGTATGATTTTTTGTAAAGTTGTTGTTTTTGTTGAGGTTAGGGGAGGTTGATGTCGGAAAATGACGAAATTGGGGGGGAGGTAAATCAAAACCATCCTAGATTGGTGTTTAGGTCAAATTTGATTTTTAAGTTTCATATTAATACAATTGATATTTCAGATTTAAGTACGAAACTAAACTGATTTCACATCAATTCCTTTTATGTTTTGTTCGTTCTTGATTTTGCTGTAACTTAGAAGTATGTCGCCAATAAATACACTACTAAAGAAATAACTCCCTTTGCTTCCAAATTTATAATTTTCTCAACAACTCCCATTGGAAAAGGTTCGAATGTTGCCCTGAAGGGATTATTTAGGGAGTTGTCACCTTTCTCAGAGTAGGATACTTTACCCGAGATAATCATCGGTTGAATACCAAAATAATCGAAAAAGAGTTCGAACCTTTGAAAACTATTAAAGGATATCCGATGCTTCTCTCATGGATATTGTAGTTTGCCCAAGTATAGAATGAATTATATGTCCAGTTCTCAACCCAGGTTGCAGCAACTCCTAACTGTGATAAAGGTAAAAACTAAATCAGTTAATGTTAAACTCCCAAAAAATTGCTTTTCTCTCCGGGAATTTTTCTGTTTTCTGATTTAAAGTCGATATCATCTATAAAAATCTGTGTGAAGAGTGTCACTGATTTTACCGGCTTATACCAAATATCCAAGGCGAGATAGATATTGGCATTCTCCTCATCCGTACTGCTTCTTTCATTGTTTTTGGAGATGTAGAAAGGAATAAACGGATTTTGGTAATAGGAGAGCCATTGTTGATTTTTACCACCGTAAATAACAACTTCTGTAAGGGCTACTTTAAGATTCTCAAAAACATTAATATCCAACCTGTGAAGAGAATAGAACCTTTTGTACCAACCATAACTCGATGAGTCTTTTGACCTTATATCAAAACCATATTTATCTTCGAGTTTTGCTGACATAAACGAAAAGCTGAGGAGATCATTTTTGTACTGAAGCCAAAGGTGATCAAATGAATAAGGGTTATCCGATAATACCAGACTATTTGACGAGTATGATCCGAGGTTACGGTTCACTCGCCCAAAAGAAGCATTGAATTTCCCTGAGTCATCACGATACACCAAATAAGCTTCATCAAATCTACCATAATACCATTCCCCTAATTCTCCAAAATATGTGGAATCATCCTTAAAATTCTGATCAAATTGAAATGAAGATTTAAATGCGAAATTATTCGCCGGGTAATTAAACGAGAGCTTGACGGAATTACGAGATTTTGCAATAACAGATTGCGTAAAGTTTAACTTTACATCTCCTTTGACTATGCCTGATGGGGATTTTTCGGGATCAAAATTGTAGGACAGTATCTCATTTTCAAGATATTCACCAATTTAAACCATTATTAAATAATGCCTTCTTTGATCCGATATCAGCCATAGAATAGGGTTTTATCAATGGATACTTCAGATTCAAAGACCCATTATTTATCGAATATTCAATATACTTCGCGTATGAATCGTTTGTATAATAAAAGCTGCTTTGTGCAAGGAGTAAAAACTGCAGACAATAAATAACAGAAATACTCTTGGTAACATGATAGATGACTAATAGTTCTTTGGAATTGAGTTGACAACTTTTATAACAGGCTCGAAATCAAGCCCAACTATTTCAAGATACCACTTTAGGGTTTCATATCTGGGACGGTTTTCAATATTAACAAGTTCCAGTGCCCGCTCTCTTGTAATCATCCCTTCCCGGACCTGATTACTTCTAAAAGTATCATATTCGGAAAACCCTCCTACTGTGTAGTAAACATAATTGTAGAAACTTGCCGTCCCATCTCCGATTCTCCAGGTTGTCGGTGTGTCAATAGCCTTTTCCCAACCGTATTCATTATGTAACAACTGTTCGAGTTCATCTTCATCCCATCTGTAGTAATCAAACATATGGAAATAATCAGTACGCTTGGCAAAATACCGCGAAGGAAGGAACCAAAAGTGTCAATCAGAGAGGAATTGAGATATCCTGAGTTTAATAAAAATTGGAGCCAACGAACTTAAAAAGATTAAGCTGATTTTTAAGTGAAATAGAATAAATCATTTTTTTGTCGAATTCGGGAGCCAAACCTGCATACCCAACTTTGAAGTCAGTATTTTCCAAAGGGTTGATACCCCATATATTCAGAAGGATATCATTCTGTTTACGAACTTTATCACAATAATAGAAGAAGTATTTGTCGCCTGCCATGAAAAGCGGAATCATACCAAGATGTGGTTTTTTCATCCACGCGAGAATATTTTTCCGATATTGTTTCTTTTCCACTTTATGTCAGCCGAAACGATAATGTGCTCAACACCAAGCTGACCGCAAGCACGGGCGATATTTCTCCTTGCCAGATCTGTAACCATACCCCAATCATAAGTAAATGCGATTGGGTTCAATCTTAATTCCTTTTTAACTAAATGCAGGGTAAGAGTGCTACCGCGCCCGCCACTAAAGGGAATTAGTACATCTGGGATCCCATCTTTCTTACGATATGGTTCAACAAGTTTGAACAATTCTTCCATCGGTTTTGGTTGATTTTTATTTTGTAATTTTTGCAGTAATTACAAACTCCCTTGTTCATCAAAATGAATAAAAGGAAATGTCTCCGGGAGGATACATTTTGTACATCTTTTCAATTTTGAAATACGATCAAAGTTAAACTCGAGTAGATCCTTTTCTTTATCAAAACCGGATTCAATCTGAACTTTTCAGGATCGACCACTGCATCAATCTGATCCTTTTCAGAATGAATATTTTTTATCTCAATCTCCAATTTGTGGTTGGAATCTGTCAGATTAAAATTTTCATTAGAGTTTAGATCAAAATGGTTTACCTGAAAATCTTTAATATTTATTAAATAACCTGTTAAGGTGGTTATTTGTTTTAAGGTAAAAATTCTTCGTTGCTTAAAACTTTAAACCTTTTTTAAGACGATTTAGAATGTTTTTCGGAGGCAAGAATGAACAGTGTTTTGTAATCTGTAAGAACATAAAAAGAACCATAATTTGAATAGACAAGGAATTCGTTTTTGTCGTCGAATAACAGGGCTACAGACAAAGTGCCAACAACTGCATCTTCAATATCTCTTAAAGCATTACTTAAAGATTTCCCGGCATCAAGTTTCTTCTTAAGGAGTGAGATCAGTACTTCTGTATCAATTTCAAATTGCCTTTCTAAATCCGGGTTCTGATCCCATATTTCATTATCGTTAACGATAATACCATTATGGACTCCAACGATCCCATTCTTAATAACAGGTTGATTATTCACATCCAGGAGTTGCGACCCATTTGTTACTAACCGGGTATGTCCAAAAGCAAAATACACGTTATTATTAATCGGCAATATTTGAGAAGTTACAGCCGTTTTTTTTAGCAAAGTGCTTATTTTTACTGGCCCTTTGATAACAGTTATTTGTTTTTTTTGCTCATCTATGTAAGATATGCCGGATGAATCAACTCCTCTGACCTCTGAGAACTGCGAGACAGATTCAAGAATATCTTTTTAGAAATTTTGGAGGTAACTATTCGATTTCGCGATGACACTGAATATTCCACACATATTAAGCCACTTTTTTTCTATTCTTAAAAACTCAAGACTTTGGGGGAAACCTGTAAATAATTTAATCATGAGTTCTGTCAAATCCTCAGTATCATCTAACATCGATTGGCGACGTAATTTATTCTCAGCTTTAAGATTTTCATTGTTTAATAATTCTTTTACCGTGATAATAAGCTTCTCATATTCGGTAGTTTTGATGCCGTAACCAAGATTATATTTATTTTCAAGTACATCAAGATAACTAATCAAACCAACAAAATCATTATAACGAATATAGGGTGTGCCGAAATATCCGGCTTCGGCTGACATTGTTTGTGAATCACTGATAAATAAATCTGCAGAAGCTATTACATGAATAATATCACTTGAGTCAATTTTAAGTCGATACTTTTCCAGTGATTCAGGTAATTCCCTTTCAGAAGAAATATGTACCATCCCATGCATCGAAAGTAGTTTGATCAATTCCAAAACCCTTTATTATCAAGACCTGTTTTCCCCATATCGTGGGTAGCCGTAAGGGAAACTAATCTTAAAATAAAATTCTTTTTAGTCAAATCCAAATATTTAGCAGAAATATTTTGATCGACCTTAAAATGATCAGGTGCAAATACGCCGATTATTTAAAGCCGAGGATAGAAAGTTTTTTAGAGTTGTATCCCCCAAAATCAGTCCAAATCGGAGCTAACACATAATCCGTAGTTTTTAAGAGCAGGAATGATTCAGGTACTGCTTTTATGTCATCATCTTGAAATAGAATAGTTGGGATTTTTTTTATACATCCCGGTGATTGTTAATAAGTCATCAGTAATAAACAAATCATACTTTCTTCCCTACAGTATTTGTGTATTCTGAAAAGGGTCCTAAAAGTATTAATAACGGCACTTACTTTTGCAGGAAGGTTTTTAATTTTCTTCCTTCTGGAAAAATATTCCGGTAGTACCATCCTTCGTTTTTAAGAAGAGGCTCCAAAACATCTTTCGAGGTAATAAGTATCTCAACGCTGTGTCCATCTTCAATAAGTGAATTTATGGTAAGCCTAAAAAGATGGTATTTTGATGGATGTACAAAAAGAATAAAATTTCAATTCACTTGCCATAACTTTTTCTGAAGGGAAAAATGACTTAGGCTTTCATCATCCAAGCTTGTGACCATCTGATAAAAGATGTCTTATTTTTATATAAGCGGTTAACACGGTGATAAAATATCCATCTTTATCCAACATATTGTTACAAGTCCATGCGACAATTAATGCGGATGCATCTAAATATTGAGAAGATTGCGAAATATAGTTACTAAAAGTAATAATCCCTTGGGCTTGATTATGGATGTCGATTGGATATACTTTTGGATATCGCCAAACCATTCTTACCATCTTTTAAAAATAAAAATTATAATAGAATTCCAGTCCCTTTTGAATACTTAATAGATACCGAGTGTCGGTCTCTGCTGAATGATTTACGAAATTCTGGATACTATCTATTACAAAACCTTGATGGAAATCCAACTGCGTATCTTCTTTTCCAGTCTTAATATCAACAGAATAGTTCCATCTTCCATCTTCTTTCTGGTAGCCAACTACAAAATCGACAGCAGCCTTTGCCTTTGCAAAAGCTTCACGGTCATCCGTAATTTTAGCGACTATAGCCAGTATCTCGGCAGCCAACAAAGATGCATTAAAACAACAATCTTTGATTACATCAGTATAACTAAAACAAATACCCTTTTCATTCTCTGTGACATGCAAATACTTTTCAATGTATTTTTTAATTCCAAGTAGGACTTCAATACACCTGTCATCTTTTGTTATCTGATAATAATCATAAACTGACTTACCAACAAAACCACTTACTACAATTGAAGGATGAAATTTATCAAGAACTTTTTCTTTGCTGCCCAAACAAAGTTATATCCCCAAGCATATCCATCGTATTTTGTGTTATTGTTTGAGAATAACTATTCAAAAAATTTTTTTGCTTTTATTCGGTATTTTTCGTCGTCGCCGGTTAGTTGATAAAGATTTGAATATGAGGTAAGGAATAATGCCATTCCTTTAGGATTAATCTCTTTTGTACACCAAAGACAGGTCTTAAACTAATCGGGCTTCTTTTTTGTATTTGAAGGAGTGCAACCTGACCATATTTGCTTAAAAAACTTAAGGGTAGTTTAGAATTTAAAATATCATAGGGGTCAAATCCTTGATACTTCTCTTTTTCAACATAATTGACTAATCTATCTAACACTCTAAGATTATTTTCGTTCATATTGTAATTACGGATCTATCTTTAATCGATTCAATAATTTAAATGTAGCTAAACTTGAGTGATAGAGTTCTGAAAATGGAATTGGAGAATCAACTCCTTTTTCAATTGATTCCAAAAATTCTGTGACTTCTGTATGATGACCCTTATCTTGTTTTTTAATTTAACTATTTTCATTTTCTTCGAAAAGTGTCAGAGATCTGAAATCGTCAAGATAAAAGTCATACCCCCAGAAAAACTTCCAAATACTCTTTTGAAACGGATTTGTTACCGTTTTGAGAAATAGGTAACGGAGGCGATACTATCATTTGCAAATTTTAATGTTATCGAAATTGTATCCATCAAACTATCCTTTGTCTCCATTTCGATTGCGTAAACTGAAACAATTGGAGACCCTGTCAGATATGTACAAAGATCAACAAAGTGACACACTTCTCCAATAATTCTACCTCCACCAATTTCCGGATCGTGAACCCAATGATTCTTGGGAATAAAACCGGCATTTATTCTGTAATTAATAGAGATAGGTAAATCGGAGGATAAATTGTCCTTAATATTCGGACTAAAGGAGCAAATCGACGATTGAAACCTAAATAAAAAAACGCACAGGAGTCTTTAAATACAAGTGGTGAATAATCTCAAGCTCTTCAATTGATAAGCAAAGGGGCTTTTCAACAAATACATTTTTGCCTCTCTCAATTGCTTTTTTACAAATTCAAAGTGCAAATTGTGTCGAGTTGCTACAAAAACAGTATTTAATAAAGGGTCAGAGAATAGTTTTTCATCATTCGAAGTAGCATAATTAAAGCCATATTTTTTGGCGACATTCGAGGCTGTAACACCTCCGGCTGTACAAACACCCAATAAGTTTGAATTTGGTGGCAGATTTGGAAGCAGATAGTTTTGGGCGAACGACCCGGCTCCCATCATCTTTATAACGCAACAATACCCCGAGTTTATGCTCAGCCCCACTTAGAATCAGAGAATATGCATCCGGTGCCTCTTGAAAATCAAAAACATGCGTTATAAGATCATCTATGTTTAATTTCTTTTCAGATATCAATTCGACAAAAGACAACATATTCCTGTTTTCTGTCCAACGAACATATCCAATAGGATAATCAATCCCTCTCTCTTCATAAGCAGTATCATATCTGCCGGTCCATAAGACATGGACATTTTCAATTCCAACTCTTTTTATAATAATTTCTCTTGCAAAACCTGTTGGAACTGCACCAACAATAACAACTTTTCCTTTTTTGGCGACAAACTTTGCCTGCAAAATTAATCGGATCAAGCGAGGCGGTAGCTGCAGTGATAATAACCCCATCAACTCCAAAACCACCAGTAAGATGATATATATTTTTTTCAAGATTTAAATCATCTCTATTAAATGATTTCCCAAAACCCAACTTGTTAGCAAAATCCACTTGTTTTGCACTTACATCCACACCTATAGCTTTAATACCGGCTGCCGAGAGAACCTGGAGAGTGATTTGCCCAATCAATCCTAATCCGATAACCAAACAGGATTCACCAAAAGATAATTGAACCTGTCTGATACCTTGGATTGCAATAGAAGCAATTGTAGAAAATGCCGCTGTTTTTGTTTCAACATTATCAGGAAGTTTCACGCATAAATTTTTAGGAACAGACACAATTTCAGCGTGAACGGCACCAGACCCTCCACACGCAACCCGGTCACCAACTTTAAACTCCTTAATTGATGCTCCCCACTTTAATGACCTCACCGGCACAGCTGCACCAAGAGGCGGGGGGTTGTTAATTTATTCATTACAAGATTGTAAGTATTGGATAGCCCTTCGGTTTTTATTGATTCCAGCACCTGTTTAACTTCTTTTGTCTGGATAATGCTTTAGAAATTAAATTCTTGCGAGCATCTGAAACTGTTTTACTTTCTGTCCCGACACTAATTACGGAATAATGATTTTTTACTAAAAGTGAATTTGGATCAATTTGAGGTATTGGGACCTCGGATAATTCCATCTTCCGTCTTTTAATTCCTGTAACAGTTGTATCATAAAACTTTCATCAAAAAGGTTCTAAACCAAATTTCGTTAGTTAATAATCTAAAATAGAGTTGGGAGTTATCTTGTAAACCGGATTGATTATTTTTAATCAACTCTTTGAACATAATTTGGGTTGTAAACGCCTCTATTCTTCAATGAAGACTCGGACAGTAGATCGCCAACCATTTCCCTTAATTCATTTTTTACCAAGCTCTCATTGGAGCACTAAATGGTGCTTTAGGTCGATTAACAATCTGTTTTAGCAAATATTTTCAGCAACTTTTTCAAAAGATATTTTTGAGTAAAGCCGTTAATTCTGAATTTTGGGGAAGTGTAAACATAAATTCGACAATCCGATGATCAATTAATGGCGGACGACCTTCAACAGAGCTGCCATAGATGCTTTATCTGAGTACAAAAGATTGTGATCAGTCATGTAAACCTGGGTATCATTAAGACACATTTTTGTTAAATATGATAATGAATCTTTTGAATACAAGTTTTTTGCTTCATAAAAATAAAAGGAGTTTGATAGATTTATTTTACTATTCAGGAAATATTTATTGAAGTTTTCCTCAGTTAAGGAGACATTGCCACTTGAGAAAAAACTCTCTTCACCTTGGCAAGTGTGAGAAATTTAAAACTCCTTCACCCACCTGATATATTTAAATTCCTGCTTTTCGAGTTGCGGTATTCTTTTTTATGACAGAACCTAATAGATTTTTTGCAAAAAAGGTAAGTGTCCATAATAATCTGCGTAAATGCAAGCTAAATAGGATCGATATCCTCCAAAAACCTCATCTCCTCCGATACCATTAAGAAGAACTGATATTCCCTTGTCTTTAGCAGCCTGTGAAATTAGATATGTGTTCACAGCAGAGGGATCGGCTAAAGGT
>JADJNX010000018.1 GCA_016714125.1 Ignavibacteriales bacterium | reverse complement strand
AGACGGCAATCGAGACGATTACCACTCCTCACTCTAACGTAAATGGCATCCGTGGAATCTGTGATATTAACAACAAGGTTCTCCAAAATTTTGTAAGTTTCCATACCACTGTAAACTAACAAGAAATGGAGAACCCAAAATGCTATAGTCAGAACAATCAACGCAAAATATTTTTGCGGAATTGACCTTCACAAAGATAATATGTTTATCTGCCTTGATAATATGAACAAAATTTATGTTCACAAAAAATTCAAGCTACCTATCTCGACCTCCGTCAAAGAGATCAGCCCATTCTATCCAGATGTCGTAGTCGGTGTTGAATCAACTTTAACTACTACTGGCTTCAAGATGCCTGTCAGAATGATGATGTTCAATTCTGTCTTGGACATGCCCTCTATATGAGAGTCGGTGTTCATAAGAAGAAAGATGACAAGCTCGACTCCTATCACATTGCTCAATTGATGAGAAATGGTACCTTCCCCTTCGCTTACGCTTTTCCTCCTCAACTCAGGGGACTTAGGGAATTATTAAGAGAAAGATTAAGTGCCAGGCATAGAGGTTCTCTCTACACCGGGTTCTACATAAAACTTCTTCAGCACTTTGGCTGGTCTCCGCTATTGCACTCTAACTGGCTCATAATTCATCTCTGAGAAGAATATATTCGTTCTACTACTGATCCGGCTCTCAAACTCGTCTTTCAGCAATTACACGACGGCATACTTTTCATGGAATCATCCATTGATACATTGGAGAAAACTTCTCTCGAAATCACTCGTCAGCATATGTCTTCACAGTTAAAGTTGGTTACCTCAATTCCCGGAATAGGATTTGTTCTCGGAATGACCATCCTCTGTGAAACTGAGGATATTAAACGATTCAAATCGATACAGAATTACTCCTCCTACTGTAGAGTGGTTCACACTCAGAGAAGTTCCTCCGGTAAAACAGTGGATGGCAGGAATCAGAAGTCAGGTAATACTTTCTTAAAGTGGGCATACTCACAAGGTGCCTGCTTAGCTATTAGACACTCTCCACAGATCAGTGCTTATTATAAGAAACTTACAAAGAAAAAAGGAGGCGCCTGTTGCAAGAGCTATTCTCGCTCACAAAACTTGCTGTCGCTGTCTTTCAAATGCTTAAAAATAATACACCTTTTGATATTATATTGTTTACGAAATCTGTAAGATTTTAATTTTTGTTGAGGACGCTGAACCAAAAACCCGTCGGATTCTTGGCTTATTTAACCCTCATCCGTGATTGGAGGTTTGTCGTCTCTCTGTTTTTGTTTATTTTTGTCCTTGTTCTTTTAGTTTCGAGCCCCGGGCTGTAACCCAGGATTACTGGTGTGAAGATTTAAACACTTCACCAACCCTCTTTTTACTGTGAACGGAACAGCCAACGGGCACTGTTTAATTTCTGAGGGCCTTCTACGTTAAGGCTAACCCGGGATGTTTCCCGGCTGGACTCATTATATGTGTTTGGTGCTTCGAACTGATTCGCTAAGAGTTTGCGGATGGTTCTGGCATACCCGATGATAAAGAAATAAAGCGTTCGACCCAGCTGGACATAGGAAAGTCGAAGATAACTGTAGAACAACTTCGCAATTTTTGGAGACCTTTTTTCGCAAAAAGGTTGAGCAGGAGAATTTTATCTCTTGACTTTCAACCTTTTATATGTGATAATCCGTGCCATCCGCGTAACTATCACCGTTGAAATTCCTACATTATTGGATTATTGAATTACTGCATTATTGAATTATTGAATTATTGGATTACTGCATTATTGAATTAAACCCCGAATGTTATCACTAAATATCCCCTTGTATTTTTCGAAATAAATGTGGAAATTTAAATTCCCCTTCATTCATAATCGAGATACAGATGTTTTTCATTTCGTTGGCTAAAAAGGCCGCCTTTTTATTTGTGTTTTTAATAGTTGTTTCTTCTGCTCCAGCAAGTACCACAACGGGCAATTTCCAAAGGAACAGTTGAATATTTATCCAATGAGATCATTGTAAATACCGCTCAATGCCGGAGTTAATTCCTCCGGAACGGTAGCCACAAACGATATTCTCCTTCAAAAAAATTGACTTTTTAAAGTTAAGAGTGCATCAACCCTCTTTCCGCTAAAAGCAGTGGTTGCTTCCTCCAATGGACTCGAAAGGATAGTCTCAATCAAATATGATTCTGATATCGATCCTGAATTTGCCGCAGGCAAAATGAAAAACATCGCAGAAATTGAATGGGTGGAACCGAGATATGTTTACAAACTGAGTCTTGTGCCAAATGATCCGTCATACAACTCACAATGGTACCTCGCCAAAATAAAAGCTGCAGACGCCTGGGATATCAATCAGGGTTCGACTTCAATTATAGTTGGCATCGATGATACAGGTGTTGATTGGGATCATCCCGATCTTAACGCAAATGTCTGGATTAATCCCGGTGAGATAGAAAACAACGGAATTGACGACGATAACAACGGTTATATCGATGATTTTAGAGGTTGGGACTTTGGCGGATCCAATGGAACCCCCGACAACAACCCGATGGAAGATCAGCCTGATCACGGCACCCATGTTGCCGGTTGCGCAAAGTGCCGTTACAAATAATGGCATTGGTGTTGCAGGAATTGGATTTAATACAAAAGTGATGGCGGTTAAAACATCAAGAAATGATCAAAGAGACCCTGCATCAGGCTCACCCTATATCGTTTATGGATATGAAGGTCTGCTTTATTCAGCAAAGAATGGCGCTAAAGTCATCAATTGCAGCTGGGGCGGTAGTGGATATTCAATGTTTGGGCAAACCATCATAGATGAAGTTACCACACTTGGCTCAGTTGTTGTTGCTGCTGCAGGTAATGAATCAGTTAGAGATCCATTTTATCCCGCTGCCTACAATCATGTTCTTGCAGTTGCCAGCACCACATCAAACGATACCCGTTCGGGATTCTCCAATTTTGGATATTATGTTGATGTGGCATCTCCCGGAAGCAGTATCTATAATACATGGCAGAACAACACTTATGCGTCACTTAGTGGCACTTCGATGGCTTCGCCAATCACTGCGGGACTTGTTGCCCTTACGATGGCTCAGTTCCCGAACCTGACATCGATCCAGGCCGCAGAAAAGTTAGAGTTGCATGCGACAACATCGACAACTTAAATCCTTCTTATGTTGGTTTACTTGGAAAAGGAAGAATTAACGCTTTAAAATCGCTTCAAAACACCGATTTTAAATCTGTGAGAGAGCAACTGAAATAGTTTTCTCCGATGCAGTCACGGAAACAATGATGGGATATTCCAACCGGGTGAAACCATCACTGTTTTCTTCCGCGGAAAGAATCATTTAAATGCTACATCCAACCTTTCAGCTACACTGGTTAGCAAGACCGCTCATGCAACAGTTGGAGCAAATCCGACAGCTACCATCGGTGCTGTTCAGTCGGGCTCACAGTTTGATAATACCAACAGCTTATTCCAGTTCACCATTTCGAACACAGCACCGGAAAACGCTGATCTTGCATTTAACATCAACTTTGGATGATGGTTATTCCGATTTTCAGTGGATTAGCACGGTTGGAAATCCAACTTATGCAACAACCCTGGGAAACAAGGTTGCAGTTACAGTAACAAGTGCCGGAAATCTTGGTTTTGCTGATTATCCAACAAACGCCAAAGGAAAAGGATTTAGATACGACGGTGGCAACAGTATGCTTTTTTGAAGGTTCACTTATGCTCTCCACTGCGGCAAATCAGATTATCAACTCTGCCAGAGGACAAGCAAATAACGGCAACACCCAGGACAAGGATTTTCAATCAGAAATTCCTTTTTCCCTTAAAATTCCCGGTGTAAAAGCCGATGTTGAAGTGTATGGAGTTTTTAACGACAACCTCGCTGGTGCTTCAAAACTTGGACTTCAAGTGAAACAGCGCTCTTATAGCCATTCGGCAACTGCTGATGAAGATTTTGTTATTGTAAGATATACAATTAAAAATGTATCTACTCTACCAGTAACGGGTCTATATGCAGGTCTTTATTTCGATTGGGATTTGATTGATGGAACGGGTGACAGAACCGAATGGAATGTCGCCGGAAACTATGGGAAAGTCTGGAACAACAGTGCGGCTTTCACCACCAAAGTGGCTTCCGCTCTTATCAGTTCCACCAACTATTCATTTAAACCGTTTATGAATGACGGAACCGCCGGCGGAATCAGCGTTTATGACGGGTTCAGCGATCTTGAAAAATGGACATCCCTTTCATCGGGCGTGGTCACCGGACCAATTGGTGCTGGTGATATTTCACATGTTACAGGTGGTGGTCCCTTTAATATTGCCGTGGGCGATAGTATCGAAGTGGCTTTTGCTCTCGCAGCTTCCGATGATGATTTAAAGCTCGGTCAGGCAATTGCCAATGCAAGAGGAAAATGGACAGGAATCACATCAGTTAAAGAAGTTGCCGGTGAAGTTCCGGGTACATTTGCTCTACATCAAAACTACCCTAACCCCCTTTAATCCTAATACAATTATCCGGTTTTCGGTACCAACCTCAGGACTCGTGAAAATTAAAGTCTATGATCTGCTCGGAAACACAGTGGCAGAAGTTGTCAACCGTGAAATGAACAAAGGATCTTATGAAGTTTCATTTGATGGCAAAAACCTCAGCTCGGGAATCTATTTCTACGAAATGACCTCAGGCAACTTTTCACAAAAAATGAAGATGCTGCTCTTGAAGTAATGCAATAATGCAGTAATCCAATAATGCAGTAATATTTTTAAAGAAACTTGTGGCATCTGATTTTTCGGGTGCCACAAGTGCTCTTTTAGACGACAATTATCCCATAAGGAAACTTTTTCGTATATTTGTTGTTTATACTTAGTGGTCAGTTTACAAAAAAACAGGAAAATTGGATGCCGTTAATTGGAATCTTAAAGATTGTACATATTATAAGCGCCGGTTTGTGGTTGTCACTGCTGGTTTACGGGATTGTTTCGAGGGGCAGAATAGCCGCCGCAAAAGGAACGGCTTCTGAAAAAAGTTTGATCCTAAACTGGATAGGCTCTCTTAATTTGATCGGAATTATCGGGTCATTGGGAGTTTTGCTTACCGGACTTTATCTCACAATCGTTATGGACTTACGGCTTTTTAAGTTTGCAAGTGGTGGAAATCACTGGCTTTACACAAAACAGTTTATAATGGTTATCATCCTGATCCTCGTTGGTGCCGTAATGATTCCAACTGCAAAAAAATCAAGTCTGAGTTGATCCCTGGCTTAAAATCAGACCAGCCCCTTTCAGATGAAGCTTACAAACTACTGGGCAAGCTTAAAACAGTGGATCTCAGCATTAATGTTTTGATCATACTCAATACACTTATGGCATTCTCGAGATATTTTACAAAGTAAATAAATGCAAAAAATAGCCATTCTTGGCTCGTCCGGTTCCATCGGAGTAAACACCCTTAAAGTGGTGCGTCACCTCGATCCCCGGTTTAAAGTTTCCGCGTTAAGCGTATATAATAATATCGATCTTCTCGAAGAACAGATAGCAGAGTTTAAACCTGATGTTGTGTGTGTGGTTGATAAAGCTGCCGCATCACTTCTAAAAAGCAGGCTCGACGGCTCAATCAGAGTGCTTTCGGGGGAAGAAGGACTTGTAACCCTCGCATCGGAGGTTGACTATGACATCTTTGTAGGTGCAGTTGTCGGATTTTCGGGACTCGCTCCAACAATTGAAGCGATTAAAAGAGGGAAACGGATCGCACTTGCAAACAAGGAAACCCTTGTTGTTGCAGGTGAACTGATAAAAGAGTTGTGTGAAGAATATAATGCAGAGATGATCCCCGTTGATTCGGAACATTCTGCAATCTTCCAATGTCTTATAGGTGAAAAGACCCATGAGATTAAAAGATTATCCTCACCGCTTCCGGTGGCCCCTTCTTCAGATTTACCAAAGAAGAACTCGAGAAAGTGTCTGTTGAACAGGCATTAAAACATCCAACCTGGAAGATGGGAGCAAAAATCACCATCGATTCAGCTTCGCTGATGAACAAAGGGCTTGAACTAATTGAGGCAAGGTGGCTTTTTAATCTGCCCGCAGCCCAACTTGATGTTGTGGTTCACCCGCAATCGATTATCCATTCGATGATCGAGTTTGTGGATGGTTCGGTTAAAGCACAAATGAGTGTGCCCGATATGAAACTTCCAATCCAATATGCGATGACATATCCTGAAAGGGTGGAAGCCTGTTTTGTGGAAAACAACTTTCCGTTGATCGGAACCCTGAACTTTTTTCAACCCGATCGACACAAGTTTGAATGTCTGGGCATCGCTTATGATGCACTTGAAGCAGGGGGAACAGCACCCTGTATTGTAAATGCAGCCAATGAAATTGCTGTTCAAAAGTTTTTGGAAAAGAAGATCGGTTTCACCGGTATCCCCGAGCTAATCAAAAAATGTCTCGACAGGGTACCCAATCATCAAAAACCCGATCTTGGTATAGTGTTTGAAACTGACAAAAAAACAAGGGAACTCGCACTGAGTTTGTACTAAAGGAGTAGAGAGTTTAATGCAAGAAGTTATTTATTTTATTATCGTGATAGCTATCCTCGTTTTTGTTCACGAGCTTGGTCATTTTATCGCGGCAAAACTTACGGGAATGAGAACCGAAGCCTTTTCGATTGGATTTGGCAAGAGAGTGATCGGATGGAGCAAGTCGAAAGGACTCTCTTTTGGACCACTTCCTGAAGACATCGATCTTGAAGGGTGTACCGATTATCGCCTCTGCTGGATGCCACTTGGTGGATATGTTAAAATATCCGGCATGGTTGACGAAAGTTTTGATACCGATTATTCGTCGAGTGAACCAAAACCGTACGAATTCAGATCAAAATCAGCTCCTGCAAAGATTTTTGTGATTCTTGGTGGTATCCTCATGAATCTTATCCTCGCGATAGTGATATTTTGGGGAATGAACATTTCGATTGGTAAACAACTGGTCGAGACAAGAGAATTAAAATATATCCCAAAAGCATCATTTGCCGAAAAACAGGGTTTTCTCTCAGGTGATTCAATCGCAGCAATCAACGGCACCAAAGTAAAATATCTTCACGAAATCAGTGAACAGGTATTTCTTCACAATGCCGGCAAAGACCTTGTTGTTGAGTATGTACGCGATGGAGAATTAAAGTCGGTAACGATTCCTAAAAAGGAAGTTCCCAAAGATGAAGCTGCGGGACCGTTGTTTCCACTGGTTGATAGAGCAGCACCTTTCATCGAAGATCTTGAACCCGGAACCCCGGCTGCAAAAGCAGGTCTTAAAAGAGGAGATAAAATCCTCGCCATCAATTCAGAAAACATCTCCTCTGTGGCACATGTTATTGAAGTGATTTCAGCTTCCCCCGATAAAGCAGTGCAAGTCGCTGTTCTCAGAGGAAAAGACACCGTTCAGATGGCAGTCACCCCTAAAAAAGATGAAGCAGGACAGGGAAAAGTTGGAATCCAACTTGGCGGAATTGTTGACTCATCACAGTTAACAATTTACGATTACGGATTTTTTGAAGCAGGCGGGAAAAGTATCGAACAAATTGGTACCGTTACCGTACTTACATTTTCAATGCTCGGAAAAGTTATAACCGGCGACCTTGCTTTTGGAAAAGCATTTGGTGGACCTGTTAAAATTGCTCAATACGCAGCAAAATCAGCCGATGTTGGAATACTTGGATTTTTGAATTTTATTGCGATGCTTTCATTAAGTCTTGCAATATTTAATCTCTTCCCAATCCCGGTTCTCGATGGTGGTCACCTTGTGTTCATCATAATTGAATCAATTATCAGAAGAGAAATTTCCGTTAAAGTAAAACTAAGAATCATGAACACCGGCATGGCGCTCCTGATTGGACTTATGGTCTTTGTACTTTATAACGATATATTCGGTTAGCCAATTATTAATTATTAATTATTAATTATTGTTTTACTTGGACTTGAGGGTTGTGATGGTTTTTACGAGGAGTTTCATAAGTTCAACGCAATCGGTGAACCCCGGTTTTTGGTTCTTAAGAGTTTTAACCAATACAAAGTTTCAGCATCTTTTGAGCAATAATAAACCTTTCCCCCCCCATCCTCTTAATACTAATACTTAAGATTTCGGATGGTACGCAGTCGCCGACCCAACCCAGGTTTTGTTTTTGTTGAAGTCAACGCCCATCATTTTTCCTTTTGAGAATCGTGTGAGGTTATTGACTAAAACGGGTTTTTCGTTCCATAAAAACATCATTCTGATTTCACATTTTGAATAACCTTCAGGTGTGAGAATCAATGGCGCATACTCTATCTTTCTTTGAAGGATGTAGTTGTGCCTGTCAGTTTTGGAATCAAGTAAGGCTTTGGTAACTTCCACTTCAACCCCCAGTCCTGCAAAGGAAAATAGTGGTTTTAATACAAAATTCTCAAGATCTGCGGGATATTCTTTGAGATCGGAGAGAAAATGACATTCAGGGACAAATGGTCCCTTCAGGTAAGGGAGTGAATATTTGCTAATCAGGAAAAACCAGTCGGGGTGCCCCACCCAATGGACATCAAGGTCTTCCTGAAAAGAGAATGATGCCTTAACATCTTTCCTGAATAACTCATCATAAATTACGCGGTTATAAATCCTGTCAATTTGGATTTCTCTTCCACCCTCTTTATAAAAAAGTTTTTTTCCTTTTTTTATGACATCTGTGATACAAACAGGTTTTACGCCCGTGTATCTTTCGGTGACAACAAAATCGATTAGTGTTTTTTGTGTGTCGGGTTCAATTTCCAGAAGGATTACATTTTCGGGATCAGAATCACCAAGCAAAGTTTTTTTCAGCAGTTCGATATAAGACTCTTTGTCGAGTCCACTGTAGAATGCAGTGTAATTTTCAGGTAATTGATGATGCCGCTGAAAGACTTCGTCATAATAGACCTGAAAACCATATAAAGAGGGGAAACCCTGCAACTCGATCAGTTTAGGTATAAATCCACCTTTTCCATCATCACAGATAGCAAAATCGATCTGCAAAAACACGGGATGATCTTCACGGTTTGGCACAGCAAGTCCATCAGGAATTGAAGCCTCGGCATATTTCCTGTATTGATCAGTATCAAGCTGTTTAATGATATCGTCGCAAGCTTCCTCAAGTGTCTTTGTGAGTTCACCCGAAAGAAATAGAGGTGTTTCACAAACCCGGAAATCGATTTTCACTCCTTCAGAGCTGTTCAAATCCTCAACAAATGAATTATACCGTTCTTCTGTAAAACCTTCGTTATACAGGGATCTAATGTCTTTTACCATAGCCGTGTTGTTAGTTGCAAAATGAAAATTTGACGGGAGAGTACTTGAGTACCAGAGTGACTCGAGTACTTGAGTAATTGAATTTACCGTCTTTCTTATTCTGTTAAAGGTTAGGACTTCCAGTGCCTGAGTATTCGACACTCAAGTACTCAGGTACTCATGTCACTCATTTTCTTAAGTCCAACCCTGTATGGGTCTCATCAATTATGTAGTCAGTAACATTTTTAAGATCGTAGCTCTGTTCCCAGACTCTGAGTTGTCTGTCGGAACCGGTACCCATCTCAAGAATTTTGTGTACATAATTGATTTCTTCGCGACTGTCGAGATCGTCAATAACATCATCAACAAAATCGAGCAGTTCGTGAATCAAGTCGGTGGTTGGCACTTCCTCTCTTTTTCCAAAATCGATTAACTTACCGTTTATTCCATATCTTGAAGCGCGGAACTTGTTTTCAGCTATCAATGCTCTTCTATAGAGACGGAAACCAAGATTTTGGCGAATAAGGCGATAAAGTTTTACAACAACAGCCTGCATTAGAGCGGTTAACGCGATTGTTTCATCTGCTCTCATAGGAATGTCGCAGATTCTGAATTCAATCGTTGGGAAAAACGGATGAAGCCGAATATCCCACCAGATTTTTTTGGCGTTATCGATACAATTTGTTTTTACGAGCAGATTTACATAGTTGTCATACTCGCCGATCGACATAAAATAATCAGGAATACCTGTTCTCGGGAAACGGTCGAATACTTTAACGCGGTACCTGTGGAAACCTGTGTTTCTTCCCACCCAAAAAGGTGAATTGGTAGAAAGTGCAAAGATATGGGGCAGAAAATAACGGGCTGCATTCATGATGTGAATAGCAGTCTCTCTGTCTTCAACGCCAACATGTACATGGAGTCCAAAGATTAGATTGGCTCTTGCCACCAATTGCATATCGTCCACCACCTGTTTATATCGGGGGTCATCGGTTATTCTCTGATCTTTCCAGTGTGAAAAAGGATGTGTTCCGGCTGCTGCAATTCTTAAATTGTTTTTGAATGCAAGTTTTGCCAGCTCACTGCGAAGTCTAAAAACTTCCGATTTCGCTTCTTTGATGTTTTTACAAACACCGGTGCCTGTTTCCACAACAGACTGATGCATCTCCGGTTTAAGGAATTCCTTTAATACCAGTGCACCGTCCTCGAATATCTCCTGGATATGCGATTTTAACTCCCGCGTTACGGGGTCAATGATCTGAAATTCTTCTTCTACTCCTAATGTGAATGTCGGAATACTGGACATATTACCTCACTTAATTATATCACCCTGGGAAGCGCTTTTTACAAAGTTGCCCCAGGCAGTATTAAATTTATTAGCGTTATACTTTTTAGCTTTTCTTATTGCCATGTTGGCAGTAGCTTCAACCACCCACTCAAAATTCTCTTCACCAACCGAGTAAACATCAGCGTCGGGTGCCGGATTACAAAAATCGATTGCAAAAGGAACACCATCTCTTACGGCGAATTCAACTGTGTTGAAATCATATCCAAGAGCGTTGTTGAGTTTCAGCACATCTTCCTTTATCTTTGCGAGAAGACCCTTGCCGTATTTCAGTTTTTCTCTGACATAACGGAGATGATGTGGCTGTTTGGGATCGTAAGCCATAATTCTGACATCTTTTTGATCGATGCAATAACAACGGAAATAATCAGTGAACTGAATCTCCTCCTGCAACATCATAACAAGCTGACCTGTTTCGTTGTAGGCTTTAAAAAACTGTTCTTTGTCTTCCACTCTGTAAACATTTTTCCATCCACCACCTGCAAAAGGTTTAAAGAATGCAGGGAAACCGACATAATCAAATATGCCATCCCAATCGAGAGGATATTTAAGGTTTCTGAATGACTTTGTTGTTGTGTCAGGTGGATGCACATTTGAAGGAAGTATTACAGTTTTTGGAACCGCAACACCTGTTGAAAGTGCAAGAGCATTGTTAAAAATTTATCATCGGCGCTCCACCAGAAAGGGTTGTTAACCACTGATGTTCCGGCAATCGCTTCGTTTTTTAACATTGCACGATAAAAGGGACATCCTGCGAGATTCTGTCGATAATTACTGCATAACCCGAAGACTGACCTTGCATAACTTTATCGATCTGAACATACTCGGCGACAATATCTTTTTCCTTTTTTGAGTTTACTCTCTCCACAAAAGCTGGTGGAAAGGTTTCTTCCATTCCAAAAAGTATTCCAATTTTTTTCATTATTTTTCCATTGGTTAAGTTTTTTTACAGGCTATTTAATCGTAACAGGGTCTATTGATGAAAGAGGTATGAATAGAATCCAATTTACGAAAAAAAATTGAAATTCGGAAATATTCTTCCCGTTGATTTTTGATAGGTGAGGTAGTCTTCGCCAAAACGGGAGACTAATTTTTTCTCTTCAAACCAGGAGCCGATATAGAAATAGGCGATAATCAGAACCGTCATAAAAAGATAACCAACCTGCATCTGGGGACGAAAAACGAGGAATAAAATCGAGAATAGATAAATCGGGTGGCGACTGAATTTGTAAGGTCCATCTACTCTCAACACAGAAACCTCATCCAATTCTTCCATCGGACGATAAATCCCCTTTTTCCCTCTAAAATATTGGGAAATTCCAAGGAATTCTGATCCCGACATATATTTAACACACCACAACAGACCAAAAAAGCTTAATAACTGGATAAAAGCGAAAATTAGATCAAACGGGGTTGGGAGATCGTAGATCGTATGTCCCTGTTTTGGGGCGAGGTAAAAAAAGAGATAAAGTGTTACAAGAGCAAACAGATTATAGCTGAGACGGTAATATGGCATAAAGCCCGGAAATGCCGACGCAACTGTACGTTTAAGGGGATTAGAAGCTGCTATTGAATGAAGAATCGCAAAAATTGAAAAATAGACCAGGGTGATACCAAGATCAACAACAATTGTCATGCTTCTTTACGAAATCTGGCTACAGGAACCTTCATCGCTTCGCGATATTTTGTAACCGTCCTTCTGGCGATCTGAATTCCTTCTTGTTTCAGGATATCTGCTAGGCGGTCATCACTAAGGGGAGCAGATTTGTCTTCGGCTTCGATCAAATTTTTAATCTGTTCTTTGATTTCCTTGTTAGAAACCTCTTCACCATCATCGGTCATGATACCTTCGGAGAAGAAATACTTCAGTTCGTGGATACCCTGACGGCTTTGCACAAATTTCCCGTTCACCACTCTGCTGATTGTGGAGATATCCATGTTGATGTCGCCGGCAACATCTTTGTAACGCAGAGGTTTAATCAAACCTTTGCGGAAAAATTCCTGCTGATATTCGGCAATCGACTGCATAACTTTGAGCATCGTATCGCGGCGTTGTTCGATGCATGCAAGGAACCAGCGCGCGGATTCAAATTTTTCTCTCAAAAACTTGTAAGTGGCTTTTTCTCTTTCTGAGGAGTTTCTGTGGGCCTTGTTTTCGGTGAACATATCGAGATAAGTTTTGCTCAGTGTTACAGTTGGAAGCGACCGGTCGTTAAGGGTGATCCGGAATCCACCGTCAACTTCTTCAAGAATAAAGTCGGGGGTTATCTGATTAAGTTCGTAGTTTTCAATTTTACCAAATCCAGGTTTTGGGTTCAGTTTTGTGATAAGCTGAATAACTGAATGAAAAGTATCTTCACTCAGGTTCATCGCCTCGCGTATTTTATTGTAATGCTTTTTAAGGAAGCTGTCATAATGATCGTTAAGAAGCGATTCGGCGAGGTATGAATAATACGGGTCATAAGAAAGAGCATGCAACTGGGCAATCAAACATTCCCTGAGGTTTCTGGATGCAATTCCCGCAGGATCAAAGGTTTGAATTGTTTTTAATACAGTTTCTGCATCTGCAGGGGAAACTTTTACATGTTGAAAGGTCTCAAGGTCATTTAGAATTTCATCGAGGTTTCTTCCAAGATAACCGTCGGTATCAAGATTTCCGATGATTTCTTCACCAAGCATGATGTGTTCCTGCGGAATTTCAAGCAGATAAAGCTGTTGAAGCAGGTGTTCGGAAAATGATTCTCTTGCTTTTGCTATTGGACGGTAGGAATCTTCGCGATGATCTTTGTAGGATGGATCGTCGAAATACTCCTCATCGTTCATATAATCTTCTACAGTAAACTCGGCATCCTCATCAAAACTGTCATCCTCTTCATATCTGTCGTCGTCATCCTCCGCAGTTTTGAGGTCCATCTCCTCTTCAAGAAGTGGGTTAAGTTCCAGTTCCTCCTTGATCCTCTGTTCAAGAGCAAGGTTGTTTAATTGGAGCAGTTTCTGATATTGAATCTGCTGCGGTGTAAGTTTTTGAGTTTGTGTAAGTTTTTGCTGAATTGAAAGCATATCAGTCGATTATTCCTTCTAATGCATTATACCATTTTTTACCATATTTCCTGACGAGTGGTTCTTCCAAAAAGGTGACCATTCTCGTTTTTTCGTTATTTCCTTTGGTGATGGCAGGTGCGCAGTCGCCAAATCTTTCATAACGAAGTATTTCACCCCCAAAAGAGGAGACTCTGATTGGGAAGAGGTGACAGGAAAGAGGTTTTTAAAATCCGTTTTACCCTCATAAAAAACTTTTTCGAGTGAACATTTTGCAATATCCCCTCATAGTGAACAAAACACGCAGGCACAACGGTTATAACTTTTGGTGAAAAGTTCACCATCAATATCATCGAAAAATCCTTCAGTTTCAATCACTTTTCGATGTTCTTCAGGAATGATGTCGATTATGAGCGGAACATTAGCCCGCATAATCTCCACTTCCGAGGGTTGAAGTGGTGCCCCGTAATCACCTTCAAATGTACAACACCCCCCTTTGCATACAGCAAGATCGCATGCAAAATTTGAGTGGACTACATCTTTGTTGACTAAAACATTGTCTATCTGATAAAACATTCTCGAAAAACTTTCTACAAATTTTCCAAAGATATAACAAATTTCGTACCAAACAAAAAATGTTTATAAAATGGCTGAAATATCATTAAATTTTCAAGGGATATTTGCGAAAATCCTGATACAATCCAATTTATTAAAGACAAAAAAGAAAACAGATGAACACACCCGGCTTTTACGATGGCAAAACGGTTTTACTTACAGGGGCATCCACAGGGATAGGGAAAGCATTGGCGATTAAACTTATGGACACAAAGTGTAAACTCGTTTTGGTGGCTCGAAGGAAGGAACTGATCGCTGAATTTGTTGCTCTCCTGCCCAAAAGAGAAAATCTTCTTATCTCTGGATGTGATGTGTCGGATAAAGAGGCGGTTTCACAATTATTGGAAGAAGTAACTCAAAAAATGGGACAACCTGATATTGTAATTTTGAATGCAGGGGTGAGTCTCGGCGAAAGATATGAAATTCTTGATGAAAAGGCTACCCGTGCCACGATGGAAATCAACTTTTTTGGCGTTGTAAATTTTGTACACCCCCTTCTCCAACCATTCCTCGAAAGAAAATCAGGTACATTTGTTATTGTATCATCCCTCGCCGATGGAAGAGGATATCCCCAAAGTGCAGCCTATTCAGCATCTAAAGCTGCGGTATCCATTTTTGCCGAAAGCCTCGCAGTAAAAACTGCACCACTCGGATTAAAAGTAATAACTGTAAAACCCGGTTTTGTAAAAACTCCCATGACCGACAAAAATCAGTTTCCGATGCCGTTTATGATCTCAGCCGAAAAAGCAGCAGAAATCATCTTCAACGGTATCATCAATGGAAAAAGGATGATCAAATTCCCGTTCATGACATCCTTCCTTACCTCCCTGGCAAATATCGCACCTTATAAGATATTTGCAAAGGCAGTCAGGAGGTAAGGCTCCAAAAAATTATACCTCGTTAACTCCTTAAAAATGCTTATATTTAGGGTCTTAAACAATTTTTAAAAAGACAGATGTCCCAGTTTCGTGAACAAAAAAATCTGATGGAACAGTTGGCAAAGCTTCAGGCGAAGTTAACCTGGTCGGAACTTTCAGAATTTAAGATGTTTATTAAAAGGCAAAAGGATGATGAGGAGTTTGATACCCTCACTATGAAGCGGTTACGCGAGCTTGTTGCCAAATATGAAGTGAAACGGGACAAAAGTGCATTCGATAACCTGTTTAAACCTAAACAGGATCAAAACAATGAAGAGAACGATAAATAGAGGAGTAGATGGACTTTAAGTTAATTAACCGTATTACTGCGGGTGTGGTTTTTTTAATTTCGTTTTTTGTATTGCTGGCTACAGTTCAGCCATCGGTTTCATTTTGGGATTGCGGAGAGTTTATAGCCGCTTCCTACTCTTTACAGGTGCCTCACCCACCGGGAGCTCCCTTTTTCCTCCTTTTGGGACGATTTTTCTCGATGATTCCATTCGCCGAAAACATCGGTTTCAGAGTGAATATGGTGTCGGTTATCTCAAGTGCACTTTCAATTCTCTTTTTATATCTGATTATTGTAAAAGTAATTGAAAACTACCGTGGAAAAGTTGCCAAAAACATGTTTGGAACTGTCTCCACTGTAATTGCCGCTGCGGTTGGTGCCCTCTCTTTCTCTTTCAGTGATACTTTCTGGTTCAACGGCGCAGAAGCCGAGGTTTATGCGGCAAGTACTGTTATCTACGCAGCAATCATGTATTTTATCATGCTTTGGAACGAAAGATCGGAAGAGCCGGGAAGTGAAAAATACCTCCTGCTTATCTGTTATCTGATAGGCCTTTCAACGGGTATCCATCTTATGAGCGTTCTTGCGATGATTCCTGTTGTTATGATTGTTGTATTCAAAAAATATCTTAATAACGAAGAAGAATATGATACTTCGGTTAAATATTTTCTAATTCATGTCGGGGTTATTCTTCTTGTTGCTTCCGGTTTATGGTTGAATGAAACCTCAATCGAACCACCAACACCTGAGGTTTACAAATCATTCGACGGAACATTTAAAGTGATGTTGGTGCTTATCTCGGCTGTGATTATGGGCGTTTTTTATAAAAAGCTCCTCACCAGAAATTCAATTTATTTCTCCCTGATCATTGGCGGTATCGCTCTCGGTTTAACATATCCGGGTGTGGTTAAAATTCTTCCTTCGATCATGTCAACAATCGGTGGACAAACTCTCGCCGGTGAACTTGCTTTTGTTACCGTATTTCTTGGGATTTTTGGTTGGATCGTTTATTATGGTCACAAAA
>JADJNX010000017.1 GCA_016714125.1 Ignavibacteriales bacterium | reverse complement strand
TGGCCATATAAAGATTAAGGATCCATGTTTTATCCCCAAAACAGGGGATGGAATTTTTTCGAAACTTTCATACTATTCAATATATTTTAATTGTAAGGAGATCAATTCCACTTATTATCAATATGCACATCCTGGCACTGCACTTGAATGGCTAAAAAGTGGAGAAAAGGATGATTTTTCTTTACTGTGAAACTCCTCCACCGCATTTTGATGGCTAAAAGGGAGTATGTTAAACAGAATATTGATTTTTCGTACAGAGTCTTTTAAATGCTGCGTCTGCGGAGATTTGGGGACTCTCATGATTCAGTTTCCATATTCTTCCCTTTAATTCCGTGACGGCAA
Organism: Ignavibacteriales bacterium; assembly: GCA_016714125.1. Classification (GTDB taxonomy): domain Bacteria; phylum Bacteroidota; class Ignavibacteria; order Ignavibacteriales; family Ignavibacteriaceae; genus UTCHB3. The sequence goes on along the minus strand of JADJNX010000017.1, from coordinate 25,541 downwards.
TCATCTTATGAATCTTAATGACGAGTTTTTTGGTATTTCAAGTTTATTAAAGGGAGACATAAATCCTGGGGAAGTGAGGAGGCACTTGATTTTGTCGTGAATGGGATCCGGTTTTTGCCAAGACGACCAACCACAATCGGGGAGTCGCTTCCATTTGGGTTATAACGTAAATGGAAGGCAGTCCTTCGACTGTATGGACGAAACAGAGAGGTCGTTAAATTCAATTTCAAACTTGAAACAAACAAACCTACGAGGCAATAAAACGAAAGAGACTCGTTATCTTCATTCATCAGGTGAGGTGGTAGAACTTGCTCAACTGATTAAACAGGTTGTTGATTGAATGCGGGCGGGGTTTGTGATTTTAACAATCACCCTGCAGGAAATGCTCCTGCAAACGCCTTTGAACTGATTCACTACCTCGAAGAAAAAGTTGTATGAATATGCCGCCACAGACCGGTAACTATTTCCATTCGCTTAAACCGGGATCAGCAAAAACCTCCAGGCAGAATTGTAGGGATGAGTCGTGTCACTGATTTTTCACCTCGATCTCGACACTTTTTTGTATCAGTAGAGCGAGTAGTTTGATCCTCTTCAGGAAATCCGGGATGCTTGGAGGTCAACCTGGTGGAAGGGGAGTTGTAACCCGCTCGTTCTTAGTGGGATACAAAAAAGTTTGGAGGACTTGGAACGCTCACAAACAGAGCATTAAACCGTGTCCACAAGCCATATTTATCAGAGGAAGTCATGGGAAGAATGTTATGTCCGAATATCGTTCGTGAAATTCTGATAAATACCCTCCCATGATCCAACAAGCACTGGGTTGATGAATTTTGCATATGGACTTTACGGGCTGTGAAAAAAATTTATGGCGGGGGACCCAATGCTCCGCTGAAAGACTTTTGCAGGAGATTTATGATAAAGTAAAAGTCTCCGGGCTCAATTGGTATCGGAAGTAACAAACAATTGCAAAATTTGTTCAGATTTTAACAAACCAAGGGGTATCACTTATGTTGCTCCCGGAATGGAAAAAGATTTCCCTTGCTCCACTTCCGGCAGAAACAACGCCTGGTGTGGAAAAGTTTTTATTGAAGAATTGCATGCAAGGGATTTATACCATCGGTGATATCGCCCGCACGCTCCGGGCTGGTCATTTTGCTTCCAGCAGCGCAAATCGACATCAGGAAAAGCCAATGGTAAAGGGACTGAGTATATTTCTGAGGGGGAGGATAGAAAAAGTATTTCAAGTGAGCAGACATTCAGATCGGACATTTCATTCCCCGCCGAAATTGAATCCATCATGTTTGGTCTTGTTGCAAGATTTCTCAAAAAATCAGAGATGAAGTGGCGTGGCAACAAATATCCATATCAAACTTCGATATACCGATTTTTCAACCATTACCCGTGCAAAACAGGTGATCCCCACCAATGATGATAATTTGTTTACGCTACCGCTGTTGATTTTTTAGAAAGTCATACCCTGTCGTGAGTGGGAGTGAGGCTCATAGGAGTTGGGATGAGTTGATTTGTGAGTATCACGAACAGCATTCACTTTTGAATCAACTGAAGATAAACGGGCCAAGATCAATGCAACAAACCAGATCCGCGGGAAATATGGCTTTGAATCGATTAATATTGATTACTGCATTAACAGCATGCTCACACACACAGCAACGCTATTCCCGTTGCAGGGAGCGTATCGATAGACGATCTGATCAAGGCGAATAGCTTTGGAATGAAGGCTCTGCTCAAGGACAGGAATGGCATGTATGGACTGATTCAAGGTTTTGCAAAAAGCTACTGAAGAGGATAAAGCCAATTTTTTGGGGCATAGGCTGAGATCCTGCGGATACGAAAGAGTATGTTCTTCCCTTGCAGCAACGAGGGAAGGCTACCAAATCTTTGGCAGGATAATAACCGCCAGAAAATTGAGGGAGAGTTTACACTTGATGGACTTGTAGAGGGAATTGCCCGGCTTTTTTTCTTTATTACTCCTTTCGATCAGACTTCTGAAAGCTGTAAAAGTGTGAAGGGCCACTGTTTTTGGTGAGTTTCCTGTAACTCCATCCGCTGAAAAATTATCGAGGAGAGGTTTACGAATTTTGCATTGCCAATGGTTACAGGTATGTCCCCACTCCTCCTGCTTTGCTTCTGGATATGGAGGATTATCTTCCTCACAAAACCGTTACTGCGATAAGACTGCGAACCGCATCAAGAAACCGAGAGAGACCGAGTCGGAAGATTTTTATTTCAGGAGTTATGAAGAGGTCATGAGGGAGTGTGGAAAGATACCGGGGCACTTCAAAATATAAACTACATCGTTGACAACTGTAATTTGAATCGAGATGGGGAAGACCAAATTCCCTTTCCCCACACCAAACAATGAGCCGTCATTTTCTCATATTTGTGGAAACTTGTACTTAAGGGTCAAGATGCGATATCACACAATCACTGAGACCGCCATCAACCGTCTGCGTTACGGATCGAAGTGATAAATGATCTCGGTTTCCGGACTATTTTCTCGGTGGTTTGGGATATTGTGAGGAGGCAAAACAGAGGGGAATGATGTCGTTGATAGGGTCGGCGGTGAACAGTCTTGTTTCGTATTGCCTTGGGTTCTAGAAGTGGAACCCGATAAATATGACCCTATTTTGAGAGATTCCTTAACAGGGGAAGAATGAGTCCTCGATGTTGATCCCGATTTTTCATGGCGTGAAAGGGACGAAATAGTAAAATATGTTTTTGGAGAGAAGTATGGTTACGACAAGGTGGCGATGATTTCAATAACGGTTACATTTAGAGCAAGATCGGTCTTCAGGGAGACGGCAAAGGTATTTGGAATAGCCGAAAGCGAGATATCACAATATAGCAATTATCCCCCGACTGATGTTAAACCTTTCAAACCCCGCAAACCATGTTCCCCAGGAGAAATCACTGAAGTTTGAAGGGAGCCGTGAAAAGTGACAGATAACAACTGCTTCCTAACGTGGGCATCCTTCCCGACACCTGAGTATTCACCCGGGGAATTGTTATTACTCCAACTCCCATAACCGACTTTTGTTGCTCTTGAGTTTGCAGACAACAAAGGGTTGGGGATAATATCACCAACTTGATATGGTACCCGTTGAGGATATGGGACTGATCAAGATCGACCTCTCAGCCCGATCCTTGGGAGTACTTAGAGAAACGATGAATAATGCAGTAAAAATGTTTGACATGATCGACGATCGGCGCCGGAGCAGTCGAAAACAGAGCTAATCTCCTTCACCGCCCCGATACCACGGAAAGTGGTTAGTTGACTTTGACATTTTGATTATGAATTTTTTATTTAATGATGCAAAAACTGTTGATACTTATAAAAGGGAGACAATAGGGGTGTTTTTACATCGAGTCGCCGGGAATGCGGTCGCCGCTCACGCGGTTGGATGTTGACATTTGAAATGTTAACTGCGGCAAGCTCGATTATTCGTCCGGTGTGGCAGAAAGTGGAATGATGCAGGAGTTTATTGCGCGGTACAAAGACCCCAAAAGGCGGAGGAGGTATCTGATCCCGGAGATGGAGAAGATACCGCGAAACCTACGGTGTCTGATCTATCAAGAGGATGTAATAAAGGTGGCGCATCACATAGCCGGGCTCACGCTTGAGGAGGCCGATCTTCTCCGTCGTCGATGAGTGGAAAGCTACGAAGCAAAAGTGCAATGATTCGGATCGAGGGAGAGATTTTTTGAGTCATGTGATACCCGTGGATTAAAACATGTGGCAAAGGAGGTTATGGTGAGATCAGCCCTTTGCCGGTTATGCATTCTGCAAGGCTCACAGTGCGTCATTTGCTCTTCTTTCGTATCAGGTGGTATACCTTAAAGTCCACTAACCTTCTGCTGAGTTTATGGCGGTTATCTAAGTAACGGTGAGGCTATTATTCTGCCGCTGCTTACATCTGGAGGTACGCGCAGGTCGGGCCTGAAAATCCTTCTGCCGTGTGTAAACAAGTTTTTATTCCTACATGGGGAAGGGAATCAACTTCGATTGGTCTGCAAGCGATTAAAAATCTTAAAAGAAATACTACGAAACTGTGATTGATGAGAGTAGCCGAAAACGGGTGACTTCACTCCCTTAAAAGATTTTTTGCAAGAACCCGTGCCGGATTTGAAGACACGGTTCATCTGATGGAGTGTGGAGCAATGGACTGTTTTGGGATGGCGCGCCCGGACCTTCTCAGGCAACTTGATATCTATGTTAAATACAGGCGGATACCGATACCCTCCGTAGAAAGTCTTTTGCCGAGGAGGAAATTGAACCTGAAAAACAAGGTGATCGACGGACTTGACTATCTCCAACAGAGGAGAGGTGCCCTCGCGGAAATGAAGGCATTTGACTATATGGTGACCCGTCACCCGTTACAGTTTTATGGTGGATGGGTCAACGATCCAAGTGTGACCACCGCATCTGAAACCCCAAAACGCACGGAAAAATGTGAAAATGGTCATTTCGGTTGATGACCGCCAAACGATACAAGCGATATCACGGCAAGGCGATGAAATTTCTATCACTGAAGATCTGACTCCATACTTTGAGGCCGTGTTTTTCCCGTTTCATATGCTAAATATGCCGAAAAACTGTCGTTTTGTCCATATCCGTGGAGGGAAAGGTTGATGCATTAAGCGGAAAACAATTTGATTGTAAACAAAACTTGAAGTGATTGGTGGTGAACTTGGCATGGAACTGCTCCTGGTGGTGCAAACATATTCAAAGTAATACAATTTCGGCGAAAACGAAAAAATCTTTGAAGAGGAAACACAAATCACCCTCAACCTCGACAAGGAAAAGCTGATAAGGGCATACGCGGGATAGGTATCAGGTATTAAGTATTAGGTATTATTTTTGGCTTCTACAATTATACTTCGATTACTTCTCCTTTCCGTTTTTCACGGAAAATTATTAAATAGGTTTTAAGGTTTTCGAGAGATTTGATATGATCAGATTCCGGATATTTATTGAGTTGGGCGATGCCCTCTTTTTACATTTTCGTATTTGGTTTCTGTTTTTCCGTCTTCAGTTTTAAATTTGAGTTTTTCATCCTTCAGTTTGATGTACTTAAATTCAAGTAAAAACTGATATTTTGAGTCATACGGATCATATTTTGTGAGCAAAAGATCTACGCGTCCCGTGGAAACTTCCTTTTCACTGTCAATTATAAACATCTTGTTTAATGAAAGTATCGAGATTACTATCATCTTAGGTGACTCTGTGAAGTTCTGATAATCGTAATTTCTGAGCGGTTCCATGATGTTACCAACCTCTTCAACCAAGAGGGATATTTGCCCTTCACTTGCCATCTGAACGAAGATGTCTCCCATTTCTTTCAGGTTAAAACCTATCTTATGCTCCAGTTCATACACAGACCGTAAATATTCCCAGTAGATATTTTTTATCACATAATTTGGGATTACAAAGTTTACGATTCCATATTTCTCTTCTTCTATGGTCAGCAAGCCATTGTAGAATAATATGGAAATGGCATCTGTGACAGTGTACGGCATTTCTAGATTAAATTGAGTTGAGAGACCACTTTTAATCATTTCATTAATGTAAACCTCCTCAATAATCGAATCTCTCTCTTTTTGAGGCAATTTCATCAAAATATTACTTATTTTTTTCCAATCGCTGGTTACATTGTTGTCAGTTATGTCCCTGGGATATTCCAATTTTGTTTGATATAGTGACAAAAAGGAGAGAACTAATTGTGGATTGTAAATTTTATATGGACTACTGCCCGAAAACTTGCTGCCGTTAAACCAGGCTCGCATATCAGTAAGCAATTTTTCAAGTTCGAATTTATCATCTTCATAGATTGTGCCGATAATTAATTCTTTTAATTCCAACTCGGTAAACCCTGCCATATTATTAAATTCGAGGTCGAGAGTAATGTTTCGAAATATTAAAACCGGCCGGGTCATACTATCGAGTGTAACAGGAGTAACCCCGTTGCAAAAAAACGATCTATGAGTCCCGAACCAGGAAACTGCTTAATAACTTCATAAAACTTCCGTACCCAACCGTTCCTTGAGACCACTTCCTGAAAATGTTCCGGATTAAATGAAAACAGTTCATTGGTGAAATGATCATATTCGTCAATCAGTATAAAATCTTGAATTTTTGATCAGAAATGCTAAGTTTATAAAGAGTTTTCTTATTATAGCAATCGCATCATCCATCGATAATACATCTTCGATGTCCTCTTTTGAAAGAAGTTTATACCTTCTAAGAAATGACTCCACGGCTCCTTTAACTGAGATCGTAAAGTGAACAAATATTTCACCTTTTTCTTCTGTTTTTATTCCGCTGAAATTGAAACCAAGGATATAATAACTGTTTTTAAGTGGTGTCGTTTTCCGGGTTGTCCGATATAATAATTTCCAAATAATGATTCAAACTTATCTTTGTGCTGCACACCGTAATAATATTCAAGTACCGAAAGAAATAGAGATTTCCCAAATCTCCGTGGTCGCAGAAAAAAAACATATTTATCGCTTATTCGTTCAAGCACTTCGATAAATGGAGTTTTATCGACATAAAAACCGTTCTCGTTTATTAGATCGGCATAATTGGCTGTTTTGGATGGAATTCGCTTTTTCATTTGTCGGATTTTATTGTTTCGATATACAAATATAGAAATTAAGTATAAGGTACTAAATATAAGGTTTTAGTTGGGAGAAAACAAAAATGTAAGAAAAACTGCCGGATTTCTCCGGCAGTTTTAAGAGGGACTAAAAGTTATAGGTTGCTGAGAAGTGGATGAGAGTGGTAGCCAGTTAGGTTGGTACTTGCACTGTATTCTGCAGCGATAAGGCTTGGATTTGAGGCTGTGAACGATTTGTTCAAAGCCATCTCAAATGCAGCATTAAGGGTTAACGCCTTTGATGTTTTGAATGATAATCCTGCCATTACATGATGTTCAACAATTGCAGGGAAAACGGGGAAAACTGTGGTTTCGGGAACGGGGTTTGAGCCGTAAGCATAACCAAGCCTGCCGTCAAATTTGTCGGAGAAAGCATATTCTCCACCAACTTTAATAACAAAACTGTTTTTCCAGTTCATAGGAAATTCGAGATCAAAAGCTCCCGTATTTCCGAGCATCGTGTTGATATTTGAATTGGTGCCATTTGTTAGTTTAATGGTCATCTTGTCAAAAGCTTTTTCCCAGTTAACCCATTCAAAATCAGCAGAGAGATTAAGTTTTGGTGAGGCTTTATAAGCGATTCCAAAACCGATGGTTTGTGGGAAATTTAGCTCAACACTAAGATCATAGTTGGCTACAACACCTTTACTAAGATCTATACCCATTCCACCAAATTGAGCTGCCACTGCGGCTTGTGCTTCAGCAGGAGTTTTGCCGGATTTTGTTGTAAATAACCGGCAATAGCTTTACCAAATGCATCATTAAGGTCAGCTGTCATATCCATTGATGCTTTGCCATTTTTGTAAGTGAGGTTTGTGGAAGAGTATAACTTAATCCCATCGAAAGTTCTTCATTTACTTTGTAAGCCACACCAATTTTGCCATTAAATCCAATTGCAGTAAGATCTTTCATTTCAGCGGTAGCTGTAACTTCGGTGTAACCAAATCCGCCCATAGATGGGGGAGCGGCAAACATCTGTCCAAATGTCATTCCCGGCATAGCAAAACCTTTCATAATGGAAGGATTGAGGGAATATGGCATCGAGAATTCGAGCATACTGTAAACCATGTGCAATGAAACGCCGACGGAGAATTTTGGAGTGAATTTGTAGGCTGCGGTAAGTCCTCCCTGCATTGAAGCAAGCATTGAGTGATATTTCTGCAGGTTATACGAACCATCCTGATTGCGATAAAGGGCATGTTTAAGAGTGAAATCAGCACCCATTCCGCCGCCTGTAAAAAAGCCAACTCCCCAGTTAAAAGGATTGTTTTCATATTTCTGGGCATAAGCGACATTTGGCATTGGGAAAGTGTTTTTGTCACCTTCTGTGTCATTTATTGTATTTTGAAATTTTACGGTTGGAAACATCAAAGCGATGTCGGCATTTAACATTGAATTGTTCAGGAATGAAATTCCTGCGGGGTTAGTCATCATAAGTTCAGGACTGTCGAAAGTACCAATTGATGTACCGCCTCTCCCAACGGATCTGGCGTCTAAACCGAGCATTCGTGTGCCATTCTGAGCTGTAATTCCAGCAAAGATAACAACGAAGAAGAAACAAGATCTAACGAGGATTCTCATCGTTAACTCCATCTTTCTTTTTGTATTGAAAAGTATTATAATCGAATAATGCAATAAAATGTCAATAAAAAGCTATTACACTGCCCGACTAAATGGTTTTAAGGTTAATTAATTTTAGCATCTAAATTATTTTATATCTGTAAAACAATATTAATAATGCATAAAAATCATTATTTATGAGTTAAATATAGATAGTACTACCCAAATAACTATTAATATATTTTATAGTCTAAAATAATAAATTTGGATTATAACCGATTCAATATTCATTAAAAATCCGTTTCGAAAATTCGCAGTGAAATTTAGAATTAAACCCGACCTGCGAAACTTTTTGTAAATTTGTAATTGAATTTAAAAGAAACATTAATATGAAAAATCTTACAGACACACACGCACACCTGTTTTACCCTGACTATGAAGAAGAGCTCGATGTTATAATTGAAAGAGCGATAACATCGGGGGTTGAATCGATCCTTGTTCCTGCCACTGATCTGGCAAGTTCGGCAAAAGTGGTTGAACTGACTAAAAAATATGATATAATTTACGGTTCGGTTGGGGTACATCCTCTCGACAGTAAAGAATGGTTAAGTGAATGGATTCCACTTCTTGAGCAGACTGTTTTGGCAAACAAAGATAAGATTGTTGCAATAGGGGAGATTGGACTCGATTATTATTACGATTATTCACCAAAACAGAAACAGATTGAAGCTTTCCGTGACCAGTTGGAACTGGCAATAAAACTTAACCTTCCCGTTATTATTCACAACAGAGATTCTGATGATGATATGATGGAAATAATCAGGGAGTTTACTCCAAGAGGACTTCGGGCACAATTCCACTGTTTTAACGCACCACTTGAACATGCCCTCGAGTATGTAAGAATGGGACATATGATCTCATTCACAGGTAACATCACATTCAAAAAAGCAGAAGAACTTAGGCAAATTGCGGCAAAGGTACATCCCGAACATCTGTTGCTTGAGACGGATTCACCATTTATGACTCCTGTTCCATTCAGGGGAAAAAGGAATGAACCGGCAAATGTTTTATACGTTGCTGAAGAACTAGCCAAACTTCATCATTTAACCGTTGAAGATATCACAAGAATCACAGCTTATAACGCCTGGAGATTTTTTAAGATTGGGAAAGCTCCCGAAACTTCCATTGTGTATCCAATTGGCGATGCATTATATGTGAATGTTACAAACAGGTGTAACGCCGATTGTGTATTTTGTGGGAGGAAAGAGACACCGTTTTTGGCGGATATAATTTGGGGATGGATAAAAATGATGAGCCCGGTGTTCAACAATATGTCAATGCAATTGGTGCTCCGATGAAATATTCTGAAATCGTTTTTTGCGGATATGGTGAACCAACAATCAGATGGGATGTAATAAAAAGTGTTGCCGGTTTTGTCAAAGAAAACGGTGGTAAAACCAGAATAAACACCAATGGTCATGGAAATGTGATAAATCACCGTGACATCACGCCCGAGATGGCAGGACTGATTGACACAGTATCAGTAAGTCTAAACGCAACCGACGCAAAAAAATACTCTGAGCTGATGCGGGTGGATGAAAGTATGTACGCGGAAATGTTGGATTTCACCAAAAAAGCAAAAAAGTTTGTACCGACTGTCGTTTTATCCGTAGTTGGAATTCCCGATGTGGATATAGAAAAAGCCCGTTCCATTGCAGTTGACGAAATTGGAGTTAACTTCAGGGAAAGGACTTATTTTTAGCGAGTAAGTTGAATATTGGAAATCATAGATTGTGATATCCAAAAATAAAACGGAATAAAGCTGTAATTTGGTTCTGGTGTAGTATGGATATTCCAATAATATTCATAAATTAGAGGATTCTAAAATATTGAATTTTAATATGAATGAAGCCAAGACACGTCAGGACATAATTGACCAACGGCTTGCAAAAGCAGGCTGGAATGTAAATAATCCCGCTCAGGTTAAATCCGAGCTGGGTATAAAGTTTACAAAGTCAGGTTCCGTTGAGGAATCAGAGCATATATATGATGGGCATCAATATGCCGACTATGCTCTCCTTGGTGACGATGGTTATCCTTTGGCGGTCGTTGAAGCTAAAAAATCCTCCCGTGATGCAAGAATTGGCGAGAACAGGCTAAACAGTACGCAAAAAATATCCAATCTCAATTAAAAGGCAAACTCCCGTTCGTTTTCTACACTAACGGTAATGACATCTATTTCTGGGATACCGAAAAATACCCTCCACGCAAAGTTTATGGATTCCCCACAAAAAGACCTTGAAAGGTTAATGTTCCTGCGCGAACGTGAAAAACCTCTCCAAAGAACTTATTAATGTTGACATTAGCGGCAGACCTTATCAGATTGAGGCAATCCGTTCTGTTTTTGAAGGTATCGACCATGCTAAAAGAAAATTTCTTTTGGTTATGGCAACAGGTACCGGAAAAACCCGAACCTGTGTATCGATGATTGATGTTCTGATGAGGACAAACAGGATCCAAAGAGTTTTGTTCCTGGTTGACAGAATTGCCCTTGGGAATCAGGCACTTGATGCATTCAGAGAATATCTCCCAAATGCTCCTCTTTGGCCCCAACGGAATGAAACCAAATTTGTCACAAACCGCAGAGTTTATGTAACAACTTATCAAACAATGCTTAACATCATTGACGATGAGGTTACGGGTTAAGTCCCCACTTTTTGATTTGATTGTTGCGGACGAAAGTCACAGGTCGATTTACAATGTTTACAAAAACATATTCGATTATTTTGATGCACTTCAACTCGGTTTAACAGCTACCCCCAAGGATGCACTTGAACGGAATACATTTAAGTTGTTTCAGTGTGAAGACGGACTCCCGACATTTGCATATTCTTACGAAGAGGCATTAAAAAACAATCCTCCTTATCTCTGCGATTTTGAAGTTCTGAAAATTAGAACATGGTTTTTGGAAAAGGGGATTAGAAAAGACACAATTTCGATTGAGGATCAAAAACGGTTACTCAAAGCCGGGAAAGAACCTGCGGAAATTAATTACGAAGGTACCGAAATTGAGAAGAGTGTTACAAATCTTGGCACAAATACCCTGATCGTCAGGAATTTATGGAAGAATGTATAAAAGATGAAAGTGGAGTTCTTCCCGGGAAAACCATATTTTTGCAATGACGATTGGACATGCACCGACTTCAGGGAAGTTTTTGATGACCTGTTTCCGGAGTTATAAAGGAGAGATCGCAAAAGTAATTGTCTCGGAGGATCCAAAGGTTTATGGCAAGGGAGGGTTACTCGATCAATTTGTTAATAAAAACTTCCCCCGTATCGCCATTAGTGTTGATATGCTCGACACCGGTCTTGATGTCCGAGAATTGGTTAATCTCGTTTTGCCAAACCTGTTTTTCATATACCAAATTTTGGCAGATGATTGGACAGGGAACCCGTTTGCTTGAACCCAAAAAAATTAAACCCTGGTGCAAAACAAAAGATAAATTTTTGATAATCGACTGCTGGGGAAACTTTGACTATTTTATGGTAGAGACCGGTGGGGAAACAGAGAAGCAATCCATTCCGTTACCCGTCAGACTGTTTTTAACCCGTCTGCAAAAATTAACATTGGCTCATTCCCTTAAAAAAGACTCGATCATTGAAGATTCTGTATCAAAGTTGAAAGAAGAAATCGCCTCCTTGCCTCAAAATAATGTGGTGATCCTCGATGCAAGATCCAAACTTGACCAAATCGATGATAATTATTGGTCAGATTTAACCAAAGAAAAAACAGAGTTCCTTCAGAAGGAAATTGCTCCGCTTATGCGTACCCGTTCGGGTGAAGATTATGAAGCAATGTATTTTGAATTGAAGGTGTTGTTTTATTCAATCGCCAAAATTGATGAAAAGCAGGAAAGAAGTTAAGAGAAAACCTGCTTTCCAGATCGGCAAAAGTTATAATCGAAATGGTTGCTGATCTTCCATTGAATGTAAATGTGGTGGCGAAACAAAAGGATTTTATTAATTCTGTCTTAACGGGTGGGTATTTACAAAAATCAGGTGAAGTTGAGTTAAATAACCTCGTCGAAAAATTGGGTCCTTTGATGAAATTGCGTGACCCCGTAAAACAAAGCCAGGTGTCACTCGATCTACAGGATGTTACCCATGAAAAAGGTTACATTAAGTTTGGTCCCGAACACGAAAGGATCACTGTGCAAAAATACCGTGATCGTGTTCAGACGCTAATCAAAAACCTTGAAAACAAAAATTTAGTGCTTCGCAAAATTAAAATGGGTGAAAGCATAACTGATGAAGAAATTAAATCAGCTTGCTGCTACACTGCAGGAAAATGACCCGTATCCCACAGAAGAAAATTTCAAAAAGGCATATGAAGCCCGAAAAGTTAAATTTCTCGACCTGATTAAATATATCATGGGAGTTAGTGGATTGGTAACTTTCCCACAAAAGGTGACAACTGCATTTGACGGGTTTATCGCCGAACACAATAATTTGACAACAAAACAGATTCAGTTTATTTTAACTCTTCAATCATTTATTATTGAAAACGGAGAATTAAGTAAAAAGGATCTGGTTTCAGAGCCATTTACAAAATTCCACAATAACGGCTTTTTGGGGCTCTTTGATCATCAGTTACAACAAGAAATTTTACAATTAACGGACAGAATTCTAAATTATGCTTAACGGACTCTAAAATCATCAATTAATCGTTTATGGGATAAATTTTGGAGTGGGGGAATTTCAAATCCTCTTACCGCAATTGAACAGATTTCCTACCTGTTGTTTATGAAACGATTGGATGAACTTGATCAATTCTGAGATGGAGTCATTTTCGTCAGTTGGAAGGGGGAGAGATGCTCTTCCATATTCAAACTAATGTATTCCCATTTCTTAAAAAACTGGGAAGGGATGATGCTCCTTTTGCAAAATACATGACCAATGCTGTTTTTATCATTGCCAAACCGGCACTCCTGGTTGAAGCTGTTACGATTATCGATGAAATTTTTGAAGAGATTTTAAAGCAACAGTTGGAAGGGCAGGGCTTTCAGGATACACAGGGAGACCTCTACGAATTTTTACTTTCTGAGATTACTACCGCGGGTAAACTGGGTCAGTTCAGAACCCCAAGGGCATATAATTCAACTGATGTGTGAGCTGGTTAATCCAAAGTTGGGAGATACCATTTGTGACCCCGAGCAGGAACCGCGGGATTTCTGTTGGGTGCATATCAACTATCATCACACAATTTACGAGTGATCAAAATCAACAAATTGACGAAAACGGATTAATGCGTGGTCTTCTTGGCGACAAACTCACTGATGAAAGACAATGGACTCATCTGAAGGAGAAAACTTTTTACGGTTATGATGCCGATGAAAGTATGGTTCGCATCGCTCTTATGAATCTAATGATGCATGGTATCTCAAATCCAAATATTGAACAGAAAGGATACACTTTCCAAAAACTATAATGAGGACAGGATTTATGATGTGATAATGGCAAATCCGCCATTTAAGGGAGTATTGATAAAGGGGATATCAACGAATCTTTATCATTACAAACCACAAAAACCGAGTTATTGTTTTTGGACAGAATCATTCATTCCTTAAAAATTGGAGGCAGGGCAGGGGTTATTGTTCCTGACGGGGTTTTGTTTGGTTCGAGTAATGCCCATAAACAGGCAAGAAAAATGCTTCTTGATGATTGTGAACTTCAGGGGATTATTTCGATGCCAAGTGGTATATTTAAACCTTATGCAGGAGTGAGTACTGCGATTTTGGTTTTTGTTAAGGGCGGTGCAACTGAAAAAGTGTGGTTTTATGATATGCAGGCAGACGGGTACAGCCTTGATGACAAACGAAATAAAATTGATGCCAACGATCTGAGCGATATAGTAACAAAGTGGAATAACAGGTCTGAACAAACTGAAAATGATAGAGGCAGTAAATTCTTTTATGTAGAAAAAGCAGAAATTGAAAAAAACGACCTCGATCTAAGTATAAACAGATATAAAGTTGCAGAGTATAAAGAGGTTGTCTATCAAGACCCTAAGGAAATTTTGGCCAAGATTGAAGAACTGGAAAATGAGATTGTTTTGGGGGATTAGTGAATTGAAAATTTTATGAGTAAGGAAAACCCATTAGTAAAAATAGGGGATATTTGTAAGTTATTTAGCGGAGGAACACCTCGTCGTGGTATTGAAGGTTTTTATGGTGGGCACATCCCCAGGCAAAAATTGGAGATATTGAAAATGCTGAAAGCGGTTATCTTTTCAGCACTAAAGAATCAATAACTCAAGAGGGTCTCAAATCCATTAATAACAAAATATTTAAAAAGGACACTATCTTTTTAGCACTCTACGGCTCTGTTGGTAAAACTGCGATTGCAGGTAAAGAGATGGCAACTAATCAGGCAATTTTGGGACTTATTCCGAAAAACCCGGAAGTGCTATACTTTAAGTATTTAAAGTATTGGCTTGATTTTTCAAAATCTGAACTTATCGGTTTAGCACGAGGATTGGCTCTTCAAAATATATCTGCTACTATTGTTAAAGAATATCCAATTCCACTCCCACAATTGAAGAACAACACCGCATCGTAAAAAATTCTTGATCTTGCACAATCGCTCATCGAAAAACGAAAACTGGCAATTTCTTATTTAGATGATTATATCAAAGCAGTTTTCCTGGATATGTTTGGAGATCCGGTGAGTAATCCAAGGACTTTCCGCTCACAAGGTGGGCACTTTAGGCGGCTGGCACAGTGGTGGCACACCACTGAGGAACTGCCCGGACTATTTTAGTGGTAATATTCCGTGGTATTCGTCGGGGGAATTAAATGACATCTTCATTTCTGATTCGAACGAGTATATCTCTGAATTAGCTGTTAAAGAATCTTCCGCAAAAATAATACCAACGCGCTGTTTATTGCTTGGGATGTACGATTCTGCTGCATTAAAATCGAGTATAACTACAATAGAATCCAAATTGCAATCAAGCAATTGCTTATGCAAAATTGGACGAAAGTAAGGCTAACATTATATATGTGTATCATTGCATTCAATATGGCAAGAATCATTACAAAAAAATCAAAGAGGTGTTCGTCAGAAAAATTTAAATCTGTCAATGATTAAATCATTGGAAATACCAATTCCTAAAATTAACGACCAAATTGAATTCGAAAAGATATTTAATAAAAGTTTTCACCTTAAACAGAAAATGCTATCCCAAAAAAGAGAACTTGAGAATAATTTTCAGGCTCAGCTTCAGAGGGTGTTTAAGCAGGAATAAAAGTTCTGTTGCTTATCCGTAAAGTAACAATCAGGAAGAGGTACATCACAGAACAATTAGTCTTGTGTGCCCGAAAGTAAACCTGCTTCTTGACTATGAAGATGCTAAAAACAGTGAATAAAAAATGTAGAAAAATCAAAAAAGCGAAAGACTACACAGTGCTCTAGATTGTCTGACACCTGAAGACTTTTTGCTCGAAAGATTTGATGAGAGAATTGCTCAAAGAAATAATAAATTGTTTGAAGCTCAACTATTAAGTTCAAAGGGAAATATTCTCGATATAATTTCTTAGTTTATTAACTGATTATCGAATTTTTGGTGAACCGGCATAGTATTCCCGGTCAACTGAATCAATCCAAATGCATAATTGTTATGCATCAAATGTTTTAAGAGTATTCTATGAAATCCAAGAGCATATTTGTCTATATTATCATTTATATGTTAGTTTCATCAAGTTTCACAGTAGCTCAATGGTTACAAACCAATGGACCATACGGAGGAACCGTAAAGTGCATTGCTGTCAGCGGAATAAATCTGTTTGCAGGGACTGATGGTGGTGTATTTCTCTCAACAAATAGTGGAACAAGCTGGACAGCGGTCAATAATGGAATAACTGGTAGTGGGTTGAAAGTTTATGCTCTTGCTGTCAGTGGAACAAATCTGTTTGCAGGGACTTTGGGTGGTGTATATCTCTCAACAAATAATGGAACCAGTTGGACAGCGGTCAATAATGGAATAACCGGTAGTTGGTTGAACGTTTCTGCTCTTGATGTCAGTGGAACAAATCTATTTGCGGGGACTAATGGTGGTGGAGTATATCTCTCAACAAATAATGGAACAAGCTGGAGTGCTGTTAATAATGGCTTAACGAACACTTCTGTAGAAGCGCTTTCCGTGCGCGGAACGAATATATTTGCGGGGACTAATAATGGTGGTATATTTCTCTCAACAAATAATGGAACAAACTGGACTGCTGTCAATAATGGATTAACTGGTAATGGATTGTATGTGATTGCTCTTGCTGTCAGTGGAACAAATCTGTTTGCTGGGACTTATCGTGGTGGAGTATATCTCTCAACAAATAATGGAACAAGCTGGACAGCGGTCAATAATGGAATAACTGGTAGTGGGTTGGAAGTTAATGCTCTTGCTGTCAGTGGAACAAATCTGTTTGCGGGGACTTGGGGTGGTGTATATCTCAACAAATAATGGAACAAGCTGGAATGCTGTCAATAATGGCTTAACTAATTCTAACGTTTCTGCTCTTGATGTCAGTGGAACAAATCTATTTGCGGGGACTAATGGTGGTGGAGTATATCTCTCAACAAATAATGGAACAAGTGGACTACGCTCAATAATGGATTAAATGTTTCATCCATTCGTGCGTTTGCTGTCAGTGGAACCAAGCTGTTTGGGCAATTTTGGTTGTGGCGCATTTCTCTCAACAAATAATGGAACCAGCTGGACAGCGGTCAATAATGGATTAACTGGTAAAGGATTGAATGTTTCTGCTCTTGCTGTCAGTGGAATAAATCTGTTTGCAGGGACTGATAATGGAGTGTATCTCTCAACAAATAATGGAACCAACTGGACTGCTGTTAATAATGGAATAACTGGTGGTGGATTGTATGTTTCTGCTCTTGCTGTCAGTGGAACAAATCTTTTTGCAGGGACTTTGCGTGGTGTATATTTCTCAACAAATAATGGAACCAGCTGGACTGCGGTTAATAACGGATTAACTAATTTTTTATTTGTTACTGCTCTTGCTGTTAGCGGAACGAATATATTTGCGGGGACTCATAATGGTGGTGTATTTCTCTCAACAAATAATGGAACAAGTTGGACTGCTGTCAATAATGGCCTGACGAACACTTCTGTACAAGCTCTTTCCGTCAGCGGCACGAATCTGTTTGCTGGGACTTATTATTCTGTATATCTCTCAACAAATAACGGAACAAGCTGGACAGCAATTAATAATGGATTACCTTCTTCAGTCGTTTATGCTTTTACGGTCAGCGGAACAAATATATTTGCGGGGGCTACGGCCGTTGGAGTATATCTCAACAAATAATGGAACCAGCTGGACTGCTGTCAATAATGGATTAACTGGGAATGGATTGTGGGTTTCTGCTCTTGCTGTCAGTGGAACAAATCTGCTGGCTGGGACACATGAATATGGGGTTTGGCGTCGTCCGCTTTCTGAAATGATTCCGACTAATTCTATTGTTTATCCTAAAATTACATTAAGTGCCGGTTCGATAAATACGGGGCAGAGCATTATTATTTCCGGTCATGATTTTCATCCCGGTGGTACTGCAAATATTAATATACATAGCAATAGTGGTTTTTCCCAAAATGAGAATAATATTAGTATAAATGCACAAGGTACATTTAATTATAATTTTGTGACTACTACTGGAATGCCTATCGGCCTATACAGCATACATGCAATAGATAATTTTACAGGTCTAAGTGCACAAAACTCTTCATTTGCTTTAAAATCAAGTTCTGTACAAACAAATTATCTTAATATTATTTCGCCGTCACAAACTTTTACTGTAAATGCAGGTGAAAGCTTTATGGTTGAATGGAAAGATAAAATGATAACAGGAAGTAATTACCCGATTACCGGGTCTCAACGAAACTATAAATATACAATTGAGTTATCTGATAACAATGGTGTTAGCTGGGTGGCTTTGGGTAGTATCTCAGGCAAAGAATATATTGAAACGGGTGATGCTTCATTACTACCCTACTATTTCTACACTAGGTATTAATTACAAAATTCGTATAACTGATTTTTATAACACTGCCAATTCCCAAAACACTTCACCCTTTACAGTGAGTAGTGCTACATATACAGGAAATTTGAAAGTCAGTTTAGATTGGGATCATAGTTATGAACCACCCCAATCAGTACCAGTTGCAGGAATAGCCGCTGATGGAGTCGCAAGAATCTATTTGAACCTATCTAAAATAAATAATAGTATAGGTCCCAATATTTTAAGTGTTTCAGTAGTTCTGAGTGATTTACTAAATGGGAGTAGTCCTTCAAAATTAGGAAGGGTAAAGAAAGCTTTACAAACTACTTCTTATAGTTTAGAAGCTAATGGAATACAATCAATTACAGATGTTGATAATACGCCCAATAAAAATAATTATAATTTCTGGTATGTAGCTCCTGATGATTTTTGTGGAGCTGATCCAAATGATCTCAAAAATTCTTACAGATTTGTTAATGCGACATTTACTGTCAACTATGATAATAGCCTTAATGAGGTATTCATCAAAAAAATACTAATTGTAAGACCACCATTAGCATTAGTTCATGGATTAGCAAGCTCCCCTTCGGCTTGGAATAAGTTTACATTCACTTCCCCAAATGGGCTAAAAGTTCAATTCCTGAGTAGTTATAATTATTTATTTAAACAAGTAGATGCAATACCCATTCTTCCAGACGGACATTTCAATAACAATGCTTTTGGGATTGTTGTTCCCAGTAGTTCACAGCCAATAATGAACACTTTGCAAGGAGTTATACTAAAAATGAGGGACAAGGGTTATGCCGTCAACAAGGTGGATTATGTCGGACATAGCATGGTGGAAACGTGATTCGTCAAACTATTAATTTATTTCCAAATGCTTACTATGTAACAGGAATTTTTCCAGTAGTCCATATAAAAATTATGAAATGGGTTTTGTTCATAAATTAATTACTTTAATACTCCACATAATGGTTCACCGTAGGTGATTTGGTTTCTCAAACAACTCCATATTTAGAGTGGATTGTTAGACACCCACTGTCAGATCTATATAATCTTTTGTCAAGTAAGTTATCAAGTTTTATTCATCCCATTGGCAGTTATAATTACCTTACATTAAGTTATGATGAATTTGAAGCCAGTGATGCTGTAAAAGATTTAGAAGTAAATGATCCTGGAATAAATATGGCACAAACTAATATTCCTTCTCATTTGATAGTGGGAGATGTATTTGGGAATTCTTCAATTATTGATCCTTCTGTATGGAACACAACAGATCAGATGCCTTTCTTTACTCGTTTTATTAATTTATATTGGCAGGCACTTAGAGCAAAGGAAACTGACCCAAGAAAAAGGCGCAATTAAATAATTTTAAGCATTTATTCTAATGCAGAAAGGGCAGTCAGGTTTTTTGATTATTATGTGAGTAACTATCTAGGAACTCCTAATTTTATTTTAGATGGAGATTTTATTGTCCCATTAAGTAGCCAGCTTGCCGGTTTAGATACTTCAGCCCAAAATGTGAGTATTTATTCTGGTCTTTATTCTAATCATTTATTTGTAACAGAGGATCTCGAGGTAGGAGACAGGGTTTTTCAACTAATAAATTCACCTGTTAGCGACCCGCTTTTCAATAATATCCCAGCATCGGTCAAAAAAAATTATTTGAAAAATTATTTAATTCAATCACCCGTTGTGATTATATCAGGAATAGATACTAACAAAATAAAGATAACATCTCCAGCAAACTTAACAAGCTTTTCAACAGATAGTGTTTTAGTAGTTAATCTTCATGTTAAAGACACTTCGGGTTTAAAATATGTAGTCTTAGATTTTCAGGGAGAAAATTATCTAACAACTTCAAATAGTTCTTTTATTAGTTTTAATGTTCACGTGAATGGAGAGTTTTTAGACACTCAGCGAATTGTTGCAACTGCCGTTTATGATATGGTGGACACTACGAAATTTTTGTCGGACACAGTAAATATTAATATTGCAATCAATCAGCTAATACAGAGTTTTGATGCAAGTTCTAAAATGTGTTTTTTGTTAAAAAACCAAACAACTTATACTGAATATTATGCCACCTACCCAAATTTTGTGACTAAAGTTAACAATTTTAATTCTGGCCTCACTGTTAGCATAAAACGACCCGACGATTGTTTCAAGAGATTTACATTCACTTGGTTTTACCGGGGAAAATGATGGAGAAACTTTTGCGGTAATTGAGTATAAAGGATTAAAAGATACTATTTACTTTAATGTTAATGGAGAGTCCATTACGGGTATTCTTGACGACGGTCATAATTCTACTAATTCAGGCATACCTGATAGATATGAGTTATTCCAAAGTTATCCGAATCCATTTAATCCGACAACAACAATAAAGTATTCGATTCCACGCGTAAGTTTTGTAAATATTCGGATTTATGATATACTTGGTAGAGAAGTAAAAACCTTGGTAAACGAAGAAAAACTGCCTGGTATATATTCCATACAATTTAATGGCGGCAATTTTACCAGCGGCGTATATTTTTACCGCCTGCAGGCAGGCAGTTTTGTAGAAACCAAAAAGTTTATTTTGCTAAAATAGTACGTTTTCTTGGTGATGCGGAGTTGATTATTCCACTTAAAAGTACTAACATAAAAACTCATGTATTCTATGCAGGTTCAATAGATGGAAAAGAAACTAGAAAAATATGTTGTGAGATATTAGAGGGTGGTCAGAATGCATTTAGGCTTAGGCAAAAAATTTACGGAATTTAAGGATATTTATAACAATCCGAAGGAAAGAAATGATTAAAGAATTGAATAATATACCTGAAGGGGTATCCAAGGTTGACAAACCTGACCATCCTTTTGCATTTGATGGTCCTGATATGCTACTATATAACTCAAATGGCCTTCTTGCAATTTTTTATCTCCGACCCAAAGAAATTCAAAGTCCAAGTAAAGTGATAGTTCGACTTACGAATGCGTTAATGGTTTACCCACCATATACAAGGATGATTTTTCTGTATGATCAGTCGAAAGAGTTACAAGAATCAAATGGGATTAAATTTGAATATTATTTTGATGAAGTCATCGAACCTTCAGATATAAAAAAAAAGAGTCTTTATTACGTGATAGGAAAGATGATATCAAAATTAAAAGAATTAAGGGAATACAAAAAGAAGTATTTGATAATCAAGCAAAAGTTCAAGAGGACAATCTTGAACTAGTTAAAACTAATATTTCCGAGACTGTTGGACTGCCCGCTCTATCAGACCTAAAAAATAAAGTGAAATACTATGATTACATTCTCCAGACGGAAGTAACTGTTAGGCTAAGTAGTCACGAAGATGAAAATCATTTTTATGTAATAAAGAAATTATCTGGAAATAGGTCAGAATTGGTTCAACTTCAACCATTTTATGAATTTTCTGTTAAATCAGATTTTACAGTTGATAGTGCTGTACTATATCCTACAGAAATTAGTAAAGATTCTTTGAATCAATCTAAGAAAAAATTCCTTTTTTTAAATGAATTTCCTAAAATGCGTATAGATCCATTAAAACCTTTAAGAATTGCGAATCTCCTTGGTTGGCATATACTAAATCCAAATGATTTATTTTCATATCAAAAAGACTTAAATCGGGAATAATAATGAAAACTGAAAAAAATAGAATTGATACTATTAAAGCAATTGTATGTAGTAATTTAGTCTTAAAACTCAATGGGGAAAATCGGTAGTATACATAGAGAATTTACGAAAGTAATTAACGTCAAATCGATTAGCGATCTTGAAAGAAAGCATCTTTTGAAGATTCTTCACTCAACGAGAGCATTGGACACAACCCTAAAAGCAATTCTAGATTATTATGGAATTAGAGATAATAATCACTCTCTTGGAGAGTATCTAAAACAGTTTGTAAACCACAATCATTTTCGATTAGGAAATATTTGAAAATGAGAGAACTGGGTATCAGAGAAGTATTGTTGATATCCGGAATGTACATTTACACACTGCTGATAGTTATCCAAATAACAGTAACGAAGTTTCAGGTGTAATTTCTGAAATGCATGCACTAATTTGTAGGTGACAAGCCTATAGACTTAAACAAACAAGAAGTATAAGACAACTTTACAGTGAGTTTCGATATAACAGGATTATTTGAGTTCTTCAATAAGGATTTATCACATACATTTGCTAAATATATGTATATCCACTTTGTTGAGGTTTAACGAAAGTAGATAAAATTAAATGACTAAAACAAAAATTCAATCCAAAATATAAGAGCTTAAAGAGAGTTTCAAACATAGCTTCTGTAGGCATTTAAGTAGAGATAAATCGTTTTCAAAATATGCATGAGTTTGATTCCGAAGCTAAAGCCCGATTTAAGAGCTATTAGTGCCTTAAAACTTCACCCTCGGTCTGCCTTCGTCTTTAAGTCGTTTGTTTAGCAGTTCTTCACTTGTTTTTGAGAAGTTAGTAAAGTCATCTTTGATTCGGGTGACTTCTTTTTTTTATGTTATTCAGGGCTTCGATCTGGGAGGTGGTAGAAGCCCCGAGATATACGATGATTCCGGAATAAACATCTGCGGCTTTTTACTTTGAGGTAAGGTTCACTCTTTATCATGCTTCTTACCGATTAGCTTCAAACTTTTTGTTAAATATTATCATGATCCCTAGAATTGATGTTATTTACTTTGCAGAATACGAGGTACAGAAGAATGCTTTATTACTTTGAAACTTCCGAGACCTTCAAGCATCATTTTTATGTTTCTACGAATTTATTCCCCGATTTTGCCTCGGAATAAGTATCATTTTGACATTTTAAGAATTTATATATTTATATAATCAAATTCTATTTTTTGTGAACTCCAACAAACTGTTGCAATTTATTACTAGTTCTTCGAATATATTCAAATGTACTAATAAAAAAGCAATAACTCAACAATGAATCCGCAAATTAAAATCCATAATTGTAGTTTATCCCATACTCTGTAGAATCCGATAGCAGTAGATGAGATCGCGGTCCCTAAAAATAAGCTAATAATGGCTCTGTAGTTATCTTTAATCTGAGGAGTTTGATCTTTGTCATTTTTAGTTCTCAACCAGTTTTCCCAATAAATGATGGGGTCGCCTTCCTTGAAATATCCATTTAGTTTTTTCTCGATTAATGATAAATAATTACCTACTCTCATCATTCGGGTTACTTCCCCAATCCATATTATCAAAGTTAAATAACAAATAATGGGATTAAATGCTAAAAATACTAAGTCCGATAATGGAGTTTTATCCCAGACGTTAAACCCAGCCGCAATAACAACACCCACAGTAGCCATTCCCATGCGAATTGTTGACTGCCGGCCTTTCATTGATTCAAGACTTTTTGACGCAGAGTTTTATATTCTTCTATTGCAATGCTTATTTTTGATCTAACATTTGTCACCTCAAGATGGATTGATCACGGAAAAATGGAATTACCGGGTGATTAATTTGAATTGGTTTATCAAATAATAAATTAATTAAATAGATAATTGAGTTACCTTAGATAGAATATTTCTTTTAGCCCTAAGCTGAGCTTCATTCAATTTATTTTTTCGTCCCACAATTATTTGCTTAACTCTTCCGAGACGTAAATATGTAAGGGTCATATGTAGTCATGTGCCGCTATAGTAGTCAACATAGTTTGTTATCTGTTTTTTCATAACTTCATTGAAATAGGTTAGTTTACTTGTTGTCACTCCTCACAGATCGATAGGTGGAATATCTCTATCTTACCGTCGCTTTGCGGATTTGTCAAAGAAATCCTTATTTGTTTCATCCTAATAATACTAATCCTAAACCCAAATTTTTCATTCAGAAATAATTGCACGAACTTTCAATTGTTTATGGTCCTAAACTAGGTAAACTTGAAATCTAATTAACAATCACATGCAAATAATATTCTAAAACTTAACCCCCGGACTGCCTTCATCCTTCAGCCTTTTATTCAGCAGTTCTTCACTTGTTTGTGAGAAGTTAGTAAAGTCATCTTTGATCCGGGTGACTTTTTTATGCTTTTCAGGCTTCGATCCGGAGGTGGTAGGGGCCCGAGATAACCTATGATGCCGGAATAAACATCCGCTGCTTTTTCTCTGAGTTTTGATTCACCCGAAAGACGGCTTTTGGAATCGGCAGCTATCAGATTTTGATATTCTTTGAATGTGCCAACAAGCATATTAATTGATCCCGCCAACTTGGGGCTTACTCCCGATTCTTTTAGTGAATCGAGTCGGGCGATCAAATCAGTTAATTTAGTGTTAAATGATGCAATCTCTTCAAGTAATGAATATGCAGTTTCCACAGTTTCAATTTGAAGTTTACGCTCCGCAGGAGAATGTAACGACTTTGGATCGTCCTTTATTACAATTTGTGTTGTAAAAACGGTATCTTTTTTCGTGAGTTTAACTGTGTAGGTTCCCGGTGGATAAAATGGACCTGTTGCCACTTTTCCAATCAAACCGGGGCTTGCAGGTACATTTGGTACTTTTCTCCTCACGGGCCAAAGCACTTGTTAAGTCCCTTTGACTTTCCGGCATTCAGGTCGGCGATTTTTTCATTTCGGTCGTTAAACACCCTCTATAAACATATCACCAAAAATATGTTTTGATTTGAGATAGTAGGCAATCACTGCGGGATTCTGATTCATTTGGTGCATAAAAATGCCTGATCACCGGTCTCTTTAACACGATATCCTGATGCCTTGATGAATGCGGGTTTTGTATGGATGAAAGTTACTCGTTTTGAAGTACCCTGGGTGTAAGACTTCTGAGAGTTGGAATATCGTCGATAGTAACCGCTTGGCCAATTCCGCCATGAGTGGCGAGGACCGGATCCGATTCGTCGGGTGATTGCTAAGTCCCTGATTGAAACTTCAGGGATAATCGACGGTTTAACCCGGGCTAATTCTCCATCAAGTGAGAGATATAAACCTCTGTCGGTACCTACAAAAAGGAGATCTTTATTAAGGATGTCTTCTTCAAAACATAACAAAATGATTCAATTGTCTCGGAAACTGATTTTTGTCCATGATTTCCCAAGATCAGTGGTTTTGAATATGTAAGGATTAAGGATCAGCCACTCTAAGGTCCGTCAAAACCGTATAGGCGTTTTTTTCATCGTATCGACTTGGCCTCAACATGGTAACACCTGTGTGTTTTTTGGGAGCTGGAATATTGGTAACAGTGTTTACCCAATTTTCCACCGTT
>JADJNX010000016.1 GCA_016714125.1 Ignavibacteriales bacterium | reverse complement strand
TGAGACAGTAGTTTTTTGAAAATCATTAATTATTATTAAAAACAAAGGAGTAGAAATAATATGGGTTCAGGTTTTGATATCAATACAATAGAGGGCGTTTTACGAAACAGGAGTTTATCCGACTCAATGGTTAATACCTTCTCTTAGTTCATATATAAGTTTTTTAGAGAAAGAAAATGACCCTAATGTCAAAAAAAATATTATTGACATTTTTAATCTAATAAAAAAAATACGACCCGAATTGTATGCAAAAATAACTAAATAATTTAATAAATATCAATTTATAGAAACAGGTAAATGGTATGTATAACAATCAATATGGAATGTCCAACAAGCAGGCCGGTGGTTGTGGTTTATGCAAATTTGCAGGATTGGCACAAGAGGAAATGACATTATGCCTACATTGTCACCACAAGAGGATGAAGAATTTAGAAAAGCAAGATTTGAATGGGGTGCTGATTATTTTGCGTGGTATTCCAGGTAAACCGCTTAGAAATGAACAGGGAGTGGTTTGTCCTCAATGGAAGGATGACCGTTCATAAATTTAATTAAATTTTGATGTTACATAGCTAAACAAGACCACGAAAGTAAGCTTATATGCAAGTCCCTTATGACGAAATTAAATATCGAAATATTTCATTTGAACAAATAGATTATGACTTGATAGTTAACTGTCCTTGTTGTTTGGGAACAACTAGATTGTTCCAACAAATGTTGAATAAAGAAAAGATATCTGGGTTTTCAAACTTTTACTCAAAGAATAAGCCCAGATTTCAAGCCGGTGAAAAAGAAAGAGAAATAAATAGATTAAATCAAATCTTAGAAGAAAACAAAAAGGCAGAATATAAAAAACAACAAGAACTGGAAATAAATAGAAAAATAAAAGAAGAAAAAGCAGCAAAACAAAGAGAAGCTGACTTAAAAAAGCACAAGAACTAAAAAGAATACAAGACAAGAAAGACAAATCAGCTTACATACAGGTTGGGATTTTGTTTATTTTGTCAATATTGAATGCGATAAGATTAGAATCCTATAGTATTCTTAATTTTAGGGATTATTTTTACACTTAGTTGGGCATCGTTTTTTGCACTCGATTATAATAGTACCAGAAAAATTGCAAGTAAAGTTATAATAGTTGCAGCATTCATTTTTTTCTCATTTCCTCCTGATCGCGTTCTTAAACACGGACTTATCATTGTAAGTCCATTCGCCTTTACTAATATGTATTGGCTTGGTTTTATTTTCATTTTATGATAAAAAGAAAATAAGTTTGTGTTCTGATATCCCAAAAGGTAGAATAAATAGTCCCGACTCGTTGAGCTCAAGATAACAAAGCGAAAATGTTTCTCTTTGAGCTTAATAGCTGAGCTTCAAACAATTTATTTTTTCTCCGAAAATCTTTGATCAATTCTTCCGGAGCAAAAGTCTTCAGGAATCAGGAAATGTAGAGTACAGCGCAACCTCTCGTTATTATAGTATTCAAAATATTTTGTTATCTGTTTTTTCGCATATAGTATAAACTTTTATATCCATCAACTTTTGTTTATGTAGTTGCTGTATAATGTTTTAGAACAACACGAACAAAAAAATCATTTAAAATCAGAGAGTTGATTTTTAACAGAAGCCGGAGTTAAATATGGATTACAAAGGTTATGAAGCCGTAGTCAATTATGATGAAGAGGCAAAGATATTTTCAGGCGAAGTCATCAACACAAAAGATGTTATAACTTTTCAGGGTGAATCTGTGGTTGAACTCGAGAAGGCATTTCATGATTCTGTTGATGACTATCTGGAGTTTTGTGAATCGAGGGGGGAGAAGGCAGCAAAGGTATTTTGATCTGACTTTGAAATCCTTGCACTTTCTTAATGGGAAAATGGGATTGATTAAGTTGCACCTGAATCAAAGGAAACGATGGATAAAAAATATAGTCGAAAATACGCAATTTTGAAAGCCAGGGAACTGGCAGATGAGTTAAGAAAGAACAAAATAAATGTGCTTGGTGTCTTCTTATTTGGTTCTTTTGCCGATAAATCGAAAACGGACTTTGAGTGGTCTGATATAGATATAGCTATAATTTCAGATGATTTCACCGGATCGAGATTTGATGATAATCTGTTTCTTATACCGATATCATTAAAGATTGACCCCCGGTATTGAAACACATCCATTCACTTCGGAGGATTTCGATAACTCCATTTGCGAAGGATGAGATTGGCAAAGGTGTGAAGATTAAGATTTAATACGCTCTCTTCGGAGCAATAAGTAATTGAATTGCGGATTTATGGCTATATCCATAAAAACCAAATGAAAAATATGGTTATAAACGAAAATTTGGTGAATTGAAGAAGAATATGGAAGATTATAGTGGAAATGCACCCTTTTGAAGATGCTAAGTATGCCTCTCCCCTTTACCACGGTTTTTGGTAATAGATATCTCTGATTAGTTGGAGCAGGTCGTCGAAAAAGGCGGTGGGTGCCTCGTCGGGTGAACATTTTGTCGAAGATTTTTCACCACCTGGAAGGTGACAATTCGGCTGTTGATCAGGTCATGTTTTCGAGCAAGTTCTTTGAGGGGTTCGCGGAACAGATATTTGGCCCTGTCCTCGGTGCCATCGTAGATTCGCATGTTAAGTTTTTGTGCAAACTCCAATTCATGGGGGTAAAACTTGATGTAAGCAAAATAAACATCCATATAATAGAGGTGCGCATTTTGTGCTGTTCCCATCCAAAACCCTTTAACCTGATCTTTCCCAATCGATCCTAAAGTTGATATGCCTCGGGGAAGGTAACGCTGTAGTCGCCGATTTTTTAGTCCGGTTTCATAAGATATTCTGCTTGACTTGCATGGGAAGTCTCAATTATCTTTAGTAAAAATTTAGTCCATTCAAATTCGCAACCACCATATTTTTTTGCGGAACTTAAAGTCACACTATTCGAGACTACACTGACGATTTTATCCCTTAATTCAACATCAATTTTCCCCAAAACACGAGAATAATCCATTTTCAATTGTCGGTAACTTCTTCCCCTGTAAAGCGGACAAAAGTTCATGACAGGATACAACTGAATCATGAGAAATGAAACTATAATCGTTATGAGAAATAATGAATTTGTGATGCATTTAGTGAAGGTCGGTTGGCAATAAATGTATTTATTGTTGAGTTAATCAGAAAGACAGCTATCAAAGGATTTACAGAAACCAGAATGAGTCTTTTATCTTTTGGCGGTCGGGTGAAATCACAAAAAAGTTTTAGAACATTCCCAATCTGTATCGCATCTTCAATCAATTGGTCCTGAAGTTCGGGAGGCATATCATCGAACAGAGGCATTAATCGTTATACATCTGTTCTAAATAAGTGAGAACTTCTTCTGAATTTGTTAAGGTTCCGGCAATCTTTTTGATGTCCATCTCGCCATTCACATCGGCAGCTTTATATGCCTCATCGGAACTTGTTGCATGCAGCTTATTAAACGAATAGCCTTTATCCAAATCAATTGCTTCGTTTAGACACTCAAGGTCCGATGCACTGATTTCGCCGAGATCAGGTTCACGAGTGGGAATGAGAGAGTTACCCTCAATGCAAAGGGAGTTCTTTTTCAGATTCTGAAGCAGGATATATACCAATGCCTTTAAGTCCTGATAATGTCATGATTCTACTTGGGACCGGGTCTGTTATTCATGGCGATATAGGTATCACCATTGATGAATCGGCCATATCTCGAGAGATGCAATTTATCAGCAAAATAAAGAATTTTGAGCGTTTTATACATATCATCAATTTGTGAGGATATATAAAGTAAAACCTCTAAAGCTTTTTTGCGGTCAAATGAAAAACGGTTTAAATTTTGATCAAACATGCACAAATTTAACAAATTATCACGGGTTAGTCAAGGGTAAAACTTAATGTGAGAATAAGCAAGCATTTAAAATCAAGTATTATTTCACATCTTTATCAAATATCGAAATATTTTATCATATTTGTGTATCTCACTTTAAGAAAATTGAAATGAAAAGACTCCCTCTCGGAATACAGACATTCTCTCAGATCATAAATGAAAATATGGTGTATGTCGATAAGACGATGTATATCAAGGAACTCATTGATGGTTACAAATATGTGTTTCTTTCAAGACCACGAAGATTTGGGAAATCACTGTTTGTTTCCACCCTGGGCGAGTTTTTTAACGGGAATCCTGAACTGTTTAAGGGTCCGCGATTGATGGACTGATTCCGGAAAAATGGGAAACTTACCTGGTCTTAAAACTTGATTTCTCAAGCATCTCATCGGGAAGGCACAAGAACTTGGCATAACGATCAAAAATCGACTTGAAGATTATGGCGAGGAATACGGCGTTGAGGTTACGGGCGAAGCTGATATCGAATATTTCCCAATCAAGTTAAAATCTCTACCGCAAGTTTAACAAACCTGTTGTCATTTTGATTGATGAGTATGACAAACCAATTGTTGACAATCTTGGCAATGTTGATCTGGCAGAAAAGAACAAGCTGGCATTACGGGAATTTTATTCTGTGATCAAATCGTTGGATGAATACATTAAATTTATGTTTGTCACCGGCGTGAGCAAATTTACGAAAGTATCGTTGTTTTCGGGACTTAACCAGATAAGCGAGATCATTTAACAAAAAATTTGTCGAATTTGTGGATATGATCCAAGAGTTGGAATTAAATTTTGGTCCACACTTGAAGTGGCGATGTCCAGGATTGGGCATAAGTAGAGAAACATTATTGGATGAAGTAAAAAAGTGGTACAACGGTTACAGTTGGGATGGTGAGTTGAAACTTACAGTCCTTTCTCAATCTTAAACTTTTTTGATCATCACAATTTTCAAAACTTTTGGTATAACACAGGGACACCTTATTTTTTGGTTGACCTGATTAAAAGAGAAAAATTTGATATTACTGCTTCGGAAAACCTGATAGCAGTTGAAGAATCTCTTAGTTCGGATGATCTGGAAAAGTTGCAACTAAAAAGTCTGCTTTTCCAAACAGGTTATCTGACCATAAAGAAGAAGGTAAAGGAATTATACAGTGAACACTACATTTTGGATTTCCCCAATTATGAAATGGAATCTGCTTTCCACATCGGAATGAATTTCACCCGGGAAGGTGTTGATATTAAAATCAGGGACTAACTCCCCCCTCCCCCTAAAATCCTACCTCAAATTAATTAATTGAATACCCTTATATTTAAGGTTACCTTTTAAATAATTATTGAGTATCCCACTTTGAAAAACTACTTTTCATTTTCATTTTTGTCGCTGGTTAGTGTTATTGATACATTTGGCCAGTTAAGTTCTGTTACACAGGAGCTTACATTCCCTCTTACAGTGCTTAAAAACAATGTTAATGGTACATTTTACCTGGTTAATCATTTTGATTCACCAAAAACTGTGAAGGTAGTTTCACTGCTTTCGGTCTTCACTCCAGTGGATACTCTTGTTACAATTCCCGCAAATGACAGTGCACAAATTACAGTTGTTTACAGACCAACTCAGAATGTTACCGATAAATCGTTCCTCGCTTTTTATACAACCGACAGCTCAGCATCTTTTGCGGTTGTGTTAAACGGTTCGGGTTCCACCGGCGACACTTACCAAACAGTAACTTTTGATAAATATGATGCAGCTTTAAAAACGGCTTTAAATGGGTTTGTCATAAATCAAATTGTTTTGGGATATAACACTGCCCGAGATAGAATGTTTGAGAATATTGATAAACAACCCGGAGATACTATTGAATGTGTTTATACGGGCAGGAAAATAAAAGCAGCAACCCGGTTAATCGCACAGAATCAAGGTTTTAATACAGAGCATACATGGCCCCAAAGCATGTTTGGATCTGATGATCCGATGGTTTGCGACATAAATCATTTATTTCCGACCGACGAAATACCAAACGGTCAGAGAGGTAATTATCCTTTCGGAGTGGTAACCAGTGGTATTACATGGACAGGTGGTGGAAGTAAACTTGGTAATGGTATCGGTGGAAAAGTTTTTGAGCCGCGCGATGTCCACAAGGGAAATGTAGCACGCTCGATGTTATATTTTGTCATCAGATATCCGAATAATTACGGTTCCTTTTTGAACGTCTCCCGGGAATCAGTATTCAGAATATGGAATGTTAGTGATCCCATTGATGCAAGAGAATTGGCTCGTAATAACGGTGTTGCAACTTATCAGATGAGAAGAAATCCACTAATCGATCACCCTGAGTTTGTTGACCGTGTTTACAGTTTTATCAATAATAATTCAGCTTCACCAGACGTCTAAACTCAACATTTTCCCCAAAGGGGTTGTGTTCGACACAGTATATGTGAACGATTCTGCGTATGTTTCGATGTGGCTGATTAACAGCGGAAACAAGGTTTTAACCATCGCAAACAGCAGCATCAGCAACCCGGTGTTCAAATTTGTAAACATGCCGATTCAGGTTGCCGCAAATTCAGCGGTGGAAGTGTTGATTTCATTTAAACCTGTTGCTGTTGGAAATGTTGCCGGACTGATCGACATCAACAGCGACGGCGGTACCTTCTCCGGTATGGTTAAGGGCGTAAGTGATATCGGAACGGGAATTGGCGATGAAAACAAAACAACATTGACCATTAACTCATTTACATTAAAACAGAACTACCCAAATCCTTTTAATCCACAAACCAAAATTGGATTTACCGTTCCAAACATTACGGGTAACCTCTCGTTTGTTAAGTTGGCGGTTTATGATGTTGTGGGAAATGAAGTGGCATTGCTTGTAAATGAAGAAAAAGCTCCCGCGACCATCAGGTAACTTTTGATGCCTCAAACCTCCCCGGCGGCGTATATTTTCTACAGAATGGAAACGGCAGGATTCACTTCTGTCAAGAAACTGGTATTACTCAAGTAGCGAAGTATCCGAAGTAGCAAGGTGGGACGCAGATACACGCAGATTAGACGGATTTTAGCGGAGAGGTTTTATAATAGTTCCACGGATTCCACGGATTTAACACAGATTCCACGGATTTTTGAGTGGGACGCGATACACGCAGATTAGGCGGTTTCGCGGAGAGATTAATTCCCCCCACCTTAACAAGGAGGGGGGTTAGGGGCGGGCCGGATTTAAACCTCCTCTGTGTTCTCTGTGCGCTCTGTGGTTTAACTCCCCCTTTGCGTCCTTTGCGTTCTCTGCGGTTAACAACTATACGGTTTCAGCTTAAAAAACGGCAAGATTCATGAAAGATATGCAAAATTTATTGTTGTAGGCGACAAGGTTCTGATAAAACCTGTTGATGATGAAGGCAGAACCCATGGTGGACTGTATCTTCCTCCGGGAGTTACGGAACGCGAAAAGGTTCAGAGCGGATATGTCATTAAAACGGGACCCGGTTATCCAATTGCCATGCCGGGTGATGATGAACCGTGGAAAGAATCAAAAGATTCAACAAGGTATATCGGGCTTCAAGCTCGTGAGGGTGATATGGCGATTTTCCTGAAAAAAGGATGCAATTGAGATAGAATATGACCGTGAAAAGTTGATGATTGTGCCTCAAACTGCCATTTTACTCCTGATTAGAGATGATTTTTCAGTGTAACATCTTTAAGCTGTTTCTCTGATTGTTATATCATCATATTGTTTTTTAGTGAGAGGATAAACTCTTCTCTTTTTACATGAAAGTTATTAATGTTACAAAAATTTGTCCTTTTTCAAACAGGTTGGTTGTTACACTAACCATAGCGACTTCAATTTCAACCCTCTCTTTTTCTCAAGATTTACCTCCTGTTGACTATTATCAAGGAGCCTATAAATTATACGGAACCGCTCTTAGAACGGCACTCCACAATATTATCGATGGTCACACTGTAATTAGTTATGATGGGCTTTACACCGCATTTCCATCAACAGATACAAAACCTAACGGGAAAATTTGGGATATTTATTCCGATATTCCCGGAGGCACACCTTCGTATGAATATACACACGGTGTAAAAAAATGTGGTAACTATTCAGGTGAAGGTGACTGTTACAATCGTGAACATTCATGGCCCGACAGTTGGCTTGGGGCTACAAATCCCGCCGATCCGACCTCTTTCACATGTATCCCACAGATGGATATGTAAACAACAGAAGAAGCAATTATCCATTTGGAATTGTTGGCTCGGCAACATGGACTTCAACTAATGGCAGCAAGGTGGGAACCAACACCTACCCCGGTTATACTTCAACCGTTTTGAACCGATTGATGCTTACAAAGGTGATCTCGCAAGATCGATGATGTATATGTCGGTCAGATATTACACTGAAGACAGCGGATTTGGATCGAGTGGAGCTACAAGCAAGTCTAATCTCCTCACATGGTATGCCAATTTGATGTATGCATGGCACTTAAAAGACACCGTTAGCACCAAAGAGATCAACAGAAACAATGCAATTTTTACTTTTCAGCACAACCGTAATCCATTTATAGATCATCCTGAATTTACCGCTGAAATTTGGCAAACAGATCTTAAACCACAGGTTGTAAAGTTGATCCCCGGAGAGAATTCTCTTTTTATCGACTTTACAAGGTACCTCGATTCCGTTGCTGCCATAACAGTGGAAAACTTCGCCTGTGACAACGGCGGTGGAAATCCCGTAGCTGTTCAATGGGGTGTTGAAAATGATGTCTCAAAACTGTTATTAAGTTTTTCCACTTTAAGTGGTGGAACTCTCTACTCGATGCAGCTTAGAAATCTTAAAGCATTAATGGTGTGTTGATGACAGACACGGTAATAACCTTCACAGCTCAAGGACCGGCAACTGGAATTGATGATCTTTTAGGTAATGCAAATGGTTATAACCTTTCACAGAATTATCCCAATCCGTTTAATCCTTCAACCGTAATAAAATATCACCTGGCAGAGAGTAATCATGTAACTCTTAAAATTTATGATGTGATGGGAAATCAGATTTCAACTTTGGTTGATGAGGATAAACCTGCGGGAGTTCATTCAGTAGAGTTTAACGCGGAACATCTCTCTTCGGGAGTCTATTTTTATCAGTTGAGATCAGGTGAGTTTGTTGATATGAAAAAACTCTCTTTGATCAAATAAACAAATTTATATTGTCCAATTTCCCGGGGTCAAACCTCGAAGAGGGCAATAATTCGATTTTGTTGAGGGTTAATCTCTCATAAAATTGAATAAATATCGATAAGTAACCTCAAAAAACCGCCATGAAAACAATTACTTGCTTCACACTTCTTTTTCTCCTTTTACAATCACAGACTTTTCTCAAAATACAAAAACTGAAGTCAAATTTGAATTTCGATCAACCACAGCAAAAGAGGTTTTGGTTACCGGAAGTTTTATTGGGTGGAATCTTCAGGGGGAGAAGTTGCAAAAAGTGGAGGGGGATATATGGTCGGTTTTGATAAAAATTGAGCCGGGGTATTATCAATATAAATTTATTGTTGATGGCAACTGGATTCCCGATCCACAAAATGACTGGAAAATTAACGATGGCGGCGACAATTTTAACTCCCTGATCAAAGTTGGTGAACCCCCAACTCCCAAAAGAAAACGGAGTAATCTCCCGTTTCCAAAAGAAAAACTCCCTGAACCCGTAATCGACGATGCCAATCTGATAGACCTCTACTATTTTTCCTGGAATAGAGCTTGGGATAAGATCACTCATGGCACGAAGGCAAACGGATTTGTTGAAAGTTACATCGACGAGGGGTTTAATGAGTGGATTTATCAGTGGGACTCAAATTTTATTGTGGCATTTGCCATGTATGCCAACGATATTTTCCCAACTATGTTGACACTCGATAATTTTTATTTAAAACAACGTCCCGATGGATATATTCAAAGAGTCTATTCGGAAGCTACTGGTGAAATTGCCATTGAGCCCACCCCTGATGAGCCCGTGCTTAATCCTCCACTTTTTGCCTGGATGGAGTTGAGATATTATGAGTTGACGGGTGATGCATCCCGGATCGAGAGGGTTCTTCCGTTTTGGTGAAATATCATAACCGGATCGAAAAAATGCCGCCTCTGTTATCAGTCCTGGCTTTATTATCAAACCCCGTTGGGAAGTGGTATGGATAATGTGCCTCGAAGGGGAGTTGAAAAAGGGGGCTGGGTCGATTTTTCGAGTCAGATGGCACTCGCTGCAAAATCGATCTCAAAATTAGCCGGTGCTGTTAAAAATGGAGAGTGGAACTCGCTGTTTGCACAAAAACATGAAAAAATAAAAGAAGCGATCAACAAATATTGTCTGGATAAAAAAGGTAATTTCCTGTTTGATGTGAGACCTGACAAGTCACTTTCGACCACCACTCATGCAGGTGCATTTTGGGCTCTTCTTTCAGAAGTTTTGGATGCCGAAACTGCCAAAGGTCTGGCGGTTCATCTGAACGATACCAATGCTTTTAACCGTCCTCATCGAATTCCTACACTTGCAAAGTATGATCCCGATTACAATCCGAGGGGGCACTACTGGCTTGGTGGCGTTTGGGCTCCCGTCGTCTTTTCAACCGTGAAAGGTCTTGAAAAATATGGACTTTTTGAGACGGCCTATGAGGTTGCTGAGAACCATTTAATAAACATCGCCAATATCTACAAAAAATTTACTCCGTCTGAGGACAAAATCGCCTTCGAGGAGAGATATGATGACGGCTACAAAACTATCCGGGAGTGTTATTCACCCGAATTTCCCGAACCCGGAACAAGATGGGATAACACATTTTATGGCAGACAGGATTTTGCAGGTTGGACTTGCAACAGGGCCAATTGCCCTGTTAATCGAAAATATTATAGGGATTGATATTAAAGCCTCGCAAAACAAAATCGACTGGCGGATCCATCGGGGTGATAAACACGGAATGAAAAATCTCCCCTTCGGAAAAGAGAAGGTTTCCCTCATCGTGTCTGCCGGAAAAGATAACCGTGAAATTTGGGTAAATTCCAAATCCCCGTTTAATCTTGAAGTCTTTTATGGCGGAGAGACATATCAATTTGATGTAAAACCCGGCGAGAACCGGTTTAAGTTGAGATGATATTTAGCTGAATTTGGTTCATTCCCCGGCAAATATAATTTTGTAGAATAATATTTCTTTTTTATATTTGAGGAGTTCTTTAACAAAATGTCGTGATTTAATGCAAATTGCAACGACAATAAATAATTCGCTAAACGGCCCCCTCAAGTATATGATACCTGCTGTTTAGCAGGTTTTTGTTTTTAAATCCAAACGTCGTCATTTATAACTAATTGCTGCGACGAAAAACAATTCGCTAAAAAGTTACGGGATTATTCTGTTTTACCCGCATCTTGGCGTGGTTTTTGTCCAGATCAAATCAATTGACAAAATAACAGGAGTCCCAAATGAACGAGCTTACCTCGATTCTTGAATCAATCCCCCGTCGATCCACTTACCGGATCTGTTGCTGTACCCATTTATCAAACCTCCACCTATGTGCAAGAGGCACCCGGTGTGAATAAAGGGTTCGACTACACTCGCACAAATAACCCTACTCGCAAAATAATTGAAGATATAGTTGCCAAACTTGAAAATGGAAGCCGTGGGCTTGCTTTTGCAAGTGGATCGGCCGCAATTGATGCAGTTGTGAAGCTTCTAAAATCGGGTGATGAAGTCATTGCTGTGGATGATATTTATGGTGGAGCCTACCGGCTATTCACAACTGTTTACAACAAATTTGGAATTACGATCAAATTTGTTGATACCACCGACCCCTCAAATGTTGAGAAAGCCATCTCTGAAAAAACAAAAATGATCTGGCTGGAATCACCCACCAACCCGCTGTTAAAAATATCAGATATAGAGGCGATAGCAAAAATTGCTAAAAAACAGAACATCCTGCTTGTGGTTGATAATACATTTGCTTCTCCAATTCTTCAGAAGCCACTTAATCTTGGTGCAGATATTGTTATTCACTCAGCAACAAAATATATCGGCGGACACACAGATGTTCTTGCCGGGTTGGTGGTTGTCCGTGATCCTGAACTTGGTGAGGAACTGAAGTACATCCAAAATGCAACCGGTGGAGTGCTTGCGCCATTTGATAGCTGGTTGTTAATCAGAAGTATCGAAACCCTCAAGATCAGAGTTGAAAATCATTCCAAAATGCGCTCAAAATTGCCCGATTTCTTCAAACAAGGGATGAATAAAGACGTTGAATTACCGGGCTCGAAAATCACCCCAATTTCGATATTGCAAAAAGACAACAAAAGCTACCAGGTGGAATCATCTCTTTCTCTTTTAAGGGATGACACAGAAGAAAGTGCAAACCTCTTTGTTACCTCCACAAAAATATTCAAGCTTGCAGAAAGCCTTGGGGGACCAAAGTCTTGTCTGCCATCCTGCCTCAATGACACATAAATCAACGCCAAGGGATGTCAGAGTTAAAGCGGGAGTTACTGACAGTCTGATTCGATTATCAGTTGGAGGTGGAGGATGCCGAGGATCTGATTGCGGATATTGAGCAGGCGCTCGATAAAGTCAAGACCGGAAAGAGAGGATAAAATGAAAGTACTTAAATTTGGTGGCACTTCGGTTGGAAGTGCCGCTGCCATCGTCAGGCGTTTCAATTATTGGTAACAGTGTCAAAAAGGTGAAAATCCGATAGTTGTTGTTTCAGCTTTTAAGGGGGATAACAAACCTCTTGCTGAAGCGGGAAGTTATGCGGCAAAAGTTCTCAACCGGAGAACCCGGCATACAATAAATAATCGAGATACATTCGGAGGTGATCAGAGATTTGATCCCTCCCAAATTTATCAACTCAGTAATGATTGAGATTATTCCTCTCTTCACTCCAGCTGAAAGATTTGTTATACGGGATTCATCTTTTACAGGAATTTTCGCCAAAAAGCAGCGATTGGTGGTCAGTTTTGGGGAGCGACTCTCAGCCGGATAATAAGCAAGGCTTTATCTGTTAATGGGATAGAATCTCAATATTTCGACTCGAGAGAGATAATTATAACCGACAATTCCTTTGGAAGTGCAAAAGTTGATTTCGAAAAAACAAATAAGTTCATCTGCGGAAAAATTATCCTCGAATGAAAATATTCAGGTAGTTACCGGTTTTATTTCAAAAGTCTGAGAGTGGGGAGACCGCTACTTTGGGAAGGGGAGGTTCCGATTATACGGCTTCAATTATTGGAGCAGCTTTAAAGGTTGATGAGAAATTGAGATTTGGACCGATGTGGATGGTTTTGACGGCGGATCCGGGTTCTTCGGGTGCTGTGCCAATAGATTTCGCTTACTTATGATGA
>JADJNX010000015.1 GCA_016714125.1 Ignavibacteriales bacterium | reverse complement strand
AATAAGGGTCAGTCCAATTTCATTTTCAATTTTGGACGCCCAATTTTTTTTCCCTAAAATGACCCTGTTTTTACTTCACCTCTCGTGAGTAATTAACAAAATAACCCACTGGCGAGATTTTGCAATCCGTCAATTTGAAAGCAGCTGGAATTGTGCCTTCTTGAAAAGAGACGTTTGCCACCGCCCAAAGTAACAGGATATATTTTGAGTAAAACTCGTCAACCAGATCATGCTTTAAAGCGTTTGGCAAAAGATCACCGCTGCCCCAAAATCCTAAATCAGTACCTGTCTTCTGTCTTTAACTTTTAAATCTCTTCAACTACATCTTTCAAAAGCGACCGAATTTTCCCACTCAGCGTAAAATCATTGTGTGACACTACATATTTTCTTGATTCATTTATGCCGTACTCAACCGTCAGCATACAGCACCAATATGAAGCAAAAACATCATAAGTTTTCTTCCCAGGAGTAAAACGATGGAACTTCGTTTGCTCTTCCATTATCATACCGGAAAATTCATCAAAATACGGTACAGTCCAGCCACCAAACTTGAATCCTCCCGATGTATCCTCTTCAGCCCACTGGAGTTCGGCAAACGCCATTTGCGTGATGAATTGCAAAACAATTATTTTTCTCATACTCTACTCCTTATGTTGGTGAAGTTCCTATTGTGTAAGTGCAAATAAAACTATGTTTGTTCCAAATTGAAGTGCTTCAATTCTTTTGGCTTCGGGGTCGTTGTGTACTTCAGGGTCAGCCCATCCGTCACCCGGATAACTTAAAAGTAATAAATTGCCATCCGTCCTTTATATATAATCCAAATCCCTGAGCAGGTTTTTCGTCGTTTGAGTTTTTGGTGATTCATCAGGGAAAAGATATTTCACTTTGTATATTTTGTGGCTATATTGGTTCTCTTAACTCTTCTCCCGGGAAAACTTTTTTGAATTCCCTTCGGAAACCTTTGTCAAAACCATAATCATCATCAACATATAAAAATCCACCGTTCTCCAAATAAAGTTTCAGGTTTAGAATTTCTTTGTCAGTAAGTGCAATATTTCCATGCCCCGTCATAAACAAAAAAAGATGTCAAAAAGATCTCATCTGCCTTGCAAGGTCAAATCTGTATTCGGGCAGCACCTTAAGTTGGTATTCGCCTTGAGAAATTTTAACAGATTTATATCTTAACCGACTGATCGTTATACCAGTCCTTCCCACGGAATATTTAACCTCGCCATCCTGAAATCACCTGGCTGAGCAAAATTCGAAATGACAAATAACATCGAAAAACAGGCAAATAAGATTGATTTCACTAAGATTATACTTTTAAAAGGTTTTGTTTCACATTTGGTTGAGTAAACTTTGACTTTCATTTTGCAAATTACGGAAATTGGGGTCACTCAGTAAGGGCAAAATCGGGGATTTGCTTTTATCCAAGGATTTATTACATATTGTTCTGTAGATTATTTTTTATTGGAGATATTATGAACTATTTATTATTAAACCGGAAGAGAATCTTTTAAAGTATTCTTGTCCGAAAAATTTTCAGCAGCAACTTACCTCAATTTTGTTAATTCTCTTGTTAACATCCATTTCAACTGCTCAATACACCAGACTATTCTCAAAATTTAAGAACTATTCAATCTTTACCACTGCATCCTGGGATACAACATTATATGTTGCTGCCGGATGGTCACCGGAATTGCATGTTTCCCGCGATGGCTGGCAAACAATATCTTATAAACGGTATAACTTTCCGGTCGGGGCACTCTGGCAGGACATTAAAGAAATTCAACTGACCGGCCCTTCAACCATATTCTTAAAAGGACAACAAAGCCACTATGTCTCCAGAGATACAGGGAACACTTGGAGCGTCCTGCCCGGATACAATACATCCCGCATGGTGTTCTTCCCTGCGGGGAAGGGATGTATTGCTTACAGGGAAAGGACATTTCACTCTTGATTCCGGAAACACCTGACTGAAAAATATGCCGACAAATACCAGCGGATATGTGGCAATTGCAATCTTTCCGAACGGCAACATGACCGCGCGAAATGGCGTCAATCTTTTGACTTCTACTGATACAGGCGCAACCTGGTCGAGCCAGATTCTTCCTCGCAGCGATATTTATGATATCGCCTTCTTGTGGGAGCATTCTACTCACCCGGTAATGCAGTCTATCAAACTACAAATTCGGGTGTAACATGGTCGCAGGTACACACTTCAACAGATGTGTTGAGGATTTTTCACATGACCTCCCTGACTCGGTTTATGTTTATAGTCCCGCAAATTTTCAACTGCGTCTCTACAGAAACTACTTTTCGAGTTATGAATTGCTGCATCAATTTTCTGCGGGTACCCGTCTTGACGATCTCTCATTTGCGTCCCGCTCGAAAGTGATTGCCGTTACTTACGGAGATTCAATGACCATTATCGGTCTCAAATCACGGAGGACACATTTTTACGCCTGTTGGAACCCAATTATGTTGACCGGATTTATAACCTTAAATTTTAACAGCCTGAAGGACAACTTATATACAAAGGCCTCCAAAAACATTTTTTCACTTCAACTTCTGATGGCGGTTTAACCTCGAGTACAAAGGTACCATAGAACCTTTAACGGCTTCTCATCTTATATATACCCTGAGGGCCGAAATTGGTGCTGTTAATAAACGCACAAGAAAATAAAGTATTGAGATTTACTCCGGAAACGGGATATACCACTATTTTCAGAATTAACGCACCTCGAAAACTGTACAAGTATAGTGATTCAACAATATTTGTCGTCTCTGATTCCATTCACTTTAGTACTTCCGCTTCAACCTTTGGAAGAGTACAAATAACGGTCAGACATGGGAATTAATCAATCACTATGATGCCGGTTATTATCTTAACAGTCTTTATTTACATAATGACACTACCGGATTTGGTATATTAAAAGGGAATGTGGTTAGAATTACTCAAGGAGGAAGAGGCTGGCAAGGCATCCAAATGTTCCCGGAACCGGCTCTCACCGAGGCACCAAGCACTTATCAGGTAATCAGAAGTTTTAATGACTCAACGGTTGTTATCGAACGGGATAGAAGTATTCACATAACCACTAACAGCGAAAAATGGCAATCCCGTCTGTTCAATGCCGACTAATGATATCATCGATGCTGACTTTATCTCAAAGGATACCGGTTATGTATCCTTATGACCAGCCAATCCATACCCTTTTAGAGTGACAACAAACGGGGGTATAAGCTGGTTGGGAGTTTACTGGTTGGATGATGTTTTTGTCCCGGAATTTTTAAGCGTTACCGACTCGAACAAAATCTTTTTGGCGACTAATTATGAAATATTCGTCACTGATAATTTGGGAGGACAGCCTGGTACGAAGGAGGATGTTGGTTGGTGCTTAACCCGAGAGAATTCGAGCCTCTCAAACTGCCAAATCCTTTTTAATCCTTCAACCAGGATCGGTTATTATCTGCCTGAATCCGGGATTGTGAAACCCGCTGTTTACAACATAATGGGTGAACTACTTATATCACAGCAACCGGAGTTTGTACATCAAGGACACCACATAATCAAATTTGATGGTTCTCATCTCCCCTTCAGGTGTTTATATCTTAAATGTCACCTTTGGCAATCAGAGAAAAGTATCAAGATGCTCTTGTTGAAATAAAACCTAATATTTTGTCTTCCAATCCTTTGAAAATTATTTCTAGTTCAATAGAACTGAAAATAATTTTCTCTATTTCGTTAACCAACGAAATGATTTATGGAAGACAAACAAAATTTTAAAATTCTCTCAGATCCTAACCGGCTTCGATTCTCAAAATGCTTCAGATTAAACCACTCTGCGTTTGTGAGATAACTCGATGTCCTCGAGCTTGCTCCTCCACAGTTTCCCAACACCTGAAATTTTAAAGGAGGTATGGCTTCATAATAGAAGAAAAAGATGGTAAATGGGTCAATTATGAAATTCACCCCAATCCCACCGATAAAAGAATTTCTGCACTTCTCTCTTCACTTGATTTTTGGATAGCTGATGAAGTTGCCATTCAGAGTGATAAAGAGAAAGTTCAACAGGCTGACAGAATTTCATTGTGTGCTAAATAATTTTTTATCAAATATTTCGGTAATTAACGAAACGATATGAACATTTATCCAAAAATTGAACAGACACTTCTTGCTGTTAAATCTGCCGGGAACAATATCCCACCGGAAAGAATTGAACTTTGGACAAATTTGCACAATATGTCGCAGATAAAAGAATCAAAGGTCTCCCTGTCAATCTGATTTTCATTTGCACACATAACTCAAGACGGAGTCACCTCTCTCAAATCTGGGCACAGTTTTTTGCCGGATTTTACGGCTTACAAGAGGTTTATTGCTTCTCAGGGGGAACTGAAGCAACCGCCTTTAACCCAAGAGCGGTTAAATGCCTCAAGGAACAGGGATTTAAAATCACAGCCGGGGGTGATGACATCAATCCTGTTTATTCTGTCACTTTTTCAGATGAATATCAACCAATCTACTGCTTTTCAAAAGTGTATGACCACCCTGAAATGCCCAAAAGGATTTTGTTGCTGTGATGACCTGCTCCGATGCAGATGAAGCCTGTCCTTTTATCCGGGGAGCTGAGAAGAGATTCCTGTTCGATATGAAGACTCAAAGAAGTTTGATGACACTCCCTCTCGAAGAGGAAAAATATAATGAAAGATCTATCCAGATAGCATCTGAGATGGATTATCTGTTTTCAAAATCTGCTGCTATAATCAGCGGCAATTTATAAGGAATAAAAAAATGACAACTATTAAAGTTTATGGAAGCGGTTGCGCAAATTGTAAAAAACTTGAACAACTTTGCTACGATGCAGTAGCTGAAATGAATCTTAATGCAAACATTGGAAAGTAACCGATTTGATGGGAATCATGAAATCAGGAATAATGTCAACTCCGGGTTTGGAAATCAACGGAAAATTGTTTCCGCGGGTAACTCCCCACAAAAGAAACGCTTAAACACTGGATCACCGAAAGCAGCAACTGATAATGAATAAAAACTCATCGCACTTCCCATAGCCGTGATATTATGGATTTGATCTACTTTAACCTGACCACTATCACCGACTTCATCGTTTATGATTTGATCAGGCTGGAAAAAGGTACACACCTTACTCCTCAATCCATTTTTCATTTATGAAGTGCCCAAAGTACTTCTGTTGCTTACCATAGTGGTTTTTGTTGTGGGCATTGTCCGATCATGGTCTCCCCGGAGCGCACCCGAAAACTGCTCGGTGGGAAAAAACAATTTCTTGGGAATATAATGGCGAGCCTTTTAGGGGTGGTAACTCCATTTTGCTCCTGCTCAGCCATTCCCCTCTTTTTGGGATTTATCGAGATTGGAGTCCCCTTGGGTGTCACTTTTTCATTTTTGATCGCAGCACCAATGGTTAATGAAGTGGCTGTGGTTCTCCTGTTTGGACTGTTTGGTTGGAAAACTGCTCTGATTTATGTTACATCAGGACTCTTCATCGCCATCTTTGCCGGTTTTATTATAGGAAAACTTGGTCTCGAAAAATATGTTGAAAGCTGGGTTTATCAGATAAAAACGAATAACGGTGATGTTGAAGAAGAAAAAATCTCTTTCGCTGAAAGAATTGATAAAGGTATCGAGGCCGTAAAGGAGATAGTGGCAAAGGTATGGGTTTATGTAGTCATCGGAATAGCAGTTGGTGCTGGGATTCATGGATATGTGCCTGAAGACTTTATGGCTTCATTCATGGGAAAATCAGCCTGGTGGTCAGTTCCCCTTTCTGTTTTGATTGGAATTCCAATGTATT
The DNA here is from genome assembly GCA_016714125.1 of Ignavibacteriales bacterium. Lineage (GTDB taxonomy): Bacteria > Bacteroidota > Ignavibacteria > Ignavibacteriales > Ignavibacteriaceae > UTCHB3. Next base: position 7,875 of record JADJNX010000015.1, on the reverse strand, counting down.
CAAACGCTGCAGGAATAATTCCAATTGTGCAGGCACTTCTCGAAAAAGGTGCTTCACTTGGTACAGTTTTGGCTTTTATGATGTCGGTGATTGCGCTTTCTTTGCCCGAAATGATAATCCTTAAAAAAGTACTTAAAATACAGCTAATCCTCACTTTTGTGGGTGTTGTCGGCACAGGAATAATGCTGACCGGATTTTTATTTAACTTCATTTTTTAACTAACAGGAACTTGTGATGAGCTCTCTGACAAAAAAACTCTCTTTCCTCGATCGTTTTTTAACCCTCTGGATATTCCTTGCGATGGGAATCGGGGTTGCCTCGGGATATTTATTCCCATCTGTTGTCGATTTTTGGAATTCTTATCAGAGTGGAACAACCAATGTGCCAATAGCCATCGGGCTTATTCTGATGATGTATCCCCCTCTGGCAAAAGTTAAATATGAAGAACTTCCTGATGTTTTCAGAAATGTTAAGGTGTTGATTCTCTCACTTGTGCAAAACTGGATTATTGGTCCTGTTTTGATGTTTTTGCTTGCCATCGTTTTCCTGCAGGATTATCCCCACTATATGGCAGGTCTGATTATGATAGGACTTGCAAGATGTATCGCAATGGTGATTGTCTGGAACGAACTTGCTAAAGGTGACACTGAGTACGCAGCGGGACTTGTGGCCTTTAACTCCATTTTCCAAATTCTCTTTTTCTCCGTTTATGCCTGGGTATTTTTAACTGTCCTTCCTGAATGGTTTGGACTACAGACATTTAAAGTGGATATAACCATCGGACAAATAGTTGAAAGCGTTCTGATTTATCTTGGAATTCCATTTTTTGCAGGTATGATTACCCGGTTTGTTGGATTAAAAACATTTGGAAAAGAATGGTATGAAAAAAGTTTATCCCAAAATCAGTCCAATCACCCTGATAGCGCTTCTATTCACAATCATGGTTATGTTTTCCTTAAAGTGTGAAATCATAGTCAAAATTCCTTTGGATGTGGTCTGAATTGCGATTCCCCTTGTGATCTATTTTATCGTGATGTTTTTTATCTCGTTTTATATGGGGAAAAAGTTGGAGCAGATTATTCCAAAACTGCAACCCTCTCTCTTTTACAGCCACAAGAACAATTTTTGAGCTTGCAATAGCAGTTGCAATAGCCGTATTTGGTATTCACTCTGGTGAAGCATTTGCAGCAGTAATTGGTCCATTAGTTGAAGTCCCCGTATTGATTGGGCTCGTAAATGTCTCTCTATGGCTTCAAAAGAAATATTTTGGTGAGGTGGAAGAAGGAACCGTAAAAACCACCCGATGTGTGTCCGTGATTTTTTGTCAAAAATAAAAATTAAATATTGGAATTAAAAATGAAATCCCTGTTAAATTTATTCTCGTTTGGCACTTCTTTTGACTGTGTCAACTTATTCCCAAAAAGATAAACCCATAGTTACATTTGTTGAACTTGGGTCCGTCAACTGTATCCCATGCAAACAGATGCAGCCAATCATGAAATCAATTGAAGAAAAATATGGAAGTCAGATAAAAGTGATTTTTTATGATGTCTGGAAAGAGGATCAAAAAAAATATGCCGAACAATATGATATCAGTCTGATTCCCACTCAAGTATTCCTCGATTCCAAGGGGAAAGAATTTTTCAGACATGAAGGATTTTATCCTGAAAAAGAGATTGACAAACTTCTTACGAAAAAGGGGCTCAAACTACTCAAGAAAAAGAAGTGACCATGATCGAGACAATTTTCACCTGGCTTTCTGAAGCACTTTATGAAAATACAGGACTTGCACTTTTTGCTTCATTTGGTTGGGGTGTCTTGAGTATATTACTTTCTCCCTGCCATCTCTCAAGCATTCCTCTGATCATCGGTTATATTTCCTCGAGAGGAAAACTCTCCGGAAAAAGATATTTCGATATCACTTGTATTTTCAGTCGGTATTCTCACAACAATTGCATTAATCGGTTTGATTACCGCACTTATGGGAAGGTTATTGGGTGATGTTGGTCAATATGGAAACTATCTCGTGGCAGGTGTCTTTTTTTGTTGGACTTTATCTGATGGATATCATCAAATTACCATGGGATGCCATGACTTAAGTGAACAAAGGCGACGGGATTGTGGGCGGCGCTTGTACTGGGCCTGTTATTTGGTATTGGGCTTGGTCCATGTACTTTTGCATTCATGGCTCCAATTCTTGGAGTAGTTTTTTCAACCGCCGGGGAGAATTTGCCCCTGTCTATTGGTTTACTCGTAGCTTTCAGCCTCGGACACATTGGTGTCATCGTGGCAGCGCAGCCTTACAACTGTAGTTCAGAAATATCTTAACTTTGCAGACGACTCCAAAACTTTGTTATGGATTAAAAGAGTCTGCGGTGTGCTTGTCATATTGGGAGGCATTTACCTCATTCTGACTGTAAATTAATATTAACTCTTAAACCCCTGATATTCTAACCCATGTCAGGGGTTTTGCTTTGATGCATGTATTATGAACAGAAATAAATTTACTCACTTTGAAAAAGAATAGAGATAGTATTCAGGCTTTGTGCACCTGCTAATTATTTCCGGTCTATGGTTATATTTAAGCTGTCCATTTTATAAGCAAAAATTTTTCTATTATGTCCATAATCCTGTCTGATTGCTTGTTTTTTTATAATATAAATTATTTAAGTACTGCCATTCGTCAGGATTAAGTGTATATTCTATTCAGTCTTTTGAAACAATTTTTTTGCGGACTCAATCAGTAGTAGGATAACACACAGGAGTTAAGAGTTTATAATTCGCATAAAAAGGATTATGAACTTTGAATTAGTGTTATTATGGGGAAGCCTCCAATCTTCATCTCTCACATCCTCCCTCCAAAGCGCAAAAAGTTTGGAATCGCCCACAGACTACAGAAGCAGCATAAAACTGCTTTTGACGAAGTAAGGAGAAATTAAAATGCGAAACAGAATTTTTCAGTGTTGATTTTAGCTGCTCTGCTGAGTATTGTAGCAGAAGCCCAGTTAACCAGAATAGTATTTAAAAAATGGGGTAATTATACCAGAATGTTGGCTATTAAAGCCGGAGACCAGAATGGAGACGGAATCAACGACTCTTGGCTTGCAGGACCATGATTCAAAAGGACAGGGATATCTCGAACTTTATTACGGTGGTGACCTATGAATACAGTACCAAAAATGAGATTAAAATGTTTTGTACCCGAGCAGGAATCTCAGCCACAGCCATCGAATTAAATGGTGACCCATACCTTGACCTGATTCTCCATAAAACTCCATTGGAATATCCAGCAAAGTTTCAAATATATTTTGGTGGACCGCTACTTGATACTATACCTGATATGGAGATGCCATTTGCTGATACCTTGTTCATGTTTGCCAAGGTATACAATTCGACAAACAAATGGATTGATTTTGATGGTGATGGGAAGCAGGAACTTGCTTTACGATACCAATATCTTTTAGACGATGTGCACAGACCTTTCCTTGCCTTCTACAAGACAGGTTCGGAATTCACCGGCGAGCCTTTCAAAATATGTTACCTTGATACAAATTATTATCAATCCGATTACTCTCATTATCAAGTGGGAGATTTTAATGGTGATGGCGCAGCAGAGATTTATTTGAACTCGCCATCGATCCGTACAATCCTGTCAACAATAAGCACCATGTCATCTACGGTAATTCGGCTTTTACCTTTAATGATCATTTTGTATTTCAATATAGCACCGGATCAACCGATTTCAGTGATTTTACTGAAGCTTTCCGTGATATGGACGGGGACGGGAAAGATGATTTTATTCATTTAGATATGACCAACCCAAGATCTATTGGATTGACAGAAAGATAACAACGGGCGGGTATCCCCATTTGAGCCTAAACTCGCTTGGAGAGGGTTCAACAGTCAACAGGTCGGGCCCTCAAGTTCGAGGCCACTACCAAGTCCCGGAGATTTTAATGGTGACGGTAAGCCCGAGTATCTTCAGAGTTTGGGTTACAGTGAATGGCTCTGGCTGGGAGGAAATCCCGGAAATACTGATATGGTAGCGGATCAAAAATTTTCGGTACAACGGGAGAGGATGATTGGTGATGTCACCGGTGACGGGGTCGACGATTTATCACATCAACCATAACCAATCCATCAATTATTAATTATGGTTTTGCTGTAATATTTGCCGGTGACAGAACATTCGTATCTGTTAATGACAAAGAGGACCTGGCCGTACCTAAGACAATCAAAGTTGAGGCATTTCCAAATCCGTTTAATCCTCCAACAACTGTAAGATTTGCTCTTCCAGGCGCAGGAAGTGTAATTTTATCAATTTTCTGTCTCAGGAGAACTGATAGAAAAACGGAACTCGGAGAAATATCTCCCGGAAGTTGAAGAAGAGATAATCCTCGGTTCTCAGAATGCAGCATCCGGGGTCTATTTTGCAGAGATAACCCTCAAAACAGGCTCAGAGGTTAAAAAAGAAAGAGTTAAACTTCAGTTGCTCAAGTAGATAAATATATTTCTAAAAGCTGTCATCAGAAATGGTGGCAGCTTTTTTGTTTAGTAGCGAAGAAATCGAAGTAGCAAAGATTCAGGTTAATTTAACCTTACTTCCCTGATATTCTCCCAATTCAGGGGTTTTACCGGCAACATTCTACGACAAAATAACAACATAAAACCCCTCACCGCCGTCAAATAAAATCTTCTACTCATTATTAGCAATCTTATTATATTTATATTTCAATTATTGTATTGAGAAGGAAGTATCATGGAAAAAGAATTTTAGGTAAAACCGGTATAGAAGTGTCAGTTTTTGGATTTGGCAGCTACCGGTCGATTCGAGAGTGCGTTCACAGGCAAGCCTTAAGGAAAGCGCTTCTTCAGGGATAAATTTTATCGATACTTCTACCAACTACTCCGATGGCAACAGCGAAAATATTAATCGGTGAAGTGATAAAAGAAATTGAAGTTTCCACCTGTCTTCGAAGAAGTAATTTTGTTATCGCCTCCAAGGCAGGATGCATTCAGGGAAAACCTCGAATCGGTAAAACGACGCGAAGCCGGGGATTGGCACACCCTGAAGTAACTGATTGTTCCCCGATCTTCGGCATTGTATCCACCCCTCATTCCTTAAAAGACCAGATTACTGAGTCGATTAAACGAATGGATTGTAGTACCTCGATCTCTTCCTATTCATAATCCTGAATACTTCCTGATGTATTCTCACGAACGCGACCTCTCTAAACTTAGAAAAGAATATTATTCCTGACTTAGAGCAGCCTTTGGAACATCCGGGAAGAGGGAAAGTAAAGCCGGGAAGGAATTCGATATTACGGAATTTCATCCAATACCTTTGGACAACAAAGTTTTCACAGACATTTTACCTCACTTGAAGAAATCTTAAAATCTCTCCAAACGGAAAGTTTGATAAGGGTATCTCGGTTATTCAACTGCCCTTAAATCTAAAGAGAAAGACAGTTTAACCCTCGTAAATCAGGCTGAAAATGGGAAAAGTAATAAAATCGCTCATAAAGCAGTTGGGGGTAATATAACCGCCTCTTAATGCAATTGTGAATAACAGGATAGAACGACTTGTGACTTTGATATGCAGGAAGTTTAACCTGAAAGACTTACAAGCTGCATACCGTAAAGTGGAAGTGCTTGCCGAGACTGTAATTCATGAAATGAAGCGTCAAATGAGACTGGGTTATGAAAAATTCAGGATATGAAAGACTCATTTGGGATTGCAAGATTTTTAATGAAAAATTTTGATGACCTTGATAATCCTGTCTCTTACCGATCTTCCGAATTTTATGTCAACCCCGGAATCAGAATGATCAAGTCAATTGTTATCGAAAATGAATCCACAATGCATTGTTGTTGAAGTTGCCCAAAATTTTTAATGGAAGTCAAGAATTTTACTACGATTCTTCAAACCATTGTGATTGCAAAGTATAACATGAACAATATGAAGTTGTATGGAATTTTGAACAACTACCTCCCTCAGGAATTAAAGGGTCATACTCTCGCAAGAAAATCTTTGATAATGACCGCCTCACTTCCAGTGTGTCTCTTCTGTACTTGTTGGGATCCGGACTCAAAATATGTCGAGGATGTGATCGAAGCTTCAAAAAAATCCTGTAACTTCCGAGCAGGAGGCATTCGGGCTTATGGAGAGGTGAGCAAGGGGAAATCAAATACACAGGTTAATGCTTGTGTTGCATTATCTCTTCTTCTTTTAGTTGGGCCTTTTCTCTAATCTTGTAGAGATTCCACCATGGAATGCCGGACAACTGTGATGTTCATAGTGATAGCCAAAGAAATAACAACTAAGCATTGCACGCAGGTGGTTTTTCACTGAACACGCATTGTGAGGTTTCATCTCCTCAGTATGAGGATATCTGTGGGAGATATGTTCCAAAAGAATAATTGCAGTGTCCCCGAAAAGCCGGAACCACCCAAAAACGATTATACCTCGTCTCACTGAACCAAATCTTTAAAACATTGTAACCAACCGCCATCACTACAATCTGTCCAATAGTGGTATATCTTTTCATGAAGGTTAACCACCGTAGTTCAAAAATTTGAGTTTTGGACATTAAAGTCAGGATCTTTTCCGTTCCCGGGTACCGGTGATGGTCAAAATGGTGTTTTATCAACCTGTTATAAGACATCCCTGCAAGGAAAGTAGAGGCATATCCAAATATCTTGTTGGTCAATTTATTTTGCTCACAGTGCCATGCGTTGCATCGTGACCCGTTATAAACAATCCGGTATATAAATAAGCCTGAATCAGGATATGAAGATAAAAGAGAGGAGACAAAGGGTCGGGATTCACAAAAGAAAGGATGTAGAAAAGATGCATCGCCCAGAGAAAAATAACAGTTGATGCTATCAAGATACCTTTAATTTCCATCTATCGTACCAGGATTATATCCAACAGAAGGAAAAACACTAATTGTATAACTACAAGATAGATTGGCAGATCTTTTTGTGGTTTCTGTTTTAAAAAGAAATAAACAAGTCTGCGGCAAGTGAGGAAATTATAAACCATGAAACATAGTTTTGTAACGGGATGATGCCGTAATCCCAATTCCAATAATTCAGATGCATCGCTATCGGTTCCATCACAAAATCAAACGCGACTGTGGCGCTACCTGTTAGAAAAACAAAAGCAAAAAGGTTGTCAGTTACCTTTGTTAAAATTGAAACAATGGCATAAATAATAATTACCATTAATTCCGAGTAAGATTGGGACATTAAAAAGTCCGGGACCCAGTGTTGGTCCATATGTGTATTTCCCAAATATCACACCAGTTGCCACACCAACAGCTTCAAGAGTGAAGGTAACCACAAAGGTAGATACAGCCCAAATTATTACTTTCCTGTTCCAGTCACTACGGGTGAACCATAAAACCATAACAATTGAAAGTAACAATACAAATAAAAATCTTTCATTAATGGAAGGAAATTTTCAATGAATGTCCGAGTATTCCTCAGAATAGGGTGGCAAGCTGCAGAACTGCTCCATATCTCTTATAAAAATTTCTGCCTTTCCATTCTAACTGCCTGTTTTCGCTAAATAAAGGATTTTAACCCTGTAATATACATAATTACCATCTGAACAGGGGTGGGTTTATAATTCCCCAGATATTGATTCACTGATTAAGGAGAGATCAAAACCCCGGAAAAAGAAACCAAAATCACTGCGGAAGCCACAAGAAACTCAAAAGGACCAGATAAATGGAAGGAGATAAATCACAAGAAACAAACTGATCATTATGATAAATGCTATTCCTGAAAACACCAAACCCTGATAAAAATTTTCGTAAAACCTTTATCGATTCCCAAAACCGGAATACATTTTTATACTTGACCAGATTT
>JADJNX010000014.1 GCA_016714125.1 Ignavibacteriales bacterium | reverse complement strand
CTCGATCAAATATTTAGTTTGGTATGGCAACTGAATCGGATTAACATATTTTTTCGCCGGGGTTACTTCTTTCCCTTTAAGGTCGATCAGACAAAATGTACTATCCTGTTTTTCCACCCATGCATATGCATCGATAAAACTTCGGGCGTTCCTGTAAACCGGTTTTATGACTATCTCACCCTTGGTGTTCACGAATCCAAATTGACCGTTGATGCTGAACCATGACATCCCCTCCCTGAACCCGTCAACATAATTGAATGGACCTGCAATTTCTTTCCCGGTTGAATCGATCAGATAATATCTGATATCCCGGTATCCAATCCCGACACCGTATTTAAATTTTCCAAGGGATTGATATTCTTTTTCGCTTTTCCTCTCACCTTTTTTGTTGATGTAGAAACGACCGGTATTCGCCATTTTTACCATCGCGCGTCCTTCGCTGAAGTCGCCGGCTACCTCATACATGTTATTAAGGACAGGTTTACCGTTTAAGTCGATATATTTATAACTGCCAAACTGCTTAACCACCGCAAGTCCTTCATAAAAAGAACCATGCCTCATCGTATTCGCTGTTGAACACCTTGTTACCTGCGTTATCCCGGTAGATCCATTTTTTATCTTTTTGCACATAGGTGGGGATCAGTCCATCGTATGGCTTTTGGGCTTCAAGTGTGGTGAAAATAATAACACAAAAAAGAGTAAACAATTGAAAAATTTGAAGGAAGGCATAACTCTCCGACGATTAATATTGAATCAGTTTTTCAACCGCAAATATATTAATAAACATATTTAACAGCAATGATACATACAAACTGCCAGGCAGGAAAACATTTAATTTTAATAAAATAACAGGATGAAATCCGTAAAATATTATTAATTGATGGCTGTTTTTTGTTTTAAAATAAAATGTGTAAGTTACAATAGCTGATGGCACAAATCTCTTGATTTGTGAAAATTCAGATTTGACAAAAAATTACGGTGAAAAAATGAAAATATCAAGCATTTGTATTTCTCGTTTTTACAGCTTTATACTCCGGGTGTTAAATCACTTCAAAACAGTTTCAAAACTCCCTCTCCAATCTCCATATTTAATAATACCCCCAGATTTACACAACTTATGTGCTTCGGAATTTTCCCGGAATGAGTGCTTTGGGCGTTTATGTTTTCAGGCTCACAACAAACCAGGGCAGCAATAATATTAAAATGATTTTAACAAAATGAGTGGATTGAATCAGATGAGCCAGGAAGTTAATAGATTCCAACGGAAATCCATCTTAATAATTGTGTCTGCTATTCTCTTACTTTGTTCCGATGTTTCGGCTCAAAAAGAGTGGTTCGCCAGATGCGCTGTTGCGTTTGAAGGTTTGGTTTCCTTTTCAGTGGTTGACTCGTTATATCTATTTGCTGCTGACCGTAAGGGACTTCATAAGTCCACCGATGGTGGCACCACATGGACAAAACTAATCTCTGCAACCTATTATTCCGCACAAGTAAGTTTCAGATCGAGAACTCATGGGTTACTTCTAACTTCGGGTCCAATAAAACTTACATCGGATGGTGGTCTTACCTGGCAGACGGTTACGGGTGCCGCTGCACATGCAAATATATTCTTTTCGGATTCGCTCACAGGTGTGACCTTCAGGGACCGGTACGGAGTCAAGCGGTTTCCCGATCTCCTTCCGGAAAAACAACTGATGGAGGGGCATTCTGGGAATTTCGACCTACTCTTTTTACACCCTGGGGTTCTACAATGGATCGATCGGGTTGACAGTACAATCTGGGGACTGGGTTCTATCCTGTCACAGGGTTATCCCGCTCCTGTTATGGGGACATTGATAGCACACTCCACAAATGATGGTGGCACATGGATAACTGACCTGGCAACCGGTAATTATTATACCAAGTGGACCGGTCTTGTGGTTATGCGCCCCAGCGCGGTTATAACCTTAAAACTTGACCGTATTATCAGGGTCAGTACCAACGGTGGAGCCAGTTTTGTTGAGTACCTTCTGCCAAGAAATCTCTTTTCACTCAGAAAGTCAGGGGATTCTGTGCTTTATGCCGGTTCTGATTCCGGATATATCGCCTCTTCGCGGGACTATGGCATCAGCTTTACCTACACAAAAGTGAACACCAATACCAGGATTAAATGGCTTGAGATCACAGAAAACGGAGATGGTTACGCGATATCTGAGGATAACAAACTGTTTTCAACTGTAAAACTGAAATCGATTCCCTCGGATATAGAAGATTCACGTGAGAACACTCCTGTTTCATTTACCCTCTCCCAAAACTACCCAAATCCATTCAACCCTAAAACTGTCATAAGGTTTGCACTTCCCGAGGCAGGATAAGAAAAGGAGTGGTTTATGATATCCTTGGAAGAGAGGTTAGAACACTTCTTAATGGGGAGATGAATCCCGGAATCATGAGGTTAAGTTTGATGCGGAGGGGTTAACTTCGGGGATTTATTTCTTTCGACTTGAGTCAGGGAACTATTCTTCGGCGATAAAGATGATTGTTACTAAATAAGTAATTCTATGAGCGAAAATGATGAAACATCAAAAATAATTTTCATAAAATGAATTTGAAGAAATTGTTTCCAAACCTATGAAGTTAAAACGATAAAAATTGTGATTTTGCTTGTTGTATTACTCGTTTCGAATGTTAATGCTCAAAAAGAGTGGCATTTTAGAAAACAACTCCCGTTTATATCAATTAAAGCATTTTCTGTGGTCGACTCACTCTGTATGTATATCGCCGATTATCCCGGCCTTAATAGAACAACAGATGGAGGAATCACATGGGCCCGTGTGTATGCAGAGGTTGGAATACAATATATCAGATTTCACTCTAAAAATGAAGGGATCCTTAAGAATGCAGACATTATTAAGTACACATCAGATGGCGGGGTTACCTGGCCGATGGTTCCGCTGCCACATTCTCTACCGAAATACGATTCCTCGACTCATTAACCGGGATAGGTGCCCGATGGGGTTGGAATTGGGATGCTTTTTTTGGCAGGACAACGGATGGTGGATTTACCTGGACTTGGAGGGATGCAAATCTTGCAGGTGGTCTGGATTATGTTGATCAAGTGGACAGTCTTGTCTGGGGCGCGGGATGGTATACCTTTGGACCTGGACCTTTTCCACAAGCAGCGAACATTTTAAAATATTCTACCAATTATGGGAATATTTGGTTAATACATAGTTATGGTGGACTCGAAAATTATAGCAATCTGGAGTTGATGAATCCCAATGTGGTTGTTCTCATCATTGATCAAACAAAAGTGAAACTCAGTACCGATGGAGGCACAACATTTTACAATTATCCAAAAACTCATAAGATTTACACTCTCAGATCGGCAGGAGACACTGTCTTGTATGCCGGATCTGATTCAGGATATATTGCGTCTTCAAGCGATTATGGGATCACTTTTCATTTGCAAAAAATGAACACAAACAGCAAAATTAAGCGATTGGATATAACAAGAAACGGAGATGGTTACGCGATTTCGGAGGATTTCAAACTATATTCAACTGTAAAACTGAAACCGGTTCCTGTTGATGTTGATGATTTATCGACCATTCTCCCTGAAAAATTCTCTCTCTCCCAAAACTACCCAAATCCATTCTCCGCAGGATCCCTTTCGGGAAACCCTGAGACTGTCATAAGGTTTGCTCTCCCCGAAGCGGGATATGTTAAAGGAGTGGTTTATGACATACTTGGAAGAGAGGTAGCAACTCTTCTAAATGGAGAGATGGATCCCAGGAATCATGAGGTTAAGTTTGATGCCGGAGGGTTATCATCAGAGTTTATATTTTCGTCTTGAATCGGGGGAATATTCCTCGGCGATCAAGATGATAGTTAACAAATAATATTTAAGGCTAATAAGAAATAGAATTTTATGAAAAAATTGATTGCGCTCTTCGCGCTTTTAACAGCTTTAGCCTCGGCTCAGATAGATTACGAGATACTAAACCCAAGCCCTACATACGCGGATATCCTGGATACATGGATCTTTAACGATTCAACTTATATCATTACGGGAAATGCCGGACTGTGCATGAAAACCTTCGATGGTGGTAAAAACTGGACAATTTGCAGTGTGCCCACCATAAGAGAAATTCCGGATGTTTTCTTTGTGGACTCTCAAAACGGATATCTTTTCTCTAACGACAAAAAGCTTTATAAATCCGTGGATGGAGGACTTACCTGGTTTCATAAGGCCGACCTTCCCGGTAGTTACCCACAGTTGATCTACTTTAAAGATGTGAATAATGGATATTTTGGAAATGAAAACAAGTTATTCAAAACAACGAATGGGGGGTCATCCTGGCAATCTTCGATACTTAACGGTTATATATATGAACTTAAGGTGACTGACTCGGCACTATATGTCTCTACAAGTTATGGCGGTAGCAATTGGGGAGGAGCACTACTCAAATCGACCAACTCGGGAGCAAATTGGGATACGATAGTAAAGATCAATGCACATTCCATAGAGGGCTTCGATCTTAATTCAAAGGGAGTGATCATTTGTGGTGGAAACAGTTTCACATCAATATCCACGGATCATGGCATAACCTGGGATTTAAAATTCAACTCAGGCACAACTTATTTCGAAATTAAATTTATCGATGACACTACCGTGGTTTTGGCGGGAACTCCTTCTCTGGTAAGTTCTGATGCCGGCGCCACCTGGAAGGGGATTAATGGCTCCAATTACATGCGCAGTGTGGGATCGGCAGGAAATCTGACGCTTGTTACCGGTAATGAGGGACTGATCTTTGCCTCGCTTAACAAGGGGATGACATGGCAGAGTGTGAAGCAGGGGAAATCCTATCTCCCCTACAGTATATTCTTTATTTCCCCGCAGACCGCCTATTTCACAGGTTATGAGTATATATCAGGAAATAAACCATTTATCAAGAAAACAACAGACGGCTGCTCAACCTGGGTAAACCTCCCATGGCCATTTCCTGATTTGGGTGCTAAGGATATTGTTTTCAAGCAGGATGGTATTTCAGGTTTCGCAATAACTCCACGGGATATAATGAGAACTACCGATGGAGGAATGTCGTGGACAAGACTACCCTACACCTTCACTTCTTCCGAGGAGATGAAGAAGATTATCTTTGTTGATGAACTATACGGGTATGTTCTTGGAACACCTCACTTCATCTTAAAAACAACAGATGGTGGGATTTCATGGGAAAAAATTCAGTTGAACACAAACCTGATTCTGTCAGGTATAAAATTCCTTAATAAAAGCACAGGCTTCATAACAGGCAGCGAAGCATCAGTCTTCAAAACAACAGATGGTGGACTGTCCTGGAATATGAAGAAGAAATTCGTAACGGGTCGCATTAATGGAATACAATTTTACACTGATAACGAGGGTCGGCTCTTTCATGATGCCAGAACTTATAAAACCACAGATGGAGGCGAATCGTGGACAATAGATTCATACTCAATCGCGTCCATTGTTGATTTCTACGATAAGAATAATGGTATGGCTGCCATCGCCGGAGGTACTTCGCTGACTTTAGGAATCTCAAGGAAATGGTGGAGATTGGCACAAAGAAGTTATCCCGATACAATCGGCAGGGACATTTATAAAGATGGCTGATCCTTCAACCGCTTATATTTTCGGACACAGTGGGGTAATTATCAAACTTAAAGATTTGTCTTTCACTTCAATAGAAGATGAAGAAACAACAGCGGGGATCGTTAAAGACTTCTCCCTCTCCCAAAACTATCCCAATCCCTTTAACCCTGAGACTATGATCAAGTTTTCCATTCCCGAATCGGGATTCGTAAAAGGAGTGGTTTATGATATACTCGGACGAGAAGTAACAATACTTCTAAATGGAGAGATGGATCCCGGGAATCATGAAGTTAAGTTTGATGCAGTTGCGTTATCATCAGGAGTTTATATTTTCCGTCTTGAGTCAGGGAAATATTCTTCGGCGATTAAGATGGTGGTTGGAAAATAAATGAGAACCTATCCATAAAGGAGGACAGATGTTTTATTTAAAAATTCTTTTTTTTGATTTTGTTTTTTCCTTTGTTGTCCGGGGCACAATCACTGCAACATAATTTTGAATTGATTGCTCCCAAACCGACATACAAAGATATTTTGTTTATGACCGTTTTACAGGATGGTCGCTTGATTGCCGGCTTGCGTCCGACGGGACTGCTCTTGAGCAACGATGAAGGTTTAACCTGGCAAGAAGTAAACTACCCCAATATTAAGGGGGCCATTATGAAGATTGTTCAATTATCACCCGATGTGTTTTATGGTATCACAAGTAATTCGGAATTCATTAAGACTACTGATGGAGGAGCATCATTTTCAACAATGGTGCTTCAAAATATGGATCCTCTTGCCACAATTGCGGATATAAGTTTCAGTGACTCTCAGCACGGATTTGTCGGTGTTTACACTTACAAAACTTATAGTTGGGTAACGACAGACGGTGGGCAGACCTGGACAAGAATTTATCCCGCATCTGACTTTTGGTGTAACAGTAGTCTGATGGTCGATAACTCTGTTCTTCTCCTCTCCGCCAGTAAAAGAATACTCCGCTCGACAGATCGCGGACACACATGGAATACCGTTTTATATTCGCAGTACGGACAGTTTTACAACCACGGGGACGGCAAAATCTCCTTTTTTTCCTCCTATGACACTATCAGGACTTCTCTCGATGGAGGTAACACCTGGTCTTTTACTGCTGTAACACCTTTTAATTTCGAAGTCCGTTTTATTTCAAAGATGTCTGATGGGGTAGTTTATGTACCCAGGGAGAACTTCAGCGCACTTTACAAATCCACTGACGGGTTATTAACCTGGAGCAGAGTTGCTTGGCTTGGATCATTTATCAGCACTCCGAACGCGTTTACAACGATTTCAGATACTGTTGCAATACTCGCGGGGAACAGAGGTTCGATATTGAGACATACAGGTTCACAGCTTAACGATTCCATGATTACACGCAATCAATTTTTGCCGTCAAAGGCTTTCTTCACCGATTCTTTATGGGGGACAAATACTTTTGGACTTTATACCTCGAATGGTGGTCAAACATGGCAGGGGAACACAAGCAACCCTTATAATTATATAGATTGGGGAAGCTATCTGACCCTCACGAAGAGTGGTCTTGGACTGATCGGTTTTAACTGGCGATATCAGATTATACCAGATCCAAATTTTACGGTTTATTCAGATATCAATGTAACAACCAACCAGGGTCGTTCGTGGATTAAAAAAGAATCTAAAAAATATTTCCACACAAAAGCTGTCACCTCTTTTGGAGACTCCGTGATTGTTGTTATGCTTAAAAGGGAACAAAACACGGGTGAAAATTATGAAATTAGAGTCATTCACTGGACAAATGCAGGAGTGTCGGTTAAAACTGTTCCACTGACTATGGGAATAACCGGCCTGGCTGCAATTCATTCCAAAAACATGGTGCTTGCCGGTTTTAACAATTCCATATTGGTCAGTTATGACACGGCAAAAACCTGGCAAACACTCTTTGCATCCGGGGCGAATACCAGTTTCATCGATGTGAAAGCTTTTGAATCAGGACTTATTGTCGGGTGTGGTGATACCTATAAATACTATTCAACTGACTTTGGTGTTACATGGTCAAAAGGATATCCAAACGGTGCCTGGCCCGGGGCTTTTGCCGTGAGTCCGACAGGACTTCTTGCTTACTCTTCTTCAAGCCGGGTAGAGATTGGACACAAAACCTGGCAAACCTTTCAGAAACTGGACAATGATCTGATAAATGAAGTTTGGAACCTCCAGTTTGTCGATAAAAACACTCTTATGGTACAGAATAATCGCGGAGACTATTTCAAATACCGGATTATGGATACAGCTTCTGTTATGTCGCTTGACCCAAGTGAACCACAACTTAGAGACTTCTCCCTCTCCCAAAACTACCCAAACCCTTTCAACCCTGAAACAGTTATCAGGTTTGCGCTTCCCGAAGCGGGATATGTTAAAGGAGTGGTTTATGACATTCTTGGGAGAGAAGTCGCCACACTTCTGAAAAGTGATATGCCGGCAGGTATTCATCAGGTGAAGTTTGATGCAAAGGGTGTTTCTTCGGGGGTCTATGTTTTCAGGCTTGAGGCGGGGAATTATTCCTCGGCGATAAAGATGTTATTGAATAAGTAAATTATAAAATTTAAAGGAGTGAAATCAGATGAAACAGTTGATTATTTCTTTTATTTGTTTAACATCCATCACCTTTTCACAGGTTAAATGGGAGATTCTGAGCCCGTATCCTACCTATGCAGATATCTATGACTCATGGGTTTTTAATGATTCCACTGTTATTATAGTGGGTAAATCCGGTTTATGTTTGAGAACCACTGATGCAGGTGAAACATGGAATAAATGTAATATCAACAGTATCTCCAGTTTTAGGGATGTTCACTTTGTGAACTCAAATATTGGGTATTTATTGAATGACCATGATAAATTATTCAAAACGGTTGATGGTGGGGTCACATGGTCGGAGCATGCAAACCTTTGGGACTTTTCCGGTGCTATTTATTTTAGAGATGAGAACAATGGTTATGTATCCACGCAAGATTACCTTTTTGCTACCTCAAACGGGGGTAACACCTGGCAAGGGTTGTTAAATTCTACCGTTTACAAAGTTAAATTCAAAGGAAATACAGGATATTTTTCCACCGAACTCAGTGCCGTACAAACAGGTGGAAAACTTCTAAAAACAACCAACTTTGGAAATACCTGGGAGACGATTTATTCAGTGTTAGGCAAACCGCTCCATGATTTTGATGTGAATTCTCAGGGGGTTATAGTTGGTGTTTCAGGAAGTTACATCGCACGAACTTCGAACAACGGAGTGTATTGGTCTTTTTATCAGTACCCTGGCAAGTCCTTCAATGATGTCCATTTTCGGAATGACACAACCGTGATTATCGCCGGTTCTATTTCAATTATAAGTACTAACACGGGCGAAGACTGGACCACGATCAGTGATAACAAATATATGAGAAGTACGGGGAGCGGAGTTAACAATAGTTTTATTTTTGGTTCCGAGGGTTTGATGATGAAATCGACCGACAATGGGAGTTCATGGACAGAGCTGTCAAAAAGGAATAATTATCAACCAAACAGCATTTTTTTCCTGTCACCTGAAACCGCATTCTTCACCGGCTATGAAGCGACAGACGCAATGAGACCGTTCCTGAAAAAGTCCACGGATGGATGCTCAACATGGGTGAATATCCCCTGGCCTCATTCTTCTGTGGCTGCTGTTGATATTGCATTCACGGATGGTGGAAACACCGGAGTGGCAATAGCCCCAAAAGCCATCTATCGTTCATCAGATGGAGGTATGAATTGGTCGAGGTTCCGGCGGGATTAAACTCTTACACCAACTTAAAAAAAATCATTTTTGTTGACGATCTCTACGGATTCATCCTCGATAGAAATATAAATTTATTTAAAACCTCAAACGGAGGGGCTTCATGGTCGAAAATTTATATCAATTTAAGTGCTAATCTGAACAATATCAAATTCCTTGACAGACTAACCGGGTTCATCACCGGTGACAACATGGCGATCTTCAAAACAACGGATGGAGGATTGACCTGGAACAGGAAAACTCAAAACGATGGATACTCCATCGTTGGGCTCCACTTTTTTAACGAAATGCAAGGTTATGCATTTACTTCCGGTAGCTTAACATATCCTGTCCGCAATGTATATTATACTTCCGATCGGGGTGAAACATGGAGTGAAAAAGATTCGATGCCTGCATTTAGTTTTGTTGATTTTTTTAATAAACAAAACGGGATGGCATTGATTTCAGGGGGGTATTCTGACCCCTCGATTACGATCGCAGTATCGAGAGATGGCGGCGAATGGCAAAGAGAAGACCTTCCAATTCCATTGACAGGAACATTCATGAAGATGGCGGACCCTTCAACCGCTTATATCTTCGGACAGAATGGCACAATTATCAGATTTAAGGATATGTCATACACTTCAATAGAGGAAGAGACCGGAGCGGAAATCATTAATGACTATTCCCTCTCCCAAAACTACCCAAATCCCTTCAATCCGGAGACCATAATAAAATTTTCCCTTCCCGAGGCGGGATTCGTAAAAGGGGTGGTTTATGATATACTTGGAAGAGAGGTTAGAACTCTCATAAATGGAGAGATGAATCCCGGGAATCATGAGGTTAAGTTTGATGCAAAGGGAATTGCATCGGGTGTTTATATTTTCAGGCTTGAGGCAGGGAGATATTCCTCGGCGATTAAGATGGTTGTGAATAAATAAGCAATTCTATGAGCGAAGATGAAACATCAAAATAATTTTCATGATATGGATTTGAAAAAACTATTCCAAACATTTGGAGTTCAAACGATGAAATTTGTGGTTCTACTAATAATATTACTCTTTTCGAATGTTAATGCACAAAGAGAATGGTTTCATAGAGCAGCGACACCCCTCGTGAGTGTAGCCTCATTTTCTGTGGTTGACTCACTATATATCTATGCCACAGATTCACGCGGAATCCATAGAAGCACCGATGGCGGTTTTAGTTGGATAACTCTAAAGACTGGATATTGGGAATTTGATCAGATCATTTTCATATCCAGAAACAACGGTTTGGTACTACGGGGCCCCAATCTGATGACAACCACAAATGGCGGAATTAACTGGTACCAACCTCTCTATAACTATATTCATTCAAATATTTACCTTATTGACTCTCTTAACGGAATCGCCTTTCGAACTGGTCAGGAAGAATTGGGGTTCCCTATTTATTTTGGCAGGACAAATAATGGTGGTTATTCCTGGTTTTGGCAAGAAACGCCGGGAAGCGGGTCGTTGAAATGGATAGCCCAGGTTGACAACATCATTTGGGGAATTGGAGCTACCCTTCAGTACGGCTATCCTGCTCCGGTACTGGGCACTTTACTCCGGCATTCAACGGACTATGGGGCTACCTGGAGCACCGACAGTGTAAGTTCTTTTCACACCGAATGGAGCGGGCTAGTTCTGATGCGTCCTAACGCTGTAATCGCTTCCACTGGAAGGGTTTTGAAGATCAGCACAAATGGTGGGACGACATTTGTCCACTACCTCCATCCAAGAAAGGTTTATACCATCCAAAAGTCTGGTGATTCAGTACTCTATGCGGGGACTGACAGTGGTTATATTGCTTCTTCGAGGGACTATGGAGTTACCTTCACCTACACCAAACTTAATACTAATAAAGCCATCAAATGCATAGAGATCACAAATAATGGTGACGGGTATGCATTTTCAGATGATGGTAAATTTTATTCAACTGTAAAACTGAAAATGGCACCTGTTGGCGTAGATGATGAGGAAGACATTTTACCTGAACACTTCTCCCTCTCCCAAAACTATCCAAACCCGTTCAACCGGAGACAGTTATCAAGTTTTCCATACCCGAAGCGGGATTCGTAAAAGGAGTGGTTTATGATATACTCGGACGAGAAGTAACAACACTTCTAAATGGAGAGATGAATTCCGGATATCATGAGGTTAAGTTTGATGCAGTTGGGTTATCATCAGGAGTTTATATTTTCCGTCTTGAGTCAGGGAAATATTCTTCGGCGATTAAGATGATAGTAAATAAATAGTTTAGTCAACAAGCGAACATGAAACATCAAAATAATTCTCAAAATATGGATTTGAAAGAAATATTCCAAACATTTGGAGTTAAGACTATGAAAATTGTGATTTTGCTAATTGTATTACTCGTTTCGAATGTTAATGCACAGAAGGAGTGGTTCGCCAGATGCGCTGTTGCGTTTGAAGGTTTGGTTTCACTTTCAGTTGTCGACTCTTTTTATCTATTTGCTGCTGACCGTAAGGGACTCCATAAGTCCACCGATGGTGGCTCCACATGGACAAAACTAATCTCCGCAACCTATTATTCCGCGCAAGTAAGATTCAGGTCGAGAACTCATGGGTTACTCGTAACAGAAGGCCCAATAAAATTGACATCTGATGGTGGTCTTACCTGGCAGACGGTTTCGGGTGCCGCCGCCCATGCAAATATATTCTTTTCTGATTCACTAAGAGGTGTGACCTTTCGGACCGGTACGGAATTCAACGGCTATCCTATCTACATCGGAAAAACATCTGATGGCGGAGCTTTGTGGGATTTTCAACACACTTTTTTACACTTCGGGGTTCTACAATGGATCGATCGGGTTGACAGTACAATCTGGGGACTGGGTTCCATCCTGTCACAGGGTTATCCGGCTCCTGTT
Source organism: Ignavibacteriales bacterium (assembly GCA_016714125.1). Classification (GTDB taxonomy): domain Bacteria; phylum Bacteroidota; class Ignavibacteria; order Ignavibacteriales; family Ignavibacteriaceae; genus UTCHB3. Next base: position 45,726 of record JADJNX010000014.1, on the reverse strand, counting down.
ATGGGGACATTGATAGCACACTCCACAAATGATGGCGGCACATGGATTACCGACTTGGCAACCGGTAATTATTATACCAAGTGGACCGGTCTTGTGGTTATGCGCCCCAGCGCGGTTATAACCTTAAAACTTGACCGTATTATCAGGGTCAGTACCAACGGTGGAGCCAATTTTGTTGAGTACCTTCTGCCAAGGAATCTCTTTTCACTCAGAAAGTCAGGAGATTCCGTGCTATATGCCGTTCTGATTCCGGATATATTGCCTCTTCGCGGGACTATGGCATCAGCTTTACCTACACAAAAGTGAACACCAATACCAGAATTAAATGGCTTGAGATCACAGAAAACGGAGATGGTTACGCGATTTCTGAGGATAACAAACTGTTTTCAACTGTAAAACTGAAACTGATTCCCTCGGATATAGGAGATTCACGTGAGAACACTCCATTTTCATTTACCCTCTCCCAAAACTACCCGAACCCTTTTAACCCGGAGACAGTTATCAAGTTTTCCATACCCGAAACAGGTCCTGTTAAAGGAGTGGTTTACGACATCCTTGGAAGAGAGGTTAGAACACTTCTGAATGGTGATATGTCAGCCGGAAATCATGAAGTTAAGTTTGATGCGAAGGGGATTGCTTCGGGAATTTATGTTTTCCGGCTTGAAGCGGGGAAAAATTCATTGGCGATAAAGATGGTGGTGGGGAAGTGAGAACTTGAGTACCTGAGTGACTCGAGTACTTGAGTACTTGAGTAATTCAGAACCCTGAGAGTCAAAGATTTTACTGACGGCAATCGAGGACGCTACGAATATTTAATCCTCTCCAAGGATATTCTTTCAATATCCTCCACTCAAGTACTCAAGTACTCAAGTACTCAGGTACTCAAGTACTCAGGTACTCAAGTACTACAGCTCTGAAACTCTGGAGTTCTGAGGTTCTTTTTTGTACTCTCCCGTTTAATTGATATTTTGCAAATTCAGTTTTTATTTTTTCCCCAACAAAAGTGTAAAAGGACTATGGCTGATACATCAGATCTCAGGAATGGATTAATTATTAAATTTAAGAACGACTTGTTTACAGTTGTGGAATTTCAGCATGTAAAACCGGGTAAAGGTGGGGCGTTTGTTCGTACTTCGCTTAAAAGCCTTACAACAGGGAGAGTTTTGGATAATACCTTTCGCTCAGGCGAAGGAATTGATATTGTAAAAGTGGAAAGAAGAAAATTTCAGTTTCTTTATACCGATGGTGAATCACTTGTCTGCATGGATAATGAAACTTATGATCAGATGAATGTACCCCTCGTTGCTTTTGGTGACGGAATCAGATTCATAAAGGAAGGTACCGAAGTTGACATGCTTATGGATGGTGAAAAAATCATCAGTGTTGAACTTCCTGTACATGTTGCACTAAAAGTTGTTGAGACCGAACCCGGTTTCAGAGGAGATACGGCAACAAACGCACAAAAACCTGCAAAACTTGAAACAGGCGCTACTGTAATGGTTCCACTTTTCATCAACGAAGATGATCTGCTGAAGATAGACACTCGTACAGGTGACTATATGGAAAGAGTTAAATCGTAATTTTTTTTAATATTAAAACAGGATAAAAATAGATATTAATCTAATCCGTCGTCTTGTAAAACTAGTTGAAACAAGCGGAATTTCCGAACTCGAAATCGAGGAAAAGGACTCAAGGATATATATATCAAAATATGGTCCTGCCGCTCCCGGAGCTGTGAGCTATAATGTAGCCCCCGCTCATCAACCAATTTCTGCACCCGGTGCTCCTGCGACAGGTTCACCTGTTCCGGCACCCGAAGTAAAACCGGCAGAAACAGCCGAAAAACTTCACGAGATAAAATCTCCGATAGTTGGTACTTTTATCGTTCAGCTGCCCCTGATGCCGACTCTTATGTAAAAGTTGGTGACAGAGTTGAGCAAGGTTCAGTGCTTTGCATTGTTGAAGCGATGAAACTGATGAATGAAATTGAATCAGATGTTGCAGGAACCGTCGCCAGAATAATGGTGGATAACGCCCGTCCTGTTGAATATGGACAATTACTTTTCCTTATTAATCCCGACTAAACCGGATATCACAATTAACTGAGGTAATTATTGTTCAAAAAGATACTGATAGCCAATCGTGGTGAAATAGCACTTAGAATCATCAGAGCTTGTAAAGAGCTTGGTATAAAGACTGTGGCAGTCTATTCAGAAGCTGACAAGAACTCTCTTCATGTCACTTTTGCAGATGAAGCAGTTTGTATAGGTCCTGCAGAGAGCCGTAACAGCTACCTGAAAGTGCCCACCATTATGTCTGCTACCATGGTTACCGGTGCCGATGCAATCCATCCCGGATATGGTTTTCTTGCCGAAAATGCAAATTTTTCAGAAATTTGTCATGAATCAGGAATTAAATTTATTGGACCCACAGCCGAAATGATCCGCACAATGGGCGATAAGGCTATGGCGAAATACACAATGAAGGCGAACAATGTCCCCGTAATCCCCGGAAGTGAAGGGATTGTGGATGATGTTGTTGAAGCCAAAAGGCTGGCAGAAGGAATCGGATTCCCCGTGATTATCAAAGCCTCCGCCGGAGGTGGTGGTAAGGGGATGAGAGTTGTCCGTGAAGGGTCCGAATTTGAACTTGCATTTGTTACAGCAAGAGCCGAAGCAGAAGCCGCATTTGGCAATGGAGATGTTTACATCGAAAAACTTGTGCTAAATCCCCGTCATGTTGAAATTCAGGTGATTGGTGATCAGCACGGAAATCATTACCATTTTGGTGAAAGAGATTGTTCGGTCCAGCGCCGCCATCAAAAACTTATTGAAGAATCTCCCTCTCCGGCACTTGACCAGGAGTTAAGGGACAGAATGGGTGCTGCTGCGGTAAAAGCTGCCAAAGCAATCAACTACGAAAGTGTTGGGACAATAGAGTTTCTGCTCGACAAGGATAAAAATTTCTATTTTATGGAGATGAACACCCGAATTCAGGTTGAACATCCCGTAACCGAGATGGTTTATGAAACCGATCTGGTTAAGCAGCAGATACTTGCAGCAGCCGGTGAAGTGATTGATGTGCCCAACAACCGACCAAAAGGTCATGCTTTTGAATTTAGAATTAATGCTGAAGATCCTGATAACAATTTCAGACCTTCACCCGGCAGAATAGAGTCGTTGAATTTCCCCGGAGGACTCGGTGTCAGGATAGATTCACACATCTATCAGTCATACTCAATTCCACCCTACTATGATTCAATGGTTGCAAAACTGATTGTTTGGGATAAAGACCGCAATTCAGCAATTCAAAAAGCCAAAAGAGCATTAGGAGAGTTTATTATTGAAGGGATTAAAACAACAATTCCTTTCCATCTTGATGTATTAGAAGACGAAAGGTTTATTTCCGGGGATTTTGACACATCCTTCCTCGAGAACTTTAAACCTCGAAACAAAAATTAACTTTACCGGAGAATAAAATGAGTATTCCATCAGAATTAAAATATACCAAAGAACATGAATGGATCAGCGTTGAAGGCAATATCGGAGTAATCGGCATCACAGAGTATGCTCAGGGTGAGCTTGGCGATGTGGTTTTCGTTGATATTACCAAATCTGTTGGCGATTCCCTCGATCTAAACGAAAATTTTGGAACAATCGAAGCTGTAAAAACCGTCAGTGAACTTTATGCTCCCTGCTCGGGTAAAATAGTTGAGATTAATTCTGATCTTGGTGATTCACCTGAATTTATCAATCAGGATCCCTATAAAAAAGGCTGGATGATAAAAGTTGAAATGTCAAATCCTGCGGATCTTGATCAACTTCTTGATGCAGCAGCTTATGGTGAATTGACCGGGGCTTAAAACTCCTTTAAATTGTGAACTTTTTAGGCTGCTTCAATTGATGAGGCAGCCTGTTTTTTACCAGCATAAACCATCTTAACCAAAGTAGAATCCTATGACCGGCTCATCAATTCTGATTATTGATTTTGGATCGCAATATACTCAGCTTATTGCACGAAAAGTCAGAGAATTGTCCGTTTTCTCCCTCATCCATCCACATACAATCGATATCGATACCATAAAAGAGCTTAATCCAAAGGGAATTATTCTCTCCGGAGGACCCATGTCGGTTAAGGATGACGGGGCACCGGCAATTGATGAACGAATCCTTGCAATGGGCATCCCCGTTTTGGGTATTTGTTACGGACTTCAGTTGATTTCTTACACTCTTGGTGGAATTGTTGAAAAATCCGACAAAAGAGAGTATGGTAAAGCGTCGTTTCATGTGCTTGAAGATAACCCTCTTTTTGAGGGGATACCGGTTGAATCCACTGTATGGATGAGTCACGGTGATCATGTAAAAACACTCCCAACCGGTTTTAAAAAGATTGGCTCTTCCCCCAACACTGAAAATTGTGCGATAACATCGCTCGAATTTCCGATATATGGTGTGCAGTTTCATCCAGAAGTTTTTCATACCGGTTATGGTAAAGAAATTCTATCTAATTTCCTTTTTTCAATCTGTGGTTGCAAACCTGACTGGAATCCGGGAGCTTTCATCGAAGAAAGCATCGAAAAAATTAAAAAAGAAGCAGGAGATTCAGTTGCAATTTGTGCCTTAAGTGGTGGTGTTGACTCAACTGTTGCTGCTGTTCTTGTCCACAGAGCTCTGGGTGACAACCTGATATGTGTTCACATCGATAACGGATTGATGCGTAAAAATGAATCAGCCAAAGTTGTGAAGCAGTTAAAAGAACGGACGGGCCTGAAGATTATTCATGTTGATGCATCCGATCTTTTCCTCGATCGACTTGCGGGAGTTACCTCACCCGAAGAGAAAAGGAAGATAATAGGTCATTCTTTTATCGAAGTATTCGAAAAAGAGGCTAAAAAGATCGATAATGCAGGTTTTTTGGTGCAAGGCACACTATATCCCGATGTTATTGAGTCGGTTCCCGTTAAAGGAGCTTCGGTAACTATAAAATCCCACCATAACGTTGGTGGTCTGCCCGAAACAATGAATTTAAAACTGATTGAACCTCTAAGAGAACTCTTTAAAGATGAAGTTCGCAAAATTGGATTTTCATTGGATATCCCGGAAGATTTTATAAAAAGGCATCCTTTCCCCGGTCCCGGACTTGCCGTCAGGGTTTTGGGTGATGTTCAGAGGGAACGGCTTGAGATATTAAGAGAAGCTGATGAGATATACATCGGAAAAATTAAGGAATATGACCTCTACGAGAAGATTTGGCAGGCATTTACTGTACTTCTGCCGGTTCAGACCGTGGGTGTAATGGGTGACCAGAGAACTTACGAAAATGTACTTGCACTAAGAGCCGTCACTTCGGTTGACGGTATGACAGCAGACTGGTACCGATTTGATCACGATTTTCTGGCAGATGTTTCAAACACAATTATTAATCATGTAAGAGGGGTTAACAGAGTCGTTTACGACATCAGCTCAAAACCTCCGGCAACCATTGAATGGGAATGAAAAACAACAAAGAATTTGAACTGGTACACAGACTAAAAAGAGCCGATGAGTTTGAAGGTGGTGGCAAAATGCTTCACGCCATTCAGCTTTATCAGGCAATAACACACGATTTCCCCGATGACAACACCGCCTGGTTTAAACTCATTGAGATTTATGAAAAATGGATAAAATTGAAGCTGCGCTTGGTATCGTAACCGATCTTTGTATGCAGGGCATTTCTATTTTAAACATCAGAAGTGGGAAGATTCGATCGAGGCACTTGCTGATATCACCACCGATATCGAACCGATAGCTTCTTTCATGAAGGGACTGGCTTACTTCCACACCGGTTTTTACCAGGAATCTGCGGATCACCTTGTAAACTTTGTAGGTGTTGAAAAAACCTCCTCATTTATTGGCGATTCATATCTATATATTGCCAAGTGTTATTTTGAATTAAAACAGCCACATGTGGCAATTCCATATATGGAAAAAGCGGAAAAACTGATCCCTACCAATCCTGAGGTCTATTTTTATCAAGCTGTTTATTACAATTCAATTGGGATGTACGCTCATGCTTCCGAGAGAATTTCCACTTCAATTGCACTTGGTGCAGATGACAGAAAAATCTTCGAGAAGGCTGTTGAGATTTATGAGAAAAATGGTGAAACGGTAAAATTGGAAGAGATCTGTAAAAAATACATTGAAAACAATGAACCTTCTGCTTTAATTTATGCGTTTTATGGTAAAACTTTGCTGAACAGAAATCGTTACCGCGAAGCGGAGGACTTTGTTACACTGGCTCTGAAACTTGATCCAAAAAACAAAAAAGCCAAAGATGTTCTTGATGAATTAACGGAAAGAAGAGACAATGATCTGGTTAAGAATCTCTAAACTGTTTCTAATATCGATAATTTCGATCTCAATCCTCCCGATTGGGGTTATCACTGCCCAGACAGAGAACTCGCACAACATCGCTGTTCTTCTTCCTTTAACTGATAAAGGGAAGCCTTATCTTGAGAGAAGATCATATCAGGTGCTTGAGGGAGTTAAGTATGCTGTCCATCTCCACAACAAAAAAAGTGAAAACAAGATTGGACTTTTGATCAGGGACACTCAAAGCGACAGCTCCATGATTGTCTTAATTAAAGAAGAGATGAAGAATGTTAAGAATCTGATCGGAGTGATCGGTTCAACCACCACGAAGGATTCAAGGGACATTATCGCCGTTTTTTCGGATATGAATATCCCGATAATATCTCCCACAGCCACTGATGAAACAATTCCATCCCTTTCACCGATGGTAATACAGGCAAATCCAACATTTTCAACCCGTGGGAAAATCATGGCAAGTTTTGCAAAAAACTTCCACGGTCTCTCAAATATGGCAGTAATCTACACAAAAGAGGGCTATTCTGCACTTCTTGCACAAAGTTTCCAGGAAGAATTTGAAAAACTTGGCGGAAAAATTACCTTTTCAGCAGCCTATAATAAAGACACAAAGTTTGAAACCCTGATTGAAGAGTTTGAAGAAGCATCAAACGAGATTGAAGGACTTTATATTCCCGTGGGGGATGTAAAACAGTGTAATCTTTTAAATGAAAGATTAAGAGACCTGACCTTTGGGAAAAATGTGTATGGCAATCAGGATTGGTTGCTTAGCGATGTTTTTGGGGATCCTGCACCCTTTCTCAGTACAATTTACGTCGATTCTGATTTTTATCTGGACATGACCCAGCCCGTTTATCAGGCTCAAAACAAAGAATTTTACGCCCTTACCGGGTATCTTTTCGACAGAAATGCACTATATGGATTTGACGCAACAGCGATGTTCCTGAAATATATGGGAAAGAACAACTTTGATATTCAGGCTTTTGTGGGAGAAGTGAACAACGGGATCGATTTCGACGGTGTTAAAGGGAAGATTGTTATCGACTCGGCAAGGTCGAATCACTCTTTGAATATTCTTCAATACACTTTTGGCAAGTTTAATCTTTTCCTTAATCTAAAACTTTAGAGTTTATTATAATATGGCAATTAAAAATCACCCCGTTGACGAGCTGCCAAGAGAAAAAGCGAGAAATAAAGGAATTGATTCACTTTCCGATTCTGAATTACTTGCAATAATTTTAAGAACCGGCACCAAAGGTAAATCCGTTCTTGAACTCGCACGCGAAATGATTATTAAAGCAGGTGGACTTAACGAACTTTCCTCCAAAACGGATGGGTTTTTCAAAAACGAGTTTGTTGGCATCGGTTCCGATAAAGCCATCACCCTTTCCGCTCTATTTGAGATAGCAAAACGGGTGCAAACCACAGATAAAGATTATCTTTCGGGGAAGATATCTTCACCTGATCTGATAGCCGAACATTTTATCCGTTATTTAAAAAACGAACCCGTTGAAAAATTTATGGTTGCCTTCATTTCGGCAGGGGGCAGAATCATTAAAATTGAAGAAATGTTCAGCGGATCACTCGACTATAGCCTCGTGGATGTCCGTCAAATAATTAAAAAAACTTTGGATCATAACGCGAAATCGATTATAATAAGTCACAACCATCCCAGTGGGTCGCCCGACATTAGTCTCGAGGACAGAAGGATCACAAAAAAGATAAAAGAGGCTTGTTTACTCTTTGATATCAAGCTTTTAGACCATATCTTGATCGCAGGGACAAAATATGTAAGTTTTTCCCATCTGGGCATATTAAATCTTGATTAAATGCTATATATTAATTGGTTGAAAGTAGAAAATTTTGTACTTTTACCATATTTGATTTTCGTAAAAACAATTAAACAACAAAAAAACAAGGAGAGAAGCCTATGAAGCTAAGTAAAATGCTTGCCGTAGTCGGTTTATCGACATTATTCTTCGCCGGTTGCTGCAGTGTTAGCGACGAAGAGTATGCAGCGTTAGATGCTCTTCAGAACTCTGTTAATCAGAAGCATAATACTATCAGCCAGCTGAATGGTAAAAAAGCCGATATTAACAAACAGATTGCAGCCAAGCAGAAAAAGCTTGAAGAATGTAATCAGCTGAAGAACGAAGTAAACAAAAACTTAAATAAAATTCAAAAGTAACAGGAGAGAAAAAAGATGAGATTCTCAATGAAAATTGCTGCATTCGCTTTCGTACTTCTCTCAGGTTCGCTTTTTGCACAGAGAGATTTAAGTTGTGATCAGTATAAAGCCAAGATGGATTCACTCAAAGCAGTTGAAATCAACCTTAGCTCTAACGTAGATCAACTCAACAAAGATGTTGCCAACGTTCAGAAACAGCTTGATGGAATTCAAAGCTATGAAGATTGTATGGACGACCTCTATAAAATGTTGGGCGCTAACAAATCTGATGTTTCGATCTTCGCTATGAAGGTTAACGACCTCAAAGGTAAAATTGAAAGAAGAGAAGCTCCATATTCAGCTAGAGAAGCTGAATTAAAAGAACTTCAGAGCAACAAGCTCTCAGCTCTTCCAGAATTTTATAACACATTGCATGTCTATTTGCCAGACTTAATGGCTAAATGGAAAAAAGACCTTGACGTTATTGTGGTTCCTGATGTAAAGAAATACACAGTTGTTAAAGGTGATTGCTTATGGTGCATCGCTTCCAAAAGTGAATACTATGGAAAAGGCGCTGCCTGGCCGGCAATTTGGAGAGCTAATCAGGATGTAGTTGGAAACAACCCTGACTTGATTTACCCAAATCAGGTTTATACTATTCCAAACCTTACTGCTGATGAGATCAACACAGTTTCCAAAATGGGAAGAAACTACAAACCGGCTCCTTAGTGACCAGTTAGTTACTTAATCCTTTTTTGTGACGACTTTCTTCAAAAGCCCTTGATGCTCATGCATTAAGGGCTTTTTATATTTTATCGATATTTATAGGATTTTATGCCAGAGTTTGAAAAGAAAATTTCTCTCGAAGGAATCGACCTTCAAAAATTAGTTGGACCAAACGACAGTCACATCAGGCTTCTTGAAGAGTTTTACGATTCCGCAATTATTGTCAGAGGTGATCTCCTTACTCTGAAGGGTACTCAACAGGAAGTTGAGCAAGTGGAGAAAATTATTAAAGAGATGATCTATGCTGTTAACACCTCAGGAAGGTTAAAAGAGCAGGATATAAAACTCTTAATTGAGCTCACCAGAAACGGAAAACCCGCCAAAGGGGATGAAGATTTTGACAAGATCATCTTATATACTAAAGATGATGTTATCAAAGCACGCACCCCCGGGCAGTTGCTCTATTTAAAAACAGCTCAAACGAACGATATCTGTTTTGCGATAGGACCCGCGGGTACAGGTAAAACGTATATGGCAGTGGCTCTTGCCGTTGCTGCTTTAAAAAAGAACACTGTTAAAAAGATCATTTTAACCCGTCCCGCAGTTGAAGCCGGTGAAAAACTTGGTTATCTTCCGGGTGATCTCAGAGAGAAGATTGACCCCTATCTTCGTCCCCTCTACGATGCTCTCGAGGATATGCTTCCAACCGAGAGAGTGAAAGCTTACCTTGAAAAAGGGGTTATCGAAATAATTCCTCTCGCATATATGAGGGGCAGAACACTTAACAAAGCTTTTGTAATTCTTGATGAGGCTCAAAACACCACAGATGTTCAGATGAAGATGTTCCTCACCCGTCTGGGCACCGAATCAAGAGCTATCATCACAGGTGATGTTACCCAAATCGACCTTCCCACAAAAACTGTGAGTGGTCTCGTAAAAGCCCAGGAAATTCTCAACGGAATAGAAGGGGTTGGATTTTCATTTTTTGACAAGGCGGATGTTGTGCGCCATCGCCTCGTTAAAGAGATCATAGATGCATACGAAAAATATTATGTCAGTTAGAGGAGCCCAAAGTTTCAGTTAAGGTAAAGATTATAAAATTCTGACTTAGCTGATATTCAAGACTCCCTTTTTCACTTAAAATTGGAGATTAAACAGATGAAAGATATAATTTTAGAAAAACAACTTCAAGCAATCGATATTCTTAAAGAAAAAGATGTTGATATGTGGTTGACCTTTGTGCGCGAGAGTGCTTCGATTCACGATCCCGTTCTTGATACAATTGCCGGAGTGAATGTAACATGGCAGTCGGCTTTTATCCTCACAAAACAGGGTCACCGGAAAGCCATCCTGGGTTCACTCGATATTCAAAACCTCAAAGATATGGGAACATTTGAAGATATTACGGGATATGTAAAGTCGATCAAAGAGCCATTGCTTGAGTTTGTAAAATCTGTTGATCCGCAAAAAATTGCCGTCAATTTTTCGAAGAATATGAACCTCGCAGATGGACTCACGATGGGTCTTTATCTGGTATTGCTCGACCATTTTGCAGGCACACCGTACGGTGACAGACTTGTTTCCTCGGAAGAGATTGTGTCCTCACTCAGAGGAAGAAAATCAGAAAAAGAACTTAAAATCATGAGAGAGGCTGTTAGAATCACTCTTGAGATTTTTGACGAAACAGGTAAGTTCATAACCAAAGGAAGAACCGAAAAGGAAATTGCGGCTTTTATGACCTCCCGCGCCAATACCAGAGGTTATCAGGTGGCATGGGAAGCTGACAGTTGTCCCGCAGTTTTTACGGGACCTGACACCGCCGGTGCACATGCCGGACCAACCGATCGTAAAGTTGAAGGTGGTCACCTGATAAATATCGATTTTGGTATAAACTACAACGGCTACTGCTCCGATCTTCAACGCACATGGTACATCCTTCGTGATGAGGAAACTGATGCCCCTGATGTTGTAAAACACGGTTTTGATGTTTTAAAAACTTCAATTACAAAAGCTTCTGAAACGCTGAAACCGGGTATCACCGGAGTGGAAGTGGATGCTGCAGCCCGTGGTCACATCACATCTAATGGTTATGATGAATATCCACACGGTTTGGGTCATCAAGTTGGCAGAGTAGCGCATGATGCAGGTCCGGGTCTTTTCCCAGCCTGGGAAAAATATGGTAATCTGCCATTCATCCCCCTCGAAAAAAATCAGGTTTTCACCATAGAGCCCCGACTTTATGTCAAAAACCACGGAATTGTTACAATCGAGGAAGAAGTTGTTCTTACCGATACCGGGATTGATTGGCTGAGCGAACGGCAAACAGATTTATACCTGTTAAGATAATTTTTAATTAGAACACGGATGAGACGGATTTAGCAGATTTCTACGGATTTCTTTTTACAGATGGCAATTTGACGCTACGAATATCAAACCCCGCAAACGGGGTAATGGGGTTGTAGGAGAGCGATCAATAGCTACGAATATCAAATCCTCTCCGAGGATAATTTAAAATCCCACATCCGCGAAAATCCGCTTTATCCGCGTTCTATTAAAAATTCCCCTCTGCGAAAATCCGTTTAATCTGCGTGTATCTGCGTCCCATCCCTCCCCGTGTTCCTTCTACTTGCCGTGGCGGGAGATTAAGGTTTCGATAACCTCTGAAGGGTTGATCCCCTGTTCTGATAAAAGGACAAGAAGGTGGAAAAGGAGATCTGCCGATTCGTTTTTTATCTCTTCCTGGTTTCTGTTTTTAGCAGCGATTACCACTTCCACCGCTTCTTCACCCACTTTTTGGATAATTCTGTCAGACCCGCGCTTAAAAATGGAAGTTGTGTAAGACCCCTCCGGCATCTCTGCTTTCCTCTCTTCAATAAGAGTAAAAGTTTTGACAGGAATGAGAAAGGAATTGTCTCATTCTCACCAAAGCAGGTATGTGAACCGGTATGGCATACTGGACCAGAAGGGGTGGCTCGAATAAGTAGAGTATCGTTGTCACAATCGGGTAAAATCTCTTTCACCCGGAGGAAATTTCCGGATTCTTCACCCTTTGTCCAAAGTCTTTGTTTTGTTCTACTGAAAAAAGTCACTTTTCCGGAGGAGAGGGTACGGGATATCGCTTCCTCATTCATAAATCCCACCATTAACACCTGGCTCGATTGATTGTCCATAATTACAGCGGGGAGAAGTCCCCCCATTTTATCAAAATTTAACATACTCAGATCAAAAATCCTGTTTTTCATTCTCGTGTCTCCACTCCATTTATTTTTAAAAATTCTTTTAATTCAGGGATACCGAGTTCACCAAAATGGAACAATCCAGCGGCGAGACAGGCATCAACACCCGCTTTTTTGAAAGCTTCAAGAAAATGCTCCTTTTTTCCGGCACCACCCGATGCTATAACGGGGATATTCACTTTTCCCAACAATGTTGTAAGAAATTTGATATCAAATCCTCTTCTTGTGCCATCACAATGCATGGAAGTGAGGAGTATCTCGCCTGCACCAAGGGATTCAACCTCCTTGCACCAATCAAACCCTTCAAGATCAGTCCTCTTTTTCCCTCCGCTAACATAAACCGGATACTTGCCGTTTTCGAAGTTAACATCGATTGCAGCGACAACTGCCTGACTTCCAAACCTGTAAGCAGCTTCCGTTATAAAATCAGGATTACGGACGATTGAACTGTTTAACGAAACTTTATCGGCTCCTGCCCTTAGCAGCTTTTCAATATCCGATAATTCTGAAATGCCGCCTCCAACTGTAAAAGGTATTGAGATGGCTTTTGCAACTTCCTCGACAAAGACAAAAATAGTTTTCCGTCGTTCAAGAGTTGCGGTGATGTCGAGGAATACCAGTTCATCAGCACCACTTTCGGAATAGAGAGCCGCCAACTCCACCGCATCACCGGCGTCTTTTAGACCAACAAAATTTGTTCCTTTTACAACCCTGCCATCTTTCACATCGAGGCAAGGGATAATCCTTTTAGCCGGCATTTTTCATCTCCTCCAGTGTAATCCTGTTTTCGTAAAATGCTTTTCCCACCACCACAGCAGGAACATTTACCTCTTTCAGTTGCTGCAGGTCCAACTTGTCTTTCACACCGCCCGAAGCAATCAAAAAGATACCCGGGAAATCGACAAGAAGTTTTTTATAAAGTGGGCGGTTGGTACCCTGCAATGAGCCATCGCGGGCAATATCTGTAACGAGAAACGAATTGATTCCGAGTGACAAACAATATCTGATTTGATCTTCCAATTTAATCGCCGAGGTTGATTGCCAGCCGTCAACTGCGATCATCCCGTCTCTCGAATCACTTGCAGAGATAATTGAATCTGCACCAACTTCAGCTGTTATCTTCTCGAAAATGTCTTTATTTTTTACGGATATTGAACCCGCCACGATGTAATCCACCCCGTTTTCAACTAAACGAAGCGCATCATCGACGGTTCTCACTCCGCCACCCGACTGAATGGAAACCGAAAAAAACGACTTTATTTCCTTTATGAGGTTCATTATCAAAGGTTTTTGTTCTTTTGCCCCCGACAGATCAACGATGTGCAGGCGGTTGAATCCCGACTCCACAAATTTTTCAACAAAGTTCATTGGGGAGTTGGAATAGACGGTACTTGAGTCATAATCTCCCTCTAGAAGGCGAACCACTTTCCCATCAAGAATATCGATTGCCGGGATTATTAACATTTTACCTCCATTTTAACAAAATTGTCAAGCAGTTTTTTACCCTGTATGGATGATTTTTCAGGATGAAACTGCACTCCAAAGAAATTGTCCTTCCTGATTGCTGCTGAATATAGTCCGTCATTCTCTGATTCGGCAATCGTGAATTCTGTCAGAGGGAGACAATATGAGTGGGCAAAATAGAACCACTCACCATTTTTTACACCGGCAAAAAGATCAAATAAATTGTTGAATGTTACTTTATTCCACCCCATTAGAGGCACTTTTGTTTTGTTTCTGTCGAAAAGAAGACATTCGCCCGGAATAATGCCAAGACAACTTGTATCCCCCTCTTCAGAATGATTAAAAAGCAGTTGCATCCCGAGACAAATTCCGAGAAACGGTCTTTCCCACGCCGTTATCAGGTCGATCAGTCCCTTTTCTTTTAGACTTTCCATTGCAAAGCGGGCAGAACCAACACCCGGGAGGATCAATCTGTCGCACTTTTCAAGTTCTATTACGGAAGAGGAAACTATGAAATCAGCCTCAAGCCGGGAGAGGGCATAACCCACCGATGCTGTATTTCCGGCACCATAATCGATAATTCCTGTCACAAAACCCCCTTTGTTGAGGGGAGAAAGCCCTGTGTCCTCTCATCAAAACGGGAAGCTTCATTTAATGCCTTGGCAAACGATTTAAATATCGCCTCAATTTTATGATGGTCGTTTTTCCCTTTGCCCTGATAACTATATTAGCCTTCATTCCGGAGGCAACCCCTCTGAAAAATTCTTCCACCAGTTCAGTTGGAAATTCCCCAACAAATTCCCGTTTGAATTTGGCCTTAAACTTCAAGACTGATTCGTCCGCCGAGATCGATGGCGCAACTTGCTTCAGAATCATCCATCGGGAGATAAAATCCATATCTTTTTATTCCGGCTTTGTTCCCAAGAGCTTTAAGAAGAGTTTCGCCAAGCACTATACCTGTATCCTCCACAGTATGATGCTCGTCTATTCCAAGGTCACCATTTACCTTTATTTTGAGGCCGATATTACCGTGTCTTGCAATTTGGTCGAGCATGTGATCAAAAAATCCAATTCCTGTCGCGATTGTTGAAGTGCCGGGTTCATCAAGTCTTACTTCAATTGTAATATCGGTTTCTTTCGTTTTTCTTTGTGTAATCGCACAACGGTTGCCTTGAGTGGAACCGATTAATTTTGGGATTTCAGGTTGAAAATCAAATATTTCACTCATCGCATCGATCAGTCGGGTAATCTCCTCCCGCGAACCAACAGATATCCTGACACAATTTTTAAGAAGGGGTTGTGACGAACGATCCCTGATAATGATTTTTCTTTTTGCCAGCTCATCGCAAAGGAAATTTGCATCTTGAACCCTGACCAGAAGGAAATTGGCATCGGATGGAAAGACTTTTTTAATGGCCGGAAACTGCATCAACACATCTGCGAGATGTTTCCTAAGTTCAACCATCTCAGTAAGAGAATTTTCCTAAAACGGAAGTTTATCCAACACTTCGAGAAGTTTCTTTTCAGTCAGTTTGTTTATTGAGTATGGTGCCTTTATTTTGAAGAGGTATTCCACAAGCTCTGCATTTCCAGAAAGATATCCTATCCGCGCACCCGCGAGACCAAAAACCTTTGAAAAGGTTCTCATGACACACAAGTTTTGTATAGTTATCGCTTCCTGGATAAATCCGTCACCATTCGCAAAACCGATGTAAGCTTCATCTACCACCACCAATCCGTTAAATTTTTGGGCGATTTTTATCACTTCATTTCTATCCAACAGGTTCCCGGTAGGATTGTTTGGCGAGCAGAGGAAAATAATTTTTGTTGAATCTGTCACCATGTCGAGCAGTTTATCTGCGTTCAGTTGAAAATCCTCCCCTTCCAGAGGGCAAGCTTTGATTTGGACATTGTGGATATTACAAACTGTTTCATACATCCCGTAAGAAGGCGAGATGGTTAAAACCTCGTCTTTACCGGGATCGCAGAAAAGTTTAACCAGAAGGTCGATAATCTCGTCACTTCCCACACCAAAAAAGAGATTCTCTCGTTTTATCTGCAAAATTGTTGAGAGTTGGGTTCTCAAGTGTGGTTTGTGCAGGGTCAGGGTATCTGCAAAGTTCAGGATCAGAAAGTCCACTAATTGTTGCAAGTGGATTTTCATTGGCATCAAGAAATGTATAACCTGCCGCCTTATAGAGGTCTCTTGCCGATGAATATGGTTTAATATCCACAAGGTGTTTTCGAATAAGTTCTTTAATCATTGTAAAATCCTTTGTTTTACCGCAGAAGCGTGAGCATCAAGCTTCTCAATTTTTGCCAGTGTGATTATTGTGTCAGCGAGGCCCTCGAGCCCACCCCTGCTTAATTCCTGAAAAGTTATACCCTTCATGAATGATTCAACCGCTACACCACCCGTAGCCCGGGCATAACCCGATGTGGGAAGTGAGTGGTTGGTGCCCGAGGCATAATCCCCGGCACTTTCGGGAGACCACTGCCCGATGAAAACCGACCCGGCATTAATAACTTTACCTTTTAACAAACGGGCGTTTTCGGTATTGATAATCAAATGCTCAGGGGCATATTTATTTGAAATGGTAAAAGCGTCCTCGATGTTTGCCACAAGTACAAGTTTGCTGTTTAGAAGACATCCCTCGATTTCTTTTTTTCGTGAAAGCAGAGATATCTGTTTTACAAGTTCTTTTTCCACTTCATTGATCACTTTTTGCGATGTGGAGAGGAGAATTGTCTGGGAATCAACTCCATGCTCTGCTTGTGACAGAAGATCGGAAGCGACAAATCCCGGGTTTGCTGTATCATCAGCTATTATCAACAATTCACTTGGTCCTGTGGGCATATCGATCATACACCCTAAACCATCTGTTGAGACGACCATTTTTGCAGCAGTTACAAACTGATTCCCCGGTCCAAATATCTTGTCAACTTTCTCCACTCCTTTCACTCCGTAAGCCAGCATGGCGATAGCCTGGGCACCGCCAATGGCATATATTTCTGAAATTCCGCACAAAGTTGCTGCGTAAATAACGGCGGGTTCAATCTTTTCAGAAGCAGGCGTTACCAATACAATTCTCTTACATCCAGCAATCATGGCGGGAACTCCAAGCATAAGCACTGTTGAGGGAAGAACTGCAGAGCCACCGGGGATATACAAACCAACATTCTCAATTGGAATGAATCTTCTTTCGCAAAAAACACCCTCCTGAGTTTCCACAGTATAATCGACAGGTTTTTGCGGTTTGTGAAATGCAAGTATGTTCTTAAAAGCATGGTTGATTGCATTTTTTGAACGGGTGTCCAATTCAGTTAAGGCATCTGCGATCTCAGCATCACTCAGACGGATGTTCCCTCTTTTATAACCGTCAAATTTTTGTGCATATTGTATGACAGCCTCAAGTCCATCGCGTTTAACTTCGGATATTATCGCCTCCGCAGTCTCCCGGGATGAGGAGTTATCGAGTCCACTTCTGGTGGTAATCTCTTCAAGCAGATCTTTTGTAAGTTTTGTTGCATCAATTATTTTCATACAATTCTCACGGTATCATGTTTTCGATTGGCAAAACAAGTATTCCTGTTGCCCCGGCCTTTTTTAGAGGATCTAGCACTTCCCAGATGTATCCCGAGGAAACAACCGCATGAACAGCCACAGTTGACTCATCAAAAAGCGGGAGAATTGTTGGACTTTTTGAAGCAGGTATCATCCTTATTACCTCCTCGAGGGAGGCTTTTGGCACATTCATCATCAGATATTTTGATTTCCGTGCCGTTATAACTGATCTAATTCTTTTTAATAAATCTGTGACAAGTTGTTCCTTAAAGGAGTTATCCTTGAGAGCAGGTGATGCTATCAAAGCTGCTTCCGACTCAAACACGGTAAAACCTCTTTTTAACTTGTTCAACTTCAGGGTGTTTCCGGTTGAAACGATATCACAAATTACATCAGCTATCCCAAGAGCGGGCGCAATCTCCACGGAGCCCGAAATTTCAATAATTCTTGCTTCGATACCGTTTTCGCTTAAAAATCGTCCAAGTATCGATGGATAAGTTGTAGCAATCTTTTTCCCCGCAAGACTTTGGATATTATTTATTTCCAGGGAATCGGGGTATGCAATCATGATTTTACATTTCCCAAAGCCGAGTTTTTCTTTCAGGTCTATCATCACCGGCTTTTCGATGATTACATTTTCACCAACTATTCCGAGATCCGCAACGCCATCCTGAACATATTCGGGGATATCATCATCCCGAAGAAAGAGGATATCGGCGGGGAAGTTTGAAGCTGAAATATAGAGGCGATCGGTATAGTTGTCTATTCCGAGTCCACATAAATTGAGAAGCTCCACCGATTTTTCGGTAAGCCTTCCCTTTTTTTGAACCGCTATTTTTAAATTGCCATTATTGAGTGGAAACATCATTATCCTTTAAAATAAAAAAAGCCCCGGCGCTGTGCCGAGGCTCTTTAGTTATCAAAAACAACATAGATCACCGCCGACACATACCGTGCTCGAAATGATGATGGTGATGAATGTTGGTTAAGTTTTCAAAAATCATGTTGTAAAAATAGAAGAATTTATTTTTCTGTAAAGGGGGATAATTTTTCTACGAAGGATTTTATGTTGTATTCGGCAATCGGGACGATTATTGCTCCTCTCTCTAAAGCCTAAAATTTGCGATAATCCGTCAACTTTTAAACATAATTGGAACACTGTATTAAATAATATCATCCGGAGAGTAAAGAGTAATGCTTTTTTACTTTGCCAAAGACTTTGTCAGCCGAGACAAGGGAAGTAATCCGCAATCGCTTTGCAACTGCAATAATCAGCGAATCATTTGTCAGTAAGCCGTATTTCCTTTGAACTGCGAGTGCTTCTGTCAGGTCTTCTTTCTCGATAACTTCAATATTCATTCCCAAATTCAGAATATCCTCAAAAACTGATTCATAAAGATATAACGAATTGACAAGTCCTGGTTTTTCGCTCAATTTTTTTGCAGGATTTCCACCGGTTATCTCTCCAATACTTCGTGCCTCTTCAATCATCAACACATGCATTACCTCAGCCAGAATATGGGAAGTGATATGACAATTCAGTTCACCACCGCCGATCCTGCCTATCAATTCAACACACTGCGCCGATTTTCTCTGGATTCCATAAAGTAAAATGTTAGCATCCAGAATAATAGATTTTGAAGGGTCAATCGAATGTAAATTCATTGTTCGTAATAATCCTCTTCGAGATCGGCGATGATTTGTTTAGTGGATACATTAAAAGGATTTGTTGTTAGTCTTCGCGCAGCCTCTTTCCTTTGGTCTGCTCTTGTTGTCTCAATCCGGTTGTAACTTATTACTGCCTCTTGGACTACATCACTAATCGTTTTTTCTCACGCAGAGCTCTCTCTTTGAGCTGTTGCACAACATCAACATCCAGAATGGTGCCAATCTTTATCCTTTTTGTGCTGCTTTTGGTTGTTCTTTCCATTTTGTTTCTCACATCTTTGGGCAAAGTTCTGTTATTCTACAAATAACATGTGCAATATAAACATTTATTGGGATAATGTCAAGAAAGTTTCTAGAAATCTAGAAGAATCAAGAAATTTGTTGCGAATATGTAACTCCTACGGAGTAAGTAGTGTTGTGGGGGGAATTGAGCTACGCATATCAAACCCCGCAAACGGGGTATGGGGCTGTGGGGGGAATTGAGCTACGAATATCAAACCCTCTCCGAGGATAAGGGGAGGTTAGGCGTTGACAATTAGCTATCAACTCTTACCTATTCATGTTGCATGGGGCAATCGGGACACTACGAATATCAAACCCCGCAGACGGGGTATATAAAAATTCTCCATCCGTGATATTAACAACAAGGTTCTCCAAAATTTTGTAAGTTTCCATACCACTGTAAACTAACAAGAAATGGAGAACCCAAAATGTATAGTCAAACAATCAACGCAAAATATTTTTGCGGAATTGACCTTCACAAAGATAATATGTTTATCTGCCTTGTTGATAATATGAACAAAATTTATGTTCACAAAAAAATTCAAGCTACCTATCTCGACCTCCATCAAGAGATCAGCCCATTCTATCCAGATGTCGTAGTCGGTGTTGAATCAACTTTTAACTACTACTGGCTTCAAGATGCCTGTCAGAATGATAACGTACAATTCTGTCTTGGACATGCACTCTACATGAGAGTCGGTGTTCATAAGAAGAAAGATGACAAGCTCGACTCCTATCACATTGCTCAATTGATGAGAAATGGTACCTTCCCCTTCGCTTACGCTTTTCCTCCTCAACTCAGGGGACTTAGGGAATTATTAAGAGAAAGACTTAAAGCTGCCAGACATAGAGGTTCTCTCTACACCAGGTTCTACATAAAACTTCTTCAACACTTTGGCTGGTCTCCCGCTATTGCACTCAACCCGGCTCATAATTCATCTCTCAGAGAAGAATATATTCGTTCTACTACTGATCCGGCTCTCAAACTCGTCTTTCAGCAATTACACGACGGCATACTTTTCATGGAATCATCCATAGATAAATTGGAGAAAACTTCCCTCGAAATCACTCGTCTTTATATGTCTCCTCAGTTAAATTTGGTTACCTCAATTCCCGGAATAGGATTCGTTCTCGGAATGACTATCCTCTGTGAGACTGAGGATATTAAACGATTCAAATCGATACAAAATTACTCCTCCTACTGTAGAGTCGTTCACACTCAGAGAAGTTCCTCCGGTAAAACAGTGGACGGCAGGAATCAGAAGTCAGGTAATACTTTCTTAAAGTGGGCATACTCACAAGGTGCCTGCTTAGCGATTAGACACTCTCCACAGATCAGTGCTTATTATAAGAAACTTACAAAGAAAAAAGGAGCGCCTGTTGCAAGAGCTATTCTCGCTCACAAACTTGCTGTCGCTGTCTTTCAAATGCTTAAAAATAATACACCTTTTGATATTATATTGTTTACGAAATCTGTAAGATTTTAATTTTGTTGAGGGACGCTGAACCAAACCCGTCGGATTCTTGGCTTATTTAACCCTCATCCGTGATTGGAGGTTTGTCGTCTCTCTGTTTTTGTTTATTTTTTGTCCTTGTTCTTTTAGTTCGAGCCCCCGGGCTGTAACCCACGGATTACTGGTGTGAAGAATTAAACACTTCACCAACCCTCTTTTTACTGTGAATGGAACAGCCAACGGGCACTGTTTAATTTCTGAGGGCCTTCTACGTTAAGGCTAACCCGGGAGGTTTCCCGGCTGGACTCATTATATGTGTTTGGTGCTTCGAACTGATCCGTAAGAGTTTGCGGATGGTTCCGGCATACCCGATGATAAAGAAATGAAGCGTTCGACCCAGCTGGACATAGGAAAGTCGAAGATAACTGTAGAACAACTTCGCAATTTTTGGAGACCTTTTTTCGCAAAAAGGTTGAGCAGGAGAATTTTATCTCTTGACTTTCAACCTTTTATATGTGATAATCTGTGTTAAATCCGCGGAATCCGTGTTACTATCCCTCTCCCTCCGCGTAAATCCGTTTAATCTGCGTGTATCTCCCGAAGGGATGCCTTTGGTATGCGTCCCCTAAGGAATCAAAACAGCAGCATCCAAAGGACATAGTCGAGGATTAAAATAGATGCAGCGGAGAGTACAAAAGAGCGGATGGTGGAATTGCCCACACCTTCGGCTCCACCGGAGGTTCTAAGGCCATTGTGGACACCTATCAGGGCAGTTACGCCACCAAAAAAGACTGTTTTTATCAGACCAGTAAAGAGATCATAGAGAAGAAAATATTGTTTAACCGATTGGAAAAAGACGGCTGAAGAGACTCCAAGAAAGTAGTTTGAGACCACAAAAGCGCCAAAAACAGCAATAAATGAAGCAAACAGTGCCAGGATAGGAAGCATAACAACTGCTGCGAGGAACCTCGGCATTGCCAGAAACCTGATGGGACTTATCGCCATGCTCTCGAGGGCATCAATCTGTTCAGTCACCTTCATAGTTCCCAGTTCGGCAGCGATTGAAGCACCTACTCTTCCGGCTATTACTATTCCGGTTAGAACTGGTCCCAATTCAGTTATAATTGCTCTGGATGTAGCGGCACCCAGGAATGAAAGTGGTGCAATTCCCTTTAATTGATATGCAGCCTGCCAGGCTGCCACAGCCCCTGTGAACACTGCAATAATAAGAACCAACGGCAGGGAACCCACGCCGATATGTTCCATCTGGAAGAGTACCTGCCTTCTGTTTTTAATCACTTTTTTTAAAGACAAGATGATCTTGTAGAAGAGAATGGAGATCTCACCAAACTCGGATACAATATCCGCAGGTTTTTTCATTAATTTATTTAGTAGTGAGGCCACAAGGGTTTCTGTTAACTATTTGGTTTATCAATTATGATTGTTTCATTGTTTGAAAAATGTCTTAAAATTTGTACTTTTAAAAACGGGAAATAAAAAAAGAGTACTCTTTTTTTGATATACAAAAGGATACAATGTTGTTTAATGCACCCAAAAATAAGCATAAACAATATAATAAAAAACAAATCGAGGCATTTATATGACCACAAACAAAAAGTTGTTGGCTTGGGTAGAAGAGATGGCGAATCTCTGTAAACCGGATAATGTTTATTGGTGTGATGGAAGTGAAGAAGAATATGACCGTTTAGCTGCTGAACTCGTAGAAAACGGCACCTTCAAACGACTAAACGATGATTTAAGACCCAACAGCTATATCTGTATGTCAGATCCCAGCGATGTCGCGAGGGTGGAAGACAGAACCTTTATTTGTTCTGAGAAAAAAGAGGACGCAGCACCAACCAATAACTGGATGGCTCCCGCTGAAATGAAAACTAAATTGACCGGACTTTTTGATGGTTCGATGAAAGGGAGAACAATGTATGTTATCCCGTTCAGTATGGGCCCACTTGGTTCAAAAATCGCTCACATCGGTGTTGAGCTTACCGACTCTGCTTATGTTGTTTGCAACATGAGAATCATGACCAGAATGGGACAAAAAGTTCTCGATCAACTTGGTGATGGTGAATTTGTACCATGTCTCCACTCTGTTGGAAAGCCGCTTGCTCCCGGTGAAAAAGATGTTCCCTGGCCATGCAGCCCAACAAAATATATCTGTCATTTCCCTGAAGAAAGATCAATTTGGTCATTCGGTAGCGGGTATGGTGGAAATGCTTTGCTTGGCAAAAAATGTTTTGCTCTCAGGATTGCATCCGTAATGGCACGCGATGAAGGTTGGCTCGCCGAGCATATGTTGATTGTGGGAATAACAAATCCCAAAGGCGAAAAGAAATATGTTGCCGCAGCTTTCCCAAGTGCGTGTGGAAAAACAAATCTTGCAATGTTAACTCCATCAATTCCTGGATGGAAAGTTGAAACCGTTGGTGACGATATTGCCTGGATGAAATTTGGAGTGGATGGCAGGCTTTATGCTGTGAATCCAGAGTATGGATTTTTTGGTGTAGCCCCCGGAACATCTGAAAAAACAAATTCAAATGCACTTGCTTCGGCTACTAAAAACTCAATTTTTACAAATGTGGCATTGACACCTGAGGGTGATATCTGGTGGGAAGGGATGACCGATAAAAAACCGGCACACCTTACCGATTGGAAAAATCGTCCCTGGACTCCGGAGTCAACTGAACCTTCCTCACATCCTAATTCACGATTTACTGCTCCCGCCGGACAGTGTCCTGTGATCGATCCCAAATGGGAAGATCCTGCAGGTGTTCCAATTTCGGCAATCCTTTTTGGTGGAAGAAGAGCCAAAGTTGTTCCTCTTGTTTCTGAAGCATTTGATTGGAATCATGGCACATTCCTTGGTTCAACAGTCTCCTCCGAAACCACCGCCGCCGCTGTTGGTGCCGTTGGCCAAATAAGAAGAGACCCGTTTGCAATGCTTCCGTTCTGTGGTTACAATATGGGTGATTACTTTAAACACTGGATTGAAACCGGAGAAAAAGCGGATCAGACCAAACTGCCAAAGATATTTTATGTAAACTGGTTCAGGAAAGATGAAAATGGAAAGTTCATTTGGCCCGGATATGGTGAAAACATCCGTGTTCTTGAGTGGATTTTCAATCGTCTTGACGGAGCTGATATCGCTGTGGAAACCCCTAAAGGATTTTTACCAAAACCCGGTACCAGTAATACCGAAGGTTTGGATATCTCACCTGAAAGAATGAATAAACTTTTTGAAGTTGATATGGAAGAGGGACTTGTTGAAATGGCGAGTATCCGGGAATATTTTAATTCTTTTGAGGGACATGTCCCACAGGAATTGTATGATGTTCTGGAAAAAGTTGAATCGATGTATAAAAAGTCGTAAACTCTTTTTTTTGAATATTTTAAGCTGCCGGTGGCATTTACCATTGGCAGCTTTTTTTTTGGGGGGGGAATAGTTCCACGGATTTTTTTAAAACTCCGACTTGTCGGAGTGACATGTTTGTAACATACAATCCTCGCAAATGATCAACCTTTAAAATGATATTCTTCAACAATTATCACACAAAAATCAAAATAATTTTCTAAGTTTACTGTGTCAAAAAAACATCCTTTATCCATGGAGTGATTATGAGACTATTAGGTTGTATTTTGCTTGTGGCCCTCTTTTTATCCTCACAACAAAACATCACCGCACAAGACATCGGAGAGATCAATTTTTCTAAACAAATGATAGATCCATCCAGCCCGGCAAATTTGGAAACAAAATTTGAAGCCGGAGACCACATTTACGCATTTGCATCCTTCCCCAAAACGATAATCGACCTTTTAAAATCCAAAACCGTAAAAAAAGCTGAAGTTGAAATTATTCTTTACGAACTTAAACCACCACTTTATGATTACCAGCAGCCAAGTGAAATGCAACTGGAGTTCAGTTCGATGTGGGTTTCAGGTTCGCTATTAAATCACAACCGCCTGCCGGTGGATATAGTACCAAATCCCGATAAAACAACAGCTTATGGCGGGAAAGAGATTGAATATAAAAAATTTGGCGCCAACTATTATGGTCCCGTTCTATTTGCGAAGGCACTTTCCATCCTCTCCCCGGGAGAACACAAAATAATTATGAAAGTGAACATTAATTATTCTCTGGCAGCAGAAGGTTCTTTTGTTATTTCAGGGAATGATTTTAGTGTTTATGAGAGTATGTCTGAAAAACTGAATGAAGGAGCGGGAAACATCGCCACACAAGCAGCTGAACTTCCCAAAGAAGAGAGGACAGATAAGACGCTCGAAGCAGAAATGATTACGGTATTAAAGTCTTCCAACACCTATAAAGAGAGAATCAAAGGTGAGGTACTGAAACTGGTCATCGTTGATCCTGATTGGACTATCCGTCGCAATGAGCTAACAGGTATAATACTTGATCGATATATCAGAGCAACTGCAGCAGTTAAAAATTCCGATGGAACATGTACTGTATGGCAGTTTATAACTTTTCAGCAGGATTATGTCTCAAATGTTTTTCAAAAAATGAAATTCAGTGGAGTCGGAGATCCATACAAAATCCCCTGTGAAAATGTGAAGTAAACAAAATTCGTCCTATATGCTTTGTAGATAACCCGGGCTTCCTTATTGTGACTCGAAACCCGGGTAATCATTTTTGATCAATTACACAGAGCAAAATGCAAAAATCTGTTGTGAGAAGTTTTGCCTTAAATACCCTGTATAAACAAAAAAGTTAATTCAAAATCCAGACAGCACCATTAAGCGCCGAAGCAAATGTCACCCATAAAAAATATGGGATCTGGAGGAGAGCGGCTTTTTTGTTTAATGGATAAAATGTGGTTATCATCCATATTACGGATGCCAAAACCAGTAATATCTCAAAAAATGCTACACCGATAAGTCTGAATTCAAAAAAGATAAAACTCCACGCGAAGTTAAATGCCAGTTGAATGGCAAAAACTTTCACTGCCTTATCCCTCAGATTGTTTTTTTCTGTTTCGAGTATCAGGAATAACCCAACACCCATCAGGATGTAGAGTATAGTCCACACGGGACCAAATAACCAGTTTGGTGGACTAAAAACCGGTTTTTCTAAGTATTGGTACCATTCCTTGATATTTGGGGAGGTGACAAGTCCGGCAATGCTTCCCGCAAGTAATGGAATAGCGAGGCAGACAAGAACTTTCAGGAATTTATTAAGTTTCATTTTAATTTCTCTCTTTTTGATTTTTGGTCAGGTGATGTCATATTTCTTCATTTTCCGCCAAAGAGTGGAAGTGTTAATCCCGAGTTCTTGTGCGGTCTTTAATCGACTTCCTGAATTATTACGCAAAATCTTGATCAGAATCTCTTTTTCTGCATCTTCAAAACTTTTCATTTCAGGTTTGTGAGTTAATGTTTGAATGTCTTGTTGACTCTCTCTGATTCTTGTTGGCAGATGCTCGACCTGGATGATTTCGCCGGGGCATAACACAAAGCTGTGTTCAACGACATTTTCAAGTTCTCTTATATTTCCGGGCCAGTCATACTCTTTAAGAATTTCAAATGCACTTGATGAAAACTGTTTAATCTTCTTTTTGAAGTGAGCATTAAATCTCTCGATAAAATGGGTGGTTAGTTTTGGCAAATCATCCATGCGGTCTCTTAGGGGAGGGAGATGGATATTAACAACATTTAGCCGGTAATAGAGGTCCTCTCTAAACCTGCCTGCGGCTATTTCATTTAATAAGTCTTTATTTGTAGCTGCAATTATTCTCGCTCTCAGGGTAAGTTGTTTATTGCTGCCAACTCTTTCAAATTCACGTGATTCAATTACTCTGAGAAGTTTTGTTTGCACAGCAAGTGAAAGGTCACCGATTTCATCGAGGAAGAGGGTGCCATCTTCGGCGATCTCAAATCTTCCCGGTTTGCTCTTTATTGCTCCCGTGAAAGAGCCGGCTTCATGACCAAAGAGTTCACTTTCGATCAAAGTTTCAACAAATGCACTACAATTCACAGTAACAAACGGTTTAAACTTCCTGTTGCTGTTAAGGTGGATCGCCCTTGCCATAAGTTCTTTGCCGGTCCCACTTTCGCCTGTGACAACCACCGTTGAGTCGCTTTGAGACACACTCTCAAGCAGGGAAAGCGCCTGACGGAGATTTGAGTTATTCCCGATAATGTTGCCAAAATTATATTTTTCTGAGAGATGACCTTCGAGGTTTTTTATTTCAGATATATCAATAAAAGTTTCAACTGCCCCCATGTTTCTCTTTTTGTTGTCGAGTAGAGTTGCCGAATTTACCCTGATAGGAATCCGTCTGCCATCTTTCCTTAAAATTTCAAGTTCATTTCCAATCGTTCCTTTCCCTTTGCTCATTGTCAGCTCCATGTGGCAGCCGTTCTGACATTTGTCCGAGCTAAAAACTGACCAGCATTTTTGCCCAACAGCCTCCTCGATTGAGTATCCTGTTATCCGCTGAGCCGAAGCATTAAATGAGGTAATTTCCCAGTCATCATTGATAGTAAAGGTTCCTTCAATATTGCTGTTAAATATTGCATCGAGTTTGTTTTTCTGTTCAATCAGTTCCACCGTCCTCTTCTCAAGAGTTTCCGACATCTTAATCATTTCATAAACGTCTCTAAACACAAAAACAACACTAAGAACTTTGTCATTATCAATAATTGGCGTAAAAGAAGCTACAACACTTTTACAAATCGACTTTTTTGTCTCCAGATTCAGCGAAAGGTTGGTAAATGTAGTTTGATTCTTGAAGACATTTTCCACATATAAATTGCCATCGGGGCAATTTTGGAACAGGATGGTCGCTTTTTTGTTTAGTACATCTCTCTGAGTAAAGCCTGTGATTCTCGATGCAGCCTCATTAAATACAACAACTGTGTAGTCTTTTCCTATTACCACTATACCATCGGGTGTAGCGGCTGCTTCCTTGTTTTTGTTGATTATATGCTGAACTTCTTTCATCTTCCATACTTTTTTCTAGTGCCTCTAAATATACTTAAATAATTGCATTAATGCAATTAATTCTTTTCTTCATTGCTTTTATGAAATGATTTCTTCCCAAAATATTACAAATACTTCCAAATTTCATTTTGGTATGTTTATTGCTGATGAAGAAGAAATGTTAATTGAGGAATTGATGAAAAACTTAAAAACAAGAGGCGATCCCGGATTTATAGCAGGAGTTTTAAGACTCATTAAAAAGAAACTAAAGAATTTTAGTGAAAAGTTGCAAACCGGAATTTCAAAAGATCTCTGCAAAGATGGAAAAGTGATTTTTGGACCCTTTTTATCCACCAGGCTTGGTGTATGTCTTGGGATTAACAATGTTAAATCGAAGGCATGTACTTATAACTGTATCTATTGTAAAAGTGGCAACACATCATGTTGTTCCATTTGCTGCAACACATGTTTAAATGCGTGGAACCTCGCTTCATGTGTCAGAAGAAAAATTTCAGACCTCCAAAAAGAGGGAGTTTCGATCGACTGTGTCGCATTTATGCCTGATGGTGAAGCCTCACTTGACTCAAATATTGGACAAAAAATTCAACTTATAAAGGGACTGGGAGTTAAAACAGCGGTATTTACAAATGCTTCTCTGCTTTGGAACTACAATGTCCAACAAAACCTTCTTTCTGCCGATAATGTAATTGTTAAGATTGATACAGTTAATGCAGAGACCTGGGGAAAAATTAACAGGCCACATCTCCGCCTGAACCTGGATCTGATTCTCGAATCGGTAAGGGAATTTGCTTCTCAATTCAGAGGTGAACTTACAACTGAAACTGTAATTGTAGATGGTTACAATGATGATTTTGAGGAGATTAAAAACTTGGGAGAATATTTTGCTTCACTCAATACGGTCGCTTCAGACTTTTCTTTTGTTGATAACTCAAAAATAGTCGGGAAGAAAGTCACAGATCCAATGATACATTTAAATCTTACAGACATGATAAAGAGAAGAATTCCGGGTGCAGTAATTCTTGGGTGTCAGCAGGCAAACTATTATCAGGCAGCAGCAAGTTGATTATTAGGCCGATGAAAACATCAAGTGGAAATCAAATATCATTGCAACATTGCAATATGGGTGCAACGAACATTGCAATGTTGCGTTTTGTTGCAATCAATTAAAGTATCTTTTTGGTTCTGAACCTAATAAAATACTAATGGCATAGTATTTGAACATTAATGTGGTCATTAAGACAAAATGAAATTTCCTCTAAACTAAAGTGCTAATATTATAACAGACAGAGGATCGGGTGATTTAATTTTATAGTTCAGGAGGTGGCATGCTTTATTTGATTAGTGATTTCGTTTTGGAATTGTTGCCTCCTTTTTTTATGTAAACAATGATAAGACAGGTATAAAATGAATAAGCGCATTGCACTGGCAATTGAAGAGAATGAAAAAGAAAATGAAATAAAAATAGCGGGGCATTTTGGGCATTGTTCCAGGTTTCTTGTTATTGAACTTGATGAAAACAATGATACGGTTAAACAGGAGTCGTATTTTAATCCACTTGCAGGGCAACACAGTGGCTCATGCCAGATGCCGGGTTATGTGAACCAGTTTAATGTTGAAACTATTATCGCCGGTGGTATGGGACAAAAAGCTGTTAATGGTTTTCATGGTTTTGGAATCGAAGTAATTACAGCTTCGGGACTTTTATTTGAAGAAGCTCTCGACCTCTACAAAAAGGGTGAAATATCCGGTTTTGAGGTTTGTGCACACAGCCATGACCACGAGCATCACCATAACCACAACCATGGCCACAACCACGATCACGAACATCATCACAATCATAATTAAACACCAGGAATCCAATTCCGGGGTAAAGTAGTTTTATATGTTCTTTGATCCACAATGTATTCCATGCATTCTTAAGCAGGCATACAATTCTGCGAGTCTCTTTACGGACAGTAAAGAGATTCAACTGGAGATATTAAAATCTGTTTGCGCCAGAGTGGCGGAAATTAAACCCGACTCTGCTGCTCCCTGGTTTTCAACCGTAATTCAGGATTTGATTGAAGACCGACTCGCAATTTCTGATGTCTATTCAGGTATTAAAGAAAAAAATCTCAAAATAGCTCTCAGTTTCCAACCTGTTATTGCGGAAAGGATTGCCACATCTGAGAATCCTCTCATCGAGTCAATCAAAGCTGCAATTGCAGGAAATGCGATTGACTATGGAGCTAATCCCGATTTTAATATTTCAAATGAAGTTCACAAGATTGGAGAAATTAATCTTGATGAACCAACACTTCAAACATTCCTCAATTCCGTTAAAAACGCAAAAAAGATACTCTATATTGGTGATAACACCGAAGAAGCTGTTTTTGACATCTTCCTTATTAAAGCTTTAGGGCCCGAAAGGGTGGTTTTTGCTGTTCGATCCAGGCCTGTATTAAACGACATAACAATAAAAGAATGTAAACAGCTAAAGATTGACAAACTGTGTGAGGTAGTTGAGAGTGGAAGCCGAGTAGCAGGAACCGATCTAAGACAGTGTAATAACCAATTTCTTGATCTTTTTAATACTGCTGATGTGGTTATTGCCAAGGGGCAGGGGAATTATGAAACCCTGCTTGATGTAAAACGCGATATCTTTTTTATGTTTAAGGTGAAGTGCCCTGCTATTGCTCTCAGGTGTGGGCAGGCCGAAGGGACTGCTGCTTTAATTTACAAGGCTAATTCAAAATGAATGATATCTTGAAACGGTTGGAGCTTGATTTTGAAGTAAAAACTTTTGATATCGATGCCGGTGGACATCTTAATAACATCGTTTACATAAGGTGGCTTGAAGAGCTTAGGAACAGTTTTTGGATAAATATTTTGATTTTACAAAGGAGATCGAGAACGGACATTACTTTGTGGTTGTATCAGCTTATATCAGATATAAACAACCATTAAAACTGTTTGATTGGGTTTTGGGGAAGGTCTCTCTTATTGAAAATAATAAAGGAATACTTCGCTTGAATTTTGTTATCACATCCGGTAGCGGAATTCACGCTAAAGCCGAACAAAAGTGTGTACGGGTGGATATAAAAACTGGCAAAATGGTTTAGAAATGTTTGAAGAATTATCAGGAATAGTGGTTGAAACTTTAAAAATCTCACTGCTCGTAATGGTGATGATGATAGTTGTTGATCTATTAAATGTCTTAACCAGGAAAAAACTGCGTACCTTTTTCAGGGAAAAGAAGAAATTGGTTCAATACATTTCAGCATCTTTTATTGGTGCTCTCCCGGGATGTATCGGAGGATTCACAAATGTTTCGCTTTATGTACATGGTATCATAAGTTTTGGGGCCCTTGCCGGATCAATGATTGCTGTTTCGGGTGATGAGGCATTTGTTATGCTTGCCATGTTTCCTCAAGAGGCAGTGATTCTTTTTGTTATACTATTTGTCATCGGTGTTGCAGGGAGTTATATAATAGATTACACAGTAAAGAAGTTTCAGATCAAAACCTGTGATAACTGCACAGAAATGGTTGTACATGAGCATACCCACGGAGTTAAACACTATATCAAAGAACATGTGTGGGCTCACATAATCAAAAAACACCTGATCCGAACTTCTCTTTGGACTTTTGGTGCACTGATCATTGTCCACATCGGTATGAAATATTTTGATCTCTCTTCTTTCACTTCAGAGTATAAAATAGTGTTTCTGTTCCTCGGGGCACTTGTTGGATTAATTCCCGAATCGGGGCCACACCTTATTTTTGTTACACTTTTTGCACAGGGTCTTGTTCCCTTCTCGGTTCTTTTAACCAGTTCCATTGTCCAAGACGGGCATGGGATGCTTCCAATGTTGTCATACTCACTAAAGGATGCGCTGAAGATAAAATTATTCAATTTCACGATCGGTTTAATCCTGGGTTTGATCCTTTTTCTTGCAGGTTTTTAGCGCGTTTTAATCATTCCCCTATTTTTGGCTGCTACACTTCAATTCATGCCCCTTTTTTTCAACATTTAATTGTTTTGGAATTAAATATCTTGCATCCACAATAGTTAAAAACATGTAAAATTTGGAGTCGAAATTGAATTTCATTGTAAAACTGTCCCTCACCTTCTTTTTAATCTCACTGTCAGTCTTTAGTCAGTCACTTAAATGGTACACCCCCGCTGAGGGATTCCCTTCCGCAGATTCCTCGGGTAAAATGGTTTTGCTCGATGCATATACTGAATGGTGTGGATGGTGTAAGGTAATGGACACCGCCACGTATGGTAAAAAGGATGTTATTGAAGCACTAAACAAAGAGTTTGTTTGCATTAAATATAACCCTGAGACCGACGGCAATATCAGTATCGCCGGCACTTCCTACACTCCTGAAGAATTTGGAAAAGTTTTTAAGGTTTCGGGCTACCCCGCAACCGCCTTTTTTACAAAAAAGGGTGAGTTTATTCAAACCATTACAGGCTACATCGAAGAAGCAGAGTTCCTTACCAAAGTAATCCCTTTTATCAAAAGTGGAGATGCAACAAAGATTAACTATTCATCACAAAAATATCTATCCGTGCTTGACGAAGCTGCCAAGTCAGGAATGAATGCTTCGTTAATCATTGCTTATTCGATTATCTATTTTGAAGTTGAGGGAGACCTCCCAAAAGCTCTTGCAAAAGTGAATGAGATTGGTAAGGATGATTCTCTTTCATGGCTTGCGGAAGAGTTGAAAAAATTCTATGCTGCCCCTGAAGAAAACCAGCCATCCGAAAAGGCAGGTCAAAAAATTAATGAAATTATGGAAACATATCTAAAAAATTAATTTTGTTTAATTTTTACTCTCAATAATGAATCTTTGCTGCCATATATTTTTAATTTTTTTATATTTTGTGTTTTAAATCGTGATGTAATAAACGGCTTTGAAAAAAATAGAGAAGTAATATGAAGATTCCTCTGCGTGTTTTAATGGTTGAAGATTCTGAAGATGACAAAGAACTAATATTGCACGAATGGATATCTATCTGGGTGCCTCAATAAGTGGTATGGATGTAGTAAAATCGTTGTTATCGATGCCTGAGTATCAAAATATTCCCATGATTGCCGTAACTTCATATTCGATGGGAA
This sequence comes from Ignavibacteriales bacterium, assembly GCA_016714125.1. Classification (GTDB taxonomy): domain Bacteria; phylum Bacteroidota; class Ignavibacteria; order Ignavibacteriales; family Ignavibacteriaceae; genus UTCHB3. The sequence continues at coordinate 12,719 of JADJNX010000014.1, read as the reverse complement.
ATGAACGATCTGAGTTCCTAAAGGGAGGGTGTACACATTATCTTGCAAAACCTTTCATGAAAAGGGAACTTATTGAGCTTGTTGAGAGTATATTAATGTAGATGAGAATTAATTGTTTGAAATTATTATTTCGATTGAGTCTTATAAACCATTTAACCCTTTTTTATTGTGCAAATGGTAGTTATATTGCACTCGAATTTTTTTAATCGAAGGAATTTGTGGTTTCAGTACCCCAATCGCAATCAATTTCCGCTCATCATAGTTTGTCATAAGCAGTTTCTCTTGCTTAGAATTTAATTTTAATAAACAATCACAATCTTAATATCCACAAGGAGACACCATGTCTAAGAGAATCTCAATTTTATTTCTATTCCTCGCTTTATTTGCAATTCCAAATTTTGCTCAGGAAACATTCACCAATTCCGAAGCAAAAGTAAGTGTTACACTCCCTGCCGGTTGGGTGTATGAAGCAGAAGGTAACTCAATTATTGCTTCCCCCGCTGAAGGTGGATTTGCAGTTCATTTTAATGTTATTGGCGTTGACGATCTTGGAGCAGCACTTGCAGAAGTTGATAAAATGCTCGCAGCTCAGGTTGCTGACCTTAAACTCGGCGAAGGTCAGGTGGTTGATGTTAACGGAATGGGTGGAATTGTAGTAGAAGGTACTGCAGATGGAATTCTTTTAGCTATCGGAATTATCGACACACCAGTTGCCGGTAAGAGCCTGATGGTTGGTGCATGGGCCACCCCTGAAACACTTCAAAAATATGCTGCTGATGTTCAAAGCATCCTCCACAGCATTTCAGCTGCACACTAATTAATCCCAGATTTTGCAACCGGATCTTTGGATGACAAGGATCCGGTTTTTTATTTTTAAATCCTCGGGACAACTTCAAAAGTCCACCCCAAGTAGAACTTACCCATGAAATGATCAACCGAATTCAAAATCCGGAACAAATCCGATTTTATCAGACAGTGTTAATTCAGGGGGATGTCTTCCTGTTTTAAGAGTTGAAGATCAGAATTTGAAGGGGCAAGTATCCCCGAAATTCTTTCCTCCTGATTTGTAATTATCTTCAAAAGAATATTCCGTGCCGTTCTGGCGTTACCAAAGTTTTTATCTCGCTTGTTATATAACTTGACAAGCAGATTAAACAATGCATCAGCTCCATTTTGATCAAATGTGTAACCGTTTTTCGCAGCCATTCCTTTAACTATGTTTTCCAACTGATCCGGGTTATAATCCTCGAAATAAAATTCCTGGGTAAATCGTGACTGAAGTCCGGGGTTTGATTCAATAAATCTCATCATTTCATCCCGATATCCTGCTACAATTACCACCAGTTCATCTTTATAGTCTTCCATTCTTTTAAGAAGGGTATCAATAGCCTCCTGTCCAAAGTCACCTCCACCTCTTGCAAGAGTATATGCCTCATCAATAAAGAGAACACCACCAAGGGCTTTTGTGATTACTTCATCGGTTTTGATTGCTGTTTGGCCGCTGTATCCGGCGACAAGTTGTGCCCGGTCAACCTCAACAAGGTGTCCCTTTTGAACAACTCCAAGTTCTCTAAAGATATTACTTAACAGCCGTGCAACCGTTGTTTTACCGGTGCCGGGACCTCCCGTGAAAACTGCATGAAGTGGTTTTTGGATCACACTCATGCCACGCTCTCGTCGCATGCGACTAATCTTAAGACTGCTTACCAGCCTTGCCACATTTTCTTTTACTTCTTCCAGTCCCGTCAGCCTGTTCAGTTCTTCTAATGCAACACCAAGTTTATCAGAATCTCCCTGAACGATAACAGGTTTTTTCTCCGGTTCCAGGTTGTTCAACTCAGGAAAATCTTCAAGGCCAAACATTGTCTTGTTATCTTTAATTGAACCTCCCGCAAGGCGGAGTATTCTGTTTCTGTTTGCCGAATCAAAGATATTTCTGACTATTCTGGCATTCCCAAAGTTTTTATCTCTGTTCCTATAGATCAGGTTGAAGTGTTTTAGCAGTAGTTCGCGGGCAGCATCTTCGAGCCAAAGTCCCTCTTTTTTGCAAAGAAAACCAAATATCTTCATAAGGTCATCAGGAATGTAGTCTTCAAAAAAGAATGTTTTAGTAAACCTTGACCTCATTCCCGGGTTACTTTCAAGAAAAGCCTTCATTTCATCGGTATATCCGGCAGCGATAACAACAAACTTTCCTTTGTCGTCCTCCATCCTTTTTAGAAGGGTATCAATTGCTTCCTTCCCAAAATCGTTTTCTCCACCTTTAACAAGGGTGTAAGCTTCGTCGATGAACAAAGTGCCACCCATGGAGCTGTTTATGGCATCTGTTGTTTTTTGTGCTGTTTGCCCCACATATCCCGAGACAAGTCCAGATCTGTCGGTTTCGATAAGTTGTCCACCCGGAAGGATGGCAAGAGCTGAATAGATCTTGCTTACTATTCTTGCCACGGTGGTTTTACCCGTTCCGGGGCTGCCAAGAAAGAGAATGTGAGACATAAATTTATCGCTCATGTTCTCTCCATTTTCTTTATAAAAACGGGCAAGTTTTACCATTTCTCTTAACTCTTTTTTCACGGAAAGAAGACCGGTGAGCCCCTCAAGTTCGGCAAGAGCTTCCGCAAGCATCTCCTCATTTATTGGAAGATTTGCTGCAGCCTTTCCTTTGGGAGCTCCAACTATTGTCACAATGTCATCACGATAGATGGTTGTAAGTTTTTCCTGAGTTCTTTCATGTTTTTGGAGAGTAAGATATCTTTTACTCACTTCAAGTTTTGCATCTTCAAACAACTTTCTAACAGTTCTTGCATTACCAAAGTTTTTGTCACGGGTTCTGTAAATCTTGCCAAGTTCTTTTAAAAGGAGTTTCTCGGCATCATCTGCAATTCTGTAATCTTCGTCTTTAATCAGCTTTTTGAAGATTTCGAGCAGTTCATCGGGTTGATAGTCTTCAAAGTTAAAAGTGTGTGTAAATCGTGAACGGAGACCGGGATTTGCATCAAGAAAATCCTGCATTTCATTGGGGTAGCCGGCAACAATCACAAAAAACTCCCCTTTTTTGTCCTCCATCCGCTTTAACAGGACATCTATTGCCTCCTGGCCAAAATCGTTTCCGGCGCCCTTTTAACAAGGGTGTATGCCTCATCGATAAACAGCACATTCCCAATTGAATCTTCAAATATTTTTTCTGTTTTTTGAGCAGTTTCACCAACATATTGACCCACCAAAGCACTTCTGTCAACTTCGATCACTTCCCCTTTTGAAAGCAGCCCCATTCCCTTAAATATTCTCCCCATCAAACGGGCGACTGTTGTTTTTCCTGTACCCGGGTTACCGAGGAAAATGGAGTGAACAGTAATCTGATCTTTTGCTTTTAGCCCCAGTGTTTTTCTTTCCCTCATAAAATCGAGGTAATCAATTAATCCTCTTACAGTGTCTTTAACATTTTTTAGACCTGTAATTCCTTCAAGTTCTTCCAACACTGAAGCGATTCCATCTTCCGATAAATCGGGTTGAGAATCACTTTTCTCTTCTCCTGCCTCTTTTTCTTCTATGGTTTCTTCACCCAAAATAAAGGTTTTAACGGCAACTTTTGTTTTGTTCATGTATAACTCAAGTCGTGCTTCGCCATCAACCCATAACGGGTTTATTGTCGAGTCAAATTTTTGAGTAAATATGGTTGCATCCCAATCTTTAGGGATTTTGATCTCAAAATTCATCTGCTCAATGAGGGCATCATCTATAAATAATCCGAGGAAACAGTTGATGGCCTGGTCATTGGTTTGATACAATTTGTTGTTTACAACTATCTCAGCTCCTATCAGAGGCACCTCAAACCTGTTAATCGATGAGAGATATTTTTTATTTCCTTCACTTTTTCTGTGATCATACAGTTTAAATGAGACCATTTCAACAATTGGTGAGGGGGAAAAACTGGTTGATGCAATTGCTTCCCCAGATAGAGAAGCAGAAACAGGGGAATGCAGATCCAAGGCCGGTTTTTCCATGCTGGTCCGTATAGCCTGTTCCAGCGAAACAAGTCGTTCATCGAGGATGGAGGGTCTGCTTTTTAGTTCTTCTATCCTCTTCAGAGCAGGTTCAAATTGATTTAACCTGTACATCGCCTCAACCATAAGGGTCTCAACTTCGGGGTACTTTTGGCAGATCTCTTCATCTGCAACAAGTGCTTTGCTTCCGATAAAAGCAAACCAGTACTCCTGCTGTTTCAGAGCAGTCCGGCACATTTCCATCAACTCTCCGGCAATATTAAGTAAAACCGGTTTGCCGTTTTTTAACTCAACTACTTTTTGGAAATATACTTTCAGTTTTTTCCACTCAGGATGGGAATTATTATCGATGATCAAACAGAGCGAAAAAAAGTTGTTCGCTTTTTCAGTTTCCCCAAGACATGCCAGGGCTTTTGCCTTATTGAGATATGTCCAGGCGAGTAACTCCTTTTGTTTACCTTCGGTCATGTTCAGATTGTAAACAGCTTCTTCAAAACTGCTTAACCTCATCTGAATGAATGATCTGTACATCCTTGAAAGGACTGTATCACTTGGAAGTGTTTCAGAATATTTCATCAACTTTTGTGCGTTAATTGGATCGTTATTCTCCAAAAGTGCCCAGGCATACGCCACCACAACTTCACTTAATTGGTAGTTGGCAGAATAGAGTTTCTCGGCAAGTGGCAATGCCATTCTGTAACGACCTTTTAACAGGTGATCAAACACTTCATTTAAAAGATCTCGGTTTGACTGATTTTCCATCTTATTCCATGTTTCGCAATGTATCGATAAGGTCTTTATATTTTAGCAGCTTTTTTTGTGCTTTGTCGCTGTTTCTTGAAATTCTAACAGCATCTTTTAACAGTTTTGCAAACCGGTCGGCAAGAAAAATGTATTCAGCCCTTAGGAGAACAGGATTCATATCGGGTTGTGATTTCACTTTTTCTATCTTATCAAGAAAATCGAATTCCTCTTTAAAGGTTTGTTCTGTTTCGTCTAATTCTTTTGCCATATAACCGACCTATAATTCTAAAATATTAAAACTGTAACTGACTTCTTCCTTAAATTCTTCTCCCAGTTCTTTTATATCTTCATCGTCATCCTTGTGAAACCAGTTAACTTCCACAGTTTTTCCGGACAAAGCATATTTGTTGAGTCTGTCGATAAGATCTGAAATAAACTTTATGGAACTTGAATTCAGATAATCAATCTTAAAATCGAGATAAATGGCTCGTTTTTCCTCAGACATATATTGAGCCATCCAATTGAAGACGGGTTTATAAAACTCACTGGCATTTTCGGGATAAGATGAGCCTGTGACCTCCCACTTTTGAGTGTCGGCATTAAAATTTATACCCGGAGTGGTTTTTGTTTTTTCTAATATCAGGTTTTCCATTTAAGCTCCAAAGAATATTTTTAATTCACAAACGGGGGAGACCCCCGGATTGTCATTTTGTTTCGAGATTAAGATAACGGCTTCAACTTTAGTCCCAAAAAGGCGATATCATCCCTCTGATCTTCTTCCCCTTTGTGGGTAAGTATATCTTCTAACAATAGTTCCTGTTGTTCAACATGACTTTTGTTATGATTTTTCAGCAGAATCTCTTTGAGGCGTTTGCCCCCGTATTTTTCATTATTAGTATTGTTTTGATCGGTAATACCATCCGAGAAAAGATAAATTTCTGTCTCTTGAGTAAGGTGAATTTCTGTTGTTAAGAAGTTAGTCGTCTTCTTTTGATCCCCAATCGATTTTTTTGTCCCCTTTATCTCATTCAATTCTCCCCCTGCGATGTAATAAACGGGTCTGTAAGCTCCGGCAATGGAAAGTTTCCCTGAAATTTTGTTATAAACTCCAATTGCCATATCCATCCCGTCAAACGATTCGGAGTTAACATCTTTATTAAGCTCTTCAATTACTCTTTTGTTGAGCATGTTAAGAATTTCGCCGGGATCGGTAATTTTACCCACATTTATAATCTCGTTAAGCAGGGTATTACCAATCATTGACATAAATGCACCCGGCACTCCATGACCCGTGCAGTCGATAACTGAGAATATTTTGCATGACTCTGTTTCCGTAACCCAGTAGAAATCACCACTTACAATATCTTTAGGGAGAAAGATGAGGAAATAGTCGGGGAAAAGAGTCCGAAAAAACTGATTGGAAGGAAGAATGGCATCCTGAATCTGCTTGGCATAATTGATGCTGTCACCGATGTATTTGTTTTTGCGTGTAATCTCTGTGTTGCTCACTTTTAAAAGTTCAGCAGTTTCTTTCAACTCGGCAGTTCTTAACTCAACCCTCTGTTCAAGATCTCTATTTAGCTCAAGAAGATCGTTTTCCCTTTTTTGCAACATCTCATTCATTATATTAAGATCGGTTACAAGTTTCTCAAACTCATCTTTGGTTGTGCTCTTCAGCTTTTCAGGATAATCTCCCGAAGTTATACTTCTTGTAAAAACACGAATTTGTTTTATCGGAGAAAGTAGTTTGCCTGTTATGAAGGATACTGCGAAAAATGAGATAATAAAAAAGAAGAGAAGGGCATAAAACGCCTTTCTAAAAATATCATTTATCGGGGCAGTAAGGGAATCTTCAAGTTCGTAAGCCACAATATTCCATCCGGAAACAGGGATTGAGGAGTAGAAAGCAAGGATATTCTCATTGGAATCCTTCTTTTTTACCCTCACATAACCATTATCACCTGATGAAATACTGCTGAGTAAAGTTTTTTTGTCTTCATTGTCAACAATGGAAGAAGTATCATCAATCAGGGAGAGTTCAACTATCCTGGATTTATCAGGATGCGAAATATACTTTCCCTCTTTCGAGAGAATAATAAATCGTTGGGTTCCGGTATCAAATGAACTTCGCAAATATTCATCCAGTTCGTCGAGGGCATAGTCAACCACCACCACTCCGAGGAATTTATCTCCATCCAAAATGGGAGTTGAGTAAGTTATTATTTTTGTCCCCTTTTAAGACGCCTGAATAAAATGGTTCTGACCAGTAGGGTTTTTTGTGGTAGCCGGAATGTTGTACCATTTATGTTTTTCCTGGCGATAATCATATTCAAATTTGGAATCAGATAAGTCAAAATATCCAACAGTATCTTTCGTCTCAAAATAGAATGGTGCAAATCTTTCTCTTCCTTTATAAACTCCCGGTTCAAATGCGATGTCAGCACCATATATCACCTTCTCACTTCTAATTATGTCTTTGAGAATCTTTTCCAGTTTCTTTTCATCAAGATTGGGGTTATCTTTGATAAAAGAAGCTGAATTATCGGCCAGATTGGCACCATTTCTTAAAACCTGCTCAAAATACTGTGTGTGGGTGTTTAACAACTCGTTATGACCCGACTCAAAATTTTCGAGCAGAAGTTGTTGCACAAAGCTGTTTGAGGTAAAAATAAAAGCAAAGACAAGAAGCACAAGAGGCAGGATAAGAAAAAGAATCAGTTTATTTCTAATCGACATTTTTATTGATTCTGGTTATCGGCTTAAAATTTAGCAAAAGCGCTGTTATTATTGAAAAGTAATCGTTGTCAGCCGGTACCTGTTTGGGATTTTCCGGTTCACAAAGTAAAATAGTGTTTGATTAAAACTATCGAAATGATAGTCAAAATTAAATGATAATTATATAACAACAAAACATGTTAATTACATGTTCACTTTTACTTAAAAATAGTATCTCCAGTCAAAAGCCATTCGAATTCCCAGGAACCAGACATCATTTAATTCGGGCAAAACCAAATCGCTTGGTGTGGATATCTCGGCGTTATGAGGGATGTCCACTCCGCCATAAAACTGAATAAAAATCTTTGAACTTTGAGCGGTTGCAAAATCCCGGAATGGTCTGTATTCAAGGATCGGGAATTCAATTCTGGTGGATCTATAGGTGGCGATTGCCAGTTTCATGTCACCATCAGGAGCCTTTGCCCATTGAAAAGAGGCATCCCGGTTTTTTGATCGACCAAACAGTTGAATACTCACCTCCCTTCCCAAAATAAATTGGAATCTTCCTATTGATGTAGAGATACCTGCCTGCCAGGGAATAAGACCCCCATTAGCTGCAAATGCTGCCATTTTATTTAAACTTGATGGTGACAACACCATTAGGATTGGTGCGGCAATAAGCAAGTCCCCCGGTATAAGATAAAACGGCATACGAAATCTTATAGAATAAGCAGATCTTGAAGGGATCGATGAAAGCAGGTTCCCATATGCCAGAGTTCCGGGTTCATCAACAATCCCGGAAGATGCCGGAGTGTCAAATCTTAAACCAAATCCGATAAAAACCAACCCATCCCCCGATTCACTTAAAACTCCATCAAGCCCAATTCCAAATTTGCCGGTGATATCAATCCCGTTTAATATTCCGGGATAGTCTTGTCGCTCTCCAAAACTACGGGACAAAAAACTGGTATTTATCGATGCTGCAACCCCCGTGAAGGCTCCAAGTTCTGCTCTGAATCTTGGTAATTCGCCCAAACCATGATTTAATCCCGGAATGGGGGTTTTGTGCAACAGAGGTTCAAGCAGTTCAACAATCTTTGAGTCAACCTCCCTTGTGGGCATATAATCAAGATTGGCAATGTTAAAATCATCCGGTTCAAAAAAGTTTTCTCTGTCGTTTATGTCCATTGTCGCTTTTTCCACCCCCGAAAATGCATCGAGAAGATGTTCAAGACTCATCCTTACCAGATTGGCTGTTCTTTCCAAATCTTCATCTCTCATCCATGCATCGCCAACCACAACAATGTTTTCACCCTTCCCATGTGATTGTTTTTATTCCGTGTTCGTTATAATAGTCGTGTGAACCCTTCTTTTGTGAGGCATTTCCCCAGGTCCCGGCAAGATGACCTGCTGCCGTAATATCTTCCAGAAAATGGAGAGCAAAGGCCTCATCAGCAAATGCCGATAAAATGAGAGCGTTTTTATCCCTGTCACTTAACTTTTGTGTAGCAACGATGGATGCTTTCAAAAGTGCGCTGTAATGATACCAAACATATACGCCAATGGCATTCAGTTCCGCATCCGGTTTAACACACTGCCAAAAGTATTCTTTTTCAGTTTGAACCATGCTGTAAAGGGAGAGGAGAAAATGGACATTGTTGTGTCCGGCTCTTGTGGCATAAGCCGGGTCTGCCCGCTGAAGGAGAAGATCAGAATTCCGAAGAGCATTGTTTCGTGAGTTGCTGTTCCATGACTCTGCAAGTGCGATTTTTAATTCATTTGCTATCGATGCAACCGAGAGAATCCAATCAGAATGAAGCACAGTATTTAACATATCTTTTGCTGAAACAGAATGATCCCCGCTAATCGCCGGCCATGCAGCAAAATCGATTAATGTTGGTGAAATGGTGTTTGTCTCATCGATAACAGATTCGTGTAATCTTGACTCATACCCCGTCCTCGCCAGCCTCCACAATTTATCAAGTTTTTTCCTGTTTTCGGGTGAAAGTTTTTTGATCCCGTGAAGAGCCATCTCTCTGTGTTCAGGATAAATCCAGGCATAAGTCCGGGAAATTATTGGATTCACCAAAAACAATAAAACAATCAGATAACAAACTTTTTTCACTTTTGCTCCATCAAAGCATTAAAAATAGTGAGCCATCCGGAATTTCCGGATAGTTGGAATTTTTTTGGGGCTATCAGGTCCTTTTAAATTGAACAATTAGAAAATTTCTAATAGTTGCGACACTGTCGGTTTTGAAAAGTGAACTGCTCGAAATTTTCGAATGGTTGCCAATTCAAATTAAGAAACCAAAACAGAAGATTTAATTCTTCTTTGTATAAATCGTCTCCCAGGACAGGATTTCTTTTCCATCTTTAAGCGTAAACATTTTAATGGAATGATTATTCAGGTCGGCGAAATTCCAGACTCCTTTAAATTTTGTTTCTCCCTGGACGGCATCGATGAAACTGCCATACATCACGATGTTTTTTGTCACACTGTTCATCGTGCCGGTTGATAGTGAAAATCCGGTCCCCATGTTGTCCGTCCACAATGCCTGAAATTCTTTTTTAAAGTTTTCGAATCCAGACAATGTAATTGCTGGCATCGGCATTCCCCATGCGACACCGTCGTGTGAAATCTGCAGAAAGCGTCCACCAAGCAACATTTCACCTTTTGCAGTTCCTTTGTTAACGGTTGGCTCTTTTCCGGGCTCTGTCCAGATTTTGAGAGCATAATCCCAGTCACCCACCGCGTGAGTCAGGTACTCGTGCATTTCGCCCGGTGTAAGATATTCCATATAAGCTTTCATTTCCGCATCGGTTTGAGCGAAGGAGAATCCCGTAAGGATTATAACAAAAAGCAAGGTCATCTTTTCATTATCTGTTCCATTCCATAAGTTTTGTGAGTTTACAAATGTGACAACAAAAATAACAAATTTCCTAATCAAAATGTGGTTGTGGGGGATATGGTTTACTTCAATTTAGGGGGTACTTTGATTAAGTCGTTAGCAGAACCAATTATTTCTTGAATTATCTTTATATTTGTGCATGCTTGATAAAACTTATATAGAAGAAACTCTCAGCCCGATATTCTGGGATTATAAGGTTGATGTAAATCAATTATACCTTATAACCCTGGATAAAGAGCCGCCTTATTTATTCTTAACAAAGGAGTATATCCTTAAAAGAATTCTTGAGAGGGTTCCATGGTATAACATTCTTAAATTATACGGAAAAGATTACCTCACTCAAAACCTTACCCATGAATTGATAGAAAAGATTCGAAATCAGGAGATCAGGAACAGATATGAACTCGTCAGAAAAGTTTTACAAGGAGAGCCTGTACCCCTTACAGGATGGAGTCTTGAAAATCGTACAAGACTTAAAAATTCCCTTTTATCTGACCGGTGGAACCGCCCTTAGCAGGGTTTATTTTACGTGATAAGCTTTGCTCTCTTTTCAACAAAATAATAAACGCCATATATGCACAGAATATTGTGTGAAATGCAAAGAGAAATTTGGAAATTATCATGCTTGAAAAAGATATTGAAAACATAATCGCAGCTCATCCGGATGAAATCTTTCCAAATGAAGGATTTAAACTGATTGGTCAACAAGTCAATGTTGAAGGCAGAAGATTGGATATTCTTTTTAAGATAAACATGAAAGAAATGTAATAGTTGAAGTAAAAAGAGGAATTCTTACACGTGAAGCTTCCGGTCAAATTGCTGAATATTACGGCTTATTAAAAGAACGCGCTTTAAATGAGAATTTTGAATTAATACTCTGTGCAAATATTATCCCTAAAGAAAGAAAAACATTTCTTGAAAATATCGGCATCGATTGTCGAGAATTAGGTGTCACTCTTATTACTGAACTGGCAAAAAAATATGATTATACTTTTATCGATGACAAGCCAGGTTTTGATATCAATGACAAAGAACTAAAGGTTGCCTCCATTAGAAACCCCACAGAAGTTATGCCGGATGAAGAAACTTCTGTATGGATTTTTCAAGGAAATCCGGAGCGTTATGACATTCTAAATGCTTTATCCGATAAAAAAATCGGAAATACAATACATTGGCTTGTAAATCAGCATAAGAATAAAATTAAAAAAGGTCATATGGGTTTATTATGGATGGCTGGTAAGGAATCAGGGATATATGCCTTAGTAAGAATTGAGACCGATCCAAAAATGCTTCCAGAATACCCGGAAGAAAAAAAATACTGGTTAAGTAAAGCGGAAAAGGAAGAAGCAGTCAGAGTAGAATTATCAATTATTAGGCGCCTTATTAATAATCCTTTGTTAAAAAAGACACTGTTAAAGATTCCAGAGTTATCAACTCTTTCAATTTTAAGACAATTTCAAGGAACAAATTTTCCGGTAACAGACAAAGAATGGAATATAATTAATCAGTTGCTTTGATTCTTTGCACCTCACACACTTATAGCTCATTCGAGATACGTCACATCTCTGTGAAGAGAATATCGCAAACCTGAAATGAATTTTGTGGTTTTATTGATTTTTGGCTAGTTTAAGGACAGTATTTTCAGATTTAATATTTTAGTGCCATGTTAATCGCAGCAATCGTATCCGGAATCATTGTTTTGTTTCTTGCTCCAACAATCTATTTTATGATAGTCAAAAGATCAAAGAGTTCTGATCATGATGTCTATCATATCAATCGCAATGAGAACATTGACCAAACCCCTGTTAATCCCTCCCAACAGAATAGTCCCCCTGAGGTAATTTCAGGCAACGATGAAAATCCCGAGTCAAATGTGACTATCGAAATAATTCCCGAAGCTAAACATCCGAGGGATCATTTTAAATAAATTGTCATAACAATCTCACCATCTTCCAAATTATTGTGGAATTTTCAGGGAGGTCGATTACTCCTTCTTCTTGAGGCGGGACCCACATACTGACCAACAATCAGGATATCATCTTTTTTTAGCATTAGAGTTGTTCTGTTCATGGGGATTTCGATTCCAAGCAGATTACTGTAAAGAAGTGAAGTGGATTGATGTCCAACAATGGAAGTAAAACCGTGTTTTAACTTATCCAACACCTCATCCTCACTCAAAGTGTTTACCTCAATAACACAATTCTCCTCAACCATGGAAAGTGCAAAAGCGTTACCGAGATAAATCATTTATTTCTTCCATGTTTTTGAAATCAAATTGTGTGTCAGGTGCCAAACACTGCATGGTGATAGATATTTCTTTCGACTTTATACATGATACATTAAT
>JADJNX010000013.1 GCA_016714125.1 Ignavibacteriales bacterium | reverse complement strand
GGTCTTTAGAGAACTCTTTTGCGGCAACTTTCAAAATTTTTGCCTTTTTGAGTTCTTCGTAAAGTTTGTTGGGAAAGATCCAGATCAGCTGTACCATTCCTCCGTTTTTGGAAGAAGGATGTGAGCAACCTTGTAAAGGGGTCTTTTCCTTCAACAACTGCAAAATCTTTATAAATACCAAACTCGCCTTCACCTGCAACCGGTCCGATAACTTCCCACCTTTAACGTTAGATAGATTAGCCATCTGTCCGGCGGGTACCATATTTACAGACAAAGTGTCTTGAATATGGGGATTCGCTTCCGTGATTCAACAAAACTTTAAATGGGTTTGTTGTATCAGCTTTAATTTTTTCTACAACATTGTTCAAAAGTGTCATTACAGCATTACTGTCTTTGGCAGATGGAACAATTTTATATGTTACAAATTTTAGCCATGGCTGGTATCCTGTTTGTAGAGATAATTATTCTTCGAATAATAATCTTTAAGTTCATCGTCGGATGGTTTGATTGTTGAATCAGGGTAAACATTCAAATCGAGAAGCGCATATTCAGCACTCAATTTGAGTTCCTGATCTGCAAATTTCCGTCTGATATCAGCATCTGTAACAATAACGCCGGCACCAACAATTGCCTGAGCTTTTCACCAAGTATTTGTTGTCTGACTGCATTTTCAACCATCACGATATTTTGTTTATTCCGCGGGTCTTTAATTGCAGCTTCATATTCAGCTCTGCTTAAAAACACCACTCGAATCCATGAACTGGCTTTAAGATATTCAGGAGGATTATCTCCCAAAATTACATTGCGTACTTCATCATCAGATACTGTAATGCCATATTTTTTTATATGCAGCTTCAATGATTTTGCTTTTGTACAAATCGCTCCCAGGTTTGTTCTCTGAACATTGACTCGTTAGTCATGTCAGGTTCTTGTCCGCTCTGTTTTAGCTGTTGCAGATAGTCCTGATAATAGGTTTCAAATTCTTGAACAGTTACTTTATCAACACTATCTCGCCAATGTTTCCTCTGTCATTCATCAAATTCCGAGAAATTCATGTCACTGACGACCATAAACAATATGAAGATTCCACCAACCGTAAGAATGGACCATGGAGCTAAACTCTGATCCCTTTCCATATTACCCATATTTAAGATTGTCTCTCGGATTTTTTTTAAACGAATTACAAATTTAGTGTTATTCACTCATTAAAACTAATTTATTTCTTAAGTTTATTTTAAACCTGACTGCACTCGCCCAAATTTTTCAGGTGAACCCCGTTTTTCGGAAAATTTCACTATTTTTGTTTTAATTAATTTAACAGCAAACAAAACCAACTTTTATGAACAGACTCCTGACATTTTTAAAGCTGCCGAACGGCGATTTGTTAAACACGGGACAGCAAAAACAAATCTCGAAGAGATCGCTCGTGACCTAAGAATAGCAAAATCAACCATATATCACTATTTCCCTTCAAAGGAAGATCTTTTTCTGGCTGTGGTAAAAAAGCAGATAAATGACTATTTAACAGAGGTGAGAGAGATTTTTAATCATGAAGACAAAAAATTTCCCGATCGCTTTAAAAGTTATTTTTACTTAAAAGCCAACCTGAGAACAAAGTATAAACTTGTTTATGGGATAATGATGGCGGAACTTAATGAACAGTCTATTCAGGGTGAAAGGGATTTAACAGAATACCTCCTCAAGGGAGAGGAACAGTTAATGAAACTTGTTTTTTTCGCTTATTTTAACGATTCTCTTAACGCCCCGAAGGATGATGCCCGCTGCTTTTTGTGATGCAGACAAATATGCTCCCTTTTTTAAACGATCTTTACCTATCTGAGGCGAAATCAGGTGATTTATCACTTCTTCAAAAAATGTTGGATCAATTTGAGGTTTTGTTAAACAGTCTTAATAGTTATTAATCTTCACTCTTTTCAGCAGAGTCCACAACAATTTCTTTCGGAAAAATCCTTCCGTAATTATGTTTTATTGCCCTGCCCTCTGAGATAAAAAACACTTCCTCTGCGATATTGCATGCATGGTCACCAATTCGCTCAAGCTGGCGACACATCACAAGATAAGCAACTGCCTCCTCTATGTTATCACTGTTTTCCTTCATCACATCGATTATCAAGTTATGGTTTTCGGCATTTAACCTATCCAGGATTTTGTCGGAAACAATTACCTTTTTTGCCAGTTCAACGTCCATTCTTATATATGAATCAATTGAATTTTTAAGCATTTCCTGCACAATGGAAGCCATATCAACGAACTTGATTCTGTCGAAAAATGATGGTTTCTTTTTCTTCAAGAGAAAATTTTCGCATAAATTAACAGCGATATCCCCTATCCGCTCAAGATTATAGTTAATTATGGGAGCGGCCATCAATAACCGCAGATCAGACGACACCGGCTTATTTAAAGCAAATATTTTCTGGCAACTTTCAGATATTTTTGTATCATATCGATCAACCTTGTCATCAAGTTTGATAACTTTCTCAGCCAGATCAATATCTTCTTTAAAGATGGACTGAAGTGCAGACTCAAGTTGTTCATCAACAAGACTACACATCTTAATCAGCCGTCGATTTAATTTGTATATCTGAATTTCTATTCTGTTAAACATCTAATTTTTTATCCTTCCGGTAAGGAATTCTTCGCTCAATTTACTATCCGGTTTTGTGAAGAATTTAACTGTCTGATTTGCTTCCACAAGACTCCCTTTGTTGAGAAATACTGTATAATCGCTGATACTCGCCGCTTGTTGCAAATTATGTGATACCACAATAATCGTCATTTGTCTTTTTAATCCAAAAATCAAATCTTCAATTTTTTTTGTCGAAACGGGATCGAGTGAGCCTGTAGGTTCATCCAACATCAAAATATCAGGTTGGGACACAAGCGCTCTTGCAATTGCGATTCTTTGTTGTTGCCCGATCGAAAAATTTAATGCAGATTCGTTTAATCTCTCTTTAATCTCTTCCCAAACAAAAGCACGCTTTAATGCGGTGGTCACTTTTTCGTTTATTTCCTCTTTATCCTTAATACCAAGAATCTTTAGAGGAAAGGCAACATTGTCAAAAACCGATTTTGGGAAGAGTGCTGGTCTCTGAAATACCATTGCAGCTTTTTGGCGAAGATTTACAATATCGATATCATCATTTAAAACATCAACACCTTCGATAATTACTTTACCTGAAAAGCCAAAATCCGGTTTTAGCTCATTAAGTCTGTTGATGGTTTTAATAATGTTGTTTTTCCACATCCTGAGGGGCCTATCAAACAGGTGATCCTTTTTGCAGGAATTTCCAGATTCAGTTCTTTAAGTGCCTGAATTTTCCCAAAATTTACACTCAGATTATCAACTCTGATTTTTACATCTTTCATAAAATCCCTTTCATCTCAACTTTATTGCGGTAGCGTTGTCTAAGATAAATTGTTGTGCCGTTGCAAAACAAAGTAAGAAAAATAAGTACCAGAGTTCCCGCATACTGGTAAGGAAGAGTCGCGACTTCACCCGTAGATTGAGTTGACAGAATAAAAATGTTATACGATAAATACATAAACTGTTCAGTAGGATCGATTAACGGTAAACAGATTCCCCCAACACACAAATCAAAGAGTGGAAGTGAGGGGAGGAAAAACGCACAACCTAGAAAAAGAAGTGGCCCCACAACATCGAAGGTTTTCCAAATACAAGAGTTGTGTTAAAAAAATTGTCAAGACTGCTCCCCATATTCAGGACAAAAAATCCCAATCCAAATATTCCAAACACCACCGAAGGAACCCCTGAAAGGTTATATAAAAGAAAAATGAAAAATTTATCGAATTTTTTGTTTAATGAATATTCAGAAAGATAAAGTGCCGTCATCACTCCAAAAGGAACAACAAAAACCAGCATCATAACAACCGTTCCTAAAGTGGCAATTATCACGGGACCAATTCCACCATCTGCAAGATTTGAGGATGGTGCAGAAGTGAGATATTGCCACGAAATTACAGGAATCCCCTCTATGAGGATATTTAAAAGAATAAAATATAGACCAGTGCCGGGATAAGAAATATCAGGAAAAAAAATCCGATAAAAAAATTATTAAATTGTTTGTTTCGTTTCATAATCCTGCCCGGTTATTTCTGAATCCGATTCTCTGAACCAGAAATTTAACAATCAAATTGACAAGAATGGAGAGAACAAAGAGCACAAGGCCAATGAAAAAAAGAGCATGATAATGGGCAGTCTGAGTGGATACTTCCCCCAGTTCAGCTGCAATTGTGGCTGTCATTGTCCTTACACTCGAAAAAGGATTTAGAGTCAGATTCGCAGCATTTCCCGAGATCATCAAAACAATCATTGTATCACCCACAGCTCTGCCAAAACCCAATACCACACTTGCACTGATTCCACTTATGGCTGCCGGAAAGACAACATCTTTCACAGTTCTCCATCTTCCTGCACCGAGACTATAGGCTGCCATCCGAACTTCCTCAGGGATCCCCCTAAGTGCCTCTTCAGTCAGGGAAGCGATTTGAGGGATTATTATCAACGAGAGCCCAAACGCAGCAAGAACCGCATTAAGGCGGTTATCCGCATCAAATATAGAATCAAAGAATGTTACACCAACCGTGAGGAGGATAAAACCCACGGCGACGGTAGGAAGAGACGCAAAAAGATCGATTAGTTGTTTGAGATAATTTCTTATCCAGCGGGGTGCAAATTCAGATATAAATATCCCGATTCCGATTCCAAAAAGGAAGAGATAAGTGTTGCCGGTATAGCAGTTAAAAATGTTCCCAATAAAAGTGGAATAAGTGAAAATCGTGGGTCATTTGATGTGGGATACCATTCAAAAATATTTTCCCCGTTTCTGCTTGAATAAATGAGATCAGGAGGAGACAAATATCCAAATACTTTAAAACTTTCAACGGCGATGAAAACAAAAACAAGTGCCGTAAGAAGGAAAATGATCAAACCCGAACTTCGCACCACAAATGTAAATATCGAATCAAAAGGGAAACTTTTCCGTTTCGGTTTTACATCAAAAACTGAAACGGGATCCATTTCAATTTTTGTTTCACTTCCTGAATTCGTTTCGCTGTTCATCAATTAAGAGGAATATAGTTCATTCCGGCAACAATCTTTTGTCCTTCACCGGATAAAATAAAATTGATAAATTCTTCAATGCCGGCCTTCTTTTGGCTGCGTGAAATCAGTAACAAGGGTCGCGAAATCAAATATTGCCCGGACCTTATTTCTGCATAATTTGGATGATCTTCCTCCACCGGAGATTTTGATTTACCGTCACCATCACCTTTAATTTTGATTATTTTGATGCCACTTTTTTTGATAAAATAGCCGATTCCACCATAAACAATCCCCCTTTTGTCTCCAGCTACAGCCTCAGCAAGAGCTGCTGTGCCCTGAAGCACCTGTGTGGCACTTGCAAAATCTTCACCCATTAAAATCTGCTCTTTGAAGATATTATATGTTCCGCTGTTGTTATCTCTGCCATAAAGATTAACGGGTATATCATCCCCTCCAACATCTCTGAAATTTTTGATTTTTCCGGTGAAAAGCCCTTTTAGATCAGTTAACGAAAGCTCTTCAATTATATTGGATGAATTAACAGCTATTGTGATCCCGTCAAAAGCAGTTTTTACAGAGGTGAGTTTAATCCCTCTCTTCTCAGCCCTTTTTATTTCAGCGGGTAAAACTTCCCTGCTCATGCAGGCAAAATCAGCCGATCCATTAAGAAGTGCAGTAATGCCGTTCCCCGAGCCTCCACCTGTCACCACCACCCGGACATTAGGATTCACTTTCATGTAAGCCTCCGCCCATCTCTGGCAGAGATTCACCATAGTATCACTCCCCTTCAGATAAATAGTTACCTTTGAGGCGGATTTATCACATCCGGATGTTAATAGCATCGAAAAAAAAACAGCAGCAAGCAAAAATCTGCCTGCTCCTGTTTTGAATTTGTTGAACAATTTAGTTCCTGTTCTCAAAATGGACTACTTAAAAAGGAGTTCCAAAAGAAAATTTTAATTCTGTTATCAATAGATCGCCTGCCTGATTTTGGTAGAGATATAATCCATAATCCAGACAACCAGTGCAATCATAATTACGATAAGACCAACTTCATGCCATTGGGCAAGTCCCTGATACTGAATGAGCATTGTTCCAATTCCACCACCGCCTACCAATCCAATAATAGTTGCCATTCTAACATTGATATCCCAACGGTAAATTGTAAATGACAGGAATGGAAGAATTATTTGCGGAACCACAGCATACCAGATAATCTGTATTTTGTTGGCTCCTGTGGCAGAAATCGCCTCAACAGGTCCCTCTTCAATCGATTCTATCGCCTCTGAATATAACTTTGCATTTGATGCAATTGAGTGAATAAGAAGCGCGAGCATACCGGCATAAGGACCAATACCAATCCAAACGGAAAAAATAATCGCCCAAATAAGTGGTTCAATTGATCGTACAAAATTGGAAATTAATCTCAAAGTTGCATAAATAAAGAGGGTAAATTTGTTTTCGTTCATCAGGTTCCGGGCGGAAGCAAAACTCACGATGAGAGTTATGGGTATTGAAACAAGTGTCGCTATCAAAGCAATATATACAGTCTCAATAATTGCAAAAAGTGCTTCATCAAATATTGCCATCTGTGGAGTGAACAACGCACTAAATATTCTTTGCGCTGCGTTTAGACCCTCCTCACTAAAAAGATCAACAATTGAAATCTTTGTAATAATCCAGCCGGCAATGAAAGTGATGTTAAAGAGGAACCAGCCAAATATCTCAAAAGTGTATTTTGTTACATTATTTTTCTTTGATATTCCAAACAGTTTACTCGAAAGTGATGCCCGTCAGGCTCCAAAGTACACCAACCACAAGACTTACGAGCGCAATTATCCCAATTTCAGTCCAACTAAAAGGAATATCCTTTACTTGAAGAATGAATTTATTCCAAATAACCCTGTCAACAACAAGCACAGTATAAAAAACAAAAAAGAAATCGAGCAAAGCAGCTTTTACACGGCTCTTTAATATCTGCTTATCTTTCTTTTTGCCATCACATGATGTGGATTTACATGAGCCATTATCTTATCTCCACTTCTTCGGCTTCTTCACCGTAAATTGTTTTACCATTTCTCATCGATATCGTGTGGCAAACCTTCGTAAATTATTTCCCCGGCCTTAAGGGCAATAACCCTCGAAGCGTATTTTCTAACCAGACTTAAAAAATGGAGGTTACAATAACCGTGGTACCAAGTTCTTTTTGATTTTTTCAAAATAGTGCATTACCGAATTTGATGTTGCGGGATCAAGTGATGCAACAGGTTCATCGGCAAGTAGCAACTTTGGGTTTTGCATAAGGCTTCTTGCAATTGCAACACGCTGTTGTTGTCCCCACTTAACGAATCTGCCCTTTTATATGCCTTTTCTTCGATACCAACTATACGAAGTGCATTCATCGCTTCTTCAATCAATTCCGGCGAAAAATTTTCGGTTATTGATTGAAATGTCCCCAGTTTCCCAAGTCTGCCGGTGATCACATTGGTTATCACGTTTCTTCTTTTAATCAAATTGAATTGCTGAAAAACCATTCCAATCTGCTGTTTAATTCCTCTGAGCTCTTTTCCTTTAACATGAGTGATATCTTTATCCAAAAAAGTAATTTCACCCGAAGTCGGTTCGTGAAGCCTGTTGATACACCTTAACAAGGTTGATTTCCCTGAGCCGGATAGCCCGATAATCACGAGAAACTCACCTTCCTTCACCTCGAAACTTACACCTTTTAAGGCATGAGTTCCCGATGGATAAATTTTATGGATATTGTCAACTTTTAAGATTGTCATAAAGCACCTTCAATCTTAAAATTGATATCATCGAGAATTTTCCGTAAGACATCATAATCTTTATCTGTAGTGGGTATTAACTGTTTTACATTATAAATTCTGTGGAGAGCTTCCTGACCGGAGGGGGTGGCGACAAATTTTAACAGCGCCTCAACAATTTTGGTTTTCATCTCCTCAGGGAGTTCTCTTCTAAAAATCACGGGGTCGTTAGGGATGGGATCGGTAAGCGCTATAATTTTAATTTTTTCAAATACATCAGGATACTGTGTTACAACCCTTTCACGGGCATCTCTCAACTGACCTGTTTCATCCTTTGGAGAAAAATATGTTGCACCGGCATCAACCTGTTTTTGATAAACCATTGAAACTACGATGTCATGTTTTTTTGCAAAGATTGAGTCAGAGGGGACGATACCGTTTTTTTAAGAAGTGCTGCGGGGAGGATATAACCTGAAGTTGAGGAGGGATCTACATAAGCAATTTTTTTACTCATCAGGTCGGTTATGGTGTCGAGCCCGGAATCAGTCCTGACGATGATCTGCCCCCTGTAAAAAGCCTCGCCATTGTCCCGGACAATCCTCAACAAAGCCTGGGTCCCATACTTTTTATTTGCCATCAGGTATGAAAATGTATTGATTACTGCAATATCAGCTTTGCTACTGCCAAAACTTTCAACAACAGTTACATAATCAGCCGGAATGGCAGTTGTAAAATAATAACCTGTCTCTTTCTCAAGAAACTCAAGCAGTTCACCTGCTGTCGTGGTTATCTGTTTTGCATCAACCGATGGTGTGAAAAAAAACTTGATAGGATTCTTTTTTGAACCCAATTCATTGCTGTATTTCCCCGATTCCCGGTAAGAAGTTGCAGTAATAAACACTATCAAAGGAAGTAGATATAAGAAGTATTTTAGGAATTTCATATCTCATCAAAAAAAAAAGAATACAATCATGAAATATGCCTCACCCGACACTTCTGACAAAACCAAAATCTAAATTTCTAATGTTAAGAAATTGTTAACAAATTGTTACCGTAGGATTATTACGACAAGAATCAGTTCTTCGGTTATTACTAAAAACAAAATATTACCGCATTACTGCATTATACGTATTACTGCATTACCTATAGTCCCCCACCATAATAAATGGAGCCCAATAATATGGGAAGCCATATTTGGGATTTTTGATGAGTTTAAGTTTGGCTTTTTGCAGGGCTTCACTTTTTGGCATTGTTTTAAGGTTTGTGTAAAACTCTGTCATGAGTATTGATGTTGCATCATCCTGAACCTGCCATAAAGAAGCTACAACTGTTTGAACTCCAATCTTCAGGAATGCATTTGCCGGTGAAACAAGCCACCCTTTTGCAAATTCTTCGCTTATGGCTGTTTTACACGCCGAGAGTGTAACAAGTTTGTAATTCCTGAGATTTGTTAAACCCCACACTTCGCTGATCGTCAACTGACCATCAGAAAGAGGATCCTGTCCAGTTCCCTTCATTGCCATGGTAAGAAATGATTTTGTGATTTCACCATAATTCATTGTGCCATGAGTTGCAAAATGAAGAGCGTTAAATTGTCCTTTTGTCAGAGAACGAATTTTCTCTTCGGTGGCATCTGCTTTTGAGTAGATTTCAGCATCAGTAAAGAGTGCCTTAAGCCCGTTAACTTCTTTTTCTGCATCCGGCAAAGATAAGTCTGCATTGGCAAAGGCGATCAGTTTAAGAGGAACCGCCTCTTTGTTCATATTTTGCGAAAAAACTTTAAATGATGTTACGTAAAAGAGGAGATAATCTTCAAGTAGAAACTTTACATCCTGATTTGGTTGTGAAGATATCAGTGTCTCGAACGGGAGATAATAGAGTTTGCCAAACGGGACGATACACAGTTTTTTCTTGTCTTTTATTATCGATTTAACTGGCTGGACAAGCAATTGATACAATTCGGAAGCCATTTTTCTCTGTGGAGCCAGATACATCTCGTCTTCCATCGTCATTTTGGCATCTTTGGGAGTGTAGGAGCAACATTTATTTCACCAATCTCTTTGGCGGGATAAGAATCCTTCAACATCGAATAAAACTCAACAAGTTTCTGCTCAATCTCAGTTTTCGATATTTTCATCACAACTGCACCAACAGTATCACTCGTGGCACCAAAAATGTAGAGGCTACTCTCTCCCATCAGATAAGCGAGTACAGCAACATCATCCGGGATAAACTCCTGCCATTCAATGAAACTTACGGATTTATATTATCCTTAAAATAATCGTCGAGGCCGGGATTCTTTGAACAGTATTCATTATAAATTCAACATAACTGTTCTCAGCCACTTCAAGACTTGCGGAAAGACTGGCAATTTTTTCGGTGTTTTGAAGTTCTGCAGGTTTTGATTTTTCTTTTTGAAGCTCTTCTTCAAGTCCTGATTTTTTATTTTTTAATTCTTTTTCTTTTTCGATGGCTTCATTTTGAGTTTTGTCTTCAAACTTGGGAGTAACTCCACCAAACTGCTCCTTCAGACCCTCATTATAACTCATATCGAGATAATAAAGAGCACTGTCCAACTGTCCCTTTTGTATGAAAGCATTAATTATTGCCTCATAAATTTTAACTTTCATGTCGCCACTCGAGAACATCTTGGCAGCTTTATCCCCACCAACAAGTTTTCCTCTGATGTCGGAAAGAACATTAACTGCTTTTTTGAGGTATTTCAGGGATGAATCTGATTTTGACTCAGTCTGAAAATTAAGGGCTTTGTAATAATATGAATGGTAAACCAGTTTATTTGTGCCCAGTTCTTCAGCTACTGCAATCGACTGATCCAAAAATTTATTTGAAACAGGGATGTTATTATTTATATAGTTAAGCCTTCCAAGAACAAGTGAACTATAGAGGATATCGTTTCTGTCTTTAAGTTCAGTGCTCAGATCATAAGCCATCTTGGCCCATTTTTCTGATTCGGCATATTTTTTTGTGTCAATATAGATGGAAGCCAAAAGTCCGTAAGGGGTTGGGAGATGTGTTTTTGCTCCTATCTTTCTTGCATGTTCTATTGCAGAAAGCAGAACTTTTTCAGCTTCGTCATAATTTTTTAACTCGTAATTAATTTCCCCGATATTGGTTAATACAGTAGCACGGAAATCTCCAAAATATTTTACTGAATCGAGAATGGAAAGAGCCTTTTGGAAAAATGGTAGTGAAGAATGGTAGTCACCCTGCCAGAAATAGACTGTTCCCATGTTGTTCAGAGGTGTCGCCCGGTAATAATCATTTTTTAATTCTGTATATATACTGTCTGCCAAACCGTAGTTATAAACCGACTTTTGATATTCACCCATTACATTAAAGACGTTTCCATAAGAAATGTAAATACTTGCAAGTGCCCATGGGTTATTTTGAGTGTTATAATAGCTATATGCGGTATCAAAAATTGCCATTGCCTTTTTATATTCGCCTTGAACCCGGTATAGATCACCTTTGTAGAGATAAACATCCCCAAGAAGAGTATTATTGTTCATCTCTCGAGCAACTGTTTCCGCCTTCGTGTAATAATTCATCGCCTTATCAAATTCACCGCCCGAAATGGAAGCTGAACCAAGACTGATAAAAAGATTTCCAATTTCCGATTTTTCCTGCATCTTTTCATAAATGGTTAAAGCAGAGTCAAGATATTTGATTGAAGTGCTTGATTCCCCTTTTTCTGAATAAAGAAGCCCAAGCTGTTTGAAGCAGTATGCGATCGGAGAATTGTTTGCAATTTCTTTTGCAAGCAGAAGAGCAGAGTTAAAAATCGTTAATGCAGTATCAAAATTGTTTCTGAAGCCATATTGAATCTGCCCAAGGTTGATCATACAATAGATGGCATCCATCTTATCATTCACAAGCATATTCAGTTCATAACTCTTTTTTAAGACTTCCTGCGCACTTGCTGCATCATTAAATTCCATGTATGCAAGGCCCTGTTCAAAGTAGTTCTCGGCAATGGCATATTTGTCGTTGGCTTTCTCTTTAACTGCAAGACTCATCTTAAAATATTCGAAGGTTTTCTCAAAATCTTTTAATTTTTTATACATGGCACCAATGTTGTCGTAAACAGAAGCCATACCAACATCATTTTTTGCCGTTTTATATAATTCAACAGCCTTGGTGAAATATTCAATGGCTTTGTCAGGGTCTCCCTGTTTGCTGTAAAGACTTCCAACTTTATCATAAGAGAACGCCTGATCTGACAGGTTACCTGTTTTTTTCCTGTATTCAATGGCTTTATTGTGAGCTTCTATCGCTTCTTTAAATTTCCCAAGATTCCACAATGCCTGACCAATATTCGAGTAACACAAACCGGCATTATCGTAATCATCCATTGCAATGTAAATATTGTAACTCCGCTCGTAATAGTCCATTGCCTGGATGTAATCACCGAGTTCAAAAAGTGAATAGGCTTTGTCGAAAAGTCCACTTGCCTCTTTTGCTTTGTTGCCTGTCAATTTACTTAACTCGTAAACCTTGTCATAAATATCGAGGGATTTTTGATGGTTTCCCATTTTTGAATAAACATCTGTCGCCATGTAAGAGCTGTCATTAACCACATGAGCATTAACAAGACTTTTTAAGTAAGCACTTTCTGCTCCTGTATAGTCTTCCATGCTTTTTAAATACAATCCACGGGAGAGATAAGCCCTCTTGATTTTGTCACTATTTTTCATCCAATCCGCAAAAAGAGAAGCAGCCAAAGAATATTTACCTGCTTTCTCCATTGAATCAAGAGGATACAATTCATCAGTTGAATCAGCGAACTTGCCCACGATGTCATATTCCACAATTGAGGCACTATCCGTTTCAAATATTTTTCGAAGTTCTTTTTCGTCTTTGGATTTTAACACAAGTTTAGCAATTTTGGTTTGCCCGCCAATGGCGTCAGAATAGATCCAGGAGAAATAAGATTCAACAAATTTAAAGGTTAATCCCAGATATTTCGCGGGAAAATCTTTTACAAACATCAGAAAATTTTTGGTTGTTTCAAGAGTCGAAGCCTTTATCGCCTCGGCAATCGTCTTGCCTTTAAATTCGCCAGTTACAGCCTCATCACCATATTCAGGGTCGTTCTGAACAAGCTCTTCAATAAAGGAATGGAGAGGAACAAAGTCATTCAACATCACGGATAACAGTTTCTCTTCAACTGCGAGATCAGAAATGTAATTCAGTAGATTAAAAGTATATAATGCACTGTTTTGGTTATCCCGGAATATTATCTCGAGCCTGGCAACTTCTGCCAAATCTGAGTTATAACCCTGTTTTTTTGCAACAGGAATGTAGGCGTGGTCAACTATAAAAACTTTTTTCTGAGGATTGTCACCGGTAAATAACTTTACTCCTACCTTGGAGTCATAATTTCCAACTTCGGTTACCCTGCCCTTCCCGAGAGAAAACACATCATGCTCTGCAAGTTCAGGATATACACAAGCCCAAACATCAAAAGCAGAGCCGGCAATAATGTTGTCGTATTTGCCTCCGCTTACTGTGGCGATCAGAGAATCGGATGAAATATATTGGATATCAGTGAAATAAAATACTTTTACGGATTGTTCAGGTGATTCCACTCTCCAAAGATTCACATATTCATCATTTTTAAGATGTCTTGCAACCTGTTCGAGATTGGTTAACATTGCCATTGTTTTTGCAACTGAACTGTCACTTCCACCTGACTGTGCCAGTTTGAGACTCTCAAGATAAAACTCTTTTGCTTTTACAATTTTACCTGTATAAAGGTAATCATCTGCGATAGCCCTTGTCAAATAACTTAATCTGTTTTTATCTGTGGTTGATTTTTTTTCTATTTCCCAGCCGGAAATTGCTTTTTCAGCCACTTTTAACAGCTCATCATGTTCTTGTAGCTTTTCCTGAAATTTGGTGAGATATGTCTGTTGACTCTCTTTTGTAAAGTAGTCAATCGCATCCACTATAACCTCACGGGTTTTAAATCCGATTAAATATTCTTCGTAATAATAGATCAGGTTGTCAGTGTAAGTATCTACATATTTGTGCAATTTATATTTTTTGGCTGTGTTTTTTGCTTTTGTGAAGTAGTCCAGAGCAAGATCAAATTTTTTCATATTATTGTAGGCAACAGCAATATTATTGGTTGCTATAACCAGATTTTGATAATCTTTTTCTGTCTCATAAGCTCCAAGGATTGAGTGCCAGATGTTTATCGCTACATTATATTTTGCCGAATCAAAAGCACTAAATGCCCTGTTAAAAAGTGCACTGAGGGAGTCATTTTCATTTTTTGTTTCACTGTTCTCAATATTACCGGTGCCGGGCAACGTAGTGGCTACATCGGATTTTTTGAGAGGGGTATCATCGTGCCCAACAGTTTTGTTGTCAACAATCTTATTTGTGGCAACAACTGTTATTAACAAAAATAAAAAAATGAGTAAAGCTTTGTTCTTCATCGGCAATCCTGTTTATTTACCTGGTGAACCAATAAGGATGAAAGGAGCCCAATAAAACGGGTGGCTCCAGTCTTTATTTGTCGAATCATTTAATACACTTATTTGCGCATCCCTCATCGAAAAAAAGAAGAGGGCGTTTTTCATCGCGATATTTTTCATAAAAATGTTCCATCATAACCCCGGTGGATTTGTCGTCAACTGTCCAGAGGGTTCCCATCACATTTGCCGCACCTGCGTATAACAATGCTCTTGTGAGTCCAGTCAGATCATCTGTTGTAAGGTATTTTTGACCACCAAAAGCACCAACTCGACCCGAAAGGCATGCACTTAATACTACGAGATTTGAATTAAGTTGCATCTTAAAAATTTCAGAGGCTCTGAGGTATCCGTCGTCACCTTCGGTTTTGTCATCAATAGGTGACTTTTAAGAGCGTCTTCCTCGTAAATTCCGTGTGTTGCAAAATGCAGAATGTCATAATTGCCCGCTTCCTGCTTTATTCGCGTTTCAGTTGCCACTTCATTGATCAATAAAAGAGTTTTACTTTTTTCGAAGTGTCGGGTTATTTCATTAGCTTCCTTTTCAGCAAAAGGGAGAGGATCAAATTTTTTGTTTGGATAGATCGGATTTCCCACAATCAGAATTGAACCATCATCTTTCCTTCCCGCTTTTAATAAAAAAGGAAGCGAAGAGGCAGACGGGAGAGTGAGTATTTCCTTCTCCTCCGCCCAATAGGTTGGGCGTGCAATATGATGTTTTTTCGACATATCCAGATTTTGGAATGAAGATACCAAAGCAGCAAATGGCATTTCGTGTAAAAAACCGTGCGGGATTATTATTACCCGGTTAAATTTTTGTAATTCCTTATCCTGCTTGTCGGCAATGATCGTTTTGTAAAGTTGAAATAATGCTAGTTGCAGACTTCTGTCAGCATCCGATTCATACCACATTTTAGCAAGTTTTGCGCTGTCGAGAGTATCATCGTTTCGATTTAATATTTTCTGAAGTTCAATGAATGCTCCCCTTTTATTTGGGAAAAGATTTATATCTGTTAAAATTTTTGTTACAAGTGAGTCGATGGCTAGTGGATTTTGTTTCGATTGTACAACAGAAACGGAGTTTTTTGTAACAAGGAAAGTATAAAAAGCATTTCTGCCAATAAAAAACTCGATAACTGCCGTTTTGTCATCTATCAGTTTCTGAAAATCTTTAAGTTTTACTGTTTTTTCGCTAACCAGTAGATTAAGATCGGGCTGTAACTCCTCTTTTTTAGAATAGAGAGTTGAATATTCATCCATGAGCGCCATAAATCTTCCCGATTCGGCATCCTCAAAATAGAGCCATAAAGAATCTCTGAAAATTGCTTCTATCCCACTCTTCCTGATCATTACCTTTTTTAGGTCTGCGGGAAGGTCTTCCTCAACCCCTGATGCCTTGGTTGAAAGCATATCAACAAATGATCTTGATTTGACCATTTCGGCAAGATCAAACATCGATTCAAAATCCCCCTCTTCATACAGTTCGTTGATCAACAACACATAATAATATGTAAGATTGTCAAGAAAGACCGCCCGTCCCCTCTCATCTTCAAATTTTGACCGGTATTCTTCTATTATTCCGAGATTATCTCGCAGGAGTATTATTCCTTTTTTTCTGTACTCATTTCCCTGATCGGAAGCCGACATCTCAAGATAAAGATACCCCAGCCTTAAGGACGCAAGAGCCTCCCAGTATTTGTTGCCGCTCGCTTTGTATGAGCTTATACTCTGCTCTATAAATTTTGCTGCGCTGTCAAGTTTATTTGCAGTTTGATATGTTATTCCAAGATTAAAAAGGATATTTTCCATTATCACAGAGTTGCCGTCTTTTTTTGCCATATCATTGGCTTTAAGCAGTATTGCCAGTGCATCGCTCAATTTTTGGGGATATTCGGGATGGTCTGGATCTGAGGCTGCATCAAGTCTGTAGAGAATACCAAGATTTAGCAAAACTGACAGATAGCCTGTTTTATCACCACTCTTTTCATAATAATCCAATACTTCGCCAAAAAGTTTCTCTGCCTCACTGAGTTTTCCTGCATATGCCGCCCTTCGGTCAGATTCCATCAGAGCAATCGATAAGTTATTTTTTATATTATATAGTTCCAGCTCAATTTTTGGGGAATAAGGTGCGGAAAATAACTTTTCAATCATACCGATCGATAATTTATAAAAGCTTATAGATGCTTCAAGTTCACGATAGTTATAATATAATGTCCCAAGTAGTTTTATCGACCTTATTTTGTTATAATCGTCCTTTTCGGTTTCAGAAACTTGAAACGCCTTAAAGATCAATTTTTCGGCTGATTTATAGTCAGATTTGTTCAGGAGTGCATAAGCCTGGTCAACAAGTTTACCGGCATCACCATTTTGAGCGGAAATTGTTGAAAAAAACAACAGGAAGGAAAAGAAAATTTTTTTCATTGTTATAAAAGATTAATATTTTTTACTAAATTGAATAGTGTAAGATTTGATTTTACCTTAATATGTGATTTGTGGCATTTATTTGCGCCACTACCACTTGAATCACAAATTAAAGCGAGATTTTAACTTAAGTTGTCATCAGAGATTCTGACAAATTCTTTACTCGTAGTTAAAGTAATTTAGGATTTAATTTAATAAACTTTACTTATATTTCAAATTCTTTTACATCTCAACGAGCAAATAGTTTCCCAAAAAGTTTATTTATCAACGGAGGACCCATGAAAAATCGAGTGGCTATAATTATCTTTTCTGTATTAATCGCATTTTCTGCTACAGCTCAGAATGTGGATATACAGATACTTAATCCGCTCCCAACTATCGATCTTACCCAGTTCATTAATGCAAAAGATCTTTGCGGTGCGCCTGAAGTTTTTCAGGTAAGACTGGACCCTAAAGGGCAACAAGGTTTTATCAAAGCTTTTTTCTCATGGAGAAAGCTCAACCAGACCGCCTATGAAGAGGTTTACAGAATGACTTCCAACAACTTTGCTATCAGAGATTTTTACAGTAATGAACTGTGTAATTCTGAAATTACAGTTAAAGAAGAAAACTCTAACAAAACTCTTATTGAAGAGGCTTTAACCAAAGGTGTTCCTGTTGGAAGTTATCAGATAAAAGTTGAACTTTATGATGCAAACGGAACGATGCTTGGTTTTGACACTGAAATCCGTGATTTCACAAACCCGACTGCAACTCTCTCCCTGATCTCACCTATTCAATTGATGAGTTATGATGAGTCTTCAGTGCCTGCTTCATGGAATCCTGTTGTAGGTGCACAGACTTACAAGATTAAAGCTGTGAGAGTTACTTCAATCCCTGCTTCCCTTGAAGCTGCTATAAACGAAGGCACACCATCCATCGATAATCATGATGTTGGTAATATAACATCAATGAATGACCTTTCAACTCTTCAGTCAGCCAATCCTTGGAGACCGGGTGATTTTGTTGTGGTTAGAGTATCTGCCATTATCCCTGGTGCCGGTCAATTTCAGGAAGTTAATTCTAATATAGTACTGTTCCAGATTAGAAACCCAAATGCACCACAGTCATCAGGAATTTCACAATTGGTTATTAACTTGTTGTCATTTTTACCACCAAACATGGTAACACCGGAACTTCAGCAGTTTCTTGCTCAGTATGGTGCTTCACTTACCGGCTACCAAAGTGGTGATGGACAAAATCTCAATCTCAATGAACTTCTCAATGTTCTTAACATGATCATTGCAAATCCTGAGATTCTTAGCAACATCTATCTTCAAACTCAGTAACATTGTGTTAAAAAGTAAAATCGGAGTTTTTATAAAATGAAAAAATATTTATTGAATGTATCAGTGCTCGCTTTGGCTGTCTTTTTCTTTTCGGGTGCCGGCGAAGAAATAAATGCCCCGGCTGCTGTCGTTACTAAAGTGGTTAATACTGCACAATACAAATCTTCTGCCGGAAAATGGGTTGACTTGAAAACAGGTCAGGCTCTAAGTTCCGAGGATATGATCAAAACTTCCGGTAAATCACTGGTTGTGGTCAAGTTCACAGACAATTCAGTTCTTAAGGTGAGAGAAAAGTCTCAGGTTAAGATATCAACACTCAAAAAAGATAAAAATGTCTCCAAAACAGTAGATGTTGACAAAGGCTCTGTAAATGCTTCTGTAACGAAACAGGATCAGCAGGACTTTAAATTCAAATCTCCGACATTGGTGGCGTCTGTTCGTGGAACTTCCCTCCTCTTTGGAGTGGGCGTCGATTCAACGAATATCGATCTTGAGAATGGACGACTTTTTTGTGAAGCACAGCTTGGCAAACAGGAATCCGGTGATCTTAACGAACAAGAGACTGTACTCGTTACCCCTGAAGGATCATTTAAACCGAGACAGATGACAGAAGAAGATAAAAAACGGTTTACCAATTCTGCCAAGTCAAATGTGAAAAAGATTATCCTTAAAACACCTCAGGGTGATATTGTAATCGAATATTTGGACAATTAACGATATACTAAACTTTTAAAAAGCCGCAACGGGCAATTATTTTGCAACGGCGGCTTTTAATTTATTTGTAATCATTATTAAATTTCGTAAATTCATTAATTGATCCAAGTTTACTCTAATCCCTCTATCAAAAAACTACCCGGAGGCTTAATAGAATGTTGAATTACTTTTTTAGAATAACATTATTTCTGCTGCTGCCTGCTTCCTTGATCGCCCAGGTTAGCAATTTTGTTACAAATGTATCACTGACCGAAGCCAAAGAAGGCTCTGAATTGACAGTGAAGGTTGATCTCACCAATATCAATGATATTTCTGAGGTTGTTTTCCTTCACAGAGTTTTTGGCACTTCTGAGTTCACCAGAACAGATATGGAATTATCAGGTGGAACTGCAACAATCACACTCCTTCCAGAAAATTTAAGACTCCCTTCGCTCGAATATTATTTTATAATCGAAACAAGGAACAATGGAGAGGAAACCTATCCCCTCGAAGCAGTTGCGAAAAGTTACTTGACTGTTCAGGTACAACCCCGTTCTGCAAAGGATGATGAAATCATTGTTCTGAATCCTGAGGCCGGTTTACCAATGCAAAATGATGAGATGTTGGTTACAATCTCTCTTCTAAAAGCAAGTGAAGAAGTGGACAAGACTAAAACCAAAATTTATATCAATGGAACTGATTTGTCAGCAGATCTTTTTATCGCAGAAGACCTTGTTATTCTTACAGGCGATAATCTTGTCTCTAACCTCAGAACTGGTGGTTCAAACAGTATGAGAGTTGAACTTTACAAAAAGACGGTTCAGCCTATCATGCTTACTCCTCCAGTTTTAATGTTTCTGACAAAGTTGGTAAAAAAGTTGATGGTATTCCTCTTGAATATTATGTAAATCTTCGTGGTGAATCAAGAAACGAAACCGTGAGAGAGACCAACAGATGGTATAATAATATCTCATTGGATGGAAAAGCTACCTATGGCGCGTTCGATTTTGATGCCCAGGTTTATGCAACTTCTGAAGAAAAAGGATTCCTCCAACCATATAACCGCTACAAATTTGGTGTTTACAACGAATATTTCCGCATCATTGGTGGTGACTACACTCCAGGTTATCAAACACTCGTGATGAACGGTAAAAGAGTACGTGGTGTCACCGGTAGCGTCCACCTTGGATTTTTTAATGTTCAGGCTTCTTATGGCGAAATAAACAGAGGAGTTGACGGCACAATAGCAGAAATTCTTGGACCAAATGCTTCATTGCTTGGCTCTGATAAAATACTGCTCCCTGATGGAAATGTGGCGAGAATTACCCAGGGTACGTTTAAAAGAAATGTTTTTGCGGTTAATCCATACTTCACCGCAGGTGAAACTTTTAAGTTGGGATTTACTTATCTTCATTCCAAAGATGATAAAACAACAGCTCAATTTACCAGACAACCTCAGGAAAATGTGGTAGCAGGTACCGAAATGACCATAAATCTTGATGACAACAAAATCCAACTTTATGCGCAAGGCGCCTTCTCAGTCCTGAATAAAGATATTGAGACAGGTGATCTTTCCAACGAAACCATCGATAAGGTTTTTGGACCCGGAGGTGCTTTCAGTGGAAATTCCGAGGATATAAAAAAAATCAAAGACATTTTAAGTCAGTTTATTACTTTCAACCAGTTTCTTTCCCCGCTAAAACCTGAGGAACTCTCCTCCCTGGCTTATGAGGCAAGTTTGGCTCTTAACTACTTCGGCAACTACTTTAAAGGTACTTACCTCAGTAGAGGTTTCGACTACAATTCATTTGGTAATAACTATCTTAGAACTGACGTTTCAGGCTTTAACCTGTTCGATAGGGTTGCATTGCTCGATAATAAGATGTTTTTATCTCTTGGATATGAGAGACTTGAAGACAACAGAAATAAAACCAAATTTGCAACAACTGCATTTACAAATTTTAATGCATCAATTTCCTACTACCCTTCATTCGATTTACCCGGTGTTATTCTCTCCTATTCAAGGAATGTAAATAACAATGGTATCCTGTCAACTGATCCGGATATCCAAAGAAGAACCTACGGGATTGATGACTATACCAACAGATTTGGTGTACAAGTAACCTACAGGTTTTTTGCCGGTTTTAACCACAACCTCTCTGCCACGGGTTCTTTTGCAAGTAGAAAAGACAATACTGTCTTCAAATTTGATGCAAATAACACAATGCTCGGTTTAAATTATGCTACTGAATGGAGCAAATCACTTCAGTCGTTTTTAACTTTTAACATGAGCAACAATGAAATCATCAACGGTTCATTAAATACAACTCAAACATTTAACATAACCTCAATTGTTGCAGGTGCAAAATATTATCTAATGCAAAATAGACTTGTACTTAACGGTTCGGTTTCCCCAACTTTTGGTGACCTAAAACGATATGCATTTGATGCAAGTGCACTCTATTATATCCTGAAGAATTTTTCACTTCAGGTACAGATTAGATATCTTGTTAATGATGGCTATGCAAACGATTCAATTGTTGGGCTAACTTCAAGATATGAGTTGAGATAAAATGGGTGCTAAAAAAAGCAGTTCCGGACTCGTTACCAAACTTATATTAAGTTTGACTGTTGCCCTGGTAACAGTGTTGCTTACCGGCGACTTCTTTCTTTCGATTAAACCCCTCAAGGAGCTTGAACTCAAGCAAATTGATGAAAAATTTACCGCTAGAGGTGCTGTCCCGTTTAAGGACAGCACCCCTAATGTTATCATTCTCGAAGTAACCCGAAATACTTTTAAGGGAATGCCCGAGCAATATAAAAAATGGCCCTACCCCCGCGATTTCTTCGCAAGAGTTATCAGAAATCTAAATAATGCCGGTGTTAAAGCGATTGGAATTGACTTTCTGATGGAGAGTTCCAATATCTTTTCCCCGGAAGATGACTCTTCTCTTATAAATGCAATCCTCGAAAAGAACAATGTTGTTATTGCCGGGAAAACATTTGATGAAAACAGAAGTGCGGGTGGCAATGTTAGAATTGAGGTTGAAAATCTAACAGAAGATTATGGCAATTTTCTCTTCCCCGTTGACAGTTCCATTGGAATAGTACAGGTTATTGCAGACAATGATGGAGTTCACAGAAGGTATTATCCCTTCGCTTATTCAGAAACCTCCAAAAGAAGTGTCCCGACTTTTTCATTTGCCATCATGAATAAAATGATGGGTTTGCCTCCACTCGCGATGGCGGAATTGTCGGAAGGTTACTTCAAACTTGGTGAAAAACTGATTCCAAGGTATGACAATGTTTCCATGCTTGTGAATCTCTACGGCTCTTCAAGAACATTCCCTCATGTCGATTTTATAAATGTTCTCGATGACTCCACTTTTAACACAGCCGAAGAACTGGAATATGAAACAGCATTGAATATCTGGGATGATCCCGCGTCAGGTCTTCTCCATTCCGGTATGTTCAAGGATAAAATTGTTCTTATTGGCTCCACACTTGAAGAAGACAGGGATGTTATTCCTGTAGCATTTTCCACAGATGAGAGATCAGGCAGTAATACCATTTATGGAGTGGAATTTCACGCCAATGTTGTCCAAAACATAATCGAAGGTAATTTTATCAGTCGATTCCCTGTCTGGCTTGAAATCTTTTTGACGGTTCTCTTTGTACTCATAAGTTTTTTCCTCACTTCTTATCTTAGAGATCTAAAATTCAGAATGAACTGGATAGTCGAAATCGGAAGTGTGGTTTTGATATTCCTCATGGTTTTAGGGATAAGAGAACTCTCCAGCTACATTTTTATCCATCAGAAACTACTCTTCTCTTATGTAGGAATTGATCTGAATTATTCTTGGTTACTTCTCAAGTACAGCTTATTATTTTATTCTCGAAAGAAAACAAAAAACCCAGATAAAGGGAATGTTTTCGCGATATGTTGATAAATCGATGGTTGATGAACTTATCGCAAATCCTGATAAACTGCGACTTGGTGGCGAAAAGAAATTTGTAACTGTCTTTTTCTCTGATATTGCAGGATTTTCAACCTTCTCAGAGAAAAAAGAGCCGGAAGAACTTGTAACCTTCCTTAATCAGTATCTCTCTGCAATGACTGATTCAGTAATTGCAAACAAGGGTACTCTCGATAAGTATATCGGTGATGCTGTTATGGCGTTTTGGGGTGCCCCAATACCGATTGAAAACCATGCTTATCTTGCATGCAAAACTGCCCTCCTTCAACAGGCAATCATTAAAAAGATGCAGGAGAAATGGAAGGAAGAGGGACAACCACTCATTGATGTGAGAATTGGAATAAACACCGGCGACATGGTTGTTGGTAATGTTGGTGGCACTCAAAGATTTGATTACACTGTCATGGGTGATAATGTTAACCTCGCCTCCCGGCTTGAAGGTGCAAATAAAGCTTATGGCACAAAAATTATGATAAGTGACTCAACTCATGAACTCGTAAAAGATCAATTTATGACCCGCGAACTTGACCGCCTGGTGGTAAAAGGTAAAACTCAGCCTGTGCAGGTGTTTGAACTCGTTGCCGAAGTTGGCGATCAACTCGAAGAATCAAAGATGAATTCTTTAAGGCTCTATTGTGATGCCATGGCAAAATACAGACATCGTGATTTTACCGGAGCCATTGAGATTTTTAAGAAAGTACTTGAAATCAATCCCGACGACGGTCCGACAAAGGTTTACATTGACAGATCAACTCACTATATCGAATCACCACCTGATGATAACTGGGATGGCGTTTTTAGACTCACTACAAAGTAAATTGTTAAAAGGCGGGGTTATACTCGCCTTTTCTCTTTTTGTCCTTCAGGGATGTTCCTCGACCGTGAGAATTCCCTCAGGTGATAATAAACCTTCTGTCGAAAACCGGCAGGAAGAAGATAATACTTCCTCTTTCAACCTTAGTGTGGTCTCCACCTTTACCGGAAAAGCCACTTATTATGCCGACAAATTTCAAAATCAGAAAACAGCAAGTGGTGAAGCTTATAAAAAGAACAAATTCACCGCTGCGCATAAAGACCTCCCTTTCAACACTCTCGTAAAAGTGACCAATCTTAAAAACGGTTTAAGTGTCGTTGTCAAAATTAATGATCGTGGTCCGTTTGGTAACGACAGAGAAATTGATTTATCTTATATTGCAGCAAAGTCGATCGGAATGATTAACGATGGTGTTGTCCAAGTGCAAATAGATGTCCTGCAAAGGAATTAATTCTCCTGATATTGTTAAATTTAAAATCTGAATCTCATAAATATATCGGATCTGATAACTGTTTTTAACTCGTCTAACTGAAATAAAAACTCTGACCTTGCTTTCGCAGGGATTCTCGCGCTGCTTGCAATCGGTTCGGCTTTCCTTCCCCAAGTGGCAATTCCACTTTTACTCGGAGTTTTTGTCTATTATTTGTTGTTAAAAGCTGGCGGTTACGATCTTAATCTCTTTGTCACAATCAGTCTTTTGATCCTGACCAGTAGTGACTTAAATGTTGTTTTACGGTTTGGAATCATCGTTTGGGCAGCATTATCGCTTTCATGGTATGCTTATTCCAACTATATCCACAAGCGAGAACAATCGGGTTTACCTCCTGCATTAATCTATTTTATTATTTTTACAATTCTTTCACTTCTATTCTCATCTATTTTTTCAGGCAATCCAATTAAGGGTTTAACCGCAACAAGCAGACAATTTATTTTCTTCGGTTTTGCTTTTCTTATCTATAAAAACTTAACTGGGTTTAAGGAACTGATAATCCTTGTCTCCACCGTGATTCTTGCCGGATTTGTTACATCTTCAGGTGTTTTTTACAATCTGATAACTCAGGGTTTCATTGTTCTTCTTGCTTCAGAAGCACCAATCAGAGTGACTGGCATATTTGCCAATATCAATGTAGCCGGGGGTACAATTGCAGTTGCACTTCTTGCAATATTTTTTTCCTTTTTCCTAAAAAACAAAAAGTCCCCTTTCCAAAAGTTATTAATCACTTTTTTGGCCTTATTTCTTTTTGTGGGACTTGTGTTCACCAATTCCCGCGCCGCACTTCTTACCTTTGTGTTGGGTACGACCACTTTTATTTTAATTGTTTATCCAAATCTGAGATTAAAATTTATCCTTTCAATTACTGTTTTTATACTGGCTGTGTTATTTATTCCCCCGGTAAACGAATTTTTCTCTTTTTTTCTGCGATTTGAAAAGTTTCTGAATATCAGGGATCACCTTTGGAGTATGTCGTGGGAAACGATAAAAGCAAATCCTTTTTTTGGGGCCGGACCCGACCAATTTAAAGATTTTTTCTTTAAATATATAACTGCACCTTCCGGCTCTTATGCCGAATTTATGATTAAAAGGCTTTATACCGACGCAGGAGACACAGGACTCTCACATAACTTTTTCATTTTTAGAGCCACTGAATTGGGAATTCCTGGAATAATCACAGCATTGTGGCTACCCGGGATGTTTATCTATTTTGGAAGTAAAGTTGCCGGGAAATTAAGAATGGTTGACTGGAATGGATTTATTCTTGTTACGGGTGCTTTATCGGTTGGAATTGGTTTGTTTGCCAGAGGATTTTTTGAGTCTATTGGCTTGCTCACTCATGGCTGGCTGATGGTTGATCTTCCTTTTTGGATCTGTTTCATGATTATTCTTTTTTATTACCATCGTGCCTTTTTTGGCCAAACAAAAACCCTGAAAAACTCCCCATCGCATAATACAGATGCATCATTATCAGGATCGATGGAAGATTGAGTGCCGCGGCGCCGTCTTGCATAAATCTCCTGAAACTCTCTACCATTATAGCCGCAAGATATACCCCCATGGTTAGCATAAACAAACCGTTGGTGAGAAGTCCATATTTTGGCATATTAGCGAAATAAAATATTGCGGTTGCACATGCAAGAAGCAGAAGGAAAGAATAGAATAGAACCGGTGCAGCTTGTTTCAGGCTGTGGCTAAAGGGATCGAGTGCAAAAAATCTACCATAATCAAAATTTTGTTCTCTGAGTTTTTTGATGGAATTTCTTGTCCTGTAGTAGTATTTTAATTCCGGAAATGCCATTCCCTTAAAACCGACACGACAAGCCCGACTAAAAAATTCATTATCCTGATTCCTTATAAACTTCTCATCAAAATAACCCGTCTTTGCTATTATCGAACTCCTGATTGCAAAAGCACCACTTCCAAATCCCGGAACCGGTTTTGTTGGACGATATATCCTTTGCCAGTTTCTACCCAACCTCGACAGATGAAAAAGCTGGATCGACCTTTCAAGCATGTTTGCAGCGGGGAAAAACTCGTAACATGGTGAGAACATTGAAATATCTTTATTATTTTCTACAATATTTGCAAGATTTGCGAAATAATCGATATTCAGGTAACTGTGTGCCCCAAGCATCTGAATGATCTCTGCTCCCTCTCCAATGGCATATTTTATTCCAATATTCAACGCATGAGGGGTGTATCGGTCAGGATTCTGCAACAAAACAAGATGAAAATCTTTCGACTGTGCATTACTGACGACCCATTCAATCTCTTTACTCTTTGTACCTGTTACAACCACTACTCCGGTTAAATGATTTTTATTGCTGGCTGTTAGAAGATTGTCGAGGAGGATTTTTAGTGATAAATGATCATCGACTACGGGGATGACTGCAAAAATTTTAATCGTTTTGTCTGCGTTTTTGTTGAAAATTTTATTAATTTTAAGAGCAATTTAACTTATGTTTTGCAATTATTAAACACCAACAAATCTGACCGGCACATTGTGACACATTACAACCATATAGGCTCAAAAATTTTAGTTGTTGATGACGACGCAACTAATCTCAAATATCTTTTAATCAGACTGACTCAGGCTGGTTTTGAAATCTCTCAAGCCACTTCTGGTAACGAGGCTTTGGAATTATTAAATGATTATTTGCCCGATTTAATCCTTCTTGATATTAAGATGCCGGGACTCGACGGCTTTGAAGTCTGTAGAATCGTAAAACAGATGGAGCAGACCGAGGATATTCCAATTATCTTTCTGACAGCTCTTACTGATACAGTTGACAAGGTTAAAGGATTTGACGCCGGTGGTGTTGATTATGTAACTAAACCTATCAATTTTGATGAACTTAACGCCAGAATTATTGCCCACCTCACCCTGGTTAAACAACACCGTGAGTTAAAAGCAAGTGAAGCCAAATTTCAGATGCTGGCTGATTTTTCATACGATTTTGAATACTGGTTGACCGATAAAAACTCTTTTAATTATGTTTCACCCTCTGCAAAAAGAATCACGGGTTATGATGCTGCCGATTTTGAGCATGATCCGGCTCTTCTGAGAAGAATTATCCACCCTGAAGACAGAGACAAAATTTGGCGGGATCTCGAAAACGGACTGAAATCTAAAGAACCACTTGTCAGGGTTTTCAGGATCGTCACTAAAAATGGAGAAATTAGATGGATTGCCCATAAATCTCTCGCTATCATCGCCAAAGATGGTAAAAACTATGGCCGTCGTGCAAGCAACCAGGATATAACCACCCTTAAACTTGTAGAAGATGCTCTCAGAAGGTCTGAAAAAGAATTAAAAGATGCAAACCTGTCAAAAGACAAGTTCCTTGCTATTCTGGCTCATGACTTAAAATCCCCTTTCACGGGATTGTTGGGTCTATCTGAGATGCTTGTTAATTATTTAAATGATCTCACAAAAGACGAGATGAGAGAATTCTCGACCGGCATTTTTGAGTCAGCAAAAGTTATTTATTCATTAATCGATAATTTGCTCCTCTGGACGAGAGTTCAGTCAGGGAGAATTGATTTTGATCCAAAACCGCGCAATTTGCGACAGACCGTGCAGGAGGTACTCTTCCTAAGTGAAACAAATGCTCTAAAAAAGAACATTTCTCTTTTTAATGAGGTGGATCCATCCTTCACAGCAATTTGCGATAAAAACATGCTTGAGATGATTCTGAGGAATCTTATTTCAAATAGTGTAAAATTCACAAACTATGCCGGTGAAATTAAGGTAACGGCTAAAAATCTGGAAGACCTTATTGAATTATCTGTCTCAGATAATGGTGTGGGAATTTCCGCTGAAAATCTTGGCAGGCTTTTTAAGATTGATTCTATCGTCTCATCTGAAGGAACAAACAATGAGCAGGGTACGGGCATGGGTCTTTTACTCTCCAGGGATTTTGTTGAAATTCAAGGCGGTACCATCAAAGTGGAAAGTGAACTGGACAAAGGCACTACCATCTCATTTACTCTTCCGGCCCATGTAAAATAACTCCGGCCGAAGTGAACTAAAAGCCACAATTTCGCATTATTGTATATAATCAAAGTTTATTAAAACAACAGGAGAGCTATGTCCAAAAATAACCCTGCTGTTGGTGTTTGGGATAAATTTCTAAACATCATCGAAAAAGGAGGAAATCTTCTTCCTCACCCTGCAACCCTCTTTTTTATTTTTGCGGTTGTAATTGTTGCTGTCTCCGGTCTTGCATCCTGGACCGGAATAGAAGTTCAACATCCCGCCAAGGATGAAATGATAAAACCGGTTAATCTCCTCTCGATTGATGGTCTTCATTATATTCTAACTTCCTTGGTGGTAAATTTTACCTCTTTTGCCCCACTTGGCACAGTGCTCGTCGCTCTTCTCGGAATTGGTGTTGCCGAAGGAAGTGGACTTATGGGTACCGCTCTCAGACTCATCGTACTAAAAGCACCAAAGAAAATACTAACTTTTGTTATCGTTTTCTCAGGTGTTATGTCTAATGCAGCAAGTGAAGTTGGATATGTACTCCTTATTCCTCTTGCGGCAATAATCTTTTTGGCAGTTGGAAGGCATCCGATTCTTGGCATAGCAGCGGCGTTTGCAGGTGTATCAGGAGGCTACAGTGCAAATCTGTTACTCGGAACGATAGACCCTCTCCTTGCCGGACTTTCCCAGGAAGCTGCTCACATTATTGATAAAACCTACATGGTTAACCCGGCTGCGAACTACTATTTTATGGCTTTTTCAACATTTTTGATCGCAGGTGCAGGCACATGGGTGACTGAAAAAATAGTCTCTCCCCGCTTGGGAGCTTACACAGGCGATGAAAAACCTGAAGAACTTAAACCTCTTACAGATCTGGAGAGGAAAGGACTTATTTATGCAGTGGCTGCTTCGTTAGCAATTGTGGTCGCCATCCTCGCCGGATTAATTCCCGAGAATGGATTTCTTCGTGATCCTAAAACCAATGATATCTTAAAATCACCCTTTATGTCAGGGATTGTAAGTATCATCTTTTTTGGTGGTGCACTTGCAGGAATTGCCTATGGGATTGGTGCAAAGACAATTAGGAGTGACTCTGATGTGATGAAAGGGATGGGAAAAGCGATGGAAACCCTTGGCTCCTATATGGTTCTGGTTTTTTTCGCAGCACAGTTTGGCGCTGAGTTGAACAAATCAAATCTGGGTCTTATTATCGCCGTTGAGGGTTCTACACTTCTGAAATCTTTGAACCTGGGTGAGATTCCTCTTATGATCAGTTTTGTGATTCTAACCTCAGTACTTAACCTTTTTATGGGTTCTGCATCTGCAAAATGGGCGATCATGGCTCCCGTGTTTATTCCCATGTTTATGCTTCTTGGTTATTCACCGGAATTTACACAGGTTGCCTACAGGGTTGGAGACAGCGTATCAAACGTAATTTCGCCCATGATGTCTTATTTTGCGTTAATCATTGCAATGATTCAGCGTTATGACAAAGGTGCAGGATTGGGAACTCTAATATCAACAATGGTTCCATATACCATAGTATTTTTCATTGTCTGGTCTCTTGTTCTTGTTGGATGGGTAAGTTTGGATTTACCATTGGGACCGGGTTCCAGATTGTATTATCCGTAAACCGGGAGGACATAAAAGCTTAAATAAAAAGAGGCTGTTTGATTTTTAAGATCAGGCAGCCTCTTTTTTCATATCTAATAAGTATGAATTCTCTACAATTTCATAATCTTTTTGATTTGTTCAATACTTTTGTTTTGAGCTATAAGATTAAAAAACAGGATCTGTGAATCGATATGTGAAGTCCAATAATCCCAGTTATGGTCTCCCTTATCTTTTACATTTATGACAGGAATCTTGAGTTTTCCTGCGGTTGATAAAAATTGTGTATTTGCCTTTAAGGCAAAATCTTTTTCACCACAGGTAATAAACATTTTAAGATTCGTTTTATCACCCTTAAATGTCTTTAGAAGTTGAATCGCAGAATGTTTGTCCCAATACTGTTTGTTCTTTTTATATTCACCAAACTTCTTCTTTATGCCCCATTTATCTTGAAAAAGAGAGATATCCAGAATTCCACTCATTGAGCCGGCAGCCCGAAAATGATCATTATACTTCAAATAAAAGTTGATGGCACCATGTCCACCCATACTAAGACCTGTGATGAAAATATTTTTTGAATCAATTCTGTATTTTGTCTCCACATAGGGGACAATTCTCTTCCAAAATCCACTTTCGTACTGAAGTTCCTTTTTGTTGATATTGTCCCCGTACCAGGAATCATAATAACCATCGGGTAACACAATTATCATCTTGTATTTATCTGCCAGTTTCTGGATATCATAGTTGTTTTTCCAGTCATACGACGAACCGGCCCAACCATGAAGAAGATAAACAAGAGGATAACTTTCACTATTTTTTTTATACTCTTTTGGGGTGTAAATAAAGAGTTTGTTGTAAACTACAGATTTATCACTGCTCGATTTATCCAGTTCATTAAACGGTACTCCGGGTGCAAAGAACCTTAGTGATACGGAATCCTGAGGATAAACTGCTGTAACAAACAGCAGAAGTAAAAAGAAGAGATGGATTCTCTTAATTGCCATGTTCACTTACTTAATCAACCCATTCTGCAATAAATACATGAGTGTCGCCACGCTCTTTATTGAACCTGTTGGAAGCAAAAACAAGATGTTTACCATCGGCTGTGAACATCGGGAAGCCATCAAATGTCTCATTAAATGTTACCTGCTCAAGGCCTGTTCCATCGGAATTGATCAGATATAGATCAAAATTTCTTGGGTCTTTGCTATTCGCATTTGAACAAAAAATAATTCTTTTGCCATCGGGATGCATAAATGGTGCAAAACTTGCCTTACCAAAATTGGTTACTTTTGTCACCTTCTTTGTTTCAATATCCATTACATGAATTTCGAGAATTCCCGGACGCACGAGTCTTTCTTTCACTAATTCATCATAATCCTGAAGCTCCTTTTCGGAAACAGGTCTGCTTGCTCTATAAACAAGTTTGGAACCATCCTGCGAGAAGAATGCCCCGCCATCATATCCTTTTTCAAATGTGATTCTTTCCTGGTTACTGCCATCAATATCCATCAGATAGAGTTCCGGATCACCATCTCTGAGAGAAGTGAATACAATTTTGTCACCCTTTGGTGAAACTGTGGCTTCGGCATCGTAAGAATCATTTTTTGTGACCTGAACTATGTTTTTACCATTGGCATCAGCGATAAAGATTTCAAATTCGTCGTATAACTTCCACACATAACCTTTTGAAAAATCAGGATTTGGTGGACATTTATCACCACTAAGATGAGTGGAAGCATAAATGATTTTTTTATCTCCGGGGAGAAAATAGGAACAGGTTGTTCTTCCTTTTCCCGTTGAAACCATTTTTTTGTCACTGCCATCAATATTCATAGTGAAAATCTGATCACATTCCAATCCATCGATTTTGGCTTGTAAAATCAGTTTTTTCTGGTCAAAGGAGAGATACGCCTCTGCATTTTCACCGCCATTTGTGAGCATCTTTATATTTTTAAGATGTTTTTCACCTTCAAACGTCATCTCAGAAGCACTCTGTGCATTAGATTCGACTATTAAAAAAAGCAACATCATCATCAGATAAGAAAAAATACTC
The DNA here is from genome assembly GCA_016714125.1 of Ignavibacteriales bacterium. GTDB lineage: Bacteria > Bacteroidota > Ignavibacteria > Ignavibacteriales > Ignavibacteriaceae > UTCHB3. Next base: position 54,850 of record JADJNX010000013.1, on the reverse strand, counting down.
TTCATCAACAAACCTTTATTTGTGGAAATTTTAAAACTAAATAATTATTGTGGTACATGTACAAGGAAAAACTCTTTTGCAGAGTTCCCAATCAATTCTGCTTCTTCCATTGTCATGTGCATACCGTCACCCGATTCTTCCTCTTCTCCTGCTTCAAGTATAGCTAAATCGGCTCCTTTTGCATGTTTTAACAACTCGGGACAAAAAGCAGTATCGCCACCGTAACAAATCTTTTTACCCTTATATCCAAATTTATATCCAAGTGCAGGAACAAGACGGGTTTCATTACTATCGTTAATAAATTCACTATGGCAGACTGGAAATGGATTAATCGTCACTCCCCTTCGGGTAAAACGATTATAATCCATTATTTTTTTAAGATTGATTTGGTAAGAAGTACTTTTGGAATATACTGTTCTAAATGCATTATAGATACTCTCTATCTCGACACATCCCTCGGGGTAATACAAATTCAGCTCGGTCCTTTTTCTCATTACTCTAAGATAAGTAAGAAGTGACCATACACCACCAACATGATCGTGGTGACCATGTGTGATAAAAACGTCGGTTATCGAAAGTATTTCGTCAGGATGAAGTTCAACATTAAGGTCTCTAAGGATCCCATCACCCGGATCAATAACAAATTTGGAATCCCCTGCCCTGAGCAAAATTCCGGTAGCTATTGCCGGTATGGAGCAAAATATTTTAATGCTGAAATCTTCTTTTTCCCAGAAAATCGGGTATTCGCTTTTTACCATCAGTTAATTCGATCCATTATATTACCACAAGTGCCGTAAGTCCACCAACTAAAAATGCGATCACCCATGCACTTACCCAAATTGTAAATCCTTCTTTCCAGCCTCTTTCCTTTAACATCACCATAAATGAAGCAATACAGGGAACAAAAAGAGTTATTACGATGAGAGAAACCGCCACTTGCATCGGGGTGAGAGCTAAATTAAACAGCCCTGCAGCCCCAAAATCCCTTCTTACTGTCCCCATTACAAAGGCTACTGAAGCTTCTGCAGGGAGTTTTAACCAGTTTACGGTAATTGGGGTCAGAAAATAAGTAAATATTTTGAGTAAACCTGTAATTTCCATGAGGCCCACTCCAAGAGCTCCGACAAAAAACCATACAGATGCTTCTTTCATAAAGCCGATTGAGCGATGCCAGGTCTTTTTAAGAATATTATCAATTCTTGGGATTCTCATCATTGGAAGATCAATCAGGAGAGGAGTACTTTGTCCGGGAAGCATTTTATGCAAAACTGTTGAAACTGTCAACATCATTGCGATAATGACTACTGCATACACCAGCATGGCTTGCGGACCGGCAGTGGCTGCAAGCACGGCTATAACTGCAAGTTGAGCCGAGCATGGAATAACAAACTGCAGAATTGCAGTGGCTATTGTTTTTTCGCGTTAAAACTGAATAATTTGTTTGCTCCGGGGTTCCCCTCGGCATCAAGTTCGGTAACATTGATATCAACTGCAGAGACTTCACTCACAAAACTTTTGGTATAAAACTCAAAATATTGTTTTCCGATCACATCTTCAGTATATCCAACAACCTGTTGGGCAACAACATCACCAATGAGATAATAAAGAATCACCAAAACAACAGCAAGAATTGGAAGACCCGTAATAGGATTGAGTGAAAGGCTGCCTAAAAGATTAAAAAATCTCCCTTTGGAAGAGTCTTCGTACTCAACTTCAGCGATAATCTCATTAACAGTTTTTCTTCTTTCGATATAAATGGCTTCTCTGTCATCAGCCGTTCCGCACTCAAATCCATATTTTGCGGAAACTTCTTCATCACCTTCTGCGACCAGAAGTGCAAGGCCTCTGCCGTGATTATTGATTATATGCTGATTTAAACGGCCTGTAATCTCACCACTGACAATACCGGTTCTGGCTTTTTTAATCGCATCAGATAAATTTTCAAATCCTGATTTATTTATTGCCGATGTCTCAATAACCTCAACACCAAAAAAGTGCAGAAAGACGGGCGGCATCTATTTTAATCTTTTTTCTTTTCACTTCATCTGTAAAATTTAACACGATTGTTACTTTTTTACCCATTTCAATCAGTTGTTTTGTAAGGAACAAGTCCCGTTCGAGATGAAGTGAATTCACAACATTGATAATAATGTCAGCTTCAATGATAACATCACGGGCTACTCTCTCTTCATCATTAAATGAGGAAACTCCATAAATTCCCGGTGTATCGATTATTTCGTATTCTTTATAATTACCTGAGCTGAGTGCTACGGTTGTTCCCGGGAAATTTGAAACATCTACATATGCGCCACTGAGATAGTTAAACACACACGATTTGCCAACATTGGGATTCCCGACAAGCACAACCCTTTTTCTCTCAACGAGGGTGCTGCCTTGTACGGGATTTTGTAATAAATTTTTCGGGTCAACTTTAATGCCCGTTGTTTCTGTTCTCATATCAAAGGTCTTCTGAAATTAGTATCTGACGGGCAAGCTCATAGCCCATAGCTATCTCCTGCCTGTTTTTTTGTATAACAACCGTTCCACCCGGCAATCTCTCAAGGCAAAATATTCTGTCACCTTCTGAGATTCCCAATCTAATCATCTGTACTTTGACCATACCTTGTGGTAAGCCAAGTATTGTAATATATCTGCCTTTTTTGGCGTTATCAAGTGTTCGTTTTTCCATGGAAGTAGGGGCATTCCGGTTTTTTTTCACACCGTGCAAAAATGTTGTATGAATAACTCGAGGTCTTAAAACCAAGATTGTCACCTATCTCTTTTGAGATATCCTCCACTCTTGAATCGCTGAATTCAACTATCCTTCCACAATCGATACAAACCAAATGAAAATGGTTTTGTCTCTTAAAATTGCTTTCGTAGTAGTTAACTTTGTTCGAGAAGTTACGGAGAGATAGAAGCTCCGCTTGACAGAGGAGTTCAAGGGTGTTGTAAACCGTTGCACGCGAAACACGCGAATGATTGTTCTTCATCGAGATGAATAATTCATCTGCTGAGAAATGTCCATCAAATTCGAGAGCGGCTTCGAGTACTTCAAATCTTTCCGGAGTTATCCTGTTACTTCCTCTTTTAAGAAAGTCACGGAAAAGTTCGGTTGCCTGGTTGTTTTTCAATTTTTTCAAACTATTTAGATTTAATCTACATAAAAATAACAATTGTCGCGGAATTTAACAAATTAAATTTTCAGATTCTTTAGTCTTTTTATGAATTCAACCCCTATCCGCTATAAAAATTAAATATTTTATAATTATTTTAACACATTGATCTTTGCATTTTTGAAAACTGAAAGTTATTAAATTGAAAACCTTAATTTTTACAACATTTCTCTTGTTGTTCACTCATGAAATTCTTCCTCAATTCACCTCCTCAAATCTCCCGATTATTGTAATAAACACAAATGGCCTGGTGATAGTTGACGACGAAAAAATTCCTGCCGATATGGGAGTAATTTACAACGGTGAAGGAGTTCGAAATAATCTTTCAGACCCCTTTAATCACTACAATGGCAAGATTGGGATCGAATTTAGAGGGTCCTCCTCCCAACAATTTCCCAAAAACCTTATGCAATTGAGACAAGAGATTCCACAGGTGAAAACCTGAATGTTATGCTTTTAGGAATGCCCTCGGAGAATGATTGGGTTTTTAACGCTGAATACAACGACAAAACCATGATGCGTGATGTTCTTGTTTATGATATGGCAAGAACCACAGGAAGTTATGCGTCACGAACAAGATATTTTGAGTTTGTATTAAACAATGAGTATGTGGGCACATATGTTTTGATGGAAAAAATTAAGCAGGATAAGGGCAGAGTGAATATCAAGGGACTCGACCCCGACGATATCGACGGAGATAATCTCACAGGGGGTTATATAATCAAAGTGGACAAACTTGATGGAGAAGACAATGGCTGGTGGAGTTCCACCTATCCCCCCTTTCCCCGGTTGCCCTTATCCAACAAAATATCAATTCCACATCCCAAAACCCTCTGATATTGTACCGCAGCAGGTAAATTACATTAGATCGTTTATTACCAATTTTGAATCAGTGATGAATTCTCCTGCTTTTGAAGACACCGCAGTTGGATATCCCAAACTAACGGATGAAATGTCATTTGTTGATTTTTTCCTTATTAATGAGGTCGCGAGGAATGTTGATGGGTACCGCCTGAGCAGTTTTATGTATAAGGATCGCGACAGCAAAAATCCAAAACTTGTAATGGGTCCGGTCTGGGATTTTAATATCGCACTTGGGAATGCAAATTATTATGACGGCTGGATACAAAATGGGTGGGAGCTGCAATATCTCACAAGTGAACCCTCCTTTTTAAATAGTGCCGACCCGTTTCAGGTTCCCTTCTGGTGGAAAAAGCTATTTGAATCTCAAAGATTTAAATCAAAAGTGAAAGAAAGATGGGCAGTGTTAAAAAATGGTGCTTTAAATAAAGACAGAATTTTTGGAAAGATCGATTCTCTTGTTACATATCTTAACGAAAGCCAAATTAGAAACTTCCAGAAATGGCCCATACTCAACCAGTATATTTGGCCCAATTATTATATCGGGAACAGTTATGCCAACGAAATTACATACCTGAAAAACTGGATAAATGGAAGATTGTTGTGGATGAACTCAGCGATCAACCTGTTTACCACAGTTGAGGATGAGAGTCAGTTACCGGTAAGTGAATTGATGATATCCAATTACCCTAATCCTTTTAATCCTTCAACAACCATTGAATACTCCATTCCGTCAGACGGTTATCTGAAAATCGAACTATTTACCGCAGAAGGCAGACAGCTTAAAACAGTGTTCGAAGGGAATGTCCAATCAGGAAGGTATAACAAAGACTTAAATTTTGGTGAGATTAATGCTTCCAGTGGAGTCTATATCGCAGTCATTAAGTTTGTCCCCGAATCTGGATCGGTGAATATCAAATCAACAAAGCTTATGTTGTTGAAGTGACTTGAGTACCTGAGTACTTTAGAAACTTGAGTACTCGAGTTTCTCAGATTCTAAAGTTCTAAAGTTCTCTTCCTGTCTGCCCTCTTGAGTTCCCACATTTTCATGTAGGTCATTAGGTTGGTTGTGGCATGAAGAATTGAAATAATCAGACCATTTACGCCGTCGGTAAATCCTCTACGGATGAAATAATGCTGGATAAATGCAGCAACGGGATTAAGAATAAAATTTATTGGCAGGGCAGTTTTTTCGAGATATTTTTCTTCGGCTTCGAGGGTTGAATATTTGTTAATCTTTGAAATAGTACTTTCCAAATCAAAGTGGGTGTAGTGCAGGATATCACCTTTAAGATGTCCTCTTATGCCATCCACTTCAAATCCTTCGTGAACTTTTCTTTTTGTCAGGGTGGTTTTATCTTTCCTGAACAATCGCAACTGGTATCCCGGATACCAACCACAAGACTTTATCCATTGACCGTTAAAAAATGTCTTCCGGGGAATATAAAAACCATCTGCAACTGCACCTTTTAAAAGGATTTGTTTGATCTCTTTTTGAAGTTCTTCCGATACCTCTTCATCGGCATCAAGACTTAAAACCCAATCATTTGTACAATTTCGCAGTGCAAATTCTTTCTGAGCAGCGAATCCCTCCCAATCGTTGTGGATCGCAACACCCGTATATTTTTTTGCAAGTTCCACAGTTCGATCCTTGCTTCCGGAGTCAACAACAACAATCTCATCAGCCCATGTGACACTTTTTAGACATCGTTCAATATTTTTTTCTTCATTAAATGTAATCAGGGAAACTGAAATTTTTTCCATTTAATTGCCTATAAACTTCTTTTTTAACTCGGGGGTGGGAATCCGACAGGCATCTTCCCTGCCGAAAAATTTGTATCTGTTTTTTGCTATCAGTGAATAAACGAAATTTCTGATGAATGGGGGGATAATAATTAGTGGATAAAGCAGAGATAATCCCCCGCCAAGATTTTTTGCGACCAGCAATCCTGCAGTTGATTTTATGTGGTGCTTTCCTCCTGAAATCAACACAAAAGTATCAAAATCGGTCTGTGAGAGATTTAATTTCTGAAGGGTTTCCTGTCCAAATTCAGATTGGAGGGCGGCAAATCTGAATCTATCGTGTTTATCTCTGTCGATTATAAAATTCACCCAATAATTACAAAAATTACACACTCCATCAAACAGGATTACCAGCTTGTCATCCATTAATCTGACTCTCGTCCAAAAGCGACAGTTTTATCATCTCTATCCTTCTGGAGGTTGAGCGAATGATATGAATTTTGAAGATTCCTGCAGTTAAAATTTCACCTTGAGCCGGAATTCTTCCTGTTTCTGACATGATAAATCCGCCAATAGTGTTATAATCACCTTCAGGGAGCCCGAGGTCAAACTTTTCATTTATACTGTCAATCTCAACATTTCCACCGATCAGATACTCATTATCTGTCGTTTTTCTGCAAACATTATCTTCCACATCATATTCGTCTTTAATCTCTCCAAACACTTCTTCGATCAAGTCCTCAGCAGTTACGATACCGGCTGTGCCACCAAATTCATCTATAACCACTGCAATTGAAATTCTTTCACGAAGAAAATCATTTAACATCTCAACACTTTTTTTAGTCTCGGGAACATTCAGGATGTCACGAACAATTGCTGAGATGGTCTCAGGTTGTTTAAAGAGATCATAAGCGAGTACAAAACCCTTTATGTTATCAAGGTTTTCTTCATATACGGGAATTTTTGAAAACCCGGATTCAATAAAAATATCGATCACTTCTTCAACACTGCTGCTTACTTCAACTCCAACAATCTCGGTACGGGGCCTCATCGCTTCATTCACTCGCTGATCCCTCATCTCGATGAGTTTTCTGATAGCAGTTCCCTCTTTTTTGTTAACATTACCTGCCTTTTCGCTCTCTTCAACCAGCAGTTGCAAATCTTCACGCATCACAAGTTGACTTAAAGCATCGGAGGTGTTACTGTTTCTGCTTATCAGCGCCGTAAATCCACCGGCAAGTTTCACCAGTGGATACAAAATAAAATAAATTACTCTTAATGGAAGTGCAAAAAAGATAAACAACCCCGTCCCAAGTTCTCTCCCCAGGTATTTGGGAATCAACTCACCAAAAAGGAGAATCACCAAAGTTGAAACGAGTAAAATCTCAATTTCACTCAGTCCAAAATAGCTGCTTAAAAGGAGTGCAGAAACGGAAGCAAAAGTAATATTGGCGATATTGTTGCCAATTAAGATAGTCGAGTAAAAACTGTGGGGATTGGTAATAAAATGATGTGCTGATTTAGCTGCGGGATTATTTTTCCCCGCCTTAATTTCAATTTTTAACCTGTTGGAGACGATATACGACATCTCAGAACTTGAAAAAAAAGCACTAAAAACAACAAGAATTGCAAGAAAAAGAAGTTCAATTCCCATTGTTAATAAGTCCGCTTCACTTCAACACCATCGATGATTCCTGTTAACATTTTGCCTTTGTATTCGATATTCAGTTTTATCGAGATTTTTCCGGCATCCATAAGACCTTCTGATTTATTTCTCTCTTTTGAGTTGAATCTGACAGAGATATTGCTGGATTTCCCCGGTTTTTGCAACTTGTCTCCATTGTTTTCAATTACAAAAGGAAATTTTGTTACTTCTTTACCATCAATCAGAATAACTGCATCTCTACATTTTAAACTGTCAAACTCAGGCCGTTCCCAGGCTGCAACTGTGGCTTCACCGGTAAACATAAATCCAGCGGGACCACCCGGCATCAAATCAATCCATGCCTCGGTACCCTCAATATTTATGAATCCCTCGCCCATAATCTGATTATTGACGTTGGAACCCGTTCCTGATTCAGAACTCTCTTCACATTTACAACATCCGCTGAAAATGAGACCAACCGAAAGAAGAATGGTTATTGAAAATAACATTTTGTGCATCTAAATTACCTTATAAACTATCATAAGTGTGACTGCAACATACAAAAGTGCGTTCAAAATTGTTGATCCGTCATGCAACAAAATATCAATGGTGTTTTCGCCACGATGATGTTGATATACAAGATACATATATCTAAAGATACCAAAAACCACAAATGCAGTGGTATATATAAGGTTTTCTGTACCAAATGTTTCTACAGTTCGTGGAGAAACAGTGTAAAGTGCATAAAAAACTATTACACCGCCCGCACTTACCGCAGATATCTGGTCAATAAATCGTTTGGAATAATTTTCAAGTACCTTCCTCACAGGAATATGATCCTGCTCCTCTGAACTAAGCAGATCTGATTCAGACATCCTTTTCATAACCGCCAAAAACAACGATATAAAAAGTGTGATTAGAACAAGCCAGCTTGAAGCTGCCACGCCGATTACCACAGTACCCGCGGCAACACGCAGAATAAATCCACCGGCAATCGAAAAATATCGAGCAAAACGATATTTTTAAGTTTAAATCGAATAGATTGTATTTAACAATATATAAGCGATTACAACCATTTCAAAAGCATAATTCAGCTGGAATGAAAACAGAATTGTTAACACTCCCAATACAAGAAGTACAACATAAGCTTCCTTAACGGAAATGTCTCCTGCAGGAAGTGGTCTAAGTCGCTTTTTGGGGTGAAGACTGTCTCTATCCTTGTCAACTATGTCATTTAATACATATACAATGCTTGAAGCAAAGTTAAATGCCATAAATCCAAGCAAAGTTAGAGACAGGTCATCCCAGTTGAATAATTTTTTTGAATAAACCAGTGGCACAAAAAGGAAAATATTCTTTATCCAGTGAGATGCCCTGATTAATTTCAAATATTTTCTGATTTTCAAAATACTGCTTCTTCTGTATATATGCCAAATGGTTCTTTTAACACGTCAATCATCTCACCGAGAGTAACATAATTGGCTGCTGCTTTAACAAAAACAGGCATCAGGTTGTTACCATTTTCCGCAGCATTTTTGATCTCCAAAAGGGAATTTTCAACTTCAACTCCACTTCTGTTTGCTTTAATATTTGCCAATCTTTCTCGCTGAGTTCTTTCAACTTCAGGGGAAACGGTAAGTATCGGGATATCAACCACTTCATCTTTTTCGATAAATTCGTTAACACCAACAATGATCTTTTCTTTTCTGTCAACTTCTTTTTGATAAGCATAAGCAGCATCAGCGATCTGTTTTTGGAAATAACCTGTTTCAATCGCTGGAATTACACCGCCAAGGGAATCAATCTCGTCAAAAATTCTGTTCGCTTCAGCTTCCATCTTGTCAGTCATACTCTCAACCATATAACTTCCGGCAAGAGGATCAACTGAATTGATTACACCTGTTTCATAAGCTATCAATTGCTGCGTTCTGAGAGCAATTTTAACGGCTTTTTCACTCGGAAGTGCAAGTGTTTCATCCATTGAATTTGTATGCAGTGATTGCGTGCCCCCATTACCGCTGCAAGAGCTTGAAATGCAGTTCTTACGATATTGTTTTCGGGCTGCTGGGCTGTTAAAGTGCATCCTGCTGTTTGTGTGTGGAATCTCAGCCACCAGCTTCTTGGATTTTTTGCACCATATCTTTCCTTCATTCTTTTGGCATAAATTCTTCTTGCCGCTCTGAACTTGGCAATCTCTTCAAAAAAGTCGAGATGTGAGTTAAAAAAGAAAGAAATTCGGGGAGCAAATTCATCGATGTCCATTCCCCTTTCCATACAGGCTTCAATATATGCAAAACCATCAGCGAGTGTATAAGCCAATTCCTGAACGGAAGTGGAACCTGCCTCACGAATATGGTAACCGCTGACAGAAACAGGATTCCATTGCGGCACTTCGGTTGTGCAATATTCGATCATATCAACAATTATCCTCATCGATGGATGTGGAGGATAAATATATTCTTTTTGAGCGATATATTCTTTTAAAATGTCGTTTTGCAGTGTACCCCTGAGACTCTTAAAATCAACTCCCTGCTTCTGTGCAACTGCCAGATAAAAAGCAAAAATCATTGCAGCGGGTGAATTGATTGTCATCGAAGTTGAAACTTTATCGAGTGGAATCCCTTTAAAAGAACCTCCATATCCTCAAGTGACGAGATAGAAACACCACAAATACCAACTTCACCTTCACTTAAAGGGGCATCGGCATCCCACCCCATCAAAGTGGGAAGATCAAAAGCTACTGATAACCCCGTCTGACCATTATTGAGCAGATAATGAAATCTCTCATTTGTGTCCTCGGGTGAGCCAAAGCCTGCAAACTGACGCATAGTCCAGATTTTGCCTCTGTAACCATTTGGGTGAATACCCCTGGTATATGGATATTCTCCCGGGAAGTTGAGATCACGCATATAATCATGATCGGCAACATCGTGAGGTCCATATAAAACATTTACGGGCTCTCCACTGACTGTGGTATATTTCATTCCATTTGTTTTTGAACCGGCAACTTTTTTGTTGTACTCGTCCAACTTTTGCATATAAAGTGAATCCTTCATATTGGTCTCCTGTTTTGTTCCGTTTTTTTGACTACTCCCATATCCCAAAATTCTTCTGCTCCGCCCAACCCTCAAATTAATACCTAATAATTAATACCTAATACCTAAAATCAGCTCGTTCTTCCAAATCTCCTGTCAAATTCATCGAGAGAGATTTTTAAGACAACTGGCCTGCCGTGGGGACAAACATAGGGATTTTCTGTGGCAAACAGTTCGTCTATCAACCGGCGCATCTCTTCTTGTGAGAGTCTGTCACCTGCTTTTATGGCTGCTTTACATGAAAATGATTTTGCCATGTTTTCAGTTTCATCAAGTATTTTTTCTTCCCTGTTTTCAATGTACTGATCCAGTATTTCAAGCAGTATTTTTTCTTCCTCACCTGTTTTCACCTGTGAAGGAATCGATTCCACCACCAAATCGGTTTTTGAGATGACTTTCACAATAAATCCCAGCCGTTGAAGGTAATCCTGAATCTCCTTCACTAACATAACTTTGGCAGGATCTGTCGAAACGACTTTTGGAAACAACAACTGTTGAAACAACGGGAAACCTTGAGTCAACTGCTTTTTTGCCATCTCATATAAAATTCTCTCATGTGCAACATGCTGATCAATTATCATCAAACCCGTTTTTATCTGGCACAAAATATATTTATTGTGCAACTGAATGATAAAAGGAGTGGAATTTGTCTCGGCATCATCCGCAGGAATTCTCTCAAAAATCTTTGGAGTATAAACATCCTGATCGATCTGTCCACTTTTAATACTGCGTGACTGACTTTGTGAATCGCCCCCACTCTGCTCATCAAAAGGATGACTCACATCCTCGTCTTCGGGTCCTCTTTCAACATTTCGTGACAGTGCACCAAATATTAGATCAATATCATTGTCATTTATTCCAACCCGCTTTGAAGAGGATGACATCTGACCAAACTGATTTCTGTTTTCTCTGTTTGATGAATCGTTCTGAACTGCTGGTCTGTCACTAAAATCGCTTCTGTCGGCTCTGGAATAATTGTCAAAACCGAGTTTGTTATGCCCCTCCAATGTATTTGTTGAGAACGAGAGGGATGGCACAAGATCATAAGCCGCCAATCCTTTGCGAACCACAGCATTCACAAAATTATAAATATCCTTCTCCTCTTCAAACCTAACTTCAAGTTTTGATGGATGTACATTTACATCAATTTTTGCAGGATCAATCTCCAAAAAGAGGATAAAAAATGGATAATCCCCTTTTTCAAGGAAATTTTCATAAGCATTAAACACGGCAAAATTTACCTGTTTTGAGCTGACAAATCTGCCGTTAAGAAAGAGATATTGATCTCCCCTTGCCTTTTTTACCAGTGCAGGTTTGCCAAGAAAACCACTCAAATTAAGATATTCTGTTTTTTCTTCTATCTGAATGATATTGTTAAAACTCTTTTCTCCAAAAACCTGTCCGATCCTGTCAGAAAGTGTTCCGGGCAAATAATCGAGAATTTTTGAATCATCAGAAAAGAGTGTAAAATGGATTTCAGGTTTCCCAAGAGCTAGTTTTTGAAATGTATCAATAACATGCCTTAGTTCAGTTGAATCTGATTTCAAAAAATTTCTTCGAGCCGGAATATTGTAAAATAGATTTTTTACACTGATATCCGTTCCCTTAAAATATCCACCTTCTTCTTTTAAGATAGTCCTACTGTCTTCAATTTTTAGAATGGTTGAAAGTTCAGAAGTATCAGTTCCCGTTTTCATCTCAAATTGTGCCACAGCAACAATAGAACTAAGAGCTTCCCCCCTGAATCCAAGTGTTTTAATTGCATCAAGATCTTTTTCTTCACTGATTTTACTCGTTGCATGTTTCATTATGCATATCAGAGCGTCCTCTTCCCCCATACCATCACCGTTATCAACCACCCTGATGAGTGATTTACCGGCGTTACGAACCATCAATTCGATATGAGTCGCCCCCGCATCAATGGAATTTTCCATCAACTCCTTCACCGCCGACTCAGGCCTCTGTATGACCTCTCCGGCAGCAATCTTGCTTGATATATTCTCGGGTAAAACTCTAATTTTCATCTATCTTTTCTAAATTTATTTCATTTTCTTCGTAATTCGAACCTTCTCTGTGCGCTCTGTGGTTTTATCAGACCCACTCTGTGTGCTCTGTGTGCTCTGTGGTTTTCTCGAATCTTAATTAACCGTTTTGCTTTATATAATGGATTATTTCAAACTGCTCTCTTTTCTCCCGATCTTTACTTCCCACTCACTTTTATCAAATCGGGGAAACGATACTTCACCTTCAGCTTCAAAATCCATCCACGAGATGATCATTTCATCCACAAGCCCCTCTTGCAAAACCTGTTTATATACTTCACCACCACCGATTATAAACATCCTGTCTTTATTTAATGTCTCCACATAATCAAATCCCTCTTGGAGGGTATAAAAAACTTTTACACCTTCATGTTTGGGATCAAATTTTTTATCGTGTGTAATTACAATATGTACACGATCTCGAAGCGGTTTTTTGAAGTAGCCGTAAGTTTTTCTCCCCATCAAGACGGGATAACCAATGGTTGTTGATTTAAAATGGTCAAAATCTTCTTTAACATTCCATGACATGTCACCACTGGCTTTGCCGATTACATAATTTTTTGCCACTGCAACAATTATGATTCTTCTCAAACTGCAACCTCAAATTTTATCGCAGGATGGGATTGATATCCAACCAACTCAAAATCTTCAAATGTAAGTTCATCAATCGGTTTTTTTGCTATTTTAAGTGTTGGCAGGGGAAGAGGTTCTCTTTCAAGTTGAATTTTAAGCCCTTCAAGATGGTCATATCTTTCCAGTTCAGAACCTTTATCCGCCACATATATATGTGCATCAATTATTGTATGACTGAAAATTCCGGGTTCCAGATTTGTTTCATTGGCGATAATCATTGTTAACATTGAATAAGCTGCCAAATTAAAAGGAATTCCCAGAGCAATATCACCCGATCTTTGTGTCAGATGACAGTTTAACCTGTTTCCTTGAACATTAAATGCAAAAGTATAGTGACAAGGCGGAAGTTTACTTGTGGTGGCATTCCCCGGCTCCCAGGCAGTTACAATAAGTCTGCGACTGTAGGGATTCCGTTTGATCTCGTCGATTATATATCTAATTTGATCTACCTGCCTTACCTGCCAGTTTCCATTTTCATCAAGTTCTGCAGAGGGGAATTTTCGCCAGTAATAGCCGTAAGCAGTTTCAAGATCGCCATTTTCATCTGCCCATGCATCCCAGATTTTTGTATGTTTTCTAAGATTTCTGATGTGATCTTCGCCGGAAAGGTACCATAACACTTCGTGTAAAAGCGATTTCCATACCATCTTTTTAGTGGTAAGCAACGGAAATCCTTTTGAAATATCCACACGATAGTTAGCAGAGAAGTATGAAATCGTATCAATGCCTGTCCGGGAAGGTTTTCGTATTCCTTCTTTCATCACGAGGCGCACCAAATCCAGGTATTCTTTCATCCGAGAGCAGTCTTTTCCAATGTATTTGTAAAAAAGTTAAACCGTAATTTACAAATTTCATTCGAAAGATTTTATCCGGGTAGAATTTGGTTGTATGCCATTCCACTTTCCATAGCAGATGGCAATCAGGAGCAAGGAATATCAAACCCCGCAAACGGGGTAACGGGGTGTGGGAGAGTTTACATGTGCTACGAATATCAATTCCTCTTCGAGGAAAATTAGGGTGAGGAGAGTGTTCACGAACTACGAATATCAATTCCTCTCCGAGGAAAATTCTAGCATTTCTAACCTGCCTGGGCAGGTGGAATATTCGTAGATATTTTCGAACTCCCAATACAAAAAACCTGCCTGGGCAGGTGATATGTTTATGATCCGCTGGCGGATATTGTGGGCCAAGGAAACAAGCTGTTATGAATATATCACACCGCCCAGGCGGGTTTATAAGTTTTTGAAATTCATATTCTGCTACGAATATGTCACCTGCCCAGGCAGGTTGAAAAATCACTCTGCGTAAATCCGTTCCCGACATGTCGGGACGTGTATCTGCGTCCTCTTCCCCTCTTACGGTTAACGTGTTGCATAGGGCAATCGGGACGATTACCACTCCTCACACTTACGACAATAATCCTAACCCCTCCGCGAAAATCCGTTCCCGACATGTCGGGACGTGTATCTGCGTCCTATTTAAAAAATCCGTGGTATCTGTGGTAATCTGTGATATCTGTGTAACCATTCCCCCATAGCCTTAATCCCTATTTCAGCACATTATCAGGTCGGTTAACATCGGGGATGTTCTCATCGCCAAGCTGGTACCAGGTCATTTCGCCGGGGGTTTCAAGTTTCACTTTAATTGAGGTTTTACCATCTTTCCAGATTGAAGCAGGTTTGTAATAAACCAGTTTTTTGAAAGTTCCTTCTGCCAGATATATCTTTACAGGGAGTGGAAGCCGTCCCTTGTTTTCAATAACATACTCATCCTCCCCAATTCCCTCCTTTTTACCTTTAGCTTTTTCGCCATCGATCAAGCTGTAAGATAATTTCAAATCCGGATAATCCCAGTTAAAAAACCAGGATTTGAAATACCAACTAAGATCTTCACCGTAAAAACTGCTCATGATATTAAAAAAATCAAACGGATTTGGATGTTTTCCTTTCCATACTTCGATGTAATTTTGCATGGCTTCTCTGAACTTATCCTCACCCATCATATCCTGTAAAAAAAGATAAGCCAGTGCCGGTCGGTTATAAGCTGCCATTCTGTAGGTTGGTCCCTCAAGTTGAATTGAAGGCACCATTGGAGGCACCTCAAACTCTCTACCCGCTCTCTCGTCATAAGCTTTCATCTGAGTTGCAATCGGATTATATTTTCCAACCTCCTTTTGGAACTTGTAAGGAATCATCCGCGCCCAACCCTCATCCATAAAAGCATATTTAACTTCGTTGGTACCCATAAAAAACGGGAAGTAAGTATGGGCGATTTCATGGGATGTCAGTCCAACCATGGAAGCATAAGTGGGTTCTGAACCATCATTTACCATCATCGGGAATTCCATTCCCCCCTGGCCATTAAAGACGGTCATGGAAGGATATGGATATGGAACTCCGGGCAAGTCCTCGGAAAAGTATTTGATTGCCTGACGGGAAATGTCTGCAACCTGATAAAAATCTTCAGATTTTTCGTTGTAAACTGCCGAGATTAATGCTTTTCTCCCTGTTTTAACATCAACCACCATCGTTGATGCATCCCAGAGATAATCAAGTGCAGCACCAAAGGCGAAATCGGGAACATATTTAGCCCTATAGTGAAAAGCATTTTTCCCTTTTTTGGTTTTTAGATTATTCTTGGTCTCTTTGGTAACTATTTTCACTATTTCATTTGAAGTTTTTGCTTTTTCAAAACTTTTTAATATCTCTTCTGAATAAACCTCTGCCGGATTTTGTAACTCACCTGTTGCCCAGATAAGAAAACCTTCAGGCGCAGTTATTTTCACATCAAAATCGCCAAAATTGTTGTAAAATTCCTGATTCATTGTAAAGTTTTGTTCATCCCAACCTTGAAGATCATCATACACAGACATTTGAGGATACCAGTATGCAATAAAAAGAGTGGAATCACTATATTTCCCCATCCTGACTCTTGAAATTTCAGGAATTTTCACTTCCCAATTCATCTCCAACGTAACATTTACACCTGTGTTTAATGGAGCATCCAGTTTCACAAAAAGTAATGTTCCGGATCTGTTTATTTTGTCACTTTTTAGATCAATATCTTTACCATCAATTTTAAAATCCGAAATATTTGTTCCATCGTGAACATCAGAAGGATTAACCTGGAAATCTCTCCCCACACCCTTTTAAAGGCATCCTGATAAAGTCTGATCACTAACTTTTCGAGCGCATTTGGGAAATTGTTTTTATATTTTATGACAACTTTCCCCCTTACTTTTCCCTCTTTAGGTAACAATTCCGCATCAATTTTATAACTGACATCATTCTGCACATAATTTTTTCCGGGTTTACCATTATAAGTGCGGAATCCCTTTTCAACCGCTTCACGCAAATTCAGGGGCATGTAATCATTAATTGAAAAATTCTGCGCAAATGAAGAAACAGAAAAGATGAAAATGGTAAGAACCAAAACCTTAAGAGACATTATTTAATCCTTTTTTGAAATCTGTTCAAGTTGTTCATAAAAATTTGGATTTGATATTTTAACACATTCTGCCTGGTTCACTTTACCCCCTTTGTTTAAAAGTGTTGCAAGGATCGAAAATGCCATTGCAATTCTGTGGTCACCAAAAGATTCAAAAAGCGCAAAATCGTCCAGATCTTTTCCATAAAGCAGGAAACCGTCTTCATATTCAACAACCTCTGCACCACAAAAACCAAGATTTTTTACAATGGCAGTTATTCTGTCGGTCTCTTTAATCCTCAATTCTTCGGCGTTTCTGATCATAAAACCACCTTCGGCAAAGAGTCCGGCGATTGTAAGGGCAGGAATTTCATCGATAATAAGGGGAATTTCCTCGGGGAATATCTCAACATTGATCAGGTCGGATCTTTTAACAAAAATATCTCCTGATTTGCCACATTTCCCTGTTTCCTCTCTGTCGAAAATTATGGTGGCACCCATTCTTTGTAAAATTTCGAGTACCTTAATTCTTTCAGCGGAAAGCAGAAGATTTTTGATACGAAGTGAATCACCGGCAATTAATGTGAGCACGATAAAAAACATTGCACTTGAAATGTCACCGGGAATCAGGTACTCCCCTGCCTGGGGATAAAATTTTGACGATACGGTAATCGATTTTCCGGAAGGATGATTTACCCGTTCAATTCCCAACATCTCTTCGGTGTGGTTTCTTGTTTCAAACGGGTCGATGATTGTCAACTCTCCATCTTCAATATGGAGACCGGCGAGGATAAGGGCACTTTTTACTTGGGCACTTGTCACTTCAAGGGGGATCTCCCCTGCTTTAAGTTTACTCTTTTTAATCGTCATCGGAAGGTGTTTTTTGTCGAGTGTGGCTTTTGCACCAATCTTTTTAAGAGGAGCAGTCACTCGATCCATTGGTCTTTTTTGAAGTGATTCGTCACCTGTAATAACAGTTTCAAAATCCTGCGCTGCCAACAACCCTGCAAGAAGTCTTGCCGTTGTTCCCGAATTACCGGCATCAAGCACTTCCTCACTTTTGGTAAATCCCTTAAATCCCACCCCTTTTATAACAATTGCAGCATCTTTGTGGTCGATTTTGGCACCAATTGACTTTAAACACTTTATGGTTGATTTAACATCCTCGCTTGTGGAAATATTTTTGATCACTGATCCCCCCTCAGCCATCGAAGCAAAAATCACTGCACGGTGTGAAACTGATTTGTCACCACCAAATGTTAACTCACCTTTAACTCGTGTTATGGGACTAATATTTTTAATACTCAATTTTGTTCCTTTTTGTTGTTTGAATCAACTAATTTCTCAGTAGCCATGTTTTTTGCATAAACTTCAAAAGTTAATCCAAATTGTTTCTTAAAATTTGTAGAAGTGGTGTCACCAAATATCATTTGTTGATCCATTTTAAAGCCATTTCATCAAACTCATCCGCCGGCAATCTTGATTTTTCATAATGCCCTGCTGCGAGTTTCTGCCGAAGTGCTTCATAAACTGACACGCAGCAGCCACTGATGCATTAAGACTTTGAATCATCCCCTTCATGGGGATATAATAAGTGAAATCGGCTTTTAATAATGCTTCTTCGGAGACTCCCCTGTGTTCATTCCCAAATACCAGTGCGATCTTTCCCGTAAAATCGATATCGTGAAGTGTCCTTGATTTTTCATCAAGAAAACTTGCGGCAATGGTAAATCCCTGACTCCTCAACGTATTATAACAGTCGTCAACAGTCTTAAATTTGTGTGTTTCGATCCACTTGGAAGCGGAAGCGGAGGATTTTCCGCCAAGTTTTGGGAATTTTTCGATGTTATAAAGGAGTGAAATTTGTTTTATACCCACCGCATCACAACTTCGTAAAATTGCACTTACATTATGCGGATCATGAATATTTTCGAGAACTAAAGTAAGGTCGTTTTGCCGGTTTGATGCAACTCGCATCAGCTTTTCCCGGCGGGAGGGTGAAATGTCTTTGGATCTTGCCAATTTATTTTATGATAAGTTTGTAAATAATTGAAGGAAAATCGGTCCGGGCTCGGTCAACTTTAAGTCGCTTAATATCATCCATATTTAGATAAAAAAGGGACATCTCAAGAATCTTCTCCATCACTTCATCTTCCGTGTGAGCCCAGCTCTCACAACCGTGTAATGAAGGTACTTCGGCTGTGTAACCGTCAGCGGTTTTAGTAACTACCAGTTCCAGAACCACTGCCACCCCAGTCACTATCTTAACACTTGCGCTGGCACCAATTCTGTCTGCACCACTTTCAACCATCGCTCTGGCATCTTCTGTTGTTCTGATTCCACCCGAAGCCTTAACTCCAAGTGTTGATCCTACAACTTTTTTCATCAGCGCAACCGCCTGAACAGTAGCTCCACCTTTTGAAAAACCTGTTGAGGTCTTCACATAACTTGCTCCCGCTTGTTTACAGATCAAGGAAGCTTTTACAATTTCTTCATCCGTGAGCAAACATGTTTCGAGGATCACTTTTACAATCACTCTTCTGTTTTTTGCGGGGATTACAATTTGCTGAATGTCATCAAATACTTCGCGGTACATCTTCGACTTTAACCATCCAACATTAATCACCATGTCGAGTTCCTGAGCACCTTCAGAAATTGCCTGTTCAGCCTCAGCTCTTTTAACCGCTGTTGGATTTGACCCCAAAGGGAATCCAATCACGGTACAAACCTTTACTCTGGTTCCACGCAAAAGGTCACTACAAAGTTTTACATGACATGGATTGATACAAACACTCGCGAATTCAAATTGTTTGGCTTCACTACACAGAGTTTTAATTTCATCAATTGTTGCATCAGGTTTAAGTAATGTGTGATCAATCATCCTGGCAAGTTCATGATCGCTTAACTCATGCCCAACACCAATTCCCGCTGAAATTCTTTCAGCTCCGGCACTTACAATTTTGTTTACTGTGAGAGGCTGAGTTACAACATTTCTCTCCCAACCCTTACAGGTTTCGGAAGTGCAGTAAAAATCACTTAATTTCCTCTCGAGGAGGGCCTGGCGAACAATTTTTGAAATTCTGTTTGTTTCCATTTTACATTCCGTGTTCTTTGAATGCTTTAACTGTGTTTTTTAGTAACATCGCGATTGTCATTGGTCCAACTCCACCCGGAACAGGTGTTATATAAGATGCAACCTGTGAAACTCCTTCAAAATCAACATCTCCGACCAATCTTGTCCCCGATTTTGTTGTTGGATCATAAATTCTGTTGGTCCCCACATCAATCACAACAACCCCCTGCTTTACCATCTCTTTTTTGATAAAGCCGGGAACTCCCATAGCCGCTACAAGAATATCGGCTTGTTTTGTATAAACCGAAATATCTTTTGCTGCTGAATGACAAACTGTAACAATGGCATTTGCAAATTTTTTCTTTTGCATTAGAAGCAGTGCCGCCGGTTTCCCAACGATATTACTCCTGCCAACAATTACAACATGTTTTCCTGCGGGATCAATATCATACCTGGCAAGAAGTTCAACCACCCCGGCCGGGGTACAAGAGACATAAGTTGGGTTTCCCGTTACCAGTTCACCAACAGTTGTTGGATGAAATCCATCAACATCCTTTATTGGATCAATGGCTCTGATAATCACAGTTTCATCAATCTGTTTTGGAAGTGGAAGTTGCACCAATATTCCATGAAAATCGGGATTTTCATTAAAATAAGTCACCTGCTCAAGAAGTTGTTCTTGAGTTGTTTCAGCAGGCATTTCCACAACAATTGAGTTGATCCCAACTTCCACACACGATTTATGTTTATTTCGAACATAAACTTCGCTTGCAGGGATGTCTCCACCAATAATTACTACCAGACCCGGAACCTTTCCCGTTTTAAGTCGAAGTTCTTCAATCTCAATTTTGAGTTCTGCTTTTATATCGGCAGCTACTTTTTTTCCATCAATAAGGATCATATTAACTTTTTGCTGTTTTGTCAAATTCAGGGAAAATAAATTTCTCTATTTCAAGAGTTTTCCCTGTTTCAGTGTCAATTTTCAGAAAAACACCGCATACATGTACATCATCAAGAGCAGTTTCATATTGTTGAGTCTGATTTTGTTTGCGAGTACCCATTCAGCCGATCTAAAAGGACAATCTATTATCGGCATAAAAGTTCTTCCCTGAAGATTTAAAACGGCAACTTTTCCTTTGGAGGTCTCAAAAATGTAGTGTCCGTTCCCGTGTGCTCCACGGGGATAATTTTGTGGCCTCAAAACGCGTGGTTCATTTTTTAAATATTCCTGTGCAGGAGCTTTATCCCATGTGTGATTTCCCCCTGTGATAACTCTAACCCCTTGTGCAAACAACGCTTCCCCCTCTTTTTGAAGGATTCCCTTACCGTCGTTTGTGTTTTCCCCGTTCACTATTATCGCATCAGTTTTATATTTTTGTTGAAATGTCGGCAACCATGTAAGTATCATCTCAAACCCCGGCTTACCTACAATATCTCCGATAAATAATATATTAATTGTTGACATAAATTTCCTTATTTGAACCTGAAATATAGTAAAAATTAGAGTATGGATTATCCCGTCAGATTGAAAGCATAATCGGAAAGGAGAGGTGATTCGGATTGTCAAAGAGAAGGATTAACGATTAATACCAAAAAAGAGTGGCGAAAGAGAAGTCATAACTTTGGACGAAGGTTATTAAATTATACAAACCGTTGTATAAACCATGAAACCGGGGTCAAAGCAAAAAATAAGCGCCCCTTTCGATGATAGTTGATAGACTTACAGAAAAATAATAATATGTAACTGCTTTATTAATAAAATATTATCACTATATTTGCATAGTATCATTCATAATGTTAGTATGCAAATAAGTTTTTTTGGAAAGATCAAATGACAATAATTGATTATATCAGAAAAACAACCGGATTGAATGTTGTTTTAGGTAACTCCCTGATGAAGTCATAAAAGGACTGCCACTCTACCTGCGAAAGGAAAGTATCAGGAGATTTTTATTGAAGGCAAGAGAGTAATTCTTGATATGAGAAAATCGTTTGCCGGCATTACACCTGATCGCCTTGTTAAACAAAAAGAGCTATTGGAAAAATATTTTTCTGCTACCATGGTTTATTGTTTTGAAGAAATAGAATCGTATCAACGGCAGAGATTGATCAAAAAACGGGTTGCCTTCATTTTACTAAACAGACAAATGTTTATTCCCACCCTGTTATTAGACCTAAAAGAGTTTGGTGCCGGTCCAACAATCAAAAAAGAGACTCTTGGAGCAATGAGCCAGTTGTTGGTTCTTTACCATTTACAAAAGGAATCAATTGAAAATATTCCTCTAGGAAAAATAACAAAAATGTTACCGGTCTCGGCGATGAGTATTAGCAGGGCAATTAGTGAACTAGTTACATCCGGAATTTGCAAATTGGAAGGAACAAAAACAAAAGTCATTCACTTCCTTTATGAAAAAAAAGAGCTTTGGGCTGTTTCACTTCCACTACTAAATTCACCTGTAAAAAGGAAAATCTACTTTGACGATCTTCCTGAATCTCTCCCCTTGATGATATCGGGGGAAGCAGCATTGGAACATTATAGCAATCTTTCAAGTGGTGGAGACAAGCGATATGCCATTTCCGTCACGCAATATCACGTACTGAAAAAACTAGATACAACTCCTGAAATAAATTTGCACGATGGTGAGTTTAATATCGAAATTTGGAATTACGACCCCGGAATATTGTCCAATTCAGGTATTGTGGACCCGCTATCATTATATCTATCATTGAAAGACGATGAGGACGAACGAATACAAATGTCATTAGATGAAATGATTGGAAATATCAAATGGTAAAAGGACTTGATAAATTCAAAGATTACTTTAGTGATTATGCCCAGCACTATACGATAAGCGGGGGAACTGCCTGTTTTTGGAATTTGCGGCAGCGGACTCGATTTAGAGCAACGCAGGATATAGATATTCTTATCATTTTGGAGAATTATGATATTAATTTCAACCGTCATCTGTGGAAATTCTTTAAGGATGGAAAATACGGCAACCTTCAGAAAGAACTGACAGAACAAAAATTCTATCGGTTCTTAAACCCGGGGGATAACGAGTTCCCGAAACAGGTCGAAATTCTCTGCCGAAAACCTGAAGCAATCAATCTACCAGAGGGTATTGCAGTAACAGCTATCGATCCGCAAGAATATTTTTCTCATCTATCCGCCATCATTCTTGATAATGACTATTATGATTTCACTGTAGGCAATTCTTATACTTTAAATGGGCTTCATATATCGAGAATTGAGACATTGATTTGTTTAAAAGCTTATGCCTATCTAAATCTAAGTTACAGAAAGGAACAAGGTGAGGATATAGACGAAAAAAACATCAATAAACATAAACGAGATGTTTTTCGCCTTGGAGCGGGATTAAGAGAGACCGGTATCATATTACCGTTGAAAATAAGATCAGATTTAAAAGGTTCCTGGAAAAGATGGAAAAGAAAACCCGAAGTTGCGGGTTTGCTTAAACTTATGGGAATAAATAATTTAACGAGAGAAGATATCCTTTCAAACATAAGAACCAGTTTTGGACTTGAAACATAAAATATTTTGTCCTTTAACTGTCGTTGTTTTCCTTTTCCAGTGTCATTTAGAAAAAATCCATTTAAACTTCGATTTTTGGTAGAGTGAAGAAAAATATTTACTTTAAACCAACAACTATTTTAGTGTTTGACAATCCGGGAGGATTTTATCATGGGAAAAATTAAAAAAACAATCTATCTGCTTTTTACATTAAGTCTTACTCTTACTCTACAAGCGCAAGACTCACTTTTATTCTTCCAATACCCGGGACAAAAGTATGTAATAATGAACGAACAAAGTCAGTGGGGTGGAGGTGGATTTTTTTCGACTACCTTTACAACAGGGACGGTCTCTTCGGGAATGGTATTAAACGGACTGCAATACTATTATAACCCCTTCTTTAAAGTCTATATGGCTTATAAAGATGGCAAAGTTTACTGGAACAAAGACGGTAATCCAGTCCTTGTCGTTGATTTTACACTTCCTTCTGCCTCCTCTTTTACCGGGGCTATCCCTCCCCGTGAAGGCCTGCTTCTGACGATTACTAAATCACCAGACCGGGTTATTCTCTCTAATGACGAGTACAATGTAACTTTTAAAAAAGACATTGGAATTCAGCGATTGACGTACTCCACCTCGTGGGGTCCACCCTTCCAGGTACCTACCGACAAGAATTGTTAGTAAAAGAGATGCTCTATCAACTGCCCGGGGGAACACAGTATTATTACAAATCCCCGTAACCATTTATCCAAACATCACTATTAATCAAACAGCTCTATCACCTCGATTTAAAGTGAACATCCAGGTTTCTCATTCTTATACAGATTTCATTGATTCGGTTAAAGGGAATCTTGTTTATTCAAAACCCGGTCAGGATACCGTGACGGAATCTGTTCCAATTCCGTTTATAAGTTCTTTGACCTATGGGACCACAATAACGGCAAAAGATTCACTGATCCGCAGCGGTTACAGACTCCATTTCCATTTCACCATTGTTGACAAATGCCTGATTCCAAACACTTTCAGACTGCCAACCACCGGTGGATACGAGATACGACTGATAATACCACAATCTGACTGGTACAACAAACTTCCCGATTTTAGAAATATTTATCAAAGATCGATTGTATCAGGGAGCGACACAATCGTAACAGGTGAAGTATCACATAAGTTTCTGATGGACACAGTAATCAACTCCACAAATTACAAAAGGGAAGAACTTTTTGGAGAGATGTTATATTTTATCCCCGGAGATTCCAATTATTCAGCCGTTTTTTATAAAAGTGTTTCCGGAGTGATGCAGGAGGCAGGTCGCGATAGTCTCTTCTTTTCTGTCACATATCCCACTCCAATTCATTATTTTGTTTCGGGTGGAAAGGTCGGTTATCTGAGTGATAAAATGGACTCTACCGGAGGATTCATCAGCAGGATTTACCATCTGAAAGGTGGACAAAACGATGATGAAGAGTTAAAATACAAAGTGAGAACGGGCCCTGTCCTTCTTGTGGGGTATGAACCCGACGGCACAGGTGGTTCACAAAAGGTGATTTACAGATTAACAAAAGTGAACAATCAAGGAATCATCACTTCTTATGATGGTGATGAAGATAAGTTAACCGGTGTTGATTTACCAACCGAATTCTCCATCAGCAATAATTATCCAAATCCGTTTAACCCTTCAACGAAGGTGAGAATCGCGACGGTTGAGAACTCAGTTCTGACTTTCACACTCTTCAACAGTAATGGTGAAGAGGTATCAAGTTTTACAAAAGAATACGCAGCGAAGGGCAATTATGAACAGGAAATAAACCTCTCAGGTCTCCCTTCCGGGGCGTGGTTTCTTTCAGTGAAGGATGACAATGGTCGTCCACTTAAGTTGCTTAAACTTCTTTATTTGAAGTAGAGATCAAAAAACAAGAAACTTTGTGTGAATAAATTTTATGTTTAAATTAAATCAAAATCCCCTTCGATTTGTCCCGATTTCGGGATTGCTTTTTTTGGTTGTTCTCAGTTCAACAGAAGTTAAAGCCCAGTTTGATACTATAGTATTCAGCAAGGCGGGGTATTTTTTGTATGAATCAATAGTCTATATGGGAGATCAGAATGACGATGGGTATGATGACTTCGTTTTAAGTATACGACCTGATCCAAACTCTCAGGCTGCAAACGCTATGTTTTTCCGTGGTGGAAATCCAATATCCTCTGTACCCGTATTCTCCATTCCCGTATCGTATCCTCGTGCGGTTACTGCAACTGATTGGAATAGAGATGGTTACCGGGATATAGTTATTGCAACTGATGCTCGACCTTCGCCGGTAAAAATTAATATCTACTATGGTGGTCCCGCCATCGATACACTACCTGATTACACATTCCAATTCAAATTTGCAGACTCAAGCAACAATTTCCTTCTTTTCAAAGGACAAAATTGGCCCATTGATTTTAATGGGGATGGTTTGGAGGAATTAGTCGCTTCAAATTCAATGACGCCTACCAAATCCGGCAGTATCATTTTCTTTGAAACCGATGATACGGACACACTACCCTCATATCACATGCTCTCTGATACAAACAACGCATATTATTATTCCGGTAACCATTCTGCGGTTTTTCAACAATTTGCTGACATTGATGGGGATGGATGTACAGATATTTCTATGGAATACCTGCCAGTGAATATCCCTGATAGAGAATTCCGGAAATTCTACTACGGTAATCCCTCTTTCGCGTTCTCCGATACTTTTAAAATTTTCGATACTACACATATTATCGCAATACCAGACATGAACGGGGATAGTAAAGGAGAACGTATTACACTCAATTATGGCTCGCCCTTTCCCTACTGGTACACAATTGTCATGTCCTTTGGTACAAAACCACCCAATCTTTCAACTGATGCCGGGTTAAATCTTCAAAACAGTTCATATACTTACATTACATCCCGGGGAGATGTAAACCATGACGGATTCAATGATTTTATAGTTCATGTCTCTTACTATCTGGCACGATTGTTCCTTGGTGGTAACCCCATACCTACAGAAAAGGCGGATGAATATTCCTTTAACCCTGACAATAGCCCCAATTTTTCAGGTAGAATTGGTGATGTAACAGGTGACGGAGTTGATGATATATGTATTGGCGAGGAAGCAGAGTACCAGGGGTTTCCTCATACTAATCGTGTATATATTATGAAGGGTGTAAGAAAACCAACAGGTGTTGAGGATGACATTACAACTGCTAATTTACCAACCGAATTCTCCATCAGTAACAATTATCCAAATCCGTTTAACCCTTCAACGAAGGTGAGGATCGCGACGGTTGAGAACTCTGTATTGACATTCACACTCTTCAACAGCAATGGTGAAGAGGTATCAAGTTTTACAAAAGAATATGCCGCCAAGGGCAATTATGAAGAGGAAATAAACCTCTCAGGTCTCCCTTCCGGGGCGTGGTTCCTTTCGGTTCGGGGTGAAAATGGCAAACAGATTAAATTGTTGAAATTGTTGTATTTGAAGTAAAATCAGGGAGTCAAAAAAATAGTTTTAGCACTACTGTGATAATATAATTCGACCTTCGATTGAAATCGGAGGCTATTGGTTATATCACCCTCGACCCGAAAATTACTGCATTATTGGATTATTGAATTACTGCATTAATCTTCCGTTTCTCTATGTCGTGTGAATTTGATAAATTTGCAGTACATGACACCGCAAGAAGCACTTAAAAAATATTTTGGCTATAACTCGTTCCGGATGGGACAATATGAGATAATTGAAGCCATCCTGAACAAGGAAAATGTACTCACAGTCCTCCCCACCGGTGGTGGGAAATCGTTATGTTACCAAATTCCCGCGATTATCTCCAGAGGTTTTTCGATTGTCATCTCCCCACTGATTGCATTGATGAAAGACCAGGTTGACGGACTCAGAGCTTGCGGTATAAATGCTGAATTTATTAACAGTTCTCTCCCCCCTTATGAAATTGACCGTATCATTCGGGACACCGAACAGGGTCTGATAAAACTCCTCTATGTTGCTCCAGAAAGACTCGAAAATCAGCAGTTTACCGAAAAAACAAAACAGCTTAAACCCGATTTCCTTTTTGTTGATGAAGCCCATTGTATCAGCGAGTGGGGACACAATTTCCGACCAGGTTACTTAAAAATCCGCGATTTTATCCTTTATACCGGAATAAAATCCGTTTCAGCGTTCACTGCGACCGCAACCAAGGAGGTACGCGACGACATTGTTAAACAGCTTAACATGGATGAACCACTTGTTTTTGTAAGAGGTTTTGAACGGGACAATATTTCACTTTCGGTGCTTGAAGTCAAAGATAAAAAATCCAAAACAGCCGAGTTGCTCAGGGTTTACGGCACTCCGGCAATTATATATGCCGGCTCAAGAAAAAAAGCTGAAGAAATCTCCGAGTACCTCGCGATCCGGAAAATCGATAATGCTTTTTATCATGCGGGATTACCCACTGAACACAGAAAAAGAGTTCAGGAGCAGTTCCTTTCAGGCAAATGTAAAGTTATTGTGGCAACCAACGCATTTGGAATGGGAATTGATAAAGAGGATGTGAGACTGGTGATCCACTTTAATATGCCCGGCACTATCGAAAGTTATTATCAGGAATTTGGCAGAGCGGGACGTGATGGAAAAGAGTCATTTGCTGTTCTGCTTTTTGAAAGAGCCGATCTGCGTCTGCAACAATTTTTTATCGATTCTAATTATCCAAAAAAAGAACTTGTTGCAACTCTCTACGATGCACTTCTCGATTCAGTTTCCATTCAGATGGGACAACTCCCCGACAAAGTACTCAAAATTGATTATAATCTTGTAAATCTGATTTATGGTAAAGAGATTCCAAGAGGCACTTTTATCGGGGCTTTAAATATTCTCGAAAAAGCAGGTTATCTGGCAGCAATCTCCGACTTTATGCCCAAACACTTTTTCTCTTTTACCATTGATATCGAAACTCTTAAACTTTTTACAAAAAAGCTCCCTGATAATATCAATAAAGAGATGGTCCTTTATCTCGTAAAAGAATATGGAGCCACCCCCTTCTCTCAAAAAGTTCTGATGAATTCAGAGAAAATGATGCAAGACCTCCGATTAAGTGAGGAAGCATTAAAACAAACGATGTTTGAACTCGAAAGAGTGGGATTTTATCATATCAGTTGCCCAGTTCAAAAGATACCTTTCGTTTACTCGTCCCCAGAATAAAAAGTTCAAAACTTCAACTCAATTCAAAGTTTATCGATCAGAATTACAATAATTCATTTAATAAGCTAAAACAAATTGAAAATTATGTTTACCACACCGACTGCCGTTTTGAATATATTCTGAAATATTTTGGAGACAACAAAGAATTTAAGTGCGGGAAATGTGACAACTGTTTAAAAATGAGTGAGTCTTTGTCACTTGATGCCGTCCAATTTGTGAATGAATCCATCTTAAAAGCGATTTGTCATTTTAAGGATGGTGTAAGTCCGGTCCATATATTCACCATTATGATGGGAACTTCAAAATCAGATATTTACCAAAAACTCCCCTTTTTTGGAATATGTGCAAGTTTTAAATACAGCCATATTAAATCGGTTTTTAATCAGCTTTTAAATAATGGTTATATTTACGAAAACAAGTCGAAAGCAAAGCGGATTTTTGTAACAAACAAAGGTTACGCCTCACTGATTGAACTGAGACTCATCACGGGTGAGGACGAAAGTACCCCATCCGATCCCGATACTGACCTTGAACTCTATTTTAAACTCAAAAATCTCAGAGAAAAAATTGCTTTAAAATTTACCCAACCTCCATACCTCATTTGTGAAGACCCTGTTCTTGTTTTACTTGCAAGACTAAAGCCAAAAACAAGAGAAGAATTTTTGGAGGTTGAAGGCACAAATGAAAGGATGTTCAACAAAATTGGTGAAGATGTTTTATCTGTCATTAACAGTGTTACAATTGTTTCTGATGAAGTAAAAAAGAAAAAGATAGTTATTCCCTCCCATCTCTACCCAGTTTATCAGATGTTGAAGGAAGGAAAAACTTATAAAGAAATTGCTTCCACAAAAAATCAATCCGAGACCACCATCTCAATGCAAATTGAGGAGATTCTGGGAATTGATATCGCTCTTGATGTGGAACCGATAATTACGAAGGAGAGATTCAGACAGATTTATCACAGATACAAGGAGGGTTTTGTTGAACTTAAAGACTTAAAAACAAAGCTTGGCGAAAATTTTTCCTATCCCGAGATACGAATTTTTCTGGCGAGATTTAAACATTCAGACAGTAATGTTGGAAAGGGAGGAAAATTGTATTAATAATACCAACCGACAATAACTTTAATTGACCCACCATCATCATTTTTATTCGCCCTTACCTAAACAGTTACATTCACATTATTAATGCCACATATTGCCCCCAGTTATTAAATAATTTCTGTGTAGTTCATCTTGTCCTGAATCAAGAAACAATCAAATCAACCGGGAGTCCAAAATGCGATCAAAATTCTTATCCTTCATCCTGTTTGCTGTATTTTTTGCAGCAATTTTAACACCTGCAGTTAATGCAAACAACGCACCAAAAAAATCATTGTCATACAGACAAGCCGAACTCAACTACATCAATGGTGTTGAATCCGACAACGCAGGCCTTCGTTTAAGCTCCACTCTTTTCCTTGGTGAAATGAAAAGTGATGAAGCTGTTATACCTCTTATGAGAGTCTTAAAAAGCTGTGACGATGAAGCATGCCGTATTGCAGCAGCACTTTCACTAACAAAAATTGGAGATTCACGAGGGATTTACGCAGTTAAAAAGCCGCTATTTATGATGAGAGCCCACGGGTTCGTGACCTCTGCTGGAAGTTCTACATGTCCACAGTTAAAGAAGGTGCGGTACGATTCTGATTTTAAGGAACCTCAATCCTGAATAAAACGGCGCGTCCCATGCTTTCCGGGATACGCCGTTTTTTTAATATCTGTCCAGCTTAAAATTTTCACCCAAATACATTTTCCTGACATCCTCATCATCAGCAAGCTCGTTAGCTCCACCAAATCGGAAAATCACTCCTGAAATAAGAATGTAAGCTTTATCAACAATACTTAATGTTTCATGCACATTATGATCGGTTATTAAAACTCCAATCCCGCGATTTTTGAGTCCCGCAACTATCATCATAATATCTTCAACGGCGATTGGATCAACCCCTGCAAATGGTTCATCCAACAGGAT
The DNA here is from genome assembly GCA_016714125.1 of Ignavibacteriales bacterium. Taxonomy (GTDB): domain Bacteria; phylum Bacteroidota; class Ignavibacteria; order Ignavibacteriales; family Ignavibacteriaceae; genus UTCHB3. Next base: position 24,383 of record JADJNX010000013.1, on the reverse strand, counting down.
AAATCCCGGATCGGTACACAAAGCTCTGGCTATCTCAGTCCTTCTTCTTTCACCACGACTAAGCTGGTAACCGAGACTTTTACGAAGATGCGTCATCCTGAAATCCTCGAGTAAAGACTCAAGTTTTTCTTTCCTCTGAGTTGAAGTAAGGGGCAACATCTGTAGAATCCCTTTGATGTTATCTTCAACAGAAAGTTTTCTGAAAATTGATGCTTCCTGTGGAAGATAACCTATACCAAGTCTTGCTCTTTTATACATCGGGAGAGATGAAATATCTGACTCATCAAGAAACACCCTTCCGGCATTGGGTTTTATCATCCCAACCATCATATAGAAGGTTGTTGTTTTCCCTGCACCGTTAGGACCCAAAAGTCCAACAATCTCACCTCTTGATACCGAGATCGAGACTTTGTTAACAACGGTTCTTTTTTTGTAAATCTTTACAAGATTATCACTACTCAGTTTTTCGGGCATGGAATGGATGTCCAACTTCTCTTATTTTAATAAAAAAATCAGTAAAATACTCCGCTTTACCGGGAGCTTTGCCATAATCGCTGTAAGACGGAAGAAAGTATTTTTTTTCATTTCCGCGTACAAGATTTTCGGGATAATATTCGCTGACCGGATCACCATACAATCGCACATCTTCAACTCTGTTACTGTCGAAGGTTATAACTGCATTGTTGGAACTTGAACGGATTAACCCGTTGGGTTTGGCATCGTCATAAACATAATAAAAACTTAGCACACTGCCGTAAATATTTGTCTGTTTAAGATCACCATCCTTAAATTTCATTGTAACATCTTCACCAGAAACCTGATCATACCTGAATTCCCCATTCTTTGAGATAATCAGACTTTTCTTTTTGATCAATACCGAATCAGGTTGTTTATCTTTTATATAAAGAGTGACAGTGTCGCCTGAAAGTTGAGATTTTTCATACCATAGGACGGGAGGAACGGAGTCGTTCTCAAGTCGATATGAATAGATAACTTCAGGAACCTGAGTATATTCGGTATAATTGTTTCGTGTGGCAAAATCACCTTTAATGATCACAACCGAGTCGTAAGCATACAGTTTTGCGCTGTCTTTTGTTGTAAAGGATTCAAACTTGACCGCGCGCAACAAAAGAGTATCAACACTGCTTGAACTGGTGTCGATTTGCATAATAAAGGGGTTACCTTCAACAATTGTATGTTTTTCACCTCTCAAGTCTTTAACATACTCACCAAGAATTAAGGTGTTATCTTCAAAATTTTTAATTTGAACATTGCTGTAAGCATCTGTTGTCAGGTTGGTTTGGTCATATATCAAACTGTCGGCAAGCACGACATTGGTGCTGTCTACAATTTTAACATTACGGAATGCATTTGTAACTTTAGTCACTCTGTTGTGAACAAGACTGTCGGCATCGAGAGAGCTTGTTGAATCCCAAAGCCTCACTCCACCCCATGCATAAGCAACCTGTGTATTCCGGAAATAGATCAATTCATTTGAAGTCATCGTACCCGAATTATCGTATAACCTTACATTTTTAAAAAACTTGGCGCGGGTTTCATCAAAAAGATATTCTCCCGTTTCAGCTTTTAAAAAGACTTTTTTATCGTCAAGTTCAACGGGTGTGGAAGCATAAGCCTTGCGGAGGTTGCCAAAATAAAATCCCCGCTCTGTTTTAATTGTGAGGGTGTCCTGGGTTATCACAACACTTCCAATCAGTTCAGCTTCATTTCTGTCAATAAAATGGACGGCAGAATCACAGGTAATTCTTACATTCAGATGCGTAATTACCACATCCCCCGCAAATCCTCTGATCTGCTCGTTTTCAGACTCTTTCCCTGTCATTCTTTCGCCCGTAATCACTATTCGTGGTTTCTCCTGAGCGAAAATCAAGGAAATTGAACTTGTTGAAATAAGAATAACAATCAGGATCAGGATATTTTTCATCTACAATCCGTTCCCTTCAGTCTTAAGGGTAACTTTGTAGATTGTATAATTTTTAAGAGACTGGTCAGATTCAAATCCGTAACCTTCAATATCTTCGGTTTTGGTTTTTATTTTCACAAATTCGTCTGTCCATATCTTTTTATCAGAGTTCCGCCACATAAGTTTTTCCGTAGTCAACACCATTCCACTGTCGTTTTTAACAACAACATTTTCATAAATATAAATATCCTTGTTCAGATCATCAACTCTACCCCGTTTGCCTGTGATTGTTGCCTCAATTCTTGTGTTTTCGTCGTAAAAATCCACCTGCATATTATTCTCAAGAAGTGTCTCGTTCCGGGTATAATACATTTTTATTATTCCGGCATGGAGAATGGCGATAACCTTTCCCGAATCGGAAAAATTAACAGTTGAATTTATACTTTGTTGATCGGGCAACACTTCTGTCTGAATCCCTTTTGTAATGGATTAAGTTTTTCCTTTCCATCACAACCGTAAAAAACAGCATTAACAATGGCAGGAGGTATAAACTTACTGTAATAATCCTCATTTTATCGTTGCCTGAGTCCCAAATTAACAAGATCGTGCAGATGAACAATTCCCACGGGTTTATCATCTTTATCTGTGACCGGTAAACATGTGATTTTATAACTTTCCATCTTTTGTAGTGCAAGAGAAGCAAGCTGACCCGGTTTTACCCTCTTAGGATTTTCGGTCATCATCTCTTCAGCACAGAGGGGGGAAAGATCGGTTGTCCTCTCCAATAGTCTTCTAAGATCGCCATCGGTTATTACACCCCGTAGTTTACCACTGTCATCAATAACACAGGTAACACCAAGTCTTTTGGATGTAATTTCAAGAATCGAATCTTTAAATGAAGTTTTTTCATGTACCACGGGGATATCATCACCGGTGTACATAATTTCCGAGATTCTGAGTGAAAGTCTTTTTCCCAGACTTCCGCCGGGGTGAAGCATCGCAAAATCCTGTTCCGTGAAGCCTCTTAATTTCAAAAGTGCTACCGACAGAGCATCCCCCATCACAAGTGAAGCGGTTGTTGAAGCTGTTGGTGCAAGATCGTAAGGACAAGCGTCTTCAGACACTTCAACATCGAGTACAATATCAACCTGGTTAGCCATCCGGGAACGGATGTCACCAAGCATACCTATTAGTGGTACTTTTAACCTTTTTAACATCGGAATCAACATCATCAATTCTTCCGTTGCACCCGATTTTGAAAGGAGAATAACAACATCCTCTTTCCTTACCATCCCAAGATCGCCATGAAGAGCATCCGTGGGGTGAAGATAAATCGCGGGGGTTCCTGTAGAATTCATCGTTGCAACTATTTTTCTTGCAATAAGACCCGATTTCCCCACTCCCGTGAGCACAACCCTGCCTTCAGAACGCATAATCAAATCAACAGCCTCTGCAAAACCAAGGTTGATCTTTCCAAAGAGATTTGAAACAGCCTCCGCCTCAACTCTGATAACCTCTTTCCCGGTGGAAATGATTTTATCAAAATCTGTTACAAGATTTTTTTTGGGGTCTTTAATGAAGTCTTCCATTATTTAAACCTCACGGCTTCATCAATTCTTATTATTTTTTTGAGAAATTCTTCGAGCTTATTCAATGGATACTGACTTGCAGCGTCACTTTTTGCATTTTTGGGATCGGGATGAACCTCAAGAAACAGAGCATCAATACCCACAGCAACTGCCGCCAGTGCGAGTGGCTCAATAAATTCGGGTTGCCCACCACTCTCACTCCCTTTTGATGGAAGTTGAACCGAGTGGGTTGCATCCATCACAACAGGATACCCCGTTCTTCTCATAATTACAAGAGATCGCATATCTACAACAAGGTTGTGATAACCAAATGTGGTTCCCCGTTCGGTAAGCATAATTTTTTTATTACCTGTGGATGCCACTTTGGAAGCTGCATGTTCCATATCTTCAGGAGCAAGGAACTGCCCCTTTTTGATATTTACAATCTTACCTGATTTTCCGGCAGCGACCAAAAGGTCGGTTTGTCTGCAAAGAAATGCCGGAATCTGCAGGATATCAGCAGAATCCCCAACCTTTAATACATCCTCGGGAGAATGGATATCGGTTACAACCGGTAACCCAAGGGTACTTTTTATACTCGACAGAATTTTTAGGGCTTTTTCATCACCGGGACCCGTGAAAGATGAAACACTGGTTCTGTTGGCTTTTTTAAAACTAGATTTAAAAATAAAAGGTATTCCGAGGCGGGATGTAATCTCCTTTATCCTTGTGGCAGCCTCAAATGTGATGTCAGAATTTTCCACCACACATGGACCTGCAAGAAGGACAAGGGGGTTTCCACCTCCAATTTTAATATTATTTAATTCAATCATCTTTCCTCATCAAACAGAGAGTTTTGCTCTCTTTTAAAAGGTTTGTCAAAATGTTTGTATGCAAATGCTGTTGCTATTCTTCCACGAGGAGTGCGTTGTAAAAAACCCCTTTGGATAAGAAACGGTTCATAAACTTCTTCTATTGTATCCTTTTCCTCTCCAACCGCAACGGCAATTGTGGTTAACCCGACAGGTCCACCACCATATTTTTCAATAATCGAGAGGATAATATCCTTATCCATCTCATCAAGTCCATATTTGTCGACATCAAGAGCTGTAAGTGCAATCTGTGCCACTTCCATATCAATTGAAGTTTTGTTGAGATGATCGGCAAAATCTCTGGTTCTTTTCAGGAGTCTGTTCGCAATTCTCGGAGTTCCACGGGAACGACCCGCAATCTCGAGAGCAGCATCGGGTTCTATATTCACTCCTAAAATCGACGCAGATCTTATGATAATTCCTTTTAGGGTGTCATTGTCGTAGTAGTCGAGACGGAAATTGATCCCAAAACGGTCGCGCAGGGGTGATGTGAGCATTCCCGCTCGGGTTGTTGCTCCAACAAGGGTAAATCTGGGCAAACTGATCTGAACCGTCCTTGCGGCAGGACCACTCTCTATCATTATATCAATTCTGAAATCTTCCATTGCAGAATAGAGATATTCCTCAACTACAGGTGAAAGACGGTGGATTTCATCAATAAAAAGAACACTTCTTTCTTCAAGTCCGGTGAGAATTCCGGCAAGGTCACCCGGTTTTTCAAGAACGGGTCCTGAAGTCAATTTAATGGGAACCTGCAATTCATTTGCAATGATGTTAGAGAGAGTCGTTTTACCGAGTCCGGGAGGTCCCGTTAAAAGTGTATGATCAAGCGACTCACCTCTCTTGTTTGCGGCACTGATAAACACCTTGAGGTTATCAACTACTTTACGCTGACCCTGAAAGCCGTTAAACGATGAGGGTCTTAAATTCCTCTCAAGTTCTTTTTCCTCGATACTCAATGAAGGGTCCAATGTTGAATTTTTCCCCATCAATTCCTCATCATTGAAAAATTTTTAATATTAAGTTTGTTCACAATTAACACGAGTAAAATCATTAAAGAGAGCATCCCCAACGACATGAGAACCGATTCCCAAACATTATATATCCTTTGGAAATATACACTTAAAAAAGTTCTCTCTATAATTACTGTGTGTACAACAAAAACGAGCAATGTGTTCCGGCCGATCAAAAGGAAAATTTTGGGGATTTGAGGAAGAATGATTGAAACATATACAATACTTATGAGTGCAAGGATAATTAGACCTGCACTTCTAAAAACGGAAACAACGACCTGATTGGTAATCTGTTCATTTAATCCAAGCAAATAGAACGCCCACTGCCCGATAAAAGATAAAAGAATCAAACCAACACCAATCAACATGATAAGGGAACTTCCTTTCAAATCGATAAATGCTTCGGGGTAAGTGGACATAAAACAACCGATGCAACTTCCCGCAAGAAAATAAAAGCCAAATGGAAACAACGGGTACTTTGATCCACCATCAGTTGTAAAATATGCATTTATCGCATCAGGCAACATCGCTGAGACATTGCTGTATTGCATCAGTACTGATATAGTTATCAGTAACACGGCACCAACGCCAAAAACGATGTAATTTCGCAATTTTGTCTTCTCTGCGGTATATAACAAACCAATGGTCATTATTACCGACGCCCCGATGACCTGTAAAATATTTACATCCCAAAGCTGTTGCCACTGATAATCAGTGTATACCACCCCACCGGTAAATATTCTGTAATCAGGTACCTGAATAAGATACCCCAACAGTATCAGAAATAAGGCTCGTTTTAATCCTTTTTTAACTCTTTCATTCTCGGCAAATGGTTTGTTTTGAGTTTTGAAAAGATAAAGGAACACCGCACCCGAGGTTAGAAGGAATAATGGAGCAATCATACTGTCAAGATAATACCAGATGTTGGTCCAATATTTCCCCACAGCTCTGTATTCATCAGAGAGGGTATGGTTCATCGTTACTGATAAGACCATCAGCAATAAAGCTATTGATCTTAACAGATCGAGAAAAATAACACGGTTTTTATTTATACTGTCTGACATCTGTTATTGTATAACCAATGCTATCATTTCGATTTCAACTGCTGAATCCAGTGGTAAACCACTAACACCAACTGCACTACGGGTGTGTTTGCCATTATCACCAAAAAGTTCTACCAACAATTCCGAAGCTCCATTGGCAATTTTTGGTTCATTAGCATAACCCGGGACACTGTTAACAAACACTGTTAGTTTTATGATTCTTTCAATTTTATCGAGATCACCGAGCAATTTTTTTGCCACGGCAAGGCAGTTAATGGCACAAATACGAGCAGCTGCAATTCCTTCATCTTCAGACAAATTTCCACCGACCTGTCCAGTATATGCAATTGCGCCATCTTTAAGCGCAACCTGTCCTGACGTATAAAGAAATGAACCAACTACCATTCCGGGGACATAAGCAGCCAAAGGAGTTGGCGCTTCCGGAATTGAGATTCCAAGTTCAGCCAATTTTTCGTTTATCATAATATTATCTAACTTTATGTTTATTATTTCAATTTTATTAACATCCACTACTATTTCAGAAAGTAAGTATGTCAGAGTTTAAATTTAAGGAATTTGTTGATATTTTAAGGAGATTACGGAAGGAATGTCCCTGGGATCGTGAACAAACAAACGATTCAATCAAAATGGCAACAATTGAGGAAGCTTACGAGGCTTTGGATGCTATAAATAATAAAGATTACAAAGAATTAAAAGAAGAGCTTGGTGATCTGCTGCTTCATATCGTGTTTCATTCTGTGATTGCAGAAGAAGATGGTCACTTTAATCTTGATGGAGTGATTGATGGAATTTCCAAAAAACTGATAAGGCGACATCCCCATGTTTTTGGAGATGTCACTGTTGAGGACACCGCTGAAGTATTGAAAAACTGGGAAGCCATCAAACTTGGCGAAGGAAAATCTTCGGTGCTCTCAGGAGTTCCAATTTCAATGCCGGCTCTCCACAGAGCTTTTAGAATGCAGGAAAAAGCAGCAAAAACCGGATTTGAATGGCAAAGTCTTGATCAGGTTAAAGAAAAAATGATCGAAGAGCGGGGTGAACTTGAAGAAGCCGAAGAATCAGGTGATATCACAAAACTCGAAGAGGAGTTTGGTGATTATCTTTTTGCACTTACCAATTACGCAAGATTTAAGAAAATAAATCCTGAAAATGCACTGAATCTGGCAAGTAAAAAGTTTGAAAAAAGATTTGGATTTATTGAAAGTGAGCTTGCCCGGGATAACAGAAATCCATCGGAGGCTTCACTGGAAGAAATGCTAAAATTGTGGAATAAAAGCAAGTCCGGGGTTAACCCGGACTTGTTATAGAATTATTTCTTAAGCTGGTGGGTTCCAGGTTTCAAGAATCAGTTTACTGTCTTTCAACAACTGATTTTTAATCGCTTTTACTCTAAGTGCTGTTGTGTTAAGAACCGTGTAAGTGTTGTCAACATATAATCTTAATTCTTCGATATCATTTCCATCCGGTTTCAAATGAACCGCTTCAACCATATCGTTGAATATCTGATCGAGAACTTCTATTTCTTTTTCGAATTTAAATTGTGATTTATCCATTTGTCATTCCATTTTTAAAATAAAGGATATTCAAATATACTGAATAAGAAATAAACCACAGAAATCAAACCTTAGAACCTGACCCCAACCGATATTCTTTGAACATTGGGAAGAATATCATAAATTGAATACGCATAATCAAAAGTTACCATCGTTTCGCCCATCGGTAAATTTGCACCGGCTCCCAATGTAAATTTTTCATCATCATAGTTGTAACGATACCCACCTCTGAGAAAAATTCTGTCAAAAACCGAGATTTCGGTACCAAAATTAACCCTCTCAACGTTATCATTGGGATGGGTCACGTCAAGCGCCGCACGCATTTTAACAAAATCGATCTTGAAGATGTCCATTGCAATTCCCACCTGGAAGTGGAGGGGTAACGAAAATTCTTCCGTTTTAAGGTTGGCAGGTGCCAGTCTTGAAAGTGGTAAATTATCGTCTTTAAGATATTGAACATTCAAATCGGGACCCTCAAACCGCATATCGGGTCCAAAGTTTGTCATACTCATCGCAATCACAAGGTTGTTGTAATCAAGTCGGTATTGTGTACCAATATCAAAAGCAATACCACCTGCTGTTTCGTTCCAGATTCGTTGTGACACGTATTTAATTGTTATGCCCGCTCTGAATTGCTCAGTTAATGCTCTTGAGTAAGAAATACCGAGTGCGATGTCTTGAGCATCATAAAAACGGCCCGTTCCATTTGGCTCCTTCTCTGTGGTTATCTCAATCTTCCCCGTGGAAAAGGAGATAAAATGAGCACCAATCACGCCAAGGTCAGGACCCAGATTATAAACAGCAGAAGCAGCATTTAAATCAAACAGATCAAACCAGTTTAAGTTGGAAAAGTGGAAATCCACATGATTTACATGGGAAAGACCCGCAGGATTCCAAAATACTGATGAGGCGTCATCGGTGTAAGCAATTGCGGCTCCTGCCATTGCTGCCTGCCTTGCACCAAGGGGTATCTGGAGAAACTGTGCCCCCGAGGTACCAAGGTTGTTGTACTGTGCAGTCGCCTGCAATGCGATAAGAATGAAGAGTGATATAAATTTTTTCATGGTTAAATCTCCTTGCCCGGCTTATTTAATTACAGCAAAGCGGTCGATGTACTCGCCGTCTTTGGATTTAACTACATACATATACATTCCTGAAGTTATCTCCCTGCCACCCTGGGTTTTGAGATCCCAGATTGCAGTACCGTTCTGAGCAGAATGTTCAATTGTTTTAACGAGATCCGCATCAACAGTAAAGATATGAATTGTACACTCCGAAGGGAGATTAATGAATTGTATCTGCCTTAGTGGTTCCATCCTTAATTCACCAAACTCAGGTTCGTAAAGTGAGGAGACTATGTAAGGATTTGGTACAACTCTGATCTTATTAAGTCCACTCTTAACAGCATCGTTATTGATTACCGGAGCTTTGAGTGTGAATGCAAATTTATCACGAACTCCTGGAGCTTTAGGTTTAATTGATGTCAGTGAGAATAAATTCCCGGGTTGTGGAGGATTTCCCGCAGTAAACTCAAGCCTTCCTCTTATTCCGTTAAAACTCACATTTGAAAGTGTGTAAACGGTATCAAAAGTAATTGTTGGGGCTCCCGTTGCAGTATCTCTGATTTCGAGAGAAACAAAACCTTCACCTGTGGAATTAAATCCTCTTGATTTCACTTCAATGAAATAGAGTGTGTTTTTTAAAGCAGTTTCATCAACAGATGTAAAATCGAATGTAAACAAATCCGTTCCGCCAATTTTCGAGAAATTTTTAATCGGATTGGGTTTGGACATGCTGAAAATAACACCGTCAGATGTTGATTGAAGTTTATCAAAGAAAAACGGTCTTGGCTTAATAAGAGTATCATTACCCTTGGTAACATCAACACCAAAACTTAGAGTAATCAAGTCACCTTTTTTAGGTCTGAACTCTTCGGGTGTTCCGGCGGGAGTGGTTATTCTGATTCTCAGACCAGCACCCGGAATGGAAATTATCTGATTTGGATTTGTCCAGTTATAGTTATTATCAATTTTGATATTTTCACCTGTCGTCAGGTTTACAAAATCAAAAAGGTTGGGTGCCCTAAAATAAACTCCATATTTCTCGGGGGGGGTATTGGACGAATCGGTGAACACCGGCGAGAGAGTGGTTTTTAGAACACCTCGTTCAGTCCGGTGGACATAATTAAATCCAACAACATACTCACCTGACAAAAGATTAATATTGTCATCAGGTGTAATATTCAGTACATAATTTGAAGTTCCCTTTCCAACAGGACGAACTGATTCCACTGAAACAGGTGTCCTGCCAAGAGCGGCTGAAAATGGTGCAAGTGAGACAATATTAACCTGTTCCAGATTTTTGCCGAGAGGACTCTCGAGTGGCTCAAGAGTGGAGTCTCCCCTGTCATAAGCCGTGATCGTGTACCAATATTCAAAACCATTAGTCACAGTTGTATCCATAAAAGAATATTGAATTCCTTTATCGATGCCAATGTCGTTGGGAATGTCAAAATCACCAAGGAGTGTCCAATGAATACCTTTGTCAACACTTCTGTACAATCTGTAACCCTCAAAATCATATTGACCGGTAAAACCGTCAAATGATCTTTCAGCCTCATCATCCCAGTAGAGTGTATTCTTGGTATCACCCGAAATTCCTGAAAGTTTTGGAGTTACAGGCGGTTTTGCAACTTCATAGTCAAATCTATGAACGAGTTGTGCCTGTGCAAGATTTTCCTGCAAGTCGAGAAGGTTATCACCGGCTACAATCGCTGTGTAAAATGTAAGTGTGTCTCCTGGAAATATATGGTAAGGACCTGAGGATAGAGTTGATAACAAATCAAGCCCTGAAGCCGGAATTGTATTCACATCATCAAAATTGATAGAAGTGTTACTGCCAATGTGGAAATATTTATTTCTTACACTTGAATTATAGAGGGACTGAGTTGATGCCATTCTGCCATAAAGGATTGAATCGAGATCAGAAACCTCATCATCGTTATAAAGTGCATAATGGAAATCTGTTATTCCAACTTCAACTCCGTTAATTTTAGGTGTTTCCAATAGTGTAACACCCATCATTCCCGTTTTACCCGATGGCCATTCCGAAGTTATTCCATTGTCATAACACCAGACAAAATTCTTCGCTTTGTCAAATCCAAGTTTGTCATTTCCATATTCAGGTGCTCCACCGGAAGCATCACCAATATCAAAATCTGAGCACAGGGTAAAATAGAGTGAATCGTAATCTTTGTTGCTTTTATTGATTATCTGATACTTAAAGAAAAGCAAATCCTGAGCGAACTTGACTCCATAAGCATAACCTGTCTGATGAAGTTCAATCCCAAGTATCCCGATAGTATTGTTGCTGTCGTTGTAAGCACAATAGGAATCCTGATCTGACTTTATGACAGGATTTCCATCTGCATCTTTAACGGGCCAACCATTGGTTGGATGCCAGGAAGCAGGATTATCAGAGAACGCAATCTTAGCACCCTCATTGTTGTGATAACCGTATGATGCTTCCCACTCCTCATTTGTTACATATCGACCCTGAATCACGTTCCCGGGGATACCGACATAAGGGTTCATTCTATAGATGTAATGCTGACTACTGTTAATCGGGTATTCTCCTGAAGGTCCTTGCGAAAGTCTTCTTGGGTAAAGTTTTCCTCTGTTTTCAAAGAAAAGTCCGATGTTGGATGCGTTGTGTGTTCCACCTGCTCTGTCACGAAGTGAAAGAGTTGAATTCCCTCCGCCATTTTTCTGGAGCTGGGCGTTTAAGTCAGGTGAAAAAAATAAAAAGATAAACAAGAGAGCAGACACAAAAACCACTGGGATGTTACCAAAAAATGGAGACAATGCCGGTGTGGAAATCTGTGAATTTTTAATTTTTAATGACATAAATTTTGTTCCTTCCTCAATTAGAATCTGATGGATGCGCCAACGCGGATGCGTCTTGGTGCGCCGTAGTTTGAAGGATCTTCCATATATTCCTTGGAATAACCACCAACAAATGTGTAGTCAGGATCGCCTGTGTCACGGTAAACATAAACAACATTTTTTTGATCCGTCAGATTAAGTATCTCTGCAAACAATCTGAGTTTTGTGTTGTTAAAAATTATCAAATCTTTACCAATCAAGAGGTCCAGCGACCAGGTTGATGGCTGTCTGAGAGCATTTTTTACAACAAATCCAACATCTCTACCTGTTTGTGTATAAGGATATCCACTGGAATATGAGAATACAAAAGAAAAATCCATGTCATCAAAAACGGGTTCACCAAAAACCAATGGTCCTTCATCCTTGGGGATCATAAATGTGGCTGTGGCATTTAATACATGGGTTTTGTCAAAATCGAGATAATAAAGTTGAGCCGATTCAGAAGTTCCGGGATACTGCTCTTCTTCAGATGAAGCACTTCCCTTTGCGACAGAATATGTGTAAGTCAACCCGCCGGCAAAATATTTGTCAGGTCTGATATCCAGGTTGATTTCAAAACCTTTCATATTGGCATAATCTTCATTAACATAAAGTGTATAACCAACATATCTTCCCTCGGTGAATGGGAAATAATAACGGGTTCCGATTAGTCCCGTAACATCTTTGTAATATGCAGTAAGCGAGATAGCTGTTCTGTCATTCAACTGATGTGAAACTCCCACTTCATAAGCAATTGTTCTCTGAGCATCAAGATCGGGTGACCCAAATAATGGTTCACGAACTTTTATATCATATTGCTGATTTTGGAACAGGAACTGATACTCGGGATTTTGGAAGAAGTGCCCGTATGCAAAGTGAAGTTTTGTTTTTTCAGTTATAGGATGTGCAATACCAACTCTTGGACTAAACTGAGAGCGGGGTTTAACATTAATTATCGAAGTGGTGTCAAGTGGATTACCACGGAATTTCACATTTGCGTTCATGTGATCAAACCGTAGTCCGAGATTTATCACAAGGCTTGGGAGTTCAATTTTATCCTGTATGTAACCTGCAATCTCAAACGGAGTGGTCTGATAATTATTTACATAAGGGAAATTTCTTTTGGGATCTTCAATGCTCCACAATTTGAGATCGTGTGTTTTGAATTGAGCACCAAATTTCACTTCGTTATTATTGTTGATCTGCCATACCGCATCACTCTTAAAATCGAGAGTAGTGGTTCTTGAATCAGTTAACACAAGTGGATCAGCCTTTGCCCAAAACTCAAAACCATTTCCTGCTGTCGAAAGCAGAACTCGTGCAGAGGCAACCATATAATCTGATGTATCTTTGTCCAAACCTGAATAATATCCCTGGTTAAAATAAGAAACCTTGACATCATAAAAGAATGACTGGCTTACCGAATGGGTTGCAGAAAGTGAGGTCTGCCAACTGTCAGTTCTTCTTTTTAGATATTGTTCGGGGATGTATTTATAATCGTGGTTGTAACTCTGTCGCAAACCCTTACTTCCCCGATTGGAAAGAGTCACTCTAAAATTTGGAATAGCTGTTAAAGTCAGTTTGGTAAAAAATGATTGCTCATTATTGTAACCAAATGGAAGATAACTTCCCTCATTAAGTTGTTCACCGGAGAGGAAAAAACGGAGTGAGCCGGGGATAATTGCCCCTTCGATACTTCCGTTCATTCTGAGTTCGTTAAGTTTTGAGTATCTCTCAACTCCAAAATTGGAGGTCCTTACTTCAAACTTGCCCGAAAACTTATCGGAACCATCCCTTGTAACAATATTAACAATTCCTGAAAGTGCGTTTCCATACTCGGCATTAAATGTACCGGAGAGGAGCGACATCTCTTGAATAGCATCATTGTTAATCTGAGTAGCCAGACCACCAAGAAGAGGATCTGTTACATAAATTCCATCGATCATATAAGCGACTTCATTTGATCTGCCACCACGAATGTGAAGATTTGAACCATCACCAACGACACCTGCCTGAAGTGACAAAAGATCGGTGAAATTACCAACGGGGAGAAGTTCAATCTCGTCCCTTCCAACAACGGAAATGGTACTGGTTAAGTCTTTCTGGATAAGAGGAGTGTTTGCCGTAACCACCACTTCATCTGTTGTCATCGATTGAGGTTTTAATTTAAAATCGAGTGTAGTTGTCTGATCCACTACGATCTTAACCCCTTCAACCGAAAGGTGTTCATAACCAACATAGGTAATCTTTATAATAAAGACACCCGGAGGAACATTTAATATTGTAAATCTGCCATCTTTGTCAGTTGATGCACCAAGTTTGGTGCCTTCAATCATTATGGTGGCGGCAATTAATGGTTCACCGGTAATAGCATCGGTTACTCTTCCTGCAAGTTTTCCGGTAATACCGGCTTGAACTACAGGGACAACGATAAGAAGAAAAAGAATAAATCTTTTCATAATCTCCTCTTGTTATGTGATGAGGCGGCCTTGTTCAATATCATTGAGTTTGTGAAGCCATTCTTTGGCTTTTTTCTTGTTAAGCCGGGCAGCTTCGGTTGCAATCGCGTTAATTAATACCGAAATTGCAGCAAATGAGTTTGTATATAACATATTCTCTGATTTCACAGTCAGGGCAATATCTGAATTGCCGGCTGCCGGTGAAGTGGATTTATTGGTAATAGAGATCACCTTGATTCCCCTCTTTTTAACTGATCTTGCCAGGTCAATTGTCTCGGGCGAATAAGGAGGGAAAGAGAAAACAATGAGTACCCCCTTGTCAGGGATAAAAAGACTTTCTTCGAGGAAGGAAGCCCAACTGTTTCTAAAATTTTTGGCTTTTATACCTACTTGAGTTAACTGGTAACTTAATACTTCGGCGAGAAGATAGGAAATCCCCATTCCCGCTGTGTAAACTTCTTCTGCAGATGACAGCATCCCGACCGCTGAAGAAAATTTCTCGCGATCGATCATAAAGAGGGTTTCGTTGATGTTTTGGATATCAAGATTTGCAACTTCAGTAAGAGTGTTTTTATTTCCTTCTTCCATTTCAATCAGTGGGAAAAGGTCTTTGTTGCTATTGATCTCAGTTTGAAGAATTACCGAAATTTCATCCCTGATTTCACTGAAACCTGAGAAACCAAGATTTTGAGCAAACCTCACAATCGAGGCTACACTGACATGTGTACTCTCAGAAATCTCCTGAACACTCAGGAATGGAATCCGGTCAAAATTAACGAGAAAAAAATCCGCTATCTTCTGCTGATTTTTTGGCAGGTCTTTAAACTTCTCTTCAATCCGCTCTTTTACTTCGCGGTAACGCATCTTGACGATCCTTGTGTTAAAAGTGATGAGTTAGTGAGGGGGAGGTAACAGGTTATCTTCCCGTTCCTCCCGCTCGAAACTGTTTACTTATTTAGAAAGGATCATTTTGTTGGTAATGGTTGTTGCGCCTGATCTAAGTGTATAAAAATAGACGCCACTTGAAAGTTTTGCAGCATCAAAAACGACATTTTGTCTTCCGGCATCATGATAACCGTTTACCAGTTCAGCTACCTTGTTTCCAAGGAGATCATAAACTGAGAGATTAACATTTCCTGATTTTGGAATGTCAAATGTGATCATAGTGCTTGGGTTGAATGGATTTGGATAGTTCTGATACATTTTGTAATCAGTGATCGAAGCAACTGGTGTATTATCAAGAATACCGGTTACAAATTTGGTTGTTGCTTCATCAATATTAGCATTCATTTCAACGGAATCGATACCAACAGCATAGGCAAGATACATAATCACTGAATCGCCGGGATTTGTTGCAACAGGTGAAGTACCGAATACACCAGCGCCGCCGTCAAGACCTGCCCAGTGGAAGTTCTCGAACTGACCGTCGGTCATCCATCTTGAAAGGAGTGAATCTGTCTGATATCCATCAAACCACTCAAAATTGTGGGCAGATACCACGTCGCGATTAAGTATCTTAACACCTACATAATTGGTTTTGTAGAAGCTGAAAAGCTGTCTCGAAGGGTTGTAGGTCATCACTTCGTTGCCATAGGCACCCTCAACCTGAGGGATGAATTCCATACCGAATCTTCCCTGGTAAGCGTTGGCTTCAAGGCTCTTTACTGTGTACTTTACGATGACATAACCTTTGTTGTTCCAACCGTAAACGTGAACAGCTTCTTCAAGAGCGGGTGGCTTGGGAACATATAAACTGTTACATCTTGAGGACAGCTCAACGTCTCCCCATGTCGGGTTGTCAACAGTGTCGGGTGCCATCATGTCATCTGAATCTTCGAGGTAGTCATATACGGTGGTATCACCCATATAGTAAAGGAGTGAAGCTCTGTCCAACTGTCTTACAGAAGCACCAAGCCCGTCAATCATACCGATACGGACACGGCAGTAAGTACGGAGGGTGACTTCGATCTTACCTGAATTGTAAATCGCCTGCGGGAAAACATCTGCAATTATAAAAATTGCAAAAATTGAAAGAAGAAGAAATTTTTTCATGGGTTGCTCCAATTATTTAGGTTATTTAGTTAAAATTGTATTGGTTTTCATATCATACCGGTCACCATCCATCAAAAGATGCATTGTGATATCCCTCGCTGACAACATCCCATTTTTGTTGTTGTTTAGTTTTTTCCCTGTAAGTGGATTAACAATCACCACACCACTTTCACCCACAACCGTAAAATATCTTCCGTCCTCTACCAAAATAGCAGTGGATTCATCAATCCCGATTCCGGGTAACTGGTGTTCAACTGTAGCACAGATTAGTCGGTTAAGCCTTTTTCTCACAATGAAATGTTGGTCGATTATTACATTGTCAAGAAAACCAAATCCCTCCAATGTTTCAACATTGTTGGCGTGAACAGTAAAAAAAGATATAATCGCTGTCATGAATAAGCAGTTCGTTTCCGGTGATCATAACTTTACTCATCACGGCAGCTCCTGCTGAGGTACCGCCAATCATACCGCCTTTTTCATAGATATCTTTTATCTTATCGAAAAATTTGCTTTTCCCTACTTCTTTAAAGAGTTTTGACTGATCGCCACCCGAGAAAAATATTCCCGTTGCTCCCTCAAGAGCTGAAAGATTTTCAGGAGAATCAACCTGTTCTCTGTTAAAATAAAGGGCTTTGACATTTGTACAGCCAAGTTTTACAAACTCTGAACTGTGATCCCAGGCTTCATCCTTCGGCAGTTCACTCGCATTTGGTACAATCACAATTTTGGCACCAAAACCACCTGCAAGTTCAATAAACTTGTTCATCATGTAAGCTGGTCTCGATCCGCCGCCAATTATCAGCAACTTCCCTTTTGGTTGAGACAAAACCGGTATTATGAACAATAAAGTCAAAAGAAGAATTTTTTTCATTTTTTTCTCACTAAGTGTAAACCAATATTTGCAGCAGCAATGAAATCATCGATCAAAACAAATTCATCATTTGCGTGCGGCTTTTGTGCACCTATCCCGATATTCACTGAAGGGATTCCCAATCCATTAAAAGAGTTGGCATCACTTCCTCCAAACGAAATTTCCGGTTTAGGTTCAAGCCCTGAATCTTGAATTGCCCGATAGATCAGTTTAAATGCCGGATGATCAGAGGTTAATTCATACGGTGTAAAATCTTCGTATGTCTCTGTCCTGATTGTTGCTCCCGTGTTAAAGACTTCAGTTCCAAAAGTATCCAGAACTCTTTCGAGCTCTTCGTCGAGGCGGTCAGGCTTAAATGATCTAACTTCACCTGTCAATTTAACACTTTCAGGAACAACATTTACAGCACTTCCACCCTGAATTAATCCAATATTCATTGTTGTATCGGGGTCAAGTCTTCCCTGTTTTAGTTGGGAAATTGCCGCAGCAGTAATGGCTATTGCATTTATACCCGCTTCAGGTGAGATTCCGGAATGGGAAGCCCTGCCAAGAATTTCAAGTGTAAATGCTTTTGATCCGGGTGCGCGGTAAACAAACTTACCGGGTAAATGAGAAGAATCAAAAACCATTCCCGCCTCTACCCACTTTGGTACCTGCAAATTTTTTGAACCACCCAAAGTTGTTTCTTCACAAGTCGTAAAAACGACTGTAAAATCCCCAATCTCGGGATTGTTCTCGGCTATTTCGAGCAAATAAAGAAGAATAGCCATCCCTTGACGGTTATCAGCACCAAGTATCGTCTTTCCATCTGGAAGATATCTTTCCTGTTTTTTCGTCAATTATTACTTTTATATTGGCGGTCGTCCTGGCAGTATCCATGTGCGAAGTAAGCATCATTTTACCGCCATTACCCTTTTTGATAATTATATTGCCTGTATTGCTGCCCGTCGCATGACGGCTGTTATCTTCTGAAATAGTAACTGATTTGCCCGCAAGAAATGAGCGCACAAAATCGGCTAATGGTTTTTCATTCTGTGATAACGCGTCAATTTTTACCAGAGATACAAATATCTCGATAAGTCTGTTTTTATCTATCGTAATCATTTTTTCACTTTTAGGAAAGATTGTAATGTTTATTACAAATTACGAATTAAATTTTTCAGAGTCAATAGGTAATGAAAATTATTTTAAAAAAATAACGATTTATTTACCCATAAATAGGCTAATTAACTCAATAATAATTATTATATTTCAATGTCTTTAAAGATAATACTTGATACGTTTGTTTCAGGTAAAGGCGAATTTTTCTTGAGGTGATAAAATGAAAAAATGTTTTTTGGAATACTGCTTTTAATCATTATTAATCCGGTTTATACCCAGACAACGATCAGTAATAACCCGTTCCCCATTGATGATCTAAATCATCTAAATGGTGAAGTGGTTGATTTTGGCAACAACGAAATGTATGCCATTTGGTCACGACATGAAGAAACGAATCTGATTCGTTATTACATGAGTAAAAGTTTTGACGGAGGTACTCAATGGAGCAGTGAATCAGTCATTTTTGACACGACTACGCTCAGCGGTGGAGAGGACCCCTACTCAGGTGCCCAACTTTTAAAGGGTGATAACAATCGGCTACTGCTTTTTATCAAAAGCGGATCAAATAAACAAACCTACTACAAATATTCAGATGATGGTGGCATCACCTGGACTCCAAACATCCTTCTAAGAGTTCACTCAAGCCCTTTTCAAGCAGCCTCTTACAGAATCTTTTCCGTGGTGCATCTCGGATCAGGTAAACTAATCCTCACAAGTTCAAATGGATTCAGTACTTCCGGGACAAAACGAAGTACGGACAACGGAACCACCTGGCAGGATTGGATTACTTTGGGAACATCCGCATTCTTAAATCCTTCCCTTTTAAGCATCGGAAATGGCAGTTTTTACATGACAGGGCAACAACCCGGAACAATATCGGGCAAAAAAATCTATTTTGTCAAGTATATTTCAACAAACACCTGGCAAGACACAGTGATTGTGTATGAAGATACTTCTGTTGTGCTGTCGCTCCCCGCTTATACAAAGGTGAAGAAAATGACCTTTATATCTATTTCACAAAAACTTCAAAAGTTTTTGGTAAGTATAACAATTCAAATATTTATTATGTAAGAAGTGTTGATGAAGGAGCCACATGGGGAACTCCTGTAAGAGTTACTTATTACCCCGGAGTAGAAGGGAATCTGAACCTCAATTCACAATCACTAAAGCCATACATTGTGTTTTCGAGTGACAGAAATACTATTCGCGGTTCAAAATATTTATCATGGGCGAACGGAATTGAACTTGAAGACAACTCAACTCCACCAGTCATTTACGACTATAAATTAAATAAAGATTCGGTTTTTGCCGGAGATTCAGTTAAAATAAAGGTGTCCACCGGTTCCCAATCTCCCCTCACAGGTGTAAAGTTATCGGGATTTTATAACGATTTATCCTATACACTTCAACTTTTTGATGATGGTAACCATAACGATTCACTTCCGGGTGACAAAATTTTTGGTAATTTTATCAAAGTTTTCAAAGCAGGTGATCTATTAAGATTCACCATCTCCGCCCATAATTCGTTTGATACAACAATAACACAACAATTTGTCATTTCCTGTCCACTTCCGGATCGTCCTACCACTGCCGAGATCAAAACCGGCCGAATAACCCTCCCTTTTGATTATAAAGGAATTCTTGCCGATATAAACGCCGGCTCAGGAACGGGAATGAAATTTGACTCTGTAAGCGCTGTTTTCTCCCAGGGTTTTATGATCTCAGGAATGATCGAATCGAACAATTGGGCAGCGGGACAATTAAGTGCATCAAGAATTGTGGATTTTCAGGCAGGTAAAGTTGGTTCCCCTGTTAATGACCCAAGAAATGGCATCTATAAAGTGGCGCTTTCTGATTCTGTTTTTGGAACCTCGTGGCAGCAATGGAAAGGGGCAGTTTCCCTCGGTGCAAGATATTGGGATGGAAACAGTAACAATATTTACGACCCGATTGATCTGAATCAGAACGGAACCTGGGAGATAAATGAGGATATGCCCGAAATTTTAGGACAGGTATCTTACTTCACTGTATATAACGATGGCGTTCCGATTGAATTAAGAAGGTTTTCAGAATCTCCAAAAGGAATAGAAATAAAACAGACCATATACGCCTTCCCTTACGCCGAGACTATGGCTCTCCGAGATGCAGTGTTTATCCGGTATGAGATTTCAAAAAATGGGAATCTATCCTCCGGGGTTGAAGATTTTATTTTTGGCATCGTGAGTGACCCTGATCTCGGTGATGCAAATGATGACCTCGTAACGACGGATACCCTCAGGAATTCGGTTGTTTGTTATAATGAGGGGGATGATCCAAATTATGGTGTAAATCCCCCTGCAATATATAATACAATGCTCTTTGGAACTCCCCTTTATATCCCAGGGATAAGTTTTACCGATGTCAATAATAACGGAACATTTGAAAACGGAGTGGATATACCCCTCGATACCGCAGTAATTCCTCTGGGAAGTCCATTTTCTAATCAACTCTATCCCGGTGCAATCAATAGCGGGATGAGAATTTCACAGCATTATATGCAATCGCACCCAACACATGGTGATCCAAATACTACACAACAGGCACGAAATTATATGCTTGGGAAGAACCTGGTCGGGGAATATCTTAATCCGTGTACATGGACTTTTGGTGATGTCAGGGGTGGCATAAATTGTTCACTGGTAGACCCTGTTTTTATCTATTCAGGAGATCCCGTTACAAACACGGGATGGATCAATAACACCGCCGTTGATCAGAGGACACTCGCCGCAAGTGACAGAACACCATTAAAAAACTCCGGAGCACTTACATACCACACAGCAATTATTGTCGGAAGAGGTACCTCGTCATTAAACTCTGTAGCTGTTACAAGAGCAAATGTTGATTCCATTTTTGCCGTATTGGGCGCCCAATACAACTATATACCAACTTCTTCGAAGGAAAGTGTATCTCAGCTTCCCGGGGTATATGAATTATCCTACCCAAATCCCTTTAACCCAAACACTGTGATTAAGTTCAGTATCCCTGAAAATTCGTTTGTTACATTAAAAATATATGACAACACAGGGGCGCTGGTTAACACTCTCCTCAATCAGGAGATGAACCCCGGAAATCATGAAGTTTCATTTTCGGGCAATACACTCGCAAGTGGTGTATATTTTTATCGCCTCGAATGCGATAAATTTACACAGACGAGGAAGATGATATTGATGAAGTAGAACTTTAGAACTTGAGTACTCGAGTCTTTTTAGTACTCAGTACTCTCTGGCTCTAAAGTTCTAATATTTTTAAGTTCTCAAGTTCTAAGGTTCTAAAGTTCTGAGGTTCTGAGGTTCCGGGGTTCTGAAGTTCCGAGGTTCTCACAAAAGAGAAAATCAATTGACAACACAGGTGATAAAATGAAAAAAATATTTTTTGGATTACTGTTATTAATCATTATTAATCCGGTTTATACACAGACAACGATCAGAACTGCCCCATTCCCCATCGATGATGTAAATCATATAAATGGTGAAGTGGTCGACTTTGGCAACAATGAAATGTATGCTCTTTGGTCGAGATTCGAAGAATTAGCCCGAGTTCGTTTTTACATGAGTAAGAGTACAGATTCAGGTACCACATGGCAGGATCAAGTGGTTGTATTTGATACCATCGCTTCTCCGGCTAATATTATCGAAGACCCTTATGCGGGCACCAGACTTATAAAGGGAAATAATAACAGGCTGCTCCTTTTCATCAAAGCCGGGTCATTGAAACACACCTACTTCAAATATTCGGATGATGGTGGCACCACCTGGACCCCCAATATGCGCTTTATACTTACAAACACTTTCCAGTCAGTTTCACTCCGAATTATATCAGTTGTCCACCTGGGAGCCGGGAGACTCATCTTAACAGGGTCAAATGGATCTACTATTGCGGGCACTAAAAGAAGCACTGACAATGGAACCACCTGGCAGAACTGGTTAAGCCTTCCATCTCCAGTCTTTTTGAATCCTGCCTTGTTAAGCATCGGAAATGGGAGTTTTTATCTTGCAGGACAGCAACAGGGTACCAGTACCCCTAATAAAATCTATTTTGTTAAGTATCTTTCAACCAACACGTGGCAGGATACTGTTCTTGTCCACGAGGACACTTCTGTTATTCTGTCCAATCCCCGATTATCAAGGGGTTCAGGAAATGAACTATATATCTATTACACAAAAACATCAAAAGTTTTTGGTAAGTATAACAACTCCAACATTTATTATTCAAAAGCAGTGATGAAGGAACCACATGGGGAACTCCGGTCAGGGTTACCTATTACCCGGGAGTTGATGGGATTCCAAATCTTAATTCTCAATCTTTAACCCCTTATATTGTATTTTCAAGCGACAGGAACACACTTCAGGGATCAAAATATTTATCATGGGCAAACGGACTTGAACTTGAAGACAATTCAACTCCACCAGTTATCTACGACTATATTTTAAATAAAGATTCGGTCGTTGCGGGCGATTCACTAAATATTAGAGTGTTCACCGGTTCTTTATCTCCGGTTACGGGTGTTAATTTATACGGATTACTCAATGATCAACCCTATACACTTCAACTTTTTGATGATGGAAACCACAACGATTCACTCTCTGGTGATAAAATTTATGGTAATTTTATCAGGGTTTTTCAAGAAGGTGACTTGTTAATGTTTAGAATCACAATGCAAACCGCATTTGACACAACAACTACAAAACAAATTATTACGGCTTGCGCCTTTCCTGATGTGGTTAAGTCGATTGATATCAGAACAGGTCGGATAATTCTCCCTATTGACAATAGAGGGAATCTGGCTGATGTGGCAACTGCATCAGGAGGGGGTATGAGGTATGATTCAATTGTCTCAATTTTTTCACAAGGTTTTATGCTGTCGGGTCTGATAGAATCAAGTGTTTGGGCTGCAGGGGTTTTCAGCACATCTCTTATTAAGGATTTCCAGGTTGGGAAAGTGGGTTATCCAATCGAAGACCCAAAAAATGGTATTTACCAAGTCGCTCTCTCCGATTCTGCTTTTGGCACTTCCTGGCAAAGGTGGAAAGGGGCAGTCTCATTGGGTGCAAGATACTGGGATGGAAACAACAACAATATTTATGATCCTATCGACTTAAATCAAAACGGGACCTGGGAATTAAATGAGGATATGCCCGAAATACTCGGTGAAGTATCTTATTTTACGGTGTTTAATGATGGAGTGGATGTATCTTTAAGAAGGTATTTGGAGTCTCCCAAAGGAATCGAAATTCGACAGACTATCTACGCCTTCCCTGATTCCGACTCTCCGGCAATGCAGGATGCGGTTTTTATAAGATATGAAATTGTAAAAAAAGGGAATCTCTCTCCGAAAATTGATGATATTATTTTTTGGAATTCAGAGTGATCCTGATCTTGGAGATGCAAATGATGACCTGATTTCCACAGATACTCTAAGGAATTCGATAGTTTGTTATAATGATGGCGACGATCCGTTATTTGGCGCAAACCCACCGGCAATCTACAATATAATGCTCTTCGGAACTCCCATTTACATTCCCGGGATAAGTTTTACGGACGTAAATAATAATGGAACATTTGAAAACGGGATTGATATCCCACTCGATACTGCAGTTATTCCACTGGGAAAACCGTTTGATAGACTTCTCTATCCCGGAGCAATAAATAGTGGAATGAGAGTTTCACAGCACTACATGCAAGCCCATCCAACGCAAGGTGACCCAAATACTTCACAAGAAGTACGAAATTATCTGACCGGTAAAAACAGGACAGGTGAATATCTTAACCCTTGCACATGGGCTTTTGGTGAAGTCAGGGGTGGGGTAAATTGTCAGTTGGTTAATCCCTTTTATGTTTATTCGGGTAATCCACTCACGAACACAGGATGGATAAATAATACTGCTGTTGATCAAAGAACAACGGTTGCAACTAATAGAACGCGACTCGATCATCAATCAACTTT
>JADJNX010000012.1 GCA_016714125.1 Ignavibacteriales bacterium | reverse complement strand
ACAAACATCGGAGAGAATACATGCACAAGCTGATTTTTTTAGCTTTACCCCTTTTCATCCTTTTTGGCACTGCAACTTTGAATGCACAGGATGCCTCAAAGAAGGAAAACCAGAATAAGGAACATCACGCAGCCAAAGACACAACAGTTAAAAAAGACGCTTGTTGCTCAGCGGATAAAACAGGTGACAGTTGCTCAGAGGACAAAACAACCGTTAAGAAAGTCTGGAATTTATATTGTCCTGTAACAGGCGAAAAAATTGAAGAAGGTGCTACAACACTTGAAATTGATGGAAAAACAGTTGCGGTTTGTTGCCCCGGATGTGAATCGAAATTGAAAAAAGAACCGGCTAAATATCTGAAAAATCTTTCCGAAGATGGCCAGACCTGGATCAAAAAGTAAAGAATTCAACAGAATAAAAAAAAGGCTGCCCGATTTGGACAGCCTTTTTGATTTTAAAGATGTTGTTAATTAAAACACATTGTATTGTAGAGAAACTGAAGTTCTAAAATCGGTAACTTTCAAAAGTCCACTTCTGTTAAGTGAAGATTGAATTCCGAGATTGATGTTGTTCTCAAGATAGAAAATGAATCCGGCAGAGATTGCATGATCCATATAACTTTCTTCATTAAGAGGCAAAATCGGAACGCTTCTTTTAATAAAGTTTAATTGATAACCAACAACAAAGTTTATTTTGTTGCCAAGCTCATAAAAGTAATCGGCACCTGCTGTTACAATCACACTTTTGAAAAAGGTGGAATCAAAAGGTGTGTTCATATTTGCATAAGCATTAATTTGTGAGTTCCATCCAATAGGATTCGAAAATCTTCCACCAACTGAAAGGGCAGGTGAGTTTGTTGGTGATTTGTCGCGGGTTGAAAGGTTAAAGAGAACACCTGCAGTAACGTCCCATCCGAAGAATCTTTCATTAACTCTTTCGTTTATTCCTTTTAACACCTGTTGTGTTCTAAGAATACCAATTGCTCCGAGGGCACCACCCTGAAGAAGACCTGTTGCACGCATCTCTTTTTCGATATCCTCATACCAGTTTTTCTCGTAAGTATCTCCAAAAACGCCACGATATTCTTGTTCACGCTCGATGATGTTAGCGATCTTTATCATGGTTTCTTTTGGAAGTCTGGCTGAGATAACACCCTCTTTAAGAAGGTGATCTTCAATTCTCACAGCTTTTGCGAGAGCAGTGGCGTTGATATAACGGCCATATCCACCACCAACAGTGAGGTTCGACTCGATCTGCTTGAAGGTGTTTGCATGACGAAGATCAAGTGCACCAAAACCAAACCAGTCTTTGTCATCCGCAAAATATTTCCTTATACTCGGACGAATTGAAATATCGTGACTAAATTCGGCAAAATTCTTTCCGCCGACAGCATCGATATCAACAAAATAAGCAAAAGGAAGTGATGAATAAAAATATCTGAAGAGAGCGGTCGCATTAGCGTTGTTTGATGTTACATCAGTTGTAACTTCGTCTGTTCTCTGTGCGAAGTTATAACTTCCCGTCAGTCTCAGGATTTTTGCTGTACTTACAGGAACTTTGTAATCTTGCACAGTAACATTCTGAGCAAATCCAGTCCCGGCAATCAGGATAACAGCAAATAACATGTAAAGATATCTCATAAAGGCTCCTTTTTATGTTTATGAAGATCATTAACATAAATTACAAATATTTGTAGCAAAAAGCAAATTGAGAACTCGAGAGACTAGAGTACTTGAGTACTTGAGTGACCTGGGTACCTGAGAACTCCAGAACCTCGAAACCCTGAATTACTTAATCACAGAAGTTCCGAAGTTCCGAAAGTTCTAAAGTTCTAAAGTTCTAAAGTTCCCTAACTCTGAAGTTCTGTACTTAAGTACAAGTACTCAGGTACTCAAGTACTCAACTTCTCCTCTATATTCTAATAGAATCTTCCTGTGCAGGTGTTAGATTATGGATAGAGCTTAGACTCAGTTTAATTTTTTGTTTCCAGTCGGTTCCATATTTGTCGAGAATTGATTTAAATGCCACAAAATCAGGTTTTCTGATTTTAAAGTCATAATCTCCCGTTTTTTCGTTCATTATCGGGAGGATATGAAGGAATTCATGGTGTATAAGGATATATCTTTCAGCTTCATCAAGGGCAGTCCAGAGATCAAGCGACACTTCAACCAGGTAATCAAAACCGGAAAAATGTTTTAATTCAGCCGGTGTTTTAATCGTTTTACTCGGAACCGTTTTAGAGATATTTGGGCTGACAATCATATACCCGACCTGAGCGGGCATAACATCAATTTTTTGTTCAGAAATTATTTTTTCAGCCAGAAATTTAAGCTCTTCCGACTCTTCATATTCCCTCTTTTTAGGTTCCTTTGCAGGCAGTTCACTAAATTCGAACATAATTTACTACTCTCCTTTATTTGAAAAAATTGATTGTACAAAACTGAATTCATCGTTTGTAAGTGGTTTGTCAGCAGCCGAAAGGTTCATTTTAACCTGAGCGAGATTCCTGAATCCGGGGATTACTGCGGCTACACGATCATATTTTAAAAGATATTGTAATGCAACTCTTGCAAGATCTTCGCCTGTTGGACCAAAATGTTTTTTAAGAGCTTCAATTTTGGGTTCAAGTTTTGTCAGGAATTCCACTGAAAACCTTGGGGCACCAGCTCTGTGATCTCCGGGTTCAAATTTTGGCGGATTGTCTTTTGAATATTTGCCAAGGAGCAATCCCTGAGCAACTGGTCCAAACGCTACAAATGAAATTCCCGTCTCATTCAACAGATCAGAAGTGGGGGTTCCTTTTGCGAGGTATTTGTCATCCAGTGCACTGGCAGAACTTTGAAGGGTATCGGGTTTTATTTTTGGGGCAAGAGTTGTAAATCTTTCGTGGGAATAGGAAGAAAGTCCAATTACTCTGATTTTCCCCTCTTCTTTTAACTTGTACATCATTGCAACTGCATCATCAAGATAAACATCATCGGTACCAAAATCACCATGATGGAAATAGTAGAGATCGATATAATCTCTTTTTAAGTTAATAAGTGACTGTTCACACTGATGGCGGATATGTGTGGGTTCATAAGCATGTGCAGCGGTACCCTTGAACCAACCAATTTTTGTAGCTATTGTTACATCTTTGGAACGACTTCCGAGTATTTTCGAAAGCATTCTTTCAGCTCTGCCATTGCCATAAACATCAGCATTGTCAAAATGGGTGACACCATTATCAATTGCATAAAGAATAGCTTCTTCCACTTCCGGTTCATTAACATTAGCCCAGCCATTTGGAGAGCCGTCAACCCAGTTTAAACCGCCAAGTGTCCAGCAGCCCAAACTGATTTCTGATATCGTTAGATCGGATTTCCCGACTTTATTCATCTTCATTTTTTGTTTCCTCAAATTCTTAAAATCAAAAAGTAAAGATAAGAAAAGAAGATGAGTAGTTTCGGGCATTCCCAAAGAGATAGTGAATAGTTCCACCAATTTTTGGCGTAAGTGTGAGGAGAGGTAATCGTCCCGATTGCCGTCTGCAACATGATTAACCGTAAGCGGGATAGTTCCACGGATGGCACGGATTTAACACGGAATCCCACGGATGAAGGGGACGCAGATACACGCAGATTAAACAGATTTTCGCAGAGGAGAGTTATGATGGAATATCCTCGGAGATGGTTTGATATTCGTAGCCATAACGTCCACCCCCAACCATTCTTATCCCGCTTGCGGGATTAAATATTCGTAGTTCCTTAAGTTCTCATCCTCTCCTCAAATTTATCATTCTCAAACAAAATAATTTTTCTATTTTAAGCAATCGATTTCATGCAATTTTTAATTTAATTGTTTGCTAAATCGACTTTATCAGAGGACAGTACATTTTATTGGAAATTATATGTTTAAACTAAAACAAAGCTCCCTTCGATTTGTCCCGTTTTCGGGATTGCTCCTTTTGCTGGTTACAATTGAAGTAAGCGGCCAATTTGATTCAATAATCTTCGCACGAAATGATATATACGCACCACGGGCTGTCATCTACATGGGTGACCAGAATGATGATGGTTGCGATGATTTTGTACTGGTTAAATATCCAGCAGCTTATGGATATGATGCCAAAGCTTTGCTTTTTCATGGTGGTAATCCTGTCGATTCGGTGCCTGTTTTCGAAATTCCTTTTATAGGGTATCTTCCATATCACATAACTGCTTGTGATTACAATCGAGACGGATACAGGGATTTGATAGTGACAACATTCAATACCCGTCCATTGACCTTAAAGATATATCTTGGTGGTCCCACGATGGATACAATCCCGGATTTCACTTTTCAAGCACCAGAACAGATAATTGGCAATCTAAGATTTGTGGGAGGTGACTGGCCGGTTGATTTCAACGGGGATGGTTATGAAGAAATGGTAGCATACGCATACGACATGTATGGTGGTAAAGGCGCATTTCTGATATACAATTCGTCTCCGGAGATGGATTCGATCCCCGATAAGATTGCGACATTTTATCCAAATGAGACCATTCAAGGATTTTATATAACAAGTGGTGATCTTGATGGTGATGGAAGAACTGATTTATCTTTTACTCTCACAAGCCCTTCTGTACAGTTAAACTTTGCTTTGAGGAGATTCGTTTTTGGCAGATCAGACTTTTCTTTTCAAGACACTATCAGTTTCCTGGATTCTGTAAATATCCTAAGAACTAACAATATTATACAAGATATTAACAAAGATGGAAGAGCAGATCTGATTGTAAGGGATACAAAGTTTAAGTATTCATATTGGTACATAATGGCAGTAAGTTATGGCTCTCGAAATATAGATCATATCCCTGAAGAAGGCTTTAACACACAAAATCAGGGATTTGTTCATACCCGATCTGTTGGAGATGTGAATGGTGATGGATATGGAGATTTTTTATCTTCCCTTGATGGTTCGGGAGGCCGTCTGTTTGTGGGGGGTAAGCACAAAACTGATGACACTCCAATCAGATATTACGGGAATTCATTCAACATTATGGGAGGGTTGGTGATGTAAACGGTGACGGACTTGATGACATTGGAATTGGAACAAATGGTGCAACCATATGCACAGCCCGGTACATTTTACATAATGAGTGGTGAGAGGGTGGCAATGGCTATTGAAGATGGTGAAGTCGAAAAGCCGAAAAAGAAGAATTTACACTAAAAGCCTATCCAAATCCGACAAGAGGTGAAATAACAATTGAAATAACAGGAAATTACAGCGGGTATGCAGATTTGAGATTGTATAACACAACAGGAAAGGAACTGATAAAAAAGGGAATAGAAGTTACAGCCGGAATAACAACCGCGAAGTTTGATTTCAAAGAACTGAACATATCATCAGGGGTTTATATATTGACCATTGAATTAAATCAGGGAGATAAAAAGTCTCAAAAAGCTTAAAATTTCAATTTGTGAAGTGAAACAAACTAATGCAATAATTCAGTAATCCAATAATATAAACAGGGATAGATTTCAATGATGTGTTTGAACTCTCAAGTTCTAAAGTTCTAAAGTTCTCAGGTTCTCAAACAACCGGGTTCTGATCCACTCTCTCTTTCCGTTAAAGTAAATTGGTTTTCACAGGTTCAAAAAAGTTGTTAAATTTGAATTCAGTGAATAAATTTAATAGCAATATCACATAAAGTTTGGCAAGATGATAAAATTAGGATTAGTGACATGCCGGGCATACCCGGATTTAACAGAAGACGATCAACTTCTCTTACCCGCTTTTAAGGAGAAAAAGATCATCGCAAAGCCGGTGATCTGGAATGACGGACCTCTGCCTCCAAATGAATATGATCTCCTGATCGTGAGATCTCCATGGGATTATTTCCTCACAACGGCAGAATTTATTTCCTGGATGAACAAGGCTACCATTGCCGGCTACAAAATATTAAACAAGCCGGAGATTATTAAAAAGAATCTGCACAAAAGTTACATCAAAGAGCTTCAGAGAAGAGGTGTTCTCACCGCTGACACGATGTTCATCCCAAAGGCGAGTATCTTAAAACTTGAAGAAGTTTTTGAACGAAAAAGATTTAAAAGAGTTGTAATTAAACCTGCAATTTCAGCCGGTGCATTTGAAACATACCTCGTTTCGAGGGACGAAGCTCTCGACTTCAACCCCATCGCTGCAAAAATTCTTGAATTTGCAGACCTTATGATACAGGATTATATTGAAGAAATTGAAACCAATGGTGAATATTCTCTTATCTTTTTAAATGGTGAATACAGCCATGCAGTGTTAAAAAGAGTTTCACCGGGTGATTTCAGAACACAAATTGACTTTGGCGGCACAGTAGAAGCAGTTAAACCATCTGCCGATTTAATCGATCGGGCTTATGAAATTAATGATGCTCTTGGTTTTGACACATTATATTCCCGAGTGGATGGCGTTTATACCAAAGACGAGTTTAAACTGATCGAGTTGGAGATGTTTGAACCATGTCTTTATTTCTCTTACCACGAAAAATCGGTCAAGAGATTTGTTGAGTCGGTGATCGAACGAATAGGCTAATTTTAGTTTCTTTTATTTGAACCGGTTTGAATAAATTTTGGACGATATTCCCAATTAACAGGATTTTTGGCTTGAAATTACTCATACCGGTTGTTTTTTTTCTTCTTTCGTTTACAATTCTTCCTCAAAAGTTTACCTGGACAAAACTGCCGGTTCTTACCAACAAAACGTTGACAGTTTATACGGTTTTGCAGTTGGTGACACAGGTTTTGGAGTGAAAACCATTGATGGAGGTCTCTCCTGGCAGACACTTCAGTTCCCAAGCATAAAAGACATTTCCGATGTCTTTTTTGTAACCAAAACAACAGGATATGCAGTTGCTCTTGATTTTGAAGCCCCTCCCTTTGGCACAATATTTTATAAAACCACCGACGGTGGTGATTCATGGAGTGAATCCCGCTACCGCCACGACGATGTATATCTTATAGGTCTTCATTTCCTCGATTCTCTTAACGGCTGGGCATCAGGCCTTGAAGGGAAGATAGCCCACACAACCAACGGTGGTGAGGAATGGATTGCGGCACAAACCGACACAAGTTCTTTCACCAATTTTCCTATCCTCGGATTCAGCTTTTTTGATGATAATCTGGCTTTTGGGTATGGTGGTCACATCGATATTGCGGGAGTAATCTGGAAAACAACCAACAGAGGTGAATACTGGAGGGCGTATGGAGTGGGTCCTGAGCCGATAAGGGGTCTGATAGTCTTTGATTCCCTGAATATCATCGGGATTGGTGGCGATTTTGAATATGGAACTGCGGTGGTCACAACCACCGACGGTGGGGAGAATTGGGATTACCGAAGTCTTGATGTGTTTGGTGTCCCTTATGGACTCTCATTTAGAAATGAAAATGAAGCCTGGGTACCACTCGGGTTTGCGCAAAAATTTATCTACACAACTGATAAAGGGACAAACTGGATACAGTATGATGTTCCCGATAGTGGAATTCTCTACGATATTCAGTTCACAGATTCTTTAACCGCTTACACTGCCGGCAGATTTGGTTATATCGGAAAATACAGCCGCTCGCTTGTAACTGTTGAGAATGAAGATTTCCCCACAATTCCCGTAAATTCGGGGTTGGGGGTCAACTATCCAAACCCCTTTAACCCTGAAACAATTATACCCGTCTATTTAAACGAACCTTCCATAATATCATTAAAAGTTTTTGATATCAGGGGAAGAGAAACAACCGTTCTTGCCAACGGTTGGTATGAGGAGGGTGAACACAAGTTCACTTTCAAAGCAGAAAATGCCGCATCAGGCATATACATTTACAGACTTGATATTATCGGTTCCTCCGGCAATAAAGAGTCGGTGGCAAAAAAAATGATACTAAACCGATGAACATTCATGATCTCCCCGGACATAAAGGCACAGGATTCCTAAAAATTCTCCCCCAGTTATACAAAAACCCCCTTACCACACTTCAAAAAACGGTTTCCACAGGCGAAAGAGTAATCCCTTTTAGCTTTGGGAAATATATCCTTTTTTTGATTAATGATCCTTCGATCCTTCAGCATATCTTAAAAACCAACTACAGAAATTACCCCAGAGGAAAAGCTTTAGAGGGGATATATCCTCTTTTAGGCAAGGGGATTTTTACAAGCGACCATGAACTCTGGAGCAGGCAACAGAAGGATATTACTCCGGCATTTCACACCAAATATTATACCGGTTTTGGGAAAATTATTGATGAGGAATGTGAAAATTTTAAACTGGAGCTAAACGGCTACTGTAAAAATTTGGAAGAAATTGATCTTCAGGAGCGGTTTAAGGTACTGATGTTGAAAATTCTTGTTAAAGAGATGTTTTCTCCCGACCTGAAATTTGATGCCGAGGATATAATCCATAAACTGGATACTATTCTGGCTTATACCAGCATAAGAGGAGAATTAATCAGGAATGTAAAGACGGGATTTAAGTCGATTTTTGGATTAAAATATACTCCTCCTTCAGATTACACTTCCGCTTTGTCATCTCTCGAAAAATTTGTTGCCGGCTTTTTTAAACAGGTTATGAATAATGAATTAATTCCGGGTATGTTAACCGGAATTCTGAAAGATCTAAAGAACGCAGGTGAAGTGGATGATATCCAGATCAGAGATGAAATTATGACATTCCTTTTTGCCGGATTTGATACGGTAGCTGAAGGTCTAAGTTGGACACAATACCTGATTTCAACAAATCCGGGTACTGATGAAAAGATTATTGTGGAATTAACGGAGCGAAATTTGGAGGGTCAGGGATCATCTCCTTCATCACTTCACATGGCACCAGAGACTCCATACCTGCGGTGTGTTATCAGTGAAGCTTTAAGGCTTTATCCACCTGCATGGGCTTTTTATAGAATTGTAATTGAAGATGAAGAGATTGATGGCTTGTTTTTCCCTAAAAAGTCATATTTGATGATCTCTCCCTATCTTTTGCACAGAACTCCAAAGTTTTGGGATCAACCTGACAGTTTTAATCCCACCCGTTTTGAAGGAGAGGACCAGCCGGAAGTTAACAATTTTAGTTACATCCCTTTTGGTCAGGGGCCTCACATCTGCACGGGAAGAAGACTTGCCATGTTCGAAATGTTGAGGATTTTTTCCGTGTTAACTCCTGAGTACAAATTTATTTACACAGGTGACAACCCACCCGAGGTTGATCCCGGGATAATCATGAAAGCCAAAAACGGACTCAGGTTCAAAGTGGAAAAGAGAAATAATGACACCAAAAGAGAAAATTAAAGAAGTAATCTCCCTTTCGTTCCCCGAAAAACTTAAAAACGGATTTGATGTCCGGTTTTGGGACGGGGAAATATGGAAACCGGCGGGAGTTGAAAAGGCGGGGTTTACTCTTGTGCTTAATTCACCCGGGGCATTAAAAAATTTAATTCTTCCTCCAACCGAGTTAAATGTTACTGAAGCCTACTTTTTTGATGAATTTGATCTTGAAGGTGACCTCTTTAATGTGTTTGAATCTGCTTACGAAATTGGCGGGACAAAAAGAACCTCAGGTAAAAACCTGCAACTTTTGGGGAAAATAGCTGCACTTCCTTCCTCTCCAAAAAAGAAGGATAAAAACTTTGCGAAAAAATTATCGGGACAAAAGAACTCTCTTGAAAGGGACAGTGAAGCCGTCTCATATCACTATGATATGTCAAATGAGCTTTACAGTCAGTGGCTTGATCCTCAAATGGTTTATTCCTGTGCCCGGTTTGCCACTGAAGACACTTCCCTTGAAGATGCACAAAAGACAAACTTGACTATATCTGCAGGAAACTTGACCTTAAACCGGGTGAAACACTCCTCGATTGTGGCTGCGGTTGGGGTGCCCTTGTAATTTATGCCGCTCAAAACTATGGAGTAACCGCACTTGGTGTTACCCTGAGTAAAAATCAGGCTGACTGGGCAAATAAAAGAATTACAGAATTGGGTATCAGGGATAAGTGCCGTGTGGAGTTAAAAGATGTACGGTCAATTAAAGACACAAAATTTGATAAAATCTCCTCGGTTGAGATGCTACACCATATCGGATATAATTCGCTTCCGGAATATTTCCAAACAATCAAGGATTTGTTAAAACCCGGCGGACTATCATTTCAATTGGGGGTTACAAATAATGCAGCAAAAGGGGAGTATAAAGGTCCCGTTTTTGCTCCCAAATATTTTATGCCCGATTATGACCTTTCTCCAATTGGTGAGTACCTTAAAATAGCGGAAAAGCCGGATTTGAAGTTTATGATGTTGAAGATTTTAGACAACATTATGAATTAACAGCACGCCACTGGTTAGACAATATTGAGAAGAATCATCAGGCTATTGTTCAAATATCGGGGGAGGTCATGTATCGTGTTTATCGCCTCAGTATGGCACTTATGGCTTATGGATTTCATTCAAATTTAATTAATCTCTACCATTTTGTCCTAAGGAACACCGAAGGAAAAGGAAACTATCCACCTCTTGAAAAGGTGGTATTAACCTCTCGCAGAGTGGATAAATTAACTTCTTTTCTCGTTCATTGAATTGTCGTAAAATCGTATTATTGTACTTAAAATTATTGGATTATTGGATTATTGGATTACTGCATTAACAGGATTATTGCATTAACTGGATTAAAACATGGATAACAATTTACTTTTCAAAGCTGAAGCTTTTGTAAGAAATTTATTAACAAATCAACTTGATCCCATCTACAGGTATCACGATCTCGCACATACATTAAGTGTCTCTGCAAATTGCAGATTGCTTTGCGAAAATTGTGGAGTTATTGGTGAGGACGCAGAAAATGCGATACTCGCAACACTTTTCCATGACACGGGATATACCAAAACCGTTTTGGGTCATGAAGAGGAGAGTTGTAAAATTGCTTCTGAGTTTTTTACAAATGAAGGTATCGATGCCGATCGGGTCAGACGGATTCTTGCTTTAATTCTTGTTACAAAAAAGGGGGCAACCCCGGCAAATCAACTCGAAGCCATCGTAGCTGATGCCGATCTCCTTCAGTTGGGGCAAAAGGGATTTAGAACAAGGTCCAATCTCCTGAGAGAGGAACTGGAGCTGATTCACAATGAAAAAATCTCCGATACCGAGTGGGCCAAAGGAAATATCGAATTCCTCACAAACCACAACTTTTACACTCAATATGCCAGAGAAAAATTTGGTCCCAGAAAAGCTCAAAATCTGCAAAAACAGATTCAAAAGCTGAAAGAATTAAATGAATCCACCGTGATCGAAAAACTTACAGAAGCCGCAGAGGCAATTCAGAATCGGCCCGAAGAGAAGGGGATTGCGGGAGTGGCTGATAAAATTCTTTCAAGTTTTGGTGAAAATGAACGGGAAACCGCTAAAAAACAACTTAAACTGAATGGTAAAAGTACCACCCGGGGTGTTGAAACCCTCTTCAGAAATCTCACAAGAGTTCATATTGATTTAAGTGCCAATGCTGACAGAAAAGCGAATATGATGATCTCTGTTAATTCCATTCTTATCTCCATTTTAATCAGCACTTTGGTTGGAAGGCTTGCTGCGTTCCCTCATCTTACCGCACCAACAATAATTATCCTGTCGGTTTGTATGATCTCGTTGGGGTTTGCCATTATGAGCAGCCGTCCCAACATCTCAAAAGGGGTAGTTTCAAGAGAAGACATCGAAAACAAAAGGGGAAACCTCCTCTTTTTTGGGAATTTTTACAACATGAGCCTTGATGACTACACATTTGGAATGGAAAGGCTGATGATGGATGCCGAATATCTCTACGGAAGTATGATCAGGGATGTCTATTATCTTGGGGTAGTGCTTGAAAGAAAATATATGTTCCTTCGTTATTCTTATGATGTTTTTGGGATTGGACTTTTGATATCAGTCCTCTCCTTTATCGCCGCTGTTATTTTAGCTTAAAAAACAGGTTCCATGAAAACAATTTACCTTCTTCGTCACGCAAAATCTGATTGGGCTGATCCCTCCATCCATGATTTTGACAGACCTCTCAACAAAAGGGGACTAAGTAACGCTCCTGCCATGGGAAAACTCCTCAAAGCAAAAGGAATGATCCCCGCTCTGGTTATCACCAGCACCGCCATGAGAGCAAAAACCACGGCTGAACTCGTAACAGCGGAAATTGGGATTAAACCTCAAAAACTGGTTTATGAAAAAGAACTTTACCTGGCATCCGCTCAGGAGATTTTTCTGCTCATCAAAAGATACACCTCCTGAATATGACAGTGTAATGATAGTAGCTCACAACCCCGGAATTACGGAACTCCTGAACCGTCTAACGGGTGGGAACAATTATGTTGCCAATATCCCCACGTGTGGAGTTGTGGAACTTCGATTTGAGGGTGAATGGAATAAACTCGCCAGTGGAAAATGTTTACTTGAAAAATTCCTGGTTCCAAAAGAAGTGCTTTAATGTCAAGATTCACTTTTTTTAATCGGGAACTCAGTTGGCTTTCATTTAATTACCGGGTTTTGCAGGAAGCTAAAGACCTCTCCGTTCCACTTTATGACCGCATAAAATTTCTTGCAATCTTCTCCTCAAATCTTGATGAATTTTTCCGTGTTCGGGTTGGATCACTTCGGGCTGTTATGCGGAAAGACTCGGGGAAAAAGAAACAGGGGATGGAGACTTCTGAACTTCTCTTAAAAATCAAAAGGAGAGTAAACAGATATCAGGAAGAATTTGGTGAAATTTACCGAAAACAGATAATCCCCTCTTTAAACCGTAACAACATTTTTATTCTTGACGAGAATAACCTCTCCCCTGCCCAAATTGACTACATTCTCACGGAGTTAAGCAGTGAGATTTTACCTGAGATTACCCCAAGCATATTTGAGCCGGGTAAAATTAATCTGTTCCTGAAAAACAAGGCTCTCTACCACTTTGTTGAACTTGTCTCACGGGATGAGAAAGAAACTCTTTCCTATTCCATATTTGAAATTCCCGTTGAAAAATTTGGCAGATTCATCAATATTTCAGTTGCAGACGGAAAACATTGTTACATATTTCTTGATGATTTAATCAGGGTTTTACTCCCTCTTCTGTTTGAAGGGTTTGTGATTCGAGGTGTCCATTCGGTTAAGCTGACCAGGGATGCTGAGCTTGATATCGGTGATGAGTTTTCGGGAAGTATGCTTGAAAAGATCAAAAAAGGATTAAAAAAGAGGAAAAACGGTTTAACTTCCAGATTCCTTTTTGATAAAAGATTATCAAAAAATTCGTTAAAAATTCTCAAAAAAGGTATTGGTCTGGCAAAAGAGGATATGATCCCCGGTGGAAGATATCATAATTTCAGCGACTTTTTTGGATTTCCCAATCCCCTTTCCCCTCTTCTTGAATCTCCTGCGATGTCACAGATTAAATCGGGGATAGCCGACTACTTTAAAGTGATGAAATCGGAAAACCGGCTCTTTTATTATCCATATCATGACTACTCAGTAGTGACAGATTTCCTTAATCAGGCGGCGACCGACCCCGATGTCAGGTGTATTAAAATCACTTTTTATCGGGTGGCATCCAACTCAAAGATCGTTGAAGCTCTTTGTAATGCCTCAAAAAACGGGAAGGAAGTAACTGTTTTTGTTGAGTTAAAAGCCCGGTTTGATGAAGAATCAAATATCGATGTGTCGGGTGAACTTAAAGAGGCCGGAGTTGTAGTTCACTACAGCATCCCCGGAATAAAAGTGCACTCAAAAATTTGTCTCGTTGAGCGAGTGGTTGATGGCCGGGTCGAACATTACGGTTATTTGGCTACCGGAAATTTTAACGAAAAAACAGCAAAAATTTACACCGATTTTGG
This sequence comes from Ignavibacteriales bacterium, assembly GCA_016714125.1. Classification (GTDB taxonomy): domain Bacteria; phylum Bacteroidota; class Ignavibacteria; order Ignavibacteriales; family Ignavibacteriaceae; genus UTCHB3. The sequence goes on along the minus strand of JADJNX010000012.1, from coordinate 80,998 downwards.
ATATTTTACCTCCGATCCTGCCATCACATCAGACATGAAAAAAGTTTTTGATTACCTCTTAAATTTTGTACCAATTGAAAAATTGAATAAACTTATTGTCCCTTCGGTTAACTTCCTTGAATGGTTTTATGGCAACATCGACCGTGAAATAAAAGCTGCAAATGAGGGCAAAAAGGGAATTATAATCATCAAGGTCAACAATCTTGAAGAGAAAAGTGTGATCGAAAAACTCTATCAGGCATCCAATGCGGGAGTAAAGATCTACCTGATTGTGAGGGCGATTTGTTGTCTAATCCCCGGAGTAAAAGATCAAAGTGAAAACATTAAAGTTTTTAGCATCGTTGGAAAATTCCTCGAACATCCGAGGGTGTTTTATTTTCATAATGGTGGTGATGCAGGGATCTGGCTTGGTTCCGCTGATTTAATGGGCAGAAACATCTACCGACGAATTGAAGTGGTTTTTCCCATCGAAGATTTTGCTTCCCGCACCACAATTATGCAAATCCTGAAATCCCAGTTGAAAGACAATCTTCAATCCCGTGTCATCAACAAATCCCAAAACAACCCCTACCGTAAATCAAAATCAACCAGAACCCACAACTCGCAGGAGGAGATATATAATCTCTTGAAATGATGTATTGATTGTCCGAAGAGGGATAGTAACACAGATTCCACGGATTTAACACAGATTTTCACGGATGGATTTTATAATTCCACCCTTTGCGTTCTTTGGGCTCTCTGCGGTTCAACTCATAACCTCCTCTGTGCGCTCTGCGTGCTCTGTGGTTTATTACTTCGCTCCTCCGCTTCTTTTTCGTTTAATTCACCATTCTACCGTATTTTAACAACAGCAAAATTAATTTTTTCCCCGACATCTATTTTTCCCGGAGGAATCGTGAAAATAATAAAAAATATGACATTGGCATTGGTTTTTGTGGTCATGATGAGTGGTTATGTTTATACCCAAAAGATCATCGATATTATTCATCCAGTAAGACTTGTTGCAGGTCAAACGGCTGATTTTAAGATATCTGATCTCTATTATGCTGCAGACTATAAAATTAAATTTTTACCAAACAAAAATCTCGAAGTCTCATTTGGCTATCGGGACAGTTTGCTTAGACTTACCTCAAAAAATGATTTTGAAGGGATTACCCTGCTCGCTTTTGAGTATGGCAAAACAACCTATCAGATTCCTGTGGTTGTTGGGAAAGTCAGGTACCATACCTTCACTTTCAAACCAACAAAACCATACAAATATCTTACAGTGATTGGTCAGTTTAACGGTTGGAGCCGGCAATATACTCCGATGACCGATAAAAATAGCGACGGCACCTACGAGATTGATGTGCCAATTGAACCGGGAAGATATGAGTATAAATTTTATGGTGACGGTGAAGAAATTGTAGATTATGCAAACAAAGATTCTGTTCCAAACGGGATGGGAGCTTACAATTCCGTTATTATCATAGAAAAACCGTTCAAAAACAAAGTTTTTCTCCACAACACAGGTGTGAAAGAAACAAAATCCTACATGCTCTACCACTTCTTTTATGAAAACCAGGGACAGGCAGCTCTCATTATGAAGGAGAATGTAACTGTTCTTCTCGACAATGAGCTTGTTCCCGAAAGTCAGATAAAGGTGGAAAACAACAGAATCACCCTGAATCTTGAAAGATGGGGGATGAAGGGGAATAAACTGTTAAGGGTTGCCGTTACGCAAAACGGACAAAAATCCAACTGGCAGTATATTTTCATTCAGGATGGAAAACCCGCCGGCAGTGGAAAATTTAACTGGTACGATGGAATAATCTATTCGATTATGATCGACAGATTTAAAGATGGTGACAAATCGATAAACAAACCCCTCGTTCGGGATTCAGTGTTCCCTCCTGCAAACTATAATGGTGGCGATTTCCAGGGAATTATCGACAAGATGAACGATGGTTATTTTGAGAAACTTGGCATCAATACAATCTGGATTTCACCTATAAACGATAATCCAAACACCGCCTACAGAGAATATCCTTCACCAAACCGGTGGTACACTGGTTACCATGGCTACTGGCCAATCAGCGATACAAAAGTTGAAGAGCAGTTTTGTACCATGAAAAAGATGAAAGAACTTGTTAATACCGCCCACAAAAAAAGGGATCAAGATTCTTCTCGATTTTGTATCCCATCATGTTCATCAGGAACATCCCTGGTGGAAAAAACATCCCGAATGGTTTGGTACCTTGGACCTCCCGGATGGCAGAAAAAACCTTAGATTATGGGACGAATACCGCCTTACAACATGGTTTGAACCATATATCCCTTCATTCGATTTCACAAAATCGAAAGCTGCCCTTAAAGCAATGACTGAAAATGCAATCTGGTGGCTTGAGCAAACAGGTGCAGACGGATTTAGACACGATGCTGTAAAACATGTGCCTAATGAATTCTGGCGTGTACTCACTGCAAAGATCAAAAAACATTTCACCGGAAAACGCGATATTGAAGTGTATCAGATCGGCGAAACCTTTGGTGACTATGCAATGATCAGTTCCTATGTCAACAATGGACAGTTAAACGCACAGTTCAATTTTAATCTTTTTGATGTGGCGATTGTTGCATTTATCGACAAAAATGCCTCCCTTGAACTGATTGCAACAGAAATGGAAAAAACCGCTGAGGTTTATGGGCCACTTCATGTTATGGGCAATATCATGGACAGTCACGACAAAATCCGTTACATGGCTTATGCAGATGGTGACCTTGCAATAAATGATGGAAGAGCATCAGAAATCGGTTGGAATAATCCTCCAACTGTTGATAAACTCACAAGTTTTGACAAACTAAAACTTTATTATGCTTATATGCTTACGATTCCCGGACTTCCTGTAATTTATTACGGTTCCGAGTTTGGAATGACAGGTGCATCTGACCCTGACAATAGAAGAATGATGTATTTTGGAGATAAATTAACCCGTAACGAACAAAAAACTCTTGATGAAGTTACAAAACTGATTAATCTCCGCAAAAAACACTCAGCTCTCAGATATGGTGATGTACTTACAGTGCTCGCAAGCCACAATCAGCTTGGATATATCAGGTCTGATGCAAATGAGAGAATTCTTGTGTTGCTCAACAAATCGGAAAAAGAGGAAGTGGTTACCGTGGATATCCCTGAATATTATGAAGTGGGATACGCCGAGAATCCTCTGACCAAAGAGAGAATAATATTGGAGAAGAACCAGATAAAAGTGAAAATCGCTCCTTCGGGATACGAAATTTTTATACTGGACAAATAGGATGCCATTTAAAGTTTATACAGGTGATTCATATCCATTGGGGGCTCATGTAGTCCCCGATGGTACGGGTGTAAATTTTTGTGTTTATTCCAGGAATGCCACCGCTGTTGAACTTCTTTTGTTTAAGGGTGCCGAAGACCCGCAGCCTTTCCAGGTGATAAGGCTTGATATACTTAATCATCGAACCTATTTTTACTGGCATGCATTTGTTGAGGGAGTGAAACCGGGACAAATTTACGCCTACAGAGTTTATGGGCCATATAAACCCAATGAGGGGTTAAAATATGATCCTGAGAAGGTGCTGATTGATCCCTATTCCCTGCTGATAAGTGATTCGGTATACAATCGTGAAGCTGCCCGAAAACCGGGCAGCAATGTTGATTGTTCAATGCGAAGTATCGTTGTTGATCCAACCGATTACGATTGGGAAGGCGACAAACCGTTAAACATCGATGCTGTAAGAACCTACATCTACGAATTGCATGTAAAAGGGTTTACGGCAAACCGGAATTCGGGTGTTGATGAATTTTACAGAGGCACTTATCGTGGGTTGATTGAAAAGATTCCTTACCTTTTGGATCTCGGAATAACCGCTGTTGAACTCCTTCCCGTTCAACAGTTTGACGCTCACGATGTAAAACGACCCCTTGTGAACTATTGGGGTTACAATCCCATTGCCTTTTTTGCTCCCCACAGGGCATACAGTTCAGATCAGTCACTTTTTGGACCGGTGAATGAGTTCCGCGACATGGTAAAAGCTCTGCACAAAGCGGGAATTGAAGTGATTCTTGATGTTGTTTTTAACCATACCGCAGAAGGGAACGAAACAGGTCCCTTCCTCTCATTCCGCGGGTTTGAAAATGCTGAATATTACATTCTTGATGAACATAACCCTTATGGATATGCAAACTATACAGGCTGCGGAAACACACTGAATGCCAACAATACAGTAGTGAAAAGAATGATAATCGATTCCCTCCGCTATTGGGTATCAGAAATGCATGTGGATGGATTCAGGTTTGATTTGGCCTCGGTTCTTGCCCGTGATCATGATGGAAAGCCTTTGCAAAATCCCCCTGTTTTGTGGCAAATAGAGTCGGAACCAGTTCTTGCCGGTACAAAACTTATCGCCGAAGCATGGGATGCCGGAGGTTTATATCAGGTTGGTTCGTTTATCGGTTACAAGTGGGCAGAATGGAACGGGAAATTCAGAGATGATGTAAGAAAATTCATCAGAGGGGAAGACAAAATTGCTTCCACCATGGCTTCAAGACTTTCCGCCAGTCCCGATGTTTATATCGATCCTCTCAGAAATCCTTCAAGAGGAATAAATTTTGTAACCTGTCACGATGGATTCACTCTTAATGATCTTGTGTCATATAATATTAAACACAATGAGTCGAACAGGGAAGGGAACAGGGATGGAGCCAACGATAATTTTTCCTGGAATTGCGGGGTTGAAGGGCCAACTGCCGATCCTTTTATTGAGAAGACAAGAGTAAAGCTTATCAAAAATCTCCTTGTGTCACTTTTTATTGCACAAGGAACACCACTACTGTTGATGGGTGATGAGGTTAGAAAAACACAGTCGGGTAACAACAATGCCTACTGTCATGACAGCGAAATGAACTGGTTTGACTGGTCTCTGGTAAAAACCAACCATGATATCCATCTTTTTACTAAAAAAATGATCCATTTTACAAAAACGAACCCCATTTTCACTCTTCCCACACCTTGGGTTTTGGGTGGTAACTTTGGAGCCTCTATTATTGATTACCACGGAACTGAGCCATTCAGTGCCGATTTTAGTGAAAAATCGCGAACCGTCTCATTTACACTAAAAGATTTCTGGTTCAACAAATATTACCACTTTATAATGAACAGTTTGTGGGATCCCCTCGAATTTAAATTACCACACTACAATAATGCCACGCAATGGGAGATGGTAATTGATACTTCGTTAGAGTCGCCAAATGATTTTAATGAGTCTGCTTCAGGAGTGTTGGTTTATGGTGAAAGGTACCTGGTAGCATCAAGAACATTCGTGATGCTTCTTGCGCAAATGAAGTAGAGAGAGTTTTAAAACACAAAGACCGCGAAGTTCGAAAACTGTTTTTGAGTTTACGATCTTCGCGGTCCAAGCGAAATGTTAATTAAAAGAGAACAGCACTAAAACTGATATTAACGCCAATTTGAGCTGTTAAAAGATCGGTTTTGATCTTCTGGTTATATAAGTAACCGTACCATTCTGAGTGTTAATGATGACATCACCTTCCGACAAATATTCAGCTTGTGTTCCAAACAAATATCTTGCTTTTAGGTCGATCATCACATTGGTACCCATCTGGTTGTAGACAGAGAACATTATACCTGCCCCTGCTCCATAACTAAAAGCCCAATCACTAAAATTTTCATCAGTAATTTTTTCTTTTCCTGAGAATCTTTCGGTTAATGTAGTTTGAGTATAGATATAGGAACCACCTGCGAGAAGGTCCAAATAAGGTTTAAACAAAGGGCTGGGTGGAGCGATTCTGATCAACGCATGACCCATCACGATGTTGTTTGTACGGTTAACATCTACTGTAAGGTCAGGGATGAAATTGCTCAAAGGAGCTCTTCTTGTTTCATTGCCATAATTAATGAACGCAAAATCGAATCCCCACTCAACAGGAACCATGGGAGCTGTTGGAAAAAGAATTTCGCCGCCGATACCGAGTCCTGTGCGTGATACATGTTCTTTGAATTCACCCTGGGGGAATCCAAGTGTAAAATTAATTCCAAAATTCTGAGCAAAAGCAGCAGAGGAGGAAATTATCATAGTTATAATGAATAATAGAGATGATTTATTAAGCATTGTGGTCCTTTTATGATTTATTAAAAATACCTTAACGAATATACAATTCACAACTATATTTATTGCTAAATTGAGGTTTATTTTTTGCCAGAAAATGTGATTTACACATGGGAAAGTTAGTAATTGAGTCGCTTGTGCGGCTGGTTGTTGTATTAGTGGTTGTTTTTTTAATTAGAACGGCACTGCCCGATGATAAATTCTGGTTGATTTTAACTATCGCCGCCATTCTTGCCGGGGTTGTTTTGCCGGCTTACACCGGATACAAAAAATTTTACGCCCAAAACCGTGAAATCATTGAAAATTCCATTTGCTCGAAGTGTCGCCACTTCGACGAGTCTGCCGTATTATGCACCAAATATGAATCACACCCAAAGCCGGGATATATTCCGTGTGGTGAAAAGGAATTTGAAACTTCGTAATTGATTAAATGGTTTTAATTATATTAGAGTATTATTTTAATTAAATATAATTTTGCGATGAGCCCATTTATGAAAAGATCCCTCCTTGCTGTTTTTGGCGTGGCAATGGTTTTTGCCATTGTTTTTATGGTTACACCTGTTCAATCCCAGGTATTGATAAAAAACGCCTTTCCAAACATAACCATCCCAAGTCCTGTGGATTTACAATCTCCTTTTGATGAAACCAATCGGATATTTGTTGTTTCACAGCCCGGAAAAATTTATGTATTCCCAAACAAAAGCACCGCATCAAATCCGAAGGTTTTTCTTGATATAACTGACAGAGTTCTCTCGGGAGGTGAACAGGGGTTGTTGGGTTTGGCTTTCCACCCCAACTTCATAAAAAACGGCTACTTTTATGTGAATTATACCGCAAACAACCCCCGAAGAACGATTATTTCCCGTTTTCAGGTATCAAATACCAGTGGCGATTCGGCGGTTAAAGCGAGCGAATTTATCCTAATGACTTACAACCAACCCTTCTCAAACCACAATGGTGGGCAGGTGAGTTTTGGACCCGATGGTTATCTGTATATCGCAGCAGGTGATGGTGGTTCGGGTGGTGATCCTCAAGGGAATGGACAAAATAAAGCAGCACTTCTTGGAAAAATTCTAAGGATTGATGTTAACGGCACTTCCGGAAATAAAAACTATTTAATTCCACCCGATAATCCATTTGCCGGCAACACTCAGGGATGGGCTGAGGAAGTTTACGCTTATGGAATGAGAAATCCATGGAGATTCAGTTTTGATCTTGCAACAAATAAGCTCTGGGTTGCTGATGTGGGTCAAAATATGTGGGAAGAGATTAATATCGTTGAAAAAGGGGGAAACTACGGCTGGAAGATAATGGAATCTTTCCATTGTTACAGTCCCTCAACAGGTTGCGACACAACAGGACTTAAACTTCCAATTTGGGAGTATGCCCATAATTCCGCAGGTGGTTATTCGATCACGGGTGGATTTGTATATCGTGGAAACAAAAATCCCAAACTCTACGGGAAATATATCTACGCCGATTATGTTTCAAAAAGAATATGGTCATTAAAATATACGCCGGGTCAGCCTGTTCAAAATGAAGTTTTGATAAACACCACAGGTTTTTCAATCGTCTCGTTTGGCGAAGACAACTTCAAAAATCTTTACATTCTCGATTACACAGGGAAAATCTGGACATTTGAGCCAGAAGTTGATGCAATTGATGTAATTCCACAATTTACGGGTGGCAATTTTGCAGCTCTTAAACAAAATTATCCAAATCCTTTTAATCCTTCAACCTCTATCACTTTTGCACTCGCAAAGGAGAGCAACATCAAAATAGAGATTTATGACATCTTTGGTTCTTTGGTAGAAGAAATCAAAAAGGGTGCATACAATGCAGGGGAGTTTGTGTTTGGTTGGGAGCCAAAGGGACTCTCTTCAGGAACATACCTCGTTCGCATGACCGCCACCTCTGTTGATGGCGGACAGGTTCAATCCGAAACTATAAAAGCACTGTTTATGAAATAACATTTTTGGGGACCCCCCCCCCCCCCCCCGCCCCCCACTTCAATAAGTCCGCAAAGGCTTCATCAAGTTCGGGGAAGTGATACAGAAACCCCGACTTTTCGGTATAGGCAGGGATTACCTTCTGGCAGTCGAGGATTGTAGAAGCCATTTCACCAAACATGATTCTTAAAACAAAGCCGGGTACTCGCATAAGTGATGGTTTTTTGAGTGCCTTCCCGAGAAGAAAAACAAACACATCCATTGTAACCGGAGTTGGTGCGACACCATTAAACACTCCGGGTTGTGGATTGTCGATCAAGTGTAAATAAAGTCTTACAATATCATCGATGTGAATCCATGACATCCACTGAGTGCCGGCTCCCAATGTTCCGCCAACCATATATTTAAATGGAGGCATCATCTTTTTGAGTGCTCCGCCGTCGGGAGAGAGAACCACTCCCGTTCTCACAATTGAAACAGGAACACCATGTCCTTCGGCTTGTAGAGCAGTTTTTTCCCAGGCATCACACACGTCAGCGAGAAAACCTTCACCTTTTGCACCTGTTTCATCAAATTCTTCATCTCCGGTATCGCCATAAAATCCTGTTGCCGAGGATGAGATCAATACTTTGGGTTTCTCTTCGAGCAGGGAAATTGCATGTACCAAGGCATTTGTGGTCTGTACTCTGCTGTTCAGGATGACCAGTTTGTAAAGTTCACTCCACCTTTCGGCAACGGAAGCTCCCGCGAGATTCACAAAAGCCGAAGCCCCTTCAAGTTTTTTAAGGATTGGTTTGGGATCTTTATAGTCCCATTTAACAAACTCTTTAATAAAAGTCATTCCTCTCGCCTGAACGGGGTCACGGGTGATAACCACGGGGGTATCTCCGCGTTCAACCAGTTTTTTACAAAGTGCTTTTCCAATCAGGCCGGTGGCACCGGTTAACACTACTCTTTTCGACATTCCACTAATTCCTTTATTTCACTTACCAATATTAACAAAAATTGAAGTGAATTAATTTCAGTATTTTTGTAATATTAAATTTTACTTTCATAACAGAAACTTCAGATGCCCCTAAAACACTTCCCGGTGACAATTTTGTTGTTAACCATTTTTTCAGGATACTCACAAACCTTTTCACAATATACCCCAACTTCACCATATTTAAATGATCCCGACCGATTAATCGCTTATGTTGACAGTTGTGCCCGCTTCTGGTTTAAATCTTATGATGCGACTTACGGTGGATTTTATACAAATGTTGACCGTCAGGGAAATGTGATAACATCCTGGGGAACAAATAAAAAACCACTGACTCAAACCCGGCATGCTTATGGCTTTTCAAAAGCTTTTATGCTCACAGGGGATGAAGTTTTCCTGCAAAAATCACGGGATGCACTCTCATTTTTATACGCGAAGGGATGGGACAACACCAACGGTGGCTGGTATAACGACTTGAACCGACAGGGAACCCCTGTTTCAACAACCGGCTCAAAAACCGCTTTTGATGCCCATTATGCACTCCTTGGAATAGCTTCTCTTTATGAAGCAACAAGGGATGGACTGGCGGAATCGTGGTTTACTAAGGGATATGATGTCCTCGAGAATAAATATTGGGACAAATCTTCTGCCTTTGGATACTACGATCAGGCCTCTTATAATTTCTCCTCTAAAAGCGGAAAAAGTTTTAACGCAACGGTTGATGCACTTACCACTCACCTCCTTTTAATGAGTCGTTTAACCGGACAGTTGAAGTATAAAACCAAAGCCGATTCCGTAGTTCTCAACATTCTGAACCGGATTGCCCCAACGATGGACAGCCAGCAGATCGGTTTTGCCGAGGAGTATAACACCGATTGGAGCATAAATCAGTCGGAAACTATGACGATTATGGGGCATGTCCTGAAAACCGCCTGGGTTTTGGGCAGATCTTACCATCTTAATCCCCAAGCGGCATACATTCTTGCAGCCAAAAAACTTTTTAGCAATGTGCTGTTGAAGGGATATGATCATGGGTATGGTGCACCCTACAAAGATTATAACAGGCAAACGGGACAAATGCTTTTATGGGGGATTCAGGATTCTGCAAAAGCATGGTGGCAGGTTGAGCAGGCAATAACCGGGGGACTTGAACTTTGGGGTTTGACGGGAGATGATGAATATCTCAGGACAGCCGACGAGAGTCTCAGTTTCTTCATGTATTATTTTGTTGATCACACCTATGGTGAAGTTTATGAAAACACCATGCGCCGGGGTGGAAGAGTTTGGGGAGAACACAAAGGTAACGGATTTAAGGCGGGGTACCATTCAGTTGAATTGGGCTACCTCAAATATCTTTATTCAAAAATATATGTAAAAAAAGAGCCGTTTTCTCTCTATTATAAATTTGAACCGTCACTAACCGCGAGGACTCTTTCGGTTAATCCATTGCTTGCTGCTGCCGGAAAATTAAAAATCACGGGGGTTACACTGGATGGAATGCCTTACCAGGATTTTAATGCATCATCACTTGAGTTGAATCTTGCTGCCAATACGGGTGGTAAGTTTAAAGTGACTTTTAGTCCGCAAGATCTCACCTCAATTGCCGGGGAAACAGGTGTGGTTCCTGAAGAATTTGTCCTGAATCAAAACTATCCAAATCCATTTTCAACAGGTTCACAATCGGGAAATCCAGTCACCACAATTTCATTTGAACTGAAAAAAGCAGGAGAAGCATCTGTGAAAATTTATGATGTGATGGGAAATGAAATTGCAAATCCAGTGGCTGGTTATTACCCTGCCGGCAGACATCAATTTAAATTTGATGGATCAAATCTCAACTCCGGTGTCTATTTCTACACACTAAAAACCGTTTCAGGCGCTTCAAGCCGTAAAATGACTTTACTTAAATAGGAAAACAGTTTATGAAAAAATATGATCTGGTTGTTTTTGACATGGATGGTACACTCTTTGACTCGGCAGATACCATTTACAAAGCTGCCGTTAAAACTTTTGAAATGCTGGGAATGAAAGATGTGGTCTTTCCGAGAGAGAAGTTTAACAACTATATCGGAGCCCATTTTCAGGACATTTTTAACGATTTTAGAATCAATGTCGGTGATATCGAACATTATATTGAGGTTTATCGCGATATCTATTTCGATTATATCGATGATACAAAATTTTACCCCGGGATTCCGGAACTGCTTGTGGAATTACAAAATTCGGGAACAGAGCTTTCACTCCTGACAACCAAAAATCAACTTCAAACAGAACGGATTGCCGACCATTTTAATCTGCATAAGTTTTTTCCATTCCTGATGGGACGAAAACCCGGTGTTAAAATTAAACCGGACCCTGAACCACTTGAGATTATCATTAGTCATTACGGTTCTACCAAAGAGAAAACTGTAATGATCGGGGATTCGGAGTTTGACATCGGTTGTGGCAGAAATGCCGGAGTGGATACCATCGCGGTGGGTTATGGTTATCGCTCAAAAGAATTCCTCATGAACGAAAATCCAACCTTTTATGTGGCTTCTGTCGAGGAGTTGCATAAATTATTGGTTGGAGAGTAACACAGATTCCACGGATTTATAAAACCAACAAAGCAACATTCTCAATATGGTAAGTATTTGGGAACATATCAACAGCTCTCATTTTAACAAGTTTATAACCTTCTGCTAAAAGTTCTTTTATGTCCCTTGCCTGGGTTGCCGGGTTACAACTGATATAAACTATCTTTGGTGGTTTAATTGTGATAATATCACTTAAAGTAACAGGGTGCATTCCACTTCTTGGTGGGTCAAGCACCACAACATCAGGTTTTGGAATGTTGTTTGCTGTGATGACCGGGAGGAAACTTTTGTAAAGATCAGCCATATAAAAATGGAGGTGACTTGCATCGTTTAATTCTTTATTCACTTCGGCATCCATGATGGCATCAGGAACAGCTTCAAATCCGTAAAGGTCTTTACAATGTTTTGAAAGATAGGTTGTAATTGTACCGGCTCCACAGTAGAGATCGTAAACAACCTCATCCCCTTTTAATTCGGCATATTCAAGCGCAACTGCATACAGTTTTTCAGCCTGAAGAGTGTTTGTCTGGAAAAATGAATTGGCACTGATGCCAAATTTATAGTCGCCAATTTTATCATAAATCTTCCCTTCACCATAAAGTAAAACTTCAAATTCACCTTTGGCTACCTGAGCCTTGGAGGTGTTGATATTGTTCACAATAGTGGTGATTTGCGGAAATTTCTCTCGTAGAAGTGAAGCATAATTAAAAACTATTGCCTGCTCCTCTCGTGCAGTTACGAGGTTCACCATCAAATCCGAAGTGTGTTCCGACTGTCGAATCACCAGATTTTTGAGATATCCTGTGTGGGTTTTGGTTGAATAGGCTTCAAGCCCTTTCTCAATAAAATATTCACGGGTAAATGCAACTATCTCTTCCGATATTGGTGACTGAAGTTTACATTCTTCGAGGTCAAGTATCTTATCAAAAACTCTGGGCACATGCAGTCCAAGAAACAGACCAATGTTTGTAACATCAGGTTGCCCTGCTTCGTGGTTCATCAACCATCTTCTGTTTGCGAAAGAGAATTCCATTTTATTACGGTAGTAGAATTGTTTGTCAGCGCCGGTAATTGGCTCCTGCAGATATTCTGTTATTCCACCAATAGTTTTAAAAACCTGGGCAACTTGCTGTTGTTTGTGATTTAACTGTTCAGAATAAAGCAGGTCCTGCTGTTTACATCCGCCACATACTCCAAAATGGACACAATTTGGCTCAACTCGCATTGGAGATTTTTCGAGGATTTCTACTAATAAAGCCTCTGCGAAATTACTTTTTGATTTTATAATCTTTGCAAGAACTCTTTCGCCCGGATAGGCTCCCTGAACAAAAACAACATATCCACGTTCATTAACTGGGGGTGAATCCTGATTTTCGGAAGAGGAACCTTCACCATTGTCCGAAGGAATTTCTGTAACAGTCGTTTCTGGATTTGCTGGAGTTTCATCTTTCCAAAACGCCACCCCTTTCCCTTCAAATGCATAACTTTCGACCAATAATTCAACAATACTATTTTTTGATGGTTTCATATTTTCTGTAATATCAATGTTTTAAAATTCAAAAATTTGAGCGCTCCACTTTTCACCATTGAAACGATCTCATGTTTCTCCTGAACAAAATCTTTTCGGAATTGCACTCTTTTTTCAACCGACATAGTTTTAAGATTTGTCTCAAGAATTTTGTAGGATTTGATGTAAAATTCATCAAGATCGTTGGGAAACTCGGCACTTTCGATCAGATTAAACCCTCTGGTTGTGTAAAACGGTTCAAATTCATCGTTGTAGTGGGGATCCTGGCCCGATTTTATCCAGATATCATTCAAAAAAATGGGAGCAGGTTTTTTGATACAGATAATTTCTGAAGTAATCAAAATTCCTTCAGGTTTCAGGACTCTTTTTATCTCTTTTATCAGTTTTGTTTTTATCGGTTTTGTGAGTGTGGTCTGACAAAACACAAAGTCAAACTCACCCGATTTATGATCCAATGATGCATAATCAACTATGAGAGCAGGGAATTGTTGATTTTTTGAAGTGTTTGCTTTATACTCAAAAAACTTCGGTTGTATCATCGGAAGCCGAATGGATCGAAGAGAATCCCTCATCCTGAACAAAAGGGATCAGTTGTGGGAATCCATTGCCAAGCAGAAGGAGTGATTTACCTTCATGTGGCATCTTTTTTAGAAAAAAGTTAATTGGCGAGGCACCCCCCGGAAGGAAGGGCGTTTTATTTTCCGGCAATTTTAATCCATCTTTTAATATTTTTCAACTGGCAAATTTAAAGATTATTTATTTGTTTCCACTATCCAAGAAGTTTTAATGCGCTTTCTCATTCTATTCCTCATCTTTTCTTCACTGATTGTTGCCCAAGAGCGTGATTCTGTCAAAAGAGACTTATCCAAAGACAGCATTGTTGTTCTTAGGGATACTCTTGGCAGGTCAACAAATCCCTCCGATAGTGTCGTAGTTGATACTTTGGCTCCCGTTTATCAGGTACCAATGCAAGGTGCGGCTTTCATTTTTAGTGAAAAAGATCTGCTGTTGATGAATTATCGGAATAATGGGACACTCCTCGACCATTTCACTTCTGCTTTTCACAGAAATATGGGATTTTTGGGTCTGCCTTCCGAGGTGTCGTTTTACGGCGAGGGGCTCGGGAGAGTTACATTTCTTGAGGATGGAATAAATGTCAACAACAGGATTTCAAATACCCTCTATTATGACAATCTTATGGAGGGATATATCCGTGAAATTGCACTTTTGCCATCATATATGGGCTTTTTGCACGGAACTCAGCCCAATCAAATAACTGTGTCGGTTACAGGAAGAGACTTTATTTCGGGTGCTCCCTACTCCAGAGTGAAATATTTTGAAGGGCCCTTTGGTGAAGGTTTTATTGATGTACAATTTAATCAGAATGTCGGTAACAGACTGATTCTATTTACTGAGATATCAAACAACAAGGTGGATGATGGTTTCAGAAACAGTAATCTTTCGATGTGGAAAGGGAAGATTAACCTGAAATATCTTCTTACAAATCATATAAATCTCTCTGCAGGATATAACTATATCAAACAAGACTTGGGGTTAAATGGCGGAGTTAATTATGATTCTTCATTGACAATCGCTGCACTCTCCGGAAAACCAATAAACGACATTCTCTACGATGACCGTGCAGCTCCTGTTAATTATTTAAATCGTTACCAAAAAAACAGTCAAAACAGACTCCATTTTAAGGCTTTTGGAAATATTGCAGGCAAAGGTTACTTTGAAGCGGTGCTTTATCACCAGACAAACCTTAACGAATTCCGGGAGAATGAAGATTCGCTTGCAACAAGTCCTTCCAGATCACTTGTTGATCGGAATTATTCAGTAACGGGTGGTTCGTTCCGCACAACCTTTGATACAAAATATTTTGCAGCAGATGTTCATGCAAATTATGATGCGGTAACTCAGGAGTCTTTTTGGTTTGATGGCACCAATGGTATTTTTGTCCCTTCAGGTTTGGCACGAAAAAATTCTTTCTCGACGGGGGGTATTCTAACCGGAAAAGCGGGAGGTTTTGCCCTATCAGGTTTTGGTAAACTCTTCATTTATGATGGTGAAATTTATACAGGATTTGGTGGAGAGGCAAAAGCGGAATTTGCAGAGTTTTTCCAGTTTAGAGGGGGAGTTTCATATTTCGAAAGTTACGAAAAAGATTACAACTATGTTAATGCCAACACTTTTGTAACAAGGCTTGAAAGTGAAATTGGTTATAGAAGGGACAATGTGACTCTTAAAATTCTTGGTTGGGCTTCACATACCGAACGAAAATCAGTCGGAACTTTTATGCCATTGATTGATCCAATGGTTTTTCTTCCGGTCCCGGCTTCAACAATACCTGAAAATCTCTCTTATGGCGCAACTCTTTCCGCCAACTACAGTTTGGGAAGTTTCGCCGGTTTTGTTGATATCCGTTATAACCACAAAACTTTGAAGGATTGGGATAAAAAAATCCTGCCACTTCTCAATTCCAAAGTTGGAATATCGTTTAGAGATACCCTTTTTGACGGTGCACTCGATTTGATGACCTCCGTTTCTTACAGTTATAGAACTTCATCTGTTGCAACAAACTACAATTTTTTGTGGATAGAGTGTTTTATACCCCAACACTGGAAGATGTACCTGCTTCAGGACAGATCGACTTTTTTGTTGCCGGAACGATTCAAAAAGTGGCTACTATCTATTTTGCCTGGGAGAATCTGCTCAATGCAAAATATTATCTTTCACCCTACTACCCCGTTTTACCGAGAAATATCAGGTTCGGTATTGCCTGGGAATTTCTGAACTAAGGAACAAAGATGGATTTTCTTTTCGAAATTGACAAAGCGGTTTTTTACTTCTTTAACCACACTCTCAGTTCGATGGCGCTGGATCGACTTTTTGCGACCATCACCGATGTAAACAGTTGGTATATCACTTATATCGTTTTAATTGGAATAATGATTGCTTACGGTGGGAAAAGAGGAAGAATCGCTGCTGTAATGGTGATTCTGCTTGTAACAGTTTGTGATCAGACGGGTGCCCGGCTCTTAAAAGAACTGTTTGAAAGGGTGCGCCCGTGTAATTTTCTGCCCGATGCCCTGACTCCCATTGGCCCCGAAGGGACATGGTCATTCCCATCAAATCATGCGCTAAACAATTTTGCAGTCGCAATGTTTTTCACCATCCTTTATCCAAAATTGAAGTGGGTGTTGTTCATCACTGCAACATTGATCGCCATTTCAAGAGTTTATCTTGGACTTCATTATCCCTCTGATATACTTGGTGGTGCCCTCCTCGGCGCCGCAATCGGATATGGATTTGCAAAACTGCAAATTTTCTTCGAGGAGAAAACTGAAAAAAGAACTTTAGAACTTTAGAACTTGAGAGACTCGAGAAATTTTTGGTCGGTATTTGAGAATATAAATCTAAAAATCTCTTTGATCCACGGATGCCCAGGCATATTCACATTCGCGGCAAGCAAGATTTTCTTTACCTACTATACAACCCATTGGGATGATATCGCCTGAATCAATTAATGGTTGTAACTCCTCATCCTCACCAAGTCCATATTGAAAGAAAGCGATTTTATCGGATCCACAATTTGGGCAGGTTTTACCCAATCTTTCATTTGGGTCTGAAAATTTCTCAAGATATTCTATAAAACTTTTTTTCACTGGGATTTTCGTCTGTCAGATTTGTTATTCTATTTTTATCTACGAACATGTCACACCGCCCAAGCGGGTTTTGTTGTTGGGGGATTTACATTCCTACCCATAGTAAACCCCTCCGGGGCAGTGGCTTTTGGCAGATTCACATTTTGCTACGAATATTAATCCCGTTCCACGGGAAAACACCTTCGCTTTTTTTCTTGGTGCGGGCGGCCCCGGGGCGCTCCGATTTACCCGTTCCACGGGAAAACAGGGCTCCTCTTTACGGTTATTCGTGTTGCAGACGGCAATCGGGACGCTACGAATATTAATCCCGTTCCATGGGAAAACAAGTTCCCTCTTACGTTATTCGTGTTGCAGACGGCAATCGGGACGCTACGAATATTAATCCCGTTCCACGGGAAAAGTCACTCAAGTTCTAAAGTTCTAAAGTTCCGGAGCCCTGCGGTTCCGAAGTTCTCTTACATCTTAACTATCTCAACGCGTCGATTTTTTGTTTTTCCGTCTTCAGTTTTGTTATCAGTAATTGGTTTGGATTGTCCCCAACCTTTTGATGTTAAACGGGTTTTATCTATACCTGAAGCAATCAGGGAATTCATGACAGATTTTGCTCTGTTTTCTGAAAGAGTCTGATTTGAAGCAGCGGTGCCTGTATTATCAGTATGCCCTTCGACGCTAACTTTAATTGTCGGATTATCCTTCAACATCTTGGCGATTTCGTCGATTATTGGTTGAGACTCCTTTTTGATATCGGCTTTTGCAGTTTCAAAATTAATGTATAATTGGATGGAACCGCTTTTAGTTAGGGAATCCAGGATGGCATTGGCTGTAACTGATTGAGTCATAACTTCTTTACCAAGAACAACTAATAGAAACCCGTTTACACTATTTGGAACATCACCAGCCATCTGAAAAATACCGACCCAATATTCAACATTATTTGAAAAAATCTGGTAAGTTGCTGTAATATCTATTGAATATGTGGTGTTTGAAAAGATTTTTTTCCCTCCCTTGGACACTATTGCATTTTCATAATTTTTGAATAATTGCAATGCTGAGGGTTCTTTTGCCCCCTCTTTAATGTAGTATGTAGCCCTGGAAATATTCCCTTCTATAGTCTTGGTATCTTCCATAGAAGTGTAGAATGTGGCTTCGCTAAAATTCTCCATTGTTTCGTATATGTAAAAGCCGGGGAAGCGTGTTAGCAAGGGGTGGTCTTTGCAGTTTTCACAATCTTCCTGAGTGAAAATACTTGGCGAAATGAGGAAAGAAATCAACAGGAGGGCAGACAGTTTTTTCATGATGATATTCCAATAAGATAATGGGGGAAATTAAATTAAATTCGAACCATTGAAAATAAGCAAAAGCAAACAAAACTGTCTTTAATTTCTTACCTAACCTTCCACTCGGTAAAATCCAATTTTTCTCCTGTTGAGGCATCGATGATGATTTCTTCGCCCGAGCCGCGGAAGCCCTGACTGCCTTGTGATTCCTGGACGGTTGAAATTATTTGCCAGACATATCTGTTGAACTTTGCATTCCAGTGGAATTTCTGCGACCATTTCTTGATTCCCGGTGCCAGTCCCTCTATTTTTGCGATTTCTATTGCTGCAGCAGGGTAGATATCAAACGTACAACCTTCGGGATTTTTTCCACAATCAGGGATGCCATTTATTTCCATTAACTGGTCAATATTACCGAGTGAATCAGTGAACAGATCAATTTTCCCTGTAACCCATTCTTTCCCGGGGATAGAAATGTCGTAAACCCAGTAGTATTTAACCGAATCAAAAAATGAAGCGGTTTCGTTTAATGTAACATTCTTCAAGAAGAACTCTTCACCCGTTTTACCGGCGATATAATTATCAACTTTTTCTTTAATTTTCTCAGGAACACCAATCATTTTCAAGGTTTTTGGGTAACGGTTGTCAACTATGTCGCAAACGGGGCAACTGCATGCTGATATTAGAAGTGAAACAAGAATTGTGATAAAAAACACTGTTGATTTCATTTAATTTCCTGAGTTTAATGCCATAAAAGAAATAATACTATTAATTACCTGATATGCTAAAAAAATGTTCCGTGTGACCTCTAAAATAAGGGATTTTAAGTTTTTTTAGCCATTCAAGTTGTCTAAAGGGAGAGTTTTTGTTAAAGTTTTCGTAAATTTATAACTCAATTTCATAAAACATGGCAAAAAACAGGAGACAGGATGAACTACTTAGTTCTGTTAAGGCACGGGCAGTCTCAATGGAACCTTGAGAACCGTTTTACGGGCTGGGTCGATGTTGATATAACCGATTTTGGTGAAAAAGAAGCCACCGAAGCTGGTACACTTATAAAAGCTAAAAATCTACACTTTGATTATTTATTTACTTCCGTTCTTAAACGAGCAATTCGCACGGCTGATCTTGCATCTGCAAGCGCAGGATTTGGCGAGATACCTTTTGAGCGAGATCAGGCTCTTAATGAAAGACACTATGGTGATCTTCAAGGTCTGAACAAAGCGGAAACTGCAGTTAAATTTGGTGACGAACAGGTACACCTCTGGAGAAGAAGTTACGACATCAACCCTCCTAATGGCGAAAGTCTAAAAGACACCGCCGCCAGAACCATCCCTTATTATATCGAAAAGATTGAGCCGATGGTTATGGCAGGAAAAAATATATGGGTTGTTGCTCATGGCAATTCACTTCGTTCGCTTGTAATGCACCTTGATAATTTGACAAGAGAAGAAGTGCTTGAACTTAATATTCCAACGGGTGTCCCTTTGGTTTATGAATTCGAGAATGGTAAAGTCGTCAATAAATATTATCTAAAATAACATTTAATAATCAGCATTGAGCCGTTGGTGAAAGCCATCAGCGGCTTTTTATTCGAAGGGGATTTTTTAAAACCAAATTAAAGGATTTCTCTTATGAAAAAGTTGTTTTTACTAATTTTCTTGGGCTTTATATCGATAAATGCTCAGTTCATAACCCCCGGAACCGGAGTGCAATGGACTCTTGACAGTCTTGTTGCCAATTCAGCCGGAGCTGTTACGGGCACCTTTCCTAATTATACCGTTGCAGCCTTATGTTCGGTTTCCGTAAATGACCGGCTCATCATCCCACAAGGGTCGATAGTCACATTCTCAGGTACAGGTATTGGTTTTGTGATTCTTGGAGCTGTGCAAGTGAATGGAGTGCAGGGTGACAGCGTCTATTTTAAGGGCGCTACGGAAAACCCACAGGGTGCCTATGAAGGTTTTTACTTTCGTGATACCGGCACAGACACTACATCTGTAATTAAATATGCGGTTTTTGTTCATGGTTATTATCCTGTAAGATGCCTCAATTCGAGTCCTCGAATCTATAATTCCCGGTTCTACAAATGTAGAAGACCAATATACATGTCATCAACTTCAAATCCGGTTATCAAATACAACTACATTTCAGAAGCTTATGAGTATGGTATTTATGGCACGACAGGCTCGTCACCGATAATTGAGTACAACGAACTTTACAACAACAACAATCAAAACACCAGTCCCAAAAACCAGATAACATTTGGTACACAGAATACCAATTCTCCCCGAATCAGATTCAACAAAATACACGGTGGTTCATATAACAGAACCGGTGGTATCAGTATTTCAGCACTTCTCGGAGGCAGTGCCTCTGCATCGGAAATTGCATTCAATGAAATTTATAACAACAGTTATGGCATCGCACTTGCAGGAGCTGAGATAACAAGTTATGTTCATAACAACCTGATTTACAACAACAACATCAATTCGGACCCTCTTACAACAGGAAGTGGAATCAGCATCAGCGGAAACGGCACAAACAGACCGATAGTTGCCCGCAATACCATCTATGGAAACCTGTGGGGTATAACGGTTTATAACGGCTCCACAATAGCTGCCGGACCAACTCCTTCACTTGGTAACCTGACAAATGCAGATACTTCGGATGACGGTTACAATAAGATTTATGGCAACTTTCAAACCGGTGTGCCTTTCGACCTTTTCAACAATTGTACAAATGATATTTATGCTCAGAACAATGACTGGGGAGTTTATGACTCTGCAGCTATCGATTCGCATATAACACATAAAGTGGATGACCCTGCCCGTGGATGGGTATATTTTAATCCTTTCATTGATTCATCACTAGTTCCCGTTGAACTTGAATCTTTTGTTGCTCAATCAATCGATGGAAGTGTACGCCTTAACTGGACCACAGCCTCTGAGTTGAACAACGCAGGTTTTGTTATTGAGCGAAAAAGTGAACTTGAGCAGTTGTGGTCAAAAGCAGGTTATGTGGTCGGAAAGGGAACCACCACCTTGAAAAATGAATATTCATTTACAGACAAACCGGGTTCTGAAGGAAGATACGCCTATCGTCTTCGTCAGGTTGACTTTGATGGTTCATCAAATCTTTCAAAGACTGTATTTGTGGAATTCACCGGTGTGATTTTGTCACATCAACTTAATCAAAATTATCCAAATCCATTTAATCCAGAAACTGTTATTAACTATACAGTAGGTGGAAATGAAACACAGAGAGTGGCTCTTCGAATTTATGATGCCCTTGGTGCTGAAGTTACAACCCTGGTTGAAGACTTCCAGACTCCGGGAAATTATTCAGTAAAGTTTAACACACAATCCGCAGGATCAAATCTTTCTTCGGGTGTTTATCTTTATGAATTGACCATAAATTCCACCACCATCACTAAAAAACTCATAGTTAACAAGTAATTTAATCGGACAATAAAAATGGCAAATGTTAAACTTAGAAGAATAGAAGAGCGCCGCCTTAAAACGGGACATCAATGGATTTTCAGCAATGAAATCCAGGAAGTTGAAGGAAACCCCGAAAATGGCGCGCTTGTGAATATTTATTATTCAAACGGACAGTATCTCGGTACCGGATTTTATAACAAACATTCACTTTTTGCAATTCGTATCCTCGACAAACGACCCATTCCCGATTTGAGAACGATGTTTGTTGAAAGAATTTTTGCTGCTCTCGGACTGAGGGAAAAGTATATCCCAACAGAAAATCTTACAGAATGGTTTTTTAGTGAGAGTGATTTTCTCCCAGGCCTTATTATAGATAAATATAATGATACCTATGTGCTTCAGGTGAATACCGTGGGCATGGAGAAAAACCTGGATATTATTGTGGATATTCTTCACAGGAATCTCGGTGCTGAGAATGTTTTCACCAGAAACTCACCTTACTTCCGTCAGTTGGAAGGTTTGGAGTTTACCGATGAAATTTTCCTCGGCAATGATGAGGTTCAGAAGATTGACGATGGACAAGTTAAATATCGTGTCAATTTCCAGGATGGCCAAAAAACCGGATTTTATTTCGACCAGTGTGACAACCGGAACTTTACAGGCGAATTGGCAGAGGGACTTACAGTTCTAGATGCATTTTGTAACTCGGGTGGTTTTGGGCTTCATTGTGCTTACAACAACGCAGAATCGGTCGATTTTGTTGATTCGTCAGCAGTTGAAATCCAACATGCCGAAGTAAATTTTAATAACAACGTTTTTGCATGTGAGGCAAATTTTATCGTCGCAGAAGTGTTTGAGTATCTGAAAAACTGTGCTGATGAAGGGAAACGATATGATATGATTATTATCGATCCACCGGCATTTGCAAAACAGAAAAAGAATATTATTCCTGCAAAACAGGGATATCAGAAGTTGAATCGAAGCGCGCTAAGGCTGATTAATAATGGTGGCTACTTGATTACTTCATCATGCTCCTTCCATATTACCAAGGAAGAATTCCTTGATATAATTAAAGAAGCTGCATATAAAGAAGAAAAAGTGTTGCAATTAATCCGCTATTCAGGTGCATCACTGGATCATCCAATGATTCCTTCAATGCCGGAAACTTCTTATCTTAAATTCTGTGCTTTCCGTGTCTTCGACCTGAAACAGGAAGAACCTTCGTAGATCACAGCTAATGTTTTAGGGGATGTTAGATATTTTAACATCCCTTTTTTTTGTAATCCTGTTAATCATGATTTGACTCTTCAAAACCTTCCAATTTTTGGAAATTCAGTCTTTATAGACTGAAAAAAGATGCGTCATAAATCACAAATGAGATTGTGGGGGATGTTAGATACTTTTTTAACAACCCATTTTTTTGTAATTTCATTGATTAATCGGGGATAATTAATTAGACACAATTTAACGCATTTAATATTGAGGTACCCATGCGAAAACTTACCCGTTTCCTTTTCTTCGCACTTCTGACAATTTCACTGCATGCGCAGACAACATCAACTTATCGTACTGAAGTTATTGACGGCAATAACGGTTTCAGCAACACACTTGAAAAATTTAACACCACCAGAACACAGATTTCTGCTTTTGTTACTTGGGATAAAGATAATATTTACATCGCTTATTCAGGAAGTACACCTAACGGACCCTTAACAGATAACGATCGTGCAATTCATGTGTATATCGATATCGATCCACAATTGGTTCCCACTCAGGGAACTGGAAGTACCTCGGGTGACGCATGGCGTTGGTTCCCAACATTACCTTTCACCGCAAATTATCATTATGTATTTAAAACAGTCAATAATGAAGAGGTGAAAAGGAAACACAGTAGTGGTAGTTGGGCTGACTTTGGTTTTGTGACTCAAAACTATAAAAACACTGCAACCGGCTATTGGGAATTAAGGATAGCCAGATCAGGTATTGAAAATCCTTCACAAATCAATGTGGTAGCATATATTGAAGAAGATTTTACAGGAGGAACAATAACAGGTGGACTTCCATCCAACTTGTTTACCGACAACACCTCACAAGGACCAATCACTTTTAATTCTACTTTCTTAAATGTCCACTTCCTTGATAAAATGGCTCCTAACGCACCATTTCACTTGGGCAACAATGGTTGGTCATTAAAATTAAAAGCTGTTAGCGGGTCAGTATTGGATACCACCGCAATGGCCGGAATGTTTGCAAATGCGACAGACGGTTATGATACCGGGATTGATCTTCCAAAGGCACCTCCTGCACCGAGTAACTTTATCGATGTTTATTTCCCACGCACGGGATGGGGTTCTGCTTTAGGACCAAACTATGAAAGAGATTTTAAGCTCAGAACTGATTTGTCCGCAACAACTTCCACCTGGACATTCACAGTTAACTCCGATATCTCCGGAAATATTATACTCAGCGCGGCTTCATTTTCTGATGTCCCTTCCGCTTATGCAATTTCACTAAAAGATCTTAGCACAAATACGGTTACAGACCTCAGAACGGGGAATTACACATATAACAATTTACCAAGTGAAGCAACCTCAAGAAACTTTGAACTCAAAATTGGAGTTACGCTTTCCAATCCAACGATATCCTTGAGCCATACCACTTATAATTTTGGAATATTAAAAACTGATAAAGATTCATCCTTCACTCTTACTATTTCAAATAGTGGTGATCAAGCACTCCATTTGTCTCGTTTTAGCTTGACAGGTGATTTTTATTCTATAGCCGGTGACACAGTTACCATTCTCCCTAAAAATGCGTCAACCACACGGACAATCAAGTTTGCCCCCCGTGCTGCAGGTACATTCACCGGTCGATTAATAATTGCCAGCAATGATCCAAGCAGTCCGTCTGATACTGTCAGCCTAACCGGTATTGGTCAATCACTGTCACCAAATATTTCAGTTTGGGTTGATACCTTAAAATTCGGGTCAGTAGTTGCCGGAACCTCCTCAAATTTGGGATTTTATGCAGCTAACACCGGCGATACTGCTCTAACAGTATCGAATGTTGTAGCAACGGGTACCGGATTCAGCTATTCTGGAAGTACCGGATTTACGGTTGCTATCAATGATTCAAGTCAGATTACTGTAAGGTTTTCTCCTGCAACCACAGGCAATTTTACAGGTACGATAACAATTACCAGCAATGACCCGGATACCCCGACAAAAACAGTACAGCTTTCGGGTAAGGGAACCACATCTTCTGCTTCCAAAATCTATTCTGCAGGCTGGAACCTGATGTCTATCCCATTAAATCCTGTTTCAAATCTGGCTCCGGATGTTTTAGCCGGCATTCCTTCATATTTGTTGTATAAATATGCAAGTGGAACGTATCAAAATTCAACTACGATTGATCCGGCATTTGGTTACTGGCTCGGAATTGAAACTGATGATACCGTCAATCTGACAGGCATACAACTTCTTACCGATCAGACAAAAGCTCTTGCCGGTGGCTGGAATCTTATTGCATCTCCTTTTGCCGGAGGTTCATCCAAGAGCAATCTTAGAATCACAAGAAATGATACTACCTGGACCATAGACCAAGCTGCTGCAGCAGGACTTGTTCAGGTACCTGTTTACAAATATGTTACTGCTACAAAACAGTATGAAATGGTACCAACACTTAATGCATGGGATGGCCATTGGTTCTTCACACTTGCTTCTGATCTTAGCGTAAAATATATTTATGCTCTTTCTGACGCATCAGAACCAAAAGAAATCCCTGAAATAGAAACCACACCTTCAAACTGGTTTGTTGACATCCTTTCTGAAATGAACGGAGTTCAAGACAAATATCTTGCATTTGGAACAAACGAAGCTGCGACTGACGGATTTGATAACTCATTCGATTATGTTAAAGCACCGATGTCACCTGCAGCAACTGCAATTGAATCTTATTTCCTCCAAACAGGTTGGTCAAACTTTGCTACCAGATTTGCTTCGAACATTCAAGCTCCGCTTATGAATGGTGTGAACAAATCATGGTCTTTTAAGGTTTATGCCAAATCAGCAGGTTCCTTCAAAATTAGCTGGCTTGATATCTTAAACAGGATTCCACAAGAAATCAGAAATGCCTACACCTTTACTCTTAGAGGTCCCGGAATTTCAAGTGGCATCAATATGTTAACACAGACTGTTTATGAGTTTAATGTTACTACCGGTGGAACATACTCATTTGTGATCAACTCAAGCCCTGTTGGGGTTGAAGAAGAACTTATGAACCTTAGTTTCAAACTTGGTCAGAACTATCCAAATCCGTTTAACCCTTCAACAACCATCAATTATGCAATAAAAGAGACCGGTTTGGTCACCTTAAAGATATATGATGTTCTTGGAAACGAAGTGGTTACACTGGTTAACGATGTTAAACAACCCGGTCAGTATGAAGTTAAATTTGAAGCTTCAAATCTTCCTTCGGGAACCTACATCTACAAACTTGTTCAGGGTAAAAACTCTGAAATTAAGAAGTTGATGTTATTGAAGTAGGGAAGTGGAATTAAACTACGAGCGGACCTCACCGGCCCCTCCCTAAAGGGAATCTATTATAAAAAGCCGTCTCAGAAACGAGGCGGCTTTTTTATTGGAGGCTGGAAAAATTTATTAGAGGATAACTTTAAGAGTTGGAGAATTCCCGATGATTATAAACTTTTCGATCAGGGCAGGAATTTTTGTCCTCAGAAGGAATTTACCCTTTGGGAGAGCTATTACTGCGGGCCTGTCATATTTTGCTGCAATCCTTAACACAACCACACCCGTCGAATCACTCACTGTAAATGGGGCATATCTCTTCCTGTAAACACCGTCATCATAAATCTCTTCTGAAGCTGTGACAACCTCAACCAAATAGGATTCTTTTGTAGGCAGAGTATCGAGAGAGGCAGGTTCCTGAGGTGAAGAAACCAACATTAACATGATCAAACTTGTAAGCATGATTTTCCTTTTTTAACATGCAAAGGTCTAAAATGAGTGTTAAGCAAATGTTAAGGTGATGTTAATTAAATATTAAATGAATGTTTTTGTCGTGACCACATAATGTGTTAAAATTGAGTACCCTTTTTCTGATATTTCTTAACTGATTCAATTGATCCGAGGCAAAATGAGGCGGATGCAAAAAGTCATCCTGTTTTTATCTTTTTTATCCTTCACCCTCTATTCCCAGGAAGATATTGGAAAGGGGAGACTTTCAGGTCTGATTTTTGGGGACTACTACTATAACCTTCAGCGTGATCCCGATGCGTCTAAGATGGACAATGTTGCACTACCGGGTGTGGAAAAGATGAATGCATTTCAAATTCGGAGGATATATCTTACTTATGACCATGATATATCAGCAGAATTTTCAGGAGAATCCGTCTCGAGGCTGAGAATGCCACCACTGTTAATACTAAATTTGGTGTCTTTCTGAAAGAAGTTAATATCAAATGGAGCGAGATTTTCCCGGGGAGTGACCTTATGGTTGGGCTTCTACCTCCTCCAACATACGGAGTTTCTGAGGCATATTGGGAAAACAGATTCCTCGAAAAAACACAACTCGACCTGAGGAAAATTTCTCCTTCATCTGATCTTGGGATATCGTTGCACGGAAATCTTTTGGGAATGGAATGTTAAAATATTGGCTAATGTTTGGTAATGGCAATGGTAATTCACCCGAGACAGACAAACACAAAAGACTATATTCCCACCTGCAATTTTCTCCCGACAAAAACTTCACTTTCACCTTTGCTTTCGATTATGTCTCGAGACCAAAATTGCTCATTAGAATTCCTGACCTTTTGATTTTGAATATCCAAACGATGATTTAAACTTCACCTTGTTTGCCGGGTACAGAGAAAAACAGAAAGTATCGGCAGGGATTGAAGCCTTTTATGGGATACGGCAGAACGGAGAACAACAAAGAAATCTGGAAGGTCACAGTTATAGCGTTGCGTTATCACTCTTTGGAACCTGGTATTTCTCCCCAAAAGTGGCTGTTGCCGCTCGTTATGATTATTTTGATCCCCTCACAACTCAAAGTGGAGACAACAGATCATTATATTTGGTTGCTGTAAACTGGTATCCTGCTGTTGGGGTTATATTCAGTCCAAATGTTGTGATTGAAACTTTCGAATCACTCCCAAACGGGACCTCGTATAAATCTGCCATCACTCCCCGTTTAACCTTTTATTATGCAATGAACTAAGCCGTCTCAGAAATAGGACGGTTTTTTTATTTGAACAAATTACTCCGTTATTGCGTTATACTATAAATAAACTTTAAATAAAAGAGATCTTTTTGATGCTTAAAATATTTCTGTTGTTAATGTTTCTCTCGGTAGTGTGGTGCGACGTATCCGCCCAAAAAATCGAAAAGATTTCTATGATCTGGGAAACCAGATATGATATTATTGATTTTGGTGATGAACAAAACCGGATACAGGCATCTCTACGGATTCCGTTTCAAGTTGATGTTTTGGGTGCTTTTAATATCAATGGTCTAACTTCCACCGGGAGCAGTTTCCAATCAAGATGGGAAACACTTAAAGACCTAAAAAAGAAGGAAGAAAACAGGAAGTTTAACCTGAATCTAAGACAGTTTTACCTCGAAAAAAAGATTGATGATTTCAGGGTTCAGATTGGTGGATTACCGGCAATTAAAGGATCGGTTTCGTCAACAGGTCTCGGGAGTAATGGCTGGATGGACGGACTTCGAGTTGATCAGAAAACCGGGATCGGCACTTTCGAAGTTGCCGCCGGAAGCATTAATGAGATAACTAATCCAAATTTCTTCGACAGGGTTTTTGTCGCTAACTTTTTTGAATTTGAGTTCACAGGGACATTCATTCCCAATTCCATAATTGAATTTTCTTATGAAAAGCTTTTATCAGTTGACTATTTAAGGGGTGAATACCGTTATGATCTGATTAAAGGGAGTAAAAAACATCTGGAATTTGCCGTTGAGGGGCTATATAATACTCAAAAAGAGAGTATGAGCTTTGGGTTCACCGTTACCACTTCACCACTCGCCTTTTTTCAGGAAGACCTCGCAAAATACATGGATTTAAAGGTCTATTTTAATCATACCGACAATAACATCGGTTTAAGAGGGATTTTAACAGATGATTTTTACAAATTTGGAAATTCGGTGACAGTAGAAGCGAAAGGCACAATCACTTCCAAAAAAGCTGTAAGTTGGTTTTTTGAATCATATATTTCTGATATACCCAGATTTCTTGTTGGTCTGCGATTTGATATAGAATAGAGACTAAATTTCTCCCTGTCCCACAAAAAACTTTCCATCTATTCCTTTCACACATAAAAAAAGGCCGGATCAAATTAATGACCCGACCTCAAACCAAGGGGAAATGCCGATACTTGTGTATCTGCTAAGCTATTGTAACTTCTTTGGTAAGGTAAACATCCTGAACGAGGTTAACCAGTTTGATACCATCAGCTAATGGTTTCTGGAAAGCTTTTCTTCCAAGAATAAGACCCATACCACCGGCTCTTTTGTTGATAACCGCAGTGCGGGCTGCTTCTGCGAAGTCATTACTTCCTGATGCGCCGCCTGAGTTAATCAAGCCCATTCTGCCCAAGTAATTGTTGATTACCTGGTAACGGGTAAGATCGATCGGGTGATCGGTTGTCAGTTCACTGTAAACCAATGGACTTGTTTTACCAAATTTAACTGCATTATAGCCGCCGTTATTTTCGGGAGCTTTTTGTTTGATAATGTCAGCTTCAATGGTAACGACGAGGTGGTTAGCCTGACCTGTTAAATCTGCTGAAACCTGATAAGCTTTGTCGCCTTTAATGTTAAAAGCATCATTTCTTGTGTAGCACCACAAAATTGTAGCCATTCCAAGTTCGTGAGCATATTTGAATGCTGCTGAAACTTCCTGGATCTGACGGGTACTTTCTTCTGAACCAAAATAGATGGTTGCGCCAACAGCAACTGCGCCGAGGTTGTAAGCATCTTCGATGGTAGCGAACATAACCTGATCATATTTGTTGGGGTATGTAAGCAATTCGTTGTGGTTCAGTTTAAGCACGAATGGAATCTTGTGAGCATATTTTCTTGCAACAGAACCCAAAACACCAAAAGTTGAAGCAACTGCGTTGCATCCACCTTCAATTGCGAGTTTCACGATGTTTTCAGGATCAAAATAGATCGGGTTTGGTGCAAAAGATGCACCTGCTGAATGTTCGATACCCTGATCAACAGGAAGAATCGACATGTAACCTGTACCTGCAAGTCTGCCGTGATCAAAAATTGACTGTAAACTTCTCAGAACATTGATATTTCTGTCTGAAGGGATAAAAATTCTGTCAACAAAATCAGCACCGGGAAGGTGAAGACTCTCTTTTGGGAATTTCGCCGTATAATTCAGAAGATTATCCGACTCGTTTCCAAGCAATTCAACTATTTTATTTATCATTATATTTCTCCGTTTTTTGGATTTTCTAAAAACCAATTCTAAATATAATAAAAATCATACTTTGCCGTGATGCAAAAGTTGCAGAGAGGGGAGATAGAATGGAAGATATCTATCCTGAGTGATATAAAATCCTTAATAATTCAAACTTTTTAATTAGTTTAGAAGAATATAATTTCTCTTTAATAATCACCTGAAGATAATGAGAAACTCACGATTTACTTTTTTATTTCTCTTCCTGTTTTTGCCTTCCCTGGTTGCCGGACAGGGTACCCGCCGAATAGAACAGATATCTATTGCGGAAGGTTTGTCGGCAGCAACTGTCCTCTCCATTATTCAGGATGCAGAAGGTTATCTTTGGGTTGGCACAATTCTTGGATTGAACAGGTATGACGGCAAAAAATTTACAAGTTTTTTTCATGACGCTGCTGACAACCAAAGCCTGAGCGGCAATACTGTATCTTGTATGACGATAGGCTTGAAAGGAGAGTTGTGGATTGGTATCGATGGTGGGGGAGTTTGTTGTTATGATAAATTTCACAACAACTTTATAAGATTTGACATCCCCAAAAAGAACAGTAACTCAAAGGACAACAACCGAATATGGGCTTTGGTACCTGACCTAAAGGGGAATATCTGGGTGGGAAGTTACGGAGATGGTCTAAGCATGATAGATTCTGAAACGGGGGAGGTTATTCCGATCAATTTGCCCGGATTGGAAGGGAACAAATCTTCGTTACTTCTGCAGGATATATTCTGCGATTCATCGGGAATTCTTTGGATTGCAACTGACGGGGCAGGTGTTATCAGGTATGATCCTAAAGCAAAACAAGCTAAAGCGTTTCTGAACGAAACAAATAATCCTTTCACTTTGAGTCACAACTACATATCAAAAATAAGAGATGGAGGAAATGGCATACTGTGGGTCACAACTTATGGGAGGGGAATTAGCAGGTTTGATATTAAGACCGGCAAATTCACGAGATTTGCAAATAATCTGATCCATTCCGACCGAAAGTCTGAGAATGAGATTTGGAGTTCATTGTATGAACCTGATGGAACTCTTTGGCTTGGCTATTGGGGAAGGGGATTGGCGAAATATAATACTCTTAAAGATGAGATCACTTTTGTTGGTAAGCCTTTGGATAAAGGAGATTTAAGCAGCAAAATTGTACTGGCAATTTTTCGTGACAGAAGCGGAGTTTTATGGGTTGGCACTTCAGAAGGTGGGCTGAACAAAATAACTGAAGGTAAAGTTGAAGAAATTGTTGTAAAATCAGCATTCGGCAAAGAATTGAAGGTGAGCACTTTTCACTCATTGCAAAACGGTAAAATTTTAACAGGTACAGATAACGGCCTATATCTATTTGACAGGAACATGATAGTGGAGAGGGAGATTAATGTCGAATTGGAAGAAAACAATATTACTACTATTGCAAAATATCGGGACAACTTCTGGATCGGAAGTCTTGGGGGTGGAATTGTTGTAATAGACGAGAATTTTAATGTTATCGAAAAATATCGAAGAGGAACTACAGGGAGAACGCTAAGCAGTGATGATATCACAAAGATTTTTGTAACGCAAGATTCGACTCTTTGGATTGGGACATTTGGAGAAGGATTAAATAAGTTTGAGCCATTAACAGGGACTTTTACCAAATTCAGATTTTCCGGACAATCCACGATTCCCCAAGACCATGATAAAATAACAGATATCAGGGAAACTTATAATCACAAACTTATAGTGTCAACTTTCAGTTACGGACCCTGCATTTTTGATGAGTTGACAGGCAAGTTCACAGATATAAAGCCGGCAGATAAAAATGCTTCGCAATTACCTTTTAAGATTATTTACTCCATGATTATTGATAAAACGGATATTGCATGGTGTGCAACCCTGGGCGGGATTCTAAGAGTAAATATAAAAAATTACACTTCTGAATCCGTTCCCCTCTCCCTTTCCGGAAATTCATTAAGCATTTTTTCCTTAACCGAAGCCGATGATGAACATCTCTATTTAACTTCCGCTAATACTGTTTTTAGATTTGATAAAAAAAACTACTCATTGATGCCCCTCAATTCTTTGAAGAACAGCTCCCATAAAAATTTCATTTCCGGCTCTGCTTTGAGGATGGCTGACAAGCTCTTATTTGGTACAGATAAAGGTTTTATTTTTCTAAGTCCAAAAGAATTTACAAAAAGCAGAAAATTGCCACAAATTACAATAGCAGATGTTTTGGTAAATGATCTATCTTCAAATTTTCGCGAGTTTTTTTATAATGATGAGGAATTTGTTCTATCTGGCGATGACAAGAGGTTGCAGATAGTTCTTGCGATGTTCGATTTTCAGGGATCATCCCCTTTTACACTCAAGTACAAACTGGAAGGATGGGATGACAAATGGCTTCAAGTGGAGCCGGGTGTCCCAATTGTTTATTCCAACCTCTCCTCCGGAAGTTACAAGTTTTGTTATTTTGTTGAGGGTCTTGATGGTGCCAGAAAAGAGGGGAGAGTGCTGTTGATAGAAGTTGAACCTCCATTTTATTTTGCATGGTGGTTCCTGGTAATATCAATCTCATCAGTTTTATCAGTTGTTCTTTTTATTGCAAACACGAGAATCAGAGGGATAAAAAAACAAAGGGACCTGCAGCGCGAATACTCAAATTTATTAATAGATTCTCAAGAAGCTGAAAGGAAACGAATAGCATCTGAATTGCATGACAGTATCGGACAGGATCTTGCAGTGATTAAAAATCTTGCAGTTATGCAAACACAAAAAAGTAATCTGCAAAAGGGGAATGAACAACTTGATCTACTAATTGAAGTTTGTACGGAAGCAATTGAGGATGTCAGGAAAATTGCTTACGATTTGAGACCATATCAAATTGGGAAAATCGGATTAACAAAAGCAATTGAACATTTACTTGAACTTTCAAAAAAAGCCATCCCGGCAGAATTTGATTCTACTGTTGAAAATATTGATAATTTGCTTGACGAAAAGGGGGAACTTCATATTTATCGTATTTTGCAGGAGTGTCTGAATAATACATCCAAATATGCTGATGCAACAACAATATCATTAAAAATCATAAAGAGAACCAACCATTTTATTCTCGAATATAGTGACAACGGGTCCGGTTTTGAGATGTCGAAGGAAAGGTTTTGAATGAAAAAGGGGCTTGGGTCTGATGGATATCCGGGAAAGAAGCAACTTGCTTTCTGCTGATTTCAGTATATACAGCGAACCCGCAAAAGGATTCAAACTTCATTTGAAAATACCATTGGAGAGAGTGAAAAATGGATAAAATCAGAATTGTGATTGCTGACGATCATCCCGTATTCTTAAAAGGGATGAGATTTGTTATTTCCGAAGAGGAAGAAATCGAAGTGGTAGCCGAAGCTTCAGATGGTATTAAAGCTCTTACTCTGATTAATCAATTACACCCCGATATTGCAGTTCTTGATATCGATATGCCGGGAAAAACCGGGTTCGAAATTCTAAGAGAACTGTCAGATCAAAAATCAAAATGTAAAATCATTTTTCTGACGATGCACAATGCATCTGATCTACTTTTAGAATCATTAAAACTGGGAGTAAAGGGATATTTGTTAAAAGAAAATGCCCTCTCAGATATAATTACTGCGATAAGACTCGTAAAGAAAGGACAGAGATATATAACAGCAAGTCTTTCAGATGCTGTGTTAAACATAAACTCGCCGGTACTACTCCTGACGATCGTGGGAAACAATTCCTCAAAAAACTTACTCCATCTGAAATTAAAATTCTCTATCTCATTGCAAAACAAAAAACCACGCGACAAATAGCCGAAGAACTTTTTATTAGTGCAAAAACTGTTGAAAAACATCGTTACAACATCTGTGAAAAACTTGAAATCTCAGGTAACAACTCACTCCTGAAATTTGCTTTGCAGAATAAAAACCTTCTCGAACAGTAAATAAGTACAATTTTAATTTTAGATCAATTGGTCAAAATGGCGTGAGCGTTAACTCTCACCCCCTTTAATAATTTCCCCCTAACCCCCTTTCTTCTTACTACAACCAATAAAATAAGTGCTGTCACTTATGTAAATCAGTAGTGTCACTCATTTTACACTTTCCTTCAACTGTCGATTATTGTAACAGTGAAATAGATAGTTTTGATACAATCAATCCGTGCAAATGGCCTAAAAAATGAAATTAATAATAGCTGATGACAACGCAAAGATCAGGAAGTTGATTCGGATACTCGTAAGGAAGTCTTTTGAGCAGATTTATGAGTGTTTGGATGGCGATGAGGTGGTTCCTTGCTTTAAGGAAAACAAACCGGATTGGGTTTTTCTGGATATACAGATGGGAAGAATGGATGGCTTTTCGGCGGCAAAATCATTAATTTCTCAATTTCCTACTGCCAGAATAGTGATCATTTCAGATTTTGATGATCAGGACCTCCGGAAAGTATCAGAAGAAATTGGAGTAAAATACTATTTAAACAAAGACGAACTTTTTCGGATAAATACAATAATTAAACAATTCAACTAATTAATCGAGATAAAATATGAAAACGATTTACAAAATTCTTTATCGTGTCTCCCTTTCATTTTTATTGGTCTCTTCCCTGTTCTCTCAAGGGTTTGAGGTCTCCTGGAAATGGAATGCTCCCAATGGTAACAAGTTAAATGATGTTTTTCTCTATAGTTCTTCATATGCACTGGCGGTTGGAGATTGTGGGACTGTTTGGAAAACAACAAACGGTGGGACGGGTTGGTCGCTAATGGAAGTGCCCTGGACTGATGACTGCCTTAAAGTGTGGTTTACGGATGCCAATACAATATTTATTGTAACAAAAGATAGCAATTATAACTATTGTAAAGTTAGAAGATCAACTGATAACGGGGTGAGTTGGATAGCAAGAAGTTTGGCAAGTACAAGTACAGGTAACAATGTTGCAATGTTTTCAGGTGAATATGGCTTCATGCTTAGTGGGTCTTATGTATCCCGAACACCCAACTTTTTTTCATCCTATACAAATTACCCTGTAACTTATGTATTTTCTGAAATTACTCTGGCTGACAGTCTCAATATTTTTGCTTATGGTTATACTACTTATCTGAGCAGATCGTCAAGTGGAGGGATCTCTTGGACTACTATAAATTGCGGAAAGAGTTTAACCGAATTGACAATGATTGATACAACGGGCTATGCAATTAACAAATCGAATAAAAAAGAGTTGCTTAAAACGACCGATAGAGGCTCCTCATTTTCAGTAGCATATACTTTCGCCGGGACTCTGCAAAAATTAGCTTTTGCTGGTAAGGATACCGGTTTTGCCCTGGTAACAGATGGTTTTGAGAATAATACTATCTATAAAACAACTAATGGAGGCACCACTTGGCTACACTTAAGATCCGATCTACATCTTTTTTCTTTACACAATTATCAAAAAAAATCTATTATAGCAGTAGGATCAGGCGGGAGAATAATCTCATCATCCAATTCAGGCTCAAATTGGAGAAGCAGCAGCAAACTTGGCTACGACTTTAATTGCATCACTTTTCCAACATATTATACAGGCTTCATTGGTGGGAATGATGGCGCGTTTTACAAAATCACTGAAGGAGGAGATTATTATTCAAAACTGAATCTCTCAACTACCAGGGATATTAACGGTATGGTTTTCTTCGATTCCCTGACAGGATTCATTGCAGGAGAGAAAGGGATGATAAAAAGTACAACAAATGGCGGGACTTCGTTTGTTGACTATCAGTTAAGTGATACTACCTCAAATGTTGTAGCGCTGGATTACGTTATTTATTACGATTCATGGTACGGAAATGTGTTGAAACTATTCTATTGCAATTCTAATGGCGAAGTTTTTATTAGTTCGGACACATGCCGAACCTGGACTCAGCTTACCATCCCTGATAATGACTTTATCGTTGATTGTGATGGAATATATTTTGGATCAAACAACGGAAATGTCTATCGATATGATGTCTATTCCTCCGCTATACTCGTTTCCCTAAGTGGAGTTTTGACTAACAAAGTTAAGGTGGGTTACAAAGCTTCTGCTTATTACACAGGTGACAATGAAGGTTATGCAGTTGATTATACAGGAAAAACGGCAGCTAAAGAGGTGGGCAATCCCTGGCAAATCGGGGATGAGGTTCAGTATGGCAGTCAAGATTTTGTTATAGTATACGGTCGTAATTTTATTACCGGTTCTACCGGATCGATATTTTCAGCTATTGATGGTTATACTCCGGGAATAAAAAACTGGGAAAAAATTTCCACCCCAACTCATGCCACAATTCGTTCACTTGCTCCGAGGGCAAGCAATGAATACTGGGCAGTCGGAGATGACGGGGTTGTGTTAAAAATTATAGCAAACCCAAGTTCCAGCTTCCAGGTATCATTTGATACTGCATTTACAGTCGCGGGAGATACGGCAGTAATGGATGTTAATCTTGAATATCTTTCCGGATCCGTTTCTTCACTTCAATTCTCTATAAATACCTCCTCAGATATGAGCCTTGTTGGAGTTGATACCGCAGGAACTTTAATGGGAGCAAAAAAATGGAGCTGTTTTACTAATGGAGCAACACAGCAGGCAAAGTTTGCTGCAGGTGGGGCAAATGACATCAATTCAACAGGCACCCTTGTAAGGCTTAAATTTCGTGTTAATACCGGTGTTTCGCCAAAGGATATTCAGACAACAGTTTCCGCTCTTACTATTAATAATGGAACTCATTCTCCCACGATTCTGCGACATGGTATTGTAAAGGTGGTGAGGTATGGTGATGTAGATGTTAATGGTACTGTTCAAGCTTACGATGCATCATTAATATTAAAATATCTTGTCAACTATATAACTCTTACCGGAGCGCAGAAGAAAATAGGAGATGTAACAAAAGATGGTACTCTAAGCGATGTCGATGCCTCTCTGATATTCCGCTATGTCGTTGGATTAATCGATTCTCTTCCTGCGCCGGGAACTTATCTAGCCTCCGGTTCGATCAGCATGAACGACCACAATGCCAATGCCGGTCAGATTATAAACATTCCTGTAACAATGAATGGGGTTACCGGACTGATGGGGTTTGAAGGATCAATAACTTTTGACCACCAGAAACTTGAATTCATTGGTGCCTCTGCAACTGGAATTGCATCAGGATTCACAATTGAGCATAAAGTTACCTCCGGAAAAATACTGGTCGCGGCTGCCTCTCAACAAGATGCCGCAGGCAGTGGAGAGAGTGTTATCCTTCAGTTCAGAGTGAAAGAGAACGCGGTGATCGGCACCACTCAAGTGAAAATTACCCGTATCCGGTTAAATGAAAATGCGGAGCAGTTTGATGTAGCTGAATCGAACATCAACATCCTTACCGGCATAAAAGGAGAGGGAAGCATTCCAAAAGAGTATGAACTCAGCCAGAATTACCCAAATCCATTTAATCCCGAAACAAGAATAACATTTGGCATACCTGAGGCAAGCATTGTAACACTTGAGATATTCAATTCACTTGGTGAAAAGATGACCACTCTTTTTAGTGAAGAGAGATCCGCTGGTTATTACAATGTTAACTGGAATGGGATGACATTCCCAACAGGAATTTACATAGTAAGAATGACCGCCACTTCAACTGAGAGTCGCAAATCTTTCTCGCAGATTAAGAAGATGGTTTTAATCAAATAGTTTCGAATTCGCCACAGAGCGCACTTTATTTGTGTGCTCTGTGGGCTTAAATACTTGTGCGACAACCAAATTAATACCGGAAACCTTTAAAGTAAAATGAGCCTAAAATGAAAAAGTCCACTGTTTTTATCGTAATCCTTGTTTTTGTTTCAGCATTTACAAGCAATATTTTTTCACAACGATATAATTTCGACTGGAAGTTAAATTCCATTAATGGCAATCGATTAAACGATATTGCAGTATTGGATGCAAGTGTCGCGATTGCAGTAGGTGACCACGGCGCCATCTGGAAAACCACCAATGGGGGATCTTCATGGAAATTTATATCCGTTGAGTTCACTACGAACTTAAAAAGAGTTCAATTTACCAGTGACAATGTACTTTATGTTTATGGAGAAATTGATGCTTACAACAAACGTGTTTACAAATCAACAGATCAAGGAGAAACCTGGCCCCTCCAGATATTGGATGAGACTACACAAACGAGCAGTGATGTGAAATTTTATTCAAATGAAAAAGGGTTCCGGGTTATTAATAATTTTTCTATCGTACTACCAATTCGGGTACCACATGGTCATTGCCACTTAGTTTGACAGAGGTATTATAGCAGAATCCAAATCATAGACAGCTTAAATATTTATCTCTACTCTGTGGATTCTTATTCGTTGGGAAGATCAACGGATGGGGGTTTGTCATGGGTTCATAAAACTTTGAGCACCCGTTTCTCTGATTTGCAGATGATTGATTCCGTTGGGTATGGTGCTAACGGCAATTCCGGTGCTTATCAGGTAATGAAAACTACTAATTATGGCAGCACCTGGACGGCAGTATATTCCAATGCTTTTATGTACCCTCAAAAAGTGAATTTTATAAATTCAACAACCGGTTTTATTCTGAACTATGACATTGAGGACTCCAGTGCAATTTATAAAACGACTGATGGTGGCACAACATGGAATATACTGGCTTCAGAGCCCTATTTGCAGTCCATTCGCTCCTTTGGTAGCAGCCAAATCTATGGGGTGGGATTAGGCGGGCGCATAGCCTGGTCAACGAACGGTGGAAGTTCCTGGTACAACAATGGTAAAGTTGCATACGATTTTAATACAATTTGCTTTCTTTCGGAATTCACCGGTTTCCTGGGTGGTAGCAAAGGAAGTTTGTATAAAATTGAAAGCGGCGGAGACTATATATCGAAAGTATATTTAGCAACTACAAAAAATATTAATCAAATTGTTTTTGTTGATTCAATGACTGGATTTATTGCTGGTGCTAAAGGGTTACTAAAGAAAACTACAAATGGTGGAAGCGCATGGATCGACTTACCTTTTGACACACTTTCTTCGATAACTGCTTTCTCAAAATATGGGTATTATTCTATTGTCCTGATAATTGGTAATGAGTCAAATAAAATCTTTGTCAGTTCCGATACAGCAAAGACATGGAATCAGGTCAACTTACCCTCCGGTAAAACAGTTAATAAGATAGCCGGTAAATATATCGGAACCACTGACGGGACAATTTATAAATACAATGAGGAGACCGCATCTTTGGAAGTTTCTGAGCAGGGGGTGTTCTCTTATATCTCCTCATTGCATTATTTCCAGAATTCTTACAACACCGATGCAGAAATACTCTGTCTTGGGGGGTCTGGTGTAACAGGTGTTAAGTCAAATAGTTGGCCACCCAATTGGGTGATTGGTGCAAATGTTTCATCAGAGGTATATTATATATTTGGTGGTTCAGGAAGAAATTTCGGTTTTGGATATGGAGGTTCTTTTCTTTACAGTCCCTATTCTTCTGCTAACACAGATATCTCTTCGTGGGAGCCAGTTTCAACCCCGACATTTGGTAATTACAGAGCAATGGCTAAACGGACTGACAATGAATATTGGATAGTGGGTGACGATGGGGTGGTAAACAGGGTTATTGAAAAATCGATTGATGAGTACAAAATCTCTTTTGATACAGCATTAACAGTTTCAGGTGATACAGCCATAATGGATGTTGATCTGAATTTGGTATCAGGCGACTTTTCTTCAATGCAATTTAATATCTACTATCCAACAAATATCCACATAATCGGTTTGGATACAGTTGGGACTCGCATGGGTACTAACAAATGGAGTTGCTCAGTAAATGGTGCTCTGCGTCCGGGAAAATTTGCCGCAGCAGGTGCAAGACCAATTTCAAATACGGGGACACTTTTCCGACTTAAATATTTAGTACCTGATAGCATCAAACCCGGCTATCTATTTACTACAGTTACGGATCTTGTCATAAACAATGGAGCCTTTCCTGCACAAATAACAGGGCAGGGAGCCGTAAGAGTTATTAAATATGGTGATGTTGATACCAACGGAACTGTCCAAGCTTATGATGTTGCTTTGATATTAAAGCACCTTGTAAGTTTTATAACCCTGACGAGAGAGCAGAAAAAGATAGGTGACGTAAGCAAAGACGGAACACTCAGCGATGTTGATGCAGCTCTGATTCTCAGGTATCTTACCGGATACATCGATACACTCCCGGCACCGGGAAATTATCCTGCCACTGGTACAATAGTCATGAACAATTATAACGCCAATGCCGGTCAGATTATAAACATTCCTGTAACAATGAATGGGGTTACCGGACTGATGGGGTTTGAAGGATCAATAACTTTTGACCATCAGAAACTTGAATTCATTGGTGCCTCTGGAACAGGAATTGCATCAGGCTTCACAATTGAGCATAAAGTTACTTCCGGGAAAATACTGGTAGCGGCTGCCTCTTCCCAAGATGCTTCAGGAAGTGGCGAGAGTGTTATCCTTCAGTTCAGAGTGAAAGAGAACGCAGTGATTGGCACCACTCAAGTGAAAATTACACGCCTCCGGTTGAATGAAAATGTTGAGCAGTTTGATGTAGCCGAATCTAACATCAACATCCTTACCGGTATAAAAGGAGAAGGTAGCATTCCAAGAGAGTATGAACTTAGCCAGAATTACCCAAATCCATTTAATCCCGAAACAAGAATAACATTTGGAATACCCGAGGCAAGCACGATAACACTTGAGATATTCAATTCACTTGGTGAAAAGATGACCACTCTTTTTAGTGAAGAAAAATCCGCTGGTTATTACAATGTTAACTGGAATGCTATGACTTTCCCAACAGGAATTTACATTGTAAGAATGACCGCCACTTCAACGGAGAGTCGGAAGTCGTTCTCGCAGATTAAGAAGATGGTCTTGGTGAAATAGTCACCGGGTCATGAAATACTGAGTTCAGGAATCAAAAACAAGCAGCCAAAAGTATATGAGAACTTTGATAATTTACTCAACATTACTGTTATTTGTCATCAATTTCGCCGGTGAACCACAAAGTTATAACTTCAGATGGCAGGTAAATTTGCCACAGGGAAATGCTCTTAATGACATTGCCTCAGTAGAAGGCAACACAATAATTGCTGTTG
The DNA here is from genome assembly GCA_016714125.1 of Ignavibacteriales bacterium. GTDB lineage: Bacteria > Bacteroidota > Ignavibacteria > Ignavibacteriales > Ignavibacteriaceae > UTCHB3. The sequence continues at coordinate 39,815 of JADJNX010000012.1, read as the reverse complement.
GTAATTATGGTACAGTTCTCAAATCAACTGATGCCGGGAATAGCTGGATAGCTCCTCCTTCAGGTATTTCCGGCAATATTAACAAGATTAATGTTATAAGTTCTTCAATTTTGTTTATTCATACACTGGATGTTTCAGCCAATATTAGAAAGAGTTATAAAAGCAGCGACCAGGGTGTAACATGGGAGTTACTTCCAAATCAGGTTACTAATGCATATTACTTCGACTCGAAATTTTATTCCCAAACGAGTGGTGTCAGGGTGGTTGACGGAACTATTCAAAAAACCACAAATTGTGGCTCATCATGGCAAAACCTTTTTACAGGCTTGGGATCACGGAATAAAATAGCTTTTTATGACAGCCTTAAATATGCTGTTTATATGGATTATTACAATTATGCCCAGACAATTGATGGTGGACTGACATGGGTTTGGAAGAACTTTGGCAGGACCTGCGGATTTTTGGAGATAAAAGAGACTGTCATCTACGCGCTAACTGATCTTTATACACCAAGTTCTATCTATAAATCAACAAATGATGGTGCATCATGGTCTTCAATCTTCACCATTGGCGATAAAGTATTCCGAAAACTCTCTTTTGTTGATCCCCTTGTTGGATATGCTCTCGCTTATTCAAATGTTTATTTGAACGATTCCTGCGATATATATAAAACCACAAACGGGGGTGTTAGTTGGCAAAAGATATATGCAGGAGAATATCTCAACTCAATAACCTCCGGGGGTTCAACTCAAATTCTGGGGGCAGGATTAGCTGGTAAAATTGTTGTCTCCATCAATAGCGGAACATCGTGGAGTGATAACAATTCGAATGGGACCGATTTTAAATCGATCTGCTTCCCATCCGAGGCAACCGGTTTTGTTGGAGGAATCGGGGGCAAGCTATTCAAGATATCGAACAACGGGGGTGTTGTTTCGAAGATAAACCTTAATACTGCTAAAGATATCAACTGCATCATCTTTGTAGATTCTCTTAGAGGTTGGCTTGCCGGAGGAGAAGGATTGCTCAAACAAACTTCGGATGGTGGTCTTACCTGGCTTGACCAATCCACGGGTGATGCAAATTTCTGGGCATTTTCCTTTTCAAAGTTCACATCAACATCAGGTCAAACAGCATTGGTGCTCACAGGGGTGGGAACAAATGGCTGGACAACTTTTATTTCTTTTGACAATGGTAATTCCTGGATAGAGAAAATTTCTCCGGTTTCCCAAATTACTTGCAGCAACAACGGCTATTTTGGATCCGGAGGTGGAAGGATATATTTTTATGATGAGACAACAAACTCCTGGCAGTTATCATCATCCGGGCTGGTTTCTTCAATTAAAGGAATTGATGTTTACAAGGATGCAAATGGTTCACCAGCAGGAATGATAGCAGTTGCGGGCGATGGGAGGGTGATATTCAAGGACAAAAACTCTTCCACCTGGGTACTAAAGTCAAATGCTGCGTTTTCTGCAACAGGAATTGCTTGTAATGGTAAGGGAGGCAATGTGGCTTATGGAGGATCCGGCATTATTCTAAGCAGTGACAGCCTTTCTGCAAACTGGGAGCCCGAAACAAAAATAACAAATTCCGACATTGCACATTTAGCCTTCAGAACATCGGATGAATTCTGGGCTATCGGTAATGATGGGATTATTTTCAGCGGATCTACAGTCTCAACTTCAATCACTTATCTTTCTATGGATACAGTTCCAGGGTTTAAGGGTGACACCAGTTCAATCCGGTTAAGCCTCGATTCAATTCAGTCAAATATGATGAGTGCATCGTTAACATTTTCTTTTCCGACAGGGGTTTCTGTGATATCCATTGATACCACCAATTCTTTGACCGGTGAACAGAATTGGGTTTACTCTTCAATAATTAATGGAAATTCCGTAAGAATTGATGCCGGTGGAGCAAAAGCGATAAACACAAAAGGCGTTTTATTTAAAGTGAGGTTTGTAATAGCTGATACTATGCAGGGGACTTTATATCCCGTCCGGGTTGGAACTTGCAATTTTAACGGAGGGAACATGCCTTATGAAATTTCGAGTGGAGCTTTTTTCCCCTCGAAAAGAGGGGATGTTGATACAAATGGGGTGGTTCAGGCATACGATGCTGCACTAATTTTGAAAAATCTGGTGGGGATTTATCCCCTGGCAAAGGCACAACTGGTGATTGCGGATGTAACCAAGGATGGTACTTTGAGTGATTTGGATGCAGTTATTGTACTAAAATATGTTGTTGGTCTTATTGATACTCTCCCGGCTCCCGGTAACTATTTGGCGCATGGTTTAATTTCTTTTGGCGAGTGCACCTTTTCATCGGGGGGCATTGTTGAGGTACCGGTTAAGATTGATGATGCTTCAGGATTGCTTGGTCTTGAAATGACAATGAGTTTCGATAATGAAAGACTTGAACTTTTGGATATATCCCACGCAGGAATTGTTTCGGGCTTCTCATTTGAGACAAAAATCTCGGGAGGAATCGTTAAAATTGCGGGGATGTCTTTAAATACTGTTGAAGGATGTGGAGATATACTCAAACTTAAGTTTAGAGTAAAAGAGTCATCAACAGGTTCCGGGAAAATTTCAATTTCGAGAGTCCGGTTGAATGAAAACAGGGAAGAGATTAATGTTGCTGAATTGGAAATCAACACTGCGACCTCCCCAGATGATGAAAATATGCTCCCTGTTAAATTTTCCATGAGTGAAAATTATCCAAATCCATTTAATCCACGGACAAAAGTGGATTTTACACTCGCAACTGAATGTTGTATCACCTTATCAGTATTTAATACTTTAGGTGAAAGGGTAACCTCCTTAATTGATGAAGTGAAACCCGCAGGGTATTATACGGTTTACTGGGATGCCGGGGATTTCCCTTCAGGTGTTTATATCATTAAAATGGGGGCAAGGAATGAGTCCGGTAGTGTTGTCTTCACCAGGGTTGGTAAAATGGTTTTGGTGAAATAAATGGGGCAGTAAGAGTATTCCGCCTACCTTGTTATTTTTGGTCTATGGAAAACAACTTTGAACTGTTCACCTTCAATGTCATTTATAAATTCCACATTTTTGTGTAATTGGGAGACTCTCAAAATGCCACTTCCGGCTCCTCTATAGTCAACTAAATCAGGTGCAAATGAAGCAATAATGTTGTTCCTTGTCCTTCGAATGCCCCTCTTGATCTGATCAACTGTCAGGTTATTTGGCAGCCTTCCCGGACTGATAATCTCAACACGATTTTCAAACACAAAAATCTTAATAGAATCGCTAATAAAATAATCACGGTGTATTAATGCATTTATCAGAATCTCAGATATTGCAATTTCCGGTATTTCGGGTATTCCAAGGCTGTTGAAGGATTGATTCCCTTGAAGCTTATTCAGTTTGGAGAAAATGAAATCAAATCCTTTTCTGTAGAGAGAGCCAACCGTCCCATAGATATTTTCACTGCTTCGGTATGAGGTTTCAGTAATATCATTCCCCCAAAACCAAATCGCAGTTATAAAGAATTGTGGTAATAACAGTTCACTTTGTTTGCCGAATAATAATGCTCCCGCAACATTTAATTTGCCATCTTCCCCAAGTCTGAGATTTGGGATTATCCGGTCCAGCTCAGTTTCCTTAAACTCTTCTTTGTATTTTTTTTCAAAGAATTCAGTAAAAATCAGTCGATCAATATCAGAGATTTTACTGTGTGGGATTATTCTTTCCTCTGCATACAAATTACCTACACTTTGGAGGAGTCTCGAGATCTCTTCTTTGCTTGTTACTTTTCTTTTATCAGCACCATTTTTAATGAAAATTAATCCATCTTTGTCAAAATGGGGTTTATCAGTTCCCTCCGGCACTTCCACAACAATTACCCTTTTGTCACCGATAGTAACAGTTTCAGTTGTTATCACAATGGGGCTTTTCACATGTTCCTGTGCTGCCGTAGAGAGGAGATTATTGATTCTTTGCAGGTCTTCATAACTTAAACCTGAGATTCCTCCAGTTTTGTCCTCCACGCCAATAATTATCATGCCACCTTTGCTGTTTGCAAAAGCAACCATCTCTTGAGAAATGCTCACTGCGTTGTTCACATCTCTTTTGAATTGGACTTTTTAAGTCTCGCCACAACTGACCAGATCTAGAAGTTCTTCAGGTTTCACAATGTTTTTCTTTGAATAACAATTTTCTAAAATTCATCATCAAATTTAACATCTTTTAATGAATTTTGAATCGGTTGAATATGGGAGGGTTTTTCTCCTGGAGATCATCAACAAAAGGAGGAAAACATAAAAATTGTCAGTGAAGTGACAAAATTTAGCCGAATTTTGTCAGTAGAGTGACAAATTTAATATAAATTGACAAAGTCGCTTCTAAATTGGCCTTATTTTCGATTGGCGGGCCGATACTCTGTTGTTGATTCTCAAAGTATTTTACTGAAAAACACTGACCAAAAGATATAATATTCACTAAGGTTTTTAGAAAAAATCCTTATTTTGCACTCTATCATGTATTAAACAATTTTGTACAAAAACAAGAATTGAAGATGGAAAATAGCGAGAAGAAAACAGTATCAAGAACGGTTATCGACCGTGAAGTTATTATGGAAATATCATGTTCATATCAAAATTTCAGGAATCTGAAAGATGTGAAGGTGACGCTTAGTCCATTAACCATTCTTACGGGTGAAAACGGATCCGGTAAAAGCACCCTCTTTAAAGCTCTTCTTTTCCTCAAGCACAACCACGACCACGAAGCCGCCAAAAAACTTAAATATGTAATTGATGACGACATCAATCTCGGCGGGTGGGAACACATCGCCAACGATCCCAAAAAACCAATCTCAATCAAAATCACAGAAGAAACCTGGGGCTACGACCACGAAGTCGAGGAAATCTATGACATCGATAACTGCCCCTTTGAGCTGAATCCAACGGAGGAGTATGCAAAACAATGGGCACAGTTTCTTAACAAATACGGAATTTCTTCCAGTCTGGAGCCATTTTTACCAAAATCACAAAGACTTAATACAACATCCGGGAGGAGAATTCATATAAGTAGCAGAGAATTTGTGTATTCCGAAGACAAACTTGAATCCATATTGTTAAAAACGGGTATCTCAGATATCAAATTCAAGATTAAATACTTTTCTAAACCATACTCTGAAGACATTCGTTCTCTTGACGAAATGTTCTATCCGTTAGGGAAGAACCAATTTTACCTAATGTTTGAAAAAATTGACACTGCTAGTAGAATTCCAAGTGACTTACTCCCTGGGATTACTAAACTTTTCTTTGAGCTGTATAGTGATAGCACATGGGTTTCAGAGTATAATGAGGAAAAAGCATTGTATGAAGAAATTTTGAATAATTTAAGAATGACAATTCTTGGTGGAGAGCAGTTAACCAAGTATTCGGCATTCAGAAAATTTATCCCATTGACGCTCAGATCAATAATAGAAAGTTTATCATACGCACAATACATGAATATCCTCGGGATTCTTTATGAGTTGTTAGATGAGTTAAATGATATCCTTTATAAAGGTTTTATAAATGCTTTTTCTTTAGGAACAACGCGCAAACTCCCTGAATCAAGATATCTCGTTGAAAATTGAATTCAAAATCATACTATGGTATAATTGACTATTATGATTTCAGTAGACATTATTTTGACTTAAAAGATTTGACAGTTGTAAATGTAATTAATGAACAGATGCAGAAGTGGTTAACCAAATTTGAGCTCGGTTCTGATCTTAAAATTGAAAGGGAGAATGATGTCGTAAAAATTATGCTTTCTACTATGACTGGTAAACTAGTAAGTTTGTCAGAGGCCAGTAGTGGCACTTTGCAATTACTTCCAATTCTATTTTTGATAATAAAGAATATCAATCTAATTAAAATCTTCTCAATACAACAACCAGAGTTACATCTTCACCCGAGACTTCATTCCATTTTTGCAGATTTTATAATTCAGATACTTTCTCCTTCATATAATGAAATGGCGAGTATCAATGAATCTCCTTATATGAAGTTCATTTTCTCTAATAAGAAGATGTCGGATTACAAAGTCTACTTCCCTGATGAAAATCTAGCTATTGGTAGATTCAATAAAGGCGACAAACTTTATAATTACACCGTCCCGACCCACCTCATAATCGAGACCCACTCTGAGCACCTTCTTAAAAAACTTCAGGTACTCGTTTCACAGGGGAAAACATTGCAACTCTGGACCGAGGGTTACTATTCCGGTGAAGATGTAAAACTCAAAGATGCACTTTCCATCTACTATTTTGCGAAGGATAAAAACGGTAACACAAAAGCCATTGAGATGGAGCTGGACGACAACGGCTTTTTTAAGAATTTTCTCCCAGAAGGATTTTTCGACGAGGGGCTAGACCTTGACCGTCAACTTCTACTTGGGAGAAATTGATGAACCAAGAGCTAACTGTTTCAGCGAAATTGCCCCAATTCTTGATCAGAGAAGCAGAAAATGTAATGAATCGCAATAGAGAACTAATCTTACTTTTGAGAGATAACCAAATTTGCATTGATGAAGAGGGGAAATATATAGCGGAGCTCACGAAATCCTTTGATGAGATTAGATCAATTTCTCCTTATGCGAAACAGTTCGAATCTATCTTATTTAAAGTCATTAAGCACTGCAAAAAAAGATTTAGCCTTAATATTGAATATTCAGAGATTAATCTATGTCAAAAATCAGTCGATAAAATCTATCAAGTACCTGAAAAACCGGCAACAGAGATTGAGCAACTCTCGAACTCATACAATGAGATTACATTTTGTACAGGCAATAATGTTTTGATATAATAAAGAAATTGCCGTTTGAACTTCATCTTGAGGATGGGAAAGTTTATGATTTGCCGAAAATCTTGGAGCCATATGCTCGTAATTCAGAGACACTCTCAATAGTTGACCCGTACATTCACAATTCTCGTGCCTTGAATCAGTTTAAGAAGATTGCCCTTCAATATAATTTTAACACGATCACGATCAAATGTGGAGATCTAAAAAATTAAAAACCAAAACCGGTCAGCCTCGAGATATTTCAGAATTTAAGTTATTTATTCAAGAATTGAAGGACAATGGAGTTGACGTCAAGTTTATCTACTACGATAATAACCTCTCTGATTCAATAGGTCACAAAGAAAGATATATTATTTATGATGATGTTCAGATTTATATACCGGGAGGACTTGATATCTTTGATAAAAATGGAAGATTTCAAAATACAGGCGAAGGATTTTATTTGATATTTAAGAAGAGGGAAATTAAGCTGAAGGGTGAACTAAAGTCGTTAGTCTAATTTTTCTATAAACTCCAACTGTCTTTGACAAACTCCCATACGGAATAATTATTTCTTTGTATTTTAAATCAGTTTAAATTATATTTGTTTTCTATTTAATCTTGTTTCCTACTAGTAAACATAGTCAAAAATGAAACAACCAGACAATCACCTTATTTCTGCAGTTCTAAATATTCTAGAAAATGAGTTCACTCTTCAGTGTGAATTCATTGATGACCAATTTCTGACGATTGGGACCACTTCACAAAGGAAGAAATTTCAAGTGATAACCTTTTCGTCTCTATCGGTGGCAAGTGCCGAGATGATTCCGGAGAATAATGGTGATCTTTTGGTAATTACCTGGAAAATTGGTAAAAAAGTATCAGAAGTTTTGAGATCAAAAGGGGTATTTTTTGTTGATACCTTTGGAAATGCATTTATCCGAACTGAAGATATTTTTCTTGATATTCGAGGTCGGACAAAGTCGGGATTGAAGAGTCATCTAAACTCTGAAAAGCTTAGATTAGAGAAAATGGGTATCCAGTTGTTAATAGCCTTCTTTTCAAATCCCGAAATTCTGAATAAAAACTATAGAGAAATAGCGCAACTCACCGGTTGTTCGCTTGGGTATGTCTCAAAATTTATCAAGAAACTCAGGGCCACCGGATTTGTTGTTAAATCTGAGAGTGGACAATTAAATATGGTAAATAAACATGAACTTTTGCAAAGATTAAAGTTTGAGTATCGGACATCGCTAAAAGATAAGTATTTTGTCGGCAGATATGAAATGAATAAAAATGTTCACCCACAAAATTCTAATTCTGAAAACTACTCAATTTATTTTACATCGGGTAAAGCTGTTGAGATGAAGTTCGGGAATCTGCGGGAGAAAATTACCGAGTTATACTTGGATGGTGAATTAAAAGATTTTATCAAATTCAATCGACTGATTCCGGACAAAAATGGCAACCTGATAGTTTATCAGAAATACTGGAATTTTGAACATGCCTCCATGATACAAAAAATTTCACCGGACTTTATTGTTTATCTCGATCTTATAACATCGGCAGATCAAAGACTGATGGATGCAGCTGAGGGATTTTATGCAGAATAGTGTTTTTTGATATTACAGGGAAAATTGATGCCAATTCCGTCAACTTACTAAAGTTGGTAAGTGAAATATCCGAAGAATCAGGGATTAATTTTTTTATTATCGGTGCTTTCGCAAAAGAGATTTTATTGAATATCTATTATGGACTCAGAACTTCACGATTCACAGAAGATATCGATATTTGTGTCGCCGTAAAAGGTTGGCAGGAGTATAATCTTTTTGTAAAGGAGCTAACTAAAAAAGGAGGAAAACTCTCGGATAAAGTTGAGCATAATATTTATTTTGAGAAATTTGCCAGGCAATTGGATGTTCTACCATATGGTTTTGAAGGCTCGAGAACAATTAAATGGCAAATTTCAGGAAATTTGATGGATATCTCAATCTATAGATTAATTGAAGAGAGAAACATAACTCTAAGGATTTCGCAAAATCCAGAGGTCAGGGTAAAAGCATGTTCCCTTGAAAGTTTGTTTGTTACCAAACTATTGACCTGGTATGAAATGTATCCCAATCGGTTAAAAGATGCACTCGATTTATTTGAGTTGATGGCGAACTATAAGGCGACACAGAAAGAAGAAAGGTACTTTGAAGATGAGATTTTTGATAAAATACAATCGCCCATATTTGACGAATTGATGATAGGGTGCTTTATGCTGGGAGTGGATATTGCTCAGCAATTTCCTGCAGAGTTAGTGGTGAATATAACTTTCATCATTGAAGAAAATGTTAAGGAAGGCAAGGAATCAGCTTTAATAACAATTATTGCATCAGAAAACCGTCTCATAGATTTTGAGACTGAATATTTGAGAATAAAAAGAGGGATTCCTTCAGGTTTTATCAGGTCTAAAGTCAAATTTTAATGGGATGGCTTAAAGCGGACCAATTTTATAAGGATGATCTACCTCAGTTGAATTCTAAAATAAATCTCGATTTATTTCCCACCGAAAAGATATCCAAATATGAAATAGCCGACTATTTCAAGAGTGAATTAAAGATATAATCCAACCAAAACAACAGTTACTCGGAATTTTCCCCTTCCCTTTTTAGGAAAATTACTTTATCTTTTACGCTTGATTTAATCATTTTTTGGAACTTATGCTTTAGTTCCAACTGTATAATAAGAACATGCTTCCGTTTCTTAATCACAAGTAATCTTAGGCACTTCAATGCGAAAAAACATTTTTTCAATTCTAATGGCTCTTCTCATCCTTTCAAAAGTTATCCTCCCACAAAAGGGAGTCGAAGTTTTACAGCCCTCCCCAATTGCGAATATAATCACAGACCTGGTTATTCTTAACAAAACCACGGCCTGGGCATCAGGCACCCTTGGCAGTGTAATGCGAACCACTGATGCCGGGCAAAGCTGGCAAACTCTCAGAGCAGGAGAAGATGTCTGGCTCAATTCAATTGCCGCGGTTGATCTAAACAATGTCTGGGTTCTGGGACAGGATTCAATCCTTACTTCAACCAGTGATGGTGGGAAAACCTGGAAAAACGAGAAGATTGGCAAGATTAAATATTTCTCTAAAGTGCAGTTTGTTGATGCTCAAAACGGGTTTGTTGCCGGATCCGCCATTTTGACAATGGATCAAGAGGAAGCAATATATCAACTTTTGCTACTACCGATGGTGGCAAGACATGGAAAGAAAGAAATTCTTCTCTCGGATTTAGTCCTCAGGAGATTTATTTTACATCCGTAAATAACGGATACGCAATAGAAAGATATTATCCAGTTACCGGAAAAGATAAACTTCTGAGAACTACAAATGGGGGTAAAAACTGGGAAACAGTGAAAGAAATGTCCAACATCGCCATTTCAAACATGACATTCCCGAATGCAAAAAATGGATTTGTTATCACTGAGATAATGGAAACAACGGATGGGAAAGCCGTCTCAAGAGTTGTTATATTTAAAACTATAGATGGTGGCAAAAGTTGGAAATCAGACAAATTTTTGGATATATCTTCTGATATAAAGGGACAAATGGTCTACTCAATCCACTTTAAGGACGATAAAAATGGATGGGTTCTTGCGTCCGGGGGTCTTGATGGTCCAATTTATACCGACTTATTTAAAACTGTTGACGGGGGGAAAACCTGGCAAAAATCATATTCACATAAGGAATCGGGATTTGCAAAGGTTGCCTTTTTTGACGATAAAACCGGAGTTGTGCTTCCCGCATTTTGGGATCTGATGCCAAAGATATATCGGACCACCGATGGTGGAAACACTTTTGATCAAATGGTGAAGGGGACTAATCTCCATTTTAATGCTTTCCACTTCATAGATGCACAAACGGGTTTTGCTTATAATGAAAAAGGGATTGTAAAATCGACAGATGGTGGAAAAAACTGGACTTCTGTAGAGGATATTGCAGCATCATATTTTGAACGATTGAATTTTTTCAACGATAAAGATGGAATTGCAATTTGTTATAATGATTCGGGGGCAATTTTAGTTTATTCTACAACCGATGGGGGAGATAAATGGAAAAGTCACAAGATTCGATATAACGGCTATCTACATAAGATCACTTTTATAGACTTAAACACTTGTTTTGCCTTCTCATCAGGTGCGGATAGAAGAATTGTTGTGAGATCTGATGACGGCGGAAAAACATGGATGGAGTTGTTGTTTGATACTTCCCCCGATGGACAATTTAACGATCTCTTTTTTGTTGACAAAAATACAGGTTGGATGACCGGCGATGTTCTTCTCCCCGGAGCAAAGAAAAACGGAGGTATGGTCTCTTTCATCAAAAAAACGACTGATGGAGGTGCTACATGGACAGAAACATACCTGAATGACCAGACATATCCATATATGTTAAGCTTCTTGGATCGTGATAACGGCTGGTATGTTAGTACTGTTAACGATACCTCGATGGTTCTGAATAAAACTTCAGACGGTGGTACGAAGTGGGAATCATTTTTGATAGGCAATGCTTATGATCTTCTTGAAGGTATTCAATTTCAAGATTCGAAGAATGGATGGATGTTAAAGGCATACGGGGCTCCTCTCTCACCAAGTTTTATCCATCGCACAAAAGACGGAGGGAAAACCTGGGAACTCTACAAAACAGTTAACAAAATTGAAAAACTTCAATTTGTTGATAAAAATACAGTTTATGGTGGCGGATATTCTAATCTGATAAAGTTTATGGGGGATTAACATAACCCCAATCAGATTATTGGGAGAAAGTAACTCCCAAAAGTTAAATAAAAAGATATTTTTCATTTTTAATCACAATTAATTAACTGGTCCCAAATGCGTAAAAATATTTTCCTGACTCTCGTCGCAGTGATTGTTTGTTACGGAGTCATATTCCCACAAAAAGGGGTGGAAGTGATAATGCCAACCCCAATTTCGAATGTAATTACTGAAATAGTTGTTCTTGACAAAACCACAGCCTGGGCCGCAGGCAATCTTGGTACTGTATTGAGAACCACCGATGCCGGGCTTACATGGCAAACTCTTCGATCAGGCGAAAATCTTTGGATTAACTCTATCGCTGCAATTGATGCCAACAGAGCATGGGTTACGGGTCCGGATGAATTCCTGACTTCTACCACTGATGGTGGAAAAACCTGGAAAGATGAAAAGATTGGCAAGATTGAATTTTTCTCCAAAGTTCAGTTTGTTGATGCACAAAACGGTTTTGTTGGCGGAGCCGCCATTTTGACGGAAGATCAGGCAGAAGGGATTTTTCAACTTTACGCTACCACTGATGGAGGCAAGACCTGGAAGGAGAGAAATGCATCTCTTGGATTTAATCCGCTTGAAGTTGAATTTACCAGTGTAAACACTGGATTTGCCATAGATAAATTTGAACCAATTACCGGTAAGGATAAATTTCTTAGGACGACTGATGGAGGTAAAACTTGGGAAGCAGTAAAAGAGATGGCAAATATGTTCATCCAAAGTATGACATTTCCTGATACCAAAACCGGATACATTGTTGTTGAAGAGCCTTTAAATACGAAAGAGAATCCCACATCTAATTTTAGGCTGTTCAAAACTGTTGATGGCGGAAATAGCTGGAAATCAACTCCCTTCCAGGATAAACCGTTTACAGGAGAAGATAAAATGCCACAGTATGTCTATTTTAAGGACAGTGAACATGGTTGGCTGATAAAATCAAATCAGTATGTATCTCCATTTGGTATTGAGTTGTTAAAAACCGTTGATGGGGGCAAGACATGGCAGAAGTCTTTCTCAGACGGGGAAAAAGCTTTGCAGTTGGCTGCCTTCTTCGACAACAATACAGGGGTTTTTCTTTCAGGATTCTGGAGTGACTCTCCAATTGTGTTTAGAACAACAGATGGTGGAAAGACATATAACCAATTGATAAAAGGGAATGATCTCCACTTCCACACTTTTCAAGTTGTTGATCCACAGTCTATTTTTGCATTGGGCGAAAACGGAGTCGTAAAATCGACAGATGGTGGGAAAAACTGGACAGAAGTGGTAAATGCCAAGGGAACATTTTTTGACCGTATCCAATTTTTTAATAAAAAAGAAGCAGTCGCAACCTGTTTTGATGATGCCGGTAAAGTTTCTATTTTTTCCTCAACAGATGGGGGCACCTCTTGGAAAGATTCCAAGGCTGAATTCGCCGACTTTCCGCAGAAATTGGTCTTTATTGACCTCAAAACAGCTTTTATGCTTACTATGGATGATAAAACACGCAAAGTTCTTAGGTCTGATGATGCCGGGAAAACATGGAAGGAACTATTATTCGACACTTCACCTTCAGGACAGTTTTCTGATCTCTTTTTCATCGATAAAAACACAGGCTGGATGACCGGTGAAGCCATTCTTCCGGGGGCAAAGAAAAACGGAGGGATGGTCTCTTTCATCAAAAAAACGACTGATGGAGGAGCTTCCTGGTCAGAAACCTACCTTAATGACCAGGTATTTCCCAACATCTTGAACTTCCTGGATCAGGAAAATGGCTGGTATGTAAGTACTATTAACGATACTTCCCTGGTTCTCCATAAAACTTCAGATGGTGGAAAGAAATGGGTGTCAACTATCCTTGGGCCTGCTTATGAACTCTATGAAAACATTCAGTTTCAGGATCCAATGAATGGGTGGTTGATAAAGTCTTACGCTTCACCTCATTCTCCAAGTTTTATACATCGCACAAAGGACGGAGGCAAAACCTGGGAACTCTACAAAACAGTTAACAAGATTGAAAGACTTCAATTTATTGATAAGAACACCATTTATGGCGGTGGATATTCCAATCTGATCAAAATTACGGTGGAATAGGGCAATTGTTCCTTTTTGCAATACAATGTACAAACAGTTGATATATTATTTTCTCACCGTCACCATCCACATTAAGGAGGGTGACGGTGTTGAAAACCGCTTATAGGCGATCAATTTTAGACTCTCCATTTCTCTCTCGTAAACTAAATTTTCCCCCTTTTTATAAAGAATTATTTGATAAATTTAAATCTGTTATTTCCCAAATTCGAATTTGATTCAACTTTTTTTACAAGGTACCGGAGAACTATCAATAATGGCAAAAAGAAGCCTTTTAATTCTGCTCTTCATGCTAACTGCAACACCTCTTGTTTTTTCGCAAACCGTAGCCGGTAAGTATGCCGGTGAATTTCTTGCCATTGGTGTTGGTGGAAGACCCCTTGGAATGGGCGGAGCCTTCACTGCTGTTGCAAATGATGTAACTGCCGCTTATTACAACCCGGCAGGTCTCGCAGCTTTGGATTATCCACAACTCTCCTTGATGCATGACCAACGATATGGCAATCTCGTGAATTACAATTATGGCGGAGTTGCAATTCCTTTTGGTAAAGATTATACCTTTGCTGTCAGTGCTCTGAGACTTGGAGTTGACGGTATTTACGACACCCGCGAGGCTCTTTACGATGCAAATGGTGATGGTGTCCTCGATATCAGAACAAATGACAAACTTGATTACTCCAAAATCAAAGAATTTTCGAACCAGGATTGGGCATTTTATCTCTCAGCAGCCAAAAAAATTGATGATAAACTCTCGATTGGTGCCAACTTTAAAGTTATTAGAAGAGATATCGCAGAATTTGGTGCCACAGGTATCGGGTTTGATGTCGGGGCAACCTACAGGGCAACCGATGCGTTGATGCTTGGTGCCGCAGTTCAGGATGTAACAACTACACTTGTTGCCTGGAGCACAGGAAGAAATGAACTTATAACACCAACTCTCAAAATTGGCGCAGCTTATGCACTTGAGATTCTTGGTGGTGTGCTGCTTCCCGCAGTTGATTTTGATGTAAGATTTGAAAACAGAAAATATGCCGCAACCATGAATTTGGGACCTGTTTCCATTGATCCCCATTTTGGCTTTGAATTCAACTTTAAGAATGTGGTTGCCGTCCGTGCCGGTTACAACGATGTTAAACAGTTTACAATCGGGGCAGGCGTAAAACTTCCAAAACTTAATATCGATTACTCCTTTGCCCGTTTCAACATGGCCGAAGACGACAGGTTACCAGATTCACACAGAATCTCAATAACCCTCACACTTGAGGAACCGAAATTTAAGAGATAAATATTAAAAAACCCGTCAAATTGGCGGGTTTTTTGCTTTACCCCTCTAAAAAACGGGATAAAGCTTTAGGAACCGTCGTTCTTTGGTGCCGGTGGATTCAACAAATTTAAAAATTAGCACACCTTGTTCTGCGGATGAGCAAAATACTTCATCATGAAGCATCTTGTTTTCACCATTCCAGTTGACCTTAAAAAAATCCTTTTTTCCTGTTTTTGTCATATCGCCCTTGTGTTCCCCATCTGTCCAGTCTGCCTTAAACAGTGCTCCTGAAAAGTAGTAGATGTTATAGTTTATATCACCCACTTTTTCAACTCCGATCTTGAGTTTTTGGACAAGCGCACTTTCCCCAGGTTCCTTCATCAATTCGTAAACACCATCGATATCCTTGGTGGCCTTTTTATCAAGTAAATCTTTAAAAGCTGCTTCAGTTGGTCCGTTTTTCCCTCTGATAATCTGAGGGACTCTCTCGGGATCAAACATAATTCTCTTATGACTGAGCAATTTCCGCCATTCAGTGAGCAAAGTCCGTTCCAATGAGTAATCGATTATCGTTATTCCCGGTTTCTCAAACTTGAACCAGTTCCTGTTACAATCGCTGACAAAAATCGTCAGGTCTGAAACTTCAAATCCATCACTTTTCCAGGTGAATCTAAAATTAGCGTTGTTACATGATGTCCCTGATTTTTTAATTGTTTCAATTTTCTCTGATGTTGTGAGAAAAGTAATATCGAAACCAAGTTCAATCAAATATTTCCGAAGGGTTGAAAGCAGTTCCTTGCCATCAGGTTGATCAATCACCTGTTGGTTGGCATCATCAACTTCCACCCATGCCTGTTTAAAACCGGTGATAAACTCCTCATACAACAGTTTGGGATTGCTTTTATCAGAGGGTTTCACCTTTTGTGCCGAGATGGGAAGAGAAAGGGTGAAGAGAAAGAGTAGTGTAACAAACATTGTTTGAATCATCGGTATGGCCATGTTTAGGATGCCTTTTTGCTTCAAAATGACTAATAAACTGAGTTCAATTTATCCATTTTTTTTGAAATTGTTTACCGGAATTTAATTTAATTAAGGATAAAAATAGGTTGGATTCTTAAAAAGACTCCCGGGGAATGGGTAAACAAATTGTTTGAGGCCCATCCCCCGAAAGTGCAAGTGGAAAAGGAGAGAAAAATTCCACTTATATTATGATAATTTTAAATTCTTGAGATAACTCGCTTGTTGGAGTTATTTAAGCAACAACATCTTTTTAACCGACACTGACCCACCGGCATTTAAGCGATAGAGATAAAGTCCACTCGGGAAGCCTGCTGCATCAAATTTCACCTCATGATTCCCGGCGGACAGGTTGCCACTAATGAGGGTTTGAATCTTCTCACCCATGATGTTATACACTTCCAAAGAAGCCTCCCCTGATTGAGGCATCGTAAACCGGATTACAGTTGAAGGGTTAAATGGATTTGGGAAATTCTGAGCCAGTTCATATTCTGTTGGTGCTTCATTGAACTCTTTAACAGATGTTGTCGGGTCTCCATAATGTCCGTAAAGTCCTGTGGAAGTTCCCGCCAGGAGTTCATCAAAATAGAGGAAATTGATCCTTGTGCCGTTTGGGTAGGAGTATCCAAGAGTCCAGCTTCCTGCACCCGTTGGCAGATAATAAATCTCGTGGTCAACTGCACAATAGAGTGTATCCACCCCCTGAGTAATTGCGTAACCCCGTTTTCCGGCGATAAATGGGAACCCTGAAACTGTAAATGGAGTCCACAAATTGGTAGTGTTCACAGGTTTGTAATAGGCAACAGGATGGTTTATACCTGCATCTGTTCCCGTTGCAAAAATGGTGTCACCGGTGGAGCTAACATGAATATCGCGAATGGTCGCAACAATAAGGGAGCCTGTGCTCGTTCCGCCGGCGTTCATATCCTGCGAAGCAGTCCATGTTGAACCTGATTTAACAAGACGATAAACACTTCTTCCTGCTGGACTTGAAAGATCATATTCGACACCAACATAGGCAACTGTGTCACTTCCTTCAATATTAAATGCGATATCAAAAACATCAACATCGTGCCCGATTGAAGTGGTATGAAGAAGTATTTGTGACCATGTTGAACCGGCATCACTCGACCAAAATACGCCGCCCTCATCCGTTGAGTGATAATAATATCCGGCAAAAACAACATTTTCATCCCAAGGTGCAACTTCAAGTGCTTCCACATGTTGCTCAATTTCGCTCCAAAAGTAAGGTGAGCTTTCTGTTGAATGAACTCTATTCCAACCAGAACCACCATTCGTGGTTTTGTACACCCGAAGATTTGCAGTGTATGCAGTGTTGGTGTCTGAGGGCTTCATTGCGACCGCATAATATGGAGAACCATCTCCCATTGGGAACATGGCACTTGACCAAATGGGGGTACCAAGATAGTTGCTTACTTTTCGTATCCCTGATTTTGAAGCAAGCCAGGCTGTGTTTTTGTCCGCTGTCATCGAAAAATCCTCCACCTGCACAGCCTCGATACCATCATTAATTTCAACCATAACAGACCCGCGATTAAACGAAACACCAAGTCCCATATCTGAAGTCATGTAAACCGTATTAAAATTATTGGGATCAACAAGGACATCACCATCATTCGGATGGGTTTCAAACGATGTGTTGCCAAAATTGGTCCATGAACCTGAATTTCCACGGTTTGAATTGTAACAACTTGACCAATAAACATAATATGAGCCTCCACTCGACCCAAAATCAAAATTACTTCCTGAACCACCGTTTATTCCCACAGCATATTCTGTCCAAGTGATGTCATCGTCACTGTAAGCTATTCTTTTGTTATTGTTAAGTTCTCCGCCAATAAACAAGCGTCCATCAGGAGCAATACCAAACGCCTGCCAATTAGCTGATGAAATGGAGGAAGTAGTGAGATTAGCGAATGTGGATGAACTGGTAATTGCGGAATAGACATCCGAAGATTTTGCGATTATAGGCGAATTTCCTCTTACAAACAAATATACAATTCCGGACACGGGATGCACTTTGATATGAGAGACACCGGGAATTCCGATGAAAATTTTACCCCCGTAACTAAAATTACCTGATGCATTAATGGTTCCAAAGTGTAAACTGTCGGCATTATAATAAAAGAGATGATCCCCTTCGATTGTCATAGTCGAAGCCTGATTGGGTGTAACCTGTGTAACTGAGGCAGAGCCAAGACCGGTCGAATAAATCATACCGTTGATGAAAAAAAGCTTTTCTGAGGTTGAGTGCCATTGAAGTCTGTTGATTCCTGATCCCAGATTTGCGGCTGCAGACATCGACGGAATTACACTAAACGCCCCCACCGAAGGTGAAGCCGAAGATGCTGAGGTAACCCGGGCATAAAATCCCGAGTTAGCGCTTTCAGTTGCGATTAAAAGGAGTGTCGTATCTGCCGAAAGTGACATGGCTTCGATATCATTAATCCTTCCGCCATAAACATTCTCCACTTCGGGAGCACTTAATTGGGCGAACAAGGGAAAGATTGAAAAAGTTATTAAAAGAGTAAGTCTGTTGAACATCATGGCTGTTCCTCTGATTAGTTGCGAATAAATTATATTACTGTCCGCAAAATATATCAGGGTCTTTCCCTCCATTGTGACCGCAAACATCCGCTTGCGCTCTGTCACAATACCGAAAATCTCCCAAAGGGGATACCATTGGCATGTATAATCTGCGTGTATCCGCGTCCTTTTCCCTTCTTAAGGTTTTTCAATTTGCAGACGGCAATCGAAGACGATTACCACTCCTCACCCTTACGCCAAAATAATCCTCTCTGCGGTACTCTGTCCAATCTGCGTGTATCCGCGTCCCCTACATCACTTTCTCTGAGAGTCCTTCTCTTCTTTGTTCCAATCCGGGATCAAAATTTGTCGACTTTATCCCCATAAATCACCATTCATCATTAATCATGGAAATCTGCCCCCATTCAAGACAATATTCGCACAACTATTTTTATTTCCTCCGGTCTAATTAGACAAACAATCAGGAATCATTTCAATGAGAAGATATTTTCTACTCTGTTTCTTTTTAATCGCTATTGTTTCCGCTCATGCAAGTGGAAAAAAAGGTTCAAAAGATATTCAAATAACCAAAACGAACCAAACCATCAGCATCGATGGTAAGTTGAATGAATCTGTCTGGAAAGACATGCAGGTTTATGATTTTTTTCAGCGTGACCCGGAGGAAGGGAAACCTTCAAGTCAAAAAACTGCAATCAAAGTTACCTACGACGATGAAGCTTTTTATGTGGCAGCTCACTTGTACGACAGCGACCCGGATTCGATAGTTACCGTTCTCTCCAGAAAAGATCAATGGGTTCAATCTGACTATTTTATGCTCTTCCTCGATCCTTACAACGACAAACGCTCGGGCTACTACTTTTATGCCACTCCAAGCGGATCAGTTGGTGACGGAACCCTCTTTAACAGAGATTGGGATGATAATTCGTGGAACGGCGTTTGGGACGCCCAAACCGGAAGAACCGCCGACGGTTGGGTAGTTGAAATGAAGATACCATTCTCTCAACTACGATTTAATAAAAGACCTGATATGACATGGGGGATCAATTTTAAGAGGAGCATTGCCCGAAGAGGTGAAGAGAGTTATTACATCCTGATGAAAAAAGGCGAAAGTGGATTTGTGGAAAAATTCGCTGAACTTAAAGGATTTGAGCAGATCGGAAACAATGACAACATCGAAGTTTTGCCTTATGTTTTATCTAAAGCGCAGTATTTGATCCACGACGGGGACGATCCTTTTTATAAAGGGAATCAATACGGCACATCCATTGGCGCAGATTTAAAATGGGGAATTAATAACAATCTAACCCTTGACCTGACTGTTAATCCCGATTTTGGACAGGTAGAGGTGGATCCGGCGGTTCTAAATCTCTCCTCATTTGAGACATTTTTTGACGAAAAGCGTCCTTTCTTTATCGAGGGTTCAAACCTATTGGGCTTTGGTTATGGGGGTTCAAATAACAACTGGGGTTTAAACTGGGGAAACCCTGACATGTTCTACTCAAGAAGAATTGGCAGGAGTCCCAATGGAAATGCTGCTGACGGTGATTTTGTTGACTATCCTACCAATACGCAGATCCTCGGCGCTGCAAAGTTGACAGGAAAAATCGCCGAGGGATGGTCGGTTTATGCACTTAACGCAGTTACCAATTCCATGAACGCCAGGTCTTACACTAATGGGATAACAACCAAAAGAGAGGTTGAGCCATTGGCAAACGCCACAGTGTTTAGAAGTTTAAAAGAGTTTGACGATTCCCGCTACGGACTCGGTTTTATGGGAACCTCACTTATCAGAAAATTCGATGATCCTTCGCTTGAATCCTCTTTTAGCAAAAATTCTTATGCCGTTGGGATGGATGGATGGCTAAATCTCGACTCAGCAAAAATATATGTGGTTAATGGTTATTTTATGCTCTCCGGAATTAACGGTTCCAAAGAATTTATCACTGCACTGCAAAAGAGACCAATTCATGCCTTCCAAAGACCTGATTCAAGGTACGCAAAACTTGATACCAATGCCACTTCACTTAATGGTTGGGCTGGAAGAATAACACTCAACAAACAGGAGGGTAGTTTTTATATAAACGCTGCTCTCGGTGCCCTTTCACCCGGTTTTAATGTAAACGATCTTGGGTTCTCTTCCAGGAGTAACTACATCAATGGTCATGTTGTTCTCGGCTATCGTGATTATGAAAAAGATTCGTTTTCACGCTCAAAAAGCATTTATTTAGCTCATTTTAAGTCATATAATTTTGACGGTGAAATTGAAGGAAACGGCTTCTTCACCAACGGAAATATCAATTTTATCAACTTCTACCAGTTCAGATATAACTTTGGTTTCAACCTTGAAAGCTTTAATCCAAGACATACGAGGGGTGGCCCAACAGCTAAAATGCCGGGTGGTTGGAACGGTGCAATGGGATTCTCCTCCGACTCAAGGAATGCTTTGACAGTCGATGGCGACTACTATTTTGGTGGTGACGACCTTGGCAGCATCTATTACAATATCCAGGTTGGTGGATCCTGGCGGGCAAGTGAGGCATTACGACTTACTATCTATCCCGGTTTTGAAGTTAACAGCGAAAAAGCTCAGTATGTTACGAGTTATGATGACCCTGCTGCAACCTCAACTTATGGAACCCGTTACATCTTTGGCGAGCTGGATCAGAGAACTTTGTTTGCAACCATTCGCCTCGACTATACTTTCACCCCAACAATGAGTTTGCAGTTGTTTGCTCAACCATTTATTTCGATAGGAAGTTATTCCAACCTTAAAGAGTTGGAACGCGAAAAATCGATGGACTACACGGTCTATGGGACAAAAGGTTCAACCATTCAGTTTGACCAAACAAATGGCGAATATGTAGTAAATCCCGGTGGTGGTGCAAATTCATTTGCAATGGGGAATCCCGATTTTAACTTCAAATCACTTCGCCTGAACCTGATTTACAGATGGGAGTTCCTCCCCGGTTCCACACTCTTCCTCGTTTGGAGTCACGACCGCACCAATTTTGATGATCCAGGAGAGTTTCAGATGGGAAAAAGCTTCTCAAATCTGATTAACTCCGAAGCGAACAATATCTTCATGGCAAAGATGACCTACTGGTTCAATGCAGCAGCTCTGCTCTAAAACCTGATTAAAATTAAAAAAAGGCTGTCTCGAGAAGGGGCAGCCTTTTTTTGTAGATTTTATTCGTAAGAGTGAGGAGTGGTAATCGTCCTCGATTGCCGTCTGCAAGGCGAAACCGGGGAAATAGTCACATTAAAATCCCCCTTCAATGACATTTTTTTACAAGGTTTTACTGCGTTATGAAACTTAAAAGAAGACAAACATTTATCTTTGTGGTGGAGATCATTAATAATTAATCCGGTGAAGTGAATGCGAATTGTTTATGTGTTGTTGATGTCGGCTGTTTTGTTGTTTAGCGGTTGCGATGAAGTTGTCGTTGAACCGGGGAATGATAAACTTGTGGATTTATCTACCAATTGGAAGTTTCAGATAGGTGACGATTCTGCATGGTCGGCGATCGATTTTGATGACAGCAAATGGGATAAGATTAAGGTTCCTTCATCATGGGAAAACCAAGGATTCCATGGCTACAACGGATATGCCTGGTATCGTGTTACTTTTGAGGGCTCCACAGCTCTTGCTAAAAAAAACCTTTCCCTTCATTTAGGATACATTGATGATGTTGACGAAGTCTATTTTAATGGTGTAAAGATAGGCACTTCGGGTAATTTTCCTCCTGACTATAAAACAGCTTACAACGCTTACCGAATTTATTATCTCCCCTCGTCTTTGGTGAATTTTACTTCAAAAAATGTAGTTGCAGTCAGGGTTTATGATGCCCAGCTTGAGGGTGGGATTATGTCGGGGGACCCCGGAATTTTTGAAAATGAAACCGTTATCTCTCCCGATTTTGAACTTGAGGGGAATTGGAAATTTATGACTGGGGATTCGGCTGCATACATCAACGATGATATTGCGGACAGTGCATGGAAGGATGTAATTGTTCCTTCTTATCTTGAAAATCAGGGTTTTTCTGAGTTTGAAGGGTATGCATGGTACCGGATAAAATTTGATTACAAGGACAAAGACTCAAAGGCCGCACTTCTTCTGCTTCTTGGTAAAATCGACGATTATGATGAAGTATACCTCAATGGAAAACTGATTGGCGCCACAGGGAGAATTAATAATCCTAAAATTGAATATATTCAATCGGAAGAGTGGATGCAGAACAGAGTTTATGTCATTCCAAACGGACTTATCCGAACCGACAGGCCAAACATACTCGCAGTCAGGATCTTTGATGCCTTCCAGCAGGGAGGAATTTATTCAGGTCCAATCGGAATCATCAAAAAAGACCGCTATGAAGCCTTTATGCGAAAAGCATACGACAAAGATGAGTAAGAGAGTAAAAAAAATAATACCTGATACTTAATAGCTAATACCTGAATTTATTCTTTTCTCTTTGTAATTCTTAAAAATCTCATTAGTTTTCTCTCCTAAATAAATATTTCTTTTATTATAATTTTCGAACAATTTGACACAGATATCTGCTCAAATGGTTCGAATTTTTTACGCATACTATCAATAAATAAAATACATACGGAGAGAAAATGGCAAAATATAAAATAGCCTGGTTGCCGGGCGATGGTATTGGCATAGAAGTGCTTGAAGCCGCCAAAATAGTGTTGGACAAAACAGGTCTTGATGCTGAATATATTCATGGAGACATTGGTTGGGAATTTTGGAGAACCGAAGGTGATGCTTTCCCTGCAAGAACCATTGAACTTCTCAAAAATGTTGATGCTGCCATGTTTGGTGCCATCACTTCAAAACCTAAAAAAGATTCAGAAGCTGAATTGATCCCTGAACTTCAAGGCAAAGGACTGATTTACAGGTCACCAATCGTTAGAATGCGCCAGATGTTCGACTTGTATAACTGCCTCCGTCCCGCAAAAGGATACAAGGGAAACGCTTTGAACTACAAAGACAACATTGACCTTGTGGTTTTCAGAGAGAATACTGAAGATCTTTATTGTGGTGTTGAGTTCGCTCCTGTTCCTCAGGAAGTAGCTGATGTTCTTGCAAAACACTCAAAACCATTCTCAGTTTTTGCCGGACTTGGTGCTGACGATTATGCAATTAACTGCAAGATTAACACTAAAAAGGGTTCTGAGAAGATTATCAGAGCTGCCTTCGACTTTGCCCGCCAGAATAACCGTAAAAAAGTTACCATCATACATAAAGCCAATGTTGTTAGAGCAACTGATGGACTTTTCTTTGATGTCGCAAAAGAAGTAAAAAAAGACTTCCCCGAAATTCAGATGGATGATGCCAACATCGATGCGATCACTATGTGGTTGTTAAAAAATCCACACAATTATGATGTCTTGGTTGCTACCAATCTGTTTGGTGATATCATTTCCGATTTGTGCGCCCAGATGGTTGGTGGACTTGGATTTGGATGTTCCGGAAATATCGGTAAAAAACTTGCTGTATTTGAGCCAACACACGGATCAGCTCCCAAATATTTTGGTCAGTATAAAGTGAATCCAATTGCCACAATTCTTGCTGCAAAAATGATGCTTGAATGGCTTGGTGAAACTGAACTGGCAGTTAAGGTTGAGAGTGCAGTTGCTCGCATTATCGAGGAAGGTAAATTCAAAACCTATGATATGGGTGGAGATACCAAAACCCTCGAAATGGCTGAGGAAATCGCAGCTTATATTTAATTTCGCTAAAACCACAGAGCGCACTATTTTAGGTATTAGGTATTAGGTATTAGGTATTAGGTATTAGGTATTGGGTATTAGGTATTAGGTATTAGGTATTAATTATAGAGTTTTTCTCTGCGTTAATCCGTCTAATCTGCGTGTATCCGCGGCCTCTAAAACCTTCTCTGTGCCCTCTGTGTGCTCTGTAGTTTGATTTATAACTATTGTCAAAACAAAACAACGGATACATTATGAGAGAAAAAGTTTTAAAAATATGGCCTGAGATCGAATGGATTCAGGATGCCGATATAAGAGAAAAGACACTTCAATGCTGGATATATGCGATTGAAAACAGCGTTTTATCACCCGAAGATCTGGATGTAATTCCATTTTCATTGTTGATAAAAGACTGTAATGTCTCATTCATGAATCACAAAAGAACAGCAGTTCAACTGTCTGTTGAAATTGCCAAAATTATGAAAAACAACTTTGGTGATTCCATCAACTTCAACATGGATTTCGTGATTTCGGGAGCTATCCTGATTGATGTTGGCAAACTTATTGAATATGACATGAAAGATGGCAAATTGATCACTTCCCCAGCCGGAAAACTTGTCAGACATCCTTTTAGTGGCTTGGCAATTGCTGACAGATTTGGTTTACCTGCTGAAATTCAGCATATCATCGCTACACATTCAAAAGAGGGTGATCTCGGATACAGAACTGTAGAGTCGCTGATTGTTCACCATGCAGATTTTGTAAGTTTCGAACCATTTTAAAGCCTGAGGAAATCATGGCACAAAATTTAGTTGAAAAGATCGTTCAGAAATACTCATCGGGTTATCCCGAGGGGTATATGGTTAAGTCGGGTGACTATGTTATGATACACCCTAAACATGTGATGACACATGACAACACGGGTGCTGTGATTCCAAAATTCAAGGAAACGGGCGCCACAAAACTTGCCAATCCAAGGCAAGTTGTGAATACACTTGATCACAACATACAAGACACAACCGAAAAAAACCTTGAAAAATATCGTAAAATCGAAGAATTTTCACGCGGAATGGGTGCCGATTTTTATCCCGCCGGCAGAGGAATTGGACATCAGATCATGATCGAAGAGGGTTATGCTTTCCCCGGTGCACTTGCGGTGGCTTCCGACAGTCATTCAAACATGTACGGAGGAATGGGATGTTTGGGAACTCCAGTAGTTCGTACCGATGCTGCGGCAATCTGGGCAACGGGTAAAACCTGGTGGCAGATTCCCCCTGTGGCAAAAGTTGTGCTTAGTGGAAAACTGCCAACAGGAGTTACAGGTAAAGACTTGATTATTACTCTCTGTGGCTACTTTTCAAAAGATGAAGTGCTTAACCATGCTGTTGAATTTTCCGGTGACGGAGTTCAATATCTTACCATTGATCAACGGCTTGCAATTGCAAATATGACCACCGAGTGGGGTGCCCTTGTGGGACTTTTCCCTGTTGATGATGAAACAATTGACTGGTTGACTGATCGGGCTGAATTTGTGAAAAAACGTGGTTTGCAGGGTGTCAATTCCGATGTTGATGCAACAGGTGGAATCCATCCAAGAATCAATGAAAAAACAATCGCATCGCTTAAAGCCGGAATGTCTGACCTTAAGGCTGATGAAGATGCTTTTTATGGAAAAGAGATTAAAATTGATCTTGGTGCAATTGAGCCTGCTGTTTCGGGTCCTAATGGTGTTAAAGTTTGGAACAAGGTTTCAACCCTCATTGATAAAAAGATCAAAATTGACAAGGCTTATCTCGTTTCTTGTGTTAACAGTCGTGTTGAGGATATTGCCGAAGCTGCTTCTGTTCTTAAAGGTAATAAAATTGCCGATGGTGTAAAATTTTATGTTGCTGCTGCTTCAAGCGAAGTGCAGGCAGAATCGGAGAGACGCGGTGACTGGGAAATTCTTTTGGATGCTGGAGCTGTTCCACTTCCTCCTGGATGTGGTCCCTGTATAGGACTGGGAACGGGTCTTCTCGAGGCCGGTGAAACAGGAATCTCTGCCACAAATCGTAATTTTAAGGGCCGAATGGGAAGTCCCGATTCGTTCGCCTATCTCGCTTCGCCTGCAGTTGTTGCTCAGTCGGCTATCTCAGGATTTATAGATGGGAGAACTTCGAAACCTCAGAACCTCGGAACTTCGGAGCCATTTAGTATTACAGTTAACAGTTCAAAAATTGTTGCTGATGGTTCATCATTGATTCCGATAATTGAAGGTTTTCCGGGTGTGATCGAAGGAGAGATTATTTTCTGTCATCAAGATAACCTGAACACCGATGGAATTTATCCCGGCAAATACACATATCAGGATGACATCACCCCCGAAGGACAGGCAGCAGTGGCGATGGAGAATTATGATCCTGAATTCCAGAAACTTGCCGGATTTGGTGATGTGATAGTTGGTGGCTTTAACTTTGGTACCGGAAGTTCGCGTGAACAGGCTGCAACAGCTCTAAAATATCGCGGAATTTCAGTGTTGATTGCCGGTTCATTCAGCGAAACCTATAAAAGAAATGCGATCAACAACGGATTTCTGACTATTGAAGTGCCTGAATTGGTAAGTGAACTGAAGGTTAAGTATGGATCTGAAAACCGAGTATTAAACCGGGATTAAAGATAAAAGTTGATTTTCGGGCTTCAACGGCAACCGTTGGTGATAAGGTTTATTCCTTTGGTGCTGTTGGTCAGGCTGCCCAGGAACTTATAGTTGCCGGCGGACTTGAAAACTGGGTTAAGAATAACTTACAATAATTGTGTTAGACCATAAAGATGGGAACAAACCACAGAGCACACAGAGCTCACTGAGTAGAGTTAAGAGAGTCTCACTATTCTCTCCAAGTACTCTGTGGTTGATTAAATGACAGTAAATTATAGCATATTTTGCTATTATGATAAAGTGGTAAAAATCCACTCTGTGCTCTCTGTGTGCTCTGTGGTTTTAAAGAGTCTCTGATCGTTTACATTTTCTCTGTGGTTCAATTTTTAGAAAGGATACAAAATGGAAAAGTCAATATCAAGAATTATATCAGAATTTGCAGTGAATCTGAAATATGAAGATCTGCCAAAAGAAGTAATACACGAAGTAAAACGTTATTTATACGATTCAATCGGTTGCGCTTATGGTGCCATGAACACCAAAGACGTAAAAATAATGCGCGAAATTTATGAAGAGATGGGTGGGAAGGGTGAGTCCACACTGATCGGATTTGGAACAAAACTTCCTGCCGTAAACACTTCGCTTGTCAACTCATTGATGATTCGTGCACTCGATTTTAACGATATCTACTGGAAAGAAGATCCTTCACATCCGTCGGATATCATTCCCGCGGCTCTTTCCGCCGGTGAACTTGCAGGTGCTTCAATGAAAGATGTTATTGTCGCAATTGTTCTTGCTTATGAATTTGAGCAGAGACTTTGCGAATTTGCAGTGCCGGGTGTGCGTGAAAGAAAATGGCATCATGCAACACTAACACAGTTTGTTTCTCCAATTGTAGCAGGTAAAGTTTTGGGTCTGACCGTTGATCAGATGGTGAATGCTATTGGAATCAACGGATGCCACAACCACACAATCGGATGTCCCACTGCCGGAAAACTTACAATGATGAAAAACACAGTTGACCCGATGGCTGTTCAGACCGGTGTTTTTGCCGCTTTGATGGCAAAAAAAGGATATTCAGGAACAGAACTTGTTTTTGAAGGAAAAGAAGGCTTTATGTCATGTTTTGGCGAAGGCTGGGCGATGGAAAAACTGATTGGTGATCTTGGGGTTAAATATAAAATCCTCGAGTGCAGCATGAAAGCATTTCCAACCGAAGCATTAACCCACACACATATCACTGCCGTGTTGAAGGCAATGACCAAAAACGACCTGAACTATACTGATATCGATGAAGTGATCGTTACCACCATTGCAAGAGCATGTGACATCCTTTTTGATTCTCATAAATATCGTCCCGAATCGAGAGAAACGGCTGATCATTCACTCCCATATTGTATCGCTGCTGCGATTGTTGATAAAAAAATCACCACCAATTCTTTCTCCGATGAAAAGATGAAAGATCCACATATCTGGGAAGTCATCGACAAAATAAAGGGAGAGGCTTCACTCGAATTTGAGAAGATGTTCCCTGCAAAACAGCCATCAAAAGCTGTAATTCGCACAAAAGACGGCAGAGAGTTTTCTGAATATCTCGAGTATCCAAAAGGTGATCCAAGAGAGCCGATGACTCAGGAAGACCTCGACAATAAATTTGAAGCTCTTTCGGGCGATAAACTTGATAAATCGAGGAGAGATGCCGTTAAAGAGTTGATCTTCAATTGTGATAATCTCTCAGCGGTTGAATTTATGGATAAGTTAAAAGTATAAAAATGGAAAATATTTTAGTTGGTTCTGCCGGTAAAAGAGGCACAGCCGTTCGCTCCGATTGTTGGATCGAGATAACAAAAAAATCAGAGGGTGGGGCAGGAGCCCCATCCCTCAATATAAAATCAAAAGTTGGTAACCTCTACGGGTCTGCGATCAGGAAACAACTCGAAGAGATGTGTGCATTTTTTAACTTGGGAAATGTTGATATCACAATCGAGGATGCGGGAGCCCTTCCATTTGTTATAGCTGCAAGGTTTGAAGCCGCTGTTAAGCGAATGGACCCAACAGTTACATCCGAATATCTTATGCCCTTTTTGCATGAGGATATTAAACCAACTGCAAAAACAACCTCAGAAGAAGCAGGCTTTACCTCCCCGGAAATGAACCCAAATTTTTCGTAAATGCAGGACTTCATGAACCGGATGGAATCATTCTTGACCTTGAAGACAGTGTTGCTCCGGATGAAAAGGATGCTGCACGCCATCTCGTGAGAAATGCCCTCAGAAGTGTTGATTTCTACGGAACCGAACGGATGGTAAGAATCAATCAACTCCCGATGGGGCTTGAAGACCTGAAGTTTGTGATCCCGGCAAAAGTTAATCTGATACTTATCCCCAAAGTTGAAGAGGCTTCACAGATTCTTGAAGTTGAGAAGGAAGTTTTGGCAATTAAGGCAAAACATGGAATATCAGGTGATATCTGGTTTATGCCAATCATCGAGAGCGCCAAAGGTGCGATAAATGCTTATGAAATCACAAAAGCCTCCAATCTTGTTTGTTCCCTTGCCATAGGACTTGAAGACTACACCGCCGATATCGGTGCAGAAAGAACACTTGAAGGAACCGAAAGCTTTTGGGCACGGATGCAGGTTGTAAATGCTGCCAAAGCTGCCGGAATACAAGCCATTGACTCGGTTTTCTCCGATGTTGGTGACATGGAAGGACTTGTAAAATCCACCCTTGAATCAAAATCTTTTGGATTTGAAGGGAAAGGATGTATCCATCCACGCCAGATTCAACCAATTCACACTGCCTTTGCCCCCACTTCAAAAGAGATTGAAAAGGCGATGAAAATCGTAATGGCATTTGAGGATGCATTATCAAAAGGGCTTGCAGCTGTTTCACTCGGCACAAAGATGATCGACCCACCAGTGGTTAAACGCGCTCAAAGAGTTATTGAAATGGCAATCCAACAAGGAATGCTTAAAAGTGATTGGATGGTGAACAATGGAAATGGTTAAAAATGCTGCCGGAAGACTCGTTCCAACTGAAGTGAATGGCCAAAAACGAATCCCCTACAAAGGTGTGGCTCAACACAGACCCGATGGATTTAAAGCAAAACCACCAATCAGAAGTGCCGCAGATTATCCTGCTGACGGTAACAAACTTCTTCCAAATCTTCGTACAGCTCTTGAAAGAGCCGGTTTAAAAGATGGAATGACAATTTCAACACATCATCACCTGAGAAATGGTGATGTAGTTACAAACATTCTTTTTGATACAATCAAGGAAATGGGTGTAAAGAACATCCGCTGGTTCCCAAGTGCTTCATTCCCTTGTCATGAACACCTTATTCCATACCTCGAAGACGGCACTATCAGTCACATTGAAGGAAGCATGAACGGACCTCTTGGCCGGTTTACTTCCTACGGGAAAATGAACGGTGTTGGTGTTCTTCGTTCTCATGGCGGGAGATATCAAGCTGTTCAGGATGGCGAAGTGCATATTGATATTGCCGTGATTGCGTCACCAACTGCCGATCCCTTTGGAAATGCAAACGGTGTTACAGGTAAGGCAGCTTGTGGTTTACTCCGGGTTTGCTCTTGCAGATTCTGAATATGCCGACAGAGTGATTGTGGTGACCGATAATCTTGTACCTTTCCATGTATCCCATGGCAGATTCAGGGAAATAATGTCGATTATGTTGTGGAAGTTGAATCCCTTGGAGACTCCTCAAAAATAGTTTCCGGAACAACCGAGATTGCAAAATCACCCGACAGACTTCTTATAGCTGAATATGTTGCAAAGTTTATCGAACTTTCGGGAATCATGAAAGATGGATTCTCGTTTCAAGCGGGTGCGGGTGGTACTGCCCTTGCTTTTGCAATGTTCCTGAAAGAACGAATGAGAGAGACGGGAATAAAAGCCCGATTCATTAGAGGCGGAAGTACCAAATACCTCGTGCAGATGCTTGAAGAAGGACTTGTGGATTACATTCTAGATGGACAAACTTTTGATCTTGAGGGTGTTCGTTCCATGAGGGAAAACCCCGGACATGTGAACACTTCACCTTTTACAAGTTATAACTATCACGGAAAAGGGAATTTTGCTTCGATCCTTGATGCTGTTGTTCTTGGTGCAACCGAAGTGGATGTAAACTTTAACGCCAATGTGGTTTCTCACTCTGATGGTTTGTTGCTTCATGGAATTGGCGGCTGGCAAAATTGTCTCTTTTCAAAATGTTCCATTTTGGCGATTCCGTCATTTCGTGACAGAATCCCTGTGATTCTTGATGAAGTTACCACAATCTGTGCTCCCGGTGAACTCGTGGATGTTATCGTAACCGAACGCGGCATTGCGATCAACCCGAGAAGGGAAGATCTGCTCAAGGCTGTTGAAGGCAAAGGACTTCCAATCAGGAAAATCGAAGAAATCCGCGATGAAGTTTATCAGATCGTTGGAGGACCCCCACAGAAACCTGTGGTTGACAAAAATCAGGTAGTCGCAATTGTCAACTGGGTGGATGGAACGGTGCTCGATTCTGTTTATAAAGTTATCGGTTGATACAGGTTTTTTAGCCCGCAGATACACGCAGATTAGACGGATTTTCGCAGAGAGATGGGTAGGATAGTTCCACGGATATCACGGATTTCACACGGAATTCCACTGATGGGGATAGCAATATCCCGTTTACGGGATTACATATTCGTAGCTTGATTCTTCCTCCTCCCTTCATTTTTCCTCGAAGAGGAATTGATATTCGTAGCTTTCCGATTGCCGTCTGAAAAACGATTAACCGTAAGTGGGATAGTTCCACGGATTCCACGGATTTAACACAGATTTTCACGGATTAGGTGGGACGCAGATACACGCAGATTAAACGGAGTTACACGGAGGGGGATAGCAATATCCCGTTTACGGGATTACATATTCGTAGCTTGATTCTTCCTCCTCCTTCATTTCCCTCGAAGAGGAATTGATATTCGTAGCGTCCCGATTGCCGTCTGCAAAATCTATAATGAGTGGAAACTGAAATACTGACCCATGAAACCTGCCTGGGCAGGTGGTATGTTCGTAGAGATATGTGATCCCCCAACTATCAAAACCCGTCTGGACGGGTGACATGTTCGTAGCAAATGGTTCAATATGTCTGCGAATATAATAAAATGCCGTAAGAAAGAACCAATTTTTATTCTCTCAAATTCAAAAAAACTTATCTACATAAAAACCTTCCCCAGTCACCCGTTTTGAAATGGTATCCTTTTTGACCATCTTATACGATCATTAATTTTTCTTTTGTGAGGTCGGAATGTGGCGTGTGAATATATTGGTTATTTTTCTTGCATTTTCATGGATTGGATGTAATCCCGGAGTTGAAGAGCATATCAAAAACGGGACGGCAAAATGTGAAAAAGAGGACCATAGAGGGGCAATTGCAGATTTTACATTAGCAATTGGAGCAAATCCAAAATCGGATGATGCATATCTCAAAAGAGGAAAATGCAGGGAACACCTTGGCGAATTTAAAGCTTCAATTGAGGATTTTGACAAATCTATTGAGTTAAATCCAAACAGCAATGAAGCATTTTTCCAAAGAGCTTGTTCCAGATCCGAACTCGGTGATATTATAGGTGCAATGGAAGATTACAATAAAGCTATTGAAATTGACCCCAAAGATGGAATGGCAATCTATAACAGAGCGGCATGTAAACACAACCTTGGCGACTTTTCAGGATCAATTGTTGACTATACTACGGTGATCGAACTTACTCCAAAGGACGGACAATCCTGGTACCACAGAGGCATTAGCAAGTTTGATTTGAAGGATTATAAAGGGGCTCTGGAAGATTTTAATAAAGCTGTTGAACTTAATCCCAAGGATGGAAAAGCTTTTTATAACAGAGCTGTTACAAAACTAAATCTTGATGATCTCATCGGTGCATGTGAAGATTGGACAAAAGCTGCCGAATTTGGTGAATCACAAGCGAAACAGGATATCGAAAAATACTGCGCTAAGGGGAAAATAAACTCTCGAAAAGACCCTATTTTCCAAAGAAGTAGATCAGAATATCATCTGTTCTTTCCCGCCAGTTTGCCCACTGGTGGCCGTCGTTGAATACAAATAATTTTCAGGCAGACACATCTCAGCATCTGCCCGAAAAAAATGATTTAATGGGTTATAGCCTGAGCAGTTCCCCACTGGGTTACATTTCCGTTTCCGGAATACTGATAGAGATTCACGAATGTAAGAGGTGAATCATTTCCGCCTTCGGTTACAACAACAAATGTGCTGTTTGGATAGTTGAGGGAATGATCAATCCATGTCCCCGAGTTGGCATAAACTGTTTTTTGTCCTTGCAGATTCTCAAATGGTATCACTTTTGCTTTATGTGTGTGTCCAAAAATGACAATCCTTTTTGAGGGATCGGTGTCGAAATATTGATATTTCGCCTGCAAATCTGTAAGATCATCATCATTTGCCCCAAGAATTGCATCGGCAGCGGAATTCGTGACTTTAACTCCGTTCATTACCTGGCGTTTTTCCCAAGTGGAAACGAGACCATCGTAAAGTTTTACGGAGAATTTTTTTGTCGAGGCATCATATTGTGGAATCACATCACTCATTGCATAAGTTTCATTTAAGCCATCGATATTGGTAATGATAACTTTTTCAGAGAATTTTTCTTTTACAGGAAGAGTCTCAAGAATGCCTTTCCAACTCATATAATAGTAATTGAGAAGCAATTGATCAGGATCATTTTTGTCGATGTCGTGGAGAGGGAATTTATTCTCGGTTTTGGGCTTGCCCTGAACAATCGAAGATGTTGCGATACGGGTGAAAAAGTATCCCGGGAGGCATTATTGAGGTGGTTTTCCCGGTTACGTTTTTGATCGATACAGGATCTGGTGCACAAAAGAAATGATATTTGTGTCCGTGTTCGATAACGATCGATTTTTTATCACCGGTTACATATTCACCAAGTCCTTGAACAGAACCGCGAGCTTGATTAATCCCGGGGAAAACCCTGGCAATATCGGCTTCGGTAACAGTGATATCATGATTTCCGGGCGCATAAGTAACTTTTATTTTACCGTCTTTGATTATTGCGACAATCGCAACAACAAAAGGTTTGTTATTAGCAGCGATGGCATCCACAAATGCAGCCTCGTCAACGGGGGTTTTGTAATTCATTGGAACAAACCATTGGTCCATCAGATCACCGCCAATAACCAGTTCTTTAACATCAGGGGCAGTCCTTACTTTGGTAAGAAGATCAACGAGGTTATTAAAATTTTGTTGATTTCAGCAAATTTGCTGTCCATCCCAAGATGGATATCGCTAATTACAACAATCTTGTTTCTTTTCACTTCAGTATTCCCGGTACTTGAAAGTCCCGGCGAAACATTGGTAGCAAAGTAGAGAGAGAGCCACCACCCATGGTTGCACCTGATCACTTCAATTTTATACTCTACACCATCTGCAAATTTTTGCACAGGTTTGCTGTTAATAGCCAAAATTGCGGGATTGTAGTAATCGATTCTGAGATAACATGGTAATTCCGATGCTATCCCTTTTGTATCAATTCGGAAAAGTTTTACACTACCTTGAACTGTAGCCTTGTCGAGTGCTTCACTGAAAGTAAGTTGCACAACTTCAACTGAGTTATTAACAGGTGGATTGGTTATGTTTTCCGACAAATCCAAATTGGATTTGATAATTGTCAGAGTCTTATTGGGCTCACCGGGGAGATTAAGGGAGAAAGATGATGTAATCAAACCTGATAAAGCGATCAGGATGGACAAGTATTTAAGTTGATTTTTCATAATATATTTTCCAATATTTTATTCTATAGATTTATTCTTTAGTAATTAGTGATTGCCTGAGCTGTTTCCCATTGGGTAACGCTGCCATTGGTTGAATATTGATAATTATTCACGATGCTCAGTGGAGAACCGGCACCGGCTTCATTAACAACGGTGAATATCATTCCGGGGTGTGCAAGCGAATGATCAATCCATGTTCCCGAATTGGCATAAATAGTCTTTTTGCCTTCAAGATTTTTATACTGTAAAATTCGTGCTTCGTGAGTATGTCCAAAAATGACAATCTTTATCGATGGGTCTGTATCGAAGTATTGATATTTCGATTGATTATCTGTCAGATGGCTATCGTTGGCGTAAATTATTGCATCCTTTATCGGAGTTTTTACTTTAACGCCGTTCATGGTTTGTCTTTGATCCCATGTAGCCAGCATATTATTAAAAAGCACCACTTCCAGTTTGCCGGTGGTTGGATTAACCTGGGGAAGAATATCATTTACCGAATAATTAGCGGTAAACCCGTCAAGATTTGTGGTCATCACCTTGTCAGAAAGTTTCTGTTTGATTGGTAAAGTTAGAAGAATCCCTCTCCAGGTTTGATAGTAGAGGTAGAGCAGTTCCTGCATCGGGTCGTTCTTGTCATAGGTTAAATCAGGGAAAATATTTGATGAAGCCGGATGTCCTTGCACAACTGAAGATGTTGCAATTCGTGTAAAAAAGTAACCCGGAGGGAGAATTGAAGTGGTGTTACCGGTTATGTTTCTATTCGATATTGGGTCGGGTGCAACGAAGAGGTTGTATTTGTGCCCGTGTTCAATAATAATCTCGTTTTTTAGTCCCGTTTTATACTCACCTATCCCCTGTACAGAACCGCGAGCCTGGTTTATTCCGGGAAGAACTCGATTGATATCAGCTTCAGTCACCAAAATATCATGGTTGCCGGGTGCATAAGTTACCTTTATCAGTCCTTCTGAAATTATTGCTTTTAAAGCATCAAATATAGACTGATTATTAGCTACAATTGCATCCACAAAGGCGGCTTCTGAAGCCGGTGCCTGATATTCCATGGGGATAAACCATTGGTCAATCAAATCTCCGCCTATCACCAGTTCTTTAACATTTGGCGAGGTTTTTATTTTGGTAAGAAAACTGACAAGTGCCGTACGGTTGGCATTACATTCGGCAAAACTGTTATCCATTCCAAGATGAATATCGCTTATAACAACAATCTGTGTTCTTAATAAATTGAGAGTCGGGTCTCCGAGGAAAGAAAATGTGCGGTTTGTGGCGAAATAACCGGTATAGTTGCTGCCGAGAGAAATACCTGATTTTGCTTTGAGAGCGCCACTTATCTCGATTTTATACTGCATACCATCGGCAAATTTTTGGACCGGTTTGGCTTTTATAATTATAACTGACTTTTTAAATTGGTCTAAACTTACATAAGCCTGAAGTTCAACCGGATTGCCCGTTGAGTCAATTTTATAGACTTTTACTACAGAAGCCAGTGTAGAAGCGTCGAGTTCCTCACTGAATGTTAATTCTATTGTTTCTACTGAATTGTTAACAGAAGGGTCACCAACATCTTTTGAGAGGGTGATGTTGGAATTTAAGAGGGTCAGGTTTGCTGCCGGCCCGTTGGGAGAGTCTGATTTACATCCCGTTAAAATAAAAACGAGGAGGGTTAACAATAAGACATAAAACAAGTATCTTGAGTTCATAAATACATCCATACATTACTTCATTTGGTGCCTCGATTTTTGCACCGAACAATAAGGCTTATTTGCCTTTTTATTTTACAGGATGTTCTCTCTTACCTGTTGAATTTCATCAGGCAGATATCATCCCGTTTAGTAATTTTGTATTAAAGACACATTAATGAACAACCACAAATACCGGTGTTATGCCGGTTTTGTTCTCCCCTAAACTCACAATTTGATTAATTACTTTCTTAAAAAAATCCTTGACACAGAATCTTTGTATTAGTTTTTGGACCTTCGGGAAGCTCTTGGAAAGTTTTCACCGGTAAGGCGCATAAAATTATATTAATAAGAACAATTTATTAATAAAGTTTTACATGACCCAACACAAATGACACAAATGAGAAAAATACTTTTTTCTGAAATTATAAAATCTCTTGCTTTTTTATGAGCAAACATATATATTTGATCAAGGAGTATAGATTACTTCAATTTCCAGATGGGAACTTGCTTGACAAAGGCTTAAAAATGAAAACCATATTATTTTTTCTTGGTCTGTTTTGCTTTCAGAGTACTTTGTACTCACAACCATTCTTTATCCTGTCACCGGGTGATAAGGATATCTCACTTGTCCATTCCCGAATGTACTCATATCCGGGACCGCCTTCTGAAAATTATTACCTCTCATACAGTAACTGTTCTACAATCCCTAATCATTATTGACGGTATTACATTTTGCAAAGGCAGCAGTTGCGCATCTGATGTGTATCTTGGGATGGATACAACAACCAACAAAGTTTATTATCTGAGAGATGGAGCAAAAGAGCTTATCTTCGATTTTTCAGTCCCAATTGGAACTGTGTATAA
The DNA here is from genome assembly GCA_016714125.1 of Ignavibacteriales bacterium. Taxonomy (GTDB): domain Bacteria; phylum Bacteroidota; class Ignavibacteria; order Ignavibacteriales; family Ignavibacteriaceae; genus UTCHB3. Next base: position 2,560 of record JADJNX010000012.1, on the reverse strand, counting down.
CTTTTTAATTCCCCCATATGGAGCTTCAAGCAGTATGAGGGTTACCGGGGATTCCATCACCAGAATTTTTGACTATGACTTTTCAACAGTTTGGGGTTTGGCACACAGGAAATATGTATTTGTACGCAATTGGGGCATAATAAGACATGAAGGAAGTACTCCTGACTCGAGAGTCAGGGCGAGATTTTTTGAAACGATTCGATTTACGCAATCCGGAGATACACTTTATTCAACAACCGGCTATTCCCCCAAATATTGATTCACTGCAAGGGATACTTTCTTAAATCCGGCGAGTACTTTAAAGTGACTCCTTCACATTCCTGAATTGGATCATTAAACCAACCCAACCCAATTTTGAATTTAATAAGACTTTAAAGATGGAGTATTATTACAGTTCACCTTTGGACTCCACCCCACCCAAACAGTTTCCTACTCTGTATGATGCGGTGAGATATATACCAATTCCTTCGATACACTTCTGCTAAATCCCGAATAAATTCTGAAATACAGGTTTAGTTTAACAGATAAAAGAATTCAGACCCATGACTGTTTATAGACCCCTCAAACGGTTCATTTTATTCAATCAAATATACCGGTCCTCTGGTTGGAATAAAATGGACGACCCAACAGCCAACACTCAGGTTGACATTTATTTTCACTTTTTCCCTAACCCGGTAAACGACATCCTGAATGTTGAGTGCCTTATTCCCGAAGGAGCTCAAACGGTTTTGAGATATTTGATGTCACAGGTAAAAGACTTATTACCTAATCAAATGAAACGGGATGAGAAACTGAACACAAGGATAAATGTTAGAGCCATGGGTCTTGCGAGTGGTATATATTTCAGAGTATCCTCTTCAGGGACAAGGAATTATTCCAAAACAGCTAAGTCTTCAGGTGTAGGGGTAATACTTGAAAGTGGACTAAGATCCCGTTTTTATTCTTTCGAAGAGATAACTTAATAGTATGTAAACATTTTTAGGACTTGACAGGATTAAACTATTTAAGAAATATTTATGACATGATTATATATCTGTTATTTCATAGTGAACCTATGATTGCTGTTGGGCTGAACATATTCTCTTATCTGCTAACTTTAGAGTAAAATCAAATGTTAGAAAAAACAATCTTAAAATTAAAATTTATGGGATGGAATAAATTAATTAAGTGGGAAATTCAGTTATGATCCTTCAACAAAAATTTATTCGAAAGATAATTTAAAAATTCAGGCCTCACAACCTTGGTTGAAATACAATAGGATAGATGTTCGGCTTCCTGAAATAGGCCAAATTGGTTTATATGCAAGAATTTACAAAAGTGGCATGCTTCAAAGAAGATTGAGTTCTCGAAATTGGCTGGTGGTGACTATGTATTCCACGGTGAAGAAGTAATATTTTACGAGGACGAAGATAGAGGTGAAGATACATATACAATTTTAGAGGAGAACAAACATCTTGGCAAAAGTGGTCGATTTGGAAGACGTATAGTATTGATGGTGGTTTAATGACAGAAACGAATTATGATAAAAGCATCACTGCAGGGAATGGGTTCTATGGGGTTGAGTATAAAAACTATTATCCTGACTCCGGCCAGATTGCTTTATTTCAAGAGAGAAACTCCGGCCATTCTTTTTATCCCGATGGGAAGCTCAAAGCAGAATGGGAGAGTCTGGATTTTGTCCATCATGGCAAATTTGTTGAATATTATGTGGACGGACAAATCAAATTAACCGTAAACTACAAAAACATGTCGCGAGACGGCATAATGCTTAAATATTATGAATCCGGTTCGATTAAAGAAGAGTGGGAATATGAGGATGGTCAGCGACTCTCAATTTTCAAGTATTATGAAAGTGAGGAAAAGTTTGAAAATGGATTTATGATCGTATTTGAAAGAAAAAGCTGACGGCGATAAAAATGGGAATTGAAGAAAGTGGAAGAGCCGATTGATCTTTAATAAATGGGTTTGAATATAGCCGGTGATATTCATGAAAGAAGAAATTGCAAAAATCTTAACAGTTGACTGTCGCAATTTGTTAATTGGACTGGAACTGAGGAGTTTGCCAAATGGATAATGAAACAATCTCATTAATTGACCAATACATCGGGAAAAAGTCAAACAGAGTTTCAATCCTGGGCATGTAGTTTTGTTTGGTTCTTACTCCGTGAGGAGAGCAAAGAGAATTCAGCGACATCATGGTTGCTGTTATTTTTGAGAAATACGAAGGTAAAAATATATTGGATGACAATGCTTTTTATTCCGTTTTGGCATGGGAAGTGGATTCGCATTGAGCCCGTTATTCTGTCTCTTGACAACGATAACAGTGGTTTCGCAGAATCTGTCGTTAGAAATGGGATGATTCTACGCAGCATAAGGAAGAAAAATCAATCGATAGGGTATGCCCATAGCTCGTGAATTCAAGCTATCGGTTTTATTAAAGTCTCTAACGATTAGAGGCTTGGCGGGTCTGTTTCTGTAAAATGTAATACTTTCTTGATCCTCGCAAATTAATCAAACACTGAGCCATTCAACCCAATAATGAGACGATTATTGGGCGGAG
>JADJNX010000011.1 GCA_016714125.1 Ignavibacteriales bacterium | reverse complement strand
TCTGCAGGAAACTTCTTTGTATACTCACTTGCGATAGAATCGAGATATACTATTGGATTACCTTCAAAGAGGGCATTTTGAACCTGAAGCAATCCTTTTGCAATGGTGCCTTTTCTTGTGTTGTTTCCATGTTTAAGAAATGCCTTGTAGTCGACTATTTCTTCCCCATTGAATGTTCTTTTAAACAGTCTTAAAGCAAGAGGAACAAGTTCATCGTCTGAATTATTTTCCAGAATATTTACACAAAGAACTCGAGCCAATTTCGGTTTTCCGGATTTGATCAATCCTCGAATAATACCAATTTTCTCTTTTACTGTGCTACCTTCTCCATTGGCAAATTTTCCTGTGTTTGCTTTTTGGTCTGACTCATCTCCCTCAAGTGGATTGTCAGAACCCTCTTCCAATTCAGGTGATGTATATACATTGCTCTTAAGGTCAACTTCTATCCGAAGGTCACTGATGTCGTCCCAGAAATTGTGTTGAGCGGAGATCTCAGAACCCTCCCATGCAACAATATTGGTAGAGTTTTCGCTGAAAAGATTGTTAATGCCTTGAAAATCCGGCTCATCGTAAAATCCAAAATTCACATCTGAATCATAACTGTAAAGACCACACGAGTTGTACGAGAGAGTATCAAGTCCGTATTGGTACCATGCATTGTAATCTCCCCGAAAAACCATTCCGTTCACAATCCTAATGCCGTAGTCACTACCACTGATTCTTGAATTTTTAATCTCAAGATTTGCATTATCAAGTGTAACGCCTCTTGCATCACAATTCAGTACTTTTACATTATCAAGATATATCGATCCTATTGGTCTTGACTGTACCGCAACTCCAAACCAGCAGTTTTCAATAGTTGTGTTTGATATGCTCAACGAAGCCGGGTTCCATGCTGAAATACCTGCACTTCCATTACTAATTATAGCGTTATTGATCGAAACATTTGCACCACCGGCAACTATTCCGTTTCCTGCTGTCCAATCACGAGTCACAAAATCAAGTTTCGCGATACTTGAGTTTGTTGTAAAAATGTAAAGAGTTGCAGAACTGACGTCAAGTTGTGATGAATTTAGAAACCTCATGTCTGCACCATTCGTAATTGTAAGAGTTTTTCCTGAAGTTAGTATGAGGTCACTCTTTACATCTACCTGATGTTTTACTGTTTCACTCTCAATTAGAGTTCCACCGCTATGCACAACCGGTTCTATTTTCAGAAGAGTACCACCTCCTGCGGCAAGGTATATACTCATTGTTTGGTTGTAAGTCCTGAAATATACATCATTGTTTTTTAGATTGGTGATCTTATAGTTAACATAATCCTTAAATCTTGTTACCTTAAAAGTAATGTATCTGTCTGAATAGTCATCTCCGGAAGAAGTTGATTGTTTGTTACACCTTCTGTTCACAAGATAAACATACCTCTCATCTGCATCTTCAGCAGTCTCTCCAAATTCAACAAATTCACCGGTTTCAACATATGGGGTTATATCATCAGACTGAAAACCGGGATATTTTGTCACTACATTATCAAGCCATGGGGTTGGGCCTGTATATGCCAAATGCCAACTTTTCCCATTTATCCATTTTAGACCCAGGAATACCGTATCTATCAGACTTATCGAACTTATAAAATCTTTGACTGCACGATACCTGTGATTGGGGACCTGATTGTGTGAAGGATCCTGGACGAGACCTGCTCCTGAATTACTTGAATCATAAACCGCTGCGCTATCATCAAATAACCCATAAGTATTCCAGGATGTATCACCAGCCACTCCCGCACCTGTCCGGGTTGGAATCATGTAATACATGAATCCCTTTGCCCCGTAGGCAAGTGCCAGGTTACCTTGTGCCATTATCTCATCATAAGTTGGTGCTCTTCTACTGTGAGGTCCCGGTACAACATGTGGTGAACCTCCACTAACGACAACATATTGCTCGGAATGTACTCCCAGAGTCATTACCAGAGGTATATCATCTATTTCATTAGTGTTATAACGTTGTGCCGCCAATTGCGCTGACCGCAAACCTGAATACTGATATGGGCCATCCCCTCCTTCATCAAAGTTATGATAATTCACAAAAGTATTTAACATTGACTGTACATGGTCTTGTGAATAAGTTGTTCCTGACCCGATGGGGTAAAGATTATACAAGAGATAATTCTTCAACCGTGTTGATGTGGGTGATGCCCAGTTTATATCAAAATGAAGGAAATATCCCGGTACTCCTCCTGTTGCACCGTTTAATTCAAGGTTATTGTTTGAAGTTGCTTTCGAGAAAATTTCTGTCTGAAGGTCTTTCCGGTATTCCGCTGAAAGCTGGAAAGGCTCATCAAAGTAGAAACTCTGAAATCTGTCATGGTTAATTATAGTTGTTGTGTAAACTGAACTGAGTTCAGACTTGATAGCAGTCATTAATGTTGAGTCTGAACGAACATATAAGCTGTCAAACTCCTGGCTGACAAAAACTACTTTATCGAGATAAAGTGTAAGATTACCAGCCCATGAAACATGAAATGCAAGGTTCATGTCTTGCGTAACATTAAAATAGTTAGTCTCAATCCAATAATATTCAGAACTTTCGGGTAATTGTCTGTTAGTGAAAGTTTGGGTTATTCCCACTGATTCCAAAGGTATCTCAGGTGGTTCTGTGAAAAAATTCCTCCGTTTTTCAAATGTTGGTTGATTTATTGGAGTTTCATCAAAAAGCCCTGCGTGTACCCAGATTGCATTCCTTAAAACAGAGGTATCATTATCTTCAACCCTTATGTACAACCTCATCTTGTATCTTAGTCGGGGATCAGCCATCTGTGTCCATGGAATCATACCCCACAACGACAAAATCGAAAAAGCCTATTTGCGGGATATAATCTAACGCCTCGAGGCCCCATCTGTTAAAAGAATTATAAATAATGCAACTATTTTTCATAGCGCATCCTTTGTTTTGTTGTTTTATTTGTTTTTACTACTTCATATATTGAAGTTTTAAAACTTTTAGACAAAATCTTATCCGCCTGTTTCAACTTAAGGGTTAATATATAAACTCCGCTGGCACTTGTTAGTCTCGACAAGTCTAACAATTCTGTGTGATCCCCTTTTTCCTTCTGTAAAATGGTTTGATATATACTCTGACCGGTGATGTCGTGTAGATCAATTGTCAATTCGCCATCAAATGGCAAATTGTAGGATACATTGGTTACTGTTTTTACAGGGTTTGGAGAAAGGCTCACTGCAATGCCGGATTCTTTTTCATTCTGAATTTCATCTTCTTTTATTCCATTTGGAACATCACTTCCCGCAATTATATAAAGGTTACCGGGCGGAATACCTGTATGGTCTGTATAACCATTCTCAGCAATACAAAAATCATCAATTCCGTCTCCATTTACATCACCAACTCTCCCGCCAAAATTTAGATTGTAATATGAGGAGGAAGTTCCGTAAGCTCTCCTCTTCTCGACCCACATGGGGCTGCCCCCAAGATATAAAAACATACTCGAGTAAGGTACTTTCCGGATAAAATCGTTATACCCGTCGTTGTTTACATCCCCGGGAGAAAATCCATCATCCCAAATTGACAATTCAGTGTTTAATCCATACTCGGGTGTAATATTAGGGGGCCTGGTTCCAAACGACATTACTTCTGTAAACCAGTAAGGGTGGGTACCTTGGTTTGTAAAAACCAGTTCACCTTTGCCATCATCATTGAGGTCTTGAACTATATACATATGATCAACATATTGTACAGTATCTGTTAATTCATGGTAATTTTCAAAAGAAAAGTCGGAATTACCAAAAATAAACCACCTTTTTCTTGCGGGGGAGCTTGCCGGTGCATATTTTTTACGCAAATCAATTGAAATATCGTCTTTACCATCCCCGTCTAAATCGGCGACATAAAATGTCAGACCAAACTCATAGGAAGTATCGGGATACATCAAAAGAGAATTGTAATCCCTCGTTGTCAACAATGTATTTGTTTCACAAATTGTATATCTTATATGTTGATAAGAAGAACCCGGAATTTTTAATGCATCCCTAAAAACAAATTCTTCAAATCCATCACCATTAAAATCGATAGGCCAACTCTTTCCGTACATATCAATGTAAATTACAGTGTTGTCATGATATGTAAAAGAATAGTCAGGAATTGAATCAATCCCGGACCACCAAAATAGATGTCAATAACAGGCGGCTTTTGCGTTCCATAACGCTGAACTATAATATCTCTGAAGCCATCTCGATTCACATCACATCCGGTTGTTGCTTTAGGAGAGAAATTGGGGATCACGAACGCTGGAATAGTACTTACAGGGTTTCCACCGTAGAAAAACTTAACTTTCCACCGGCAGCCATATTATTATCCAATTGAGTTACAAAAAAATCGTCACAACCGTCATCGTTTTGGTCACCCATATAAACTATTGACTCCGGCCAATACCAGGCTTTTTTGATGAACAGATTTATATCAAACTGGGCGTTAATTTCACCAAATACAGCGAGTGTAAAGAATATGGTAAAGTACAATTGATGGTTAAAATACTTGTTTTTCATAGCTACTCCAAATAATATCATTTTAAACCTAAAATAGAATTGAACTTGTGACAAATGTCACCATTATGTAGAATATTTTTCAGTTTTACAACTGGTCGAAAGTTCGTCTTGGAGCATGTTTTATTAAATTGTGCAAATTAAGAGTTAATAAAGATGCCACCAAATTTTCAGATGAGCTGAAAAATTTGGGCAGGGGCAGTCAGGTTTAAAAATAAACTTTAGAAATAAATTGATTTTAATGGTGAATAACACTAAATTTGTAATTCGTTTAAAAAAAATCCCGGAGGCAATCTTAAATATGGGTAATATGGAAAGGATCAGGAGTTTAGCTCCATGGTTCATTCTTACAGTTGGTGGAATCTTCATATTGTTTATGGTCGTCAGTGACATGAATTTCTCGAATTTGATGAATGACAGAGGAAACATTGGCGAGATAAGTGGTGATAAAGTAACTGTTCAAGAATTTGAAACCTATTATCAGGACTATCTGCAACAGCTAAAACAGAGCGGACAAGAACCTGACATGACTAACGAGTCAATGTTCAGAGAACAAGCCTGGGAGCGATTTGTACAAGGCAAAATCGTTGAAGCTGCATATAAAAAATATGGCATTACAGTATCTGATGATGAAGTACGCAATGTAATTTTGGGAGATAATCCTCCTGAATATCTTAAGAGCCAGTTCATGGATTCGAGTGGTGTTTTTAAGCGAGCTGAATATGAAGCTGCAATTAAAGACCCACGGAATAAACAAAATATCGTGATGGTTGAAAATGCAGTCAGACAACAAATACTTGGTGAAAAACTCCAGGCAATTGTTGGTGCCGGCGTTGTTGTTACAGATGCTGATATCAGACGGAAATTTGTAGATCAGGAACTCAAATTGAGTGCTGAATACGCACTTCTCGATTTGAATGTTTACCCTGATTCAACAATCAAACCATCCGAAGATGAACTTAAAGACTATTATTCGAAGAATAGTTATCTCTACAAACAGGATGCAAGTCGTAAACTGAAATTTGTAACATTAAAAATTGTTCCATCTGCCAAAGACAGTAATGCTGTAATGACACTTTTGAACAATGTTGTGAAAAAATTAAAGCTGATACAATAAACACTTTTCAAAGTTTTGTTGAATCACAAAGTGAATCCCCATATTCAAAAGACACTTTGTCTGTAAATATGGTACCCGCCGGACTGATGGCTAATATAGCTAATGTCAAAGGTGGGGAAGTTATCGGACCGATTGCCGGTGAAGGCGAGTTTGGCATTTACAAAATTTCTTCAGTTGTTGAAGGAAAAGACCCCTTTGCAAGAGCTGCTCACATCCTTCTTCCAAAAACGGAGAATGATAAAGCTGATCTTGATGCTGCCAACAAACTTTACGAAGAACTCAAAAAAGGCAAAAATTTTGAAGCTGCCGCAAAAGAGTTCTCTAAAGACCCGGGTTCTGCAGCAAAAGGCGGAGACCTTGGATGGTTTGGCAAAGGAGCAATGGTAAAGCCATTTGAAGATGCATGTTTCAACGGACCTGTAGGTGAGATTCAGGCACCTGTTAAGACCGATTATGGTTATCACATCATAAAAGTTCTTGACCGTTCATCAAAGAAGTTGGTAGTTGAGAAAATTGTTAAAAAACTCAATTACTCTCCTGAATCGATGACTCTTGTAAGAAGAGATGCTGAAGACCTGTTAAAACTTGCAAAAAGTGAAGGACTTGAAAAAGCTGCGAAATCAAAAAATCTTGAAATGCAAGAATCCACTCCTTTCACTGAGGAAGTGGCTGCAGTTCCGGGACTTGGATACAGCAGAAATCTTGTAGCTTTCGCTTTTAAAGAAGGTCTAAACGATTTTTCACCTGTCTCATCAGTTGGTGATCAATTTGTTATTGCTCAGATTACCGAAGTAAATGAAGCAGGCGTTAAGAAATTTGACGCTGTAAAAGAAGATGTTACCGGAGGAGTCATCCGTCAGAAAAAATACGCAATGGCTCTTGAGGTTATGAATGGTGTTAAAGGTAAGATTGGAAATGATCTTGCAAAGGCACCTTCTATCGACAAAAACATCCGTTTTGGAACAGCAGATTCATTTTCAGTCGGTGGAAACATTCCATCTCTTGGAGTGGATTATGCTTTCAGTTATGCCGCTACCAAAGCCGAACTTAACAAAGTTACAGGACCCGTAAAAGGGATGAGAGGATATTATCTGATGAACGTTAAAATGAGACAAAATTTTGACGAACAGAAATTTCTTGCTCAGAGAAATACTATTAGAGATCAGATACTTGGCGAGCGTCGTCAGGCAGCGTTCCAGCAGTGGATGGAAACGATGAAAAAGAGGCAAAAGTAAAATACTTCCCTCTAAATTGATCTAATTTTTGAACCCCATCTTTAATATTGTCAATTGACAATTAAGGTGGGGTTTTTTATATCGTTACGATAATTATAAATTGAATGTTGAAATGAAATTTTTTTTAGCAATCGCAGTTTATTTTATCGCTGTTTTCTCATCTGCCTCCGGACAAGGGATCTTCGAGTTCTCGGTAGGAGCCGGTTACAGCACATCTTCTCGAATTTATCCTTATAGCAATACTTCAGACTATGATTTACGAGAGATCGAGATTGGTCTTGGCTCACGCGTTTTCCCACATCTTGCTTTAAGTTATGATCTGACGGAAGATATTGCCGGTGTAATTTCAGTCGAATATTTGAGAAAAGAGACACAATACTACGGTCAAACGGTAGATAGTGATGTCGGTACGATTTATATCCCCGTAAAAGACGGTTACAATTTTGTACCTGTTGAGCTCACAGTTGAATACCGCCTTCCTTTCAGTTCTGAAAATTTCAGGGTTAATATCGGCGGTGGTGCCGGACTCTATTTCTACAACTCTCTCAGGGAGGTTGCAGGGATTTCTCTCTCATCAGGAGGATCAAAATTGAGTTATGGCATTCATGTTTTAACAGGATTAGAGTATTATTTGAATCAGAATTTAAGTTTTTTTTTCACAATGAAATTCAGGGACCCCGAGGTTGAGTTTGAGGGTGAGTATGAATCGCTTAAGGGATTATATATGGGGAAAAATGTGAGTTTGGGAAAAAGGACTTTTTATCAGAAACTTTCACTTGAAGGCAGCGTGTTTCTCCTTGGTGTAAAGTATGGATTGTAAATCCGTATGAACCGCAATGAACTTTTGTTTTTAACAGGATTTATGGGGACGGGGAAGACCACACTTGGCCGAGTAATCGCCAACTGTCTTGGGTGGGATTTTTATGACATTGACCGTGAAATTGAGAAAGATTCAGGATGTTCTGTATCATCAATCGTAATTGAGCATGGCGAAAAACACTTCCGTGAACTCGAAAAAACAAAACTTATTGAACTGTGCCACAAAAAAAATGCGGTAATATCGCTTGGTGGTGGCACTTTAATTGACATATCGAATAGAAAATTGTGTAAAACACAGGGACTCATTATTTATTTAAAAGCAGAATTGCCGATAATTTATCAGCGACTCAGAAAAAAAACGAATCGACCCCTGTTTCGATCTGAAATGGAGGAAGAGATGAGTGAAAAAGAAGCAATGGAAAAACTTACTATACTTCTCGAACAGAGAAGAGAAGGTTATGAGGACGCTGACATCACGATTGAGACAGATGCCCGTGACTTTGGAAAGAGCATAGATAAAATTGTGAGAAGGATCAGAACAGGAAAGTCGGATACCCGGAGGATCATTTGAGAAATATTACCATTGAAAGCAACAACGGGTCATTTAACTACTCGCTCATCTCCTCGATTGAGGGAGTGATTGGTAAAATTGAGGGAATCTTAAACTCCCACAGTTGTTTCTACATTGTCGATTCCAATGTCCATAAAATTTATCATAACCAATTTAAACATCTGTTTAATCAGAAAAATTGTTTTGTGTTAAATGCAACCGAAGAATATAAATCTTTCGACAGCATCTACAGAATTTATGATTTTCTCCTCGAAAACAATGCCGACAGAAGCAGTTACATAATAGTTATCGGTGGGGGAATAACCGGTGACACGGGCTCTTTTGCAGCCTCCTCTTTTATGAGAGGAACAAGATTAATTCATGTTCCCACCACACTCCTTGCGATGGTTGACAGCAGTATTGGTGGAAAAACGGGGGTCAACTACAAAAAATATAAAAATTTTATCGGCAGTTTTTATGAACCTGAGCAGGTAATTACTTCTTCAAAGTTTCTTTCTACCCTCAAACAGGAAGATGTTCTTAGTGGGATGGGGGAAGTGTTAAAGTATGCTTTAATCGATTCGAACTTTTTTGATTACTGTTTCTCCTGGCTTGACGGCAGTCTTGATCTTCCCGAAGATGATTTACTCTATTTGATTGGGAAGTCGGCTCAGATCAAAAATGATGTGGTTACGCAGGATAAAAAAGACTTAAAAATGAGACATTCCCTCAACCTGGGGCATACCTTTGGTCACGCAATTGAATCCGTTTCAGGATTTTCCGTGAAACACGGGATTGGAGTGATTGCCGGGATGCGTGGAGCCACTTACCTCGCCAACAAAATGGGCATCATGGAAGATAAGGTGATGGAAAAGGTTTTAGATCTTCTTGGCCGTTATAAAGTTGATGAAAAGATTAATACTTACTCCACTGATTCTATTTATTTGGCAATGCAGGGGGACAAAAGAGAGTAAACGGCGAAGTTAAGTTTGTTTTGATTAGTGAACCCGGGAACTTGCATATCGATGTAGCTTGTGAAAAGGCAGATGTTCTGGAAGCAATCGATTATATGAAGAGCACAATCGGGTAAACTTCGGGATGGAAATTGTTGCGGTTAGCGTAGTAGCCCTTCTTGCGTCACTCCTCACATTCTTTTCCGGTTTTGGACTTGGTACTATTTTAACACCCGTCATGGTGTTTTTCTTTCCTATCGAAGTAGCAATTGCCTTAACAGGCGTTGTGCATTTCACCAACAATATCTTCAAATTGATTCTTGTCAGACAGGACATTAATCGTAATGTTTTGATCCGGTTTGGTATTCCTGCGATATTTGCATCTTTTCTTGGAGCCTGGCTACTTACGGGGATCACTGATATGCCTGTGTTGTATAGTTATTCCAATGGTGGAAGCAAGTTTGAAGTGTTACCGGTAAATCTGATTATTGGTGTTCTTCTGGTGGTTTTTGCAGTTCTTGAACTCATACCGGCATTTAAGAGGCTCCAGTTTGGCGAAGATAAAATGATTTACGGTGGACTTTTAAGTGGTTTTTTTGGTGGTTTGACGGGGATTCAGGGGGCAGTTCGTAGTGCGTTTCTAATCAAAGCCGGCCTAAGCAAAGAAGGTTATATCGCCACCGGTGTGGCTATTGCATGCCTGATAGATGTTTCCCGACTCTCCGTTTATTCAACAAGGGTAATTGAAGCAGATTTGGTGGGGAATCTCCCACTCCTAATTCCCGCGATTTTGTCAGCAATGACGGGTGCGTTAATTGGTAAAAGACTTCTTAAAAAAGTGACTCTTGAGCTGGTAAAAAATCTTGTTGCAATTATGTTGATTATTATCGGTGTTCTTCTGGGTTCAGGAATAATCTAAACAGATATTCGTAAGCCGTTTTTCACTTCCCGAGCAACATTTTTCCTGAAAGTGTTGAACCATTAATCGTTAATCTGTAAAAATATACCCCACTTGCCATACCGGCTGCATCAAACCTGACAGAATGTTCTCCCGATAAAATTGGTCCATTTAATAAGGTAGCCAATTCATTCCCAAGCATATCATATACTTTTAACTGGGCGGAGCCTTCATTTGTGGTTTGAAATGAGATTATGGTTGAAGGATTAAACGGGTTTGGGAAGTTCTGCATCAACTTGAACTGCATATTTAAATTTTCACTACCATCAGCGATTGAACTTGGTGCGTCTCTAAATTCTTTTGCAGCAACCGATAAAGTTTTGAATCTTAGTTTTGATCCATATTCAGCTTTTAAGGAGTCCAATAACTCACCGATCCAGTTAACAACAAGCCCGTTTTGGTAACCTTGCCTGATAAATGGATCATGAAACAGTATCATGTAATAGCCATCCCGCATTCCTTTTAGTCTTACATCAGAAAGGGCACTGGTCATCTTAGCACGATAGTCGGCAGACTGCATATTCCAGGTGAACTCCTGGTGGGGAGCAAGATTGTAGAGTCCCGGGTAAATAAATTGTTTAGTTAGTCCGGTGGTTGAAACGATATCGAATGCTTGATCTGTTAAAACCTTCCATGAGATTGAGTCAGCATGATGTCCCGGAGGTACAAAAGAAGAAGGTCTGAAGTTCAGGGAGTCAGCAAGAATTCTTAATGCTGTGTCAGTCATTGCTGCCTGAACAGTGTATGTATGGTGAAAAACCTGAGTAATACAATAGTATTCGTGACCGGTGTTTCCGCAGCGAAGGCATGTGTGATTATATCCGTGTTGAGCTATTTCATGTCCGTCGGCAAGGGTCGATATCAACTGTTGAGTCACTCCTCCCGACAAGTTTAAGTTCTCGATTAATCTGTGAGGGATTACCGCCCATGTTACCTTTCCACCCCTTAATTCAACTGCATTCTCAAAAGGAGTTATCCCTGCAGGGAGGTAAGAAACATTTCGTGACTGGACATCATCAACTCTGATGACAAATGTCAGACTGTCCTGAGCGAAGAGGGTAATAAAGGGGAAAACAGAAAGAAGTATCAACTTAAACATGCTGGTCAATCAAATTTTTTGCAAAAGACTTATTAAATTTACGAAACTTAAATTACAGTAAAACCGGTTTAAAAGAGGTACTGCCGAAAAAGAGGGCGCATTTTCGGCAGTAATTGTGTGTTACTATAAGGAGGGTTTTAAGAACATCTCATCCAGCACCAAATTATTCAATTATCGTGCCAAATAAAAACATTTACTACTGCATATATTATTAAGCAAAATATCTATAAATTTCCGATACAGAGAAAAAATTTTCAAAAATGAGAAATACGAGAAACTGTTCATGATTAAAGAGCTAATTGGAAGCAAATCCTCTATCGATTATGAGAGGGAAATCATCCGTCTTAAGGAGGAGATGAACGCTGTTATTCTGGCACATTACTACCAGACAGGCGATATTCAGGAACTTGCTGATTTTATTGGGGACAGCCTCGAACTTGCCAGAAAAGCGAAGGAATCGAAAGCAGATGTTATCGTATTTTGTGGTGTCCATTTTATGGCAGAGACTGCCAAGATACTCAATCCCGATAAACTGATATTACTACCCGATATGGATGCCGGTTGTTCACTTGCAGACAGTTGTCCTGCCGACAAATTTACCGAATTTAAAAATAAATATCCTGATCACCTGGTACTTAGTTACATAAATTGTTCCTCTGAAATAAAGGCATTAAGCGACATTATCGTAACTTCGAGTAATGCTGAAAAAATTGTGAGACAGATTCCTGAAGACCAGCCAATAATCTTTGCTCCCGATAAGAATCTCGGCAAATACATAGCAAGTAAAACGGGACGGGACATGGTTCTTTGGGAAGGCTCTTGCATTGTTCATGAGACATTCAGTGACAGAAAAATCCTTGAGTTGATGCACCTTAATCCAAAGGCAAAACTAATAGCACATCCAGAATGTGAAGATCATCTCCTTGAGAAAGCCTTTTTTATAGGATCAACTTCTGCATTATTAAAATTTGTTCAGTCCGATCCTTCAACCGAATATATTGTTGCCACTGAACCGGGAATAATTTATCAGATGGAAAAATATATGCCCGGGAAAAAGTTTATTCCTGCGCCCGGAGAGGAAGATTCATGCAATTGCAACAATTGTCCCTACATGAAATTGAACACAATTGAAAAATTATATAAGTGTATGGTAAACCGTTCCCCGGAAATTACGATGCCGGAAGTTATCAGAGTTAAAGCCTTAAGACCTCTTGAGAAAATGCTCGAGATGAGTAATTAAGAGACCCAAAAAACATACGGAGAAGAGATACATGATGGAGAGAGAAGAAAAAAAAGTAACCGGAGCCTATGAAAAAGCTGCCGAAGAGGGGATAGATCCAAGATGTATTCCCCAGACCCTGGATTCACTACCTCCTGTTGGTGACGAGATTGTTACGCCGCAATATTCCAAAGAGGAAAACGATGTTTGGGGCTATCTTTTTAATCGCCAAACCGGACTGCTTGAAGGAAGAGTTTGTGATGAATACATCAAAGGAGTTGAATTAATGGGGTTTTCGGAAAAGGAAATACCTTCATTAAAAAAACTAAGCAGTGTTCTTAGTGACTCCACCGGGTGGCGCGTTGGCAGAGTTCCGGGACTTATTCAGGCACAAAACTTTTTTAATCTCCTCCGTGACAGAATTTTCCCTTCAACTGATTATGTTCGTGGCAGGCACGAAATTGACTACACTCCTGCACCAGACTGTTTCCACGACATATTTGGGCACATGCCTCTTTTAACCAATCCAAATTTTGCAAATTTTTATCAAAAATTTGGTGAAGCAGCTCTTGTGGCTAAAGGAGAACAACAGATATTCCTTGAAAGATTCCACTGGTTCACGGTTGAATTTGGTTTGATTACAAATTCCGCCGGTAGAAGGATTTATGGAGCGGGAATAGTTTCATCATTTAAAGAAGTTGATCACGCACTTGGAAGTGAGGTGCAGGTGATCGATTTTGACCCCTACAAAATCACATCTCAGGAATATGAAGTTTGGCACTTACAGCCAATATTATTCTCCATAAATTCTTTTGAACAGCTCGAAGACGGTTTTAACTACTGGGCTAAAAAAGAGGGGATATTGAACTAATTCCAAAAAACAATGTTGTAACATTTAATTAGAACAAATATTTGGAGAAATAAAAAATGTTAAATCCCGGAGATAAAGCACCCTGGTTTGAGTTACCCGATCAGGATGGAAATATTGTTAAATTATCTGATTTTGAAGGAAAAAAACTTGTTCTCTACTTTTATCCAAAAGACGATACGAGTGGATGTACCAAAGAAGCCTGTAGTTTTAGAGATGAACTTTCAATTTTTGAAGGAATAAATGCTAAAATAGTTGGAGTAAGCGGTGATCCTGTTAAATCGCACAAGAAGTTTGTTGATAAATATAGCCTGAATTTTACACTGCTTAGTGATGAAACCAAGGGTATGCTCGAAAACTACGGTGTTTGGAAAGAAAAAAGCATGTACGGCAGGAAGTATATGGGAGTTGAACGAACGACATTTATTGTAGATGAAAAAGGTTTTATCAAAAATGTTTTTTCGAAAGTAAAAGTTGACGGACACACGGAAGAAGTAAAGAAAGCATTGAGTTAATTCGCGATGGCAAAAAGAATATTTGTTACAAGAAGAGAGGTTTTTTCCTCTGCTCACCGTCTTTATAACCCGGCTTTCACCGACGATGAAAATGAACTGGTGTACGACAAATGTAATAACTACCACGGGCACGGACATAATTATGTGCTTGAGGTTGTTGTTGAGGGTGAAATCGATGAGCGAACAGGGTATGTGATCGATCTGAAGGTCTTAAAAAAGATTATAATCGAAAATGTAATCAGGAAAGTGGATCACAAACACTTAAATCTTGATGTTGATTTTATGAAGGATGTAATTCCGACGGCTGAAAATATAGCAGTGAAAATTTGGGAGCAACTTGTGGATAAAATCCCCAACGGGAGGCTCTACAAAATCAGGCTATCGGAAACTGAGAATAACTATGTTGAATATTTTGGAGAATAATTGTGGATATTGAAAAAGTACAAGGACTGGTTGAGACGATATTAACGGAGATTGGCGAAGATCCTGAAAGGGAAGGGCTTTTAAAAACACCAAAGAGAGTGGCAAAAGCATATGAATACCTGACTTCAGGCTACAACAAAGATATTACAAAGGTCTTGAATGGTGCTATTTTTTCAGAAGATTATGATGAAATGGTACTGGTAAGAAACATCGATTTTTACAGTATGTGTGAACATCATATGTTACCGTTTTTTGGGAAAGTGCATATTGCCTACATCCCTGATGGTAAAATTGTTGGACTAAGCAAATTACCGAGAATTGTTGAAGTATTTGCCCGCCGTTTACAGGTTCAGGAGAGAATGACTAAAGAGATTGCTGATACGATCAATGAACACCTAAAACCAAAAGGGGTGGCTGTTGTGTCGGAAGCTTACCACATGTGTATGATGATGCGCGGTGTTGAAAAGCAGAACTCTTCTACAACATCTTCATCGATGCATGGCGTTTTTAAGACCGACCCCAAAACGAGAGTTGAATTCCTGAGTTTGATAAGAGCAAATGATAACAGGTTGATATAATGAGAATATGGGTTTCGGGTGCATCCTCGGGAATAGGGAAGGCTATCGTAAAACAAGCTCTGGTAATGGGGCACACAGTAGTGGCAACTTCGAGGAGTATTAAAAATCTGGAACAGCTGAAAGATGTGATGGCCTCAGGGTCATTGACAATATCTCAATGTGATGTTGCTCATTCCAAGTCAGTAGAAGAATTTTATAAAACGACATTTAGTGATGATGCACCGGATGCTCTTGTTAATTCTGCTGGGATAACTGCATTCAAATACGCTGCGGAAACTTCTATAGAAGAGTTTGAAGGGATCATCAAAACCAACCTTCTGGGTTCGGTGTATGCAATTCATTCTGTTTTACCTGCGATGATAACTCGAAAGTCGGGAACAATCCTGAATATATCGTCAGTAGCTGCAATAAAAGTTCTGAAAGGGAGCAGCATCTATTCCGCATCAAAAGCAGGGCTTCTTCAATACAGCCGAGTTCTTAGAGAAGAGGTAAGGGAGCACAACATAAAGGTCATTGATGTCCTTCCGGGAGCTACGGAAACCCCCATTTGGGACGAAAAGGTAAGAAATAAGCACGGTGAGCGGATGATGAAACCGGCAGATATAGCAGAGTTGGTTGTGAAGTTATTAACCGATCAGGGGAATATGGTGGCAGAGGAGATAGTTCTCAGGCCTGTGACGGGTGACCTTTAACATGTGAGCCCTGTCGTAGATTGTAAATTAATATTGATTTTGATGCTTATTAGTTTTGATAAAATCGAAAAAAATATTAGTTTTGAAGGTTACAAAATTGAGATAACTAACGGAGATCAAAAAGCCGATTTGCAAGATAGCTTAAGAAGTAATTGGCACGGTGAAGATATTGACAACCCTATGGGAAGATACGGAAGTTTTATAAAAAGGCTAACAGATGTAATTCTGAGCAGCCTTGCACTTATTCTATCGTCGCCTATATTGCTTATCTCTGTAATAGCAATAAAAATTGAATCGAAAGGCGATGCCTTCTTCATCCAGGACCGGACCGGTCTTGGCGGAAAGCCGTTTAAAATGATCAAACTTCGTGGAATGATAGATGGCGCCGAACAGTTAGGTCCCGATTTTACACAGAAAGATGATCCGCGTCTTACGAGAGTTGGTAAAATATTACGCCGCATGTCCATCGATGAAATCCCTCAAGCCATTAATGTCCTTAAAGGCGACATGAGCATCGTGGGTCCACGCCCTGAGCTTACCAAAATTACTGATCAATTTTCACTCGATCAAAGAGAAGTATTCAACTTCAAGCCCGGAATCACCGGCATTTCACAAATAAACGGAAGACAAACACTTTCCCCTGAAGAGAGAGTTGTTATGGAAATTGCATACTATAAAGATGCAACTTTCTGGTCTGATCTCAGAATAGTTCTTCGCACCCCCAAGGTGGTAATAACAAACGAAGGAAATGTATAGTAGTTGAAAAAGGTAATCCTGTTAACCTTTCTTTTCATCTCATCCATTTTTGCACAGTCTGAACCAGTAAATTCTGAACACCCCGTTTATTCATTTCTTCGAAGAGCCTCAGTAGCCGGTTTCATCCCCTATTATGATGATGCCATTTTGCCCAAAAGCAAAACTGAAATCAAAAAAAATCTATCCGAACTACTTGCAGTGAAAAACACTCTTCCTGTTTCACTTGTTGAGGAATTGAGTTTTTATGAAGAAATGTTTTTGTTGGAGAATAAAAGTGAAGGGTTCAAATTAGGAGACTATTTAACATCCACAAAACCTTCCCATCTCTTTAAACACTCAGGCGAAAATTACTCCGTTACAATGGATCCGATTCTTAATCTTAAAGCACATGGAGTCGGTGACGATTCTTACTCAAACACCTCTGCGTTTTATCTCCGTTATGGTGGTTTTGCCCGCTTCAATTATAAAAACTGGTTATCTGCATATTTAATTGCCTGGAATGGAAATGCCTATGGTTCGCGGGAAGTAAACTCGATAGATAATACTGTTGGTCAAAAATTCACTTTCAGAAAAACGGGTTTAAACCATTTTGATGGTACTGAGGGAGGGATTTTTGTTGAACACGATATTTTTGGTTGGTTGATAACTCCACAATTTATTACACCGGGTGATTCAATCTCGGGTGACAATAAAAACCGTGCAGAAAAATATACTGCACAAAACAGAATTTCGGTGAATTTTTCCAAAAGATTTAGATTGTCAGTATGGCAATCTGTGATCTACTCCAACAGGGGAGTTGACCTTGCCTATCTTAATCCCTTTTTGTTTTGGGAATCGGCGCAACGATCACTGGAGGATCTTGATAATTCTTTTATCGGACTTGATGTTCGATATAAACCCTTTAATGGGATGGAACTGACAGGAAGTTTGATTTTCGACGATATTAATTTTGAGTTTCTTCAGCCGGGTAAATTCCAGAAATTTAACAATCGTTTTTCATTCATGGGAGTCTTCTCTACATCCCGGGAATTTGCAAACAGATTAACTGCGGGTTTAACTTATTATTTTGTGAGACCATATACATTTTCTCATCCCGGCAAAGGTGAAAACCTTGCTTACACCAATAACAGTTTCCCCTTGGGCATTGACATTAAACCCAATTCTGAGATGATAAACTTCCACGTCGATTATCAGTTTACACCCCGTTTGCGATTCTCAATGGATATTAAACATATCAGGCACGGCGAAAATGTTTATGATAATTTGGGAAATATTCAGCAAAATCATGGCGGGTCATTTTATATCAGTACAAATATACTCTCCTCCGAAGATGCCTGGTTCCTCGCGGGTGAATTTCAAAATACCACTACTGTTGAATTTTTACTTTTTTATAGTCCCGGTGCCAACACATTCATTAAAGCGGGGTATATTATGAACAAAAGAAATTTTAATGCTCCTCTCCCCGAAAACTACTTTTATACTTCAATAAGTCTCCTTTATTTTTAACCCTAAATACTACTATTTTTTCACTTGTTTTACTGAATGATTTGGTTGTAAATTAAATTTCATTTTATGCAAACAATGGTTAATATATGCCCAGAATTGTCGGATTAATATCATTCTTTCTTCTGTTGTTTACAATCAATTCTCTACCCCAAAAATATCAAATATTAGAAAAAAATGCAGAATATGCAATTATAAAGTTTGATTTTAGGGATTTTGCAGAAATGAGAGATACTATGGTAAACGGAAGGAAATTTACATGGTTCTCCGGTGATGGGATGTATTTTATTAAAGCGGGTGAGCCAACAATTCCTGAATACTCGGTATCCCTTGGCATAAATTATAACGCAAACCCAAAAATACAAATTATCTCCTCAGAAAAGGGAAAAGCGGAAAACCGTTTTATTCTTCCTTTTACCCTCATTGATTCGCTCACATTTGAGCCTGATCAACTTTTCTATGATAAAGATGTTTACAATTCCGATCAAAATTTCCCTAACGGTCTGGCTCGACTTGAGGGACGATATTCATTCCGGTTTGCCGAAGTGCAGCCTGTTATCCTCTCTCCTTATCAATATAATCCTGTTTCAAGAGAGATTGTAAAATACAATTCGATAACTGTGAGGGTCGATTATAATACTCAATATAGCGACGGTTTTACTGTTCAGAATGTTGATGATGTGGCAACAGTTGAATTTTTACAAAATGCTGTATTAAACTTTGATGAAGCCAAAAACTGGATTGGAGAGAAAAAAAATCTTAAAGACGGGATCACCGTCCAAACCAACAACTGGTACAACCCGGATAAACAATATTTTAAACTCTTTTTGAATAAAAAAGATGTTTATAAACTCACTTATGAAGAGCTGGCGGCTGCAGGAATGCCAACCGATCGGAACATCCGGGTTGAAAAATTACAGATTTTTTCCACCGAGGGTGAGGTGCCACTTTCCATTGTGAGTGAAAATTCGAGATTCAGCCCAAGGGATTACATTATTTTTGTGGGTGACAGTGTCCCTCCGTCACCATACACTAAGATGAACATTTACTATAAATCGAACATCTTTTGGTTCTCTTACGAAGCTGATTCAACAGGATTAAGATATACCCCAAAGATTGGTTTCCGACAGTCAGTCAACCTGAAGTGAGTTCGACAAAAGCAACCATCCGTTGGGAATCTGATGAAATCTACGAACGACTTGGCTGGGCACAAAATGAAAACCGGGATTACTGGTACTGGAAAAAACTTACTTCAAAAAATGGAACCCCGGAAATTGGGTATGTACAGCGGTTTGATGCCCCTCTGAACCTTAACCCTGACATTCGTTATTTAAGAGTGAAAGTTAATCTTCACGGTTTGACAACAACAGTTGTTCCATGTAATTATGTTCACAGTGTGCAATTTTTCGCAATGACAGATTGATTGGTGCGAGGAAGTGGAACGGTCAGGAAGCTTTTACTTTTGATACAACATTCCAATCGGTTAATGATTCGATAATTATTGTTTCTTCAGGTAACCAACTTAAAATCATTCTCGATGGAGATGTTTGCACAGGCGGAGGTAATGATGAAGCAAGATTAAATTGGATCGAGCTTGAGTATTATAAAATGAACAGGACTCACGGAGATCATTATTTCTTTAAAAGTCCCGAAGGATATAATACAAACGTTAGATATTATATGTGGCAGTGGACATCCCCATCCATGAGTGTTTATGTTCCTGCAAAAAATGTCGTGTATGTCCAGAATCAAGTGACAGGGCCGCCTGCCGGGCTGGCATTGTTCCAGGATAGTCTGTATTCTCCATCGGAGTATTTCGCTGTTGATTCACTTTATGGTAAATCTGTTGACTCCATCAGAGTTGATACACCCTCACGGCTTCGAGACATCGCAAACGGTGCGGATTATATTATAATCACACATCCTAAATTCAGGAGCGTTGCAGAAAGACTTGCAACATACAGAAGGAGTAGACCAATCGGCGGTGGTACAACACCTCCTCGGGTTTATATTGCCGATGTGCTTGAAATTTATGACGAATTTTCATACGGTATGATGGATCCCTATGCAATCAGGGATTTTCTTGCCTTTGCGTTTAACTCCTTTGCAAGGCCTGCACCTCTATATGTGACTCTAATTGGTGATATGAGTTATGACTACAGAAAAATTTCACCTGACAGCAGAGAGAATTATATTCCTTCCATACCGTTCCATTCGTATCAATATGGACAATCTGCAAGTGACAATGGTTTTGCAGCGGTGACGGGCAGTGGGGTAACCCCCGATATGGCTTTATCAAGAATATCGATCGAGACAGTTGAAGAGGGAATGACATTTCTTGATAAACTTGAAAACTACCCAACAGACAATGGAAAAAAATGGCGCGAAACTGTGATGTTGTTATCATCAGGCATTGATGCAAATGATGAACTCCAGTTTGGGTTTAACCGTGAGTCACTGAAGTTAAAACAAAATTTCCTTGACCCGCTTGGTTATGATGCTTCGATTGTGATAAGATTCCCCAACAATCCATCAGAGTTACCCTATCAGGGCTCAACTCCGGAAATTAAAAGTGCTTTTGATAAGGGTGCTGCGCTCACCAATTACTACGGGCATGGTGGTGGTTATCAATGGGATTTGACATTCCTTAACAATGATATCTACACTCTGAATAATGCCGGCAGAATGCCACTTATTATAAGTGTTACCTGTTATACGGCACATTTTGACAATCAGGATGTGTTTGGCGAACAGTTTGTTAAAATTCCCGATAAGGGAGCAATTGGATTTTTTGGCAGTTCGGGACTTACACTTTGGCAAATAGGCACTTACTACAACAGCATCTTTTTTGATGAAGTATTTAACCTGAAAAACACAATCTCGGGAAAAGCAATTCTCGCTTCAAAAGTAAGAACTCCTCCCGTTGGTTATTATATCAACCAGATTGCACTTCTAACCTATCTGGGTGAACCGGGGTTGGAAATTGTGCTCCCTAAAAAACCCGATTTTGTGCTTGAGAACAGTGACTTAAAGTTTTTAACCACAAATCCTCTTGTTGATGACACAGTTAAAATTAAACTTAACATGTCAAATTTTGGTATCAGAACAAATGATAGTGTGACAGTAACACTGCGTTTTTCTTCTCAGGATACTTCCGGTATTGTTGCAAGCAAACGAATCCCCGGATTTGGTAATAGCGATTCAACCGATTTCGTCTGGATTCCTAAGAAGAGTGGATTGATCACAATTACAGCCGAAATTAATGATGATAATCGGGTTCCTGAAGATGATCATTCCGACAACATTGCGTCGAATGTTATTGCTGTATTTAACATTTCCGAGCCGAGCCTCATATCACCTGAGGACGGATTCACTGCTCTTCAGACTCCAGAAATAAAAATTTCTGATATCGGCTACTACATTAACAGGAATTTTAGTTATCAGGTTGAGTTTGACACATCTTTCAGTTTTGTATCACCTCTTGTTAATAGCGGAAATCTTACCGGTATTGATGGTTTGTTATCTTACAAAAATACAACCCTTAATCCCGGCCGGTTTTTCTGGAGAGCAAGAATTATAGATGGTAACAATCTGGGCAGGTGGTCGTCAACACGAACATTTAATACGGTCGATCCGCCGGTTGAAGGTTTTACCTATTCAGGTACACAGTTACGACTTTTTGAAACTGAGAATGTATATTTTTCAAATCAGTTTAATGGTCTTATTCTCAACACTTCACTTAACATACCTAAACCGCAACTATCACGGCTTAAGTATAAAATTGACCTTACTTCAGTTTCTGAACTGGACACCATCGCATTAAATTGTTTCACTGGTGACGGTACCTATTATTATCTGGCGGAATACTGGTTCAGCGCTTACCAAAATAATCCCGAGGGAAAATCGGAGATTCATATTGTTGGAACAGGGAACAATGGTACAACAAGGGGTGAGTATTATGGAGTTGTTCCTAATTTTTATGAGCAAATCAGATTACAGATAACAGCCATAAAGGATAAAATATATATCCCTCAAGAGAGTCCTGCCTACCTCCTTAGATTATCCCCGTCAACAGGTGAGATGGATACTGTTATGATACCTGATAGCCTGATTGACCTTGAAACTGCAACAGCCAGAAACGGGAAATTTCTTATTTCATCAAGTGGCAGCAAACTTTATAATCTTGCAATTAAAAATCTTCAAGGTAAAAATGTTTATGCCCTAAGAGTTTTTGAGTCAGAAAACAACTTTGAACTCATAAGAGAATATGTTTATCCTTCATTGGAATCTTATCAGGAAGGATGGATAAGCGGCTTTTTTTGTGGTTAATGATATCTTGTATGTAACCGAAAATTTTAATTCCGGCTTCATGAGTGCCTTCAAAATCAATGATGGAACATACCTCGGTGAGTGGTTTACAGTACTGCCCGGATCAGGATTACAAAAACAATTTTCTTCATGGTATTATGATATTCTGAGAGATGAAGTGGTTGCCTCAAATTATATTCGAGGGAGTGATCTGGTAAAAGGAATCGGGGTGTTTTCCGGTTATTATTTTGATGCCCAGGGAGATGTAGCTTCAACCGAGGTTGGACCCGTAAGAGAATGGAAGAATTTACTTTAGCCAAATTTTCAGCTTCAGTAGCAGGATTTAACAGCCAGACCCTCAAATGGGATACTCTTGCTGTAAATGTCCCTTCACCTCTTCAACTTAATCAGTTGGATGAGTCGTTATATCCAAAACTGAAAGCATTCTTTACATTTACAGATTCATCACTTTCAACAACAAATCCCATCTATCTGAAAAAGGTGGCTTTTGAAGCAGAAACAGGTCTGCCCGAAATTACGATTTCGAACAACGATTTCACTTTCTATCCGGATAGTTTGATGCAAGGTTTTGATATAAACGTGGATTTGAAGGTTACAAATGTTGGAAAAGCTGATTCTGACACATGTACCGCGCAGTTTTATCTTGATGCTGCCAACGCACCCTACTACACTGCCAAGTTTAAAATTCCGGCTGATACTTTTTACACTGTGAAACATAAAATTAACACTTCAAAAATTGTATTTCACAACAAAATAAAAGCTGTTGTTACGATGAATGGCAGTGAGATGTACACTTTTAACAACCTTGGTGCGGACAGTTTTTATGTGGCGAGAGATAGCATTAAACCCGATTTTAAGTTGACTTTTGATGGAAAGGAGATCATCAATGGTGATATCATTTCCAATAGTCCTCTAATCGAGATTTATCTCACAGACAATAGTCCGTTGCCGTTGGATACTACAAGATTGAGTATAGTCCACAATGGCAAACCGGTCGGCTTTGTGAAAGACAGTGTTCAATTCTCCTACACTCCATATCCCAACTCAAAACTGTATATCAGTTGGAAACCACTGTTTAAACAAGGGAAACAAACTATTGAAGTGTTCACAAAAGATGCTTCCGACATTCCTTACAGTAGTGTGGCACAGAAATATCAATTTTTTGTTTATGACAAAGATGAAATTGAGCAGATCTACAATTATCCAAATCCTTTTAAAGAGGAAACCTGGTTCACATTTGAGTTGAGGGGAAGCACCTTGCCAGATGAGGTTAAAATTAAGATATTTACCATTGCCGGAAGACTCATCAAAGAAATTGATGTCCCATCTTCTTTGATGCAAATCGGGTTGAATAAATTTTATTGGGATGGCCGCGATGCTGATGGAGATGAAATTGCGAATGGTGTTTATCTTTATAAATTGATTACAAAATACAAAGACAAAACAAAAACAAAGATCGAAAAACTGGCGAAAGTTAAATAGGTACTTTTTGTGAATACCCGTGATCAATTTATACAGGATGTAATTGAATGGGATGTTGTTAACTGGTCAAAATGTCTCCCTTTTTTCCTGGAAAATGCGGGGGACATCGCCGGTAAAGAAGCTCTTGCAATAGGGGAGAGGCACGGTGGCCTCTCCCTTTGGCTTTCAAAACAGGGAGCCAATGTAATCTCCTCTGACCTAAACGGAGTAACACCGGAAGCCAGGGAGATGCATAAACTATATGGAGTTTCACATGCCATCAAGTATGCTAATGCCGACCTCACTTCTCTTTCCTACCCCGATAATACATTTGATATCGTTATGTTTAAGTCGGTTTTAGGAGCTCTTCGTTCAATTCAGAATCAGCAAAAAGGTATCTCCGAGATATATCGGGTATTAAAACCCGGTGGAACTCTCCTTTTCGCCGAAAACCTCGTTGCATCTCCACTCCATACATTCCTGAGACGAAAATTTATTAAATGGGCGACATACTGGCGTTACATAACTATTGATGAGACGGCTATTTTATGCCAAAAATTTTCATCATTTACTTATTTAACGGCTGGTTTTACCGGCGCATTTGGCAGATCGGAAATGCAACGAAGTTTTCTCGGGAAACTTGACAGTCTGTTTGAAAAGGTTGTACCTGAGAAAAATCATTACATTATCTTCGTTGTTTGTAAGAAATAGATCAAAAATATTTTTTTGTGCGTTTAAGAGTTTTCCATATTGTTAAAGTTATTTATCTTATAAAATTCAGTTTATTATTTTTTTAATACAGGATTAGCCCATGTGTGGAATCGTTGGTTACATAGGTAACAGAAGTTGTGTACCGGTAATTGTTGAAGGGTTGAAAAAGACTTGAATACAGAGGTTATGATTCAGCCGGGATAGGTGTTATTAGTGACGGTAAAGTTGAAATAACCAAGATCAAAGGAAAAGTTGCCGAACTTCAGGCAGCCATTGATAAAAGTGGTATCGACTCAACCATCGGAATAGGCCATACCCGTTGGGCAACCCATGGTGAGCCAAACGAGGTGAATGCCCATCCACATGCCAATAATGATAACAGCCTTGTGCTTATCCATAATGGAATTATAGAAAACTATTCAACCCTTAAAACAGGGTTAAAAAAGCTTGGCTACACTTTTAAAAGTGCCACCGATACAGAAGTGCTCGCGCATCTTTTTGATACCTATTTAAAAGCGGGCTATACTTTATTTGAAGCGGTTCGCCGGGGACTAAATGAAGTGGAGGGAACATACGGAATCGCAGTCCTCTACACCGCAGAACCTGACAGAATTATAGCTGCAAAAAAGGGTTCACCACTGGTTCTTGGAGTTGGTGTTGGAGAAAATTTTGTAGCATCTGATGTGGCGGCAATCCTGCAGCACACAAAACAGGTTATCTACATGGAAGATGGTGAGATAGCAGAGGTTTTTAAAGACCACTATCTTACAAAAATGATTGCAAATGAAGAGGAAGTGAACAAGGTCGTTCATCAGATTGAAATGACTCTTGATGAGATAGATAAAGGGGGATACCCCACATTTATGCTCAAAGAGATCATGGAGCAACCTGAATCCCTGAAAAACTCCATTAGAGGCAGATTATTAATGGACACCGGTGATGTGAAGCTTGGTGGACTTGAAAATGTGCTCGATCATCTGCTTTATGTAAAACGGATCATGATAATCGCGTGCGGAACTTCATGGCATTCGGCTTTGGTAGGGAAGTATATGTTTGAGACATTTCTCAGAATCCCCACTGAAGTGGAATACGCAAGTGAATTTAGATACAGGAATCCAATCGTTGGTCCCGGTGATGCAGTGTTTTTTATTTCTCAATCAGGTGAAACCGCTGATACTCTTGCAGCTCTTAAAGAAGCCAAGAGAAGGGGTGCACTATGTTTGGGTGTATGTAATGTGGTTGGCAGTTCTATTGCCCGTGAGAGCCATTCAGGAGTGTATGTGCATGCAGGTCCTGAGATAGGTGTAGCTTCCACAAAAGCATTTACTTCACAACTTGTTGTTTTGGCACTCATTACAATTCTTCTTGGCAGAAGAAAAGGGATGTCGGAAGCCGAAGGAATTGAACTGGTTTCAGAATTTAAGAAGATTCCCGACTATGCACGGGAGATATTAAAACAAAATTCACTTATAGAAGAAATAGCTGAACAATTCAAAAATGCCACAAACTTCCTTTATTTAGGGAGAGGGTACAACTTCCCCGTGGCATTGGAGGGCGCTCTGAAGTTGAAAGAAATTTCATACATTCACGCAGAAGGTTACCCCGCGGCTGAAATGAAGCACGGTCCAATTGCATTGGTCGACGAAAATATGCCTGTGGTATTCATTGCGCCTAAAGATGCTACTTATGATAAAATTGTAAGTAATATCGAAGAGATAAAGGCACGCAAAGGTAAAGTAATTGCCATAGCGACTACCAATGATGATCAGATTGATAATCTCGCTGATTACTCTATTAAGATACCCAATACCAGATCGATCCTGATGCCAATCCTGACCGTTATTCCGCTTCAACTGCTCGCGTACCACATTGCGATGAAAAAAGGCTTAAATGTGGACCAACCACGAAATCTAGCTAAAAGCGTAACAGTTGAATAACAAAACGGAGAATCTATGGAGCGGAAAAACATCCTTATTATGGGAGCCGCAGGAAGAGACTTTCACAACTTTAATACATTCTTTAGGGATAAGGAAGAGTATAATGTAAAAGCATTTACAGCAACTCAGATCCCTAATATCTTCGGGAGAAAATATCCTGCCTCACTCGCAGGAAAATTGTATCCTGACGGCATTATGATTTATGATGAGAAAGACCTCACCAAACTAATAAAAGAGATGAAGATTGACGAAGTCTATTTCTCTTATTCTGATGTACCCTACAACTATGTAATGAACAAATCTGCCGAAGTTAACGCTGCCGGCGCATCTTTTACACTTATCGGAACCAACCAGACAATGATCAAATCATCCAAACCGGTGATCGCAATTGTTGCAGTTCGTACAGGTAGCGGTAAATCCCAAACCTCAAGAAAGGTTGCTGAACTACTCAGAGCAGCCGGAAAAAGTTGTCTCGGTAAGACATCCAATGCCTTATGGCGACCTTGAAAAACAAAGAGTGCAAAGATTTGGCACAATTGAAGATCTTAAACTTCATGAGTGTACAATCGAGGAGATCGAAGAGTATGAACCACATGTAGCTTCAGGTGGTGTAATTTATGCAGGTGTTGATTACGGCGACATCCTTGCAGCAGCAGAAAAAGAAGCTGATGTTATCATTTGGGATGGTGGAAATAACGATTTTTCGTTCTTCAAACCTGACCTTACAATTACTGTAGCCGATCCACTTAGAGCAGGTCACGAATCAACATATTACCCCGGGAATGTTAATATTCGTCTCGCTGATGTAGTGGTTATAAATAAAATTGATTCTGCCATCCCTGAAAACGTTTTGGCAGTCAGAAATTATGTCAGATCAGTAAATCCAACCGCTCAGATCATTGATGGTGCATCACCTATTACTGTTGATAAACCAGAAGTGATAAAAGGCAAAAGAGTTCTTGTTGTTGAAGATGGTCCAACACTCACACACGGTGAGATGGAATTTGGAGCCGGAACAGTCGCAGCAATGAATTATGGTGCAGCAGAGATTGTTGATCCAAGACCATGGACAGTAAAATCGATAACTGACACTTATGTAAAATATCCAAAGATTGGTGTCCTCCTTCCTGCCATGGGATATGGTGATGCTCAGGTTAAAGATCTCGAAGATACGATTAATGCTTGCGATTGCGACAGTGTTGTAATCGGAACACCTATCGATCTTGGAAGAATTTTGAAACTTAATAAACCTTCCACAAGAGTTGGTTATGATCTTCAGGAAATCGGTTCTGTAACCCTTGAAAAGATACTGAGAGAAAAAGGACTTCTATGAGTAAGCTTGCCGTCGTAGCACTCGGCGGCAATGCACTCCTTAGAGGAAATCAATCCGGCACTATCAGGGAGCAAGAACAGAATGCTTTCAACACCTGTAAGAGTCTCGTTGACCTGATCCTGCGTGGTTACACTATTGTAATCACGCATGGGAATGGTCCTCAAGTGGGTAATCTGATTTTGAAAAATGAAGCAGGTTACGAGAAATTTTTGCTCCCCAAGATGCCCCTTGATGTGTGCGTTGCCGAATCTCAAGGCCAAATAGCCCATATAATTGCAGTTCAAATGGAAAAACTTTTGCTGCAACACAACATACAAAAAGAGGTAATTTCCATCGTTACCCATGTGGAAGTGGATGGAAAAGACCCTGCTTTTAAAAACCCTACCAAACCGGTGGGACAATTTTTCCTTAAGGAAGAAGCCGACCTGTTGGCAAAAGCCAATGGCTGGCAATTCCGTGAAGATCCCCGCAAAAGGGGATGGAGGAGAGTTGTACCCTCGCCAAAACCATTAAGAGTTCGATCCGCTGAAATAGTTAAACAACTCACCCATGAAGGTAACATAGTTATCTGCGTTGGTGGTGGTGGAATTCCTGTAGTTTTGGATGGAAACGGTTCAATTAAAGGCATTGAAGCAGTAATTGACAAAGATCTTGCGTCCGCAGTTCTTGCCACTCAAATTGATGCTGATGAACTGATCATTCTCACAGATATTCCAAATGCGTATCTCAACTTCCAAAAGGAAAATGAGGTTGCTCTCGAATCGATCACACTTGACGAAGCTGAGGAATATATCAAAAAAGGTGAGTTTGCCGCGGGAAGCATGGGACCCAAGATGGAAGCTGCCGTCTATTTTATCAAAAAAGGCGGTAATAAAAGTGTTATAACAGAAGCCGGATCGCTCTCAAATGCGAATTCGGGAACAAGAATAATTGCAAATTAACGGATAACAATATGGCAGTAAATATGAAAGGAAAGAGTTTTCTTTCCATTAACGATCTGACACTCGAAGAGATGTATCAGATTTTTGACCTTAGCAGAACCTTAAAAGAAAAACTTTACACAGGCGAAGAACATCACCTCCTTAAAGGGAAAACCCTCGGAATGATCTTCGCAAAACCTTCAACCAGAACCAGAATTTCGTTTGAAGTTGGCATCTATCAGCTTGGTGGAATCGGAATGTATTTTGGACCCAACGACTTACAGTTGAACAGGGGAGAGACCATCAGCGATACAGCAAAAGTTCTTTCAAGATATCTCGATGGAATCATGATCAGAACCTTTAAACATGAAGATGTTGAAGGACTTGCAAAATATGGCTCAATTCCTGTAATCAACGGACTTACCGATCTTCTTCATCCATGTCAGGTTATGACCGATCTTTTCACTATCCTCGAAAAGAGAAGAAAATTGCAGGGTCTAAAACTTGCTTACATTGGCGATGGTAACAATATGGCTCATTCACTCCTCAACGGATGTTCCAAAGTTGGAATGGATATAGCTTGTGCATCACCAAAAGGTTATGAACCACAGGGCTGGATAGTTGACAATGCAAAGAAAAATGCAGCCTACATGGGTAGCAAAGTTGTAATCACCAACGATCCTGTTGAAGCTTGTAAAGATGCAGATATCATTTACACCGATGTTTGGGCAAGTATGGGACAGGAAAAAGAAGCTCAGGAAAGAAATCAACGCTTCACCGGCTTCCAGGTAAACAACAAACTCGTTTCAAACGCAAAAGATGATTATCTCTTTATGCATTGCCTCCCCGCACACCGCGAAGAAGAAGTAACCAACGAAGTAGTTGATTCCGCAAACTCTATCGTATTTGACGAAGCTGAAAACAGACTCCATGTTCAGAAGGCCATCATGGCTTTGGTTATGGGGTAGGTTGGGTAAAGTGCGGATTTGATGAAGAAAGGGAACGCGGATTACACGGATTCGACAGATTGCACGGATTTTTTTCGAAGTTTGCCGAGTCATGACTTCTGAATGAACTTCCTTCTCATGCTTTATTTGATAGAGAAGTAATCAATAATGTTATAAAAAAAGCCGTCCCAAAAAATCGGGACGGCTTTTTTGATGATTATAAGTGTCGATTAAATACGATGAATGGACAGTTTTCCATCCTCATAAAGTTCTTCTTATTTGAGCAGGATCATTTTGCGAATTGCAACATTGCTGCCGGCTTCGATTCTGTAGAAGTAAATTCCACTTGGAAGGGAAGAGGCATCAAATGCAAACGAATAACTTCCGGCACTCATTGGTCCGTTTACGATCTCTGCAATTTTTTCACCGAGTGTGTTGTAAACATCAAGTTTAACATTTACATCAGTCGGAAGTGCAAATCTGATCGTAGTTGAAGGATTAAATGGATTAGGGAAGTTCTGATCCAAACCAAACTCAGCAGGAACAATTGCCATATCTTTG
Organism: Ignavibacteriales bacterium; assembly: GCA_016714125.1. Taxonomy (GTDB): domain Bacteria; phylum Bacteroidota; class Ignavibacteria; order Ignavibacteriales; family Ignavibacteriaceae; genus UTCHB3. Next base: position 52,342 of record JADJNX010000011.1, on the reverse strand, counting down.
ATATCTGTTGCGCCATCCATCACTGAAAACTTACCCATTCCTGAATAATAAGAGTAGGCACCATCGCTGTTTTTGGTTCTAACTCTCCAGAAATATGATTTGTTTGGTGACAAACCTTGAAGTGGTTGATTTGTCGCTGTCAGATTCTCGAATAGTGATGAGTTTGTGAAGTTAACATTTTCAGCTACTTCAAGATCAAACTTCAATCCGGCTGCCAGGGCTGCAGGCAGACCCCATGAAATTATTGGAGATGTAGTTGCTACCGTTACATTATGTGGTCCACCAACGATTGGCGTAACAGGTGCAAATGCCCCCGGGTTTATCGTAAATGATTCAACCGCTGAGAAAGCACCATAGGAAAGACCACCAAGGTGAGCTCTTACTTTCCAGTAATAAGTGGCACCTTCAACAAGTCCTGTAACATTCAAAGATGTGGTTGTCGAATACGCTGTTGTAGTAGCTCCGTTTGCAAAAACATCGGAATAGCTGTAAACAACTTCATAACCGGCTATACCACTCGTTGAACCGTTAACCCACCAGTTTAACTGAGGATCCTCTGTAAACAAAATGGCATTACCAACGGGCCACGAAAGAACCGGTGCACCGGGAGTGGTTCCACTATAAATCGTGAAGTGATCCGATGCCCATGTAGAAAGCGTTGAACCGTTTGAGGCAGCAACAGCCCAGTAAACAACTTGTCCTTCAGTGAAAGGTATTACAAAATCATAGAAGGTATTTCCTGCACCTGCCACATTAAAGGTACCGGTATAATCTGAATTCCAGTTACTTGAATTTGAACCAACCTTATATCTGACTACATAACCTGTAATCCCAAGTGGGGAACCTTCAAGGTACCATGAGAGGGAAGGAAGTGTCGTATATACTGTTGGATTGCCAACGGGCCAGTTAAGTACAGGATATCCATTTGAGACTCCACCGGCAACTGAAAATGTACCGAGTGACGAACCTGTGGTCTGCAGAAGTCCATTTCGTGCGAAAACCTGATAATAATAGGTTGTTCCGGGAATCAGGTTTGCCAGTTGGACAAAAAGATTGGTTCCGGCAGGGAAATCAGTATATGTAGCAAATGAAGGGCTACTGCTTACTCTGACAAAAAGTCAAGTCCGGTTCCGGCTTCACCAAGATACCAGTAAACATAGGGTGCTGTTGTATAAACAACAGCATTATTTATTGGATACGAGAGCTGAGGAGTTACAAGTTGGCCTCCACCCCAAGGTTGGAATATTTGGAATGGACTCCAGTCAGATGTCTGAACATCTCCTGTTCCTCTTTTATAAACACTTCTGACTCTCCAATAATGATAAGTTGCAGCAGTTAATGGAGTGGTTATCTGATGATAAATGTTTGTGATATTTGTGCTTGAATAGACTACGGGTGCTACATTTGAGCCTGCTCGCACTTCAATATCAAATGTGATATCAGGGCTGTAACCGGCTGTGTACCAATTCAGTTGAGGAGTGTTCGTGTAAACTCTTGCAGAATTGGTTGGCCAGGAGGGAGTTGGAATAGTTGCTCCACCACTTGTGCTAAAATATGTTGTTGGTGAATAAGACATCACCTGATTTGCATTATTAAGCAGGACAACTCTCCAGTAGTATCTCATACCACCAAGCAGATTAACTGTTTGGAAGAGGCTTGTTGAAGTACCTGTGAAGTTGGAAGTTAACCAGTCGGTTCTTACCGGGGGGGTAAGAGCTGATTTAACCTGAAGCTTAAATTTTAGGCCATTGGTTGCCTGATTTATTCCGTAAGAGGAAGTTACCGGGAGTTAATTCATCTTCTGTGTTTTCGTTATACATAACAGATGTAGTATTTGCTGCAATGTTAAGGTCTGTGAAGAAAACTCCATTGTTGAAAGATGTCTGGTTTCCACCCGAAGTGGAGATTCTTAACTCATAACCGGTTTCCCAGACTACATCATCCCAGGCAAAAGTTGGCTCGAGTGTATGTCCTGTAACACCATTTATTGGAGTTGTGAGGATATCAAGCGGCGTATAGAATGTCCGTTCTGTTGCTGCTTGTTTGTTCTCTCCATTGTTAAAAACAGCAATATCGCTCACTTGTGCATTTATTGTCCACCAGTATTTGGTTGCAACTGCGAGTCCAACAGGATTTACTGTGAAAGAACCGGGATTGACGGCAGTGGTCAAATTGGTATTTGCGCCAACAGTAAGTCCGGGAGCTGTTCCCACAAGCAGATGAAACAGAACATTGCTTGTGCTTGGATTGATGCTGAATGTCAGGTCGGGAGACATAACAAGTGATTCATATTCTGTAGCCGGCGAAACCAAAACGGGGGTATCGAGCAATGTTATGAAAGAACGAACAGCTGAGTTAGTAACCTCATTTGCGGCGTCGGTTACGGCTATTCTCCAATAATATCTGGTATTGTATTGCAGAGTTGCCGGTGGCACAATATAGGTCGGAGGTCCTGAAATAGCACCTGATTCATGGACAAGAGTGGTGAGGGCTGCATCACTATATATCTGAACTTTTGAACTGAAAGATGGCATCCCACCACTTACAATCCAATTTATGTTGGGTGTTATTGAAGTGAACAGCTCGTTCACATTTGGAGATATCAGGGTAATTCCGGGAGCTACATAACCAAAAGCAGTGTACATCGCCAGAGTATCTTCCTCCGGTTACAGTAAATGTGTTATTAACTGTGTTGTGCGTAAACGGGATATATCTCCAGGTAATTCCATTATCAGTTGATTTCAACAGCTTGAGATCTGCTTCCACATTACCGTTGAGTTCTGTCTCATCGTAATGGAAAACAAGTGTGGCATTAAGTCCGGAATTAGCTGCTGGATTTGCCTTGAAGAATCTTTTGATCCCGGTTGCTGCGCCAAGAGGCCAGCCAAAATGAGACCTTTGCACCATGGTAGGACCAAGATTTGCAGCCGAAGTGATTGTCATTCCAAAGTTACCAACATTCACACTACTTGGAGCTATCAAGAAACTACTTGTCATTATAGTGCCATTGCTCAAAATTCCTGAACCCGATTCAACTAATTTGCCAAACTGACCAATTGCAATATTGCTACCGGACAAATTTAATGGTAGGGTAGTACCCAATAAGTTACCTGCCACTGTCATTCCGGTGGTACTTGTGATTCCCGGAGTGGTTATTGTTGCATTAAACCAGTTCATGCTTCCGGTGAGTGAAGGAAGATTGCCCAAAGAGGGAATGGCATTAAACCCAACACTGCTGGTGACTGTGGGAACTGACAGGTTGCCCCAGTTCTGTGCATTGGAAATGTCAGAGCTCACACCACCAACCCATTGGTTAAAAGGTTCTTCTGTTGTAAAATCCAGGTCGCCTTCCATATTTGAGAGCGCCAGAGTAAATGCATTTGAAGTAAAATCATGCAGATCAGTTTGGGAGACATCCGGAGTCTGATCAAATCGATAGTGGGCATAGAGTCCTGATTCATTGCTGTTAACTGAACCGTTTATATTTTCAAGGATTTGTGCTTCAGTTCTAACGCTTGTCCATACTCTCAATTCATCCATGTAGGCATTTACAAAATTTTGTGTACCATCGAGAGAGGCAAGGTACATAGTGCCTGATGAGTTAAGAGTAGCAGGAGAAATATCCTCCGCAATCACAAATCCGTCTTTGTAAAGTTTCCTTTCACCCGTTGTTCTGTTGTAAGTCGCAGCGTAATGATGCCAGTTAACATCCAATAAACCACCCGGGCCGACCAGTTCATTTCCAAAGAAGGAGATAAAAAATGCATTAGGGTTGGCATGAATACTCGACTTAAAACCTACTGTGAGTTGCTGATTATTTGCTGCTGAACCTTGTTTTAAGACAATTTGCTCATTTCCTCCACCAGTGTGTTTTAACCAAAATTCAATTGAGAGGTCCGTTGCATTAAGAACCGGATCAGGAGCTGAAGTTTGTCCAAATTCATCCAGACCGTCAAATTTGATTGCCTGTCTGGGTACTGCGGTTGCACCTGAAACTGACCAGGTCGGGTCTGACGCTTCTGCAGCAGCGGTAGCGCCAAGTGTCACTGTATTTGCAGGTGCATTTCCATTATCAGCGGGGGTTTGCCCAGTGCCTTCATCAAGAGGGAGATAAAGAGTTAAATCAGTAGTTGCGGAAGATTCAGTTCGATACATATCCTGTCTGATCTGAGTGTCGTTTCTTGCACCATTCCAAACTTTGATTTTGTCCAATTTACCGTTAAAAGGAGCAGCAATTCCACTGAGAACGCCAAAATAGACAGGTCCGATAGAGGTTAGAGAAGCTAATTGAGTCCCCGGTATTGCACCAGAATTATATAAAATACCATCCACATAAACTTCAAAGGAGGTAGCAGTTTTTACCAGGGTGACATAATACCAGCGGGAAGTGGTAATGATTGGGGTTGGGACCTGTCAGAACAAAATTTCCAACTCCCACATTGTCAATGAAACAACTTAAATTTCCACCGTTTTCCATATATATTTGGATGTCCACATCATTAAGAGTACCATTATTTTGTTTATGGAACAAAAGTTGTGGTAAAACTGCAAGTGGATTGTTTGGTAGAATCCACATGGAAACTGTGAATTCACTGGCTCCACTATAATCCAGACCTGTACCTGCACCAGCATCAACTCTGATAAAATCATCGGTGCCGTCTAAAGTGAGTGCATTTCCACCATTTTGAGCAGATGTGGAATAGGTGGAGAGGAGGATCATTGAAACTAACAAAAAGTATCTTAAATACTTCATCTGTTTGTCCTTGAGTAATTTTTAATTGAAAAGATAAATAGTTCTTAGAGTCATAGATATAAAGGATTAAACGCCATCAGAAAACTTATACTGAATGAGTATAATTTACAAAAAGTATTATTAGCATCCAAAAGAAAAATGAAAAAGTGGAGGAAATATTCATGTAGGTGGGATAGCTGTGCAGGAAATATCACAAAAAAAAGCCGTCCAAAAAATGAGACGGCTTTTAAAGTTTAAGGGATTGGGATTCAGATTATATCTGTTTCCGGTCCCAAATTTTTATTTCAACAGTGTCATCTTGCGGACTGCAACATTTGCGCCGGCTTCGATTCTGTAGAAATAGATACCGCTTGGAAGTGCAGCTGCGTTAAAATCAACAGCATAAGTTCCGGCAGTCATAGCTCCGTTAACAAGTTCAGCAACTTTTTCACCCAGGGTGTTGTAAACATCAAGTTTTACATTCATATCAGAAGGCAAAGCAAAGTTGATTTTTGTTGAAGGATTAAACGGATTTGGATAATTCTGACCAAGAGCAAATTCAGCAGGTATCTGTGAAATGTCTTTAATGTCAGTTGTTCCATCAATTACTCTGAAATTACCAAGAGTAGAGTAGAATGAGTAGTTACCGTCACTATTTTTGGTTCTTACTCTCCAGAAATAACTCTTGTTTTGTGAGAGTCCTTCCATTGTCTTACGACCAACGGTGAGGTCTGTGAAAACAGATGAATTGGTGAAATTCTGGTTATCAGCAAATTCAAGTTCATACTTGGTACCTTCAGCAAGTGCTGTTGGAAGAACCCATGAAAGAACTGGTGAAGTTGTTGTGATCAGAATATTGTCCGGTCCACCGACGATAGGTGTTACAGGAGCAAATGAACCCGGGTTAACCGTAAATGATTCAACTGCTGAGAAGGCACCATAGGAAATACCACCAAAATGAGCTCTGACTTTCCAGTAATAGGTTGCGCCTTCAACGAGTCCTGTCACATTCAGTGAAGTGGTTGTCGAGTAAGCTGTGGTTGTTGCAGCAGGTGCAAAAACATCAGAGTAGCTATAAACAACCTGATATCCAACTATGCCGCTGGTAGAACCGTTTACCCACCAGTTTAACTGAGGATCAACTGTGTAGATAAGTGCGTTGCCTGAAGGCCATGATATAACAGGTTCACCCGGTGTTGCTCCGCTATAGATAGTGAAGTGATCGGATGCCCATGTTGAAAGTGTAATGCCATTTGTTGCGGCAACTGCCCAATAAACAACTTGTCCTTCAGTGAAAGGCAACACAAAATCATAAAATGTATTACCTGCACCAACTACATTAAAAGTACCGGTATAATCCAGATTCCAGTTTGTTGAATTGGATCCAATTTTGTATCTGACAACATAACCTGTAATACCCAGCGGTGAACCTTCAAGATACCATGAGAGGGAAGGAAGTGTTGTATAAACTGTTGGGTTACCAACGGGCCAGTTAAGTACGGGGTAACCGTTTGCTACTCCACCAACCACATTAAAGGTTCCATGGGTTGACCATGCAGAAACATTAGCGGTATTATCTGACCTGACTCTCCAGTGATAAGTCGTTCCCGGAATAAGTCCGGAAAGCAGGTAAAACTGGTCAGTAACATCATTAACCTGTGTAAAACTTCCAAATAATGGATCAGTTCCATACTGAATATCATATCTTAAACCGGTTCCATCCTGTCCAAGCCACCAGTATAAATATGGTGAAGTTGTGTAAACATCGAGGTTATCGGTTGGATAAGACGGGTTTGGAATAACGAGTGTACCTGAACCCCAGGTCTGGAATGAATGGTATGCGCTCCATGCGGAGGTTTGTGCATCAGGTGTACCGCGTTTGTAAACACTTCTAACTGACCAGTGGTAGAACGTACCCGGTAACAAATTGGAAGCGATTTGATGATAAATGTTGCTGATATTTGTAGCTGAGTAGGCAACCGGAACGAGACTGGAGTCAAGTTTCACTTGAACATCAAAGGTAATATCAGGGCTATATCCTGCAGTGTACCAATAAAGTTGTGGAGCATTGGTGTAAACCTTTGAACCGCCCGTTGGCCATGAAGGATAAGGGACAGTTGCACCACCACTTGTAGTAAAATAGCTGGTAGGGGAGTATGCCATTACCTGGTTTGCGCTGTTAAGAAGTACAACTCTCCAGTAATATTTTAATCCACCAAGCAGATTTACAGTCTGAAAAAGATTGGCTGAAGTTCCAACAAAATTGGAAGTTAACCAGTCTGTTTTAACAGGAGGAACCAAAGCAGATTTTACTTGCAATTTGAATTGAAGTCCTTGGGTAGCCTGATTGATACCATAGGTAAATTCTACATTATTTAAATATACAATATCACCATTTGTTGGGTTGTGTTGACTTACTGTTACCAAAGGGTAGGTAGTAAAATGCCAAATTGGTGAAGGAATACTTAATCCACCATCTTTAGCTACTAATTGCCAGTAGTAAGTGGTGTTTGCGGTTAACGGGAAAACGTAAGTAGCTCCCGGACCTTCATTGAGTGTGTTCTCATTATAGATAGCAGAAGTGCTGTTTGCAGCAATTGCAAGATCTGTAAAAATAACACCTGCATCAAAAGCTACCTGTGAGCCACCTGCAGTTGAAATTCTCAATTCGTATCCTGATTCAAAAAGTACATCAGTCCAAGCGAAGGTTGGTTCAAGTGTATGTCCAGTAACACCCTGGATTGGAGTTGTAAGAACGTCAAGCGGAGTGTAAAAAGTCCGTTCTGAACCCGCTGTAGTATTTTCACCGTTGTTATCGGCACCCACATCAAAAACCTTCGGCATTTACCGTCCACCAATATTTGGTTGCTGGCAAGAGTCCGGAAGGTGATGCAGAAAGTGAACCAGGGTTAACAGCGGTAGTGGTGTTGATGTCGCCGAGAGTCAAACCGGGGGCATCATCAACAAGTAATCTATAACGGACATTGGTTCTTGATGGGTCCATCGTCCATGTAAGGGATGGAGTCATTGAGAGTGAAATGAAACCGTCAGCAGGGGTTAACAATGCAGGCGTGGCGAGCAAGGTTGTAAAAGAGAATGCAGACGGAGTGACAGTAGCAGGTACAGGTAATGCAGCATCTGTTACTGTAACAGTCCAGTAATATCTGGTGTTAAACACGAGAAAAGCAGGCGACACAGCGTGAGATACAGCACCTCCCGCATTAGCAGTATAGACTAGAGTTGTCAATAATGCGTCAGAATAAATCTTCACTATGCTGTTATAAGGCCCCGTACCATCAACCACGGTCCAGTCGAGAGTGGGAGTGAGGGACGCTCCGGTAGAAGCTGTTGCCGGTGCATTTAATGTCACCGCCAATGGCTGCGCCTGTAGCGTAAAGCCCATGAGAATAGCCGCGAAGATAAAAGAGTAGAATCTTAAATTCTTCATATTAGTTCCTGATTAAGTTATTAATTGTTTTTGAGTCTGTTAAATGATCCGAACTTTTTTGGGGATTCGGGGACTTTATAAAAAATAGATAGATTGATGATATAATGTAACCAAAGTATTATAATATTCAAAGTGAAAAAGAAATTTATTTTTGTGGTTGAATATTTTTTGAACCACTATAAACAAATATGTGCGATAGAACACATAGACATGCTCTCATGAGCAGTGGCTGAGGGAATGGTGGGATTTTGAAGAGCAGATTCAACGAAAAATGGGGAAATAGGTAGAATAAAAAAAGTGGTTGCTTTTTCTAAGCAACCACTTTCAATATTATGCCAGGTCTTGTTTTTGATTTGACCAATTTTTTAAGGGAACATCCGGATTTACTTGAGCAGAATCATCTTTCTGACAGCATTGAAGTCTCCCGCGACGACTTTGTAAAAATAGACACCACTTGAGAGTTTTTTAGCATCAAAATTGATTGAATAGAAACCGGGCTCTTTATCTTCATTCACCAAAGTTGCAATTTCTGATCCTTGAACATCGTAAATCTTTAGAGATACAAAAGATTTTTGTGGTACAGAAAAACTAATCTGAGTTGAAGGGTTAAACGGATTTGGGAAGTTCTGGTTCAATTCAAATTTAACAGGAATATCGCTATCTCCTGATTGAATGGAGGTTAACGGTGAATCATTTTTATACAGATAACCGGGTGACGTACCAACAATCACCTGATTGTTCTGATTAATATAAATTGAACTCACTCCAAGAGCTGAAAGTCCAAGCATATTATAAGAACCTGTTTGATGGTTTCTCACTGTAACACCTCCAGAGAAGGAGATAAAATAGATGTTATCATCCTGATCACCGGTTATCCCATAGGTATAATTGAGGTTAGAGGAAAGAGCAAGGTGAGTCCATGATGAACCATTATTATTTGAAGTGAAAATGCCACTTCCGTAGGTACCACATATTAATGATCCCTGCCCGTCAACATATAATGACCAGACAAAATTATTGTTTCCGGGGAGTTGATCCCAACCACTTCCATTATATCTAAAGACACCATTCCCAAAAGAGCCGGCGAACAATGAACCCTGAGCATTGATGGCCAAAGCATTTATGCTATTGTTAGTAAGACCGGAATTTATAGCATTCCATGTTGATCCGTTATCAGCAGATTTATAGACACCATTTCCCCAAGTGGAAACATATATTATCCCCTGGCTATCAACAACAATCGATCTGGTATCTTTGCCATTCAGGGATGAGAGTTCCCAACTTGCACCATTATCACTTGAGATGTAGATACCTTGTTCTGTGGCAGCGAGAATTTTCCCGTTGGAAAGAACTTTTATATTCCAAATCAGTGTGACATTATTGATAGGATTCAATAATTGATTCCAGTTGGTTCCGTTATCTGTTGATTTATAAACTACACCTCCAAGAGTTCCTGCAAACAGGTTATTTGTATTATCCTTTGCAATGGTCATAATCATCTGATCCTGACCAAAATTGTTCAGATAGTTCCAATTTCCAAAATTGAGGTTTGGAGCGGGAACGATGTTGGTAACATGGATTTTAACTTTGGAATAATCATCTTCTACCGGATCGTTATTCCCGGGGGTTGAATCGGGATCATGCTGATCAGCAGCCATTATCTCTGCCACATTCCAGATATCTTTATTTATTGGGATATTTCCCATAAAATTGGAGAGATTAAATTGTCCACTGCCTGTCACATTGTATGCAATCATTTGTCCGTTGTGAACACCTGAAGGAAAAGTAAGAGAAGCGAATGGAGCAAGAACAGCACCACGAATATCTATTCCAAGAACTCTGAGAGCCGTGGCTTCGTAAAAATTATAGATTACATTTTCTTTAGCAGTACCAGTAACAGTGAGACCACCTGTCCAACTAACATTGGTTCCGGAAATGTTTACAAGAACCGCAGAACCATTAGGAACATTCAATGCAACACTGTTTGCCTGCGAAAGTTGGGCACCCGAAACAGAAAAGACATTGAGGAATGGATTAGTTCCTGTTAACTCAAGTCCGTTCCACTCAAAGTGTGTAATTCCATTAACCGGATACAAACTAATCGAAGTTGAAAGATCTTGCAGATAGGTAGCGGCTGCAGCGAAATCAATTACAGTGTCTTTTCTTAGTGTACCATTATTAATTGAAACTCCATTTATTGGCAGATTGGTCGAATTACCATAAACCACATTACCTGAGTATATGGCTCCTGAAAGGTAAGTCAGATTTCTACCTACAATAAGGATATCTTCTGTTCCGTTTGAATTGGGATATTTATCACCAAAACTGTAACCGGCAACATTTACATCTCTACCGATGGCAGCTTTTCCTTCAACATCGGATGAAGGAGCTGAGAAGTCGTTTAAAACAAAGAGATTATATCCAGTTGCGGGACCAAGATTAACAACAGTTGCACTCAAGCTGTCGAATATTACTCGCGCAGAGATATTTAGAGTAGCTGACCCACCGGATGGGAGTGGACCCACTTCCCATTGGTTGGTTAAAACATTATACAATCCTTGGGAAGTCGAGTGCGATTGATAAATAAGACCGTTTGGAAGTTTGTCGTAAACTGTTGAGTTAGTTGACGCACTCGGACCGTTATTGGTTATCGTAATTGTGTAATTGATAGTTGACCCATCGCCTGGGTTTGCATTATCAACAGTTTTCAGGATACCAAGATCCGATGATGCAGCAGTAAAGTTTAGTGTCGCAGTTCTATCACCTAAGGTTGGGTCAATCTCATGTGAAAACTTGATTGATGCCGTATTGGAAAGGGGAGAGGATGATGTAATATTTGCAGTGATCATCAAAACAACACTGTCACCATTTGCTATTGTGCCGATAAACCATTCACCTGAAACAGGATCATAAACACCCTGAGTTACGGTGGAACTTACATAAGTCAATCCACTCATAAGAGAATCTTGTGCAATAACACCCGTTGCTGCAGTTGGACCATTATTCCTTAGGACAATCCTGAATGTGGCTTGTTGACCTAATTGAGGAGCCTGTGGCGACACAGTTTTTTCAATTGAAAGATCAGCTATCTGGATAGGAATTGTAGCACTGTCTTTTCTATCGAGTGGGAAAGGATCAGATTGATCTGCAGCTGTAATTTCAGCAATGTTTGTTATAATCGATGGAGATGTTTTTGTGCCTGTTATTGTAAGTTCAGCATCACCTGCATTGTTTATCGTTCCGATGTTCCAGTCGCCTGTTCCGGGGACATAAGCACCCTGAGAAGCTGAATGTGACACATATGAAATTCCCGCAGGCAGTTGATCGTTTACCATCACATTTGTTGCATTACCGGGGCCATCGTTTGATACTGTTATTGTATATGTCACTGTTGACCCAACGGTTGGATTCGCCGGGGATACAAGTTTTCTTATTTTTAAATCAGCAGAGTTAACCGGGTTAATCGAAACTGAAGCGTAATCATCTTCAGCAGGGTTTCCATTATTTGGACTCGAATCAGGGTCTGTCTGATCGAGGGATTTCACTTCTGCTACATTTGTCATTCCAGTAGTACCATTTACCAAAACTGTAATTCTTAAAGAATCAGTTCTTCCGGGATTCATAGTACCAATAACCCATTCTCCGGTAGCATCATCATAGGTGCCGGTCGAAGAAGAATAATTTACAAATTGTAATCCCGATGGGAGAAGGTCATTTACACTTACGCTGGTAGCTATTTCAGGTCCTGAATTGGTCACTTTGACAGTATACACAATATTACTTCCAACAATTGGACTGGCATTTGATACTGCTTTGGTAAGAGACAAATCTGCTAAAGACACAATTGGGGCTGTTACAGTTGCGGACTGGCTTGAATAGTCCCGAATTGGAACTGACTGGCTTTTATAAGTTGCGAGTGCAAAATTATTTGCGCTAAGGCTATCCGGTAATGGTTGATTAATTACAACCTTAAAAGTCACTCCGGTGGATTCGCCGGGGTTCAGGTTTCCACCTGTTGAAGCGGTGGCGCTGGATCCCAGATTAAAATTTACTTTTCCTGAGCTAAAAATGCCTGGTCATCTCCTGAAACATCTGTTTTGGTGCCACTGTTTGCACCGCTGGTAACAACCAAAGTGCCAGGGAGGTAACTCATGTGTGCCTGAATTGAATCAACCAAAACTACTTTATTTGCTGCATCCTGGCCATTGTTAATAAGATTAATAGTGTAGAGGAGAGTATCTCCCGGGGTTACACTTCCACCATTTAGATCAGTAAAATTTTGGTGATATTAATATCCGGAGCAAAGATATCGATAACAGTAGTTACCACCCCTGGATTGTAGCTTTCTCCCCCTGTTGTTAGATTAAGTACTGCACTCGACTGCCCGTTGCTTAATTTTCCTGTAGCGTCAACTATGTCGATGTCCAATCCCAATTGATTTGCATAATTTGGATTTTTATCTGTTATGTGACTTCCAAGCCTGCTTATTGTACTGTTAAAAAAGTTATTTGCTGGATTTAACCCGTTTGAGATTACCTGGTTGTTGAATTTGAGAGCGTCACCCGTCAAATCAGCATCGCCATCATAAGCAACTACCCCAAGAGCAACATTCACGGGACCAAAGAGAGGGGTTGTGAATCCGCTAATTGTAATATTGACATTAGCATTATTAGTACTGACATTTGCGAGTCCATCAAACACTGTCAGATTTCGCTGTGGTTTGGAAGGGTCTCTATAAACAACCACCAGTGCCCAACCTGCCCAGGTATTCGTCCCGGTGTTTGTTCTTACGTTCGCAGTCATGTAAGTGCCTGTTCCGCCTGCCTGAACAAGAGAGGTAACATCTTTGAATCCCTGGTAACCGTAACTGTTATCGTATGTAATACCAGTCAGGTTGACATAACCACCTGAAACAGGAGTCTTGAAAAGAGCCGTGTTCCTGGCAGAATTTGTTGAGATGCCATTCCAGTAGAGACCTGCCCAAAGGACAGTAGCTCCGGCCGGTAGTGTGAAATTGGCGGAACTGGAGTTGAACGTACCTCCATCACCGTCGATATCTATATTAACCATGCTGTAACTGTTGTTATTACCGCCGCAATTTCCCGCGGGGCATTTTAACAGGGCATTACCAATTATTTGGATATCTCCCTTTTCATTTGACTGAAAACGCGGTTGAAACGGCGTTGTGACTTGAGCAAGGAGTTCAATTGTTCCAGTCAGCAAAATGAAAAGAAAAATGATGCGTGATAAATTTATGGTAAAAATAGTTCGCATTGAAAGCATAGTATCTATTTCTGATAGTTGTTGAAGAATGATTAAACGGAATATATAAGCAAAAATCATACCAATTATTTTCTTTCGATTATTGTTCAAATTAACAAATATTCAATCTCATTATGAGAAGCCTCTTAAAATTTCTATTTTCTTCTTGTTTTTACTTACCCTGTCTTTAATATCTTTTAGTACATTCGCTCAGACAAATCTCAAAATCGACTCAACATTGGTTAAGAGTTTTGACAAAATTACGCGGACCGCTCTTGCAGACACCTTTGGTTATAATCTTCTTAGGGAGCTTTGTGCCTTTGGAGGCAGACTCTCGGGAAGCAAAAATCTGATAAATGTGGAGGACTTTTTACTTAAAAAGATGTCAGGATTGGGTTTTGATACAGTTTATACTCAAACATTTACAACAACCAATTGGCAAAGGGGAAATGTTGAGAAATTTATATTAAGAGGTAAAAATTCAGGTTCTGATATAAAATTTGAAGTTGCAGCGTTAGGTGGATCAGTTGGTACGGAAGGAATATTAAGAGCTGATGTCATTGAGATATCTGATTTTGATGAATTGGAGAAGAGGAAAAATGAGATAAAAGGGAAAATAGTCTTTTTCAATTTCGAGTTTGACCAAAAAGTTTACGACTCATTTTCTTCCTATGGTCCTGCAGTAAATTTTAGGGTGAATGGTGTACACCGGGCAGCGAAATATGGGGCAGTTGCAGTTTTAATCAGATCAGTTGCCTCAAATTTTGATGATGTACCTCATACCGGAACTCTAAGATATGTTGATACGATTCCCAAAATACCGGGTGTAGCGCTAGGTGTGAGAAGTGCCGCTTTCTTAGCTGAACTGTTAAAAAACGGCCAAGGCGAGATCACGCAACCTCTCTTATTTGAAATGGAACTCGATTGCAAGACAGAGGGGACATGCGAAGTCAAGAATCTTATTGCAGAGATATGGGGAAGTGAAAATAAAAATGAGGTGATAGTTGTAGGAGCACATCTCGATTCCTGGGATAAGGGCGAGGGTGCACATGATGATGGCGCCGGTTGTGTACAATCAATTGAAGTTTTACATCTGATTAAAAAAATGGGAATAAAGCCCAAAAGGACCATTCGTGCAGTTTTGTTTGCAAATGAAGAGAATGGCCTCGCGGGAGCTAAAGGGTATGCAAAGGTTACTCAGGACGATGTCAAAAAACATTATGCAGCGATTGAATCTGACAGAGGAGGATTTGTACCAAGAGGTTTTACTACAGATGCACCACCTGAAGTAATCTCCAAAATGTCGTCATGGCTTCCTTATTTCAAAATGACCGGGATAGAGTGGTTTAAAAATGGGGGAGGGGGAGCTGACATTTCCCAAATTAAAGGTTCAAAAGCATTAATCGGTTTTTATCCTGACAGCCAAAGATATTTTGATGTTCATCATTCAGAAAATGATGTTTTCAGCAGTGTGAACCACAGGGAACTGGAACTTGGATCTGCAAGTATCACTATTTTAACTTTATTGCTTTCGGAATTTGGTCTCTAAAAAATTAAAACCCGTAATTCGTAAGATAAATCCGTGGCAGTCGCTCGCTGTTATGCCAAAAAGCATGTGGGCGGTTTCATTTGCCACATTTATCAATCGCGCCGGTTCGATGTTTCTCACATTTCTTGCGATTTACCTCACCAAATATCAGGGTTACAGCATTGAATATGCAGGTTATGTTCTCTCAGCTTATGGGATAGGATCCCTTGCAGCAGGCCCCGTGGTTGGCAAGCTTGCAGACCGTTTTGGCAATTTACCCCTCATGAAACTTTCACTGTTACTAAGTGCTGGTGTTCTTTTCCTTTTTCCCTTTTTTGATGAATTTTGGATGATAATCGTATTAACCACGGTGTTATCATGGGTTAGTGAGGGTTTTCGACCGGCAAATTTGGCAACGCTCTGCTGCCCAAAGTGTAAAAGTCGAAGTTTCGGTAAAAACCAGTCCATTTAAAGACAGGCGACTTATATATTATGTGATAGCTCTTTCACCAGTTTATATTGTCTTCTTTTCGCAACTAAGTACCGTTTCCCTCTATGTCGTAAACGAATTACGTATGCCCGAACCTTTTATCGGAGTTTTATTTCTTGTTAATACCATGATGGTGATTTTTCTGGAAGTTCCAATAAATAATGCCTTGTCTGAGTGGGATGATCGAAAATTGTTGAGTGTTGGTGGGGTGCTTACAGGGATAGGTTTTGGTTTGTTTGCTTTTTCCACCACAGTCCCCACACTAATAATATGTATGGTGATTCTTACTTTTGGAGAGATGATTTTTTCTCCCGCATCGGCGAATTATCTTGCAGAATTAGCTCCTTCGAGTGCAAAAGGGATGTATATGGGGTTTCTCCAGCTTGTATTCAACATTTCATTATTCATTGGTCCTGCTGCCGGCGCATTTATGATGGAGGGTTTTGGATCAAAAATGATGTGGATTGCATGTTTTATTTTATCGATGATAGGGGTGGCACTAATGTGGCGATTGAAAAAAAATCGAGAAATTGTAATGGTCGCCGAGTAGAATACTTTTGTAATATTCAGAAAATCATTATATTTGCAGTCTAAAATCGGGGGATATAGCTCAGTTGGGAGAGCGCTTGAATGGCATTCAAGAGGTCAGGGGTTCGATTCCCCTTATCTCCACAAAAAAAACCTTGTAACTTTTTATTATGTAAATAGTTGCAGGGTTTTTGGTTTTAAATGGCTCTTAAATTAAAACATCCATTCGTGCTTGGATTAATCTCAACCAGGATTGTCTGAATATTAAAAAGCCCCGGAGCGTCGCTTCGGGGCTTTTGGTTTTATAGCTTTAATTAAATAGAGATTACTTTAGCAGTATCATTTTACGAACCGCGACATTTGAACCGGCTTCAATCCTGTAGAAATAAATTCCACTTGGAAGTGAGGCACCACTAAAATCGATGGAGTAATTGCCTGCGGTCATTTGTCCATTTATTATCTCAGCAACTTTTTCACCAAGTGTGTTATAAACAAAGAGTTTAACATTCATATCTGCAGGAAGTGCAAAATTGAACCTGGTTGAAGGATTGAATGGGTTTGGATAGTTTTGCCCAAGGCTGAACTCGCTTGGAACAGAATTTTCCGGTTTGACACTCGTAACCCCTTCTGTAACAAAATCACCAACACCGGAGAAATCGGAATAATTTCCGGTACCATCTGTACTTCTGACTCTCCAAAAATAGGTCTTTCCGGCTGATAATTCAGGTATCGAAGCACTATTGGATGTTATTCCGCTTATCACTTGTGAATTCGAAAAATTTTGATTTTCAGAATAAACCAATTCATAGGTGTTGACTCCCACAGATGCGGGGACAGCCCATGAAATCGAAGTGTTAATTGGTGAAACTGCTACACCACCAGCGGGCCCACCCACCAATGGTGAGTATAGGTTTGCCGGATTATAGACTGTAAACGATCCAATCGGGTATGTGAAGGCTGAGTAGGTAACACCGTCAGTCGAACGGACTTTCCAGTAAATTGTTGATCCATACGATAAACCAGTGAGAGTGTAGCTTGTTGTTGCCAGATTACTGATTGTGGTTGCATTGTTAAATCCAGAATTTGTTGAATAGACCAGTTGGTAACTCAAACCTGTTGAAGGTCCGTTCAGATACCAACTTAGCGATTGCGTTGTAGAATAGATCAAAGTGTTGCCAATTGGCCATCCTGCAACAGGGGCTGCAACATTTGACCCTCCTGAGATTGTTGTAAATGATCCTTGATTAGACCATGATGACACCAGAGCTCCAGATTTTGACCTTACCTGCCAATTGTAAGTTTTACCAGGTTCCAAAGTTTTAGTCAAGTATCTCGCATTTATATTGACATCAGTAGGTGTGCCGACTAGAGCTCCACTTCTGAATTCAACATCAAACAAGGTTCCGTTTGCAGGCACAGCATTTAAATACCAATACAGCGATTGCGTTGGTGAATAAACGGTTGTTCCGCCTACAGGCCAGGAAGCTACCGGAACAAGGACAAAACTTGAAGGAATATCATATGTTCTAAAAGAAACAATGTCGGACCATTCAGAATTTACAGTTGGTGAAACTGATCGGATTCTCCAGTAATATGTAGTTGAAGGTTGAAGTGTAACTCCAGAATGATAATTTGCATTTGAAGCGAAGGTCTGCGGATTCTGCATATCGACTGTAGTGCTCACTTGACCATTAAATGATAACCCCGTGCTGACACCATTAACATACCAATAAAAAGTAGGGTTAACAGTGTAAACGGTATTACCTCCTGAAGGCCATGAGGCAACAGGTTTTAGTGGTAAACTAACCGCCGGGGTAAGAAAAGTACCCAACGTCGACCAACCGGAAGTCTGAGATCCGAGTCTTGATCTTACTTTCCAATAATAGTTCGTACCCGGGAGAAGAGCCAGAGAATAACTTTGACCTGTCAGTCCTGTTACAGTTGGAGTTCCTGTGAATGAATTAGTCTGACGGATTTCCAGTTCGTAGGTGAAACCGGTACTTGCACCATTTACCCACCAATTTAAATTCACATTTGGTGTGTAAATAGTTTCACCACCAAATGGATAAGATATTTGGGGAACCAACGGTTGCAAAGTATTATTCTCCACAACAAAACTTTCTATTGGTGAGTAGGAAGTTACAACACCTGAAGTCAATTTTGTCCGAATGAACCAATAATATGTTGTGCCAGGTTGCAGAGTGGGAAGAGTTACAGTTTTGCCAGTCAAATTATTGATAAACGAACCACCTGACAGATTTGCATTTGGGCTGTAATAAACATCGTATAATAAAGAGGGGACCGACGTATTATGAAACCAGCTTAAAGCGGGAGTTCTGGTGTAAACTGTCGCTCCACCAACAGGCCATCCTTGAACTGTTACATATTCTCGAACTGAAGTAAAATTCCAAGTTGCCGAGTAAGCAGAAGTTACTCCGCCATCATATACAGTTTGAACCCGCCAATAATATTTGGTACTGTTCAGTGCCCGGATACGATGAGTGGGGTTGAGGACATTCACAACAAGCCTGTTACCAACCGGGAAAGTTGGATCTGTTGAAAGTTGTAAGTTGTAACTGCTTGCAAGGGAAACAGCACCCCAGGTAAGGTCGATATCAATCGAAACACCTGTTGCTCCATCAGCAGGAGACGAAAGAACCGGGATTGCTGTAGTGAACTCGTAAGCACCAAGATCAACGGCTGAGTTAAATATCCTGTTATTACCGTCGAGATCGAATGTTCCGGTCATGAAAGCATTAAAAACTCCAACATCAACTGCGGGAGAAGTTTGCAGGATTCTAAAGTTATCACCCGGCGCATTTAAGAACTGGGGGGCGGTTGTTATGGTGGTTCCTGACGGGGTAGCTGGAGTGGTCAGATTTGTTCCAAAAGTTTGTCCGGAACCTGAAACTGTCCAGTTTGCTCCAACATTATTATAGATGATGCTGTTCTCCATAACTGAAGCACTGCGACATCTAACACCGGCGCCATCAGGTGCGGTGTTAAATACTATGGTGCAATTCTGAATCAGTCCTGCATTCCAAATATTTATACCACCACCATATTGAACAGAAACATTGTCATATACGAGGCAACCACGTGTAATTCCGCCACTGAGCATTCTCACACCTCCACCATATCCACTACCAGAGTTGTTGTCAGCACTGTTATTGCGTACCACACAGTTTTCCACCATACCACTGTTGTCGATAGCCACACCGCCACCGTCACGGGCCTGGTTGTTTCTGATCAAACAGTTGCGGATCGTGCCACCGGTGACAATATTTGCGCCTCCACCAAAACCACCCGGATTGTATCCGTTTGCAATTGTGAATCCTTCAACAATAGCCGATGCATGATTGATGTAGAGACATTGTACTACATTATTGCCGTTTATAGTTGTATTTAAATAACCATTGCGACTACGGAGGGTTACTCCCTTGGAAATAGTTATTTTTGTTGTTAAAGTGAAGGTGCCATCATCGACATTGATAATATCACCTGTAGCCGAGGCGGTGATTGCCGTTTGGATGGTTGTAGCCGCAGTTCCCCAGGAGGAGTAAGGCGGCGTGTTGCTTCCGCTTGAAGACACATAAAGTGTATTCTGTGCGAAGATAGTGCCTGCTAAAAACATTATAAAGATAATGCACTTAAATTGCATGACTTCTCCATTTATTAAACCTGACGCATTAAAAGTCAATATCGTTTAAAATGAATTTCAATTCGTCTAACATTCTCTATGCTGCAATAATCGTACCATAACAAAAGCCTTAAATGCAGTTATTTTTGAGAAATTATTCTCATTGTGAGATTTTAATATAAAAAATGTCTCAAAACAATACACGATTTTAAGATGAGAGGTCTTTAAGATATCTGAATAAGAAAAGGAAAAATGGTGTTGTGGTTACTTTTTGAATAATAAAAATCCACATAAAGGAAATATTCAGGATTTACTTATTTTATAGTTTGAATAAATAGAATTTTAAATGAAACCCAAAAAACTTCATGTTAATTAGACTACACCGGAACCAGGAATGAAATTGTCCGTAGCCTTGATCGGCGAGGATATGATCGACTTAAGTCTGTTTGGAAAGTTGCTTGATCCTTCAACATTTTCTTACAAAACCTATTCGTATTCCGGATTACATGACGTTGAATCCGGGGGGGCGACAATAATTTTTCTTTTCTCCCCAAATGATTCAAAAAAACTTGAAGGAGCTGTTGACTATTTAGGTGGAAAAGCTGAAGGTAAAAGGTTTTTGGTAGTAGTATCATCACTGGCGTCGTTTAAATTATTAGGTGGAAGAACAAAGGAATTGTGCTCCGACCATCTTGTGTTCCCATCTGATAATACAAGTGTCGAAAAAAGACTCGACCTTTACCGAAGAGTACTCACAATACAAAAATTAAATTCAAGTGGTGATGAGTTAACTGAGATTCAAAATCGGATTATTGAGCTCGAGGAACAAAATGTTGCAAAAGATAAGTTTTTTGCAATCATTGCTCACGATTTAAAAAATCCTTTTACCGGGTTCCTTGGATTTTCAGAGTATATTGCCAAATATTATGACGAGATTACGAAGGATGACCTTGGCGATTTTTCCTTAAGAATGTATGAATCAGCTCAGCATGTTTATAATCTTATCGAAAATCTGTTGGCATGGAGCAAACTCAGAACCGGAAATATGGAGTTTGAGCCCGTTCCGTTTGATATGGAAGAGACAATAAAAAGGGTTCTCAAATTGTGTGAATCGATGATTTTAAAAAAAGAGATAAATCTGGTTAATTCAACAAAAGGAAACTTGAAGTATTTGCAGATGCAAATATGATAGACACAGTTTTTAGAAATGTAGTAACTAATGCTCTGAAGTTCACACCAAAAGGGGGAGTGGTTCACATCGGTTACATTTTGGAGGAGGAATATATAATAATATTTGTCGCCGATAGTGGAGTAGGAATATCCGAAGAACGACAAAAAAAGATGTTCAGATTGGGTTATAGAGTGTCAAGAGACGGCACCGATGGCGAGTCAGGGTCTGGACTTGGGCTAATTCTATCAAAAGAATTTATGCTTAAAAATGGCGGAGATCTCTATTTTGAAAGTAACGAAAAAAACGGTTCCAAGTTTTATTTAAAGATACCCCGCCTGCTGTAAATTATTTAACCTTGATTTTATATTGCAAGATGAGGACATCTTTAGTCCCAAAAGGTTTTAATTTTTTAAGGAAGTCTTTGTCTTGAACATTTTGATCGCCTCTGACATTACCGGCTATATTAATATTAACCTGGGAGTCATCTGAGACACTTTGTTTAATCTTCTTTTTTAAAGCTCCAAATATTTTATTAAATGATTCGGCTTTAACTTCCGGATTATTCTTAAAAAGTTTGTCAAGGTCAGCTAATTTGTTTATTGAATAAAGTAAGACCAGCTCATAGTCTCCTTTTTTTGAAATTTTCGTAATTCCCTTTTGGTGGGTAAGCCAGGATTTGGTCTTTATAAGCTTTGCTGTTTGTAAGAAGTTTAGCCTTATCATTTGTGAGCATCACAAA
Organism: Ignavibacteriales bacterium; assembly: GCA_016714125.1. GTDB lineage: Bacteria > Bacteroidota > Ignavibacteria > Ignavibacteriales > Ignavibacteriaceae > UTCHB3. The sequence goes on along the minus strand of JADJNX010000011.1, from coordinate 30,804 downwards.
ATAGCCATAGCCACCCGAATCGGGTTGGAGCAGAATCCGATATTTATCATCTGGTTTTAATACCGAGTTCGACTTCAGTTTCAACAGTTTATCACCGGAAGAAACGAGAATTCCGGCTTTACTTTTAACCAATGACTGTGCAAGAACAGAAAATGCTAAAAATAATGCCAATACGAGGAGTGTCTTTGTTGTTTTCATACTGTTTATACTCTATATTCTTAAGAACAGTTCCTGCAAAATTAAATAAAAATTTGATAGATACAATTGTCGGTTATCACTAAATTTCAAGCGCCAAACTTGACTAAAATTCCAGGATCAATAACATTCAATCAAAAACCCATGAATAGATATGAATAAAAGAATAACCGTATTCTGTGCTTCAAGCACAAAATCGAAAGAAATATATTTACAAGACGCCCGGAAACTGGGGAATTTAATCGCAGAGAATGATGATATTTTAGTATATGGCGGGGGCAGGCATGGTTTAATGGGAGCGGTTTCTGATGGTACGCTGGAGATGGGTGGGAGAGTTGTTGGTGTGATTCCGGAGTTTATGATGAGTCTTGAATGGGGTCGTGATGATATTTACAGTCTTGAACTCACAGCGGATATGGAAACAAGAAAATTAAAAATGATAGATGGAAGTGATGCCATCGTGGTTCTTCCCGGGGGAAGTGGCACAATGGAAGAGTTTTATCAGGTTCTCACAATGAAGAGGTTGGGGCAGTATATAAATCCGGTAGTTGTTGTTAATACAAATGGATTTTTTGACAAATGGGTCGAATTTATGGAAGTAACTGTTGCTGAGAATTTCCTTGGGAGTGATCATTTAAGGATGTTTACAATCATAAGTAACTCAAGCCAGCTTTATCGTGCAATTTCTGATTCTCATATCTGGTCTGAAGAAGATATAAACAAAGCGCTCGTTTGAGAATGGAAAAAACCAATATGGGACCCGACTTGAACAAAGTACAAGAGGATTTTAGATCCTTCAAAGAGATATTTGACGAACTCCTTGATCATATAATGATAATCGACAGTCACACTGGAAAAGTGATTGAGATCAACAAAGTATGGATATCAACAACCGGATTCACGAGAGATGAAATTCTTGGGAGACATTTTTCGGAAGTTTTTTTTGATGATCAAATCTCCAGTCTTGAAGAACTTGAGGAGATAGTAACTCATGATTCAGTTGTGGCAAACCGTCTGTTAAGAAAAAAGGATGGCACATCAATTCCCGTAGAAATGTCACTTTCCATGGTCAACTTTAAGGGACAGAATTCAATTCTAACTGTACTTAGAAATATTACTGAAAGAATGGAATCTGAACAAAATATCAGGGAAATGAACAGAATACTGGGGGAACTGAACACGACTAAGGACAAACTTTTTTCTATTATTGCTCATGATCTTAGAAATCAATTTAATGTATTGATATCATTCTCTGATATTTTACTAAAAGATATTAACACAATGCCTGAGACAGAAAGGTTCTATTTCCTTTCTCAGATCGAATCTGTCTCACGGACGACCTTTGGGCTTTTATCCAATCTACTCCACTGGGCAAGAAGCCAAACTGGCAATCTTGTGATCAAAAAGGAGATACTCATTGTTGAAAGTATAATAAATTCAGTTTGTGAGGAATTAAACGGTTCAATTATTTCCAAGGAGCTTGTCATAGAGTTTGACAACACACAAACAACCATTGTTTATTCTGATGAAGAGATTTTGAGAATTGTCCTCAGAAATCTCATTTCAAATGCCATAAAATTCAGCAACTGGAACGGCAATATTGAGATTAATTTAATAGAAAATGAAACAGATTTAGAGATCGAAATAAAAGATTCTGGAACAGGGATGGATGAAGAGCAACAGAAAATGATCTTTCATCTGGGGGGTATAACTAAAAAAGGGACAGCGAAGGAGGAGGGTACCGGGCTGGGACTTACCATCTGCAATGAGTTTATAAACAAATTAGGGGGTAGAATTTGGTTCAAAAGCACCCCGGGAGAGGGTACTTCAATGTTTTTTACAGTAGAACTGCCACATTAATAAGAATTAAATTGACTATTAATTTTCTACTGACTATTTTAAGGTTTAAATTTACATAAATTTCGGAGAAGATAATGGCATTAGATGCTTTAGGAATGATCGAAACTAAAGGTCTCATTGGTGCAATCGAAGCAGCAGATGCAATGGTTAAAGCAGCCAATGTGGAATTAATCGGAAAAGAAACCATTGGTGGTGGATATGTTACAGTAATGGTGCGTGGCGATGTTGGTGCTGTTAAAGCTGCCACAGATGCCGGTGCTGCAGCTGCCCAAAGAGTTGGTGAGCTCGTATCAGTACATGTAATCCCAAGACCACATAGTGATGTTGAGTTAATCATCCCTAAAAGATCCATCTAAGCGGGCGGCAATTGAAACAGCTTCCGGCTTTAGGATTAGTTGAGACAAGAGGATTAGTAGGTGCAATTGAGGCGGCTGATGCCATGTGCAAAGCCGCCAATGTTAAACTGATTGGTTGGGAAAAAACAAATCCTGCGTTGATTACAGTTCAGATTATCGGTGAAACCGGAGCAGTGAAAACTGCTGTGGAAGCCGGTGCGGCTGCTGCATCCCGTGTTGGTGAGCTTGTTTCAACCCATGTAATCCCACGACCCGACCTTCAACTTGATAAAATTTTGTCAATAACCTCTGAAGAAGAAGACAAAACTTCTCCAACTCAGGAAATTGAGAAAAAACCTGTTGAGATAACTTTTGGCCCCGAACCGGTGGTTCAAAAAGCCTTGGACCTGGAAGTGATTCCCTTGACTTTAAAACCAGAGGTAACTCCGGTAACTCCGGTCAAAAAAGTGGCAAAAACAAGATCTGTTATAGATCCTCAACTTATGGACATGAAAGTTACTGATCTTCGGACCCTTGCAAGGGCAACCCAGGATTTTCCGATCAAGGGCAGGGATATTTCCAAAGCCAATAAAGTAGAGCTTTTGAAGTTCTTTGCTCAACTTGGCAGGGGATAAACTCATAATATTCTTGCAAGAGGATTACGGCACTTCATAATGAAGCAAAATTTACCTTCAATTCTTATCTCCCTGCTTCTGGCAGCAGGAGCATGGATATTTATTACACTTTCCGGTGATTTTTATCTCACATCAAAAATTCCGGTTGTCTATTCAAATCTCCCTCCCGACCTTATAGTGGACCATAGTCTCCCCAGGGAGATAGAGGTAAAACTTAAGGGACAGGGATGGAAATTCATCTCTTTTTACTTCGACTCGGATAAAAGATTCACCATTCCGATTTCAAAAGACAGCATTAATTCAGGAGTTTATCTTGCAAATTTGCTGGATGAAAATTCCTGGCTCTCTGCTGAATTTGGAATAATCGATATTCAACCTCCGTATCTAAGTATTAAGACAGAAAAAGTGGAGATTTCTCAAAGAAATGTGGTCCCAGAACTGGCTTTACAGTTTGAACAAGGATTTGGCCTTGCAGACAAAATTAAAATTACACCTTCTTCAGTCAGGGTAAGGGGGAGTGCAAAATTAGTTTCAGAGATTCGCCAAATCAAAACTGTTCGAACGACTTTTAAGGGTCTGAAGGAAAAGATGATTATTGAGGTAAATCTTGAAGGAATTAAGGGCGTTGAAATTTATCCTCAGAAGGTAACACTTGAAATTGATGTTCAAAAAATCGCTGACAGAGAAATTGAAGGGGTAAAAATCACAGTTCTGGATAAACCTGAGGGTAAGGAAGTTGTTCTTGTTCCGGATGAGGTTACAGTAGTGATTAGAGGAGGGATTGAGAGGATCGGATTGATTAAACCTGAAGAAGTTAAGGCGCTGTTAAACTACAATGAAATGATAAGGGACTCGTCGGGTACGACGATTCCAAACATAATTCTTCCGGATAATGTATCCTTCGTGGATGTAAAGCCGGCGAGAATAAGATATATAATTAAGCAGTATTGAGATATGTTTATAAGTTTTGAAGGCATAGATTTTTGTGGGAAAACCACTCAGATCAATTTATTAAAGAAGTATCTGGAAAACCTTGGAAGGCGAGTTGAGATAATCCGTGAACCGGGCGGAACAGCTATATCCGAGAAAATAAGAGAGATACTGCTCAATAAAAAACATCTTGAAATGTGTGACGAAACAGAGATATTTCTCTTCTCAGCTGCTCGTGCACAAGTTGTCAGGGAAGTGATTCGTCCTTTGATTAAGGACGGATGCGTAGTGATAGCAGATAGATTTCACGACTCGACAACTGCCTACCAGGGATTTGGAAGAGGCTTAAGTGCTGAAGCAGTGAAAAAAATAAATGAAATTGCCACCGGGGGAACGATCCCGGATTTGACTTTTTATTTAAGACTCTCTGTGGAAGAATCCACAAGAAGAAAAAACAATTCAAAAGCCGATCTCGACCGAATTGAAAAATCGGATGATGCTTTTTATTCAAATGTAATTTCTGGATATGAGAAGCTCACTTTGGAGTTTCCGCAAAGAATTAAAGCGATAGACGGAGAGAGAACAGCAGTTGAAGTTCATAATGATATTTTAAATATACTTTACGATACAATGAATATAGCCTCGGACAATAGAGGATTAATAAAAGGAATTTGATGAAGAAAAATCTGATCGACAAATACCAGTGGATTTTGATACCCGGAATAGCTTTTCTTTCGTTTGGATTCTATTCGGTTTTTGGTGATATCTATTTTGAAATTGGTAAAAACATCGACATCTTCTCTCGTGTTTATAAAGAGATTACTCTCAACTACGTTGATGAGGTGAATCCGGAAGAATTTATCCGTGCCGGAATCAGAGGGATGTTAAAAGAGCTTGATCCATACACCACCTTTATTGATGAAAAGCGACAGGATGACATCGATTTGATGACCAAGGGGAAATATGGCGGAATTGGTATAACTGTTGGTATCAGAGGTGAACATGTGCTTATTATCGAAGTCATGGATGGATACTCTGCTCAGAAGCAAGGACTGCTTCCGGGTGATGCACTTTTTGAGGTGTCAGGAGTAAAAGTTAAACCCTCCAACTATGATGATGTATCAAAACTTGTAAAAGGTGCGCCGGGTACTTTTGTTGACCTTAAAGTTTTAAGGGGAGAACCTAATGATACTCTCTCATTTACTCTGCTTAGAGAAGAAATATCTGTTAAAAATGTTGCTTTTGCAGGATTTATACCTGAAAATTCTTCAAATGCTTATATTAAATTATCGGGGTTCACTCGCACAGCAGGTGAAGAACTGCGAAATGAAATTGTTAAGTTAAACTCTGTCAGAAAAATTGAAACAGTTGTCCTCGACCTCAGAGGTAACCCCGGAGGACTTCTCGATATGGCAATAGATGTATCAAATAAATTTCTTAACAGAGGTGATTTAATTGTAACTACCAAGGGAAGAGACTCAGTTTCTTTACGTAAATTTTTTGCTGAACAAGAACCACTATTAAAATCTGTTGATATGGCGGTGTTGATCGATGGAGGGACAGCATCTGCATCAGAGATAGTTGCAGGAGCTCTTCAAGATTATGACAGAGCAATAATTGTGGGTGAAAAGTCTTTTGGAAAGGGCCTTGTTCAAACCGTCACTTCATTAAGCTACAATACATCGGTTAAAATTACTACATCGAGATATTACACGCCTTCGGGGAGAAGCATCCAAAAAATTGATTACGCTTTAGACAATAAAGTTATCGGAAAACATGATTCCGTATTGACAACAGAGTTCAGAACAAAAAATAACAGACTCGTTTACAGTGGGGGAGGAATCTCACCGGATACAACTGTGGCTGCCAAACTTAAATCCGATTTTGTTAAAGACCTTCTCGCAAAAGGAATGATATTTGAGTTTGTGAACGGATTTTACGAGAAGAACAAAGGATTAAAATTTGAGAATTTAAAAGAGAGCTTAATTCTCGATGAATTCAGGTCTTTTATTCAGAAGAAAAAATATGAATTTAAACACCCCAGAATAGTTCAGCTAAATGAACTGATTCAAACTTTTGGACAAGATAAAAATTATGTACATTTGCAGGGGAAAATTGAAGAATTAAAAAAAGAGATTGAGAAAACCTCAAAAAATATCCTGGATCTGCATAAAACAGAGACAGCGAATGAAATTCTCCTCGAATTGGCGGGCAGATACCACGATAGTGGTTTCAGAATCAAGTACAGGTTAACCGGCGATGTACAGTTTAAAACCGCCATGGATATAATCAACAATAAATCACTTTACAGAAAATTACTGGCTTTAAAATAGATGGCTCAAAAAAGAAGATTAAAATCAAAAAGAGTAGGATTTCGTCGGGACGCAACATTTTCCAAATGTCCCTCGTGCACACAGTTTAATACTTTAAGAAGATCAAAAACCCGCAGCGTATTTGAAGGTGCTGTAAAAAATCTCACCTGGTTCAAAGTTTACAGATGTACAAATTGCGGCTGGAGAGGTTATAAGTCAACCTTCGTTCTCACAATTGACGGGGTGAAACTTCTTGCAACTTATGTGATTATTGCACTACTAACAGGCTTTGCAGTTAAATATGTTATACAAAGATTTGTAAAATGACACCATTGATACTCTCCAAAATTGGAGAGATAGTTTCAAAAAAGAACCTCCTTACCGACCCTGTCCACAAAGAAGCCTATTCATACGATGGGACACCTCTATTAAGTAAACTCCCCGAGGCGGTAGTTTTTCCTGAAAACAAGGAACAAATTGCACAAATAATGGAACTCGCAAATAATGAAAATTTTGCCGTTGTTCCGCGTGGTTCAGGGACAGGACTAAGTGGCGGTTCCATTCCGGTTGATAACTCAATTGTACTTGTCATGACAAAATGGGACAGGATAATTGAAGTTGATGAAGAAAACCTGACTGCATGGGTGGAACCCGGTGTGATCACAGAAACATTTCAAACTCGTGTTGAAAAAATGGGTTTGTTTTATCCACCTGATCCGGGAAGTATGAAGATTTGTACGATTGGTGGGAATGTTGCTGAAAATGCCGGTGGACTCCGTGGTTTAAAATATGGAGTAACAAAAAATTATGTAATGGGGCTTGAGGCTATTCTCCCAAGTGGAGAGTTTCTTAAAACCGGAGGCAAAAACTTTAAAGATGTTGCCGGCTACAATTTGCGGGATGTGATGATCGGAAGTGAGGGGACTCTTGGGATTTTCACCAAAATACTCCTCAAGTTGATCCCAAAACCACAAAAATCGATCACCATGACGGCATATTTTGATACAATGGTTGACAGCGGAAAAGCAGTCTCAGATATCATTGCTGCTCATGTTGTTCCGGCAATGATGGAATTTTTAGATCATACTACAATCAATTGTATCGAAGATTATACCAAAATTGGTCTTCCAAGAAACAGTGAAGCCATTTTAATTATTGAACTTGACGGCATGGGTGCCGAGGTTGATGAAGATGCGACTAAAGTTGTAGCAGCGCTTAAGAAAAACCGGTCAACCTATGTAAAAGTAGCATCAAATGAAGCAGAAGCACTCACATTAAAAGCGGCACGAAGAACAGCATTCAGTGCCCTGGCTAGAGTTAAGCCCACAACAATTTTAGAAGATGCCACTGTACCTCGAAGTGAATTGCCGGTAATGATCGAAAAAGTGCAAAATGCTGCTAAAATGTTTGATGTTACAATTGGTAATTTTGGGCATGCCGGTGATGGTAATCTCCACCCTACTTGCCTCACTGACGAGCGCGATGAAAAAGGGATCCAAAATGCTCACCGTGCTTTCGATTACATCTTTAATGAAGCAATTAAACTTGGTGGAACTATTACGGGCGAACATGGCACAGGACTCGCAAAGAAGGATTTCCTTGAAAGTTCAGTCGGTTCCGTTGGAGTTGATTTTATGCAAAAGATCAAAAAATCTTTGGATGAGAACAATGTTCTGAACCCCGGCAAGATTCTAACAATGAAACCAAAATGTGAAGGTGCACTCCCTAAAAACAGGGAACAGATACACGATTTCACACATACCCACAATCACTGATATGGATGAGTCACCCCTTCAAAAAACTTTGCTAAGTGGACTGATTTCAGACGACCTGCTTTTACAGTGTATGCATTGTGGTATGTGCCTTCCAACTTGTCCAACATACAATGTCACAAAACTTGAGTCCTCTTCACCCCGGGGTAGAATCAGATTAGTAAAATCTGTTGCCGAAGGGAAGCTGGAAGTAAACGATACATATTTAAATGAAATAAGCTTTTGTCTCGATTGTCAGGCGTGTGAAACTGCATGTCCCGCAGGCGTTAAATATGGTGCAATAATTGAGGCTGCTCGCGAAGAGGTTTCAAGAGAAAACCTTGAGCCCTTAAAAGTTAGAGCTATAAGACGATTTGGATTGAATTTTATCGTGGCGAATCAACCAATTTTGAAAATTGTTGCAAGGCTTATCTATTTTTATCAGGCATCGGGACTTCAAAGATTCCTTCACGACGTCGGAATGTTCAAGATGCTTGGTGGAAATCTTGGCGCAGTTGATAAGATGTCTCCAAAATTTTCCAAAAGATTCAGCAGTGATATGATGAGTGAGATCTACACACCTGCTGAACCTGCACGATATCGTGTACTGCTTCCTTTAGGATGTTTAATGGATGTAGCTTTTGCAGATATCAATTCCGACACACTGGATGTTTTGATTCAACACGGTTGTGAGGTGATAATTCCCCGGAATCAGGGGTGCTGTGGTTCCTTACATGCTCACAACGGTGAACAGAAAAAGGGGAAAGAGCTTGCTCTTAAAACCATGGAACTTTTTAAAAATTATGATTATGACTTCTTGATATCCAACTCAGCCGGTTGCGGAGCATATATGAAGGAATATGGTCATGTCTTTGACGAGAGTGAAAACGAAAATATTGATGAAAACTCCATGGGGGAAGTTACCGAGTCACAGAGTAAGGAAGTCACCGGCGAAGAAAATTTCGCTGTAAAATTCTCTTCAAAAGTGAAGGATATATCTGAATTTCTTTATGAAACAGGGTTTAGAGCAGAAAATTATAATTACGAGGGACGAATCACTTATCATGACGCTTGTCACCTTGCACATACTCAAAAAATTACTGTTGCTCCGAGAGAAATAATAAAATCAGTTGGTGGGGTAAAGTACTCAGAATTGAATGAAGCATCCTGGTGTTGTGGAAGTGCCGGCATTTATAATGTTGCTCGATATGATGATGCGCTCAATTTTCTTGTGAGAAAGATGGGGAATTTAAGGGCGACCGCATCGGAAGTTGTGGTGATGGCAAATCCCGGATGTATGGGTCAGATTCAGCACGGAACCGAAAAATATGATCACAAGATGGAAGTACTACATTTGGCAACTTTTTTGAACCGGGCGTATAAAAAGAAGAAAATCTAATTTATTTTCGATTTATCACAAATACATCTCTTAAAAAGGTTCCAAAAGAGGAAATATTTTTCTTTATTTGTTAGATTTTTCTTACTTTTTCAAGACATATTTATAATATTCCGCAACAAAAATTAAATCATCATAAATAACGATTTTTTCAGTAATTCGTGTATAATCTGATATTTTGATACCTAATTACACCCGATTCCATATTTTATTCCATTCTGAAGGTACTCCCCAAAAAAGTTCCTTTATTGAATTGTCTCACCCAAGTTTCAACTTAACTCGTAAATTTTTTAGTAATTTAAGCGAAGGTAAGCGATGAGTAGTTTTATCAACTATCTATTACGGATACGGTTACCGATAGTGATATTTGTGGCGCTTGCGTCTTTTGTAACCACATTTTATGTCTCCAGAGCAGAGAGAGACGGGGTTGGGTATGCACCCGATCAGCCAATTAATTTTTCTCACAAGTTGCATGCCGGTACGATGAAAATCGATTGTCAGTATTGTCATACAGGTGTTGAAAAAACAAGATTTGCCACTATCCCTTCTGCCGCAATTTGCATGAATTGTCACACACAAGCACGCACAGACCGTCCCGACATCATAAAACTGACAGAATATTATAAAAGTGGAAATCCAATTCCATGGAAAAGGATTCACAGAACTGCTGAATATGCCTACTTTAATCACAGTGTCCATGTGGGCACAGGGATTGACTGTACCTCATGTCATGGAGATGTAGCAAACATGGATAAAGTTTCGCAGGTTAAACCATTCAATATGAATGCATGCCTCGACTGCCACCGTAACCCGGAAAAGCAACTTCCTTATCTTAAACAGGTTAAAAAAGGACCCGAGCATTGCTGGGCCTGCCACAGATAGGAGAATGATATAGAGATGACCGAAAACAAAGAAAATCTTAAGATGGACAGAAAAAAATTTTTAGGATCCCTGGCTGTATTGGGAACGGGAGTATTTTTCTTCAGGAATCTATTCTCATTTTTCAGTGGAAACGGGGAAGAGAAACAGAAAGCGAAAATAACGGTGAAAGAAAACCCTTATTCAGTTAAGAGAAAAACCGGAGGGGATGTAAATGGACGAGCATAATAAAGACCCCAAAGACATGAATAAAGATTTACTCTGGCGTAGTGTCGAGGAATATAAGTCGGGTGGTAAACTCGATGATGTCCATTATAATGAATTTATGCCCGGTGTTAAAGAAGAATTTGATCCCGCGAAAATGGGAAGTGGAATTTCGAGAAGGAAATTCCTTGCACTTCTAAGTGCTTCCGCTGCTTTTACTGCCGCCGGATGTAGCGACTACCGCGACAAGGGTGAATTGATGCCCTACAATAAAAAACCGGAAGAAATGACGATTGGTGAAGCTAATTATTACGCTTCCACATGCTCAAGTTGTGCTCATTCATGCGGAATCCTGATCAAAACCCGGGAAGGTCGCCCAATAAAAGTTGACGGAAATCCTGATCATCCTGTTAGTGCCGGAAAAATCTGCGCTAAGGGGCATGCTTCAATCATGGATCTTTACGATCCACAGAGATTTACCGAACCACAGGTTTCAAAAGAGGGGATTTACGATCTAATCAGTTGGAAAGATGTGGATAACAAAGTATTACTTGCCTTAAGTACACTTGGTGCAGGTGAAGCTGCTTTTATCTCAAACAAAATTTCATCACCAACTGCTATGAAGTTGATGACTGAGTTAAAAGAAAAATATAAGGGGATCAAGTACTACTATTATGATCTTTTTAATGATGCAAACAGATCTGCAGCCTGGCGAGAATGTTACGGTGAAGATTCAACTCCTGCTGTGATCAAATGGGATCAGGCAGATGTAATTGTTGCACTTGAAGCAAACCTTTATGGCACGGATGGTAATAGTGTTGAACAACAACGTCTCATTACATCAAGAAGATCAGTAACCGACACAAAAAAATTCAACCGTATTTATGCTGCTGAAGCTAATTTCAGTTCTACAGGAGCAAATGCTGACTACCGTCTTAGGATTAAACCTTCCCAATACCACGATTTTGTTATGACATTAATCAATGAAGTTGGTAAAAGAGGAAAAGGTAAAGGATTAATTCCAAAAGAAATTGCCGGAGTGCTTTCAGGTTTTTCGGCTGAGTCATTTGCAAAAAAAGCCGGTTTTGGACCCAAAAGTGTTAAAGCTTTAAATTCACTTGTTGGTGATCTTTTATCGACCAATGGTAAATCAATTGTTTATGCAGGTGAAACAGTCCCTGTTGAAGTACATGTACTTGTCAATCTTCTTAATGAAATGACGGGTGGTTCTTCACTTTACAGCAATACTGTTTCCAATGTTGAACTTCACAAATATTCAACCGCGACAGAGATTGCCGATCTTATTTCGAAAATGAAATCGGGAAAAATTAAACTCTTGGTAAACCTCGATGCAAATCCTGTTTATCATTTGCCAAAAGATTCAGGTTTTGTTGCAGCTCTTAAGAGTGTTCCACTGGTTGTTTCACTCGCAACACTGCAAAATGAGACGACATTCGTTTCAAACTTTGTTCTCCCATTGAATCATAATTTTGAGAATTGGGGAGATGCAAGTGTGAGAAGTAATGTTACGAGTACGATGCAGCCTGTAATTGCTCCACTTTATAACACCCGTCAAAGAGAAGCTATCCTACTCCAATGGTTGAGTGGCAGTTCTGAGGGATATAAAGAAACTGCCTATCTCGATTACCTAAAAGCTTCTTGGAAAGAATCCAACGATGTTACTGGATCATTTGACAAATTCTGGTCCGGCATCATCCATGATGGACTAAAACTTGAAAAAGAAAATAAAACCGAAGATTACAAGTTTGCAGTTGAAAAAGTTGCTTCGAAGAATCCTTTAAATGAAGCAAAATTTGCTGTGATTCTTGCTCAAAGTTATGCACTTGGCGATGGAAAACATGCAAATAACGGATGGTTGCAAGAGCTTCCACACCCGATATCCAAAGTAACCTGGGACAATTATGCCGCCATTTCAGATAAAACCAGTAGAGAGATTGGCGTTAAAACCAATAGTCTTGTTGAAGTTGAAGTAAATGGTAAAAAGGTTGTTCTTCCTGTTTTGATTCAACCCGGTCTGGCTGACAATACTGTTGTTGTTGAACTCGGTTATGGCAGAACGAAATCGCCTGTAGTTGCTCTTGAAGTTGGAAAAGATGTTTCATTATTTATGAAATCATTAAGTCACAGAGTTTTCACCAACGCAACCGTAACCCCTGTTGACGGGAAGTATATTCTTGCTTCTACTCAGGATCACCACAGTTACGATGAAACATTAGTAAAAGATGTAAAAGATGCTCATCTAAAACGTCATATAATTCAGGAAGGTACTGTAAAACAGTATGAAAAAAATCCTGACTTTCTTGGAAAGAAACACGCTCTTATCTCACTTTACGATGAACATAAATACCCCGACAATAAGTGGGGGATTACCATTGATCTTAATAAATGTACCGGTTGTGGCAACTGTTCAGTTGCTTGCAGCATCGAAAACAATATTCCTGTTGTGGGCAAAGATCAGGTTATCATCGGTAGAGAAATGCAGTGGATGCGTATTGACAGATATTACGCCGGAACGCCGGAAGAACCTGTCGCTTCTTATCAACCGATGATGTGTCAACATTGCGATAACGCTCCTTGTGAAAATGTTTGTCCGGTTGTTGCTACTACACACAGCATCGATGGATTGAATCAGATGGTTTACAACAGATGTGTGGGCACAAGATATTGCTCAAACAATTGTCCTTATAAAGTAAGAAGATTTAATTTCTATGATTTCAGAGACCATTTTGCAAAAGGCTACTATTATGAGCAGCCTGTCAATCTAGGTCACAATCCTGAGGTTTCGGTTCGCCCGAGAGGTGTCATGGAAAAATGTACATTCTGTGTTCACCGAATTGAAGAAGAGAGAAGCAAAGCAGTTGCCACCGGCAGGAAACTTAAAGGCAGTGATGTAAAAACAGCCTGTCAGGAAGCATGTCCTGCTGAAGCAATCTCATTTGGTGATCTCGTTGAAAAAGATTCCGAATTCAAGAAATTTCACGACCACAATCTTGCCTACCATGTGTTGGAAGAGTTGAATGTTAAACCAAACATCTCATACATTGCCAGATTGTGGAATACAAATACGGAGGAAGTGTAAGTGAATATAGATTACAGTAAAGAACTTCCGATAGTTCAGGGCCGGCTCTCTCTTGGAGAGTTAGAGGATCTGATTGCAAAACCGATGTCGGAGAAGCCAACTCCAAAATATTATATTGCTCTTGCAATCACTCTGACACTTTTGATGATAGGCGCTACCAGTCTTGGATTTACATTCTACTACGGAACGGGTGTATGGGGAAACAACCAGCCGGTAGGTTGGGCGTTTGACATCGTAAACTTCGTTTTCTGCGTCGGTATCGGTCACGCCGGAACTCTTATCTCCGCCATTCTCTTTTTATTGAGGCAAAAGTGGAGAACGGCTATTGCGAGGTTTGCCGAGGCCATGACAATTTTTGCAGTCATGTGTGCGGGTATTTTCCCTGCGGTTCACACAGGTCGTCCATGGTTGGATGGCTGGCTTCTTCCATATCCAAATCAACATGGACTTTGGGTAAACTTTACTTCACCACTGTTATGGGATGTGTTTGCAGTTTCCACATATTTTACTGTTTCTGCAGTGTTTTGGTATATCGGGCTTATTCCTGATTTTGCTGTAATGCGCGACAGAACAACAGGAAAAGTGAAGAAATTTCTTTATTCTCTTTTTAGCCTTGGATGGAGACATTCACACCGTAACTGGCAACATTACGAAAAATCGTATGTAATTCTTGCCGGTTTTGCCACTCCTCTTGTATTATCAGTACACACAATCGTATCATTCGATTTTGCTGTTTCGATTATTCCCGGATGGCACACAACAATCTTCCCACCATACTTCGTAGCCGGTGCTATTTTCTCCGGGTTTGCGATGGTGGTTACGGTTCTTGTTTTTGTGAGAAAAGTCTTCGATCTTGAAAATATTATAACTATTGATCATCTCGAAAAAATGAACAAGGTTATCCTTGCGACAGGAATGATGGTGGGGTATGCTTATGCGATGGAGTTCTTCATTGCCTGGTATAGCGGGGTTCAGTTTGAAACTTTTGTTTTCATTAACAGAGCTTTTGGACCTTATGCCTGGGCATACTGGATTATGGTTAGCTGCAATGTTATCTTCCCACAATTCTTCTGGTTTAAGAAGTTGAGGAGATCAATTCCGGTAATGATGGTTATAGTAATTTTTGTGAATGTTGGAATGTGGTTCGAAAGGTTTGTGATCACAGTAACTTCACTTCACAGAGATTTTCTACCATCAAGCTGGGGATATTATGTACCAACAATCTTCGATTTTGGTATTCTTATCGGCAGTTTTGGATTATTTTTTACTCTGGTTCTGCTTTTTGTTAAAGCAATGCCTGTGGTAGCTATTTCAGAAATCAAAGCCGTTGCAGACGGTGCACAACCAACTCATCATGGGGGTGACCACTAATGGAACGAAATACTAAATTACATGGCTTGGTAGCCTTGTTTGACACTCCCGATCAGATTATACATGCTGCTGAGAAGGTGTCACACTCCGGTTACAAAGATTTTGATATTCATACTCCATATCCCGTTCATGGCATGGATGATGCAATGAAACTGAAACCCTCAAAACTTGGGTATGTCACTCTGGTTTTTGGACTTTCAGGTGCGGCATTTGCTCTTTTGCTTATGTGGTGGACGATGGTGGTTGACTATCCAATGAACATCGGTGGAAAACCATTTTTCTCTCTACCGGCGTTTATTCCAGTTACGTTTGAATTGACTGTGCTTTTTGCAACCCTCGCAACGGTTATAGGTATGATTACCTTTTTCTTCCGTTTTCCTGATAACAAACATCCTCTTCACGATACTCCATATATGCAACAAGTGTCGAGAGACAAATATGGTGTTTTTATTGGAGCTTCTGATCCAAAATTTAATGCTAAAGAGGTTAGAGCACTTTTTGAATCCCTTGGTGGCAAACAAATTTCTGAAATCATGGAATTTGAGAAAACCTGGCAGGACGCTTTCAACCCTAAATTCATCGGAATTTTGGTGACAACAGTGATCCTTGTTTCGGGAGGCACCTATTTCACACTTAACAAACTTCTTTACATCACACCATTTAATTGGATGGAACACCAATTCAGAGGGGTTCCTCAAGAAAAAAGTGATTTCTTCGCCGATTCAAGAATGATGCGCGAGCCCGTTGCCGGAAGTGTTGCAAGAGGTCACATGCCTTATGAATTTAAGGACTCGGTTGCTCAACCGGCTGATCCACTTGAAAACCCGCTGGTGAATTCAGCGGAAGTATTCAGACTTGGTCAGAAAAAATATCTGACATTTTGTTCTCCGTGCCATGGAAATTATGGTGATGGTGACAGCAGATTGAATCAGCAATTCCCGAATCCTCCAAGTCTTCACACGGCAAAATTGCGTGAATGGAAAGATGGAAATATTTATCATGTTATTACCAATGGACAGAATGTAATGCCTTCTTATTCGCACCAAATGACGGTAAAAGAGAGATGGGCTGTGGTTTCTTATATCAGAGCACTGCAAAAAGCCAAGAATGCTTCTGAGACAGAAATTGAACAGTTCAGAAAGGAGAATACTTCTAATGGCAACTAAAGAAATGTCATATGTAAAAAAAGAATTGCCTGGTAAAATCCTTAATATTGGCATAGCGCTTCTCGCCATCGGTTTGATAGTTGGTGCTTTTGGGTTGCTTCTTGATCCAACCAGAGCAAAATTCTCTTATCTCCTTGGGTTTTTCTATCTGCTGACGATTGGAATGGGGTCACTCTTTTTGATCTCACTCGAGTATGTTGTAAACGCAGACTGGAGTACCCCGATAAGAAGAATCCCTGAATTTTTTGCCGCAACTGTTCCATTATTTATTGTGGTCGCGATTCCTCTCTTCTTTTTTATTCACGACCTCTATCACTGGTCACACACAGATGCAGTCAGTTCGGATGCACTTCTCAAACTGAAGGAGCCATATCTGAATATCACATTTTTTGTGATAAGAGTTGTAGCAACTTTTGTTATCTGGGCACTTTACTATTTCTTTATAGTAAGAAACTCCAGGAAACAGGATGAGACGAGAGACCAAAAATTAACGAAGAGAAATATTGTTGCTTCGGCGATTTTCATTCCGGTTTTCGCAATAACCATCACTTTCTCTGCTATTGACTGGATGATGAGTTTGGAACCTCACTGGTTTTCAACAATTTATGGAGTATATGTCTTTTCAGGCACCATGCTCGCTGGTCTGGCAGCTACAACACTTGCAGTAGTCTTGTTAAAAGACAATGGATATCTTCATCCAAAAATGACTAATGATCATCTCTCAAGCCTCGGAGGTCTTCTTTTTGGATTTGTCAATTTCTGGGCTTACATTGCCTTCTCGCAATTTCTGCTCATTTGGTACGCAAATCTTCCTGAAGAGACATTTTGGTTTATTGATCGTTGGGAAGGAATGTGGGGTGCTATAACACTTACTCTTATAGTTGTTCACTTCCTCGTACCTTACGCGTTGCTCTTACCAGCTCCCGCGAAGAAGGATCCAAAAAGACTTAAATTCGCTGCAGTATGGATACTTGTCGCACATCTTCTCGACCTGTATTGGTTGATAATGCCACAATATCATGGTGAAAAAAGTGGATTACACTATATTTTAACTGAATTCGGTTTCCCGATTGCTGCAATCGGTGTTCTGATAATCGTCTTCTATTTCAATTTCAAAAAGCATAACGCTGTTCCTGTCGGAGATCCAAAACTCGACAGGGGGCTTAATTTCAGGCTGTAGGAGGAAATGAAATAATGAGTGAACAGAAAAAAAGCATTTTTGATAATCCATTAACATTTCTTGCTGCATCTTATCCATATCTATTTGTGGTGCTGCTTGGGATTGGTATCGTTTATGTTAAAAACCTCGGTACGGTGAATGAAAACTCGCTTCCTGCCAGGATGTTTGATTCGACAACCATAGTCAAAGAATTACCGGTTTCCGATCCTGCAATTCTAACTGCTGTAGATGCAGCTATGATGAAAAAACCATCTGATGAACTGATTGCAAAAGGAAAAGAAATCTATGCAACCAGTTGTGCATCCTGTCATGGAGCAGATGGTAAGGGAGACGGAGCTGCAGGTGTAGCATTGAACCCTAAACCAAGGAATTTTCATACAAATGACGGCTGGACTAACAGTCCCGACCTTACAGGTATGTGGAAAACTCTCCAGGAGGGGATTACCAAAAATGGAATGGCTGCTTATGATGTACTTCCCGCAGATCAACGACTTGGTTTGATCCACTACATCAGAAACAACTTTATGACGGATCCTCCGGCAATAACGGATGCAACTATCAAAGAGATTGACGAAAAATATCAGTTGACCAAAGGGACCTTTAAACCGGGTACAATCCCTGTTTCGGGTGCTGTATCCTTTCTCGAAAGAGAAGATGCAGAATTGGTTAAAAAACTTGATACTGCATTAAAATCGCTGGAATCAAAATCAAAAAGTGATGCCGGTGCAAAACTTTTCCTTGGTGCTGTTGTAGATAAAAAAATTGCTTTGTCGTTCCTTCTCTCAAATGAGGATTGGAAGGATGGCACTGAATCATTTTTGAAAGTTATTAAAAGAAATCTGAATGGTAACGGCTTCAAATACATAGTTTTCTCAATGGAAGAATCAGAAGTTGACAAGATGTTTAATTATCTCAAAAGTTCTCTATAACATTGAGAAATAAGATGATTCGGATATTTCTCCTTTTTGTTGTTTTCTCAATTGTTGTAGCAGCAATAGGAGAGCCGGGAAGAGCAGGACTTGACGATGGAAAACTTGGTACAAAGCTCCCACTTGACATGGTATTTACCAATGAAAAAGGGGAGAAAGTTACTTTAAAAAGTTTGATCGATAAACCGACCATCTTAATGTTTGTTTATTATAAATGTCCTGCTATTTGCTCACCTATGCTTGCGGATGTTGCATCACAAGTAAGGAGAGTGGATCTTGCTCCGGGAAAAGAATATCAGTTGATCAGTATTTCAATTGACCATAACGAGACCTCGAAGGATGCAGCTGAAAAGAAAAAAGGAATATTGAGTTCAGGAGCTGTTGGATTACCCGAAAACTCATGGCACTTTTTGACGGGTGATTCCGTTTCGATTAGAAAAATTACTGAATTGGCCGGGATCACATTTACCAGAATGGGAGATCAGATCATTCACCCGGGTGCTATAATGGCAATTGCCAAAGATGGTATGATAACCAGGTATATAATAGGACCGAAGTATCTGCCATTCGATATAAAAATGGCAGTAATTGAGGCAATGGATGGTAAAACTGCTCCGACAGTAGCAAAAATCCTAAAATTTTGCTTCAATTATGACAGTGATAGCGAAACTTATATGTTAAATGTTACCCGTATTTTTGGGGTGTTAATCATTTTCGCTGCAGCAATCGGACTTATATTTTTAGTAAAGAAATCAAAAACAAAAGATATTAAAGAAGGTGCATAATATGTCTTCAACAACAAACGATGTGAATGTTAGTTATCTTGATTATAAAGGCAAACATTCCGGTTTATTGGGTTGGATACTTTCTGTAGATCACAAAAGGATAGGTATTCTATACCTTATTTCCATGATGGTATTCTTTGCTGTTGGTGTGACATTCGGTTTCCTCATGAGACTCGAACTGATCGCTCCCGGAAGAACTATTATTGATCCACAGACATACAACTCGTTTTTCACCCTGCACGGGATTATAATGATCTTTTTGTTCATTATTCCCGGCTTACCTGCGGTATTTGGAAACTTTTTCCTCCCGATCATGATTGGTGCTGCGGATGTTGCCTTTCCCAGGTTGAACTTGCTGTCATGGTGGTTATTTGTAATTGGCGGGTTACTTGCAGTTACTTCAGTATTTCTACCCGGAGGTGCACCTGACACAGGATGGACATTTTATATACCTTATTCTGTCAGAACGACTACAAATGTTATTCCGGCGCTTATGGCAGCGTTTATTCTTGGTTTCTCATCCATTCTTACCGGATTAAACTTTGTTGTAACAGTCCACAGACTTAGAGCACCGGGGATGACATTTTTTAAGATGCCTCTTTTCATTTGGTCACTTTATTCAACTGCATGGATACAGGTTCTTGCCACTCCAATTATAGGTATTACACTTCTTTTGGTTGTTGCAGAGAGAACTCTTTCAATTGGAATTTTTGATCCCGCACTGGGCGGTGATCCGGTTCTGTTTCAACACCTCTTTTGGATATATTCTCATCCGGCGGTTTACATTATGATAATTCCGGCGATGGGAGTTGTATCGGAAATAATTCCTGTATTTTCGCAAAGAACCATTTTTGGATACAAATTTATTGCGTTTTCAAGTGTAGCAATCGCTTTCCTTGGCTCACTCGTATGGGCTCACCATATGTTTACAGCAGGGATGAGTGGAGTTGCAATGATAGCTTTTTCAGTATTGACCTTTTTGGTGTCAATTCCTTCAGCAATCAAAGTATTCAACTGGGTTGCGACACTTTATAAGGGATCGATCATCACAGATCCACCGTTATTATATGCTCTTGGATTTATTTTCCTGTTTTCTATTGGCGGTTTCACTGGTCTCATTCAGGGGGCTTTATCAGTTAACCTTCATATCCATGACACTTCATTTATTGTGGCACATTTCCATTATGTAATGTTTGGTGGAACAGGATTTGGAATTTTTGCAGCGATGCACTATTGGTGGCCAAAGATGTTTGGCAGGATGTATAACAAACTTATTGCAAAAACTGGTTTTTGGGTACTTTTTGTTGGGTTCAACCTTCTTTATTTCCCAATGTTTGTAATGGGTTGGTTGGGAATGCCAAGAAGATATTATGATTATCTTCCTGAGTTCCAGATTTACCACATGCTTTCGACAGTAGGTTCATGGATACTTATCACCGGCTTGTTGATTATGTTTATCAATCTTTTTAATGCTCTGAGAAATGGCAAAAAGGTAACTGAAGAAAATAGTTGGGGTGGTGAAACCCTTGAGTGGTCAACTCCAACTCCACCATACTTGTTTAACTTTAAAGAGGCACCAACTGTTGAGTCGGGACCTTACGAATATAAAAGAAATGAAGTTTCAGAAACGGAAGTAAAGGAGGAGAAGGTTTGAGTACAACATCTTCAGCACCCGGAGTAGAAACACACGTCCACAGGGATGACGAAGGTTCACGCCTTGGAATGTGGCTTTTTCTATTCACCGAACTTTTATTGTTTGGTGGTATGTTTCTTGTCTATGCCGTTTACAAGTTTACATATACAGAACAGTTTCATCTTGCGGCAAAAGAACTTAATACACTCTTTGGAGCGCTTAATACCATCATTCTTCTTACCAGTAGTTTGACAATGGTTCTTGCAATTGTTGCAATTAAGAGGGGACAAAAGTATCTGTCTCTCTTTTTCCAATTAATGACACTGGCGATGGCTGTTGGCTTCCTTGTTAATAAATATTTTGAGTGGATGGCTAAAATCTCACATGGTATTTATCCGGGAAGTGAACAATTACTCGAAAAAAGCAACGGAGAAATTCTCTTTTTTGGACTTTATTATGTGATGACCGGTCTTCATGGTCTTCATATTGTGATTGGCATGGCTGTAATTGCCTACATGACCTGGTTCACCTGGAAGGATAAAATTAATCAAGACCAATATGTTCGTCTCGAATCAGCCGGTCTCTACTGGCATTTGGTGGATATTATCTGGATATTTCTCTTTCCATTATTTTATCTTATATCGTGAGGTTTTAAATGAGCGAACACAACACAAACGACCATAAAAATCACGACCACGGCTACGGGCACTATATCCTGATATGGTTTGCCCTGTTAATACTGACCGGATTGACAGTTGCTGTTGCAGGTATTAATTTTGGTAATCTCACCATTATTACTGCGCTTGCCATTGCCTCGGTTAAGTCTTTTTTTGGTGTTAAAGGTATTTATGCACCTTGAAGTAGAGAAAAGAGTTTTTACTGTCTTTGTATATACTTCGTTATTTTTTCTGACAGTATCACTTATTCTTTTATTTTCTGACTACAGTTTTTTGCAAGGATAGTTATAAATGTATAATGAGACAAATTACATAGACAGTGTAAACAATGCTTTCACATTCATTGTTGTCATCTCTGCTGCTCTACTTATCGCTATCACGATTATCATGTTGTATTTTGTTTATAAATACAATGCGAAACGGAACAAAAAAGCGGTCAACATAGAGGGGAACATGACGTTGGAAATAACCTGGACGGTTATTCCTCTCATTCTTGTTGCCGGCATGTTTTGGTATGGTTATCTGGGATATGATGCACTTGCAACACCTCCCGAGAACGCATATAAGATTAAGGTGATCGGGCAGATGTGGAAGTGGAATTTTGAATATGACAATGGTGTCACAACTGATACTTTGTATGTACCCCAAGGCAAACCAATTCGACTTGATATTACATCCATGGATGTAAATCACAGTTTTTATATGCCGCATTTTAGGTTTAAGGCAGACGCACTTCCAAATAAAAATAACATGCTTTGGTTTCAATCAGATGAAACGGGTGTTTACGACATCGCTTGTGCTGAATACTGTGGATTAAATCACTGGAATATGTACACAAAAGTTCATATCGTGCCTCAAACTGTTTTTGATGAGTGGCTTGGCAATAAAAAAGCTTTAAAAGATGGTGGAACTACCACCACTCCTGTAGTTGATTCTAATGCAGTTAAAAAAGTCCCAATCACCACGGGATTTGGATACCTCCTTTCTCGCGGTACATTTGACATCGGTGTGATCTATCCTGTTCTTGGCATCTTCCTGACAGCATGTGGCTCTGCAGCTATAAATCATCTGCAAGAGAGTGACATTGATATCAGGATGAATAGAACCAAAAACAGACCATTACCTTCCGGGAATCTTTCAAAACTTCAGGTAATATTAATTGCCGCAGGTTTTGTTATTACCGGTTCGATGCTATTGTTGGTTGCCCTTGGAGCGGTCGAAATGTTGTTATCACTACTTGCATTGGTATGGTATAATATCATCTACACTCCAATGAAGAGGAAAAACCCTTTTGCGGTAGTACCCGGTTCAATAATAGGTTCAATTCCTCCCGTAGTTGGGTGGGTTGCAGGCGGGGGAGACCTTGCCTCACCTGAAAGTGTATTTCTTGCATTTTTCTTTTTTATCTGGCAAATTCCTCACTTTTGGCTCCTGCTCCTGTTTTTAAATAAGGACTATGAATCATCAGGATTGCCAACCATTATGAGTCGTTTTAGTGAACCACAGTTGGCAAGAATTACATTTGTATGGACGTTTGCCACTGCACTCTCTGCTCTCCTGTTCCCGTTATTTAATTTGGTGAGCGGGTGGGTATCGTTATTGCTGATAGTATTGTCAGCGGCGACACTAATAGTTTACTCCATTCAACTTTTGAAACACGACACCGGACGGCAGTCATTCAAAAAAGCATTTATGGGAATAAATTATTTTGTGTTATATCTGGTTTTAGTTGTTTCAATAGATAAATTGATGCCGAAAGGATAATTTAGGTATGGAGTTTCTTGACAAATTAGTTTTACCACAGTCATCGGAACATATCCAGCTTCTGCATTATATGATGATGTTGGTTCTGTTTATGTACATTCCTTTTATAGGTATGTTGACAGGTGGTCTCTCTCTTTCGCTTTATTTTAGAAGAAAGGGGCGATTAACCAATGATCCAAAATACCTTGCTCTGGCAAACGATATAATCAAGCTGGTAACTGTGAAGAAAACGGCAGGGATCCTTCTTGCAATTATTCCACCGTTTGTATTAACTTTTATATTTGCTCAACTTCTGCATCAAATGAAAATAGCCGCTGTTGGTTATCTCTTCTTTGGTTCATTAATCGGGTTACCGGCAGTTGTTTTAGTATATATTTACCGTTATTCGATTGAGTTCAAGGGCCTTCTTGGTTCGGTTAAATCAAATGAAGAAGTAAGTTCCTACCTCAACAGTGCTTCAAACCTGATAAAGTTTGCAGGTCCGTGGGGACTCTTCATGATGATATCATCATCCTATTTTGTTGTTGCCGGTCTATCTTTGGGAATTTATTCCAATGAGTGGGAAGCTTCAAAAAACCTGTTGCATATTCTTGTCTCGGGTAGTTTCTTTATAAAATGGTTATATGTATTTGCCCTTGGATTTGCAGCCACAGCCTCTTTAATGCTTTTTAGAGTTTTCTATTGGGATGGTGGACTGACAGAGGCGACTGAAGAATACAAAGAGTTTGCTCGTGAGACACTTTCAAAAATTGCAATGCTTGCAGCTCTTGCGTTACCTGTTTTGATATTAATCCATGTTGTACAGATTCCCGGACAATCGTTAAGCAAGTCGGCACTGATTTATTCAGCTCTTTCTGCGCTTCTCGTCTTTGGACTTTATCATGCAATTTATCAGGTGGTTAAGAACAAGAACCTAAATGCAACAAGTTGGGCATTACTTTTCCTTCTTTTCTCTACAGTCTCTTTGATAATTGCCGATCAGAGTGCTTTTAAACAGAGCACAAAACATCATTCAATAGTTCTTGCTGCAGAGCACGATTCATCAATGAAACAGATGCTTGCGGCTGCCACAGGTACGGAATTAGCTGGTGAGACAATTTTCACGCAAAAATGTCAAGCTTGCCATAAATGGGATGTAAAACTTGTGGGTCCTCCATACAAAGAAACATTACCAAATTATGAAGGCAAAATGGATGAGCTGGTGAATTTTATCAACAACCCTGTTAAGAAAAACCCTGCCTATCCACCAATGCCAGCACAAGGTCTAAAACCCAAAGAGGTTAAAGCTGTTGCTAAATACATTATGGAAAACTATAAAACGAAATAGGTATTAGGTATTAGTTATTAGGTATTAATTGTAAAGTTTTAAGACTGCCTTTCAGGAATGAGGGGCAGTTTTTTGTTGTGTGATTTGAATTTGGGAGTGGGGTGGTGGATTAACTTTTACTAACTATTCGTCGGGGTCTTCAAGGTTTTCAAGTTCAAAATCGAGAGCGATAAACATTTTTGAACACATCTCACCCTTAAATTTACCGGTTTTACGGCAATTATTGTATTGTGCCTCAAGTTTCTCAATATCTTTCACATCGGCTGAAAGATAAAAATCTGTCAGGGAACTTCCACACTCGGTACAAAAAATTATTTTTTCAGGAATTTCCAAATCTCTCGTAAATTTCAGCAATTATCAAATATTTAGTAATCAAAGATAAAAGAAATTCTTGTAACATAATAGTCAAGAATCGATTTTTCAAACTCGAACCTCCTCATTCTTTCACTAAAATTCTCTAAGTTTCCTTTCAACAATTTGGATATTTTTGATGAAAAATTTAAGTAATGCCACGGCAGTAGTTACCGGTGGAGCGATGGGGATTGGACTTGCAACTGTAAAGCGACTGCTCGGAGAAGGTGTCACTGTAACAATCTGGGATTTGAGCAGTGAAGCCCTTGAATCTGCAAAAAAAGAACTTGCCGGTTTGGGAAAAGTTTTTTACCATCAGTGTGATGTGACTGATAAGGTTAGAGTATATGAACTTGGGAAAACAGCATTTTCAGAGATGTCAAGTGTTGATATACTTGTAAATAATGCAGGATATGTCAGGGGAGGATATTTCCACGAAAGACCTGATGAAGAGTGGGAAAAAACAATAGATGTGAACCTCACAAGTTTTATTTATACAACAAAAGCATTTCTGCCTGCGATGTATGAAAAGAACAGGGGGCATGTTGTTAATATCTCTTCTGCCGCAGGAACAATTGGAGTCCCGGGTCTTGCAATTTACGCCGCCACTAAATGGGCAGTGTGGGGATTAACTGAATCACTTCGATTTGAAGCTAATAATCTTGGCAAAAAAGGAGTGAAATTTTCATCCATTCACCCTTCATATATCAGGACAGGTATGTTTGAGGGCGCTAAAATTCCTTTCCCCGGTGGTTTAATCGTACCCTTGCTTAAAAGTCATGATGTAATTGCAAAAGCCATTGTTGAAGCTGCGATTAAAAAAGGGAGATACTCACCAAAACGGCCATTTACAGTTCACCTTACACCAAGACTAAGAGTCCTTCCTGATTCATGGTTTCAGTGGCTGCTCGGATTCTTAAAAATTACCGAGAGTATGAGCACTTTTAAAGGGAGGAAATAGCGAAAAGATTTGGATTCTCGTAATCTGTGTATTCATGGGGTTTAAACCCCACGCTATTGGTTTTGATTTCCAGAAGAATTAACCAATAGTCCCGATAGATCGGGAAATTCATTCACAGGAAAAAGAGGTCATCTTATTTTTTTATCGTGTTTTAACAAATTTTGTTGCTGACATTTCTCCCTGAGTTTTTGTGATCAACTGATACACACCCGGGGAGAGGTGTGAAATATCCAAAGAAGTAACATTTCCCCCCTCTGCTACCTTTTCACCTAATACTGAGTAGATATAGACATCAACTTCCGAATTTGGTTCAGGCATTAAAAAATTGATACGGTCAGTTGCAGGATTTGGATAAACAACCATTCCCTTGGATTGAGTTTGAGAGGTTGCTTCTTTCACAGATGTTGGAGTGTATCTAATTACCTCTTTAAGTATTTTCCAGATATCGTTATTGTAAACAGTCGGCACTTCAATTGACGTACCGGGTGCGTCACCCATTCTTACCGTCACAAGATTAAGTTCAGGAACAATGTTCAAGATTTGTGCATTTTTCCCAAAGCTGAGATCATCGTATGCGGTGCTTCGGGGCTTAACATCCCGGGAAAACAATTTGTGTTTGGGGCAGCATAAACGATTCCTTCCCATTCAACCACCAAAGGTATCCATAAGATTTGTTAATTGTATTTGAAGTGTTTGTCATCTCTCTAAAATAGGTTGTGTCGGTTAAGATTGGTGTCGCATCCCAATTACCCCGATTTAGAATTAAAAGTCCAAAACGTGCCATACTCCTCGGAGTGCTATAATAAACATTATTGTATCCGTTGGGAAAAAATGCACCGTTCATCCCGGTAATCAATTTAACTCTTTGTTGTATAAACAGGTTAAGATTTTGTCCCGAGGCACTTGTCATTACTCCATCAAGAAGCGTGTAGGGAGCATTGTGATAAGCCCATCTATTGCCGGGTTCAGATTTATACACTAAACATGAGGGGAGTGTACAATAATGATCAGGCACCCCGTCATCCAATCCTGAAGTCATTGTCAACTGATTGATAATTTTGATTTTGCCTTCTTGTTCAGGGGTGAGGGATGTCCAGCCGGCCCCAAGATATTTGGAAGTTGAATCATTTAGACTTAATGATCCTTCCTGCTTGGCAATACCCACCAAAAATGCTGTCAAAGATTTACCCGCAGATGCCCAGTACCAGTTACTATCCTGGGTAAATAGACCAAAATATTTTTCAAGAACAATTTTACCATCTTTTAAAACAAGAAATGCTTTTGTGTTGGTTCCTTGCAAAAATGAGTAGAGCGAATCAATTTTTGTTGTGTCCCAATTTAATGTTGAAGGGGAGAGAGTTTCCCATTGGCTCCCGGTTAACGGAGGGAAATAAACCGACTGTGATGAAATTGTCACAAAAAACAACTGTAAAAAAACGAAACAATATTTCATGAAAAACTCTTTAATTTATCATCTGTGGACAGATTTATCGTTGATTTGGTTTAATCTGCTAGCCCACGTTTATGGCGATTCAGGGGTATAGATAACCCGATAGTTCAATACAAAATTGCCTCTGAATTTATCCACAGGATCAATGCTTTTTGTTTCGATGGTCTCAAATGGGTAAATCGTTGCCACCCGAAACCCGGTCTGAATCTTTCCATAAAAATCTCTAAATTGTATGTTGGAAATTTAGATAATTTTAGGGGAAAACAATCTGATTGTACCAAACAATCCTCAAAAGAAAAGATTATGGAAACAACAATCTCATACAACCCGGCGACGGGAGAGAAAATCGGCGAAACACCTCTAAATACTGTTGAGGAGTTAAATAAAGCCGTTCAAAAAGCTAAAATTGCTCAACAAAAATGGGCACAACTCTCATTTAATGATCGAAGAGATATGATCCTGAAAATGAGGGATTATATCATTGAGAATGCCGAAAGATTTTCGGAGGTGATCTCAAAAGATGCCGGTAAAACGATTTTGATGCACTTTCCACCGAGGTTATGCCCACTGTTCTGGCAATTAATTATTATGCCAAAAATGCCAAAAGGGTGTTAAGGCGGAAAAGATTAAGACCGGGGAATATTCTCTCTTGCCAATAAGATTTCTTATATCGACAGGGTTCCTTTTGGAGTTATTGGCATTATAAGCCCATGGAATTATCCATTTGGAATTCCGATGCATGAAGTTATTATGGCTCTTATTGCAGGGAACGGAGTTGTATTAAAAGCTGCCTCACAAACCCAGGAAGTAGCAAAGCTTATATCAGAGGTTGTCAGTGTGGCAAAACTTCCCGAAGGGTTGTTCACGCTGTTAAACATTCCGGGTAATGTTGCCGGTGATGCATTTATTGACTCGGGAATAAACAAACTGTTTTTTACCGGATCAGTTCCTGTCGGGAAAAAACTGATGAAAAAAGCAGGGGAACGACTGCTGCCAATTTCACTCGAGTTGGGTGGAAATGATGCGATGATAGTTCTTGACGATGCAGATGTTCATCGTGCGGCTGCAGGAGCATTATGGGGTGGATTGAGTAATTCGGGACAATCTTGCAGGTGTCGAGCGAATTTATGTGCAGGTAAATATATATTCCCGTTTTATGGCAGAAATTAAACGACAAGGGAGCAAACTGCGTCAGGGAGTTGGCACATCTTACGATGTTGAAATTGGCTCGATGACTACCGAGAGTCAACAAAAATTGGTAAAAACTCATCTTGAAGATGCGACGTCTAAAGGTGGACTCGTAACTGAAGTTGGTACAGTTGATCCAGAATTATCGAAAGGGTTTTTCCATAGACCTTATCTTGTGGAAAATGTCAATTCTGAGATGTTGATGATGCAGGAAGAAACATTTGGACCTCTTTTGGGGATTCAAAAATTTTCAACAATTGAAGAAGCAATAGCTTTGGCGAACGATTCCAATCTTGGATTAACCGCATCAGTTTGGACGACAGACAAGAAAAAAGGTCATCTAATTGCTTCAAAACTTGAAGCAGGGACAATAACTATAAACGATCATTTGATGTCCCATGGAATGGCAGAGACTCCCTGGGGTGGATTTAAAGAATCGGGATTTGAGAGAACACACGGCGAGATTGGTTTAGAGGCGATGACCCAACCCAAGGTGCGTTGTTGATGATTTACTCCCGAGTGAAGGAATATGTAGTGGTACCCAACAATCTTTCAGTTTTTGAAGGCCTTAGAGGGGCAATTGAATTATTATATTCAAAGTCTATCCCGGTAAAGTTTAACGGGGCAATCAAATTAATGAAGACATTTTTAAGAACATTTACAGAAAACAGATAAAATGGATCTTGCGAATCTGATTAAACAGGCCGGAGTTGTTGGTGCCGGGGGTGCCGGATTTCCGACCCATATAAAATCTTCCTGCCAGTTGAGTTTGTTTTGGCGAATGTGGTGCCGAATGTGGTCCTCTTCTTCTAAAGATTATGAATTATGTTGCTCAAAGCTCAAGACATGATTGAGGGATGGCTACAGTGATGATGAAAGCCACGGCGCTAAAAAGGCTATTTGGGATCAAAACAAATGACAAAAAGCGATCAAGTCGTTAAATCCAGTAGTAATTTTAAATCATCCAATTGAGATTTCTGAACTGGGTGATTTTTAACTTTTCTGGGTGATGAGTAATATGTGAACTTGTTTATACTGCAACCGGCAGGTTGATCCCGGCAGGCGGAATTCCGTTGAACATTGATGTGTTGTCGCGAATGTTGAGACTCTGATGAATGTGTTAAATATGCATCAGATTCAAAAACCTAGACACAAAATTTATTTGTGTAGCTGTGATGGGTTAAAAATCCTTCTAATTTTTAGCCTGTAGGGATAACCGTACAGGTTATAGAACTTGCAGGAGGGACAAACTGAATCTGATTTCGCGCTGTTTTTAATGTGGTTTGATGATGTGCAGCTGATGGACAATCTTGATGAACCTGGTAAACTAAAACTACTGGTGTATCACCCTGCCCAAAAACATCCATTTAGGTTCAGACAGGGATACAGCCTAGAAAAAAACAAATATTAGAATTGGAAAATCAGCTTGCAGGATCAGTGCAGTTACATTGTAATTGAATCTCCCGTCCCAGATACCTGCTGGGGTTGCGTGATGTTCAGCCACATAAAGTTATTGAGATCATTGGGATTTACAGCTACCGGCGCTGATTACTGGTGAACCAGATGGTGGAACTCTGCTGTTCTTGTAGTTTGCGTGTGTTTTATGCTTGTCTCAAAGAATCCCTTTCTTCCCAAAGGGTGCATGTGATCTGGGGGGTCAAAACAAAACATGAGAGAGCTGAAGGGCTGGTATGTTCAGAAACACCCCGTTAGTGCATCCGATGAAAGAGGGCGGAGAGTTCTAATTTAAAATGTTGATGAAAAAATTGAAAGTGGACAACTGAAATGTTCACTTTTGGAAGGAACTATGAACCTTTCAGAAGTGAAAAACTCAAATTGAAACAGGCTGTTGGAACCTCGATCCCGACTGTTTCCTCAGAGAGAGTTTCAAAAGGGGATGGGATCGCCAAAATTCCCTGATGGAAAAAACTTGGTCTAATAATTCATGCCTCAATTTGTGTGTGTGTAGTGGTGGATGTAAATAACGATTTTATAAGAATTATTAAGAATTAATAGGAGATAAGATGATTAAGAAAAATCTATTAGGATTAATCGAATTGCCAGCATCGCTTGTGGAATGCACGCATCCTCGATATCATGTTAAAGACAGCTGATGTAGAGCTTTGTAATTTCCCCTGTAAAAGCAACTATGTTCGGGAAAATATATGAGCATTATTTTGCGGGGATGTTACTGTTGTCAGACTCATCGGTTGAACTGCCATTGACACACTTGGTTTTGGAGTAATTGATTATTTCTTCAACAAGTTCCAAACAAGTTCATCCTGACATTTTCCTGCGCGGACATTCAGGAGTTGATTTACTTTGGAAGCCCTTTATTTGAGAGCTTCTTCCGTAAGATCAAATTAATAGAGAGGCTGCTGACGCAGCAGTGAAAGCTGCAAAAGTTCAAAGGTTTGATAGAGAT
>JADJNX010000010.1 GCA_016714125.1 Ignavibacteriales bacterium | reverse complement strand
AGCTCAATAAGATCGTTTCTCTTTTTGCAACATCTCGTTCATTTATTAAGATCGGTTACAAGTTTCCTCAAACTCATCTTTGGTTGTGCTCTTCAGTTTTTCAGGATAATCACCTGAAGCAATACTTCTTGTAAAAACACGAATTTGTTTTATTGGAGAAAGTTTGCCTGTTATGAAGGATACTGCGAAAATGAGATAATAAAAAAGAAGAGAGGCATAAACGCCTTTTTGAAAATATCGTCTATAGAAGCGGTAAGCGAATCCTCGATCTCGTAAGCCACTATATTCCAACCGGAAACAGGGATTGAAGAGTAAAAGCAGTATATTCTCATCAGAATCCTTCTTCTTTACCCTCACACAACCGTTATCACCGGATAAAATACTCTTAAGAAGAATTTTCTTGTCTCCATCGTCAATGATAGAGGTGGTATCGTCCAGCAGTGAGAGATCAACTATCTTTGATTTATCAGGATGAGAAATATACGTCCCATCTTTTGAAAGAATAATAAATCGTTGGGTTCCTGTGTTAAACGAACTTCGTAAATATTCATCCAATTCGTTAAGGGCATAGTCAACAACAACAACTCTGAGAATTTATCTCCATCCAGAATGGGGTTGAGTAAGTTATTATTTTTGTTCCTTTTAAGACTCCGGAATAAAAAGGTTCCGACCAGTAAGGTTTTGGTCGTTGCCGGAATATTGTACCATTTATGTTCTTCCTGGCGATAATCATATCCAAATTTGGAGTCAGATAAATCGAAATATCCAACAGTATCTTTTGTTTCAAAGTAGAAAGGTGCAAATCTTTCCTTTCCTTTATACACTCCTGGTTCAAATGCTACAACAGCTCCATATATCACTTTCTCGCTACTTATAATATCCTTGAGAATCCTTTCCAGTTTTTTCCCCTCCGGATTGGGATTATCTTTTATAAAAGAAGCTGAATTATCAGCCAGGTGCGCACCGTTTCTTAAAACCTGCTCAAAATACTGTGTGTGGGTGTTTAACAACTCGTTATGACCGGACTCAAAATTTTCGAGCAGAAGTTGTTGCACAAAGCTGTTTGAGGTAAAATAAAAGCAAAGACAAGAAGCACAAGAGGCAGGATAAGAAAAAGAATCAGTTTATTTCTAATCGACATTTTTATTGATTCTGGTTATCGGCTTAAAATTTGGCAAAAGCACTGTTATTATTGAAAAGTAATCGTTGTCAGCCGGCACATGTTCGGGATTTTCCGGTTCACGAAATTGAAACTGCATGATTAAAACGGTCGAAATGACTGTCAAAATTAAATGATAATTATATAACAACAAAACGAAGTAATTTCTTGTTCACTTTCCCTTAAAATAGTATCTCCAATCGAAAGCCATTCGAATTCCCAGAAACCATACATCATTCAATTCGGGTAAAACCAAATCGCTTGGTGTAGATAACTCGACGTTATGAGGGATGTCCACTCCTCCATAAAGCTGAATAAAAATCTTGGAACTTTGGGCGGTTGCAAAATCTCTGAATGGTCTGTATTCAAGAATTGGAAGTTCAATTCTGGTGGAACGGTAGTTTGTAATTGCCAGTTTCGAATCACCATTGGGAGTTTTTGCCCACTGAAAAAAGGCATCATGGATTTTTGATCTTCCAAACAATTGAATACTTACTTCTCTTCCCAAAATAAATTGAAATCTGCCAAATGATGTAGAAATACCCGACTGCCAGGGGATAAGTCCTCCATTTGTTGCAAATGCTGCCATTTTATTCAAAGTTGACTCTGAAAAAATCAACAGGAAAGGTGCTGCAACCAGCAAGTCGCCGGGTATCAGGTAAAAAGGCATTCGAAATCTTATGGCATAAGCAGATCTTGAAGGGATGGATGAAAGGAGATTTCCATAAGCTTGAGTTCCGGGGTTATCAACAATCCCCGAAGATGCTGGAGCGTCAAATCTTAAACCTAAACCGATAAAAACCAGACCATCTCCCGATTCGCTTAAAACTCCATCAAGTCCCACTCCAAATTTAGCATTGATGTCTATTCCGCTTAATACTCCCGGATAATCCTGTCTCTCTCCAAAACTCCGGGACAAAAAACTGGTATTTAATGATGCGGAAACTCCCGTAAAGGCACCAAGTTCAGATCTGAATCTTGGTAATTCTCCCAACCCATGATTTAACCCGGAATGGGGGTCTTGTGGAGCAGAGGTGCAAGCAATTCAACAATCTTTGAATCCACCTCTCGAACGGGCATAAAATCCGTTTTAGCAATGTTAAAATTATCGGGTTCAAAAAAAGTTTTGTCTGTCGTTTATTTCCATTGTCGCTTTTTCCACCCCCGAAAATGCATCGAGAAGATGTTCAAGACTCATCTTTACCAGCTCTGCCGTTCTTTCCAGATCCTCTTCTCTCATCCATGCGTCACCCACAACAACGATGTTTTCACCCTCCCATGTGCTTGTTTTTATTCCGTGTTCGTTATAATAGTCGTGTGAACCCTTTTTTTGTGAAGCATTCCCCCAGGTTCCGGCAAGATGACCCGATGCCGTAATATCTTCCAGAAAATGGAGAGCAAAGGCCTCATCGGCAAGTGCCGACAGGATCAAAGCGCTTTTGTCCATATCACTTAACTTGTTGGTTGGCAACGATTGATGCCTTCAAAAGTGCGCTGTAATGATACCAGACATATACGCCAATGGCGTTCAGTTCAGCTTCGGGCTTCACACACTCTGAAATATTCCTTTTCAGTTTGAACCATGCTGTTAAGGGAAAGGAGGAAATGGACATTGTTGTGGCCGGCTCTTGTTGCATAAGCAGGGTCTGCCCGTTGAAGAAGCAGATCTGAGTTCCGCAGAGCATTGTTTCGAGAATCGCTTTTCCATGACTCTGCAAGTGCGATTTTTAATTCATTCGCTATTGATGCAACCGAGAGAATCCAGTCAGAATGGAGGACAGTATTAAGCATATCTTTTGCTGATACAGAATGGTCCCCACTAATCGCCGGCCAGGCGGCAAAATCGATTAATGTTGGTGAAATGGTGTTTGTCTCATCGATCACAGATTCGTGTAATCTTGACTCATAACCCGTTCTCGCCAACCTCCACAATTCATCAAGTTTTTTTCTCTTTTCGGGTGAAATTTTTTTGATCCCGTGCAGAGCCATATCTCTGTGTTCAGGATAAATCCAGGCATAAGTCCGGGAAATTATTGGATTAACCAAAAACAACAAAACAATCAGATAACAAACTTTTTTCACTTTTGCTCCATCAAAGAGATAAAATAGTGAACCATCCGGAATTTCCGGATAGTTGGAATTCAGGGGAGAGGGAGTAAAGATTTTATACATGGACAAATCAATTTGTGCGACACTGCGCATAAATTGGGCAGGTTGAACTGCTCGAAAATTTCGAATGGTTGCCAAACAAAATAACAAATCCAGGAAGAAATTATTTCTTTTTGTATAAATCGTCTCCCACGAAAGGATTTCTTTCCTTCTTTAAGAGTAAACATTTTGATTGAATGATTATTCAAGTCGGCGAAATTCCAGACTCCTTTAAATTTTGTTTCTCCCTGACGGCATCGATAAAACTGCCAAACATTATGATGTTTTTGGTTCCTTCGTCAAACTTGCCGGTTGATAGTGAAAATCCGGTGCCCATATTGTCCATCCATAATGCCTGAAATTCTTTTAAAGTTGTCGAACCCAAACAACTGAATTGCTTGCATCGGCATTCCCCATGCGATACCGTCGTGTGAAATCTGGAGAAAGCGTCCGCCGAGCAACATTTCACTTTTTGCGGTTCCTTTATTGTCTATTGGTTCCTTTCCGGGGTCTGTCCAGATTTTCAGGAGATAGTCCCACTCGCCTACAGCGTGAGTCAGGTACTCATGCGCTTCCCCGGGAGTAAGATATTCCATGTAAGCTTTCATTTCCGCATCGGTTTGAGCCAAGGAGAATCCCGTAAGGATTATAACAAAAAGCAAGGTCATCTTTTTCATTATCTGTTCCATTCCATAAGTTTTATGTGTTTACAAATGTGACAACAAAAATAACAAATTTCCTAAACAAAATGTGGTTGTGGGGGTGATGTTTACTTCAATTTATGCGGTACTTTGATTAAGTCGTTAGCAGAACCAATTATTTCTTGAATTATCTTTATATTTGTGCATGATTGATAAAACTTATATAGAAGAAACTCTCAGCCCGATATTCTGGGATTATGAGGTTGATGTAAATCAGTTATACCTCATAACCCTTGATAAAGAGCCGGCTTATTTATTCTTAACAAAGGAGTATATCCTTAAAAGAATTCTTGAGAGGGTTCCATGGTATAGCATTCTTAAATTATACGGAAAAGATTACCTCACTCAAAACCTTACCCATGAATTGATAGAAAAGATTCGAAATCAGGAGATCAGGAACAGATATGAACTCGTCAGAAAAGTTTTACACGGAGAGCCTCTACCCTTACAGGATGGAGTCTTGAAAATCGTACAAGACTTAAAAATTCCCTTTTATCTGACAGGTGGAACCGCCCTTAGTAGAGTTTATTTTAATCATCGTTACTCTGATGATCTTGATTTTTTGTGAATGATGATCCCGGTTTCTCAACTTATGTAAGGCAATTTATGGAGACGGTTCAAGAGACCTCGCAGAGTTCACGCATTTTAATAGACATTGCAAAACTGTTACCTCCGAAAGATTTGTTCAGTTAATTGTACTAAAGGAAAAAGTGAATTTGAAGATAGATTTTGTGAACGATATTTCCGTGCATCTTGGTCAACCAATCCTGGATCCCGGATATGGTTTTGTTGATAATTGGGAAAATATTCTATCCAACAAACTTTCCGCAATTTTCCGATTTGAGACAAAAGATATTGTTGATCTTTGGGTCATCTCGAAAAATATGAAATTCAATTGGGGAAAAATGTTGGAGAACGCTCTTCAAAAAGAAGCAGCTCTCAATGCGATCGAAGTTTATAATATCCTTAAATCATTCCCCGTCGAAAATCTATCCTTGATTAAATGGGTCACACGACCCGACTATGAGGCAGTCATGTTAGATATCAATGTAATTGCGGAAGATCTGCTTTATGGGGAAAGATAACTCATTGTTTTTGGCAATAAAATCCCGACCTGACGTTCATCTTTTCAAATTACATCAGAACGAGTGTGGTGAGTGAAACAATTAAGGTGTTTTTAATGAAGGCAAACTTAACCTGAAATGAATTTTGTGGTTTTATTGATTTTTGGCTAAGTTTAAGGACAGTATTTTCAGATTTAATATTTTAGTGCCATGTTAATCGCAGCAATCGTATCCGGAATCATTGTTTTGTTTCTTGCTCCAACAATCTATTTTATGATTGTCAAAAGATCAAAGAGTTCTGATCATGATGTCTATCATATCAATCGCAATGAGAACATTAACCAAACCCCTGTTAATCCCTCCCAACAGAATAGTCCCCCTGAGGTAATTTCAGGCAACGATGAAAATCCCGAGTCAAATGTGACTATCGAAATAATTCCCGAAGCTAAACATCCGAGGGATCATTTTAAATAAGTTGTCATAACAATCTCACCATCTTCCAAATTATTGTGGAATTTTCAGGGAGGTCGATTACTCCTTCTTCGAGGCGGGGACCCACATACTGACCAACAATCAGGATATCATCTTTTTTTAGCATTAGAGTTGTTCGTTTCATGGGGATTTCAATTCCAAGCAGGTTACTGTAAAGAAGTGAAGTGGATAAATGCCCCACAATAGATATAAAACCGTCGTTTAACTTCTCCAACACCTCATCCTCACTCAAAGTGTTTACCTCAATAACACAATTCTCATCAACCATCGAAAGTGCAAACGCGTTACCGAGATAAATCATTTTTGTCTTCCATATTTTTGAAATCAAATTGTGTGTCAGGTGCCAAACACTGCATGGTGATAGATATTTCTTTCGACTTTATACATGATACATTAATATAGAGAAAGAAAAACAGCGTTTTTCCATATTCCGCAAGTGAGATTTAATAATTATGGCTTGCCCTACCTCAACAACACCATCTTCCTCGTAATGGCAGTCCCTCCGGTTGTCATACGATATAGATATACCCCTGAAGAAAGTCCATACTTAGCTGCATCTATAAAGAAAGAGTGATTGCCGGCGTCTCTAAATTCGTTAAGGATTGTTGCAACTTCTCTACCTTGAATGTTATACAGTTTTACGGTTACCACTCCGCTTGTCGGGAGTGCATAGTTTACAACTGTTGAGGGGTTGAACGGATTTGGGTAGTTTTGGCTGAGTTCAATAGAAACGGGGAGAACCTCTTCTATTTTTTCTTCAACAAAAACACCACCAGTTTTGGTTTTTATTATGGTGCCGGACATCCCCACAGCCCAACCGGTTAGAGAATCGGAGAAGTGGACAGAACTTAAAGGCACAGGAGTTCCGCTGATCTGATTTTTCCAGGTTTCACCTCCATTTGTAGTTTTAAAGATAGTCCCTTTCCACCCCACAGCCCAACCTGTTTGTTCATCCGTGAAACAGAGTGAATAAAAAGCTTCCATCCCTAGTGAAGAGGCATATTCCCAGTTTAGACCTGTATCCGTTGTCTTGTAAAATCCGTAAAACCATCCAACTGCCCAACCGGTGGTACTTGAGCTGAAGCTAATATCCCAAAATAGTCGGGCAGAGTTTGTATTTATTTTAACCCACGATTCACCACCATCGGTTGTTCTCAATATCGTTCCATAATCTCCCGAAATCCATCCTGTTAAAGCGTCGGAAAAGTGGACTGAATAGAGATCATACGTGGTTTCGGTTATCTTCTTCACCCAATTTGTACCCCCGTTTGTTGTCTTTAGGATAGTTCCCTTGGTTCCAACAGCCCAACCTGTTTCACGATTGATAAACTGGATCTCCAATAAAGAATCTGTTGTTGCGAAGCTTTGTTCAAACCATGTTTCTCCCCCGGTTGTAGTTTTATTAATAACTGCACCCTCTCCGGCAACCCAACCGGTGAGGGAATCGGCGAAGTAAACTGAATAAAGATCATAGGATGTATTACTTGCCATTAAGTTCCAGTGAGTTCCGCCGTCAGTAGTCCTTAGTATCCTGCCATTCCACCCCACTGCCCAGGCGGTTAAAGAATTAATGGAATGTACTGACTCCAACCAATCAAGATGACCAATTCTCTTATTAACCCAGGTTTTACCACCATCTGTGGATTTGGCGATAGTACCCTCACCTCCAACACACCAAAGAACATTGGGGCCTGTGATTTGAATCGATTGTAGCCACATTGTATTTGTACTATAACCTTGGGACCAATTGATACCACCATCTGTGGTTTTATAAACAAGACCACCAATTCCCACTACCCACCCATTTTGAGAATCAATAAAATCCACTCCGTAGAACGGAACCTCATGTTCTCTGTTCTGTTCAGTCCAACTCACTCCGCCATCCGTAGTTTTGGCGATTAATCCTTCGGGCCCGACGCCCCACCCTGTATTAATATCGACAAAACAAATTGATTCCAGATAAATAGATGTTTGCAGTGAAATTTGATTCCAGTTTTTTCCTCCGTCGGTAGTTTTAAGCAAAAACGACATTGAACCGACCACCCAACCAGTGAGTGAATCGATAAATTGGACAGATTTGAAAATATTGAATCCTCCGCTTTTAATCGTCACCCAGTCAATACCCCCATTTGTGGTTTTCAGGAGTGTTCCTGAGTAACCGACAGCCCATCCGGTCGTTACATCACTAAAACAGATTGAGTAAAGAAAGGCATTTGTACCGGAGCTGGTGGAGTCCCATATTCTACCCCCATTTGTGGTTCTGAGGATAGTACCCTTCCCCCCAACAGCGCAGCCATTTTTAGAATTTGTAAAAAATACAGAAGTGAGGTTTTCTCTTGTGTGACTGAATTGCTGGACCCAGTTTTCACCGGCATCTGAGGTTCTTAAAATTGTTCCGCTCATTCCGACGGCCCAGCCATTGAGTGAGTCGCGGAAGTGAACATCGGAGAGGGAATTCCCTTGCGGCGAAGGATTTTGCCAAACCCATTGGGCGTTTAGCATGAATGATGAAGCGATGATGATGAGAATTATTCGTTTTGCCATCTTGATTCCACCTGATTTAAAGTTATTTATTTGGTTGGTTCATGGTTAAATGAGTCACATCAAATAAATCAATAGTCTTATTAATTATTTTTAACATGACATAAATGTTGAATTGTGATTCTTGAACTTCGATAAAAATCTTTAGAATTCCAATAGTTTTTAAGGAAAAATTTAAATTTTGTAACAACCCAATAGAAATGACACCAACTCGACTCGATAGAAATGTCACCAAAACAATCAAACAATTTCACTTCTTTTAATTATTTTAAAACCGAATTTTAATTTTGTTTTCTGCAAAAACGGTAATCATAAACTGATTTGAGAAATATATGAATTATGTCCCGATCTTACCACCCCCACCACTCAACAGATTTGTGGAAAGATTTTATTACAACGGGATCAAAATGAAAGGGACACATAGAAGAACGCTTATTCCTGATGGCAAGGTGGATATTATGAGAATATAATACTGGGTTCCTCTGAGAGAGCGAGAGAATTTCAATTTGAAGATGAAATTGAGTTGATCGGGTTGCGACTTTATCCCACCTCATGCAAAAAGATTTTTGGAATTTCTGTAAAGGAATTCACAGGTTATCCCGTTTTTCTCTCAAGTTATTTTAAAGAACCCGTACCGGAATTTTCCATTAATACAGAAGAAGATATTGTCCCTTGTCTGCAAAATCTGAGTGATTGGTTTTCTTCTTTTATTCCCACAAATACCACCGCGACCTGCTGCACGATTATATCTTACAGATTTATGCAACAAACGGATTGGTTCCGCTGAATGAACTGTGTAATTATTCATACAATGAATATAAAAAGTTGCAAAGGGCATTTTTTGAAGAAATTGGTATTCGACCAAAACAATATGCGCGAATGGTACGCTTCGAATCTCTCCACAATGATATCCTTTTGGCAAAAAAAATTGATTGGCAATACCTTATTGTTAAATATGGGTTTCACGATCAATCACATCTGATTAAAGAATTTAAACATTTTACCGACCATACACCCACTACATTTTTTGCACAAATGAACATATTTGTATAATCAAACCCTCTTATTCAAAGTCTCTTTCCTGCGATATTTTTAAATATTTTATCATCTGAGTTAACTTTTCTTCACATTTCCTCCTGAATGTCCTGTTTTTACAATTTTTTGGCTGTCAGGCAAATTACTTTTGAATCGTGAAATCTTAACTATCAGGACAATCAAAAAATGAAATCAATAATATTTATCACTTTCCTTCTTTTTTCAACTTTGGTTTTTGGACAATCCATGGAACAGAGTATTAGAGGGGAAGTATTAACGGCAGATACTAAAACCCCGATACCGGGAGCAAATCTTATACTTCTAAACACAAAACCTGTGCTGGGAGCTTCAAGCGGTGAAAATGGTGAATTTACAATTAACCATGTTCCAATCGGCAGATATACTATTCAGTGCAGCTTCATCGGGTATAATTCAACAACAATCCCCGAGATACTGGTTGTCTCAGGGAAAGAAGTGTTTATTACGATTCTCCTCAAAGAGTCTTTTGTGTTATCAAATGAGGTGGTAATTTCAGCAGAGCATGACAAGGGAAAAGCTTCAAATGATATGGCAGCTGTGAGTTCCCGCTCGTTTTCAGTGGAGGAATCACGCAGATTTGCAGGCGCTATGGATGACCCGATGAGGGCAGTTTCCGGCTTTGCGGGGGTCTCCGGAAGTGCAGATGTTAACTCAAATGGAATAGTAGTGCGCGGAAACTCACCAAAAGGGATCTTGTGGAAACTTGAAGATGTTGATATACCCAATCCAAATCATTTTGGTTATGTTGGACAGTCGGGAGGAGCGGTAACTATCTTTTCAAGTCAGGTTCTTGCGAATTCCGACTTTTATACCGGTGCCTTCCCAGGTGAGTATGGAAATGCATTATCAGGAGTGTTTGATATCAACTTCAGAACCGGGAGTAACCGAAAACACGAATACTCGGCTCAGGTGGGAATTAGCGGGGTTGATCTTGCAGTCGAAGGTCCTCTTTTCGCTAAAGAAAGTGCTTCATATCTCTTTAACTATCGTTATTCAATGCTTGGTTTTATTCAGTTATTTGATCCATCGATGAAAAACAAGGTGCCAAGTTATCAGGATGTTTCATTTAAGGTTAATGTTCCAACAGAGAGTGCCGGAGTTTTCACTTTGTTTGGAATTGGTGGACTTGCGAGATCAAAATACTCGCCCGATTATGAAAAGGATCAAATCTCCAATGAGGACAGACAGAGATCAGAACTGAATAACGACATGGGGGCAGCAGGACTGTCACATTCATTTATTATTGGAAACTCAACACTGGTAAAAACGACACTCGGTGCCACTCATAACATGGTATATTACAAAAACGGTTTTATTAATCCTGATCTTTCCATTGTAAATAGTGATGAGGCACAATATAAAAACTCAAAACTCTCCCTGGGCTCATGGGTTAGAAACAAATTCAGCCCGGGTCATGTCAATAAAACAGGATTTACTTACAGTCGCTTGTTTTATAATATTGATATAAAAGGGAGGATTTATTTACGGGGCAGTTTGGGCCACTTGTTTCCGAAGAGGGGAACTCGGGTCTGCTTCAGGCATATACCGAGTCAAAAATTGATCTGAGTGATAATTTTTCAGTAAATCTTGGTGTTTACTGGCAGCAACTGTTATTAAATGACAGATCCTCACTTGAACCACGGGCGGCTTTTTCATACAATTTCCTTCCAAATCAGTCTATCAGTGTGGGATACGGCTTACATTCTCAGATGGAAAATTTGGGGGTATATCTGGCAAGGGACGCAAATGGGATTCAGTCCAATAAAAATCTCGATTTCAGCAAGGCTCACCACTTTGTAGTTGGCTACACAATCAATTTTGATTCGGATAAACAATTAAAAATTGAAGTTTATGACCAGGAATTGTACAGTATTCCCGTCATACCGGGATCAAGTTATTCCATGATAAACAATCCGGGTGGTTACTTAAATGATCTGATGATCAACAAGGGCGAGGGCAGAAACCGTGGGATTGATGTCACATTCGAAAAATATCTGACTGAAGGATATTATTACCTCGCAACCGCCTCCCTTTATGACAGTAAATACACCGGAGGTGACGGGGTTGAGCGGAACAGTAGATATAACGGGAAATTCGCCTGTAATTTCCTTTTTGGGAAAGAATTTATATTCGACAACGGGAATATTCTCGGTTTAAATTTAAGAACTTCGTTCACAGGAGGCGAATATTATGAACCTGTTGATTTGCCATTGTCAATCCGGCAAAACCGTGAAGTTTTGGATCTGGCAAATGCTTTTAATGAAAGTCTAAAAAACTTCTATTATATCGATATTTCTCTCCTTTACAGGATTAATTATGAGACCTTTGGTATAACATTTGCCCTTCAAATCAAAAATCTGTTAAATGAAAAACCTGTAACAGGTTACTCTTACAATACTCTCCTGAAAGGATTGGATGAAAACAGGCCATTGGGAATCATCCCAATGTTTAATTGTAAAATCGATTTCTAATACGGAATAAAAAATTTGGAGTTTTGGTCTCAACCGACTGAAACTCCATTTATTTTAATAGGAAATGGGCAACTAAATTTTTATTTTAATTCAGGCGGAAATAAGAATTTAGGAAATTAAAATGAAGAGAAATATTCTACTTTTTGTGTTTATGTTGGCTGGTTTTATTCAAGCGCAATGGCTCCCTGCAAATGTCAGGTTTTCGGGGACTGCTCCGGAATCGATCACTTATATTTATGGTGATAACAAGATGGTGGTTTTGTTAATCGGCACTAACTATCTCTATAAATCATTTGATAATGGTGTGGTATGGATGGTCGATTGGTTCGATCCTGCCGAAAAACAAACAAAGATAGGAGGAACTGAAGGGGGTCACCTTTTATCAGTTGGACAAGACTTAGTGAAATATTATTTCTCCACAAATCGTGGTGGTTCCTGGAAAATAGTGAAGACAGGCTTACAGAATACCGGTGCAATCGTTGAGGTAAAAGGGAGCAGAAACAATCTCTTCTTCATCGCCCTTCCCCAAAAACTCTATCGAAAGTCACCGATAAATGACTCGCTATTAAATCTTACGCTACCTCTTACCGGAAATGAAACAATTAGAAATTTGGCAGCTTTTAAAACTTCAGGTGAAATCTTATTTACAACATCTACGGGCAGAGTGTTTAGAAGCAGTAACGATGGAACCGATTGGAATGAGATAGCAAATTTTAATACCATTTTCTCGACCTTCGAGACTTATGGTAATTCAAATATAGTTTTAGTGGGAATTAAAGGTTCTCAAACGACACTCTATTCTTCAACAAACAAAGGGATCACTTGGGACTCCCTTTCGATGCCCTTCAGTTGTGTTGAAATACACATGACAACACCCGCCAGGGGATTTGCGAAGGCATTTACCAATGAGTTATATTACACTGTTGACAGTATGAAAACATGGACCAAACATCAGTCGCTAAAGATGTTGAGAGGTTGCACCACTTCAGGAGAGAAAGGTATTATGATTCCACCATCTTTTGAGGTTAACTCTACTTCAAACTCAGGGGAGAATTGGCAACAGATATCGGAGTTGAACACAAATCTTGCC
This sequence comes from Ignavibacteriales bacterium, assembly GCA_016714125.1. GTDB lineage: Bacteria > Bacteroidota > Ignavibacteria > Ignavibacteriales > Ignavibacteriaceae > UTCHB3. The sequence goes on along the minus strand of JADJNX010000010.1, from coordinate 145,033 downwards.
AAAGCAATCGAAATCCTTGCAGACAACTCCGCTTATGCTCTAACTGCGTCCGGAGAAACTTTATCGATCCGGTAATTATGGCAGCACCTGGAATCTAATAAAAGACTCACTTCCGTCAAATCTGACAAAACAATTCGTGAAACCGACACCTCTTTTCTTGCATATAATCCCGGTGGTACTGTCATCAGGTATAGTAATTCGAGTGGTAATATTACTGATTTGACTCACCTTTATCCCGATTTCAATTCGGCAATCTATACCTATAACAGAGTTCTGTATGTCGCAACCGATTATCAAGATATAAAATATTCAGCAGATTTTGGTTTAACATGGACAATAAAGCCAATACCCTCCAGAGCGAGTGTTCACTTCATTTACGCGAAAGATTCAATGATGTACATTGGATCAGACAGTGCGTATATTTTTGAGTCCTTTAACTATGGGGACACATGGTTTGGAGAATATCTAGGCCATGTGGTGACCAATAACAGGATTGTCTTAATCTACAGATACTACGATTGGATGTTTGCATGTACGTCACGGAATGGAATGTATGTTTCAAATGATGGTGGGTGGCTCTGGGGGTGGATTCCTGGTTTGAATAGCAGGAGTGCTTATTATCTCAATCAAAATTTTTGGATATTTCAGACACCTTCCTCCGAAATTTTTCAAACAACTGATGAAGGATATACAATAAAGAAAACCCTTCATTACCCGGATGTCATAAATATTGCAAGTGTCAAGTTTAATCCACCAAATTTTGGTCTCATGCTTGATGTTAACGGAGCCCTTTATAAAATGCACAACGGTGGACTTCCAGTCGAAATGACCTCATTTAACGCAGAAGTTGTGCCTAAAGGAGTGCTGCTTAGATGGGCAACAGCAACGGAGACGAATAATTACGGATTTTTTGTGCAAAGGAAAAACAACGGAATCTGGAGTGATCTTACTTTTATCCCCGGGATGGGAACAACTCTAAACCCTTCATCTTATTCATTTCTTGATGAAATAAGACCTGACAAGGGAGATACCAACTATTACAGACTCAAACAGGTTGACCTTTCGGGAGAATTTTCATTCAGCAAAGAAGTGGCGATTGGTTTTACACCCTACACACTTGAACTTGATCAAAACTATCCAAATCCTTTTTCCACGGGATCGGAAAACGGCAGCAGTGAGACAATAATTAGATTCAGGTTACCCGAAGACGGAGAAACAAAACTAACAGTTTATGACACTCAAGGCAGAGTTGTAGAAGAACTTCACAACGGTTCACTTCCGGCAGGAGAACATTCATTTACTTTTCCATCTAAGATAAGTTCACCGGCAAGTGGAGTCTATTTCTATGAACTCAGGTTTAATGGAAAGATAAAACGTGGGAAAATGTTGCTTTTGAGGTGAAATGGTGATAACACCAATTAGTCAAATTTGTGAAAGAATTTCTATTTTGTCACGGGCGGAAATAAATTTTAGGAAATCGATATGAAAAAAATATTTTACACTTTTTGTGGTTGTGTTGGTTGGTTTTATTCAGGCACAGTGGCTACCTGTAAATATCAGTCTTGCAGGAACTCCTCCATCAACAGATATCTCCATATATGGTGACGAGGAAATGGCTATAGTGTCAACGGGCTTAAACTTCGTTTTTAAGTCATTTGATAACGGTAGAGTTTGGATCGTCGACTGGTTTGAACCTTTTCCCAGACCAAAAAAAATTGCTGGCAGTAACGAAGGCCACATTATGTTTGTCGAGACGAACTTAAAGGGCTATTATTATTCCACGAATCGTGGTGGTTCGTGGGAGAAAGTGAACCCGGGTTTATCAACAGTTGAGACTATTCTTGATATTGAGGCAGGCAGAGACAATCTTTTCTTCATCGCACTTTCTAAAGACATCTATCGGAAATCACCATCCAATAATGCCCTTGAAAAGATAACTCCTTTCCTGCCAGTAAATGAGAAAATTACGGGTTTGGCTACATTTAAAACTTCCGGTGAGATGTTTTTTGCCTCCTCCACCGGCAAAATAAGAGGAAGCAGTTATGAAGGAACAAGTTGGATTGAGGTTGCAAACTTTAATAAATCAATTTCAATCTTGGAGACTTTCGGTGATTCAAATGTTGTCGTAATCGGGGGGATGGATTCTCAAAGAACTCTCTATTTTTCTTCAGACACAGGTAGATCATGGGATTCGCTCCCATTGCCAATCCAATTCCTTGAACTTCACATGACAACTCCCGCCAGGGGTTTTGCAAAATCAGTTACCAATGATTTATATTACACTACAGATAGTATGAAGACATGGACCAAACATTCGTCGCTAAAGTTGTTGAGAGGTTGTAAGACATCCGGTGAGAACGGGATTCTGATCACACCGGCTTATGATGTTTACACATCATCTAATTCAGGTGAGAGTTGGGAACAGATTTCAGATCTGAATACTAATCTAATTAAAGATATCGAAATCCTTCCGGGCAATTCAGCCTTCGCACTGACTGCTTCCGGCGAACTTCATTTCTCGGGGGATTTTGGGAGCACTTGGCATCTTGTAAAAGACTCGCTACCCTCTCCTATGACCAAACTGACCAAGGACACTGACACTTCATTCCTTGCATATTCTCCCGGTGGTCCTGTGATAAGATATAGTAATTCGAGTGGTAAATTTACAAATTTGACTCAACTTTGCCCTAACTTTTCATCGCCGATATACAATTATAACGGAACCCTTTATGTTGCAAAAGATTCCCAAGATGTTAGCTTTTCCACAGATTTTGGTTTAACATGGACTACAAGGTCAATACCTGACACGGCAAAAGTTAATTTCTTCTTTGCCACCGATTCTTTGTTTTATATTGCATCAGATGAAGGAAATTATTACGCATCCACAAATCGAGGAAACACATGGGTTAGAAAATGGTTGAGTCCAGAGCCTGGGGACAAACTACTATTCATTTACAGAAACGGAAATAGAATGTGGGCATGCTCCAAATCAAATCAAATGTTCCTTTCGGAATCGGGTGGGGTTCACTGGATCCGTGTTAATGATGGAAACATCTCAAAGGCTTTTTATCTGCATAAATATATGTGGGTAATGCAACAAACCCCTTCAAAAATTATTCAGAGTACAAACGAAGGTAGAACATGGGAGTTAACTCAATCTTATCCATCATCCTTTGATATCGCAAATATCAAGATTAATCCACCAGATTTTGGGCTAATGCTACGTGTTAATGGGTCCTTGTTTCGAATGCATAACGGTGGACTTCCAGTCGAAATGACTTCTTTTAATGCCGACGTGGTATCAAAAGGAGTGCTGCTTAGGTGGGAAACGGCAACCGAAACCAATAATTATGGATTTTTTGTGCAAAGGAAAAACAACGGAATCTGGAGTGATCTTGCTTTCATCTCCGGGATGGGAACAACTCTAAACCCATCATCTTATTCATTTCTTGATGAATTAAGACCTGATAAGGGAGATACCAATTATTACAGACTTAAACAGGTTGACTTTTCAGGAGAATTTTCATACAGCAAAGAAGTGGCGATTGGGTTTACACCTTACACACTTGAACTTGATCAAAACTATCCAAATCCATTTTCAACGGGATCGGATGATGGCACCAGTGAAACTGTAATAAGATTCAGGTTACCCGAAGACGGAGAGACAAAGCTTACGGTTTATGATACTCAGGGCAGAGTTGTAGAAGAACTGCTCAACGGTGCACTCCCCGCAGGAGAACACTCATTTACTTTTCCTTCAAAGGGAGGTTCGCCCGCAAGTGGAGTCTATTTCTATGAGTTAAGGTTTAATGGAAAGATTAAACGAGGAAAGATGTTGCTTTTAAGGTGAGAGGATTATTTTTAAGGAAATTTACATGAAAAAATTTATCATACTTTTTGTTGTTGTGTTGGTTGGATTCATTGAGGCGCAATGGCTCCCTGTAAATATCAGGAACTCAGGGATCGCTGCGAATTCGAATGCCTTCCTTTACGGTGATAATTCGATGGCAGTTTTTTTTACCGGTTCAAACTACCTTTTTAAGTCATTTGATAATGGTAAAATATGGATGGTTGATTGGTTTCAGCCGAACGATACACCAAAAAGGTTTTCCGGCACCAACGGTGGTCACCTCATGTTTGTTCCAGAAGACTTGAGAAGTTATTTTCACTCCTCAAATAGAGGCGGTGGATGGAGGAAAGTGATGACAGGTATCGCAACATTACAAACTCCTTCAGATATTGAAGGGGGCAGAAACAATCTTTTTTTTCTCATCCATTCCACCGGCATCTATCGAAAGTCGCCGCAAAGTGATGGGCTATTCAAACTGACTTTACCCCCAACAATAACCGAATCATGTAATAATTTGGCTACATTCAAAATTTCAGGAGAGGTTTTTTTAACCACTCCAACGGGGAAAATGATAAAAAGCACTGATGATGGAACAAGCTGGAGTGAATTGGCAAATTTTAATACTGAAATTCTGCTTTTGGAGACTTACGCTGATACTTATGTAGTCTTTGTTGGAAAACGAAACTTGCAAAGGACTATATATTTTTCTGCAAATAAGGGGACAACCTGGGATTCAATTCCAACGCCCTTAAACTTTGTGGAGCTGCGCATGAACACTCCCGCCAGGGGTTTTGCAAAAACAGACATGAAAGAATTGTATTATACCACTGACAGTATGAAAACATGGACCATTCATTCGTCACTGAAGATCTTAAAAGGTTGCACAACATCAGGAGAGAATGGGGTTTTGATTACGCCCACTTACGATGTTTACACAACTACTAACTCAGGAAAGAGTTGGGGACCCATATCGGATTTGCAAACTAATCTGGTTAAAGACATCGAAATCCTTCCCGGTAGTGCTGCCTATGCCCTCACTGCTTCCAGTGAACTTCATTTCTCCGGGAATTATGGAAACACCTGGCATCTTGTGAAAGACTCGCTACCATCTCCTCTTACCAAACTCACCAAGGACACCGACACTTCATTCCTCGCATATTCTCCCGGTGGTCCTGTCATAAGGTATAGTAATTCGAGTGGTAAATTTACAGATTTGACTCAACTCTGTCCCAACTTCACATCGCCGATATACAATTATAGTGGAAAACTGTATGTTGCAAAAGATTCCCAAAATGTTAGCTTTTCATCAGATTTCGGCTTAACCTGGACTACAAAATCAATCCCTCCTACAGCAGCCGTTAATTTCCTTTTTGCGGTCGATTCCATGATTTACATAGCGTCCAATGCGGGGACTTACTATGAATCAACTGATCTCGGAAATTCGTGGGTCGCACGACAATTGAGTAGTGTTCCGGGCGACAAGATACTTTTTATCTACCGAAACGCCGAAAGACTTTGGGCATGTACCAAACTAAATTATATGTATTTATCAACCACTTACGGAGTAAGCTGGATTCAGGTTAGATACAAACATATTTCGAAAGCATTTTATTTTAATAAATACTTTTGGGTAATGCAATCGTATCTTAACGATATAGTCCTCAGTGTTAATGAAGGCAGGACATGGAATGAGATGCTATTTTTCCCCCCGGCAAGTAATATTGCCAGTTTAAAGTTTAACACAACTAATTTTGGGCTTATGCTCGATGTTAACGGGTCTCTTTTTGTCTCATTTAATCGTGGACTTCCTGTTGAACTTACCTCATTTAATGCCGAAGTTGTGCCTAAAGGAGTTCTGCTTAGATGGGAAACGGCAACAGAAACCAATAATTACGGATTTTTTGTGCAACGAAAAAACAACGGAGTCTGGAGTGATATTGCCATGATCCCCGGTATGGGTACAACTCTAAACCCCTCATCTTATTCATTTCTTGACGAATTAAGACCTGATAAGGGAGATACCAACTATTACAGATTAAAACAGGTAGATCTCTCGGGAGAGTTTTCATTCAGCAAAGAAGAGGCGATTGGTTTTACACCCTACACCCTTGAACTTGATCAAAACTATCCAAATCCTTTTTCTACTGCGTCTGAAAATGGCAACAATGAGACAATAATAAGATTCAGATTACCTGAAGATGGGGAAACAAAACTCACGGTTTATGATACCCAAGGCAGAGTTGTCGAAGAACTTCACAACGGTTCACTTCCGGCAGGGGAACATTCATTTGCTTTCCCTTCAAAGGTAAACTTACCCGCAAGTGGAGTCTATTTCTATGAACTCCGGTTTAATGGAAAGATTAAACGAGGGAAGATGTTGCTTTTAAGGTGAGATAGGTGGGATATCCGTTACTTTTTTATTAATCACTTATTGGTTAAATTTAACATCATTTACATTTCATTTTGGAAATTCTTGACAGAAGAGATTAAAAAGAAAGTTGACTATTGGTTTGAGATGGTATTCTATGATTTAGAAACCTCTAAAGCCATGCTGGAATCAAAGAGATACCTTTATGTCGGGTTTTTCTGCCATCTGATTATTGAAAAAGCACTGAAAGGTCATTATTGGTCTAAAATTAGTGAAGAACCACCTTTTACACACAATTTAGTAATCTTAAGTGATCGTTCCGGGTTATCAAATTCACTTAAAATTGAACAAAAAATCCTGTTGTCAGAGCTGATGCCGCTTAACATAGCCGGCAGGTATTCACACGAGAAAGAAGAAATTGCAAAAATCTTGACAAGAGAGCATTGTAATTTATTAATAAACAGAACCGAGGAGTTCGCCAAATGGATAATGAAACAATCTCATTAATTGAACAGTATATAATAAAAATCAAACAATCGTTTAATCCTAAATATGTTGTTTTGTTCGGTTCTTACTCAAGAGGTGAGCAGAAAGAATTTAGTGACATTGACATTGCTGTGGTTTTTGAAAAGTACGAGGGGGAAAATATATTGGATGATAATGCTTTTTTATTCCGTTTAGCTTGGGAAGTGGACTCCCGCATTGAACCTGTAATCCTTTCTCTCGAAAATGATAATAGTGGCTTTGCAGAATCTGTTGTCAAAAATGGTAAAATTCTTTTCGCAGCGTAATTAAAAGCCCAATATATAGGAAATAAACGCACAACAAAAAACATCCCCCCTAGATAGAATCACACAGAACCAGTCTCTTCAAAACCGTTTAAAATAAAAAAGCCCCCAAAACGAGCCGTTTTGAGGCTTAACATTGGTGACCGCGGGTGGGCTCGAACCACCGACCCTCTGCTTAAAAGGCAGATGCTCTACCGCTGAGCTACGCGCCCAATCATCTAATCTTGATGGGTATTAAAATAAATTCAAAATTAGCTTACAAATATAAGCACTATGAAAATAAATTCAAAATGTTTTTTTATAATCCTTAAAATTCCTTAATTTTGTAGTCTGTTTTAAACAAATTTATTGTTATTGACGATACCAATGTAAACATCAGTACCCGGAAATAAATTCCCGTCTTCTCAATTAAACGCAGGAGAAGTTATGATCGGAAAAATCCTCCAACCAGAGATCAGTGAATTGATCCGGAAACGGAATCTTTCACCGATCAAAGAGCTCATAGACGAATGGACTCCTGCGGATCTGGCAGATCTTATTGCCTGCCTTCCTGATACCGATCGTGCTGTTTTTTTTAGAGTACTCCCCAAAGACCTTGAAATCGAAACTTTTGAATACCTCGAGCTTGATGATCAATATGATCTCCTGAAAGCGATGGGGAACGAAGAAGTGTCGAATATTCTGAACGAAATGTCTCCGGATGATCGTACAGCTCTCTTCGAGGAATTACCTGCAAACATTACCAAACAACTCCTTTCTCTGCTCTCCTCCGAGGAGAGAATTATTGCCAAAAAACTCCTTGGCTACCCTGAAAATTCGATCGGAAGACTCATGACCCCGATTATATTGCGGTGGAGGAAGACTGGTCGATTAAAGAGGTTTTGGATTACATCAGAGAAAACGGGGATGACTCTGAGACTCTTAGTACTATATATGTGGTTAATGAAAAAGGTCAACTTGTTGATGATATCAGGATCAGAGAATTCCTGCTGAATCCACTCCATAAAAAGGTTTATGACCTTATGGACAACAATTTTGTTAATCTTAGTGCCTTCGATGATCAGGAAAAAGCGGTTGAAGTCTTTAAAAAGTACGATAAACTCTCCCTTCCCGTGGTGGACTCTTCCGGAGTGTTGATCGGGATTGTAACCGTGGATGACGTTTTGGATGTTGCGGAAGAAGAGGCTACCGAGGATATCCAGAAATTGGGTGCCGTTTCCGCATTGGAAGATTCTTATGTGGACACCACAATCACTCAGATGATCAAAAAAAGGGTGGGATGGCTTGCAGTCCTTTTTATAAGTGGAAGTTTAACCGCATCTGCTATTGGGATTTTTGAAGCTGAGCTGCAAAAAGCGCTTGTTCTCTCCTTGTTTATTCCTCTTGTTATTGCATCAGGTGGAAATTCAGGCTCTCAGGCAGCAACACTTGTAACCAGAGCTCTCTCGCTTGGGGAGATAACAATTGGCGACTGGTGGAGTGTGATGAAAAAAGAATTTTTAACAGGACTTTTTCTGGGTTTGATCCTTGCCGTGATCGGCTTTTTCAGGATTGCAATTCTTGAGCTGTTGAATATCAGTCATCTTGACTATTGGGTTCTCATCTCACTTAGTGTTTCCACTGCTTTGGTGGGTGTGGTACTTTGGGGCACCTTTGTTGGCTCAATGTTACCTCTGCTTTTGAAAAGGCTCGGGTTTGATCCTGCCACTTCTTCAGCTCCTTTTGTATCGACTTTGGTGGATGTTACAGGTATTATAATATACTTCACTTGCGCTGCGATATTTCTTAGAGGCACTTTACTTTAAGACTTCCCCCTCCAAAATAAAAAAAGGCGAGAGAGAGAACTCTACCCGCCTTCAATCAAACAATCATTCAACTATTGAGATAACGCGCCTGTTTCCGGATCAACAAGAAATTTTGTTCCTCCAACATCAAGTGAGATTTTGTCACCACCAAGAGTGATGGAAATGGTTCTGTTTATCAACTTTTCTCTATAAACTTCACCCTTAAGGAAAGTAACTGTTGCTGTGTAGGTTCCTGTGATAGTTCCACTAATAGCTCTGTGCCAGTTTAATGTCCGCAACCTTGGGCCTCTCACATTTACGAAATTTAAAGTAAGATTGTTGTTGAGAGTGCGAACTGCATCTCCTCTGGTTATCGTATCAGAAACCGCTCTGGTGAGTGGAGAAGCTGCGAGTGTATTCACAGTTACCAGTGGGGTATTAGCGTTGGTTGTTGTCCAGCCGGCAGAGAGATTAAGAAGTTTGCGGGAAACGCCCGGTCTAACCAGTTCCCCTGTTCCACTAACAATTTCATGATTTACTGTGTAGGCAGTATCCGGAACTCCGTTCAGATCAACGATGTAATGTTTTTGAAAAACACCATCTTTGTTGATAAATCTGTGTTTGTAAACCCGGACATAGTTGGCGTAATAGAGCCCGGAAGGATCGCCCTTGGTTCGTGTAACTGTTACCGTCCACCATCCGGAGAGGGAATCATAAATTTTTTCTACATTAACGGAGGCATTACGAAATCCAAAAAGTGAAGTGCTTACCTCGTTCTGAAGACCGTCTTTAGTTGTACTCGCCATCATGTCCGATAACTGTTCGAGTGCCCCGCCATCGTTTATTGCCAAAGAAGCTGCTATTGATGCTGCGGCATCCTGTGTGGCCGCCGTTTCAACCTGTGCTTCATTTGGACTCTCCATTTTTTTACAACCTGACAAAACCACTGCAAAAGCGATTATTGCTATCAACAGTGGGAGTCTAAATTTGTTGCTCATTGAAGTTCTCATTATTTAGTGATTAAAAAGTTAACGAACAATTGTTCATCCTGATAATTAGAAAGTTCCTGACTAAAGAAGGTTTAAATTCACCAAATTTTTACCCTAAAGTCCAAAATCAGTCTTCGGTGAAAAAATAAGACCCCTTCATCATTTTCACCATTGGAGATTGTACAATAAAAAGTTTCGTTCATCACGGTCTCATACTTGTCGGGAGTAATATAGCGGGCATTTACTTCAACAGTATTGTCTTCAAAGACCCGACACTTCACATAATTTATTACATATCCATATTTTCTGTGGGAAATTAGAACTGATTTACTGAAGACGAGATACCCCTTGGGATTTTTTATCGAACCGGCTGGAAAATACTCAAACTCATCTATCCCCATACCACCGGTTACATCGGGCGATTTCTCCTCCGTTGAGTCAACTACCAATCGACATTTTGCATAGTGGAAGACCACCCTCACTTGGGCCCCCTTTTTGAGTGAGGAAAGAAGCTGTCCAAAATCTTTAATTTGTGAGGTTTCCTGAGCAGACAGATTTGACATCAGGATCAGAGAGAAAACTATCAGGCTTTTCAGAAAAAGCGACATACAAAACTCCATCATTTTTATATCACAATATACATAAGCTGAATATTACAATTAATGTTCTCCATGATAATATAAAATTAGTTAAAACGAGTTTTCTTGAATCAGACAAAAATTTCCAATTATTAGAAAAAATTTCTTTATAATTAGAAAACATCAAAAAGTGTTCAAAAAATTTACAGTAATTTGAACGATAAACAGGGGAGTGTTGAGGAATTCATCATTGGCACAAAAATTGCAATAGAATGGCAGCACTTTAATTTATAGAGGCATAAATGCTTAAAAATTTACTTTTCATCTTGGTAGCCGTTTCAATGACAGCTTCTGTGTTCGCACAGGTTCCAAGAGCTAAAATCGTATCCGAGCCAATGTCAGAAGCTAGACTTACAACATTAGGCTTGAGCACCAATTCCGTTTCATCGGGAGCCAAAGTTGCCGCTAACGGTACTTATTTCTATTTCTCACCAAGAAATATTGCAAATACATTACCTGTTACCGCATTCACATTTACCCTTACCAGTAAACCTGCCGGTTCAACCGCCACTATCGAAAATCTTCTCCCAACCATGGTTGGTTTGAAGACCGATTTGGTTGGTAACTACGTGGTTCAACTTTCTGTTACAACTACCGGTGGTACACATGATACCACTATGACATTTGTCTCCGGAAATTTTGTTGGTGTTGGTGGATTCGATGGTATCGCAGGTACATTCCCAAAATGTATGACCTGCCACTCCTCAAACCCAACTTTCAGCGGTATTTTCAACAGATGGAAAGACTCGAAACACGGTCTCGCTCTTAAAAAAGAGATGACAGGCACAAACACCCATTTTGGACCAACATGTTTAAAATGCCACACAACCGGAACTGACCATAACCTCGCACTCGTAAACGGCGGATTTGATGATCTCGCTGCTGCAAATAATTATGTTTATTCAGGTCCTCCAAACCCATTAAAATGGGATACTTTGAGAGCAGTTGGCGCTGGTGTTCTTGTTAACACAGCTACAGTTGGTTGCGAAATGTGCCATGGCGCTGGTAGCCAGCATGCTGCTGCTCCTAGTGCTGCAAACATTGCAGTCAACTACGAAGCAGGTGCTTGTATGAGATGCCATGATTCACCGCCTTACTACAGAACATTCAATCAGTTTGCACAGACAAGACATTCAGTTGCTGTATGGTCAAATTCATTTGCTCAGACTGCTGCTTCACAGAATAACTCTTTGGGTAACTGTATCCGCTGCCACGATGCAAAAGGATATATCAACTATTCTTATGGCAGAACAACCAATACAACCGGTTGGACTGAAGCAAACCAGACTGATCTTGGATGCTCAATGTGCCACGATCCTCATGGAACAACAAATCCTGCAAGCTTAAGATTTACACCATCTAGTTGGTGATACTCTTGGTAACGGTTTCAACTATTCAGCTATGGTTAATGGCGAAGGCAAACTTTGTATGAATTGCCACAAAGCCCGTAGAAACAATGTAACTTATGTTCCTGCAGGCACTGTCAACTCTACATGGGGACCTCACCATTCAACACAGACCGACAATCTTCTTGGTCAAAACGCTGCTGAATATGGAACCGGCTATGCTTCATCTGTTGCTCACAAATCACTTCAAGGCGCATGCGTTGATTGCCACATGGCAGCTGACACAACTGCAGCCAACAAGGATAAAGTTGGTAGCCACACATGGAGAATGCACAATCCTGATAATGGATATGATAACACCACAGCTTGTAAATCTTGCCACGGAAACATCAATTCATTTGACGAAATTATTGCTTCTGCAGATCATGATGGCGACGGAACAGTTGAACCATTCCAGTCAGAATTTGACGGATTGGTAAGATTGCTCAGAATCGCACTTCCACCAGTTGGACTCGATTCAATCTCTATCACCATGATCAATACAAACAACAACCTGAACGAAAGAAAAGCCTACTGGAACTATCAGCTTATCGCTTATGATGGATCAAGAGGCGTTCACAATCCTAAATACGCTATTGCAGTTCTTACAAAATCAATCCTTGCAATTGGCGGACAGGTTCCTGTAGAATTAACAGAATTTAACGCTTCAGTAGTTAACAATAATGTTACCCTCGTTTGGGCAACAGGATCAGAAACCAACAATAAAGGTTTCTCAGTAGAGAGAAAATCTAAAGATGGTAACTGGTCAACTATTGCATTTGTAAATGGTAAAGGCAACTCAACCGAAGCTACAAGTTACAACTACACCGATAAAGAAGCTTCCAAACTGAACATGAAAAAAGTAACTTACAGATTAAAACAAGTTGACCTCGATGGAACTACCCAGTACACCAAAGAAGTTGAAGTTGAAATCTCGTTACCAAATTCACTCAGCCTGGGCCAGAATTATCCTAACCCATTCAACCCGTCAACAAAGATATCCTTCGAACTTCCTGAAAATGGATTTGTTACTCTGAAGGTTTACAATGTTTCCGGTGTTGAGGTTGCTACCCTCGTAGGTCGTCAGATGGAAACCGGAAGACACGATGTATCGTTTGATGCATCACAACTTTCTTCAGGTGTTTACTTCTACCGCCTGCAGTTTGGCACCCAGATTATCACCCGCAAAATGGTGGTAATGAAGTAAACAGGTATCAGGTATTAAGTATCAGGTATTATTTTTGATCTGATACATACTTAGAATCTTTTAAGCTGCTCTCTTCCAAGGGAGCAGCTTTTTTTTAATGCAATAATCCAAAAATCCAATAATGCAATAATTTTAATTAGTACAGATTTTAGGGGACGCAGATACCCGCAGATTAAACGGATTTTCGCAGAGGTACCCCCTCTCCTCTGTGTGCTCGGTGTGCTTTTCTGTGGTTTTTTCCCATCTTTGCAGTTGATCGTGTAAACAGTTAAATTTGAAGATTAAAAAATGGAAGTTACAGATGACAAAACCAAGAAATCCTATCTCGTGGGATGAATGTTTTATGCAGATGGCATATTTGATGGCAATGAGATCAAAAGACCCTAGTACACAGGCTGGTGCTGTAATTGTTGATCAGAATAAGGTTATTGTGGGGTTGGGATACAATGGTTTTCCGAGAGGAATAGATGAGGGGCAACTTCCCTGGTCAAGAACGGGGGGATTTACCGAATCGAAGTATGCATTCGTGGTTCATGCTGAAGAGAATGCCATTTATAATGCTAATAAGGATGTGCATGGCTGCATATTGTACTGCACACTTTTTCCTTGTAACGAGTGTACCAAAACCTTAATTCAGAATGGTATCACTCAGGTAATTTATGCATCTGATAAGTATCATGATGACCCGATATGGATCGCCTCACGCAGGCTTCTTGATCTTGCTGGGGTGCAATACAGACAATATGTACCTGAAAATGAGCTCAGTCTCGATCCAAAAGAACAGACCCAGATTTAACCTGTATTTTTAATTCCGGCAGCGATTCCATTAACAGTTGAACGGAGCAGGGTGGTCAATGGATCATTCTCCAATTGTCCACCTGCACGGCGCCATTCCTCAATACCTCTCAATTGAATAAAACTTACAGGATCGATATAGGGGTTTCGCAATTGCAGACTTCTCTGCAGGTCTTTATTGCTCCCCAACAGATATTTTTCACCCGAAAGAAGAAGAACTGCACTGACTGACCGGTCGTATTCATCCTTTATCATTCTGAAAACTTCATCTCCTGCAGGAGTCTGAACAAGTTTCGAATATTCTCTTCCAATCATCATATCAGTTTTGAACAAAACCATTTCGATGTTATCAGTCAAAACGCGGAAAAAATTCCAGTCACGATAAAGTCTAACAAGTTCACCTTCAGATATTTCTTCATTCAGGATCACTTCTTCAATTGCACTGCCATAACCATACCAACCCGAAATTGTGTTTCTGTTTTGAGTCCAGGCAAAAACCCAGGGAATTGCTCTTAATGCAGCTAAATCGCGTGAGTTTTTCCTTGAGCCGGGTCGTGATCCAATTTCAAGTTGCTCGATTATATCGATTGGAGTTGCTGATCTGAAGTAATCAAAAAATCCGGGGTGTTCTACCAGGCTTCGATATTTTTTATAAGCAGCTTCAGAAATTTTCTCAAAAAGTGAAATATTGGTCGCCCGCAATGATTCGTTTGATTTGTCCGATGGCTTTTCAGAGGTTTTTAGCAGAATTGCGGATGCTGTAATTTCGAGACTTTTTAGAGCGGTTTGAGGGATGAGATATTTAGCTGACACCATCTCCCCCTGTTCCGTACTCTTTATTTTTCCTGAAATGGTACCAAAAGGTTTTGCCATGATTGAATCGAACACGGGACCACCCCCACGGGAGATACTTCCACCTCTGCCGTGAAATATTACAGGTTCAATCTTATACTCCGAACAAAGTCGAGTAATGACAATTTGAGCCTTAAAGAGTTCAAAATTGGAAGTTACAATGCCACCATCCTTGTTACTGTCGGAGTAACCAATCATCACTTTTTGCACTTTGTGTCTGTGGCGCAGGTGTTGCCTGTAGAGACGGGAGTCAAAAAGCTCTTTAAGCACGGGTTCAATATTACGGAGATCGTTTATAGTCTCAAAAAGGGGAAGGATATCGATATCGGAAGCGACAATTTTGCGTTCCTCAACTTTTATCAACCCGGTTTCCTTTGCGAGCAGAAGAAGTGAGAGAATATCACTCACTTTGCTGCAGTTGCTTATGATGTAATCTTTTCCGGCACTTTGAGAGATATTTGTGTTGGCCCATCCGATAAGAGATATCTCATCCAGAACCTGTTTGGTTCTTTCCGAGAGGATTGAAAATGAATTTACCAGAGGCCTGGGGGAAAGTATTTCCTCTTTAAGAACTTTATTTTTTTGATCCTCACTCATTGTCCTGAAGTCAGGTGATGTTGCTGTAAGGAAAAGAATTTCTTCAGTGGCTTCTCTGATAAAAGAGGAGTTTTGCCTTATGTCCAGTCGGATAAAGTAGAATCCAAAAGTTTTTACTTTATAGATCAGGGGTTGAATCAGATTATCGGCAATCAGGCCGCCTTTATTTTCAGTGAGGCTTTTTGCAATAATTTCGAGGTCCTCAAGGAATTCAATTTCGCTTGAATATCCCGATTCAAGTGATTGTGTTGTTCTGCCTAATTTTTCATAAATAAGAAGCAATTTTTTGCGGTAAAGCTCAGAAGCATCCCTGTATGAAGGGAAATCCCCTGTTTTAAGAGTCCGTATGTCGTTATTAATCGATGAATTCAGCGTTTTTGATACAGAGACCAGATTAACGGAATTGCTTAGGGCTGTATAAAGTTTGTCGAGATCGATCCTGTAAAGTTCAATTATTTCTTCCCTGTGTTGAAGCATTGTTTCTTTGCTAACATCAGTGGAAACAAATGGGTGTCCATCCCGATCGCCACCAATCCAGGAGCCAAAAGAGATGAAAGGGTCTTTGTTTTTAATCGAGTAACCGGTTGATCTCAAGACATAATTGAAGTGGTGATAAAATTCTTCGATTCTGTCGTAAATTACATCTTTCAGAAAAAACAGTCCTCTTTGCACCTCATCTGAAACTGAAACCTTGTGAGTTCTTACATCATTTGTCTGCCAAAGCAGTGTGATTTCGGTTTTTAGACGAGCGGAAATATCTCCGGAGCGGAAACCTGAATCATTTTTAATAAGCAGGAGATTGGAAATGTTTAATATCTTCCTTAGGACGGTCTGCCTTGAAGCTTCAGTTGGATGAGCAGTAAAAACGGGAGTAATCTCTATTCTTTTTAGGAGGGCTGAGAGATCGTGATTGTTTAATCCCTGTGACTTCAATTTTTGTAGAGCATCATCAAGAGTGCCGGCATCATGGTTTTTCGTCCCATCACTTTGCCCTCTTCCCTTTCGGAGGGTATATGTCTCATCTGCAGCATTCACAAGAATAAAATAGATCGAGAATGCACGGACCACTTTGATTGCCTCTTCGAGGCTCAGCGATGCTATAATCTTTTTAATCTTTTCAAGTGTTGCCTCATCAAATGAGGTCCTGATCGATTTGGTAAGGGAGCGGAGTTCTTCAACATATTTGAAAATTTTATTTCCCTCTTGCTCGATGATAACCTCACCAAGAAGGTTACCAAGTTCTCTTATGGTTGCGCTGAGAGAAGTATCTTTAGAATAGTTCTCAATTTCTGAGAGAGGTGGTTTAAACATTTAATATCTACGGTTCAAAAAACCTGGTGAAGTTACAAAGAACGATATCTTCATAAAATAGCTTTAAAAAAACTTGGTAATTATAATAGTAATAAAAACGGTGAGAAGAGCGAGTCCCGTACCGATCAAGAGGGAGATGAATGAATAACGAAGAAACCTCATCTTTTTGTTGATCAAAATCATGCTTGAGTCATAAATTTCTCTAAACTGCACCTGGTAGGTTTTTTTTGCATCACTCAAAGTATTTGCCATCAGTTTTTCGTATGTTTTATAATCATACTTGATGAAGGCACTGGCAAAACTTGATTCAAGTGTTGCATCCTCGGTGAGTTCATTTTCGTCTGATTTTGCCTGGATCAACTTCGGCATGATACTTAAAGACGCAAAAATCACTGTGGAGAATGCTTGAAGAAGCATTACAAATGCGGCATAACCAAACAGGGGATGATCCAACTGGGTCGCAGTGATATTCAGAGTAAATGCTGAGATTACTATTAGAATGTGAGCTTTGGAATCTGCTGCCTGAGTAAGTCTGAGCAGATTTTGCCTGGTTTGGGCAAGAAGCGAATCGATTTGAGCGCGCGGCTCCGGGATCTCGTGTTGTGACATAAAATATCCGGTTCCATTAAGTTAATTATTAAAAAACCAAAAATAAAGATAGTTAATATTTAAACAAACGGATATTTTTAATAAACCGCAAAAGGACCTCACCCCCGGCCCCTCTCCTAAAAGTAGAGGGGAGAGGATTAATCCACATCCCATCAATAAATCCGTCTAATCTGCGTGTATCTCCCAAAGGGATGCCGTTGGCATGCAGTCCCACCTAAAAATCCGTGTTACTATTTCTCTATAAATGATTGCAACTCTTTAGCGGTGGTAAAGAGGTTTTTGCCATTCATTTGGGTGACGATGTCGACTGAATAACAATCCCATATAACAGAGGCAATATCCACTCCGGCTTCACGTGCGGCTTTTATGTCGGAGATTGAATCTCCTATCATTAGTGTTTTTATAGGGGGGATTTTAAAATGGTCAAGAATTTTGAAGATACCTTCACCCGAAGGTTTCTTTTTGGCAACATCGTCTCCCGAAACAAGGAATTCCACCTTCTCAAATATTCCAAGTTCTCTTAGAGTTATCTCTGCTGATCTTCTACCTTTTCCCGTAAAAGCAGCCACTCTGCCACCATTTTTAATAATGTAGTCGAGTAACTCATCAATCCCTTCATGGAGTGAAGCGATATCGTGATTGTCTTTGTAGTAAATAAAATAATCGGAGATGGCACTGTCTGCATTATCACCAAACAACTCAACAATTATCTCTTCTTCGGTGGGACCAAAAAGTGAAATTATCTCCTCAGCACTAAGTGTTTTCCCAAGATATTTTTCATTGATGTGATTAAATGAATCGTAGATCAACTGGTTGGTTGAAGTAAGAGTACCGTCTATGTCAAAGATATAAAGAGAATATTTAAGTTGTATCAAACTAATTTTTCAGTGTAAAAAGGAGAATTCTGCCGTCCATATTAGAGGCAATATAAGTGTTGCCAACTCTCTCAATTGTCAGAGGTCTCGCCTGTCCGAGATAAAAAAGGTCAGTAAACTTCTCTTTTTGGAATCTCACAATCTTACCGTTTTTACGACCAAAGAGTACATTCTTGTCAAATTCTCTAATCTGAATCGGGTTTGTATCAAGTCCCCATTTCTGCTTATAGGATTTAATTTTTTTGCCGGTTTCAGCGTTTACAGTGTGAAAATCATCTTCAATTGATTTAATATAAATGGTTTTACCGTCTTGACTCAGTCCAAGTGACTCCCAGGCATTAAAATCTTTGTTTGTCCATTGCGTTTTACCGAGCAGGACATCAACACAAGAGACACTTTTGTCAGGAGAGACAACCCAGACATGGTCCCCATCGGTTACCGGGATACAACTGGCAGTTGAATAATAAAAATTGACATTTTCAGACCATTTCCAATTGAGTTTACCTGTTCTCAGATCTATGCAGTAAGTCATTCCATCCCATGCAGAGAATACAACCCTGTTATCAAGAACGATCGGGAGGGATTCAATTCTTCCTTTGGCATCCTGGTTTTTCCACATTGGTGTCAGGTCAGTGGCTTCGTAAGCATACATTGTTCCATTGGCAGTGCCGATGAGAAGTGCATCGGTTTGTCGATCCCTGAAAATCACAGGAAAGGAAACAAGTTGCGAAGTGATTGCTTCACTTATTCCCAAAGATTGTAATACATCACCA
Source organism: Ignavibacteriales bacterium (assembly GCA_016714125.1). Classification (GTDB taxonomy): domain Bacteria; phylum Bacteroidota; class Ignavibacteria; order Ignavibacteriales; family Ignavibacteriaceae; genus UTCHB3. The sequence continues at coordinate 126,212 of JADJNX010000010.1, read as the reverse complement.
GTTTTTAGATCAATTTGATAAATGTCACCACCAACATTTCCGGCAAAAACTCTTTCTCCGATTATCACGGGGCGGGAAACAACTTTTGCATTTAGATCAACCGACCAGAGGAGAGCGCCTTGCATATCATAATTGTAGATCACACCCTCAAGGGTGGCAACAACAAAACCTGTTTTATACGGGACAGGGGAGGATACCATTGTCTTTTTAAGATCAATTGTAATCCCTTTAGTGGCAACTTTATAGTCGATAAAATCAGTAGAGTCTGTTGGAACAGGATTAATCCCCGGCTCTTTTGGTGAGTCAAACCAGGTAAAAACGGTGTCAGTAAAGGATGAATCGGACCTTAGAGATGCAACGGAAGAAATTTTCAGGTTGTTTTTGTCAGTTCAACAACATTAAAGCCATAAAGTTTTGTTTTTGAAGTTGATCCTACTCCCATAAATCCGGGAAGGAAATCGAAGTCAAGTTCTTTATTAATGTGTCCATGACCAACCATAATAGCTTTCAAGTTCCTCTTGCGAAGCAGGTTGGTTACTTTATACCAGTTGTCAACATCCTGGTTTAATGGATGATGGGTAAAAAAGAAAATCTCTTTATTTAGGGGGATATTTTCCAGGTTTTTTTCAAGCCATTTAAGATCTTCAGGTGTGATATGACCACCCCCGCCTCTTAAAACGATGCCTGAATTTAGACCAAGGAAGACATAATTAAGTGTGTCGAATCTGAATTTGTTATCGTCGAATATCTGTGAAAACTCCATTCCACCCATTTCAGTCCATTTGACATCATGGTTACCGGGGATTACAAAAACCTTTTTATTTATCTTTTTGAAAAGGTTAGAGGCTTTTTCAAGCTGATCCCATTTCCCAAGTTCTGATATATCGCCTGTTACGACAACAAATCCGATATCATCAAGACGGTTTATCTGATCAATCTGTTTCAGAATAACGGAATCAGATTTGTCATAGCCGACATGGACATCAGTCAGCCAGACAAAATTGAGATTTTGTCCGTTGATCCAAATAAAAGGGACAAGGAGTAAAAGGAATAAAAATTTTAATCTGTTCATATCATACACACTTTGAGTTTATAACTTTTCGAGCAGATCCTTGATAGTGGCAACAAGTCCTTCGATCGGCACTTCTATACGCTCGCCGTTTTTTCTGATCTTAACTTCCACTCTGTTTTCGGCAAGTTTTTTCTCACCAACTATCAACTGAATCGGCATTCCAAGCAGATCTGCATCTTTGAACTTAAATCCCGCCTGAGCGTCAACTCTGTCGTCAAACAAAACTTCAACTCCGGCTGACAACAATTCATTGTAAATCTTTTCAGATGCTTCTGCAACGGGTTCTTTCTTCATGTTCAACCCAAGGAGGTGGACATGGAAAGGAGCGATTGACTTATCCCATATTATACCTGATTCATCGTGACTTTGTTCGATTGAGCAGGCAATAACCCTCTCAACTCCAATGCCATAACTTCCCATAACAATCGGTTTTTCGTCACCCTCTTCTGTGAGGTATGTTGCACCCATAGCAGCGGAATATCTGGTACCAAGTTTAAAGATATGTCCAAGCTCAATTGCTGTGAAAACACCCAGTGGTTCTCCACATTTTGGACATCCTTCACCGGAGACGGCAGTTCTCAAATCGGCATATTCAATAGATGGGACATCACGGACAAAATCGATTCCACCGATGTGGTAGTCGTTTTTATTGGCTCCGCTAAAAAGATTATTACACTCTTTAATTCTTTGGTCGGCGATAATTCTGCCGTTAAATCCGATTGGTCCAATAGATCCGGCATCAGCACCTGTTATAGCTTTTAATTCTTCAGGATGTGCAGGTCTCACTCCGCTTCCCAGTGCCTTTTCAAGTTTAGTCTCATTTACATCGTCGTTACCTGACATTAAAATTAAAACAGCTTTTTCGTCAACGATGTAAACACGTGACTTTGCGGTTTGTCTTTCATTGATATTCAAGAAGGCACAAAGTTCATCAATCGATTTGATGTTTGGAGTACTAATTTCATAGACGGCTTTTGATTCGGTTTCTCTCTGAACAGGTTGAATCACGGAGGATGCTACCTCCACATTGGCGGCATATCCACAAGCTTCACAATGAGCCACGGTATCTTCACCGGCAGGGGAGCCAACCATAAATTCTTCACTTCCGCTTCCACCCATAGCACCGCTTGAGGCACCAACAACAAAAAATTTCAGTCCCACACGGGTAAAAATCTTTCTGTAAGCCTGATCGTGTAAATTGTAAGAGACATCCAATCCGGCGGTATCGATATCAAGGGAGTAGGAATCTTTCATCAAAAACTGTCGGCCTCTGATGATTCCACTTCTTGGTCTGGCTTCGTTTCTAAATTTTGTTTGTATTTGATACCAGGTTTGTGGCATGTCTTTATAAGACTTTACGACCTTACGGGCATGAAAAGTGATAATTTCTTCATGAGTCGGTGCAAGAACATATTCACGGTTTTTGAGGTGAAACATTGTATCACCAAAAGCCTGGACTCTACCGGTTTCTTCCCAGATTTCTTTAGGATTGAGTGCAGGCAGGTGGAATTCCTGTCCGTCGATGGCATCCATCTCCTGGCGAATTATTTCACAAACTTTTTTAACCACTCTGTAACCAAGTGGCAGAAATGAATAAATCCCGGCAGCAAGTGCTCTTACATATCCACCTCTTAACATTAAGACATGGCTTGGTACAACTGCATCGTTTGGAACTTCTTTAAGTGTAGGTATAAATGATTTGCTTTGTCGCATTTTCTCTTAAGATTTTATGAAAAACTGAATTACAAAGATACGAAATAGGTATTAGGTATTAAGTATAAGGTATTATTTTGGGGCATGATGAGATTACAACCAAGAGCGGAAAGATTGAATAATCAGGCCAAATCGAAAGTAGAGGACATTCCGGGGGATCATCTTTTTTTGTTTATTTAAAATTGTATAAACATTAAATATTTAGGATATTTTCTTATATTTGCTAATATATTTATTAATTTACTCTAATATTCATTATTTATTAAGTTATAATCAGGTATTTGCATGAAAAAGTTTGGTGTACTTTCTTTCTCCACTTTAATTATTGTGTCGATATTAGGATTGTTCATAAACAGCACACCACAAATTTCGTTACCGGGTGAAATAAATTCAGGTGACACTGCATGGTTACTTACCGCTACCGGACTGGTTTTATTAATGACCCCGGGTTGTCCTTTTTTATGGCGGAATGGTGCAAAACAAAAATGTTATTTCAACCATGTTCCAAAGTTTTATTGCTATGGGAATAGTCTCCATTCTTTGGGTGGTTTTTGGATTCAGCCTGGCTTTTGGGGAGAGTTTCCATGGTTTTATTGGCAACCCGTTTACATTTTTCATGTTTAAAGATGTAGGTACATCCCCGAATGCTGCCTTTGCCCCAACAATTCCCTTCCTGCTTTTTGCCATGTTTCAGCTTAAGTTTGCCATAATTACTCCTGCACTTATTACCGGTTCATTCGCAGAAAGAGTAAGCTTTAAAGCCTATTTGCTGTTTATGGTATTGTTCTCGATCTTTATATACGCCCCTCTGGCCCACATGACATGGCATCCTGATGGTATTTTGAGACAGATGGGGGTTCTCGATTTCGCCGGTGGGACGGTGGTTCATATTTCTGCGGGGTATGCTGCATTAGCCGGTGCCCTTGTTCTCGGAAGGAGGAAAGTACATCTCGATAATCAGAAACACCAACCCGCGAATATCCCTTATGTGCTTTTGGGAACGGGTCTGGTATGGTTTGGCTGGTTTGGATTTAATGCAGGTTCATCACTTGCTGCATCAGAACAGGCTGTTCTTGCTTTTGCTACAACAAAGACAGCCTCCGCAGCGGCAGCGTTGGCATGGCTATTTTTTGATGCATTAATGGGGAGGAAACCTTCTGCATTGGGTGCTTGTATAGGTGCTGTTGTGGGCTTGGTTGCAATTACTCCCGCAGCAGGATTTGTGACTATCGGTCAAAGTCTCTTTATTGGCACTATTGCAAGCGTTATAAGCAATCTGGCGGTTTCATTGAAGTCGAAAACAACTCTTGACGATACTCTCGATGTGTTCCCCTGCCATGGTTTGGGTGGAATTGTCGGAATGATTGCAACAGGAATATTTGCTAAAGAAGTTGGACTGATATATGGAACCACCACCACTTTTTGGAGTCATATGTTGGCTCTTGTAATAGTTTCTGCCTTTGCATTTGGTGGTTCAACAGCCATCTATTATATCACCAATCTAATCACTCCCCTCAGAGTAAGCAGGGAAATGGAGGAAGAAGGATTGGATATCTCACAACACGGAGAAAGCATTCAACCGGAATAAATATATTCTTTGTTTGAGAGATGTAGTTGGTTATAATTGATAAATACCATGTAAAATGCTGAGTACTTACCACAAAAAAAACTGCCTTCAGAAATAAATTCCCGAAGGCAGTTCACAATTAAAGAAGCACTTTAATTAAATTTTAGTCTTCTGCTTTTGCTCTCATGGCATCCCAGATTACATATCCACAAAGCAGGATGAACATGAAGACACCAACAAACATGGCGCCGTTGGTTTCTACCCAATGAGTTGCCATAAAGTCAATATCAAAATATTTCATAACTGCACTTATTACACCCATTAATGCACCGCCGGCAATGAAGCCTGAAGCAATCAAAGTTCCGCGCTCTCTACGGGCAATATTAAGATTTTCATCTTTGCTGCGGGTTGAAACGATATGGGCAAGAATTCCACCGATCAGAATCGGGGTGTTAAGTTCAAGAGGGATATACATTCCAAGTGCAAAAGCCAGTGCAGGAACCTTGATCATTGTAAGAATCAAAGCCATTGCAGCTCCGGCAATGTAGAGCAACCATGGGGCATCTTTACCCGACATAAGTGGTTCGATTACTGCTGCCATTGCGTTTGCCTGTGGGGCTTGAAGGGCGCCTTCACCTTTGAAGCCATAAGCTTCGTTCAGAACCATGATGATAAGTCCAACAACTGCTGCCGAGGCAGCGGTTCCGACAAATTTCCAGGTCTGCTGTTTGTAAGGTGAACTTCCGAGCCAATAACCAATTTTAAGATCGGTAATGAAAGCACCTGCACATGACAGAGCGGTACAAACAGCTCCACCAATCAACAAAGCAGTTACCATTCCTTCTTTTCCTTTAATTCCAAATGAAATCAGGATAATTGAAGAAAGAATGAGGGTCATGAGGGTCATTCCCGAAACGGGGTTTGTTCCAACAATTGCGATTGCATTCGCAGCAACGGTTGTGAAGAGGAAGGAGATAATCATCACGATCAAAAGACCAAGAAGAGCATGTCCCCAGCTTCCGGTTACACCAAAATTAAAGAATAAAAGAAGGCCAAGCCCAACCGCCAGAATACCAACTACAATAACTGACATTGGAAGGTCTTTTTCAGTTCTTAGTGCACCTGCAGCGGCAGCTCTTCCGCCACCAATTTCTTTGGCTGCAAGTTTAAATGCACCGGCAATGATACCGGAGGAACGGACTATCCCGATAATTCCAGCCATCGCAATTCCACCGATACCGATGTGACGTACATAGTTTCTGAAAATCTGCTCTGCAGACATATCCTTAATCAACACGGTAACATTTGCACCAAAAGGAGTTGCAAGCGATTGACCAATGTAAAAAACCACAGGTATAAGAAGGTACCACGAAACAAACGAACCTGCGGCGATGATTGCGGCATATTTTAAGCCTACAATAAAACCGAGACCTGTAACGGCAGCACCAATATTAATATTGAATACCAGTTTATATTTGTCATAAAGCATATCGCCGATAGGGAGAACTTTTGTTGAGAAAGTTTCGCTCCACCATCCAAAAGTGGCGATAATAAAATCATAAGCTCCACCAACAAGACCCGATGAAACGAGAACAAGAGCCTGAGATCCACCTTTTCACCGGCAACAAGCACTTCTGTGGTAGCAGTTGCTTCGGGAAGGGGAATTTGCCATGCATATCGGCAACAAAATATTTACGGAATGGAATCAAAAACAGAATTCCGAGGAAACCACCAAGTAGTGACGAAAGGAACACCTGAAGAAAAGTTGCTTCAAGGTCAAGGATGTAAAGTGCCGGAATAGTAAAGATTGCACCGGCAACCACAGCACCTGAAGTGGCGCCCACCGACTGAATGATTACATTCTCGCCGAGGGAATTTTTTCTTTTAAGAAGGGTTGACAAGCCGACCGCAATGATCGCAATTGGAATTGCTGCTTCAAAAACCTGTCCAATTTTTAATCCGAGATACGCTGCCGCAGCCGAAAAAAGGACTGCCATAAGAAGACCCAAAGAGATGGTATAAACATTAACTTCAGGTACAATGCTGAGAGGCGACATGATGGGTTCATATTTTTCGCCGGGTTTCAGCTCTGAATAAGCATTTTTTGGAAGTCCTTTAACTTCCCCGGATGAATGTCCGCTCATTTAATCTCCGTAATTGGTATTTATAATTGTGAGTGATGAATGAAATTTGTAAAAGAATCGAATCTCACCCATTTAAAACTAATGCATTATTGAATATTGCATTCCACAAAATTACTGCATTATTGCGTTACTGCATTAAAAAAAGACCGGCCGCTTCAAATAAATGAAACAGCCGGTTGGTAAGAAACAAATAATTGTTTAATCTGTAATAAATTACAGTTTTACCGAGCTGATCACTTTCATATAGTTGGCTCTCTCATACTGAGAAGGATCACCTACATTCATATAGCTCATTGAACCTCGCATGTCGTCAACTGAATTGTATTCGTTGGCTTCCATCCAGAACTTCATTTTGGATATTACATCAGCTATGTGATTAGGACCAAATTTTAGGATGCTTGACATCATCTGAGTAACTTTTGCACCAACCATGAGCATCTTTATGACATCTTTTTCGCTGTAGATACCGCTTGTAGCTGCGAGATCACAATCGATTCTGCCATAAAGAATTCCAATCCAGCGGAGAGGAAGTCTCATTGCCATTGGGGTACTCAAAAGAACATTAGGCACTACTTCGAGGTTATCGAGGTCAATATCAGGTTGATAGAATCTGTTAAAAAGTACAAGACCATCGGCACCTGCTTTATCAAGCTGATCAGCCATCCAGGCGGTTGAGCTAAAGAACGGGCTGAGTTTGATGGCAACGGGGATCTTTACATTTTTTTTCACTTCTTTTACGATATCGATATAGAGCTGCTCTATTTCTCTGCCATCGGTGTTAAAATCGGTGGCAAGTTTGTAGATGTTCAGTTCAAGAGCGTCAGCTCCGGCTTCTTCCATATTATGCGCATATTTGACCCAGCCACCCAATGATTTGCCATTAAGACTGGCAATTATCGGGATGTCAGTGGCTTCTTTTGCTTTACGGATCAGCTCGAGATACTCTTCAGGACCGGCTTTATACTCGATTTGCTCGGGGAAGTATGAAGTAGCTTCTGCGAAGCTTTCATTGTGAGCAGTCGTGTAATAGTGGTTGGCAAGCGATTCTTTTTCAATTTGTTCTTCGAACAAAGAGTAGAGAACCACAGCTGCGGCACCCGCATCTTCAAGCGCTTTTATGGATGATACCTCTTGTGAGATAGGACCGGCTGAAGGCACTACGGGATTCTTTAATTTCATACCGAGATATGTTGTTGTTAAATCCATTTTTTATTCCTTAAATAGGTTATTCTTTTCGTTAAAACCGTTATTGATTAATGTTAGGTGAAGAGTTCGCCATGTTTTCATACATTTTGAACTTCTTGGTCACATCGTCTTGGGCTTCAACCATTAACTTGGCTGCTGCTTCAGGGTGAGATTTTGTTAACATTTTGTATCTGGTTTCAAGATAAGCATAATCTTTGAATGGTATCTTAAGACCTTTTGAATCGAGGCTAAAAGGATTTTTACCTTCAGCGACGAGGTCAGGGTTATATCTGAACAACTGCCAGTGACCCGAATCAACTGCTGCTTTTTGGTTTCTTGTGGCAATACCCATGTCGATACCGTGAGCAATACAGTGGCTATAAGCAATTATGAGTGAAGGACCATCATAGGCTTCAGCTTCAACAATGGCTTTGACGGTATGAGCGTCGTTGGCACCCATGGCAATTTTTGCAACATAAACGTTTCCATAACTCATAGCCATAAGCGCGAGGTCTTTTTTAGCTGCCGGCTTGCCACCTGCTGCAAATTTTGCAACTGCAGCTCTTGGTGTTGATTTCGACATCTGACCACCGGTGTTTGAGTAAACTTCTGTGTCCAGGACAAGAATATTTACATTTTTACCGGAAGCGAGTACATGATCGAGTCCACCAAAACCGATGTCGTATGCCCATCCGTCACCACCCATGATCCAAACCGATTTCTTAACAAGATAATCGACAAGGCTTAAAAGGTTGATAACATCAAATTTCACATCTTCATCTTTGGAGCTGTTTTCGATTTCTGTCAGTTTAACTTTAAGTTCTTCGATTCTTAGTCTCTGATCTCTAATATCAGCTTCATTTTTTTGTTCAGCATTAAGAATGTCGAACGCAAGTCTGTCGCCTATTTTGTCACCAAGTTTTACGATCAAAATTCTCGCTTGTTCGTTGAACTGATCGATGGAAAGTTTAAACCCAAATCCAAATTCAGCGTTATCTTCGAAAAGTGAGTTTGACCATGCAGGTCCGCGACCATCTTTATTTTTTGACCACGGTGTTGTTGGCAGGTTACCACCATAAATGGATGAACAGCCTGTTGCGTTTGCAATAACTGCTCTGTCACCATAAAGCTGACTTACAAGTTTAACATAAGGAGTTTCGCCGCATCCGGAGCAAGCGCCTGAGAATTCAAACAGAGGCTCGAGGAACTGTGAATCTTTCACTGTGTTGACCTTTAATTCTGTTCTGTCCCATTCAGGAAGATCGAGGAAGAAGTCCCAATTAACTCTTTCAGTTTCTCTTAAAGGAACCTGTGGTTGCATATTGATGGCTTTGAATCTTACTTCTCTCTTGTTTTTAGCAGGACAGAATTCAACGCAAAGTCCACAACCTGTACAATCCTCAACAGCTACCTGAATTGTGTACATCAAACCTTCGCCGTGTTCTTTAGCTTTAAACGGCATCGATTTAAATGTTTCAGGAGCGGTATCCAAAACAGATTTATCGTAGATTTTAGCTCTTATTGCAGCGTGTGGGCAGATGAGCGCACATTTGTTACACTGGATACAAACATCTCCATCCCAAACAGGAACTTCGAGAGCGATATTTCTTTTCTCATACTTAGTTGTGCCGGTTGGGAAAGTTCCATCAATCGGCATGAGGCTTACAGGAAGGTCATCACCAAAACCGGCGATAATCTTTCCGGTAACGTTCTTTATAAATTCAGGTGAATTTGAAGGAACTGCATCACGGATATTGAAAGTTGATGTAACTGCATCAGGAACAGCGACTTCAAAAAGATTTTCGATTGTTCTGTCAACAGCTTCGAAGTTCATCTGAACGATCTTTTCGCCTTTTGAGCCGTAGGTCTTTTTGATTGCATATTTAATCATCTCAATTGCTTTTTCTCTTGGCAATATTTTAGAGATAGCGAAAAAGCATGTCTGCATTACAGAGTTGATTCTTCCACCCATTCCGGTTTCATTTGCAACTTTGTATGCATCGATGATGTAGAATTTCATCTTTTTGTCGATAAGGGTTCTCTGAACATTCTCAGGAAGTGTATCCCAAACCTCTTCTTTGGATGCAGCAGTGTTCAAAAGGAATGAAGCACCTTCAACCGCATCGCGCAGCATATCTGTAGTCTCAAGGAAAACAGTCTGATGGCATGCGACAAAGTTTGCTCTGTTAATCAGATAACTTGACTTGATTTCTTTTGGACCAAATCTTAAGTGCGATGTGGTCATTGAGCCCGATTTTTTTGAATCATAAACGAAGTAACCCTGAGCAAAAAAGTCAGTTCCTTCACCGATGATCTTAATCGAGTTTTTGTTTGCGCCAACGGTACCATCCGCACCAAGTCCGTAGAACTTTCCTTTAAAAGTATCAGGATTTTCGACTGAGAATGAAGCATCAAACTCAAGACTTGTGTTTGTTACATCTTCTTTGATACCAATTGTGAAGTGGTTTTTTGGTTTATCTTTTTTGAGTTCATCATAAACTGCTTTAATCATCGCAGGGGTAAACTCTTTTGAAGATAGACCATATCTTCCACCAACAATTTTTGGATAAGCGAAAGGAAGATTTCCTTCGTTGAAGGTTTCCGATATAGCAGTAACTATATCCATGTAGAGAGGTTCTCCCGATGCTCCCGGCTCTTTGGTTCTATCCAACACACCAAGCACTTTTACGGTGGTTGGGAGTTCAGCGATAAAGTGTTTTATAGAGAAAGGTCTATAAAGCCTCACTTTAAGCATACCAACTTTTTCACCTTTTGCTATGAGGTGTTCAACTGTCTCTTCAACTGCTTCGGCTCCTGAGCCCATAACAACAGTTACTCTTTCAGCATCAGGTGCGCCGAAATATTCAAATATTTTATATTTTCTTCCTGTCAGTTCACCAAATTTATCCATTTGTTTCTGAACGATATCAGGGCAAACATTATAGAACGGGTTCACGGTTTCTCTTCCCTGGAAGTAAACATCAGGATTCTGAGCTGTTCCGCGAATTACAGGAGCTTCAGGGTTTAACCCTCTTTTTCTGTGTTCTAAAACCAATCTCTGATCGATCATTTTTTTCATATCGTCCGGAGTAAGTTGTTCTATTTTTGCAACTTCATGGGATGTTCTGAAACCATCAAAGAAGTGGATGAAAGGGACTCTTGCTTCAAGAGTAGCTGCCTGAGCTATCAGTGCAAAGTCCATAACTTCCTGAACTGAATTTGAGGAGAGCAATGCCCAACCTGTTGAACGGGTAGCCATAACATCGCTATGGTCACCAAATATTGATAATGCAGCTGCTGCTATAGAACGGGCCGAAACATGAAAGACTGTAGAAGTAAGTTCACCTGCTATTTTGAACATGTTGGGGATCATTAAGAGCAAGCCTTGTGAGGCTGTAAAAGTGGTTGTAAGCGATCCTGTTTGAAGTGCTCCATGAACACTTCCTGATGCCCCGCCTTCACTTTGAAGTTCGGATATGGAGGGAGTAATTCCCCAGATATTCTTTTTTCCTTCCGCTGCCCATTGGTCGCACCACTCTGCCATATTTGACGAAGGGGTGATCGGGTAAATGGCTATCACTTCATTAGTGTGATACGCCACATAACCGGCCGCCTCATTACCGTCAATTGTAACTTTTTTTCTTTCCATTTTCTTACCATCAGTTATTATTCGTGAATAAAAATCACTACTTTGATGCAAATATTATGCCATATTGATAAGTGACAATTCACCCCCTTTTTAAGCATAAATTTTCAATAATGACAAAATAGAATTGTCATTAGTGGGGATATTCTTAATATTTAGAAGCAGGTATCTGACACTATTTTGGGGAGCCATAATATCCTCGTCATAATAGAGAGGATCAAGGAGCTTAATTCTACGGATTTAAGGTGAATAGGGATAAAGAAATTGAATTTTATTTTTTATTTTGGATTGTTAATTTTCCCTATCAGTCATATTGAAGTAAGAAAAATGAAGTTTAAGACAAAAGACCGACCAAGACATGTTATCCCCATTTCAGTTACCGACTGGATCGCAGAAGGAGTAACTGCCATTGTGTTTTTGGCAATCACAATCATTTTCCTTTTTCGATATCCATCAGTGAATGATAAAGTGGCGATGCACTACGACTTGACGGGAAATATTGACCGGATGGGGGATAAGAGCGGAGTATTTTTTTTCTTTGGACTTATAATTCTCCTGTATGCTGGAATGACAATCGCTCAAAAATTTCCGCACACCTTTAACTACCTCACAGAAATAACAGAGGAAAATGCAAAACGTCAATACACAACTGCCATCAGAATGATAAGGTGGCTTAAGTTGATGTTGGTAGTACTGTTTTCATTTATCATCTTAAGAACAATTTTTCCCCGGGACATTAGTAATGAAGTTTTTATTGCCGTGATCATCACCTTCATAGCAGCAACCTTCATCCAGATGATCGGCTATTTTATCAAGTCAGGGAAATAAAAAAGCCCCAGGCATTTCTGCAGGGGGCTTAAAACATTACTCCTCCAAAGATATTACTTCATCAGAATCATTTTCTTTGAAACCACATTATTACCTGAAGAAATTCGGTAGATGTAAATTCCACTTGGAAGATTCCTTGCATCAAATTTAACCGAGTATTTACCTGCATCAAGTTCGCCCGAAGTAAGAACACTTACCAGCTCACCAAGTACATTGTAAATCGAAAGATTAACAAATTCTCTTGCAGGAAGAGAAAATTCGATAACTGTTTCAGGGTTAAAAGGATTTGGATAGTTGTTTGCTAAATTGAATTCACCAGGGATTGAATTTACTCCAATCTCTTTTGTAGAGGTTGGGGCATCATTTCTGAGAATTCCACCATCAGTGGCGGCTGCGAACAGTTTCCCAGTTGTTTGATTATAACTGAGCGCACTAATCCTTACTCCGGTAAGTCCAACATAATTCCACGCTGTTGTTGGTGAAAGAGCAGGAGTTATATGTGCAAAATAGATACCATTGTTCCATGAACTGACAAATACATTATCGTTTGCGTCAACAGAGATGGAATATATATGAGTTGCATTTATTCCTGAAGTCTGTGGAACCCATGAGTTTCCTCCATCAGCAGACATGTAGAGTCCATTACCATAGGTACCTGCAAGAAGGATGCCTGTGGATGTGGTACCAAGTGCCCATACGTGCGGGTAGTTCATGCCGGTAGTTGTCCAGTTGGCTCCAGCATCATTGGTTTTGTAAACTCCTCCGCCAAATGTTCCGGCGAAGATGTTACCACTGTTGTCTTTGGTTAGAGCCTGAACAGCTTTAATAACCATTCCGTTGCTTACATCTGTCCAGTTTAAGCCACCATCAACAGATTTGTAAACACCCTGACCCCAAAGACCGGCATAAATTGTATTGCCATCAATAAGTAATGCACGTACATCAAAAATTGGAAGTGCTGTGGCATTCCATGTTGCGCCATTATTGACCGATTTGAATACACCTCTTTCAGTGGCCGCGTATAAATCTCCATTTGAAGATTGTACAAGGTCCCAGACAAAGGCGACATTCATTCCATCGTTGATTACTGTGAAAGAAACACCTTGATCATTTGATCTTAAAATCTTTCCTCCCCATGTGCCTGCAAGCATTGAACCATCTTGAGCCTGGAGGAAAGTCCAAATAAAATAATCCTGTCCTGTTGTTCCAACAAACTGCCAGGTTCCAACATTGATGCTTCCACCACCACCGGTATGTGTACCGCGTACATGAACGCTGGCAAAAGCATAATCATCTTCACCATCACCGCCATTACCGGGTTCCGAGTCGATATCAACCTGATCGCAGCGAATAATCTCGGCAACATTGGTTAAAGTAGTGTCAAGTGGGATATTCCCGATGAAATTGGCAAGATTATATTGCCCACCCCCGGAAAGGGTTTTGCAAATCATCTGTCCATGCTGAACGCCACTTATAAAATTTACATGAGCAAGAGGAGCCAGGATCGAACCTGTAACATCTATTTGCTGTATTATGATCGAAGTTGCGTTATGGAAATTAAACATACAATTGGTTATTGTGGTACCTGAAACAACGAGGTTACCACCCCAGTCGATATTGTCACCATCAACGTTTACAACAACAGCCGATCCATTAGGAACATTAATATAAACTTCCTGTGTTAGAGTCATCTGAGCAGCAGTTACATTAAAAACATTCAAGAAAGGATCACTGCCATTTAATGTCAGGGTAACCCCGGATGCATTGGTAGTACCGTTTGTTGTGTAGCCAGCCAATTGTGTTGAAAGGGCAGTCAGGTGGGCAGTCGCGGAAGCAAAATCAACCGGGCTGTCCTGCCTTAATGTTCCATCCACTATCCCAACCATTTGTGAAACTGTGCCTGTGTTGCCATAAACGATATTTCCACCCACAACATTTCCAGATGTGAAGGTCAGATGTCTTCCAACTACAAGAACATCAACTGTGCCACCCGAAGCCGGCAAAAGATCACCACAACTGAAATTGGAGAAGAAACCATCTCTTCCTACTGCAACCTTTCCCTGAACATCAGCAGTTGGCTGATTCATATCTTCAAGGATGAATACATTGTAACCTTCTGCTTCGTGGAGGTCAAAGATGAAGGAGGCGGCAACATCAACTTTAACAGTTAAACCCAATGTTGCAGAAACTCCACTTCCAAGAGTCCCAACTGTCCACTCACCCGTCAAAGTATCGAAGGAGCCCTGACTTGTTGATATACTCTGATAAGTCACACCACCGGGCAGGAAATCTTCCACGACAATACCTGTTGCTTGCGCCGGACCTGCATTTGAAGCTGTAATTGTAAAAGTGACATTTTCACCATTAAGAGGATCTGAATTATTTACCGTCTTCGTGAGTGAAAGATCAACAAGTGGAGCCCATTCAAAAGTGAGATTGGTGCTTTTTAGAGCAATTGCCGGAGTGGCAAGCACAAGTTTTTGATATTGGTCAGGTTGAATCGAATGTATATACCGTGTACCTTGAGGAATTGTAATTTGTGCAGAGGCAGTAACCACCGCATTGAGTGCCCCGTTTGGGTTAAGAGTAACCAAAGTTGAGGTACCGGTTGCATCGGTAGTGATTGTTGTATGACTAAGTGTTCCGGCAGTTGTTGCCAGGGTAACCTGTCTGTTAGCAACAGGTCGTGCTTGTTCATCAAACACCCTGATCTTAAATTCTGCGCTGGTGCCCGCAGGATACTGGTTTGCACCGGGGAGAATAATCAAGGTTTTAACAGGTACAAAACCATTAGCATTTGCGTTTGCATCGGAAACAATCGCGAGTGCCCTGTTTTTCAATTCAACATTTTGGACTGTGTTAACATTCATTCCATCGGCAAAATGCCAGATTGCCAACTGAATTGCTGCAGCCTCCTTCTCTACTGTGGAAAGAGAGCCTGAATAGGGGTATGATTTATAAGGATAATAGTTCATCAAAATATATGTTATTTGAGATGGGGTAATGCCCGAATCAATATACTGATGTGGCTGATTTGTGGTATAAAAAGCCAGATAATGTCTTAGATCAATGCAGTAGAATTTAGCTGCTTGCCCATTTATCTCGCCCCTGAAATTTCCTGCCCAGGTATTGGTTGTCTTGGTTGGATTATAGGGATCGGTGAACTTTATATTGTTCACACCTTTATCGATAGCAAGAACTTTGGCGATACTACTGGAAATTCCATCGGGTGTGACAAAATATTCCGGAGGGTACTTTGTATAACTGTCGGAACCCGCAACACCAAGCGTATCCATTGCTTGGGTAACTCCCGGGATGAAGAACAAAGCTGTTACGAGAAAAGCAAGTCTAAGTTTCGTAAATATATGCATTTCTGCCTCTTTTAATTGATAATTATCTAATAGAATACAAGCAAAAATCGTGCCTTTTGAGAAACATCGTAAAGCAGTCATTTTTCTCACATTGTATATTTTAGCACTGTCTCATTGCGAGAATTCATCTCAAAATGGACAAGTAAAGGTTTACTCTTCCAGGGTACTTTTGTCACCTTCAGGGAGACCCAAAGCTCTGGCCTTGAGCAATCTCCTCATAATTTTTCCTGATCTTGTTTTTGGTAATGAGTCCATAAAATTAACTTTTTCCGGCTTGGCGATTGGTCCAATCTCGTGACCCACATGTTTTTTTCGCTCCTCGACAAGAGAATCTGAAGCTGCATAACCGGCTCTTAAAACCACATAACAGTGAATAACATGACCTTTCAACTCATGCGGAAGGCCTATTGCAGCAGCTTCTGCCACTGCCGAATGGGAAACAAGTGCCGATTCAATCTCAGCCGTCCCTAAACGATAGCCGCTTACTTTTATTACATCATCCAGTCTGCCAATCACCCAGATATAGCCATCCTTGTCTTTTCTTGCTGAATCTCCAGCTTCATACATTGTGCTATATTTGCTCCAGTATTGCTGTTTATACCGTTCTGGATCGTGGAGAATCCCTCTCATAATTGAGGGCCAGGGTTTCTTTATAACAAGGATCCCTTCTTCACCTGCCGGAGCGCTTTTACCGTCACTGTCGAGTACATCCACTTCAATACCAAAAAATGGTTTTGTTGCACTACCCGGTTTCAAAGGAGTTATCGGCAGAGGAGTTATCATAAATCCACCGGTTTCAGTTTGCCACCAGGTGTCCATGATCGGACATTTTGATTTGCCGATCACTTCATAATACCATTTCCATGCTTCAGGATTAATAGGTTCACCAACACTTCCCAAAATGCGTAGTGATGATAGGTCGTGTCTGTTTGGCCATGCGTTTCCAAATCTCATCAGCCCTCTGATAGCAGTTGGTGCTGTATAAAGAATTGTAATTCCATACTTCTCAATCATTTTCCACCATCTGTTGGGGTAGGGGAAGTTTGGAGCCCCTTCATACATAAAGCTGGTGGAACCGTTAAGAAGAGGTGCGTAAACAATGTAACTGTGACCTGTTATCCAACCCGGTCGGCGGCACACCAGTATCTGTCTTCATCGTTGATATCAAAAACGTATTTGAATGATGTGGCGGTGTAAACCATATAACCACCATGAGTGTGGATTACACCTTTTGGTCTGCCGGTTGTGCCTGAAGTGTAGAGAATAAAAAGCATTGTTTCAGCATCAACCTGTTCGGTTTCACAAGGCTGGTTTACAACGGGAACACTAAGAAGGTCGTGGTACCAGTAATCCCGTCCCGGCTCCATATAAATTTCATGTCCCGTCCTGCGGATAACTACACAATGTTCGATAGTACCCTGACGAGCCAAAGCTTCATCGGCAATCTGTTTGAGATTAATTATTTTCCCGCGCATATATCCACCATCAGCTGTGATCAGCACTTTACTTTGTGCATCCTCAATTCTCTCGGCAAGTGCCTCAACGCTGAAACCTCCATAAACCACAGAGTGGGCGGCTCCAATTTTTGCGCATGCAAGCATTGCAAATATAAGTTCGGGAACCCTGGGCATATAGATTGTTACGATATCTCCCTTTTGAACTCCCATGCTTTTTAAGACATTGGCAAATTTTATAACTTCACGATTTAAGGAAAAATAAGAATAAGTTCTAAAATCATCGCCCGATTCACTTTCCCAAATCAGCGCAAGTTTGTTTTTTCTAAAGGTTTTAAGATGTCTGTCGATCGCATTGGTAACGATGTTGGTTTTACCACCGGTAAACCATCTGAAGAAAGGTGGAGTTGATTCGTCGTAAACCTTATCCCACTTTTGAGACCATTCAAATTCCCCGGCAATCTCGCCCCAGAATTTTTCAGGGTCTTCGATCGATTTGTTGTACATTGAATCGTAGTCTTTGCAAAGTGCATTTTCAGTAACAGCCTGAGATGGATAATAAACTTCGCCTTCGGATTGTTTAATGCCTGTTTCTTCACTCATTTTAAGAGGCTCCTGTATCTAAAATTTAACGGGTACTGGTTATTTATGCGGTTGGGAGAAAACTATATATTAACTGCTCAAGTTAAGAATGTTATGATTTTCTGGCAAACTATTTTTTAATTCAATTAAATAAAAAAAAGCCCGTCACTCCGAAGAGTAAACGGGCAAGGTTAGGTTGGTGAGGGTATCACTCTTTAGAGAAAATCTAAAACTATTGCCTCACCTCAGGCTTACATACTTGATATATAAGCCAGAACCTTTAAGAAGACTTGTGATACTACCACTGCCGCACCTAACCAAACTGCTGCGCGAAAAACCTTCTCTCGCTTCTTCCCTCTGAAGTAGAGTCGGTCATAATCCACATCCCTTGAATAGTCGCCCTTCTTGATATCCCACCTGTGCCAGGTTGTTTCCTGTTGCATTTTACTCCTCTTTTATGATTCGTTAGTAAATTCAAAATCTCACTTGGTTATTATCTTCTCAGCCAATATCCTGATCAAATGGAATGGCGATGAGATGACCAATAACAAAGCTATAGGAGTGTATAAAGCTATGAGAACAACCAATCGGAGAAAACCGATTTTTTCATAGCCGATATCCACTATTTGCCTGTTCCTGAGCATATAAAACTCCAGTTTAATAAATTTTAAGAAGTATGATTATTTATGTTATAAATAATTACCATTTAATCAGGGCATAACTTTTAGAAGCCGGATACCCGAAAACCGGTAAAACAGCGCTAATCTATTTGAAAGTGCGCAGTACCGGGTATGGAAATTGGATTTCAGTAATTGAATTTAAAGAGAAGAGTTGTTCTTATAGATAAGTTAAGTTTAAGGGGAAATTATAAAAGGGGATGGGGTTTTCAGATACATAAAAATCAATAACCGGCAGTGTGCCTTTTCCCTCACCACACCAAACGATTCGCAGTCCCCATCCCGCCTTTATAAAAAAATGTCAATCTAAAAGAGAATACCTCCAATTTTTGTGAAAAATTATGGTCGCTAAACCTCACCTTAACCTGATTCAAATTTACAAAGAAATCTTTTTAAAGTCAAGTGAATTCCAAATAAAATGTAAATAAAATTCGATTTATTTTAATAAATCCACAATTTTCCCATAATTAGAATAAGCATTATATAAAATGTTGCTAAAAATAGGCAAAAAACACTGTGTCAGGTTATAGAACTTAAAAGAGAATGGTTAATTATTCGGGGAGCACTCCCCTCAATTATATTGTGGAAGCTGCTTTCAGGATGAAGTAGAAGATGACAGTAAGTAGGATGCCAGCGGAAATAATCAGGGCACTTTTCTTTGTTCTCTCAACCTTACGGTTGTGGATGTATAATTTATCGTATTCGGAGTCACGCTGGTAATCGCCATGTTTGACATCCCAGTTGTTCAACTCTTTTTTCACAATTTCTCGCATTTTTTGGAAAATCATTTTTTTATCACATGCAATATAACCCTGTCGGACGACTAATGATGTGATGCACATCTTAACAACGGGGGCATTATTTATACCGTTATTGAAGGATTTAAGATATGCTTTGCATCTAATAAACAGGTTGAAAGTTGATATCGTTCCTCGGGGTCATAACATTTCATAAAATATTAACACAATACTATTATTAATTTGCAGTAAGAATTTGTAAATTGACTCTCAGTTTAATAGAAATTAGTGAGAAATGAAAGAAGACTTCGAAGTTGTAAAAGGTATACGATTTCCCAGATATTCCCTCAAAGTAGTAAAATATTCAAAAGGGGATTATGGTCTAGTTGAATCCTTCTATATCATGAAATTTTGTTACAAAAAGAAAGAAGAGAGATTCAATAGTTTGGACGACGCCAGGCACAAATATGAAGATCTGCACGCCTCGCGTAAATTTGATCACATGACCGGTAAATAACCCAGCCACGGGTGACGGAACGAAAAACAAACTCGACAAAAGAATTTTAATCGCCGGTACGCTTTCGGAATTAACAATTCCGGCACAACTAAACTTCCTTCCCATTATAGTTACACTCGCAAAAGAGATAGCCGAATGGTTTGGATTCCGGGACGAAAAACTCCGTGAAATTGAACTGATTATTGAAGAATCTTTTGTAAGTGTTGTAGAAAATTCTTTTGAACCCGATGAACTTGGAATTGTCAGTTTCAAAATCTCCTACCTTCCCGGTAAACTTAAATTTACTTTTGAAGATAAAGGGCTTCCGGTTGATGTTGACAAGCTGGAGCATGAAGAGCGCTCGGCATTGGGAATCCTTCTGATAAAACACCTCGCTGATGAATTCAAGTTTGTAAATCTTGGCAAAGAGGGGAAGAGAATCGAAGTTGTTAAAAATCTTCCCGATGAGGATATAAAACACCTTGTAAGTGAGACCATTCCAACTGAACCTGAAACTGCTCCCAAGGATGAAGAACTTAAATTTAGCATGCTCAAGTCCCGGGATGCCCTTGAACTTGCCAGACTGGCATACCGTGCCTACGGTTACACTTATGCAAGTGTAGCATATCTCCCCGAAAAACTAAAAGAAATCCTTGAATACGGATACCTTGAAGCTGTCACAGTAAGAAATTCGAAAGATGAATTTATCGCAAATCTTGGTTTGTTTTATGATAAACCGGGTGCAAAAGTTGCAGATTCAGGAATGGCGATAGTTGATCCCCGTTATAGAGGGCATAATCTCTTTAAGAGAATGAAAATGCAAGCCATTGAACATGGGAAAACCATCGGTCTTTATGGACTTTATAGTGAAAGTGTGACTATCCACCCCTTCACGCAAAAAGGAAATATAACTCTCGGAGCTAAAGAAACAGGACTGCTTATTGCTTTTACCGGTGAGAGAGTCACCTTTAAAAAAATAAACGATGAAGGGCTTTCTCAGCGACAGGCGGTGATGCTTTATTATCTTAAAATAGCAGAGGAACAGGAAAGAACTGTTTATGTACCGGAGATATACGAAGAGCTCATGACCCGTATTTATTCAGATTTGAAGCTCAACAGGGTCATTCATACGACTAAAAGTTTTAAAAGTATTGTTGAAATGTCGGGTGAAACATCACTTGAATTGAGCTTTAAGCCGGACTTTAACTCTGCTGTAATCACTATCGAAAAATATGGTGAAGATATCCTGCCAATCCTCAGACTGAGAGTCAAGGAACTCTGTATGAAAAAGATTGACACTGTTTATTTAGAACTTCCTCTCTCAGAGCCTGCATCCATGTATCTTGTACCACAATTCAGAGATCTCGGATTTTTCTTCGGAGGTTTGATCCCCGAATTCAGAGATGGTGACATATTGAAGATGCAATATTTGAACAATATTTTTATTGACACATCAAAGATTATGATTGCTTCAGAAAATGGCCGGAGTATCCTCGATTTTATTGTTGCAGACAGAGAGTCCGCGGGATAATCCTCGCTTATTCTAATTCTCATTAAAATCTTACTTTCATACCAAATTATCGACATTTTTTTAATCTGTGAATACCTTAATTTAAATCCACAATAATTATCATTCCTTTTTTATATCATCAGGCATAAAATGACCATCAAAGCCGCAGCAATTATTTTACTATTGTCAATAACCACTCTATTTTCTCAAGAAAAAAGAGGCTATGAATATTGTGCTGAAAAGAAGCAAAGTATGCTTCCAGCATCACTTCAAAAACTTCAAAACATTGAAGCTATAACGCATACTTTTGATGTACTTGATTACAAACTGAATCTCGATATCTATAACTGTTTTATTTCGCCATATCCAAAATCTTTTACGGGAACAGTTGTTGTAAAATTTAAGGTGGATTCAACTCTTAACTCAATAATTCTGGATGCTGTTAATACTTCCATTGTTGTTGATTCACTGGGATTTGCCGGAGAAAGCTTCACACATGTCAGCAATAAATTAAATATTACTCTCGACTCCACATATTCACCCGGTGATACTGTGGAAGTGAAGATTTATTATCGACATAACAATGTTACAGACAATGCTTTTTATGCCAGTGGTGGCACTGTATTTACCGATAACGAGCCCGAGGGAGCAAGAAAGTGGTTTCCATGCTGGGATAAACCATCCGACAAAGCAACTGTTGACCTTACGGCTAGAGTGCCCGTGAATGTAAAACTTGGTTCCAATGGATTGTTAAAAGATTCTACAAATACCGGCTCAGAAATTTATTATCGCTGGGTTAGCAGAGACCCTGTTGCCACCTACTTAACGGTTATATCGGCAAGAGTAAACTATCAGTTGTTCATTCTTAACTGGGTTGATCCTGTTTCCGGAGATACTATTCCGGTGAGGTTATATGCAAATCCCGGAGAAACAGTTTCGCAAACAATCAGAGATGCAATTATCAATCAATTTGATGGATTTAGTGGGAAATATGGTCCCTATCCATTTGAGAAAAACGGATACGCTACTCTGAACAACCAATTCACTTGGGGTGGAATGGAAAATCAGACCCTTACCTCACTTTGTCCAAATTGCTGGAGTCAAAATCTGATTGCCCACGAGTTTGCTCACCAGTGGTTTGGCGATATGATCAGCCCTTCAACATGGGCGGATATCTTTCTTAATGAAGGATTTGCGACATTTTCTGAATCTGTTTGGGAAGAAGTGAAACCGGGTGGCAGCTACCAGGCTTATAAAACGATGATCAACAACGATGCCACTTACTACAAACAGCAAAATCCCGGATGGTCAATATATAATCCATCATGGGCAATTGTAACTCCAAGTACCAATGAGCTTTTTAACACTGCAATCACCTATGCAAAGGGATCATGTGTGCTCGCAATGGCGCGGTATGTACTTGGTTCGGAACTCTTTTTTAGTACCGTTACATCGTATGCAACCGATCCTAAATTCAGATATAAAAGCTGCTCAATACCTGAATTTATTGTGAAAATGAGTGAAGCTTCCGGGCAGGATCTTTCATGGTTTTTTGAACAATGGTTATATGAACCAAATCATCCTAATTATTCGAATAACTACTGGGTTTCCCAAACAGGTGCCATGGAATGGGCTATAAATTTTAAGGCAAAACAGACTCAGTCGGGGTCCACCTATTTCAAAATGCCAATTGAACTGAAGATATCATTCACTTCCGGTCCTGACACTACAATCAGAGTGTTTAACGATCAAAACGATCAAATCTTCACTTTTAATTTTGACAGACAACCATCTTCCCTTGTTTTTGATCCAAACAATGAAATAGTTCTCAAAACCGGCAACACAGTGATGTCAACAGAAGAAGATCAACATTCACCTGTCGAATATACATTATACAGCAACTACCCAAATCCATTTAATCCTTCAACAACAATTAAGTTTGCGGTTCCCGAGGGAAGTGATGTTAAACTTTCAGTTTTTAATACAAATGGTGAGGAAGTTGGAGTAATCGCAAATGGATATTTTGAGGCGGGAATACACAAGGTTGAATTCACCGCAAATAACCTCCCGAGTGGAATCTATTTTGCAGTCTTGAATGCCGGCGGGAAAATGTTAAGACAAAAGATGATTTTGCTGAAGTAGAGAGTATTAGAGTACTTGAGAACTTGAGTACTCGAGTTCTCAGGTACTCAAGTTCTCTTTAATACAAGAATTGTTATATCATCCCTCATTGGGACATTGTAGGTGAAGTTATTAACCGATTTGAGGATTGACTTAATAATTTCATCCGGAGATTTGTCTGCGTTTTTGATTAGATTTTTCTCTATCCTGGCGATTCCAAACTCTTTGTTCACTTCATCAACTGCTTCATTAACTCCATCGGAGTAGATGAATAGTATATCATTGACCTTCAGGTCAATTTCGATTTCTTCAAGTGTTTTATCAAAAACGCCTTTATCACGCATTCCAATCCCAATACCGTTTGGTTTCAGCTGTTTTACTTCTCCCGATTCTGCACAAAAATGGAGCAAAGGTGTGTGCCCTGCTCTGATTGCCTTAATCTTTTCTCCATCTTCGACTTCCAAAGCAGCCGCAGTAAAAAACAAACCCGGTTTAAAAATGGAATTTAGAACTTTGTTCAGTTCTTTTAAAACATCTTTCGCAGAGTGCTGATTTTTTGTTAAATAAGTTAATACAGAATGAACTCTCACCATATATAAGGCAGCAAGCATACCTTTACCTGAAATGTCACCAAGGAGATAAAAATGTTTTTTTTGGGAGGAATTAAGGGGAAAATAGTTGAGGAAATCTCCCCCGACCACCTTCGCAGGTTTTGAGTAGGCAGCAACTTGAAGTCCTTCATAAACTGGAGATTCAGTCATTGTCAACTCCTCCTGAATGTTTTTTGCGATATCCAGTTCATTGGTAGCCGAAAGTTTTTCAGCTACTTCAAATACAAGGAGTAAAACCACAGTTAAAAATGAAAGCACTCCCCAGAACCACATATTCATCATCGAGGCGTAGAAGAAAATTACAAATGCGAGTGAAAAGGCGATTCTTCTGACAGGAGAGAGTTTCCTGAGGAAAGTGTAAACCAATTCCTTAAGCAGTGCAAATTTGCGCTGCCCTTGTGACATCTTCTTATAATCATCTCTTTTAGCGCTGTCGAGGTAAAACTGATATACCTCGGGTGCTTCGGAACGAATCAGTCGAGCGACATCACCGTCTTTCAGGTCACTTGTATATAACTTATATAGATTTGAGAAAAATCCTGCCAATAAAAATATTCCTTAATGAAGCTTTCAATTTACATCCAAGCATCGAATTGTGGTCATATTATTATATAACCCCCCGTTTATTATATATAAGTGGTTTAATTCTACTTCTTAAGCAATATAACACCCCATTTTGCGGGAATCTCAAGCAGGTTATATGATGCACTGAACTTTAGTTCTCCACCGTTAAGCAAATCATCATACTTCCCATTTCTTAAAACAGTTGTTGTGCGTTTGACATCGGAATTATTTATAAAAACAAGGATTTCCTCACCCTCAAATTTCCGTTCAAATCCAAATATTTCCTGTTCGTCATCTATTTTTATTGTTTTATAACTGCCCCTTCGGAGTGAGGGATGTGCATTACGGATGCCAATCAGCTTTTTATAATGCTCTCGCAGTCCGCTATTCACTTTGACTTCTTCAGGAGCCGGGCGTTTTGTTCCGTTGGGGTTATAAATTTCAGGTTGGTATTCAATGTCATCCCAAACCATCGGTTTTCTGCAGTCGGGATCATTTGCTCCCCACATTCCCACTTCGTCTCCATAATAAATCATTGGCGCACCAACATAGGTCATTTGCAGAATGGCAAATAGTTTTTGTTTCTTCCAGGCGGGTTCTGTCGGTTTTGCGGGGTTATATTTGCCGTTATCTGCCTTTGAAAGACCAAACCATTTCCCCCAGTCACCATATCGTCCAAGATCGGCATTCATTGCATGGGAAGCTATTCTGTTTGCATCGTGACTGCCAAAAAGGTTCTGCTGAACATACTCCACTCCCCCGGGGAAAGCTGAACGGAGTTCGGCAAGTTTTTCATCAAATTCAGATGCAGATATCCTTGTCTTTTCTGCGAGGATAAAGTCGGCACATGCAAATCCAAAATTGTAATTCATAACTGCATCAAACTCATCTCCTTGAAGATATGGTTCGATTACATTTATCGGGTCGATCACCTCGGCGGTGAGGTATGCCTGGCTGTTTATCGATTTCACGTGAGACCGCCAGTCTTTCCAGAAGGGGTGTTTTATGCAAAAGGCAACATCAAGTCTCCAGCCGTCGATGCCATCAGAGGGATCGCCATCGCCATTGGGGTCCATCCATCTTTTAGTGATGTCGAAGATATATTTTTTTGGTTCGGCAACAATTCCGTTTTCATCTTCTTTGATTTCAGGCAGTTCTTTTACACCAAACCATCCGTCATATTCAAATTTTGTCCCTTTTTCTTTGTTCTCAAACGATCTAATTGAAAACCAGTTCTTAAATCGAGATTTTTCCTGATTTTTAACAACATCCACAAATGGAATTGATGATATACCCATGTGGTTAAACACCCCGTCAAAAATAACTCTTATGCCAAGTTTATGTGCTTTTTGGATTAATTCAAGCACAAGTTTGTCAGCATTTGTCCACTTCCATGTTGTGGGGTCGTCAAATAATTCCGAGGAGATCAATTCGCTATCTGCCTCAGGATCATTTCCAAAATTGGGATCTACATGATGAAAAGAGATTCCGTCGTATTTGTGTAAGGAAGGGGATTGGAAAACGGGATTTAAGTAGATTGCATTTATTCCCAGATCTTTGATGTAGCCAAGTTTATCGATCACTCCCTGCAGATCTCCTCCATACCGTCTGCGCTGTAAATTAAACCAGATATCTTTGCCGTTCTTTTTTTCATACGGCTGCAGTTCATACCAGTCGCTTCCCCATGGGTGAATTTCCCATGGAGAGGTTATATCATGTGGGTAAGCACCTTTCAGGTTCTCAATTTTCGGGTCATTATTACGATTTCCGTTATGAAATCTTTCAGGAAATATCTGATACCACACCGCATCTTTTGCCCAGTCAGGCACAAATTCAGTTTTTACCATTGATGAATCTCCACTGCCGGCAAATATGTTGGCAAGCAGTAAAAGGGTTAAAGTTAATATTGAAATAAATGGGTATTTCATGATCACAATTCCTGGATTTTTTTGTGCTCAAATATAGGAATTTATAACTCCATTTAATAGTACAGATAATTAAAATCGCTTTTCTGAATAATTCTATGTTAAAATTAAATTAAAAGATTAATAAAACACTTCAAAAGTGATTTTAGGTTTTGTTATTAGATTTATTTTGAATAACTTTATTCACATTTTTTTAGTAGTTCGAATTCCGCATATTAAACGGGCGGGTTCCGACTATAACATAACAAAGGAGAGCTCAAATGAGATCTTTACTACTTCTTTTCTTTTTCGTTTTTCTGTTCAGTGTAGGAAATGCACAATGGGTTGAACAAACTTCCGGTGCTACAGGAGCACTCTATTCTGTTTCAGCAGTTGATGACAATGTCTGCTGGATCGGTGGAGGCACTGGAGTGGTTTTACGCACAGTAAATGGTGGGACCAACTGGACAAGTGTTGGCGGTGCCGGTGTTGGATCTGCTGATGTTTATGCTGTTTATGCACTTGATGCAAACACGTGCTGGGTAACTACATCCCCTGCTTCAGGAACATATATCTACAAAACAACCGATGGTGGAACCACATGGACGCAACAGCTATTCCAAACAGGTGGTTTTGGTGATGGTATTATGTTCAAAGATGCAAACAATGGCTTTTTCTATGGTGATCCTGTTGGTAACAGATGGACACTTTTCAGAACTTCCAATGGTGGAACAACCTGGGATTCAACAGGAATGTATCTCGCTTCCGGTGGTTTCGCCGGCTGGAATAATGGTCTTTTTCTAATGGGTGACAAAGTTTGGTTTGGCACAAACGGAACCAGAGTATGGTATTCACCTGACTTTGGTAACACATGGCAATCACAGGCTACAACCGGACAGGTTAACTCCTATACTGTCTGGTTCAACAATGCAAATGTTGGAGTTACAGGCGGCACAAATTTTATGGCAACTGTTAATGGTGGAACACTCTGGTCTGCTATTACTGTCCCCGGCACCGGTAACATCTCCGGAGTCACAGGTGAAGGAAGCAACTGGTATGTAACCCGTCAAGCAACAGGTCTCTATCAGTCAACTGATAATGGTACCACCTGGACAACTGCATATACAGCTCCTGCCGGTAGCTTTTATCATATTGGAAAAGCCCGTACTGGAACAGCTATCTGGGGTGTCAGAAGCAATGGCGGAATTTCAAAAGGATGGGGAGTTCCTGTTCCTGTTGAATTTACATCATTTGCCGGTACTTCAGACAATGGATCAGTTAATCTTTCATGGGCAACTGCAACCGAAACCAACAATAAAGGTTTTGAAGTTCAGAGAAGATTCGAAAATTCAGAATATTCAACTATTGCTTTCATCGATGGTAAAGGAACCACAACCGGTTCAAACAATTATGCTTACACAGATTCTAAAATTGAATCAGGTAAATATTTTTATCGCCTAAGACAAATCGATTTTGACGGTACATTTGCTTATTCAAGTGAAATCGAAGTTGATGTTGCTACTGTAACATCGTTTGCTTTGGATCAGAATTTCCCTAACCCATTTAACCCTTCAACCTCAATCTCCTACAGAATTCCTGAAGCCTCAGATGTAGTTGTAAAGATTTATGATGTTATGGGTAACGAAGTTGCTACTCTTGTTAATGGAAGACAAGATGCAGGAGCTCATCAAGTAGCTTTTGATGCTTCAAAACTTTCCAGTGGATCTTATATCTATTCGATCAAAGCCGGAAATTTTTCAGCTACCAAAAAAATGATCCTGATGAAATAATGCAGTAATGCAATAATCCAAAAATGCAGTAATATTTTTGCCCAAGAGGCTGTTCATGAAAATGGGCAGCCTCTTTTTTATTATTGGTATATTTACAGGTTCAATAACAAATTTTCTGAAGATGAAACTTTACACCACACTTTTGTTTTTTACCCTGTTTGCTGCAGGATTATTTGCCCAATCAAATAAATGGACTACACTCGAGGAGCTGACTCTTACTCTTCCCGAACATGAAGCTTTGGCTTTGTTTGAAGGGGAGTGGGATGTACAGATTGAATTCTTTTTTGATAAAGATGACGGAAAAGCCTTAAAAGGTGCCGGTGACTCAAAAAATCAAGTGGTTCTCGGTGGAAGATTTATCGAATCCCGCTCACAAAACATCGCTTTTGGCATGTCAATTACTTCAATTGCTTATCTTGGATATGATGTAAGACTGCAAAAATATACTCTCTATTCAATGGACGAATTGGGGAATTTTGCAATAAATGCGTACGGAGATTTCAAAAAAAGCGATAACAAGTTTATTTTTGAGGGAAATACAATGGATTATGTAACCCGCGAAGATCAGATGTTCAGGATCATTTATGATTTTGAAGGGGAAGACCTGATTAAATATGAGGTCGATTTCCTCCTTCCTGATGGATCTTATAAACCTTACATCAATGCCGAATTCAGGAGAAAACAATGAATTGGTGGGTGGTTAAGTCGGAGCCCGATGTCTTTTCGGTTGATGATCTGGAAAAATCCCCCGATAAAACGACATATTGGGACGGAGTTCGCAACTATCAGGCAAGAAATTTCCTCCGTGATACGATGAAAACAGGAGATAAAGTCCTTTTTTATCACAGTAATTCAGATCCGATGGGGGTTGCAGGATGGTGTGAAGTAGTTAAAGAGGGTTATCCTGATTCATCCGCTTTTGATCCTGAATCTCACTATTTTGATGCTTCATCCACTCCTGATAATCCTGTCTGGATAATGGTTGATATTAAGCTGGTTGAAAAATTCCCGCGACTGGTAACTCTTCAGGAGATAAAGGAAAATCCCACATTAAAGGATATGACTTTAATAAAGAGAGGGAACAGATTGTCTGTTTTCCCTGTAAAAGAGGAAGAATTTAATGAGATATTGAGACTTGCGAGGCAGTAAAAACAGAAGTTTAGCAATTTAAAACTCTGTTATTTACCTGTTCACAGGTGATGCGATTTTACACCTGCAACTTTTAATTTCACTATCTTTACAACAATATTTACTGTTTTTTGGCAATTCATAAAGAGAAACTTATATCCGGATGAATCTGGAAACTGACATAATAATTTTTACATCGACGGCTCTGCTTTCACTTTTAATGCTAACTGCCATTTACCTGGCTTTTAGAGCTTACAGGAAAAACAAAGGGATGTCGGAGAATCTTCCTGAGCGTGATTTTCAGTTACCCATAGACAAACAAAAACTCTATTTCTACGGCTCATTTTTTAATCCCGATTCACCTCTCCCCTCGCGGAAAAGATTTATCCCTTTATACATTTCAGTAATTTCACTCTATTTACTTACAGTGATATGCTTCTACACGGGCTTACTGCTTTTTGCATGGTTGTTTAACTTCCTGATATTTGCAGTGGTCCTTTTTGTGGGAGTAAAATTTATCAAAGTGTTAATTGACGACAAAACAGCTTCAAAGATTATATAAAACAGAGGAACCATGGAACATTTTACCATAGTTAACAACAATCTTATACTTAGAGACCTTACATATCTTCGTGACAAACACACACCACAAAGAGATTTCAGACATGCCCTCGACAGAATAGCCTATTCCATTTGTATCTCACTCAGTTCAAATATAATTATGAAGGATGTTGAAGTCGAAACTCCACTTGAAGTTACAAGCGGAAAAAAGATTGCAAGTGAAATTGTGCTTGTGCCGATATTAAGAGCCGGATTAAGTATGGGAAATGCTTTCCTTCAGCTTCTTCCGCAGGCGAAGATGGGACATATTGGTCTAAAAAGAAATGAAGAAACTCTCGAACCAATCGAATACTATTATAAAACTCCTCAGGATTTGGAAACCGCTCAGGTGATTATCCTTGATCCGATGCTTGCAACAGGTGGGAGTGTTTCTGCTGCTGTTACTTTTCTGAAAAGGGGCGGGGCAAAAACATCATAATAGCGTCAATTATCTCCGCACCCGAGGGAGTCAGCAGAGTATTAAACGATCATCCTGATGTTTATATTTATACTGCTGCTCATGATCGTGGCCTGAATGAGAAGGGATATATTGTCCCCGGGCTTGGTGATGCCGGCGATCGCGTTTTTGGAACGTTGTAGATTTATTTAGCCCGCAGATACACGCAGATTAGACGGATTTTCGCAGAGAAGATTTTTTAATAGAACGCGGATGATACGGATTAGGCGGATTAACGCTGATATTTTTTTAATTCCTTCTTTGCGTTCTCTGCGCACTTTGCGTTTTAAGTCGACAGTTTCCGGTTTAAAACAAAGATACACATCCCGAAAACTCAGGATGTGTATCCATATTAATATTGAAGGGATTTGGGATTTTTTGAGTAATTAAGAACCTTAGTAATTCTTTACTCAAGTTCTCAGGTACTCAAGTACTCTCTATCTGAAGAGATTCTTTTCCTGTTTAACACTAAGTGCTTCACCAACTTCATAAAGGGCTCTTTCGAGGTCTTTTATGATGTCTTTATGGTTTTCTATACCAACTGACAAACGAACAAGTCCTTCAGTAATCCCGGCTTCTTTACGGGCATCAGGTCCCATTGAAAAGTGGGTCATGCTTGCAGGATGCTGAATCAGGGTTTCAACTCCACCAAGGCTCACAGCCAACTGACAAAGTTTAACCGAATTCATCATAATTTCACCAGCGTCATATCCACCCTTTAATTCAAAAGTGATCATTCCGCCATGGCCTTTGTGCTGTTTAAGTCCCGTGAAATATTGTGGATGTGATCTTAACCCGGGATAGGTTATCCATTCAATCATTTCATTTTTTTCGAGGAATTCAGCTACTTTTTGTGCGTTATCGCAATGTTTTTCCATTCTGATGGCAAGAGTTTTAATTCCTCTGTGTACCAGGAATGAGTTAAACGGGTCGATTACTCCACCTGTCTGATTTAACACTTTTTTTCATAAGTGTATAATCTGACATCTCTTTTGCTATAACAATACCGGCAACAACATCAGCGTGTCCGTTGAGGAACTTTGTCATTGAGTGAATTATAATATCCACACCAAATTCAAATGGTCTTTGAAGTGCGGGTGACATGAATGTGTTGTCAACACAAACTTTGGCACCAAATTCTTTAGCAATTTTAACTATTTCTGCCAGGTCTGCAATGGCGAGTGTTGGATTACCGGTGTTTCCACATATACAAGTTTGGTATTTTCTTTCATTGCAGCTTTTACATCTTCAGAATTAGTGGTATCCACAAAAGATATTTCAACTCCAAACCTTGCAAAAACTGTTCTGAGCAGGGTGTTGGTTGGTCCATAAACTGCTTGTGAGCAAACAATATGTGAACCGGCACCAAGAAAAGTGGCAAATACTGTATTAATAGCTGCCATACCACTCGCGCAACCCATTGCTTTTACTCCGCCCTCAAGGGCGGCAACAGAATCTTCCATCGCTTCGATGGTTGGATTGCTCATTCTTGTGTAAATGTGCCCCTTCCCCTCACCGGAGAACAATGCGGCACCGTGTTGTGCTGATTTAAACTTAAAAGTTGAGGTCTGATATATCGGCGGAACTACCGCACCAAATTCATCTTCATCAATGCCGGCATGTACACACATTGACTCAAAACTAAGATTTTTAGGATCTTTCATATGTATCTTCCAAATTTTTCAAAAATTCAATCTACAAATATAGTACTTGAGAACCAGAGAACTAGAGTACCTGAGTAATTCAGTACTAAATCACTCAAGTACTCGAGTCACTCAAGTACTCAATAATATATCGCATGAACCTCAATCTCTTCAGCAGAGGGGTCATTTTCTTTTATGAATTTGATAAAATCGTTGTTGTAAAATTCCTGATGGTTCTCTTCAAAATCCTTTTTTAGCGCTTCGATCTCTTCATAAGTAAGATTGGTTTTGAAATAGCTTTTTATGCCTTCGTCATCATAAATTTTGAAATAATTTCTTTGGTTTGTCATATAGATTGCTCCTGAGTTAGATTAGTATCTCATGTGAATGCAGAATATCGGAGAAAAGCTCGTCTTTAATTGATTCGGCATTTCTCTTAGCGTGCGAAAGTGAATTAATAATAAATCTGTTTGCGATAAAGCGTTTGCGTGAATCTTTTTCAGCTTCATCAAGTAACAGATAACCTACATAAAGATAACTGTAAAGTTCAACAAGATCTTTTGCTGCAACATCTTGAAAGACTGGATCTTTTTTGTCGAGGACATACTTGACACATTCATTAAAGATGATCCTGATCTCTTTGAGGAAATTTTGCAGTCTTGTTAACCCCGAATCGTATGATTTGGATTCTTTTTGGGCAATGAAATCAACAAGAACATCAGAAAAAACACCTGAAGCTGCAGCCACGATTTGTAGTTGTGAGGTACCTTCATAAATGTTGGTGATTCTTGCATCGCGAGCCAATCGCTCAACTTTAAACTCACGCATGTAACCCGTGCCACCATGAATTTGAAGGGCATCATAAGTAATCTTATTTGATGCCTCTGTGACAATGTATTTTGCCATTGGAGTTAAAAGATTTGCAAGTCTGGTTACATGTTTAAGTCTGGCATTGGTTTCTGCAAAAGGTTTACCCTCTTTTTTCAGGTCTTCAATCACTTCTTCAAGCTTTTCCTTTAGATCAACCATGATCGCAGTGGAATAGAGAAGTGACCTGTTACTTTCAAGTGTCACTCTCATATCCATAAGGATATTGGCAACTACAGGCAGGTTGATGATTGGTTTACCAAACTGTTCCCGCTCTTTTGCATATTTTAAGGCTTCTTCATAAGCAGCCTGGGAAATTCCAAGTGCTTGCGCAGAAACTCCAGCTCGTGCCCGAAACATAAGATCCAGGACATATTTTATTAGTCCCATTCTTCTGGTACCAACAAGTTTACACGGGGTATCATTAAACTGAAGTTCGCAGGTTGGTGAGCCGTGAATACCAAGTTTATGTTCAATTCTACGAACTTTAACGGTATCGTCACCATAACAAACAAAGAGGCTGAGTCCTCTGCCATCTTTTGAACCGGCTTCACTTCTTGCGAGAACAAGTAAAACCTCGCCATTTCCATTCGTGATAAATCTTTTGACTCCTCTTAGGAACCACTCTCCCTTATCGTTTTGATATGCAGAGAGTTTTACAGCTTGTAAATCACTTCCGGCATCGGGTTCTGTGAGAGCCATGGCTCCTGTGAACTCACCTGTTGAAAATCTTGGGAGAAACTCTTCAGCAAGTTCTTCACCACCAAATTTCCTTATTGTGTCGGCAATATCCTGAAGACCAAATAGGTTCATCAGGGATGCATCGGCACGGGAAACCATCTCAACTGCCACCATATAGATGAAAAACGGGAAATTAAGACCTCCGTATTTTCTCGGAAGAATCATCCCCATCAGATCGGCTTGCGCGAGCTGTTGTAAGTTCTTTTTGGTGCCTTCTGCGTAAGAAACTTTCCCATCAACAAAAACTGCTCCAATTTCATCCACGCCGGCTGCTCTTGGTTCAATAAAATTGGCGGAAAGATCACCAACCCCAACCTGTCTTTCCGAAACTATAAATCCGGCATCAACCGCAGCACGACTTCCTGCTACTTCACCACCCAGTGTATGGGCAAGTTCTTCAACAAGTCTAAAGTTTTCTTTGGTACCGAGACCATAACCACCCGAAACAATAACAGGTGCAGCTTTTAAGTTCACTTTGTTTTCTTCATAATGCTGCTCAATTACTTCAACAAGATTATCCTCATCTGCTTTTACAAATGGAATTGCCTCAATTACAACCGGGTTTGGTTTTTCAATTTTGTGAGATTCCATTACCCCTTCTCTAACCGTGGCCATCTGAGTTTCAGTGTCTGGGGTTATGATTGTTGCGATGATATTTCCTCCAAATGCAGGTCTGATCTGAAGAAGCAGTTCTTTATATTCCTGATTCAGATATTTAACATCAGAGATTTGAAGGTCTGTACAATCAGCAGTTAACCCACTTTTGGTGTAAGAAGCAACTCTCGGAGCAATGTCCCTGCCGATTACCGTTGCACCAAAAAGGACAATCCTGGGTCTTCTTTCAACAATCAATGCATTCATTATTCTTGCATAAGGAAGAGTCCGAAAATATTTCAGCTCGGGAGCTTCCACAAGAATTGATTCTGAAACGCCATAACTAAATGATTCCTCGGCAATGTGTCTTACATTTTCACCGATAACAATCGATTTAAGAGTTGAGCCCATGGTTGCAGCCAACTTGTATCCTTTTGACAAAAGTTCGAGACTCACATCGGCAGGTTTGCCGTTGCGAACTTCGATGAATACCCAAATTTCATTCTTTTTTTTCATTGTCCTATCCGAATATGTGGTCGGCTAAAAGTTGATCGATTAGTTTTTCAAGTCCCTCGCGGGTTGGTTCCACCATAATATGATTTCCACCACCAAGAATTACTGAATCGACTTTATGAACTTTAGTTGGTGAACCTTTAATTCCGCATCTTTCAGCGTCAAGTTCAAGCTCATCCATGGTAAGTGTTGGTATAAATAGATTTTTCTCTTCATATTCATGACGGAGTGTATCAGAATAAAGAAGGCTGTTTCCTTCTGTCAGCTTTTCGAGATCCATAAGTGATTTGGCACCTTTATAGGCCATTACTCTTTTGGCGCTGAAAGGTCTTGGTTCGGCAGCATCTTTAAGGACAGTAAGCAGAAACGGGAATTTAGCTTTTACTATCTCATAACCGCCATCAATTTTTCTTCTGATTTTGGCGTGAGTATCGGTCATTTCGAGAATTTCTTCCACATAAGTGACCTGTGGCAGGTTAAGTTTCTCGGCAGTTTGTGGACCAACCTGTGCGGTATCACCATCAATTGCCTGTCTCCCTGCAAAAACAAGATCATATTCGCCTGTTTTTTTAATCGCCTCACTTAAAACATAAGAGGTTGCAAGAGTGTCAGCACCGGCGAATTTTCTATCGCTGATCAGATATACTGAATCGGCACCCATATAGAGGCACTCACGGAGAATATCCGAGGCTCGTTGCGGGCCCATTGTTATTGCAGTTACAGTTCCGCCAAATCTGTCTTTAACTTGCAGGGCAAATTCAAGCGCAACTCTGTCTTCATTATTAAAAATTGCAGGCAATTTTGAACGGTTAACGGTTCCGTCCTCTTTCATCACACTTCCCGAGATATTTGCAGTATCGGGAACCTGCTTTACCATTACGATGGATCTAAACACTTATGGCTCCAAAATTATAAAAACTTTCATTATTAAAATAAGATTTTCAGGATAGTTTTACAACAGGTTTTTTTAGCGATTTTGAAAAGGGGAATACAATAATTCAATAATGCATTAATCCAATAATATTTTGATTACAAAGATTAGACCATAACTTCTCTCCTTGGAGAGGGATTTATATTCGTAGTGTCGCGATAGCCATCTGCAAAATATAAACAGCACGTTTAAGTTCACAACAATTAACTGCTTAAATGATGATACTTTTTAATAAATTCAATTCGCTAAAATCAACTTTTCGATCAAAACAAATTTGAGACTCTTTGATAAAGCGGAGCACACTTTCCGCAGGTGGATTCCTGGAATTTCTGACAAATCACCAACAAAAAGCAAAAGAGAGAATCAAAAATAATTGATGGAAAAACCTCTAATCTCCCCTGAATTACGAGCCATTATCGTAGATGATGAATTTCACGGCAGGGAGAACCTCAAGAAGATCATTGAGTTATATTGCCCCGAAGTTACGGTTCTCGAATCTGCCGAATCGACAGTTCAGGCTTCTAAGTTTGTGAGAGAATTGCGACCTGATGTGGTTTTTCTCGATATAAATATGCCAGTTCTGGATGGATTTGACTTCCTGAGTGAGTTTGAAGATCGTGATTTTATGGTTGTTTTGGTTAGTGCTTACTCAGAATATGGAATAAAGGCTGTTAAAGCCGGTGCTGTTGATTATCTCCTTAAACCTGTGAACATCAAAGAACTTAAACTGACCGTTAAAAAACTAATCTCCCTTAAGAAAAAACAGATTGAAGAGAGCCCCTACTTTGAGAATGACAAACTCGTTGTTCCCGATGTGCATGGTTTTAATATCATTAGTCTCGATGAGATAATCAGGATAGAAGCCGAAGGAAGCTACTCAAAAATTTTCCTTACCGATGGGAAATGCAGAATAGTGACAAAAACTCTAAAAGATTTTGAGGACTCTCTCCCTGAACAATCATTTTTCAGGATTCATAAATCACATATTGTGAACCTGAAATATGTGAAGGAATATTCCGGAATCGACGGTGGATCGGTTAAAATGACTGACGGCAGTAAAGTAGAGGTATCCCGAAGAAAAGCAACAGATTTTGTTAAAAAAATAAAATCAGGACTGAGATCGGTTTGAAAATAGTTTCACGATCTGCCGTCACCATTTTAATCTTTTTCTTTGTGTCGATTCTCCTGAAGGCACAAACTCCCCCCTTTTATCACTACACTTCAAATGAAGGATTGGCGTCTTCAACCGTATTCAGTATGATTCAGGACAGGGGGGGGTTTATTTGGTTTGGTACCTTGGGGGGACTTACCCGATTTGACGGTAAAAATTTTGTTTCATACGGAGTGAAAGATGGCCTGAATTCAAACTCAATTATTAATTTGGCGGAAGGAGTAAATGGTGAACTTTTTGCGGCTACTTATGAAAAGGGAATTAATGTAATAAAAAACGGGAAAATTTTAAACTACCTCCCCAAAAGCACTTCTGAACCTTTTCACGTAGCAAATATTTTTATAGACCGTAAAAGAACCGAAGGACAACGCCTTTATGCATATAGAAATGCCGGCTACATCCGTATAATCGACGAAACAAAAGACGGAATAAAAAGCATTTTGACCATCAAAGGGGCTCCCCCGACGATAAACAGAGCAAACTTGCTTGAGGACGGGACCCTGATCGTGACGGCTAAAGAGGGACTTTTTAAACCGGAAAACGGTGTGTTAAAGGAACTAACCATCGAAGGTCTGCCCGAAGGACCCGTTTTTTGTATCACTCCATTAAAGGATGGCAGTTATCTTGTAGGCATGACAAGTATGGTTTTAAGGATTAAAGGTAACAGGGTAATCGAAAAAATTATTTCACCAAAAACCACCGGTACAAATAGTGTAGTCGAAATTTTTAGAGACAGTGGGGGGAATGTCTGGTTTTCCTTGATGAACAAAGGGTTTTTTATGTTGCCAAATGGGGGTGACTCCATAATTAACATGGGTGCAAAATTTAACCTCACTGAAGCTCACATAAATAACTATTTGGAAGATAAAGAAGGAAATATCTGGTTTAGTGTTCACGGTAAGGGAGTTTATTGTCTAAACAATCTCTATTTGTCAATTTTTCGTGAGGCTGATGGTCTTAGCAATGACAACATAAATTCCATTCACAGGTTACCCTCGGGTAGAATTATCGCAGGTACTTTTAACGGAATAAATATTCTTGAGGGAGATAAATTTAAACGGATATCCACCGATGCTTCCACCGCAATGAATGAATATATTTTACTTTTGGTGGTGAGCTTTTTGTCTGTGGCGTTTTTAATATTAGCGAGTTTTTTCCTATCCCTTTTAATGAGATGAAACTTAACCTTGTAAACAGGACTTCCTTCTGTAAAACTTCAAAAGGATTATATCTTTTTGGGAGTATTATCAATAGCCTTCTAATAAGTGATAAGCCGGTAAAGATTGCAAAAGAATATTTTAATTTTTATCTGGAAGACAATAGAGACAAACTAAACAGGGTGATCGATATTGTTGAGGATTTTGAAGGTAATATCTGGGTTGCTATGGGAATGGGGCTTTGTAAAGTGACCAATCTCAAATTGGAGGATGGGAGAACTTCAGGTGAGAGAAAACTTTATCATGAATACCCCGTATTATCGACAAGAATTAATTCAATTTGGCTGGAAGGGAAACAAAATATCTGGTTTGCTGCAGACAAAGGAATAGCTGTTTATGATTTTAAAACCGGGGAAATGAGAAGTTATACAGAAATTAATGAGGCCGATTTGTCTTCATCCACCTCACTTGTAAAAGATGATCAGGGGAGGTTGTGGGTTGGAACAATGAAGGGACTTTTTGTTATTGATAAAGATGGTTTTAAGTTTCTGGATAGAAAAACGGGATTACCATCAAATGAGATATTATCTCTGGATTTTGACAGTAAAACCAATGAAATGGCAATTGGAACAAGCGCAGGGCTCGCTGTTCTTAATGTTAAGAAATTTAACAATTACTTACCACTTACACTTAATGTGATGATTACCGGATTGAAGGGGGGAGATTCGGTCTTCACTCGCTTTGACAATCTTATACTTCAGCCCGATCAACAAAACGTAACAGTCAATTTTGCAGGATTAAATTTCTCTTCACCCGGCTCGGTTCTCTATAAATATAAATTAAACGGAGAATGGGCAGAAACCGGAAACGACTTTTTATCTCTGACATCCCTCCCCGCCGGTGAGTATGAATTACAAATTTTTGCAAAAGCCAGGAATGGTGTTTGGGGGAGACCGGCACTTGTTACTTTCACAATTTTACCCGGATTTTTCCAGTCAACCGTTTTTAGGGTAGCCCTGTTTTTACTCATTGTTGCTTTGATATTTTTTATCATCAAGTGGAGGATCAAACTTCAAGTCGAAAAAAGCAAAGCGCAACTGGAACTGACTGAGAGAATTAATCAGTTAAAACACCAGGCACTTTCAGCTATGATGAATCCTCATTTTGTGTTCAATTCGCTGAACTCTGTTCAATATCTGATAAACAGCAACAAAAATGAAGAAGCGAATAACTACATCGCAACAATGGCAAGTTTAATGAGAAAAAACCTCGAAACCGCCGGAAGTGGCTTCATCCTCCTTTCAGAAGAAATATCCAGATTAAAACTGTATCTCGATCTTGAAAAACTCCGCCTTGGCGACAAATTTGTGTGGGAAATCTATACAGGGAATGATGTTGACCCGGAACATGTGATGATTCCAAATATGATTATCCAACCTTTTGTTGAAAACTCCCTCTGGCACGGGATAATTGAATCGTGAAGAAATGGAATTTTAAACATCTCATTTCATTTTGAAGAAATAACTTTGCAAACCGAGACAGACAGGGCACTGGTTATCAAAGTGACCGATAATGGTATAGGGATTCAACAAGCCAAAAAGAACAAAAAGGTGGATCACATCTCAAAAGGGATCGAGATTGTCGAAGAAAGGTTACAACTGCTAAGTTCAAAAATGGAAATTCCTCAGCCAATTTTGTTTGAAGATCTTTCCAGTCGTGGACCTGAATCTCAAGGTACCGAAATCGTTATTTCCCTCCCGTCATCTCTTTACAGGATCAAAAACAACCAATCCTGAATCGGGAATCTTCGCCGTTAAATTGAAGATACACCCCGTTAAATAAATAAAACCAACCATTGGCTACTCCTCTGTTTTTATTCTTATAGTCCTTTCGCACCTTGCACCAAAACAAGGAGCATTTTATGATTTTTTTTACGAAACTGGTCAACTTTTTCTCTCGTTCAGATGGACAAAAGAGTGCAAAAAGGTCATCCGCACCCGTGGTAATTATTAGACGGGAGAGGGAACTGAACAACTCAACAAGAGGAGAAAGCAACAATGAGAAGAAAAATTCAAACTTGACTCCAAAGTTGGTATTAATTCCTCTCCTTTGTGTTTTGAGCATGACCACAGTGTTGGCTCAACCTTCAACAACCGGCGGATGCGCAGAATTTGCCAGGTGGAGTTTGATGAACAATGGAGCAGCTACTGCCGGTAGTCCAAATATGATTCCTATTGCTCAAAATATTGGTCCGGGTAGTTCCGCTCCATTTATGTCAGTTTTTACACCTTATGTATCAACGGGACAAAGGCTTTGGGTAGGAAACTCCGGTTGGGTGCCTGGCGGTCGCGATGTGAACAGATATATTGAGTTTAATGCTCAGGCAACCGCAGGGAATCAGCTTACGGTTCAACAGGTTAAATTTAATTATGGAGATAATACCTTAACTACAAACCTGAATATTTTGCAGTCTCAGGTTTTTTTCTCCACGGATGGCTGGTCAACAAGCACCCAGTTGGGGGGCACTCTTAGTTATCTGAATACAACCATGCAGTCATTCAATATCACCATTTTTGGTGGGATAACTGTTCCTGTAGGACAACAATTCTCAATCAGGATTTATCCGTATGCCCCTAACGGGAGCAACCCGATGAGTCCTTCATTCGCAATTCATAATAATGTCGAGATTTGCGGAGATGTTGTTCTCTATACTCCCCCTACAACCACTTGCGTTACATGGAATTTGATAAGTTCAGGGAATGTATCTACGATATCAGGTAACATAACCGCGACTCCGGAGGCGATTGGGGTTGGAACTTCAGCGCCATTTATGTCGATCTTCAATCCTTATATAGTAAATGGACAGAGATTATGGGTTGGGAACACAGGTTGGGTAGCAGGGACTCGAGATCCTAACAGGTATGTCGAGTTTACAGTTTCCCCCACACCCGGAAACAACCTGACGGTTAATACTGTCTCGTTTTTTTATAGTGATAACCCTGCTTTAACAAATTTTAATATTCTTCAGGGAGAAGTTTATTACACAGTGAATAACTGGTCAAACACTTCTCAACTTGGTACAACATTCACTTACCTGAATACCGGCGTAACAGGGGTGAACCTGACGATCCCCGGCGGGGCTCTTGTTCCAAACGGCCAGACTTTCAAAATGAGGATTTACCCGTGGTCTGCTGTTGGCAGCAATCCAATGAACCCGTCTTTTGCAACTCATAAAAATGTTACTATTTGTGGTTCAACAACAACAGCTCCCCCAAACACCGCCTCCATCTGTGGCACCAAATTTAACGATTTGGATGGTGATGGCGTGATGGATCTGAATGAACCGGGTCTTCCGGGATGGCAGATAGGACTTGGCATCGCTACAGTTCCTTATGCTATTACAGATGCAAACGGCGATTATTGTTTTACCGGTCTCCCGGCAGGAAATTACACAGTATCCGAGGTTCAACAGTCCGGGTGGATTCAAACATTCCCAGCTTCTCCCGGAACTCATGTAGTAACACTTACAGCAGGCCAACAACTCGAAAATGTAAATTTTGGGAATATGCGTGCTACTCTCAACTGTGATTCACTTTCGGCTACTGCCATTAGAACCAATCCCGATGATTGTAATTGGGTGTTGAGTCTTAATCAACCCGCCAATCTACCGGGCATCGCTTCGGTTCAGGTGGTATGTCTGCTTCCCAACCAGTTTACAACGGGAACAGGATTGGGCACCAATTACCAGAACTGGTTTACATCCGGAAATAATATCTTTACACCTCCAACAGGGTTAGTCCCCGGCGGCGATCTGAATAATTTCTTTAATATGTCGCTTCTTTATGTGACCACCCCTCAGTTGGTTGTGGTAAATTGGATCGATACATTGGGGAATATCGCTTGTTCTGATACCGTAGAACTCGATTGTGAGATTGCCTGCACAACAATAATCGAAGATACAGTTGTCTGCAACGACGGGAATCCAATTCTCAAATTCAGGTTTATAAATGACGCTGATTTTAACATGTTGAACATTCAATACACCGTGGTTTCTCCATCAGGAGTTACTGTAAATCCATCAAATGTCACCCTGACAACTCCGGTTCTCCCGGGTCAAATCTCAGGCCTGCAAAGTGTTCTGATTTCAGGTGCTTCGGTTGGAGATACAGTTGAATTGT
The DNA here is from genome assembly GCA_016714125.1 of Ignavibacteriales bacterium. Taxonomy (GTDB): domain Bacteria; phylum Bacteroidota; class Ignavibacteria; order Ignavibacteriales; family Ignavibacteriaceae; genus UTCHB3. The sequence goes on along the minus strand of JADJNX010000010.1, from coordinate 84,260 downwards.
CAGTTAAATATACAAGTTCCGATGGTTGCTGCTGGTGTTATGGAACGATTACTGTTATCATTCCTGATTGTTACACTTTCTGCGATTCACTCGGTGTTAACGCAGTTGGAAATCCAAAAAACTGTTCTTACGACATCTCACTCTTTAACAACAGCACGATGGTCTTCTCAAGTGTTCAGTTTGAATTGATTTCAGGCGGGGTTTTTAGTAACTTCACTGCATCAACAACAGGCTGGGGTTTCACAAATGTATGGCCCAACAACAGCATTACTCTTGTTAAAATGCCGATTTCAACCGGAATTGGAACGGGAACATACAACAATATCCTCAACATGAGTATCTCACAATATACAAATCCATTCCAGACAATTGTGGTAAGATGGATCAAAAATGGAGTTGTCATGTGTACTGATACACTTCAGTTTACATGTATTCCAACCGTACCGGCCGATGACGATTGTTCACAATTGATAAATCAGACGCTTACTTGTCGTGCTGATGGCTCATTTATGTTCAAGTTCAGAGTACAAAACAATTCGAGTATCATCTCCACAGGATATGGCATTAATCCAACTACCCCCGGAGTCACCTTCTCGAAAACGCTTGTAAACAATGTTTCCATTTTACCGGGACAGGTTTCGCCATTCGACAGTTTGATCGTAACCGGAATTGCTCCAAACACATCTCTCTGCTTCCAATCGGCGATATTCACAACTGTAGTGCCGGGCGACACGGTTTATAACTTCTGCTGCCACAGTGATACATTGTGTATCACCACACCCGACTGCGGTTTAACGGATATCAAAGACACCGAAATTCCAAAAGAATTTGAACTGTTGCAGAATTATCCCAATCCGTTTAATCCTTCAACCACAATCAGCTACACTTTGCCACAGGCTGGTTCTGTAAAACTGAGTGTTTATGATCCTCTTGGAAGAGAAGTTGCAGTTCTTGTTGATGAATATAAAAATGTCGGCAGATACACCGTTGTATTTGATGCAACAATGCTTAATTCAGGAATCTATTTCTACAGAATTGTATCGGGCGAGTATAACCAAACCCGGAAGCTCATTCTGCTGAAGTAATCGATTTAATACAAAAAAGTTTAATCGAAATAGTAAAAAGAAGAAGTTCCGTAAGGGGCTTCTTCTTTTTCATTTTAAAAGTATATTTTGCACTATAAATAATGATCTTTTTATCAGTTTTATTAGTCGATTTTAGCGAATTATCGCTCATTTGAATCCATTCGCAAAAGGTATCTTTATGTTAAGAAATTTTCGCTCCATAGTTTTGTTATTCACCCTTTCTCTCACCGTTGTTTTTGGTCAGAAAGGTGTTGAGTTCCTCAGTCCCACCCCCACAGGAAGTGTTATGGTTGAGATTTCCGTAGTTGATAAAAATACCGCCTGGGCAGCAGGAACCCTCGGAACGGTTTTAAAAACCACTGATGCGGGTAAAACATGGCAGCAGGTAAAAACAGGCGAAGATACATGGTACACTTCCATTGATGCAGTTAGCCCGGAGAAAGTTTTCCTTACTGCATGGAATAAATATCTTCAATCGACAACTGATGGCGGAAAAACCTGGAAATCAGAGCAGATAGGCAAACTTTCCTACTTAAAAAGATCCAATTTATCGATGCAAACAACGGTTTTCTCATCGGCAGTAAAGAACTTGGTGAAAATGAATTTGAACCCGTTCTCCAACTCTGGGTTACAACCGATGGCGGAACAACATGGAATGAACGAAACCGGTCACTCACAATGGACCCCGCCGATTTCTGCTTCTTTTCAACAAAAATTGGTGTTGCTACAGTAAAAGCACCCGACGGAAGCGACAACGATGATATCTACAGAACCGCGGATGGTGGCCTGACGTGGGACTGGGTTCTTTCAGTACCAAATATTTCAATTTCAGGCATTTCCCTGGCTGATGCAAAAACGGGGTATGCAGTTGGTGAAATGGCTGTAAACCCAATGGACAAAACCTCCCGTAAAATTGTTATTCTGAAGAGTGATGATGCCGGGATAACATGGTTACCGACCGATTTACCTGTATCTTCCATCTCCAATGAAGGGAAGGAATCTCATTTTATCTATTTTTTGAATAATAAAACGGGTTGGATCATTAAGTCAAATCCTTACACGGATGCCTCAAGAAGTGAGCTCCTTCGAACCGATGACGGTGGAAAAACATGGAAGAAAACCTGGTCCGGAGACGAAACAGGTGTCAGTAGAATCGGCTTTTTTGATGAAAACACCGGCGTTGTGCTCCCCGGATTATGGTTCCTGACTCCCAAAATTTACAGAACTGCTGATGGTGGCAACAACTTTACTCAGTTGGCAAACGGACTTGAATCAAATTTCACACCTCTCTCTTTCCCCGATGTTAAAACAGGATTTGCAGCAAATAACAAGGGTATAATCAAAACCGTTGATGGGGGATATACCTGGAGACAATCATTAGAGGCACCATTCAGTTTTTTAGAACAGATTACCTTCTTCAACATAAATGAAGGATTGGCAATCCTCAGAAATGAAGAGGGTGGAGGTAACATCTATAAAACCGTAAACAGTGGAGAGACATGGACTTCCTCCCCATTGAAGGTCAACGGATATGCTCAGCAAATTGTTTGTACAGATATCAATACAATGTTTGCCACAGTATTCGAACTAGATAACAAAAATGTGATTAAGTCGGAGGATGGTGGAAAAACCTGGAAAAATTTGGCATCGTACTCGGGAAAAGATATCGATTTTTACAATTTGCATTTCATCGATAAAAAAAATGGTTGGGTGATTGGTACCATGATGCTTACGGGGTCCATTCCGGACGCTTATCCAACAGTTTTTATAAAAAGGACGACCGATGGAGGCGATTCATGGATAGATGACATCCGTTATGGAGAAACAACGCCATCAAACTTGACCTTTACTGATCCTCAGCACGGATGGTATGTTTCAAATACTGATGATACTTCAAGGGTGATGTCGAGAACCACCGATGGCGGCAAAACATGGGAGTCGCTCCCATTCCTGCCTCCTTATGAATTGATAGAATTTCTCGGATTTTCCGATCCGCAAAACGGCTGGATGGTAAGAGTTTACGGTGCGCCTCTTTCCCCCGGGTTTGTTCACAGAACCAAAGATGGCGGAAAAACATGGGAACTGGCACACACCATGAATTATCTGAACAAACTCGTCTTCCCTGACAAAAAGACTGTTTACGGAGGGGGATATATGGATCTTGTGAAATTTAATTTGGGTGAATAGGAGTTATTGGATTAAAACCAAATTCCGGGAGTAAACTTCAGAAAGTCACTCCCGGGTAGAATGTTTTTTTTCATGCCTCCCGGGATTACAGGAAGTTAATGTGCCATTGGTTAATTAATATAAAAGGTGTTTTTTCTCGTTGTTCTTCCAGCCGGCTTGACTTTCGTAATCCACAAAATAAATTTTCAAGTCTGCCTGGCTTTCGTAATCCACAAAGTAGATCTTCACATCCGCTTGACTCTCATATTTTACAAAATACCATTTCCCGTCATTTTTCCCTGCCTGGCTTTCATAGTCCACAACATAAACCTTAACATCAGCCTGGCTTTCATAGTCCACAACATAAACCTTAACATCAGCCTGACTTGAATAGTTAACAGAATAGATTTTCTGCGCTTCTACTTTCCCCACAAAAAGCAGGGCAATTACAAAAATAAATAAGTGTTTCATTTTATCTCCGGAGTGGAAAATCCTAAATAGCTTTTGATTCCACAACTCAAGTTTATATTCTGATTCCGAACTATCACGTTCCCAATTTTGACAGCTGTTTGTCAGTCATGTGAACAACCTTATAAAAGTTCACGAAATGTACGATTTATTTTTCTCTTTTTGAACGGATATTTTTTCTTTTGTTATTGTTGTGAAATTGAATAAATTTATTTTCAGTTTAGTAAAAGTGCTGAAAAGAAGAAGTGATGACTCAAGACGAACATGTTAATTATTGGTTGGCCGTTTCAGAGGAGGACTGGCTTTCTGCAGTAGAAATTGGCGGGAAGAATGAACGAAAGCATTTTGCTTTGTTTTTAGGACATTTAAGTGTCGAAAAGTTATTAAAAGCTCTCTTTGTTAAGTCATTCAATTTGACACCTCCTTATAAGCATGACTTAATCATGCTTGCGGTAAAATGCAATATTGAATTGAGTAATGAGCAACAATTTGATCTAAAAATTATCAATTCATTTAATTTAGAAGCTCGTTACCCGGACTATAAACAATCATTTTATAAAAAATGTACCTTTGAATTTGTTTCAACTGAATTGAATCGCATCGAGAAAGTAAGATCATGGATAAACAATTTGATCGTGAATTTGCAATAAACAAAGCTTGTGAGCTTGCTGTTGAACTGAAAGAGAACAATATTTCAATTATTAATATGTTCCTTTTTGGATCATTTGCTGATGATACACAGTCCGATTTTGAATGGTCAGATATTGATATAGCCATTGTCTCAAATGATTTCTCCGGTTCAAGATTTGATGATAATCTCTTTTTACTACCAATAGTCTTAAAAGTGGACTCACGAATAGAAACTCATCCATACACATCTGCGGATTTTGAAGATTCCCCTTTTGCAAAAGATGCGATTATTGGGAAAGGGATTGAAATATCAAATGTGATGATACAAAACTTTCTAAAAGTAGCATAAGACTGAAAGTCTGACAGATCAATTCTGTAACTTATTATAGAGCAATAATTTATAATCTGAGATTGTGAAATTGTCACTACATTCATGGAGTTGTGCAATAAGAAATAATGTAGTAATACATGTCTTTTGCGAAAATCCGTGATAATCAGCCTAATCCGCGTTCTATTTAAAAATCTCCTCTGCGAAAATCTGTTTAATCTGCGTGTATCTGCGTCCCCCTAAATCAGCTCTTCCCTATTAATCTCAAACTTCTTAACCATATCTTCTTCAACTTTTACACCGATCCCGGGGCCCTCGGGAATTGAGATATATCCATCCTGATCAAGGGTTACAGGTGGAGTTACAATATCCTCTGTAAAATATAACTTTGTTTCCGAAGTGTCGCCGGGGATTGTAAATGCGGGAGCAGTCTGAAGATGGATGTTAAATGCACGACCAATTCCGGTTTCATCCATTCCGCCTGACCAGACGGGAATTCCATTTTTATGACAATATTCCGCAATTCTCACAGCTTCCGCCATTCCGCCCACTCTGCCTTCCTTAATGTTTACAATTTTGCACGAACCAAGTTCCACCGCAGTGATTGCATCCTCAAGAGAATGGATCGACTCATCGAGACAAAGAGGAGTTTCGATCGATTTTTGAAGTTTTGAATGGAAATAGATATCGCTGTATGAAAGAGGCTGCTCGATCATGGTAAGTCCATATTTATCAAGTTTCGCAAGGTGTTTTGCATCATCAATTGCATAATCACCGTTGGCATCCACCATCAGTTGAAGTGTCGGGTAACTGTTCCGAACAGCTTCCACCCACTCGATATCCTTCCCTTTTTTATCTTCATTTTTACGCGGTGATATTTTTTGTCGATTGCATCCTGAACGGCGACAAGAAGTTCATCAATACTTCCTTTGATACCGATACTGATCCCTGACATGATTTTTTTAGGTTCAAATCCAAACATTTTGTAAAGCGGCACACCCTCAATTTTTGCCATAAGATCAAGCAAGGCATTCTCCACTGCTGCTTTTGCCATCATATTACCACGGATATGTTTCATCTCTTTTTCAAACTCCGAAAAGCTCATTCCCGGTTTCAGAACGGGAAGAATAAACTCTTTAATGATGTGGTGGCATGAAACGGTGGTTTCGGGGCTGTAAAACGGATCAGGATCGGCAACACACTCACCCCAGCCGGACAACTCACCCGCCGAAATCTTAATCAATAGCGCCTCCTTGCAAGTCCATGTATATGAACTGATCGAAAATGGAGTCACAAACGGAAGATTTACCGTAATCGCTTCAATTTTAGTGATTTGTGGAATTATCATTGTTGGGAACCTGGAGGGGGAACCTTGGGGTAGTTGGATGACATGATAATGCTTTCTATAATTTCATTTTGTAATGTTCAGAATTTAGTGAACAAAGTTAATTTGTGAACAATTTTGTAAAGCTTTGGAGTATCAATCAAAAAGCTCAACTACCATAAATGTATTTATGCAGGATGCTTGAAATCAAAGTCTGGTAAGGCAAACCCTCCTCAATAGCTCTCACCTTCAAAAGGGCAACATCTTTTTCGCTCAGTCTGATGTTTATTCGTTTGTTTTTAGTAATAGTAACCCGAACAGCAGACTTCATTTCAGCTTTCATCTTGTCGATATCTTCAACAGATTTCCACTCCTCATTCTCAAACTCTTGAATAAGGTCTTTTTCTAATTCATCATATTTCATAGTTTATACTCCAAGATATTTCTTCGTTGCTTTTCGACTCGGGATGATAGTTTTTAGGAAATATTCCTTTTCTGACTCAATCATTGGTACCAGATAAACATAAGATCGATATTCCACAACAAGAATTTTTTGATTGGGATATTTAATTTTATTAGGATGTTCTAACAAGTCCAACAACCTACCATTTTCAATCTGAAGTAAAATAATCTCAAAAGAGATATTTCTCTCATTTTTTAATTGACGATTCTTTGTGGGATTCCAATTAAAATATTTCATTTGCAAATTTACAAAAAAGTGTGCCTTTTGTCAACACATATTTGTTGTGCCTCCTTGCAAGACCTTGTATTTGAACTAATTGAAACTGGATTCACAAACGGAAGATTTATTGTAATGGTTTTATTGGAAGTTATTTCGGGAATTATCATTGTTGGGAGAAGGGAGGGGAATTCATTTTCATATTTTTAGCTTACGGTTAGGACAGTACATTCCAAAAGAAAATTTTTTAGTTAGGTATTTATAAACTTTATGATCAGAATAAAGCTCAATGTCGAAACTTTCGTTTTTATCAAACACAAAATAATCCAATAATTTCTGAAATGAGAAGAACAATTTGTAATATAATCCTTCACGATTGTATTCATACACAATGGTCTGCTCGCCACTTGGATTAGTGACCAGGATTACATTCACAATCCTGTCGGCTCGAAATGCCATTGTGTCCATTTCTTTAATATGGTTCATTAATCTTGTTCCATAATTTGTTATAGAATGAAGAAAGATAACCGGAAAAATTGAAATATTTAAACCGGAAAATAAGCTTCTTCCCGATAATATCATTTCAACACACTGAGGTCCTGATTATTGATAAAACGTGCTATGATTATGAGTCTAAAATTTCGATCCCCAACTGAGTCAAATAGTTAAAAATCGAATCATAATATTCAGGTTTTCTTGTGTGATCCTCCATATCTCCTTCTGGAACAAAAATTACCATTCCTTGCCTTGCCCTTGTGAGCAAAACTCTATAAGCGTTTTTAAGATATAATTTGTTTTGATCGCTATTAATATTATTCCATTTACTTCCTCTAAACTCTCGATACAACCATTCATTGCCAATCAAAGAAAGATTTGCATCCCAAGCTACACAAACCCAATCAAGTTCTAATCCTTGGATATCAAATTCAGTTGCCACGTCCTCAAGAAAATAAGAAGAGCGAATATCATCTTCATCATTGAGAAAGTAGTTTTCAGCCTCTATTTTATCCTTAACATTAATGGCGAATGGTTTCAATCGTATCGCACTTGAACTGGCAACAATACCCGTTCTTTCACTTCCTCTTTTTTTAGATTTTAACCATTCTTTTGCTATAGATAAGTCCCTTGTCACGAATATTGGATAATTGCTTTTGAGCCGAAGTAATAACCCTTTCGCAACTTCAATCTTTAAATCGAGCAGATTTTTAACAAAATTGGAAAGGTGTTCGCTTCTAAATGATCTTATAGAAGTACTTAAATGCAGTGTATCACGGTAATTTAGTTTGTTTGAGTCAACTATCTTGGAAAATCTTCCAACATCCATGTACTCAGAATCTTCAATATTGGAGGAGATATAAATTTGCCAATTTCTGAAACTATTAGCCAAGGCTTCAAACCATTCAAGCAAACCCGCTTCTCCGTCATTAATTTCCTGCCCACCACCAATTAGACAAATAATTACAGCCCAATCTTTGTGTCTGTCCATTACGCCAATTAAGAACTCTGGTTCTGATGAATCGAATTCGCTATTCCCCTTGTTTGTTTTCATAAAGTAAGAAGTCTTTTGCTTATTCCAAGCTCTTTGAGCTTCATCAAAGATCACGACTTTTTCATGCATCCGTTCTTCTGATTCTAAAGCTTCATCCCTGAAATGGTGAACATTTTTAATGAAGGTTGAAGCTTCTCGTTTTGCCTCTTTTTTAGTGACTTTTTCTCTCGACACCCTATCCCTCGCAAGAGCTTCCCGTAAGACGCTCACCAATGGGCCGTTCCCTGAAAGAAATACAGCATGTTTTTCTTCCTCAAAACTTTGAGTTTCTGTTGCAATATGTAACCCAGCAAGGGTTTTACCTGACCCTGGAACTCCTGTTATAAAACAAATTGACTTCTTATTTTCACTTTTTGATGATTCGATTATATCGATGATAGTTTGTGAAGTTAGTGATAAGTTCTCTGCTCCCGAATCAGATCGTGAGATTTCTTCAACTGAATGGCCATTATACAGAGCTTGAGCAGCTTGAACAATTGTCGGAGTTGGTTTGTAATTTGATTCTGCCCAAGTCATTGCATCAAGGGTGCAATCAGGATATTGACTTGTCAAATCAGAGATTACTGTGATAAAATTGGATTTATTACATAAAAGTACGGCAAATACCTGATCGTCAAAGATTTGATACTCGTGTATTCTGGGTGGAGCTTTAGTTGAAACTAAGATAGGAACAATTTTGACATCATGAGACCCGGCATGGAAGTTCTTAAGATCTACCGCATAATCAATTACTTGATCGATAGCATGCTTAGGTATTCGCCTTCCCCGACTTTAAACTCGATTACAAAAACGATTTCTTTCAAAATGATTATTGTATCAACCCTTTTCCCCATTCGAGGTATTGAGAATTCAAAGAAGATGTGTCCCTCAGGAATAGAAACAGTCTGTTGTTTCAGAATTCTGATCTGTTCAATCCACGAATTCTTTTGAAGTTGTTCTAAATCATGTCCATGAGCGATTGAAAGAGATCCAAATATTTTATTTTCATCCTCTAAAAGGAATTCTTTGATAGTATTTCCGTAGTAGTACCGCATTCAAGTTCCACCTTTTCCCTTTTATTGATTTTCCATTTTGCGTTCGTTCAGTAAATCATCATACCCCACTTCCAAAGCCTTAGCAATCTTCTGAAGGCTTACAAGGGTTGAATTCCTTTCAGCTCGTTCTACCATACCAATGAAACTTGAGTGGAGACCAGATCTAAAAGCTAATTCTTCTTGAGAGATTTTGAGTTTTTTCCGGAAGTAGCGAACATTTTCCGCGTAGATATTTAAGATTTGATGTTCTGAAATCATATATGATCCGATAGATGAGGGCAATTATACACACTATAGTATGCAAAGCTAACCTTAAAATCAAAGTCTTACCATAGACATATGTATAGATTTATCAAAAACGGACTAAAATGGAGGTTGGGGAATTACATCGAGATTGGATTAATTGCGGATTGGATTTTGCCTAAAAGTTACACCATCTCCCCCAAACTCTCAATATCTTCGGGGTTAAAGGGGATTGCATATCCTTCGTCGAGGAGTTTTTTGTTGCCTTCGGACATGGGGGATCGTTTGTCTTGGGGGTGGTTGAGGACGAGGAGTTTTCTGCCTTGGGATTGGGCAAATTTTGCTGTGTACATGGTTCCACTTTTGAGGTCGGATTCGATTACAATAGTTACGATGGAAGAGCCACTCTGCAAACGATTACGGTTTTTGAAATGGGCGGGGTGAAGTTTTGTTCGGGGAGGATATTCGGAAATTATACATCCTGAGGAGAGAATCATCTCAGCAGCGAGTCCTGAATTGGAAGCAGGATAGATTGTGTGGAGTCCGTTTGCAAGGAATGCAACTGTTCTGCCACGACCGCTAAGGCATCCCTGATGTGCTGCTGTATCGCACCCAAGAGCAAGTCCACTTACAATGGTAAATCCTGCCCTTGCCAATACTTCACCGGTAGTAAAAGCCATTTCCATACCAAATTCTGTGGGGGTTCGTGTGCCCACTATTGCAATGCAAGGCTGAATTGTCAGCGAAGAAATGTCGCCCATATACCAGAGCCTGGCAGGAGGATTATCAATCTCTGCAAGAAGAGGCGGAAATTCGGCATCGGTTGAGGAAATAACACCTGAGTTGGCCTCGCTGAGATCGGGGATGTATTCGTATTCGGGCATCCGGTCCTGAAATTTGAAAAAAGATGAATCCTAAAATAATAAAATGCGATTGTTAAGGATGAGGTGAAACTTTGAGGGGGATGGTTACGCGGATTTCACGGATTTCACACAGATTTTCGCGGATAAGGGGACGCAGATCCGCCACGTCGGACAGGTACACGCAGATTAAACGGATTTTCGCAGAGGGGATGGGAGAATTTCCAAACTTAATTCTCCCCTCTCATTTTAGGAGAGGGGCCGGGGGTGAGGTCCTTGAATGTGGTTAAACTCCTAACCTCCTCTGTGTACTCTGTGTGCTCTGTGGTTTTAACTTATCCTTTGAGGTGAAATCTACCCTCAATCCCTCACCCAATTTTACCATGAACTTATTGTGATTTATAAGTAAATTTAAAGTCGCAGTTTTATTTATTTAGCACAGATTAATATGAAGAAGCACGTAGAGAAAGTCAGGAATATTGTTGTAAAAGGTGCACGGGAACACAACCTGAAAAACATCGATCTCGAGATTCCGGCAGGAAAACTTGTGGTGTTCACGGGTGTGAGCGGTTCGGGGAAATCTTCTCTGGTATTTGATACAATTTATGCCGAAGGACAACGCCGATATGTGGAATCACTCTCGTCGTATGCACGGCAATTTCTTGAGCGGATCAACAAACCTGATGTGGATTTGATAACGGGAATAAGTCCCGCTGTGTCGATTGAACAAAAAACCATTTCAAAAAATACCCGCTCCACGGTGGGAACCACCACTGAAGTTTATGACTATCTTCGTCTTCTTTTTGCGAGAATCGGCAGAACCGAATGTTTTATTTGTGGTAAGGAAGTTAAAAAAGCCTCCACAGGAACAGTGTGCGATTTCCTCGAATCACAGGAAGAGGGAGGGAAATGGTATCTTGGCTTTCCACTGCGTAACCATGAAGGGAGAAGCATAACCGAAGAGATTGACCTGATCAAAAAAAGGGGTTTTTTCAGAGTCTTTTTTAATGGTGAAATGCACGAACTGGGTGATGATCCTCAGTTACCCGAAGAGAAAAAAGATATTACCATTATTGCCGAACGGTTTAAGATTAAAAAAGGGGAGATGAGGGAGAGACTTTCCGATTCAATCGAAATGTGCTTTAAAGAGGGGGAACAACGAATTCGTGTAATCGAGCAGCTTGATATGTCGAAGGCACCGGTGGCAGCAGAGAGTAAAAAGTCAAAATCCACCACTTCTGACAATCCATCCACAAAAGAGTTCGATTTTAATCAGTTTTATGAGTGTTGTGGAGTTCGGTATGAGGAGCAGGAGCCAAGATTTTTCTCCTTTAACAATCCTTTTGGAGCATGTCCGGTTTGTCAGGGATTCTCAAAAATGTACGGCATCGATATGAGTCTGGTGGTTCCAAACGATAATCTGTCGATCGTAAATGGCGCAATTGCGGCGTGGAAAAGCCCAAAATACAGCCATCACACAAGGGAACTGATAGCCTCAGCCAAAAAAACGGGGATACCCATCAATGAGCCCTTCCGCTACCTCAGTGAAGATCATGTAAACATGATCATAAATGAGACAACGGAATTCACAGGTCTTCAAAAGTTTTTTGATTCCCTCGAAGAAGAAAATTATAAGATGCAGACCAGGATATTTCTCGCCCGTTATCGGGGATATACAAGTTGCACTGCCTGCAAAGGGACAAGACTCAGGAGAGAAGCGCTGCAGGTGAAAATTGCCGGAAAGTCGATCCACGATGTTGTGGTGATGCCTTTGGAAAAATCACTGGAGTTTTTTAGTAATGTTGAATTAACTGATTATGAAAATCAAATAGCAGATCGAATTCTCAAAGAGATTATCAAACGACTTACATTTTTGTTTGATGTGGGACTTGGATATTTGACGATGGACAGAATAAGCTCAACCCTTTCAGGAGGGGAGGCACAGCGAATAAATCTGGCCACGGCACTCGGTTCGGCATTGGTGGGAACACTTTATGTCCTTGATGAACCATCGATTGGCCTGCATCCCCGTGATAATTCGAGATTGATAAAGATTCTGAAAAACCTCAGGGACATCGGAAATTCGGTGTTAGTTGTTGAGCATGACCCTGAGATGATGGCAAGTGCGGATGTAATTGTGGATATGGGGCCCAAAGCAGGGCATCAGGGGGGTGAAATAACTGCTCAGGGGACTTATAAAGAGATTATGGAGAATCCAAAATCGTTGACGGGAGCGTACCTCTCAGGTGCAAAAAGTATCCCGATTCCTGCAAGGCGTAGTATGGAAAAATCCCGCTACATAATAGTAAAGGGAGCGAGAGAAAACAATTTAAAGAACATTGATGTTGAGATTCCACTCAGCAAATTTGTGGTGGTAACAGGTGTCAGCGGTTCGGGGAAAAGTACACTTGTCCACGATGTGATTTACGGAAATATTGCCAAAAATCTTGGTGGTGCCGTTTCAAATCCCGGGAAGTGTGATTCGATTACAGGTGAAGTATATTTGGACTCTATTGAGATTGTTGATCAGTCGCCAATCGGGAAATCGCCCCGCTCAAATCCCGCAAGTTATGTAAAGGCATTTGAACATATCAGAGAAGCATTTTCAGCAACACATCAGGCAAAACAAAAGGATTCTCTCCCGGCTATTTTTCGTTTAATATCCCCGGTGGAAGGTGTGAATCGTGTCAGGGTGAGGGATATATCAGGGTTGAAATGCAGTTTTTAGCCGATATTTTCCTTGAATGTGAGGAGTGTAAAGGCACCCGTTATAAAAAGGAAGTGCGGGATATTACTCTGAGGGGTAAAAATCTTGTGGAAGTTCTTAACATGACGGTGGAAGAAGCGGTTCAACATTTTGACGGCTACCCAAAAATTACAAAGATTTTACAAGTGCTTTCCGATGTTGGGTTGGATTACATGAAACTTGGTCAACCGGGAAATACTCTTTCAGGTGGGGAAGCGCAAAGAATTAAACTTGCTCTTCATCTTGCACAAAGAAAAGATCATAAACACACACTTTTTATCTTTGATGAACCAACAACGGGACTTCACTTCGACGATATCTCAAAACTTCTAAAATGTTTTGATATTTTGATTAATAACAACAATTCTGTGCTTCTTATTGAACACAATCTTGATGTAATTAAATGTGCCGATCATGTGATTGATCTTGGGCCCGAAGCAGGTGAAAAAGGGGGTTACATTGTGTGTACCGGAACTCCCGAAGAGATTGTTGAAAATCCCGATTCCTGGACAGGGAAGTACCTAAAGCCGTTTTTCTCAGATGTAGGCTGGGAAATTGTTACGGGATTAAAACCTTAATCGTGAATATCTTTTTCCTATCGTGATTATCGTGTTCAAAGAGTGAAATTCATAACACGCAACTCTTTAAGGAGTTGGTTATAATTAAAAAATTGAATTGCTTTCCAACCGCAGTTTTTGGCTCCCTCGGCATACTCAAAAATGTCATCGATAAAGAGGTGCTCTTCAGGTTTTAATCCTGAGTATTTTTCGACTGCTTGATATATCTCCGGTGCAGGTTTTACATGACCCACTTCATCAGAGTAAAAGAGTTTTTCGAAGTGGCGAAAAAATTTAAAATTCTCATACCCGTATTTCCTGTGGACGGGGTTTGTATTCGAAAGCAGGAAAAGTCTGTAATTTTGTTTTAGCTTGCCCAACAGTTCTGCTACATCATAATTTATCGAAAAAATCTCCGAATAGATAAAACAGAATTCATCGACACTCAGCAAATCCTCAACATCACCGGCTTTCATCAACATCGGAATAAACTCTTCCGTTGTAAGTTTACCCGCTTCAAAAGCTCTAAAATAATGATAGTTTTCCCGGACAAACTCCATCACCTTTTCACCTGAACCGGGCTTTAGCAAATTGAGTCTGTTTAGGGCAAAATCATAATTAAAGGGGATGAGAACCATACCAAGATCGAAGACAACAGCTTTTATTTCGTTCATTTTATCCAATTGAAAGATTATCAAAGTGCAAAGATATCTATAATTTTGGGTAAATTTACAGATTGTAATTGAAAAATATCCACTATCAGATAGAATATGAAAAAATACTCAATACTCGCAAAAGAACTCCTCGACAGACAAATTAAAAACTGGGACTGGTGCATAAACGGTTACGGAAGTCTCAAAACTGTAATCACCCACGAATTCATATATGACGGTTTTTCGCTGAAAGTTCAGTTTAATCCGGGTAGGATGACCTCCACCTCGGCAAAGGTTGACCCAAAAAGTATTAAAGAGAGGAAATGTTTTCTCTGTGAGGCGAGTCTTCCGGCCGCTCAGGAGAGACTTGAGTATAAAAACGGTTATCGGATTTTGGTGAACCCCTTTCCGATTTTCCCTGAACATTTTACAATTCCCAAAATTGAACATCTTCCTCAGCAGATAACGGGAAATTTTGGCGAAATGTTAGAGCTTGCCAAGGATCTGGATGGCGAATTTACGGTATTTTATAACGGTCCCAAGTGTGGTGCCTCCGCCCCTGATCATTTCCATTTTCAGGCAGGGACACGGAAATTTATGACTATCGAAAATGATTTTGATTCTCTTAAAAAGAGATATTCTGTTAATGACCGGTTGGTGGATGGAGTTGAAGTTACGATGGTTGATGATGGTATTAGAAAGATGGTGTTTTTGCAGGGGACCGATAAAATGGCAGTTGAAAAGGAATTTTATTTAATTTTTAATCGTTACTCCACACTCAAACATCTTGATGAAGAACCATTAATGAACATTCTTGCCTGGACAGAAGGAGAAGAGTTTAGAGTTGTTGTGTTTTTGAGGGAGAAACATCGTCCCGCCCGTTATTTTGCAGAGGGCACAGAGAGGATCCTGTTATCTCCTGCATCTGTTGACATCGGAGGGGTTGGTGGTATCCCCGTTGAAGATGATTTTAACAGAATCACTCAGGAAATTTTAACTGAACTTGACCGAAGTTTTTGTAAGCCCGTGATCTGCTGCTGAAGTTGTAAGATTAATTGGGTTGGGGGAATAGTTACGCGGATTCCACGGATTTGACACAGATTTTCACGGATGGTTTTGATTCCGGGAATTTATATCGTCAAAGTTTCCTATACAACAATACCCTGCGTGCAGGGTAAATATCTAGCATCCCTGATATTTTGGTATAATCGTCCACAAATAATACCTAATATTTAATACCTAATACCTGTTCTTATACCATTCATAGGTAAGCTTAATTCCTTCTTCAAGGGAGGTTTTGTGTTTCCATCCGAGGTTATTGATACGGGAGACATCCATTATTTTACGGGGTGTACCGTCGGGTTTGGTAGTGTCATATTCAATTTTCCCCTTAAATCCTGTGATTTGTGCAACTAATGTAGCAAGTTCCGAGATCATGAGGTCTTCGCCCGTTCCAACATTCAAATGAGTTATCCCGTTTTCATAAAGATCTTTTGCATTGATGTTTTCAAGTGAAAATCTGATTGCATCTGCAAGATCATCCACAAACATAAATTCTCTTTTTGGTGTACCTGTTCCCCAAAGTAAAACAGAATCATTTCCCTCCTTAACGGCAGTATCAAATTTTCTCATAAGAGCTGGAAGAACATGGGAAGTGTTGAGGTCAAAATTATCGAAGTAACCATAAAGGTTAGTCGGCATCATTGAAAAGAAATTTGAGCCATATTGTTTGTAATAACTTTCACACAACTTAATGCCTGTAATTTTTGCGATAGCATAAGGTTCATTTGTATATTCGAGGTAACCCGACAGGAGAGATTCTTCCTTTAATGGCTGTGGAGCAAGCTTAGGGTAAATACACGAACTTCCGAGAAATACCACTTTCGAAACACCATTTTCATAAGCAGCATGGATAAGATTTGCTTCAATCATCAGATTTTGGTAAAGGAATTCGGCCCTGTATGTGTTATTGGCGAGAATTCCCCCCACTTTTGCAGCAGCAATAATCATCATATCAGGTTTTCGTGTTGCCATATATGATTCAACACTCTCCTGCCGCATAAGATCAACATCACTTTTATCCGCAAGAAGCAGATTGGTATATCCGTTTGATTGAAGGCTTCTGGTGATTGCTGAACCAACCATCCCTTTGTAACCTGCTATAAATACTTTTTTGGATTTGAAGTTTTCTGACAACATTTACTCGAAATTTCCTTGTTTTGATGCACAAATATAAGGAATTATGGGGATTGATTGGTGATGGACAGAAGGTTGGGAAGAATTTGGGTTTTAATATTTAATCGAAAAAACTTCTCCATCATGTGCCATGAATACTGTGTCACCGGTTTCGGGGCGAACAATCGAGGTACCGGTGAAGGAGCCGAAGGCTTGAAGCACCGCCATATTTTTCGAAAAATGGGTACAAGCAAGACGAAGGGAATCGTGTCCTGTTCCTCTTAGTCGGACTGCAGGATGGAGATGTCCACAAATTACAAAAAAGCCCTTTTGTGGTTCAGGATGGTGACGGAGAAGGAATTTGTTCCTGATGATCAGTTCATCAACAACCCTGATTTGAGGAATTTCAGGGATTCCGTCGGAGCTTTTGTCATGATTTCCTGTTATTAGAACAAATTCTCTGTCGGGTCGCTCTTTTATCCAGTTTTTTAGTTGATCGGTTATCTGCCGGGTTTTACCTGTTCTGTGGTGGATGAGATCGCCCAGAAAAATTATCTTTTTTGCATCGGTTAGTTCTATGGCATCCGAGAGCCTTTTAAGATCATCGGTGGTTGAACCTTCGGGAATTGCAATACCTGCTGCCCTAAATGTTGCTGTTTTGCCAAAATGGATATCTGAAAGAAGGAGGGTAAACTCCTCAACCCAGAAAAGAGCTTTTTGTGGAAGAGCAATAAAGGTAAAACCTTCAATCGAGATTTGCGGGAGATCATTTATCATGGGTGTAATTTAAGCAAAATCCTCTTTTTCAGCTGCATTCTCAAGGTTTGCAATCAGCTTGGCAATCCGGTCCGATAGTTTTTCGCTGGTCAGCTTTTCCCTCATTCTGTTTACCATTAGCGGGAAAGCCATTGGAGTGATAAAGGGGACATTAATTATCGATTTCCGACTCTCTCTCATTCTTTTCATTGCATCCATAAGGCGACTAACCTCTAATTGTGTTTCCAGAACTTCCATTTCAGCTTGTTTTATCAGTAGATTGCCGGGGTCATATTTACTCAGAACTTCAAATAACAGAGCACCTGAAGCTTGCAGTTGTTTTGGTTTTTTGCTGCTACCGGGGTAACCCTGGAAAACGAGTCCCGCAATTCGTGCAATATCTCTGAATTTTCTTTGAGCCATCTCCGTTGAGTTGGTAACTTCCAGGACATCCTCAACTATATTCTCTTTTGCAAAAAGCCAATCGAGTTGCTCATCATCAAGTTCATATTCCTGCGTGGAAAGGATTTCAAATCCGTAGTCATTGGTTGAGATCGAAAAAGTAGCCGATTGGATTTGAGAGAGTCGGTATGCCAAAAGTGCAGAAAGACCCTCATGCACCAACTTCCCTTCAAATGGGTATATAAATAGGTGAAATCCTTCGGTGGTTTTCTTTTTTTCGATTAACAGTTCATCCTCCATTGGAATGACCGACCATTTTTGTTGCAAATCCAACAGAGGAGAGATTGCCGACATTTCAACCCCCGGGTTTCCTTCCGATTGAAACTCTCTCAGTTTAATTCTCACTTCACCTGCAAGCTCAGTTGAAAGGGGCATCCTTCCACCACCCCATTGTGGGACGGGGCCATTATTTTTGTCAGATTTTTTAACATAAAGTACCATATCAACAAGTTTGTGGTACTCCAATACCCTTCCCGAAAAGATAAAAGAGTCGCCGGGCTTTAGGCGGGAGACAAAATTTTCTTCAAGGGTACCAAGACTTCCCCCGTTCATAAATTTTACAATAACTTCAGTTTCGGAGGTGATTGTTCCAATTGACATCCTGTGCCTCCGGCGGAGGGTCTCATTTTCCACCAGATAAAATCCGTATTCATTTATGATTTTGGAATATTCGGGATAGGCTTTAAGTGCTTTTCCCCCCTTAATCACAAATTCCATTGTCCATTCCCACTCTTGCAGCGAGAGATTGCGGAATGAATGGGTGGTTTTTACCTCCTCAAAGAGATCATCGCTCCTGAATCCCTCACCCGTTGCCACTGTTACGATATGTTGTGCGAGCACATCAAGCGGTTTTTCAATCGGGGTTCTGGGTTCAATTTTCCCTTTTTCAATACCCGAACGTGCAGCAGAAAATTCGACGAGTTCAAATGAATTTGTTGGGACACAATAGAGCCGACTTTTTGCTCCCGGCTGGTGTCCCGATCTACCCGCTCTTTGCATCAATCTGGCGATTCCTTTTGGGCTTCCGATCTGGATTACAGTATCAACGGGTGAAAAATCCACTCCAAGGTCAAGGCTTGAGGTGCAGACAACCCACTTCATTTTCCCCTTTGAAAGGAGTTGTTCCCCGGCGGTTCTGCTCTCCTTGTCCATCGACCCGTGATGCAGACCAAGGATCCCCGCCCACTCAATTTTTTCATCGAGAATTTTGTGATACCAAATCTCAGCCTGATATCGGGTGTTGGTGAACAATAATGTTGAATTTGAGCTTTCGATTATATCAATCACGGGGTTAAGCATTGTAATTCCGAGATGCCCCGCCCATGGAAACCTCTCAATTATTTCGGGTAGCAGCGTCACTATTTCAATGTTTTTACCCTTCCCTGAGCCGATCATTACTGCATCTTCAGACCACCGACCAAGCAAAACTTCAAGAGCTTTTTGGTGTTGCCAAGTGTCGCCGAAACTCCCCAAAGTCGGATATCTTTTGCTACTGATCTGATTCTTGCAAGGCCAAGCTCGGTTAAAACTCCCCTTTTTGACCCAATAAGTTCGTGCCATTCATCAACCACCACAACTTTGAGGGTGTCGAATCTCTCCTCAAATCCGGGATATGAGATCATAAGTGATAATGATTCCGGTGTGGTTATAAAGATTGTGGGGAGTTTTTCTGCCTGCCTTTTTCTGGCAGATTGGGATGAATCACCCGTTCTTAATTCGACTGAAAACCAGGACAAA
Organism: Ignavibacteriales bacterium; assembly: GCA_016714125.1. Taxonomy (GTDB): domain Bacteria; phylum Bacteroidota; class Ignavibacteria; order Ignavibacteriales; family Ignavibacteriaceae; genus UTCHB3. The sequence continues at coordinate 64,808 of JADJNX010000010.1, read as the reverse complement.
GTTCATCAACGGCAGTTTTTATTGAACGGAGTGTATCGTTGGCAAGTGCCCGAAGTGGAGTAATCCACAACATCTTTATTGGAGGTGAAGTGTCAGGAGCTTTTCTCCTAGTTGGCTTTTTTAATGCTTGAGTATCAAGTGCGGCTTGAAATTTTTTCAGATTTTTGCGATAGTCGGGTGAGTTGATCTCCTCTATCAGCAGTCCCAAAAGTGCTGCATAAGTTTTACCCGTACCTGTTGAGGTATGGATAAGCCCACTTTTCCCCTCGCAGAAGGAAGTCCAGACATCTTCTTGAAAACTGAACGGTTTCCATCCCTGGGATTTAAACCATTTTTTGACCTGTTTATGTCCGGGAGTGTTGTTTATGACGACCTCGAAGTAATGTTAAACCGCAAAGGACGCGAAGAACGCAAAGGGGGGGCAGATAGCTTTTTTTTCAAGGTCTTAAAAATTGCAATTGTTGTTATGCAATTATACAACAAAAAAAGGATGAAGCGAAATTGAGGATTAATTATTGATCCTTCAAATCCACTTCATCCGTGTGAAATGTTAATTTATCTTTCTATTTAAAGCAATTACTTCATTAAAACCAGTTTTTTAGTTGCTGTGAAGTTATTCGAAGTCAGTTTGTAAAGATATACTCCTGAAGAAAGTTTCAGTTTTGCCGCATCCACTGTGATATAGTGGTAGCCAGCAGCCAGGTCGCCACTGTGAAGTTCGGCTATTACCTCTCCTTGCAGATTGTAAAGATTAAGGCTAACATATCCTGCTTCGGGTATCACAAATCGAACAACCGTACTTGGATTAAACGGATTTGGGAAGTTTTGATCAAGTCCGTATTCAACAGGAATCTGAAAATTCTCTTTTACATCAGTTATAATCAGAATCTGCGACTGAGCTGCGTTGATCAATTCGGTACCTTCGTTAAGTCTCAATTTTGAGAGGGTAACAGTACTGCTATTGCCGTTTAGACTGCCAAGATAAGAAAGACGAAGTTTCATAACAGGCTGGTTTGATGACAAATTAGTTTCCTGAAGCGCAGCAATGGCAAAATTAACTTCTCCATCAACGGGGTTAATCTCTCGCATAGCACCTGAAAATTGAGTACTGAATTGCAGTCCTTCAAACTGAAAAGCTGTTGCATCATAAGAAATTTTACCTTCAAGGGTGTAGATGTTATCAGTCTCATTCAGGTAAACAGGCACTTCAACCACCTGTCCCGGCTGATAGTTAACATCAACCATTTGTGGCGCTCCCATTGCATCAGGAAATTACCCCATGGCAAGGAGGGGATTAATCCGGCAACATATTGTGCAATTGTGGAAGCATCTGCGGCAGTGATTGTGGTATTGTTCGTAACTTCGGCATTTCCCAATTGTTCAGCATCGAGAGTTACGGTACCAACGAGGTAACGAAGTACCATCGAGGCATCAAACGCCTGCACTACTCCATTAAGATCAACATCACCGGGGAATCGGGTTTTGATCATTACCTTCCCTTTGTTGGTGATCACGGGGTAATTGTTTGTATTAAAATATGCCGAATCGAAACGAATGAACACCGAATCCCTTTTGGTTGGATCAGGTGGAGTTGCTTTAAATTGCAAATAACAGAGAATTCCATTAGTGCCAAAAGATTCAGATCCGTAAGCAATAAATCTGAGGTTCTCAGCGGTTTGGTTGGTGAAAAAGCTCCAGTTATGGGCTCCCATCAGGGTTCCTGCTTCCGGTTTTACACCGAGAAACTGAAGTTTAGGTGAAAAATTGTTCAAGTATATTTGAGCGGAAAATCCCTGAAAACCAACAGGAACTTTTGAAACTCTAAGTGGGATTTTAACAGTATCACCGGCAAACACTGCAACACTGTCGAGTGTAAGTTCAATTGGCGGGTAACGTGTCCAAGCTTGTTCAATTCCGTGTCCGACAACATTGATGGACTCAAGATCATTAGTGTATAATCGGAGGGCAGTACTTTGGGCTAATGGGAATATTGATTCGCTTGTCCAGGAAAGTCCACCATTCGAGGTCTTATAGATAATACCATTGTTCAATAACACTACACCTTTTTGGGTGTCATAAAAAAACATATCACCCGGGTAAATAAATCCCGGAAGATTGGGGGTTAAATTCATCCATGAAACACCACCTGTTGTGGATTTCAAAAGGCCAAATTCACCTGCGACATAAAGGACATCACTACTTGGAGCCGCAACACTATATATACTTCCAACATTCGGAACCGTTACAGGGAGGAATCCTAGACCGCCATTTTCAGTGATAAGAACCTGGCTTTCAGTAGATGTAGGAGCTACGGTTCCCAACACACCAAACTGAGCTGTCCCAAAGGCAATCGAAGTTATCATGTAACTGGTCTGGTTAAAATTAACTTTAACCCATGTTGTGCCTCCATCTGTTGTCTTAAATACCGTACTGTTGTTCCCAACTATATAACCGATTTCCGGGCTAATAAAGCGAACATCCAAGAGGTTTTCTGAAGTGTTGAGGTTAACAGGTGCCCAAATATTTACTCCAAAATAATATTTTAACACAACCCCATTATCACCAACAACCCATGCTGTTACACCGCTTATATCAACTGCGTTTAACCATTGAGTTTGTGAGCCGGTTCTATTCAGTATCCAGGGACCTATGGGTGTGCTTTTTATGAATACTGCACCACCTTCACCTACTGCCATACCGACATCGGTTTGGAAATCAACATCATTTAACCGGTAGGGGGGATTTAGTGTCTGCCCTTGCCAAACTTGGGGCAATATTGTGATAGAAATAAACACAAAAAGGAATAAAAACTTTTTCATTATAATCTCAATAAATTATTATTAAATACGAGTATTAAAATGAGGAAAATTTTCTGAAATTCATAATGATTTTTTCATTAAATCAGCAGGGTGTGATATTCGGTACATTTTTGTGAGCGCGAGAAAGCCATAAATCATATATTTGTGACCGGGAGCATGGCTCGAATCATGAAATGTGGGTGTCAGATGGTTAAACTTTATGAACTTAACTCCCAAGACCATTTGTTGATATCCGGAGAGCTTGTATTTAAAGGGGATTAAAATTAATGTTGCAACATAATATGTTATAACATATATTGGAACAGTTAATTTTTTATTTTAGGAAAACATAATGGAAAAGAACTTGTTTACCGGCATTAAAATCGGAAATATTGAACTTAAAAATAGAATTGTAATGGCTCCAATGACAAGAAGCCGTGCCCCGGAAACATTTGCAACAGAATTGACCGCAAAATATTATGCACAAAGAGCTTCTGCAGGATTAATAATCACAGAAGGCACTCAGATATCTGAACAAGGAATTGGTTATCCCTGGACCCCGGGCATCAACACTCCTGAACATGCAAAAGCATGGAAAGTGGTAACAGATGCAGTTCATGCGGAAGGCGGGAAGATATTTGCTCAGATCTGGCATGTAGGGAGACAGTCACATTCAGTATTTCATAATGGAGAACTTCCTGTGGCTCCTTCCGCAGTAGGGTTCCCGGGAAAACAATTTACGCACAAAGGGATGTTAGATCTTGAAACTCCAAGAGCACTTGATATTGAAGAAATTCCGGGTGTTGTGAATGACTATGCAAAAGCAGCGTTGTTGGCGATGGAAGCCGGATTTGATGGTGTTGAGATCCATGGCGCAAACGGGTATCTGGTGGATCAATTTATCAACTCAAACAGCAATAAAAGAGATGACAAATATGGTGGAAGTGTTGAAAACAGAGGTCGTTTTGCACTTGAAGTGGTTGAAGCCGTAGTAAATGCAATCGGTTCGGAGAGAGTTGGAATTCGTCTTTCCCCCGCAGGATTTAATGGTGGAATGTTTGATGCCAATCCCGTGGAATCTTATGGTTATGTGATTAAAAATCTCAGCAAGTTTAATCTTGCTTACCTTCATTTGTTGGAAGGTCCAACTCCAAAGGATGACCAACAGCAGTATCAGATCTTCAAAAATGGAGTTGCAAAAGTTTTTAGACCGATGTATGATGGAACCATCATAATCAATGCAGGTTACACAAAGGAAAAGGCAAATGCGGTTATCGCCTCAGGTGATGCAGATTTGGTCTCTTTTGGTGTCCCGTTTCTGTCAAATCCCGATCTTCCCGAAAGGTTCAGGACTGATTCACCATTAAATCCTGTTCAGGGACATGAGACCTTCTACGGTGGTGGCGAAAAAGGATATACCGATTATCCAACTCAAAAAGAAGTTGCCGAAACTGTCTAAAAATAAAACTCAAAAAAAAGAGGCTACCCTGCCAAACAACGGGGTAGCCTCAAAATTGGGAGGTTAAAAAACTTTATAATTAACCAGACCGATTGTATTTTTACATGTTATATACGTATGCAAAAGTGTGAGCAAAATCTTCGATCGAGGTTGGAGTAGTACTTTCCGCATCTCGCACTGCACCTTCACCCAGTCTTCCCGTATTTGCCACTTCAAGGAGTTTTACCATTCTTTGAGCCATGTTTTCACTGGCACCCATCCCCATCATTGCCTGGATCATTCCTTCGGGAGGGAATTCAACATAAACCAAATCAGATTTTCCAATGGCAGCGCCAATAATTTTTGCAATTTCATTGTATGTCAAGTCTCTTTCACCTAAAAGGTACTGCGCTGATTTGCCGCTGAAATCGAGTGCGCCCAATCTTTTAACTGCATAAGCTCCAATATCTTTTGTTGCAATCATCGGCACCCGGAGATCAGCTTTGGTGGGTGAACCCATTACTCCATTTCCCTTTATCACAGGGATCTGTCCAAAAAGATTTTCCATAAAAAAGGAAGGACGAAGATGAAGGATATTTACACCATCAATTTTATTAAATTCTTGTTCCATGTAATGTAAACCGTAAACAACTCCGGTATCTTCATTGAGTTGAGCTCCAAGACTGCTTAAAGTAACCACATATTTGACGCCTGACTTCTCTATTGCCGCTGCAAGAGCATCAACAACAACTTGTTGATAAGCATAAAAATCTGATTCCCCATAACTTGGTGGGATCAAGGCATAAACTGCTTCGGCACCGGTAAACGCCTGCTGCAGAAATGCCGCATCCTTTACATCACCCTGTAAAAAATCAGCCCCTTTCCCTACAAGTTCCTGCGCCTTTTCGGCACTTCGTCCCGTAATCCTGACTTTCTTCCCTTCGGCTAAAAGTGACTCTGCCACTATCTTCCCCGTGTTTCCTGTTGCGCCTATAACTACATACATATCTGTCTCCGATGATTATTGGTTGGATTAAAATTATATTTGTTTATATTTTTATTTACAAATATAAAGTAAAATAAATCAAGTCAAGCTTTGGAAGTGTGCAATAAAATGAATAATATGAATCTTTGAAAACAAAAATTGTCAGAGACCTAATTATGAAACTTAAATTAACCAGACCGATAGTATTTTTTGACTTGGAAACAACAGGAATTGATGTTGAAAAAGAGAAAATTGTTGAGATTTCACTTCTAAAACTTTTTCCTGACGGGAAAGAGGAGATTTTAACTCTTCTGGTAAACCCGGAAAGGGCAATTCCAAAGGAAGCGAGTAAAATTCACGGAATTAGTGACTTGATGGTGGCTAATCAAATGACATTTAAAGAACTTGCTCCCTCGCTGTTAAAGATATTTGAAGGATGTGATCTTTCAGGGTATAACATAATTAATTACGATTTACCCCTGATCAGAATGGAATTTAAGAGGATCGGTGTAGAATTCCCGGCTCCGGGAATACTTACCATTGACCCGTATCAAATCTATACAAAAAAAGAACCAAGAGCTCCCGGAAATCCGGGTGAGCCGAGAAATCTGGCGACAGCCTATCGATTTTATTGCAATAAATCGATCACTAGTGCCCACACCGCAGAGGCAGACATCACTGCAACAAAAGAAGTTTTTATTGCCCAAACCGAAAAATACTCAGACATCGGACCCACTCTCGACGATATCATAAAATTCACAGGAAGTGGCTCGGTTCGTAATGCCGACATCTCGGGAAAACTTGTTTATAACGACAAAAACGAGATTGTTTACAATTTTGGCAAACACCAGGGCAAACGGGTGAAAGATGAAAAAAGTTATGCCGAGTGGATGCTCAAACAGGATTTTGGTGATGAAACTAAAAAAGTGTTAAAAGAGATTTTATCCAATAAACGCTAAACAAGTCCTTTTTTAAACATAAGTTCGGCGCAAAGTATGGCACCACCTGCGGCACCTCTTACAGTATTATGGGACAAAACTGTAAACTTGTAATCAAAAATATTACATTCGCGGAGTCTTCCCACTGAAGTTGCCATACCTTTGTCGATGTTACGATGCAAGCGTGGCTGGGGATATCTGTCCTCCGTAAAATAGTGGATTGGCCTACCCGGAGCGAATGGAAGCGCCAGGGCCTGAGGTTCGGCTGAAAATTCATTCCATACTCGCAGGATGTCTTGTTTAGTGGCTTTGCTTTTTAATTTTACCTGAATTGATTCGGTGTGTCCGTCAAGAACAGGTACCCTGTTTGTGGATGCGCTGATCTTAATATCTGTCAGGTCGATCCCGGAACCGTTAAATTTACCGAGTATTTTAAGTGGTTCGGTCTCTAACTTTTCTTCTTCACCACTGATAAAAGGGATAACATTGTCAGTGGAATCAAGTCCCGAAACACCCGGATAACCCGCACCCGAGAGAGCCTGCATAGTTACCACATTCACTGTTTCCAGCCCAAAATTATCAAAAAGTGGCTTTAGTGCCATAACCATACCAATTGTAGAACAATTTGGGTTTGTAACGATGGCTCCGCCGTATTTTTGAATTGGCAGCAGTTTAAGGTGATCGCTGTTAACTTCGGGGATTAGTAGTGGTACATCAGGATCAAATCTGTGATTCCGTGAATTTGATACAACGATATAACCGGCATTGGCAAAATTTTCTTCAATTTCACCGGCGACGGAAGAATCAAGTCCAGAGAATACGATCCTGCTTTCAAACGGTGGTTCACAGTTTTTAACGATCAGATCCCCAATCCCATCGGGAACTGGTGAAGGCATAAACCAGTTAACCGCATCCTTATACTTCTTCCCCTGCAGAGCGGTCGGAAGCTCCAAGTTCACACAGTTCAAAAAAAGGATGATTCTCAAGAAGTTGAATAAATTTTTGTCCCACACTCCCTGTGGCACCAAGAACAGCTACTTTAATTTTGGGCATATAATTCCAATTCTTGTTAAAAAGAAGATAATATTCGACTAAAAACGGAACGCAAAGATAGGAAATTGGTGTGGATATCGAAAGGGGAATGGAGAAAGAGTTAAAAATATTAGAAAACCATAGCGTTTTGAAAAAATATTAGTAAGTTTGGGGAACATGATTGAATTTCTACAAAATCAGATAAGATTTAAGTAAATTTCGCAAATAAAGATCAAAACTCTAAACTAAGAAGTTAATACTCTCTAAACTGGTGTTAACTTCAGTTTAATATCCTTCATTTTTAGGGATTAAGATTTTGGCCGGAATATAAATGGTTTATGAAAAGCAAGAGAGGGGTCATCCAAATCCGTATTTATTAATCCGCCTAATTTTGAGCATTTTGTTAAAAGGTAAATAAATAACAAATCTAAAGGAAGTAAAAGTGAAAAATATTGAATCAAAGGTTGAGTACCAAAAGAGTGAATCCACCATTCCGCACCGTTACGCAGTAGTCGACAACCCTGTTGAAATTGAGATATTGCAAACTGAATTAAGGGATAAATTTCTGGAAAAATCAGATAAAAAGCATAAAGTCGGCAAGCTGCCAATTGATAAGTATGTGGATTGTCAACTTAATGCCTCAGGTGTCAATAAATTTTGGTATTTGTATAATTTACACATTAAAAACGGTAGTCGTCAAGCTAGATATTGGAATATTCTGGGCTCCGGTGACACAAAACATTGGAGATTTGCAGAATTGGAGTTGAATATTCCGAAAGAAGGCATCGACCGTAAGATGCAGGCGGCATTTGTTAAAGATGAGGAAGGTAAAAGATATCTTGTACACCGAGGTGGTTTTCGAGGTAAAAAGAAAGCAATGACAAGAAAATTTTTCATTGACAGATTTAAGGGCAAGAAAATCGTCGCTGGAGAAGGCGAAAAACTTCAAGGATTTGCTGTAATTGCATGTTTGAATGATAAAGGAGAAAAATTTATTCAGGATGTGGCAAAGTTTTTAAATGAAGTAAATGAAATCAAAGTTGAATTCAATAATTTGTGATTAAAAACTTACTATTTGATCCCCCTAAGCTAGCATCTTAGGGCCAACGCCCCTTAAGCGGGGCGTTTCTTATTTTTAAAACATTAAAAGGGGCAAGAGATTGATATTTACAAAATTTTGGTTACTTACCTAAATGATGCTTTCGCTCCCATGTTTGTGGTATGCTAATAAAACTGAATATAGGAAGTTTCATCAAATCCAACTCTATTGCCTGAGAAAACATGATTTTGTCAGGATGAAGGTCTCATTCCAAAAAACGAATCATTAGTGCTGAATCTACGGGGCATTTCATCGTGGAATTGACCTTGCAATTCTCTGCCGGTTTTATGTTTTCTTGTACCGCCCCACTGCTTGAAAAAGAATGGAACATTTGCTTCGAAGCAAATATCACGCAATTTCGTGACCCATTCTTCTTTGAGTTCCCGGGCTTTAGGACCTGATTCACCTCCAACAATCACCCAATCAATCCCTTCAAGATTAATTTTGTTTATCTCTCCAATTAATGGTTCAATTGACAAAAATTTTGTAACTGCACTAGTCCGCCTAAGATAATCGACTCTTTTTACATAAGTTTGAGACTCGACACTAACCCCCATCCAGATGTTTTCAGACCATGGCAATTTATCGCTCAGTTCTAACAACCGCTCATGCCTTTTCGTTAGAATTTGGAATACATGCCATGATGCCTGGTTCATAACCCGAAAGACCTTCAAGATATAATCAAGAGGAACATCTTCATGGAAAAGATCACTCATTGAATTTACAAATATCAATCTCGGGGTCTTCCATTTTAGTGGGATCTCAAGAGTAGCAGGTTGAAGAGTCAATTCGAATCCGTTTTTGTAATTGGGTTGCCCCATTAATTGCAACCGATTAGCCATTTTTTCGGCATAACAATTTTTACATCCGGAGCTGATTTTATCGCACCCGGTTACGGGATTCCAAGTGTCATTTGTCCACTCAATTAAACTTTTATCAGCCATGTTTCTTTTCTATTAAGTATCGAGCAATCTTGATTGCCGTCTTCGAACCTTGTTTATTTGAAGCAGCAAAACATAAAGCAAAAATAGGTATATTTTTATTGTTTTTAAATATCAAAGGACTTGGTGCAACTTCGCAAAAGATTTGACCCAACCTCTCAACATAATATTCTATCAGTTCTTTCTCATCGACAGCTTTCTTAAGGGATGTTTCTTCCTCGCCGAATAAGTTTTCAAAAGAATATTCTTTATAAAATTTCCCAAACCAATCCGTTTCTCCAAAAACCCGGTCTAGTTTTCTTCGCAGCGGTTCTATAATTTCTCCGTCTTTTTGCAGTTGACGCATAAATCCAATTGCATGTGGAACTAGTATCCACAAATCAACCATTTGAGTTTGAGCGATTGTTTTCAGTAGGTCAAATTCAACATGCATTCCATATGGGTCTAGAAAAATCACAGCTCTGTCATCACGGTACTTAAATTTTTTCAAAATTCCCGTAAGTACATGTGTACAGTCACCATTATAAATATTGACACGATTGTTAGCCCAAGGGTACTGTTCCTTTAGTGCTTTGAGGTTTTCGCATCTGGTTCTGTCCTTCTCAATAAAATGGTAGTGATCAAAAGGACTTTTTATATCCAGAGCAATTTTTGCACTACCTGGGAAATTAGACGCGGTCTCAAATAAATTACCCTCAAGGCTTTCTTCAAATACCAGGTCGCCCTTTCCTGCAAATGCGTCTATGTAGTGAGTCGTGTCTCTCTGTGCGTCTGGATTCTTATCAAATATTTTTTATACTCTGACCAAATAGTCATTCAGAGTACGTAATTTTTTATAGTCCAATTACCACCAAAATTTTCTGCCATTTTATCCTCCACTTGGTTTTATAGTTTATCAGTTGAAATTCAATTCATAGGGTGTTTCTATGATTGTTAGTGTTTTCAAATTCTAAATACTTAATTTAAGAAATATTCGAAATAATGATTTTAGACCCTGTCTATTGTTTCCTATCCAATCTAATGTTCAGTCTTGCGCTTCAATTAGACTAATTTCTTCTCTCGTCTAATTCCTGCACTTTTTCGCTGAACTGAGTGTACCCTTTCGTTATAAAAATATTACAGATAGGATAAGAATGTCACTCTCCAAGGAAACTTTGAGGGCATCAATCAAATCAAGCATCTTTTCGATATCATAAAAAGTGTTACTAGGATCTGATTTCAGTGCAATTTTTAATAATTGGGAAGTTTCATTTGGGTGAGTGCTAGCAAATGTAATTAGGTGATTCAAAAAAGTAGTCGTTTTATGCTGAAGATGAAGGTATTGTGCAATAGTTTTAAAATATTCAAAGGTCTCGTTATCCAAATCATGAAATAGAATAATCCAACCACCCAATAATCCTAAATGCTTTTTCTTCAATTCAACATCTTGGCAGGTTTCAACTTTTTGGGTTATAGTTAAAAATAATTCTCTAAAATTATCAAAATGTTCTTCAACCAAACGCAAATTTTGTTTGCGTCCGATGAATTTGATCACTTCTCCAAAATAACGAATATTATTCGAATCCAATATGGATTTCATTAAAGAATCATCACAACTTAAAGGTTCCTCCCCTTCAAGAAAGACCAAACTAATGTGGGCAATTTTTCTATTCTCGACAGTGTCATCTTCGAACGAATGGTTCAATGCTTTTAAATACAATCCATTTCTCTTCAAGAGTTCATAGGTTCCGGAGTACAAATTACTTCCAAAAAATAAATATCCCTCCATAAAATCGATCCATCTATCATCACTACAACCATCAATTTTTGAAATTAAATTCTCGACAAAAGCAGGTTCCTTTGAAAAAAAATTGGGTAAAAATCTGCCAAAACTGAAATGGAAAGCGTTGAGGTTCCGACAGTTTTCAAAATATTGAGAAATCTCTAATTTGACTTCTTCTTTCTGATCGTCACTCAACAAATCGAGATGGTGGACTCGGAAAAACCATAAGAACCATAGAGAGTACAGCTTAAAATCAATTGAATTATATGTCGAGATGATTCTGTCATTTATTTTAGGGGATGAAAAGTGTCTCTCAGATAGAAGAAAATATGTCAATATTTTATTGACCGCCTGAGCATTTTCAGCAGATATATTTCGAGAACCTAGTGATAATTCCATTATGTTCAATGCAGCACTTAATGCACTTTCAAGGTTCCTGGTGTCATTATCGGAAACTGCCTGTTCATCCAATCTCTTTAACAAAGCATCAATATAGAGTAAAACTTCTTCCCATGGGAAATCATCGCGGTTTTGAGCCACTCCAAACAGACCCATCAAAAGAGAGTATTGAAAAGTGGGATTCAACTCAAGTAAATCCATTACATCTGTTAAGTACTTGTCAGGATTTGCGGAAACATCTTCTCTAATTGAATTTGAGAAATCAATTTTATCACGTGACCTTGATTTCTCTCCCGAAACAAAAAATGAATTTGATTTGTCTATAATTCCGGAGATTTTAAGTAGTGTAAAGTTTAAATTTTCGATAGCAGTAATTACTGCTTGGTCTTTATCCATCCAAAAAGTGTAACCGGGATGTGCAAGTGGAGCCGGACTTAACTTGAAATAATTGGAATATATCTCGACTATTTTATTGTCGTTTGTTTCCAATAGAGCAAACAGCCACTCTTTTTTTATATTAATCTTATATAGGGATAACTCCTCATCATCGAGTTCGTTTCCCTTGAGATATTCAAATTTCTGATTCTCAATCCACTCTACCATCCTTTGGATGTCGGATTCCTTCAGTAACGAAGAATTCTGTTTTAACAACGCGAAAATTTCATATTTAATAAAATAGTTATCAAGAGGATTTTGTTCGAAAGCAAAAAACAAATCACCCAATTCATCAAATCGTTTCCCAATGATAAATACAGCCACTCGTTGAAAAATTTGATGATCTCTTTCGAGGTAGAGTTTAAATTTGTTTGTAACAATATTTACAGGAGATTTTAGTAGGCATCGAGTCCAAAAGGAGACTAAAAGTTGTTCAAGTTCAAAATAATTATCGTCTGAGTAGGTAAGTGTTATTTGAGGAATTAAATAGACACTGAAGGAAGCAGCATCAAAATTGAGTATTTCATCAATTATGGTTTCGCATATTTCTACACCATCTTCCGCAAATATTTCTGATAGCTGCTCCGCGTGTTTCTGAAAAAATTGTTCAAGTGCATAGCTATCCATTCTAGAATTATGATTGGAATAACTATCTTCATCCATTTTTGGGAGGGTTGGAGCAATAGTTTTATTACTTTAAGGAGAAAAGCTTTGGCATTCTCGTGTTGAGATAGTAAAACTTTTTCGAGGCCATGTGTCAATTTATTAGAAAGAAGGGTGTTGTCCGATTTTGTGTTCAGACTATACTCTATATAAGCTATCCAATCACTTTTTATTTTTGAAAAAGGTAAATAAAAAATCAATTCAACCATTCCAGAGTCGGTCTTATAATTGTCCAAATGAGTGGTCGTAATGTGATTAATAGCCTCATCGATAACTTTCACAATCCTCTCCCAAGAACTTTCATCTTTTATCTCTATGTTCTTCTGAGTACAATTGATAAGATATCCAATAACCTCCCATTCTTCAATTATGGTTTCACCTTCATCGTTCTTTGTTGGTTCGGGCATCCCGTTTGGATCAAAATACTCTCGCGTTTCTAACTCGTCAAACCAAACAAATGGGTATGGTGCGTTAAATAGTTTGGCAAATAAATATTTACGAGCGGTTGCTTTATATTCCAACATCAGAAAGATTTTTAGAAAATCTGGTTCTGGTTCGGATATCGCCTCATCTATTTCTCTAACAGAAACAGCTAAAGAAGTTGTCACTCGGTGCAATATTGAGACCCACCTCTTGACCACTTCACCTAACTGATCATATCCCCTTTCATCAAAACAAAAAGGAATAACTGTAATTCGCATAGATTCGTAATAGGATTGCTCAAGTTCATAATAATCAGAATCTGAGGAATAGTAGCCATTTAATAAAAATTTTGATTGAGTTGATTCGCCTTGTTTTTGATTGAATAGAAATTCTAATATTTCAAATTCAGCTAATCCATAGCCAATGAACAAAATTGTGTTATCTGAAAAAACAGAGGCTAAAAAAGATTTGAGCTGTGTATCATTATAGTTTTTGAAGTAGCTCGGAAGGTCAAAGACTAAAGAATCCCGGTTCTTAATTGTACCATGTATATGCATCATTTCACAATTCTTTAAAGCGGAATCTCCTAATTCTGTTTTGGAGTTATAAACATTTGCCGGAGACATCAACTTACTTAATTTATTATCGGCATTTGTAGTTATATATTTAACTTGTAGCGAGGCTAAATCAGAGTATATCGAATTAGAATCCTTTTTATCATCATTTTTAACATCTAAAGCTTTTCCAAAACATCATAAAAAACATTATTTTTTTTCTCGTTTTCAAGCAACTTTTTACAAATGGTGATGATCTTTCGGTGGTCACTTATGTTCCCCAATTTAATTTTGGTGCTATAGTTAATTAATGACTTTCCCGGTGCTTTCTGCTCGAGGTAGCATGCTTCGATGAGCTCTTGAGCTAATTGGTCCCATCCTTTGCAACCAACCAGTCGGGATACACCCGCACCAATAAATATTACAAGTTTCTTTTGATTGTACGCTTCAATTATTTGAGTGGGAACCTCAGGAAACTCAACAATAGGTAAAATAATTTTTTGGTCGAAGTCAATATCTGGCATCAGTCTTCTCTTTCAAAAAATGTAACAATAATCAGCAGTTATCCAATCTTAGGGAAAACAATTGAAAATTTTGTTCCGGTCTCTTCGGAAGAAGAAATTGCGATCTCGCCATTCAGTTTGTGGACAAATTCGTAAACGAGAGAGAGTCCAATCCCGGATCCTCCCTCACCATCGGTACCTTTTGTGCGGTTGATGTTTCTATTTCCAAGAATTTTTTCAAGGGTCAGGGGGTTCATGCCGATTCCGTTATCTTCAACTTCGAGATGGATAGAATCACTCTTTTCAATCCATTTTAGAGATACTTTCCCCTCTTTATTGGTGAATTTGAGTGCATTACCAAGAAGATTTCTTAAAATTGAATAGATCAGATTCTGATCGGTATTCATCATCAAATCTTTTGGCATGTCCATTGTCAACTCAATCGTTTTCATTTTTGCGGAATGTTTAAACAAATCGATTGCCTTTTGTGTAATGGCTGAAATATTTACTGTTTCATATTTTGGTTGAATGATTTTAAGATTTGATTGAGACCATTCAAGCAGGTTCTCCAGAAGTTGATAATTGTTTAGAGTTACATGTTTGATATTGTTGATGAAGTTTAGTTTTTCATCATCGGTGAGAGTATCAAAATCATCCAGGAGCATTTCAGAATAACCAAGAACAACAAAAAACGGATTTTTTAGATCATGGGCAATAACCCTGAAAAGTTTATCCTTAAACTGGTTGATCTCTCTCAACTCGTGGTTTAATTTCCTTTTTTGACGGTAGGCATAAAACACAAAAACAAAAAGTCCGGCAACAACGATTATAATAAGATAGAGGTAAGTTGTTTCCTGTTCTTTGTTTGCCAACTTAATTTGCGCCAGATCGGCATCCCGCTCGATTTGTTCATTTTTATAAACAGCTTCAATTTGGGCACTTTTTTTCGAGACGTTCCAGAGTCCTGATCGAGTCTTTCATTTGTGCCGCCATTTCACTGTAGTTGAAAGCATTTTGAAAATCTCTTTGCAGGCTGTAAAACTCCGCTGCGGCATCATAAACTATGAAAGAGAAGTAGAATGACTTAATGGTTGCAGCCAGATCAATAGCCTTGTCTATAAAACTTTTACCTGTCGAGAAATCGTTTAGGCGAGCATGGATAAGTGCCACCTGGCAATAATCGGTTAATATTGCCACCTGCTGATTTATTTTACTGTTTATTTCAAGAGATTTCAGTCGGTAGTTAAGAGCTTCGTTGTAATTACCTCGTGTGAAAAAGATTGTTGAAATGCCGCCATAGGCGAAAGCCATCCCAATGGCTTCGTTCCTTTTTTTGTGTTCATCAAGGATATAGAGATAAATTGAATAGGCTTTGTCGTAATCGGCAAGTTCAAAATAAACTTCAGCGATCCTGAGTTGAGCAGTGAGTTCACCGGGTTTGTCATCAATTCTTTTTCTGATGTTGATCACTTTTTGCAGATACTCAATTGCTTTTGTGTAATTTTTCTGATTGGTATATAATACACCAAGATTGAGTGAACAAAAAGCAATTCCCGCAGAGTCATTTAATTCTTCGAAAATATTCAATCCTTTAAAGGTTTGTTCAATTGCGAGAGAACCGTTTCCCATAAGTCTGTGAAGACTGCCCAAATTGTTGTAAGCGTAAGCGAGTTGAGTTTTGTCATTATATTGTTTTGAAGCCTCGAATCCTTTAGAAAAATATAAAAGAGCATCCTTATAGTTTCCCAGATTTCTATGGATGACACCGAGGTAATTTAATGCAAGAGGTTTTTTGGAATAAAGTTCGTTTTGTTCAATAAGGCGGAGAGCAATTTGCCCCGCTTTTATAGAGAGTTGGGGATGATCACCCCCGTTCTTCCAAGTGAATTCAAGGTATTGTGTTATCTTATCAGAGTCGTGAAGAGGTTTCACTTTTTTCTCCAGATCTTGCCATACATCCTGGGCATAGATTGAAGAAGATAGAATAAGGAGAAGAATAATTTTGGCGGTTAGGGATTTCATTTTAATGCCTGTTACCGTTTTTCTTCGGTTTGGTGATTCAGAATCAACCGGAAAGCTTTTGCTCCGATGGCTATGATATCATCACCCGGCAGAAATTGGGGTGTATGCAGCCCAAATCTCTCACCTTTTGAGGTGCCAAGCCAAAACATAAAGGAGGGATATTTTTTGCTGAAAAACCAAAATCCTCACCCGTAAACCTGCTTCCGCAGTCAATAAATTTAAAGTGTTTTTCAAGGGCGGGTTTTAGATCATCATAAAGTTTATCGTTTACGGTAACTTCCACATAGGGGTTGTTGTCGTGGACAACTTCACATTTTACTTTTGTCTCTTGTTCAACTTCGTTGCCTATTCTAAAAAGTTCGTCGAGGAACCACTTAAAATCTTCGATTTTGAGAGCCCTTAATGAACCATCAAATCTGGCGGTAGGGGGAACTATATTTCTTGCTATTCCGGAGGAGATTTTCCCGTAACCAAAAAGGATTTTTTTACCAGAAGAACTAACTGTTGTCTTGGCTTTTTGAAGAAATAACATCAATCCGTCAAATGCATTAATCCCATTTTCGTGGAACGCAACATGTGACTGTTTTCCTGTGAAATTGATGCCAATTGCGTTTGAAGCAGCAAAAAGTGTCCCTTTTGTGGAGGCTATTACTCCGGTATCAAAATCGTCATTTACATGAAGTGCAAAAGCCTTCGTGATTTTAAACTTATCGAGAAGTCCTGTTTTGATCAGAATATCGGCTCCACCGCCTCCCTCTTCTGCCGGTTGGAATACAAAAATCAGGTTCTGATCCACCTTGTCATTAACCACTTCTTTAAGAAACTGATAAAGTATTGAGGTGTGAACATCATGGCCACATGCGTGCATTTTACCATTTGTTGCGGCATGAGGGATTCCTGTTTCTTCAACCACAGGCAACGCATCGATGTCGGCTCTGAAAAGAAGGTAATCGCCTGAGTTCACGGTATATTCTACTACAAGTCCGGTTGGAGTTGGGGTGTGAATTATGATGCCGGGGAGCTGTTCAATATTTTGTTTTAATAACCCGGTTGTTTTAAACTCCTCAAACATCAGTTCAGGATTGGCGTGAATTTTATGTCTCAGTTCAATTGCTGACAGCATCGTGTTATCCTGATTTTGAGCCTGTGCAAGGGCAAAAAGGAGAAAGAGAAGAAATATTCTGTACATGTATTATTTTCTAAAAATTTCAACCCTTAATTTAATGAGAATTGATGAATTAATCTTGCGCTCTTAAATTCACTTTTTCTCAAAAATCAAAGAGACTGAATTGATGCAGTATCTCAGACCTGTTGGTTTTGGTCCGTCGTTAAAAACATGACCAAGATGAGCTCCACATTTGTTACAGATTACTTCGGTGCGGACCATACCGTGTGAATAGTCTGAATTTTCTGCAATAACACCCGAATCACCCGGAGCATAAAAACTGGGCCATCCACAGTGGGCATCAAATTTTGTAATTGACTCAAACAACACTTCACCACAGCCGGCGCATTTGTAAGTACCCGTTTCCTTGTGATCCCAAAACTTACCGGTGAAAGGGCGTTCTGTTCCCTTTTCACGCATAACATGATATTGTTCATCGGTGAGAATTGCCTTCCATTCGGCATCAGTTTTAACTATCTTATCTTTCATCTGGTCTCCTGTTTTGTTATTTCCGGTTGAATCATTTAACGCCATAAGTTGTGACTTAACGACTTTCTGCTCTTCCTGTTTATTTAATGCTATTACAACCGCGAAGGCAATAAACAGAAGGAGAGAACCGATAAAAATAAGATGTCTAAGCATGATTGCCTCAATTAAGTTCTCAAAAGACACCGGAAGTAAATCTAACAGTTTCCGGAAATTTATTTATTAAATTTACTACTAATTTAATTCACTAAATATGTAAAAATATTGTCTTTTCTAAAATATTTTCTCAGCCTAATAAATTTAAGTAATTAAGGTCAAAGTGCTAAAAAATTTTACTTTATTAGGCAAGGGTATATCAATACTGTTGTAAATTGGAAAACAACCTTAGTAATTAAGGTAGTTGGCATTTTTCTTTTGTTTTAAAATGATTTAAGTTTAAACTCTTAATAAAGAAAAATTGAGATCAATATGTACACTAATTTATTAAATCACTGTAACCGTCTCATTGAAGAGAAGGGAATACAGGTCATCGACCTTAAAAGTATCGATCTTACTGGAAGGCTACACCATATCTCTCTACCCGTCAGAAAGGGATATTGGAAAAGCTGATGACTGAAGGAGTTGGTTTTGACGCTTCAAGTTATGGCTTTTCAAAAGTTGAAAACAGCGACATGGTGCAAATCCCCGATTTGTCAACTGCTGTTATCGACCTTTTCAGGGATGCTCCTACACTAAGTTTTTATTCCACTGTTCATCTCACCGATGAAAAAAGGTCTCCATTCCCACAGGATGGAAGATATATGGCAAAGAGAGTGGAGAAATTGCTTCAGGAATATACGGGTGCCGACAAATCGATGTGGGGTCCGGAATTTGAATTTTATATATTTTCAAAAGTTAAATATGACACAAGAACCGCCTCTTCATATTATGAACTTGAACACGCCGAGGAGTTTCATAAAAATGCCTACCATGCAGCCAATCCATTTGATGTTTATGATGATTTCAGAGATGAAGCTTGTCGCCTGTTAAATCAGGTGGGTGTTGATGTCAAATATCACCATCATGAAGTAGGTGAAAGAGGTCAACAGGAGATCGAAACATATTTCTCTGATTTGCTTACCACTGCGGATAACATTGTCACCTCAAAATATGTATTGATGAATTATGCACGGCGGGAGAACCTGTTCATAACGTTCATGCCAAAACCGATGTATCAACAGGCTGGTAATGGAATGCATGTTCACCTCTATCTGACAAAAGATGGTAAAAATGCGTTTTATGAAAAAGGGAAATATGCCAACCTGAACGATCTTGCGAGATTTTTTATGGGTGGTATCCTGAAACATGCTCCTGCCCTCTCCGCATTCACCAATCCCTCAACAAACTCATATAAAAGACTTGTACCGGGATTTGAAGCTCCCGTTGTTCTAACTTACGGACAGGGGAACAGGGCTTCCGCAATCAGGATTCCCAAGTATGTCAACAACCCCGATGAAACCAGGTTTGAATACAGACCACCGGATGCGACTGCAAATCCGTATCTCTGTTTAAGTGCCATACTTCTCGCCGGAATTGATGGTGTGGTCAATAAAATCGATCCAGAAACTGAAGGATTTGGGCCATCAGAAAAACTGGATATGAGTGAAAAAAACCGCGATAAATTGAGTTTTCTCCCCAGAAATCTTGATGAAGCACTTGATGCTCTCGAAATGGATAATGAATTCTTGAAGCGTGGAGGAGTCTTCACTGATCAACTAATTAAACAGTGGATGAGGATAAAACACGAAGAGATTTCGGCAATTGGCACGATGCCTCATCCGTTTGAATTCAAGATGTATTTTAATTTGTAATCCTTTTTATCCGCCGGATTAACTGCGGAGATCAATACAGGCAGGACTCAAGTTTCTCCTCGAAACGGTTCAGACAGTCCTGCCTTTTTTATACCTGCGATATCCTCCTGAAAAGACGTTTGAGGGCCTTTTGATGATATATTCG
This sequence comes from Ignavibacteriales bacterium, assembly GCA_016714125.1. Lineage (GTDB taxonomy): Bacteria > Bacteroidota > Ignavibacteria > Ignavibacteriales > Ignavibacteriaceae > UTCHB3. The sequence continues at coordinate 45,170 of JADJNX010000010.1, read as the reverse complement.
AAATATAATTAATAATCGATTGGTATAATACTTGAATTTAATAAATATTATCGTTAAATTGAGTTCAGGTTTTGTGAGGTTTAGTTAACATATTTTTTTCATTTGCCCCGGAGGTAATTCTTTTTAGAGATTATTCTTAATAATTATCTGTAAAGTCGTGTTTAACATTTTCCAGGGTTAGGAAAGAGGCGCGAAATTAACAAAACATACAACATGTGTTTACTCCGTTCGGCTTTCAGTTATTATTAAATTCCCCGAAGCAAACCTGCTCTAAAATCCCCTCAGATTATTTTTCGTCCGGTATCTTCATACCAAATCCAATTAATATTTAATTATTAAGATATCCACAACTGTGGAAAACATTGAAGCATAATACACTTTTGTGACTTTCTGTGAATATTTTGGATCAAAGAGAAATTCAATACTCAATAACAAAAGAGCAGCAAATGAAAATTACTGTCGCAGTAGCCCTTTTTATATATTTTACTAATTTCACCTATTCACAAACGATTGATCCAAATATTTGGATGACGGATGGTTCGGTAAGCGCCATCACCCAAACAGGAAATACCATTTATATAGGCGGGCAATTCAACTATGTTGGTAGATATACGGGACAGGGGGCAATGGTTAATATAGCCACAGGCGAATTAAACCTCTCAATGCCCAAAGTTAATAATGCGGTAAACAGTGTTATTTCTGATGGAAACGGGGGTTGGTATATCGGGGGCAATTTTACCAGAGTTGGAGGTCTCGTCAGAAACAACCTTGCTCACATTAATTCTGATGGAATTGTTGACCCGGTTTTTAATCCTTCTCCTACTAGTACAATTTATGATCTCGAATTGGTTGATGGTGTGCTTTATGTTGCGGGAAATTTTAGTAATATTGGTGGTCTGGCAAGGAGCAGGATAGCTGCACTGGATCCGACAACGGGTGTTCCAACTTCATGGAATCCAAATGCCGGTGCTTCGGTTTTTAAAATTATTGTAAGTGGGGAGAAGGTTTTTCTATGTGGTAGTTTTACAACACTTGGGGGTGGCACAAGAAATTACATCGGTGTCGTCGAAAAATCGACAGGTGCTGTTTTAGATTGGGATCCAAATGCCGGCTCAACGGTTACATCCATGGCACTTAGTGGAAACACCATATATGCAGGTGGCTTTTTTACAACAATGGGTGGTTTAAATCGATATAAATTAGCCGCAATTGATGCAACTACAGGAGCCACCACCTCCTGGGACCCAAATCCTGATAACAGTATTGAATTGTTGGAAGTGGAGGGGAACACACTGTATGTAAGCGGATATTTTGGTAATATTGCCGGCATGCCACGAAATAATTTGGCAACATTTGATGCTACAACAGGAATCATAACAAGCTGGGCTCCAAATCCTGATGCTCGGGTTGAAAACATTGTATTCTCAGGCGGAATTGCATATCTGGGGGGCTGGTTTCGTACTTTTATGGGTCAACCCAGATTAAGAGTTGCAGCCGTGGAAGTTGCAACAGGTAATCTCACCTCATGGACTGCTCATGCCGGATCTGCAGTTCTGGCTCTCGCGATTTATGGAACCAATCTGTATGCAGGTGGTAACTTAAATTCAATCGGGGGTGTTTTAAGGAACAATATTGCTGCCATAGATGCAACAACCGGGGAGGCAACCTCCTGGAACCCTGACAATGACGGACTTATTTACACATTGGCTACAAGTGGTACAACTGTTTTTGCGGGGGGAAGTTTTTCAAATATTGGTGGTCAGTCTCGCAGTTATTTTGCAGCTCTCGATGCAACAACCGGGTTGGCTACAGGTTGGGACCCATCACCAAATTCACTTGTGAGATGTCTGCATGTAAATAATGGAAAATTATATGCCGGTGGGAATTTTACGACTGTCAGTGGGCAGACTCGAAACAGACTTGCAGCTTATAATATTGCAGACTTGAGTCTAACCGATTGGAATCCTAATGCAAACAACGCTGTATTGACAATTAATATATCAGGAAGTCAAGCCTATGTTGGGGGAGTATTTTCCAGTGTTGGTGGACAGACAAGAAATTACATTGCATCATTAAATATCTCAGATGGACTCGCAAATTCGTTTAATCCAAATGCAGACCATTTTGTTTATTCCATTGCTGTCGATGGAACAACTGTATATGCCGGTGGGAATTTTACAACAATAGGTGGACAGACCAGAAATTACGTTGCAGCTTTAAATTCATCAGATGGCACTGCGACATCCTGGAATCCGATCGCAAACGAACAGGTTGCGGCATTAGCTTTAAGTGGAACGCAAGTATATATTGGAGGGGATTTTACGACAATTGCCGGAATGACTAGGAACTATATTGGCTCAATTAACAAATCGGATGGAGGAGTTGCCTCATGGAATCCGAATGCGAGCCATTCTGTAAATGCAATATCAATCGATTATGACCACTCAAGAATTTTGGTTGGTGGTAATTTCTTTGATGTTATTGGAGAGGATACCAGAGGTTTTGCTGCACTCTCCGATCCATCCGATCCTGCACTTCCCGTTGAACTTGTCTCCTTTTCTGCAAAATATCTAAATAATGCCGTACAACTGTCATGGAAAACTGCCACAGAGGTGGATAACTATGGATTTGAAGTTGAGAGAAAAACAATCTCTTCCGATTGGCAGAAAATTTCCTTCATAGAGGGACATGGAACCTCAAACTCACCCAAATATTATAACTTTTCAGATCCGGTATCATCATCAGGAAAAATTTCATATCGACTCAAACAGTTGGATAACGATGGAAAATTTGACTACAGCAATGTAATCGAGATAGATACCAAAGTTCCATCAGTTTTTGCTCTTGAACAGAACTACCCAAATCCTTTTAACCCTGAAACAGTTATCAGGTTTAACCTTCCACAAACAGGAAGTGTAAGTCTTAAGTTGTACAACATGCAGGGGGAAGAGGTGGCGACACTTCTCTCCGGTTCGATGGAAGCCGGCAGTCATTCAGTAACAATTGATGCAACCAAATACGGATTATCATCGGGGGTTTATGTTTACAGATTTAGCTCAATTGATGTTGCAGGCAGGAGTTTTAATGCAAGTCGGAAATTAATTTTAATGAAATAAAGCAAGTAATATGATTCTGTGAAGGCGAGGATACGCTTTCCATGGTCAAAGATTACTCACTATTAAACGGTTAGGTTCTAAATCTTTAATTAGATAAAAAATAAGAAGGCTTTAAATGAGAACAACAATAATAACTTCAATCTGTTTGGTGTTAACAACATTCGCTTTTTCTCAAACAGTGGATCCAAATATGTGGACCACAAATGGAGAAGTTAAATGTGTTACACAGTCAGGGAATACAATTTATCTCGGTGGATATTTTGATTATGTCGGGAAATATACAGGTAATGGCGGGGCGATAAGTCTGGAAACTGGAAATGTCGATTATTCCATGCCGGAAGTGAATGGAATCATCAGGTGTGTTATCTCCGATGGAAATGGTGGCTGGTATATTGGCGGCGAATTTACGAAGGTTGGCGAATTTACACGGAACAGAATCGCACATATTAAGCCTGATAAAACGGTAAATCCTGATTTTAATCCAAGTGCAAACAGCACAGTTTATTCTCTTGTCCTTCATGGGGGTTCTCTTTTTGTGGGAGGAAGTTTCACCTCTATCGGTGGAGCAGGGGGAAGGTGTCTTGCCGAGTTGTCACCTTCTTCCGGGCTTGCGACAACATGGAATCCGGCACCTGATGGGACTGTAAGAACCATTGCTGCGAGCGGTACCACTCTATATATAGGCGGATTATTTCTAAATGTTTTTAGTACGGCAAGGAACAAAATTGCAGCCTTTGATCTTACCACAATGGAACTTGCAGGTTGGAATCCTGATGCATCGACTTCGGGTTATTCACTTGCGGTAAGTGAAAACACAGTGTATGCCGGCGGAGATTTTACTAATATTGGTGGGCAAGACAGGGGTAAAATCGCAGCTTTAGACGGAACAACGGGACTTGCAACCTCATGGAATCCTATTGCTGATGCAAGGGTCGAAAAAATTGTTGTTAATGGCAGCACGGTTTATGCGAGTGGAGGATTCACATTTATTGGAGGGCAGTCGAGAAATAGAATTGGAGCATTGGATGTTACAACAGGTCTTGCAACTGCCTGGAATCCTAATGCAAATGGTACTGTTTCTGATATGATATTGAATGGGAGTACGATATATGCATGTGGAGTCTTCACATCAATCGGGGGGGGAACCCGATACAGGATTGCCGGCCTTGATGTTACAACCGGACTCGCAACGGCATGGGATCCTGTGAGTTCTTCTACACTTTACGCACTTGCAATACACGGAACAACGTTATACACCGGGGGAAGCCTTAATTCGATTGGTGGAAAAATAAGAAATAAAATAGCAGCGTTTGATGCAACCACGGGAGAAGCAACCTCATGGAATCCAAATGCAAATAATGCAGTGAATACAATAACTGTCAGCGGCAGTACTGTTTATGCCGGTGGAGATTTCACGAATATTGGTGGGCAAACCAGAAACTACATCGCTGCGTTGGATGCTACAACCGGTGCAGCAACTGCCTGGAATCCAAATGCAAACTTTGGCATATTTGATATTGCTGTGAGCGGAGCCACGGTATATACCGGTGGGAATTTCACAACCATTGGAGGCCAATCAAGAAATTACTTAGCCGCATTAGATGCGACCAGCGGTTTGGCAACTACATGGAACCCTGGTCTTAACGGCACAGTTTTTACGGTTAAATCGAATGGTGGCCTGGTTTATGCCGCTGGAGCTTTCACAATTGCCGGCTTGCAAGCCAGGAATAATATAGCTGCTATTGATGCTACAAGCGGTTTGGTAACTGCCTGGAACCCGAATGCCAGCAGTTTTGTTACAACCCTTGCTATTAATGGCAGTACGGTTTATGCCGGTGGATATTTTACTAATATAGGCGGACAGTCGAGAAACAGGATAGCTGCTTTGAGTTCCACAACGGGAGAAGCATCATCATGGAATCCAGATGCTAATAGTGCTGTTCAAACCATTACTATTAGTAGCGATGCGGTTTATGTTGGTGGAAATTTCTCAACCATAGGAGGGCAGTCCAGGTCTTGTTTGTCATCCATTGATCCCGTCACCGGGCTTGCCAACTCATGGGACCCAAACCCCAACTCTATTGTGTATTCCATTTTTTTAGATTATGATCATACACGAATTTTGACAGGAGGTCTATTTACCACAATGGGAGGAAATTCGAGAGCACGTTTTGCATCACTCTCCGACCCATCCGATCCTGCACTTCCCGTTGAACTTATCTCATTTTCAGCAAAATACCTGAACAATGCCGTTCAACTCTCGTGGGAAACTGCAACAGAAGTGGATAACTATGGATTTGAAGTTGAGAGAAAAACCACCACAACCGACTGGGAAAGAATTTCCTTTATTGAGGGGCATGGAACCTCAAACTCTCCTAAATATTACAACTTTTCAGATCCATTACCATCAACCGGAACGGTATCCTACCGTCTCAAACAGTTGGATAATGATGGAAAGTTTGAATACAGCAATGTTGTTGAGATAGATACAGAAATTCCCTCAGTTTTTGCTCTTGAACAAAACTACCCCAATCCTTTCAACCCTGAAACAGTTATCAGGTTTAACCTTCCACAAACAGGAAGTGTAAATCTAAAACTTTACAATATGCAGGGAGAAGAGGTGGCGACACTTCTCTCCGGTGCGATGGAAGCAGGCAGTCATTCAGTAACAATTGATGCAACAAAATATGGTTTATCATCAGGGTATATGTTTACAGGCTAAGTTCAATTGATGTTACAGGAAAAGTTTTAATGCAACCCGTAAACTTGTGCTTATGAAATAGTTCTGAATCTAAATTCATTTTCTCACATCATATTAGTATTAAAACAATTAATTCTTAATTTTGGAGAAAATATGTCACTCAAAACGAATTTAACTCATATAGAGTCTTTAGAAGATCATAAATCAGTAATAGAGAATAATGAAAATGTGATGGTATGCTGTGGACGCATGGGACCAATGTGTATCCCTGTTTATGATGTAATGGAAGAACTTGAAAATGAATACACCAACATCAAATTTGCAGATATGCCATTTGATTCACCTGATGCAAGAGTGATCAGAGACCTGGCCGAATGCAGAAACTTTTCCGGTCTTCCTTTCACAGTCTATTATAAAAATGGTAAAGTTGTAAAAGCCACAAGCAGCATCCAGACAAGAGATCAGGTAACTTCAATTCTTGATGAGCAGTTCGGGAAATAAAATGGACAATCATTTTGACTCAATAATAATTGGTGCCGGAGCTGCGGGGCTCACAGCAGGGATTTATCTCTCTCGGGCAAAGGTCTCAACCCTTATCTTAAACGAGGGGACGGTAGGCGGTCAGTTGGTACTCACACATGAGGTTGCCAACTATCCCGGAGTGGAACATGTCAGTGGCTATGAACTTGCACGCACGATGAAGCAGCAGGCAATTAGTTTCGGCTGTAAAATTCGCTCAAACCTGAAAGTGACTTCCCTTCAACTCGAAGGCGAAATCAAGTCGGTTGAAATAAATAACAAAGAGACATTCACTGCGCATTCTGTGATCATCGCCACTGGTGGGAAATCGAGAATGATTGGTGCACCGGGTGAAGCCGAGTTCAAGGGCAGGGGTATCTCCTACTGTGCCACCTGCGATGGTGATTTCTTTCAGGACAAAGAAATTATAGTTGTCGGCGGCGGAAATGCAGCCCTCGAGGAGGCGGTTTCTTTAACAAAGTATGCATCAAAAGTAACGATTGTGCACCAATTTGATCATTTTCAGGCTTTTGAACATTATAGTGATGAGGCAAAAAAGAATGAGAAGATCAATTTCATAATGGAGACCAAAATCACTCAATTTATGGGTGATGAAAAACTTCAAAGTGTTACACTTGAGCATATTCCGTCGGGTGATCTTTCTGAGATGAAGATAGATGGTGTTTTTATCTTTATTGGTTATGTACCAAACACCGAATCTTTGGAGGGGATAATTGCACTTAATCCCAATAAAGAGATAATCGTAAATTCGAATATGGAAACAAACATCACGGGAGTTTTTGCTGCCGGTGATTCGATTGTTAAGAGGTTCAGACAGGTTACCACTGCCGTCGCAGATGGAACCATCGCCGCACTTGTTTCAGCAGATTATATCAATAATATTAAAAAACAGAGTGAAGTTTTAGTCTAAAGTATCGCCGGGAGTGGAAAATCACAGTTTCCCACTTCCGGCTAATTCTTTTTAAAGGGTAAACCTCTCTGTAAACTTTTCATTCCAGCGGTTTACAAACTCAACCACAATCATCTTTGCACCAGGTGAGGGTTTTGCATAAAACAAATGATCATTGATCATAGGCTCTACCCAAGTATGTTTTTTTGGTTTTGTGTCACCTTCAAACAGTTTCACAGTCTCGGGGTCTGAAGATCTTCGTTTTTCCATTTGACCCATCGCTTTTCCATCCTGATACCAGTTGACTTTACAATATTTATCATAACCCCAGACATTAGCCATAACTTCGCCGCCCACTTTTTGAAGCGACATCTGATGGCTTAATGCTCTGCCGGTTGATTTATACTTCCACCTGATATCATTGCCATTAACTTCATAAAAACCGTACCCTTTTGGAGTTCCATCAAAACAAATGGGAGCAGTCCACCAGGCACCACACACGGCTCCGCATACATGTATCTCAATACCTTCTTCTTCAATATATTCACTTTCGTGCATATGTCCGGTGAGGATATATGATTTAAAAGGTTTTAACATGTCGTATAAAGATTTTCGATTGCTTACAACAACATTTTGATGTGGTTTATCCAGGTTGTAACGGATATGTTGTGTGTTGTATGGCGGGATGTGTGTGAAAATCACAACCGTTTTCCCCTTTTCGACAAAGGAAAGATCTTTTGCAATCCAGTCGAGTTGAGCCTGATCGAGATAGCCGATGTAATCCCCCGACCAAAAGATATCATTAAGTACCACATAATGAACCGCCCCTTTGTTGAAGGAATAATAGTGAGGTCCAAAAAACTCTATAAATGTTTCAACAGATTTTTCATTGGTTTTTGCTGTATGGTCTGTATCATGATTCCCCACCACCTGATAAAAGGGGATTCCCATTCGTTTTACACTTTTTTCATATTCTGGAAAGAGTTTCAGATCGTTGAAAACTATATCACCGCAGGCGACTCCAAAAATATTTTTTTGTCGGAAACAAATTCAGCCACATCAGGAACAGTTTCATTGTTAAAAAGGAGAACATCTTCCTTGTCCAACACCTGGGGATCGGCAAGGAGCAGGAACGAATGTTTTGAGTCATCACCTGAAGGTTTCAAGTTAAACCCCATATCAAGGTCTGAGGTGCTTCCTCCAATCCTTTTATAAAAACGGGCGGTGCCTGTTGTATTGGTCTCGATCTCATATCCTGCGGGATTTGAGATAAAAACAAATTTTTGTCCACTCAGCGAATCAAATTCGTAAGATCCGTCTTTTCCCGTCAAAACTACTGAGATACCGTCGGAGACAACCACGCCACTGACAGGTTTCCCCTCAGACATGACCCTGCCGCGAATTTTTCTTACAAGATTAGAGTGTTTGTTTTCAGGACCAATAAGTTTTTGAATGGGGGAGGTGAAAGATTCCACAACCATCAGGGCGGAAATGCCAAGAGCACTTTTGATAAAATTTCGTCTGTCTGTCATTTGTGGCTCGTATAAAATTATTATAATGTTGATACCCAATTTACATCTCTCATAAATAATATCCCTGTCAATTCACTAAATTTAAAAATTGCATTTTTTGAAATACGAGGAGATTAAAATGGAAGAACGAATACTGGAATGTGTACCAAATTTTTCTGAAGGACAAAACCCTGAAACAATAAAACAGATTACGGATACTATCGAAGCCGTTGACGGTGTAAAATTATTAAATGTTGATCCCGGATTTGAAATGAACCGTACAGTTGTCACCTTCATCGGTACACCTGAAGCGGTCGCCGAGGCTGCATTTCAGTCGATAAAACGGGCATCGGAGTTGATTGACATGTCGAAACACACAGGTTCACATCCAAGAATGGGTGCCACAGATGTTTGTCCATTTATCCCCGTGAGCGGTATTACCACAGAAGAGGCAATAAAACTTTCACACGAAGTGGCTAAAAGGGTTGGAAAGAACTTGGAATACCGGTTTATCTGTACGAACTTTCACAGGAAAACCCCAAAAGGAAAAACCTCGCCATCATCCGTCAGGGTGAATATGAGGCCTCTTGAAGAGAAGATGAAAAAAAACCTGAATGGAATCCCGATTATGGACCTCTCTCATTTAATGCAAAAGCAGGCGGAACCGTTATGGGGGTCAGGGAGTTTTTGATTGCATATAATGTTAACCTGAATACACGGGAAGTTAAAGCTGCCACCGACATTGCTTTTGAACTGCGTGAAAAAGGGAGATCAGCGAGATCGGGTGGAAGCGGAGTCTTTTATTATAAAAGACCAACGATATTAAAATATAAAGAGGGAAGTTATCCCTCCGGAATTGACGGTTTTGTAGGGCAGACGATAGAAGAAACCGCAATCCACTGCAAAGAACGGTTTGGATTTGATCTCCTTGAACTATTGGAACTTAACGGAGTTGATCCCAAAAAACCTGAAGGTGAATCGGTAAAAATCCCCGGAAAATTCAAAAATTGTAAAGCCATTGGTTGGATGGTACCCGAGTATGACAGAGCACAGATTTCGATAAATCTTACCGATTACAAATCAACCCCGATGCATCTCGTTTACGAAGAAGCAAAAAAACTTGCAGACTCAAGAGGAATTGCAGTTACGGGGAGTGAAATTGTGGGGATGGTCCCCTTCAGAGCACTTTACGAAAGTGGTGTATTTTATCTTAAAAGACAGGAAAGACCTGTTGGAATTCCGGTAATGGATGTCCTCAAAACAGCCGTCCAATCTCTGGGATTAAACGATGTATCACCGTTTAAGATTGAAGAGAGAGTGCTTGGTTTGCCAAAATTTGATGAAAAAGCTCTTTCATCACTTACGGTTACAGGTTTTGCGGATGAAGTTTCGCGCGAATCTCCTGCTCCAGGTGGTGGCTCAGTGGCTGCAATGGCAGGAGCAATTGGTGCAGCACTGGCTTCCATGGTTGTTAACCTAACAGCGTACAAAAAAAGTGCAGGAGAACTCGATGAGATGCTCGATGATTTATCTGTAAAAGCTCAGGAAATTAAAGATAAACTGATCAAAAACATTGATGACGATTCCAACGCATTTAACGAATATATGGAGGCAATGCGACTTCCTCAAACGACATCAGACGAGAAATCGGCAAGGATTTCTGCAATGCAGCTTGGACTAAAAAAAGCTGTGCAGGTGCCTCTGATGACAGCAAAACTGAGTTATGAAGCGATCAAAATCTGCGAAGTAGTGAAACAACACGGAAATCCCAACTCGATCACCGATGTCACCGTGGGTGCTCGCATGGGACTCACCGGAGTTCAAGGCGGAGTGCTTAATGTGCTTATTAACCTCAAAGACATCAAAGATGAGGAATACATCACCGCGATGAAAGGGGAATGTGCCTCATTAATTGCCGATGCGAGTAAGTTAGCGGACAATATCCTCGAAGACGTTTTGCAGAAGTTAAGTTAAATAGGACGCAGATACACGCATAATGATTAATCTAAAGAACAACTGAAAAATATGTATATACTTGGAATCTCAGCATTTTACCATGACTCGGCAGCGTGTATCATAAAAGATGGCGAGATAATCGCTGCGGCACAGGAAGAACGCTTCACACGAAAAAAACATGATCATGGCTTCCCCATCAATGCAGTGAAATACTGTTTAAAGGAGGCTGGCATTGATATATCACAGCTTGAAGCAATTGCATTTTATGATAAACCATTCCTGAAATTTAACAGGCTACTTGAGACATACTTAAGTTATCCGGGTCGGGGACTAAACTCGTTTATGATGGCGATTCCGCTCTGGTTAAAACAAAAACTGTGGATTCCCGATCTGATGGAAAAACAAACCGGTTTCGGCGGTAAAATCCTTTTCCCGGAACATCATGAATCGCATGCAGCCAGTGCCTTCTTTCCCTCAAAATTTGATGAAGCTGCCTTTCTGACAATCGATGGAGTTGGTGAATACGCAACCGCATCCTATGGTATCGGAAAAGGAAACTCGGTTAAAATTCTTGGTGAAATCAACTTTCCTCACTCTCTTGGATTGTTATACTCGGCTTTCACATATCATGCCGGGTTTAAGGTAAATTCGGGTGAATATAAAGTTATGGGGTTGGCACCTTATGGAACCCCCAAGTATGTTGATAGAATGCTGGAGAAGTTGATCGACCTGAGAGAAGACGGTTCATTTAAGATGAATATGGATTATTTTGATTACAACACCGGGCTAAAGATGACCAACTCGAAGTTTTCAGAGTTGTTTGATGGTCCCGCCCGAGAACCGGAATCAAACCTCACTCAACGGGAAATGGACCTTGCCCGCAGTGTCCAGGAGGTGACAGAAGAAATTGTCCTGAGAATGGCGCGCCATATCAGGAAAGAGACCGGAATGAAAAATCTCTGCCTTGCCGGAGGAGTGGCACTAAATTGTGTGGCAAATGGAATACTGCTTCGTGAAAAAGATATTTGATGATCTGTGGATTCAACCGGCTGCCGGTGATGCGGGTGGTGCACTTGGAGCTGCGCTTGTTGCACATTACCACCACTTCGGAAATCCTGCCCCGATTAAAGGGAAAAGGGATTTGCAAAAAGGCTCTTCGCTTGGTCCTGCTTACAAATCGGAGCAAATTGAAGAATTTTTGAAGAAATACAAACTTCCTGCAGAAAAATTTGAGACAGATTTGCTTCTCGACAAGGCATCGGATCTGTTAAAAGCCGGTAAGATTATCGGGTGGTTTCACGGCAGAATGGAATATGGTCCAAGAGCCTTGGGCAATCGCTCAATCATTGGTGATGCAAGAAATCCGGAAATGCAGAAGAAAATGAACCTGAAAATTAAATATCGGGAGAGTTTCAGGCCCTTTGCGCCTTCTGTAATGTATGACAAAGTTCATGAATGGTTCGACATCGATTGTGAAAGTCCATATATGCTGCTTGTGGCAAACGTACAAGAGGCTAAACAACGAAAAATGACTTCGGATGAAGAAAACATTTGGGGGATTGATTTGTTAAATATCCTCAGATCAGAGATTCCTGCGGTTACACATGTTGATTATTCGGCGAGAATTCAGACCGTACATCCCGATGACAACAAAAGATATTATGATCTTATCAACAAATTTTATGAAAAAACGGGCTGTCCCGTTATTGTAAACACCAGTTTTAATGTACGGGGGGAACCGATTGTGGAGTCACCTCTCGATGCTTATAAATGTTTCATGCGTACCGAGATTGATGTGTTGATACTGGAAAATTTTATCCTTTACAAAGAAGAACAACCCACTTTTCACGATGATATTAAATGGCAGGAGATTTATGAGCTTGATTAAAGATATAAAAAATGAAGTTAATGAATTAGACCTTACTGAGGCATCTCTTAAAAAAGGTGGTGCTACACTTGGGATTACCCTGATTGTAATTGCAACCACAATGTTTTATTTGACCTCCTATAAAATGACAGGGATTTATCTTAATGTTATTGGAACGGCTTTAACTTTTTTAAGTATTCTTGTTCCAAATACCATAAAATCAATTTACAAGGTATGGATGATCTTTGCATTGGTTTTGGGTTGGTTTGTATCAAAAATTATCTTTACCATAATATTTTATCTGGTGGTTGCACCAATCGGATTCGTCGCCAAATTGGTCGGGAAGGAATTTCTCGACCTCAAATTTTCAAAAAAAGCCACATCATATTGGATTAAAAAATCCGATCGTAAAATTGATTATGAAAAAATGCATTAGGAACTTAAAATGAGCAAAATCAAAATTATATCCCAATACCTTTCTTTCCTAAAAGAAAACAAAAAGTGGTGGCTTATGCCCATCGTCATCCTGATAATCTTTATCGGTGCTCTCCTCGTCTTCGCAAAAGGAAGCCCCCTCGCGCCGTTCATTTACACCTTGTTCTGAGTACAGGTGCTTGAGTACCGTGGCTTTTGTGCCTGTCCCCCCCCCCTCTCTCCTCTTTTTTTGCTTTTTTTTTTCTTTTTTTTTGGTAAAATAAAAAAAATAAAAACCGCTTTTCCCCCTTCCCTTGGGGGACCTTTTGGGGTGACGGAAAAATAATTTTTTCCCCCCTTTACCCCCCCCCCTACCCCTTCTTTAATTTTTGGGGGGGGTGGTTCTTTTTATTTATTTTAACGGAAAAAAAAACCAAAATTTTCCCAATTATCCTTTAAATCTTATAAAAAAAAACGGGGTTTTTTCCTGGCCGGTAAATAAAATTAAAAAAATTAAAAATAAAATAAATCCTTTTTTTAAAAATAAAAAAATTTCTTTCTTAAAGTACTCAGGTACTCAGGTACTCAAGTACTATACAACCAAATAAACCAGCAACGTAATAACTATGGCTCCGAAGATGTTGATAATAAACCCGGTTTTTGCCATGTCGGCGATATGGAGTTTTCGAGAGCCAAAGACGATGGCGTTTGGGGAGTGGCGACAGGCATCATAAATGCCATCGAGGCTGAGATGGTTGCGGGTAACATGAGGAGTAATGGATCAACATTCCATTCTATTGCAAACGCTGCAAGGATTGGAAGAAAAATCTGAGCTGTGGCTGTATTTGAAGTTAATTCCGTGAGGAAGGTAACGATCATGCAAATTGCGAAGATTATAACAATTATGGGCATGCCCTGAACAAAATCGAAACTTTTGCCGATTTGGGTTGACAGTCCACTTTTAACAAATCCTTCAGCAAGGGCGAATCCACCACCAAATAAAAGGATTACATCCCAGGGTATATCTCGAATAATCCATGCGTCGATTATTGTCCCTTTCTCTTCAACGGCTTTTTTTGCCGGAAGAATGAAGAGAAGCAGTGCTGCAAAAATTGAGACTGTTCCGTCATCGATGAATGTTGCTGATGGAAAAAGATTTGACCATCCGGGAATCGTCACAAATCCCGCTTTAATATCTTCCCTGAAAATCCAAAGAAGAGCAGTTGAAGCAAAAACCGTGAGGATGGTTTTTCTCTTCATATTTAATTTTACCAAGCTCGGCATATTCTTTTTTCATCACTGAACGGTCGATTGGAATTTGTCATCACTTTTGAACATAACTTTTGTGAGAAGCCACCAGACAAAAACAGTTAAAATTATCGCGAGTGGAAGGAAATAGATTATCCACTGTCCAAATCCAACAGTGGGAGCATTTGGAAAGGTTTGAGAATAAATTCTTTGAAAAACGAGATTAGGAGGAGTGCCGATGTAAGTTGCTATCCCACCTATCGAGGCAGCATAAGCAATTGATAACATCAGTGCTTTGGAAAAATTTGAAGTGGCGGCACTTCCATGTTCCTCTTCCATTTTTGAGACAATTGCAAGTCCGATCGGAAGAAGCATTACGGCAGTGGCAGTGTTCGAAATCCACATCGAAAGGACTCCACTTGCAATCATAAATGAAAGGACGATGGTTGAGGGCTTTTCCCAAACCTTGAGACAAGTCCAAGTGCAATTCTTTTATGGAGATTCCATTTTTCCATTGCAAGGGCAATGATAAATCCGCCAAGAAAAAGAAAAATGGTAGAATTTGTGTAAGCTGCTGCGGCATCCTTCCCGCTGATCACTCCTGAAAGAGGGAAAAGGACGAGAGGAACCAATGATGTAACTGCAAGTGGAACCGCCTCGGTAACCCACCATATCGACATCAGGATTGCAATTGCTGCGCAAAATTTTGCTTCATGTGGCATTGCGGAAATAGAAATAAACAGAATAAACGCCAAAATCCCCAAAAACAATCCGGTGCGTTTAAATTTATAACTTCCAAGGAATTTTGAAACACCATCGGTTTCCATCGAACACCTCTGTAATATGGTCTGTACAAAAAATCTCTTAAACGACGGTTTAAATTAATCTTTCTTTTTGATTTATGGTTGTGATCAGGTCCCGAAATTCTTTTCCGGTGGAATTTAATTTTCCGTAATTTTGAAAAGTTGATTTTCAAAAAGAAATTGTAGAAAAAATGACAGAGAAGAAAAGCAGAATTTGGGTTTGGTGGGTGATTGCGGGTATTCTTACGCTCGCCACAGGTTATTACCAAAGGGTAACGGGACCTACATACGACAAAAAAATAAATTTTACTCTTGATGGACAGGAATATAAAGTTAAACTGCCACGATCACATGGTGACGACAGTAATTGTCCCGTGGTTCTGCCGCTTTCGGATTCAAATTATTCAGCGACACTGATTTACAGACGGTTTCAGTTTGACAAAGATTATACCGAAGTACCGTTTGAAAGAAGTGACTCCACTCCTGTCGGCTTCACTTCCCAAACAACCACCGGCAGGGAAACTTGAATATTCCATATTAGTGAAAAACAATTCGGGCGAAACAACCCTGATTACCGGACATGAAACTGTTGTTATCAGATTTAAAGGGCATGTTCCACTTTGGATTGTCCTTATACATGTCTTTTTTATGTTTGCCGGGATGTTTATGTCAAATCTTACAGGATTTTACGCATTTCTCAAACATAAATCTTTTACAAAATATGCTCTCATAACCACCATTGTTTTGTTTATTGGTGGACTGATACTGGGGCCCATAGTCCAAAATTATGCGTTTGGAGTTTTTTGGGCAGGAATTCCCTTTGGTTGGGATCTCACAGATAATAAACTTCTGTTTGCATTCCTTTTTTGGCTTGCTGCCTGGGCTTTTAGTATTAAAAAAGCTCGATACTGGCTTGGAATCGCAGCACTTGTTATTCTCATTGCAATGTATTTCATTCCTCACAGTGCCATGGGATCGGAGTTTGATTACAAGTCGAACAAAGTGGGAACCTCTAAAAAATTGTAGTTATAGTTGGAAGTGGTTAATATCATCAACTTTAAAAAAGGCAGTGTACAAAACATACAATTGCTTCACGCAGACAAAAATTTTATTTAGTCCGGAGGACAAAAAGAATTTATGAACAGATTTTTCCAACAATTGTTGTTTGCCACACTGGCATTAATTTCATTTAATTTTAATATTGTTGCCCAAAGTGATTCTTTAAAAGAAGAAAATAAAGAAGCCAGGGTTGAATATTATAAAATAGATGAGATCACCAAATTTTACAGATCCCAAAGTATTCAACTCAAATCCATTGTTGAATCGATTGTTACCTCGGATAAATACACTGAGCTAAAAGACCGTGTACCTGTAATAAAAAATAACTACAATCAACTATTAGCTCTTACAAATAAGTTGGACCTTGAGAAGGAGTATCCTGAGACACTATTTGAGTTTTTTCGTTTGTGGGGTCTTCAGAAGTCGGAGATTTCCAAGTGGAATGATGACGTTGCCGATCAGACAGAGTTTCTCCTTTCTGAAAAGAAGTTATTACAAGAGTCATTGATTGTTTGGAAGGCTACAGACACAACCTCTGTAAATGCATCTGCACCACTTGAACTCAAACAAAAAATCAGGTTGTTAATTCGGGAAATTGAAAAAACCATTTCCAAAGTTGAATATGAAATTGGCCGGCTATTGGTGCTTCAAAATTCACTTGCCGATCAAGATGTCCAATCGGAATTGATATCTCAAAAGGTGGAGAAACAATACATTTCAGGGAAAAGAGAGTTACTTAACCAAAACGCACCCGCTTTCTGGGATCTTGATTTTCAATGGAGAGGGATCAGTTCTCTTTTCCAACCCCTTTTGGGTATTGCAGATTCATTCATCAACGCTTCAAATTTGTTGTACTTAAAAAATGCCGGAAGTTTTCCTGTCTCACTAATTTATTATATAATTCTGGTTCTCTTCCTGATTTACACAATTAAATATGGCAGAACTCTTTCTGTTGATGATCCACGACTTAATAGAATAATGTTGATGTTTGCAGTTCCGGTTTCCACTATATCGTTCCTCATATTCATCCAGGTTCTCTTTTCATCCCAGGATATCCCAAGTTTTTTAAGTATTATCAGGATACTGGCTCTTATACCCATGGTAAGGATAGTTGCCAGGCTGGTTGATCCTGCTTATAAAAAATCTCTCTATTACATCTCTTTTTTGGTGGTTTTGCAACAATTTAAAGTTACCATGGGGAGTGGCACCTCACTTGAAAGAATGTTTTTAACGGTTATCATTATTTTATCCTTAATAATGTTTAACTATATAAAGCTTGATAAAGGGATTAAAAGAGGAACAAATCATTTCACCCCAATTGTAATAAAGACAATAAATCTACTTACAATTCTTTTTGTTTTTGCGTTTTTCGCAGATGTTTTTGGTTTTGTGATGTTAAGTCTTACGATTGTGAATGGCGTTCTAAACAGTCTCTTTAGTCTTTCCACATTCTATATCCTCGCTCTTCTGATTGAAGGGATATTCTTAATCCTGATTCAAACTGATTTTGCAAAGAAGTCAAATATTATCAGAGACCATTCCAAACTGGTGATGCAAAAATCCAAGAATCATAAAGTTTTTATTTTACATTCTTGCTATCTCTTCTGTCTTACGGAGTTTTGGCCTGTTAATCATTTTATTAAATTTCCTGGAAGATTTTTTTGGCAACAATATAACGGTTGGTACTTTTTCGTTGAACATAGGAACAATTATACTCTTCTTCTTTTCCATCTGGTTTGCAGTCGCTATTGCACGGTCGATAAGGTTTATATTGGAGACTGATGTACTGATACGAATGAATTTGAAAAGAGGTGTTGCCGGGGCAGTCTCTTCAATGGCACTCTATGCAATAACGGGATTTGGTATCGTTTTTGCCATAATGAGTTCCGGGCTCGATCTTAACAGTTTTTCACTTCTCGCAGGAGCACTTGGCGTTGGTATCGGTTTTGGATTACAGGACATAGTAAGAAATTTTATTTCAGGTATAATCCTGATATTCGAAAGACCTGTTCAAATTGGAGATGCTGTTCAAGTGGAAGAACTTTCAGGTATTGTCCGTAAAATTGGGATTAGATCGAGTGTTATCAAGACCTGGGAAGGTGCAGAAGTGATTGTGCCAAATGGGAACCTTATCTCAAATAAACTTATAAACTGGACTTTCTCCGACCACCAGCGAAGAGTGGATATAAGGGTTGGTGTTGCCTATGGTTCGGATGTTCAAAAGGTTTTAAAACTTCTTCACGACTGTACAAAAGCGAATGAGGAGATACTCCTGAAGCCAGAACCAACGGTGTTTTTTAAGGATTTTGCCGACAGTGCTCTCCTTTTTGAATTAAGGTGCTGGACTGAAAATTTTAATTCCTGGTTGCAGATTCAAAGTGATCTCAGGGTGGAAATAGAAAAAGTCCTCAGAGAAAATGGAATTGAGATCCCCTTTCCTCAAACGGATATTCACATCAAATCGGGGGAATTAATACCGGTAAAAAAGACCAAATAACCGGAGCCTGCTTTTATTCAGTAATTACCATACAATTCATGACCCAACGGTCATTTTGAATTGAAAAAGCTGCAAATAACAACATGGGTGTTTTATATTTTGGTGATGTAAAATTCCCTGCGACCGCTCCCAATTTTCCTGATTCGCAGAAAAAAGTGCCGAGCATTTTAAGGTTTGCAACATCTTTGTGAACATTTAGTGCTGAGTTTAAACTGTCAATTGAATTGAAGTTTTTTCCATCAATCACCCCGATAAATTCTTTGGGAAGAATAGATTGATCAATTTTTCCCGTGAGAAGTTCCTTGGTAAAACCGGCAAAAAACTTTTCAAAATCTTCTTTGGACTTTTTTTCACCACTCACCGGTGATACGGTTAGTTTCGATTTGTCAAATCCTGCAAACTTCTCATTTGTTTCGCCACCTCCGTCAAAAAGAACCTTATACTCTTCCCCTTCTTTTTGCCAGATAGTATAAAATCTCCCTTCTGAAAGGATATTCCTATTTTCTTTTGCTGTCAGTTTATAGATACCTGTTGAGAGACCAAGATTTCCATCTTCAGGGGCTGTAATATAAGTGGGATACCATTCCAGAATATTTTTTTCCTCACCTGATCTTTTTTCATAAAGAGATTTGCCATTTACCAACATTGCCTCGTTATGCATGACACACGAATCCGAAAGAAAAGTTAAAAAGGAAGTCTTAATTCCTGATGACACACTCAAATTTGAAAAGGCGAGTTCGGTTTCCATCACTTTCTCAGAAATATTCTGTGCCCTGAGAGAGAGAAAAAACCTGCTATTGCCAGCATAAAAAACAACTTCATAAAAACTCCTGATTTTGAAAAGACAATATTAATCACCGTTTGTCACAAAATAAAATCGATTGTCAGTATTTTGCATCATTCGTCTTTCTTTTGTATAAATTTGCATCCGGTATTTTAACATTGCAGAAAGAATAATCATGAAACTTAAACTCTTACTTTTAATTACATTATTGGCTCCTGTATCTGTGTTTGCACAAGGGGAAGGTTGGGACTGGAGTGATTTTGATATGGATATTGGATGGAACCAGAAAAAGCCTTACATGTCACTCTCTTATGGTATGTCTGATAATTCTTATTTTGGATTACAAGGTAAACTTGCCAAAACAGGTTTTATCGAAGCCAAACTTGGATATTCTCACACCACCACCCAAATATGGGGAGTTGGATTTGAAAAAGAAGCCGGTCTATTTTTTGGAAGATATGCCTATAACCTTGGTAGAACAACTGACGGTAGTGAAATTCAAACCAGTGCATGGAAATTTGGTATGGAAGGCTCTTCAGGGATTCCCTGGGTAGCCGGTGATGTAAAGATCATTCCATATCACACACGTGGCTGGCAGTGGGCTTACATAACCGCAGATACTCTCAACACCACAGGTCAGGCAAGAGAGATAATGGAACAGTTTAACGAATCAGTAAGATTTGGTAACAGGTTCGAAGGCGGCTTAAAGTTCAGAATTAAAGAATCACTTGAAATTGGTGCAGGATACCAAAGATCTATTATTTATCCGCGTCACATGTTTTGGTACTGGGCAGGCAGTTCGATTATTGAAGAGATAGGACAAGGATTAATCGATGGGTTCATTTCCCATGTAGGTAAAGCTTCCCCCGCGGCGGTTCCCATTGTATATTTCCTTCTGAAGAATGCACTTTCTTATGGTGCCTACGAACTCAGAAAAGATAAAATGAACTGGCCATTTGAAACAGCACCCCCTTTCTTTTCAGATTCATATAAAGTGACACTCACCTATATTTTCTGATTTTTATTATAACGGGCGGTTCGATAACTTTGGGAGTCAAATTTTTAAGGTTATGAACCGCCGTCTCTTTTTTACCCCGTTAATTGTTCTGTTTCTATTTGCCGGATGTGCATCTGCTCCTGTAACTCGCCCTGGTGATGTTGAGGATTATGACACATTTTATGAGGCATTAACATTTGCATGGGCAAACGGAAAAACAGATGACGCTGTTTTTTTGAAGAAAAATTTCCCCGATTATTATGCACAATTGATCGATAAACTTGTTGTTGTCCTCTCAACACCAAACATTACAGCATTGGAAAAAGAGGCTGCAACTGAACTTTTTTATTGGGCGGAGTCGTTAGGAAGAATAAAGGAATTTAAGGAGTTAAAATGATATCAGAAGAATTACTCAGTATAATGTGTTGTCCCGAAACCAAAGCAAATTTGGTTCTCGATGGAAATTTTCTCGTCTCAACAGATAAAGATTCACGCAGGCGTTATCGTATCGAAAACGATATCCCCGTGATGTTAATTGACGAGTCGGAAGTGTTGTCACCCGAAGAGTGGGCCGAAATAATGAAAAAGCACGGCAAATAATCCGTAACTAATTAAATGTTGCTGCGGTGGTGAGAGCCGAGACAAGAAGATTGTTATATTCCTCTTCGGAAATCTCGACAGCACCAAATAATTCCAGATGTGGATTTAAGAGCTGAACATCAAGTAACACAAACCCTCTTTTAACAAGTCTTTCAATTAAAAAAGCCAGAGCTATTTTCGAGCCCTGGCTTTTTTTTGTAAACATCGATTCTCCAAAAAATGCGCCACCGATATTAATTCCATACAATCCGCCAAGAAGATCATCACCTCTGAACACTTCATAGGTAAACAGATAACCGAGTTCAAAAAGTCGCCTGTAGGCATCTTTGAGACTTCCGTTAATCCATGTTTCTTCACGGTCTGCACATCCGTCGATAACTCTGTCAAAATCATCATTGATTCTGATATCGAACCTCCCCGATCTGAGCTCTTTTTTAAGTGATCTGGGGATGTTATAGTTATCAAGTGGAATTATCGCCCTTTTGTTGGGTTTATACCAGTTTACCTCAGGGTCATCCTTGTTCTCAGCCATGGGAAAAGCACCCATTGAATAGAGTTTAAGCATGTTCCCCGGGGAGAGCATATCATCAGACGTGAATTGTTCACTCATCGGCTTTCAGTTCAAATTCCACGATTTTGAATCCTTTAATTGATTCTCTCGCGGCAAAAACGACTCCAACAAGCACAATGATCATACCGATTACAAAAAAGATCAACGAGATAATGCCAAAATTGATGTATTCTGTTTTGGTCATTATCAGCCCAAGTCCAATCCAAATCGAAGTGATAACAAAAGCCCCCACTCCGGCTGAATAACAGACTACGGCATTTTTCACAAGATAAAGTCTTTGATAAAGAGAATGTAATTGCATCGAAATGCTTTTAAATCTCATTTCATCAAAGTATTCAAATTCTTTTGTATCGGCAGTTTTTGCAAATTTTCTTTTCTCTTCATTCAGGGTTCTTATCCGGTTAACCACAAGAGAATATTTGTTGTTCATACCGAGTATCAAAAGACCGCAGGCAGAGATCATTATCCCCGGTGCGAGCATTGCCTGAATTAAAGAAGCAACTTGATCCATTTAGAACCCAAAATTTTGCAAACCGGGGAATACCAACCCCAAAAGTGCGATGACCAAATAAAAAGCGACCAACATCGAGATTGAATAGATCACATATTTATTAACATTATCTGAATTTGAAATTTTTGCCATTCCAACACCTGTCAGGTAACAACTCCAAAGTTTAATTGGATCGAGAATCGCAAGAACACTCTTAAGTGGCCCCTTTTCATATCCCAACAATGAAGCAACCGAGGTATCAGCAATCATTTTTGAGAGAAGCATCGTGAGAATGGTGGTTATTACCATTCCTCCAATCCCCACAAGGGAAGGGAGAGCATAGGCAATCATCATTCCTTTATATGTTATCGGGGAATGCAGGAACAGCTTGGCAAAAAGCAGATAAATTCCTGCGGCAATAAAAAACATAATAAATCCGCCGATGAAAATTGGCAGACCTGTGAAGACATAACCAAGTGGTCCACTCATCATTTCCTTTTGAGTTTCCATCATATCTTCAACTTGTTTAATCTCCGCTGCGCTTTTGTTCTCTTTTTTCAACTGCTCAATGGTTTGAGCTTTTTGTTTGTCCCACATTGCATTTTTAACTTCGGGGTCAACAAACTTTAGAATTGTAAAAAGCACAGCACCTGCAAGCATAATGACAACGGGCAAAAGCCAGTCGGTGGTTTTTAGTTCAAATTTTGCAATCGATCCAAAAATCGATGCCGGGTTTGTAACCACGCCCAAAAATTTGTCGGTAAAAGAAAGTTCTTCTTGCAGGAGTTCATCTTCCTGATTGAATTCGTTTTCCATGTTTATCTCTCTTTGTTTGATGATGATGATAATCTGTTAAAACCGGATACTAAAAATATGAAATTTGTTCATAGGAGTAAATTATTTTATTTGGATTAATATGAATATTGATTCGATAAAGAAAAAATTCATCGAGGAAAAGAGGGGTTTTGTCGAAAAAACAGTCGATTATTGTTTAATTCGTTAAGATTTGTTGAATATATCACTGAATTGAGATTATGAAATAATGTAATTTTCGGTTCATGACAAAAGAATTTTTGAAGCGATTAAACCCGGGTAAATAATCTGTTGTCAAACAAATTGAAAACAATTTTTATTTCTTTCACAATTTAATCAAGGAGCCCAAATGAGGCAGAAATTCTCATTGATGCTATTGGTAATATTCATGATGACAACACTTTCAGTGTTTGCTCAGCTTCAGCCACCGGCTGATCTGACCGCAACTGAAGGTGGCAGTCATCATGGAAAATATGTCAAGCTCGAATGGACATATGCAGCCCCGTCTCCAAATTCATTTATCCGTTTTAAAGTTTATAAAAAACTTTCTGACAGCACAGAATTTTTTCTTGCTGCTTCAAACCTGAAGGATAAAAGATTTAGTGATACCAGAGTTGCACCGGGCGCAACCTATCAATATTATGTTGTTGCATACAACAACGGAGGCGTAAGCGATCCTTCAAACACAGTTGAGATCACACTGGCACCACCACCACCACCACCGGTTTATGCAAAAATAACCGGAACTGTAGTTGATGCCTCAGGACAGCCTTTGAAAGATGCTTTTGTTAAGGCATTTTCACAAACCAGTCCCTATGTAAGATCCGCAAAAACAAACTCAGCCGGATTCTTTTCAATGACAGTTCAAACAGGTACCTATTTTGTTCAAACGAGCAAATTTGGCTACTTCTTTGAATATTATGACAATGTTGCCACCCTCGAAGCAGCCACACCTGTAGTTGTTAACGAAGGAGATTCCCTCTCATTGGCAATTGATCTCTCCACTTTTGTTCCACCTGCAAGCTTTACACTTACAGGAAATGTTACCAATGATCTTGGTGCAGCTCAAAGAGCAGAGATATATGTTTACAAAGTAAGGGCTAACAACTACCACTATATGGTAAAAAGAACCCATACTGACAGTCTTGGCAACTATAGTGTTAACGTTAAAGAAAACGACACTGTAATTGTTTTTGCAAGAGCTCCCGGATTTGCCTACTTCCCTGAATTCTACAATAACAAAAGAGTTATTGCTGATGCAGACAAAGTAGCAATTACAGGAAATGTTACAGGAATCGATTTTGTTATGGATCCTCTTCCTGTTTATGCAAATGGTATCAGTGGAGTAGTTGCCGACACACTTGGTGCTCCTGTAATGGGATATGTTTCAGCTTACAGAGTTGAAGGTACCTCATTTGGACAAAAATGTTATGCGGTTCACACCGATTCACTTGGTGTTTATTCATTTGCAAACTTGAATCCCGGTGAATATATCCTTTTTGTAAAACCACAAGGTAACTTTAAGCCGACATATTTCCGTTATGATGGAGCTCAAGCTCACAGAAGAAGAGACGCAGATTCAGTGGTTGTTGATGAAACAAGTTTGATCAACGGAATCAATTTTACAGTGATTGCAAGACCTGACAGTGGTTGGGGTTGGATCTCGGGTAAAGTTGTTGCCGGTATTGGTGAAGTTGCTCAAGGATCATTTGTTTATGCAGTTGATGAAATGAATGAAGTTGTTGCCTTTGCAATGACTGACAAAAATGGCAATTTTGTTCTTGATGGAGTTGCTCCGGGTGAATACACAGTTGTTCCCGATAGAGCTGATTACATGAACGCAGTTGTTGCAAATGCAGTTGTTAGCACTAATAACTTTAATCCTTTTGTGAATGTCAGACTCGAAAACGATGCACCATCCGATGCAAAAGATGCTTCTGTGGTTACTAACTACCAGCTTTCACAGAACTTCCCAAATCCATTTAATCCTTCAACAACCATCCGCTACAGCATTCCTGAAGCAGGTGTTGTTACCGTTAAAGTATTCAACATTCTTGGAAAAGAAGTTGCAACTTTAGTAAATGGTTACCATCAGGCAGGATCGTTTAATGTATCATTTGATGCTTCGAACCTTTCAAGCGGTGTTTATCTTTATCAGATAGAAGCCGGCAGTTTCAAAGCAACAAAGAAGTTGACACTTATTAAGTAGTACTTGAGTGACTCGAGAAACTCGAGTGAATTGAGAGACTTCTGATAGAATTAATCAGGGTAACTAAGGTTTGGCTATGCCGACTGAAGTTACCCTTTTTTTTATAGAACGCGGATAAAGCGGATTAGGCGGATAAACGCGGATAGGATTTTAAAATACCCGCCTCGGGGTTTGATATTCGTAGCTCATGAATGCTTTCCCACATCTCCCTTACCCCGTTTGCGGGGTTTGATATTCTTAGGTACTCAGGTCAAATAATTTTCCTCTTGTATTGAATTGAAAAATAAAACTATCTTGGAATCATGAATTTGAAAAGTACATACAAGAAGTTATCCATAAACACACTCCCTGTCCGGGCAAATTGGTGGTGGCACTCCCCCCAATGAGAACCCGGTGATATGTCCTTTTAAAGAGTTTTATACAACTAAAAGCCCTTCTTTCACCGAGAAGGGCTTTTTTTATGTGCACACAATCAACTAATGAGTAATAAATGAAATTTGAACAATTTATAAGCCTGGCAAAAAAATATGATTATATCCCCGTGTATGAAAAAATTACAGCGGATTTATTTACTCCCGTAATAGCATATTTAAAATTGAGGGAAGAGGGGAAACAAAGTTTTCTTCTCGAAACGGTTGAGGGGAAAGAGAGTCTGGGCAGGTATTCCTTTATCGGAATAGACCCCATTAAGATAATTTCGAACAGAGGATTAAGTCTTAAAATTTCTGACAGCGATGGTGAAGAAAAACGGGAGCAGAATATTTTTGATTACCTGAAGGAGGAACTTCATACCAGAAACCACCCGACTCTTGAGGAACTTCCTTCATTTACAGGGGGAACGGTGGGGTATCTCGCTTATGAAAACATATCACTAATTGAGAAGAAGTTAAAATTTGATTCTTCGGTTGATGATCAATATGATTCAATTTTGGGGGTATATGATACGGTTTTGGCATTTGACCACTATAAACATCAGGTGATCATAATTACAAATGTGGCGGTGACTGAGGTGATTGATCTTGAAGATTTGTATCGTGGAGCCAAACAAAAAATTAAAGAATTAAGAGCAAAACTCTCCGCTCCTCTCCATTTTGAATCGGATTTTAAGTTTGATCGTGATGTCAGAGAAAACATATCGGATGAGGTATTTTGTGAACTGGTAGAACAAAGCAAAAAGAACATTGTGGATGGGGATGTGTTTCAGATTGTCCTATCAAAAAGATTTACAACAAAATATGAGGGTGATCTTTTTAATGTTTACAGGGCGTTGAGGATAATAAATCCATCTCCCTATATGTATTTTCTGGAATTTGAGACAGGACTTACAATCATAGGCACTTCTCCCGAAAACCTTGTTAAAGTTCAGGATGGAATTGTGGAGGTTATGCCGATTGCCGGGACAAGAAGAAGGGGCTCAACCCCCGAAGAGGATCAAAAGCTTGAGATGGATTTAGTTAATGATCCAAAAGAAATTGCTGAACATGTAATGCTTGTTGATCTGGGAAGGAACGATGTGGGCAGGGTGTCAGAGTTTGGAACGGTTCGACTTAAAGAAAAGATGAAGATTCACCGTTTTTCCCATGTGATGCATATAGTTTCCAGAGTTGAGGGGAAACTCAGGGACGATCTCGACTGTATTGATGCCTTAAAATCGTGTTTCCCTGCCGGAACAGTTACCGGTGCCCCCAAGATAAGAGCAATGGAATTGATCTGTGAATATGAAAAACTCAAAAGGAATGTTTATGCCGGGGCGGTGGGTTATATCGATTTTTCGGGGAATCTTGATGTTTGTATCGCCATAAGGACATTGTTTGCCAAAGATAATTTAATCTACTGGCAGGCAGGAGCGGGGATTGTTGCTGACAGTTTACCGAGGCTCGAAGCAAAAGAGATTAAAAATAAATCAGCAGTATTAAGAAACGCACTTGAACACGCAGAGGTAATAGATGAAAATTCTGGTAATTGACAATTACGATTCTTTCACTTACAATCTGGTACAGCTTGTGGGTAAATTCACCCAAAATGTGATTGTAAAAAGGAACGATAAAATAACCACGGAAGAGATAAAAAAAATTAATCCGGACAGGATACTTATATCACCCGGACCGGGCAGACCTGAAAACTCCGGGATTACACTAAATGTAATCGATGAGTTTTGTGGGAAAATTCCCATTCTTGGAGTTTGTCTTGGTCATCAGGCAATTGGGCTTCAATTTGGAGCCGATATTGTGCACGCACCTGTTTTGATGCACGGGAAAACCTCGGAAATTTCTCATTCAGGGAAGGGGATATTTAGTGGTGTGGCACAAAACTTTACCGCAACAAGATACCATTCATTAATCATTGATGAGGGTTCACTTCCCGATGATCTGGAAGTGACAGCGAGGTCGGAGGATGGTATAATAATGGGAGTAAGGCACAGAGAAAACGGAGTGGAGGGGATACAATTTCATCCCGAATCGATACTTACCGAAGCCGGGACACAACTTATGAAAAACTGGATTGAATCAAAATGAAGACATTTATTGAAAAAATGCTCGACAGAGACCACCTTTCATTTGAAGAGGCATTTTATGTAATGGATATGATAATGAGTGGCGAGGTGAATAACTCCCAGCTTGCAGCAATTTTGATTGCCCTTAAGGGGAAAGGTGAAACTGCTGCCGAGATAGCCGGATTTGCAAGTGCAATGAGAGAAAAGAGTATAAAAGTTGAAACAAAAAGGAGTGACCTGATAGATGTTTGTGGAACCGGGGGTGATGATTCGGGAACCATAAACATTTCAACCGCGGCAGCTTTTGTGGTTGCCGGTGCAGGAATTGGAGTGGCAAAACATGGCAACAAATCGATCTCCAGCAGATCGGGCAGTGCAGATGTATTAACACAACTTGGAGTAAAGATTGATCTTTCACCTTCAGAAACGGGAAGGGCAATTGATGAAACAGGGATTGGATTTTTGTTCGCTCCATATTATCACCCTGCGATGAAATATGCTGCCGTTGTTCGAAAAGAACTGGGGATGAAAACGGTTTTTAATCTGCTGGGTCCCCTTACCAACCCTGCCGGTACCAAAAACCAGTTGGTTGGGGTGTATAACAACAAATCAGCGGGTCTGATGGCGGAAGCTGCATCATATTTAAAGATGAAAAGAGTTTTGTTTATCTGTACAGGTGATTGTCGCGATGAAGTTACACTCGACGCCACAACCGCGGTATTCGAGTTTAAAGAGGGCACAGGGACAACCTCCTATAATCTTAATCCTGCTGATTTTGGCTACCCGGATGTGGCGATTGGCGACCTGCTTGGTAATACACCCGAATATAATGCCGGGGTGATTTATGATCTATTAAAAAATCCGGAGAGGGACGGAAAGTTTTTTGTTGTTGCCGCCAATTCCGCACTTGCCTTGTACTGTGCCGCAGTATCGGAAGATTTGAGAGTATGCACAGAGTTAGCGGAAGAATCCATCTTGAGTGGAAAGGCATTTAATAAATTGCAGGAACTTATCAAATTTGGAGAAGGGACTTTATGAGTATTCTTGAACAAATTCTTGAAGTGAAGCGGAGAGAAATAGCCGTATTAAAACAAAATCGTCCTGTTAAGGAGTATGATGATTCAAGTCTGTTATACAAGCCGACTTTGAGTCTTATTAATACAATAAGAAAAAGCCGGGATATTTCGATAATAGCTGAGGTGAAAAAAGCGAGTCCTTCAAAAGGGATTTTTATTGATAACTTTGATCATCTCGATATCGCAGTTGAATATTTTAAAAATGGTGCCGATGCCATTTCCGTTATTACTGATGAACAGTTTTTTAAGGGGAGTATCGATCATCTTCACGACATCGCTTTGATTAAAAACAAACCGCTCTTGCGGAAGGATTTTATAATTGATGAAACTCAGATTTTTCAGGCGAGAGAGAATGGCGCCGATGCTGTTCTCTTAATTTGTGAGGCATTGACCAAAGAATCAATTCGGAAGTTGACCAAAACGGCTCAACTGCTTGGTATGGAAGTTTTGCTTGAACTCCATTCGATTGATCAGATTGCCAAGATTGACTTTTCGCTAAACAAATTGATCGGGGTTAACAATCGTGATCTTACAACATTTATTACCGATCTAAAAACCACCGAGGAGATCAGGAGGCAACTTCCCGATGACATTCTGCTTGTTTCGGAGAGTGGAATAAAAACCAAGGATGATATCGCAAGGGTTCGGGATGCCGGTTGTGATGCCGTATTGGTGGGCGAGCATTTTATTAGGTCGGTTTCAATTGGTGGAGCTCTAAGAGAGATGAAAGAATGGTGTAAAGGATGAGGGTTAAGATTTGTGGAATTACCAACTCTGAAGATGCAGTTTTTTGTGAATCATCTGGTGCGGAATTCCTTGGTTTCATTTTCTATCGTGGCAGCAAAAGATATATTGATCCTTCTGCAGCCCTCGAAGTAATTCAAAAGCTTAAATCCGGAACAAAAAAAGTTGGAGTTTTTGTGAATGAAGAAGTTGAGGTTGTAAACAAAATTGTTAAAGAATTACAACTCGATTTTGTACAATTACACGGGGAAGAGACGCCTGAATATACCGCTAAGGTAAAATGCAAAACAATAAAAGCATTCAGGATAATGGATGGATTTGACTACGGAATAATCGACGAATACGGGGCTTCAATCCCGCTGTTTGATACATTTTCCAATAATTTTTATGGCGGAACAGGAGAGAGATTTGACTGGAATTCCATCCCCGGCAAACTAAAAGGACAATATTTTCTATCGGGAGGAATCTCTGCAGAAAATATCAAAGAAGTAGCTGCATCACTTCGTCCTTTTGCCGTGGATGTTAATTCTTCACTCGAAAGGGAACCGGGAATTAAAGACCACAACAAAGTAAAAGACTTTTTTGATCTGATTGGATCACTTGTCGAAATTAAAAGAGGAATTGATGATGTTTAACATAATTGAGTATGACCAGCCCGACAGAAACGGCAAATTTGGAATTTATGGAGGGAGGTATGTCCCCGAAATTCTTGTTCCTGCTCTGAGAGAACTGGAAGAACTTTATAGCGAAGTAAAAAAAGACCCAAAATTCAGGGTGGAGTTCCAAAATCTTCAGCAAAAATATAATTGCAGGCCAACTCCCCTGAGTTACGCTGAAAGACTTTCCAAACACTTCGGAACAGGGAAGATTTATCTTAAAAGGGAAGACCTGAACCACACCGGGGCGCACAAGATAAACAATGTTTTGGGGCAGGTTCTCATGGCGCAAAAACTTGGCAAAACAAGAATAATCGCAGAGACGGGAGCCGGGCAACATGGTGTTGCTGTTGCAACCGCCTGTGCAAAGTTTGGATTAAAGTGTGTTGTTTATATGGGTGAAGTGGACATAGCCAGACAGGCACCAAATGTTTTCAGGACGAAATTGCTCGGAGCTGAAGTGGTTCCTGTGGTTTCGGGGAGCAGAACTCTTAAAGATGCCACCAATGAAGCAATTCGCGATTGGGTAACCAATGTTAAAGATACCCATTATATAATTGGTTCGGTGGTTGGTCCACATCCTTATCCGATGATTGTCAGAGATTTTCAATCGGTTATCGGGGTGGAGACAAAAGAACAAATCATCAAAGAAGAGGGCAGACTGCCCGATGTTATCGTTGCGTGTGTTGGCGGGGGAAGTAATGCCATGGGGATATTCCATCCCTTCATTAACGACGAGGGAGTTCGATTAATCGGAGTTGAAGCTGCCGGATTGGGGTTGGCATCGGGTAAACATTGTGCCTCTCTCACGCTTGGAAGAGCGGGAATTTTTCAGGGGATGATGAGTTATCTTCTTCAGGATGATGACGGACAGGTTTCTGAAGTCCATTCAATTTCAGCGGGACTCGATTATCCCGGTTCCGGACCCGAACACAGCTACTTAAAAGACATCGACAGATGTGAATATTTCTCCGTTACAGATGAACAGGCGCTTGAAGCCACCTCCCTCCTTGCGAGACTTGAAGGGATTATCCCCGCACTGGAAACTGCTCATGCTCTGGCATACCTGAATTTTCTGATGCCCACGACAACCAAAGATCAAATAGTTGTGGTTAATGTTTCGGGGAGGGGGGATAAGGATTTGGGGACGATTGTTGAGTACTTGAGAGACTTGAGTACTTGAGTACCTGAGTACTTGAGAACTTGAGTACTTGAGTACCTGAGTGATTTTAGAATTATTAATTTGGGATAGAGATGTTAAAGATATTTCAGAAGATTGAAGAAGTAAATAGCAGGAATGAAAAGGTGTTGTCGGTGTTTTTGACGGCGGGGTATCCTGATAAGGAGAACTTTGTGGAGTTGGCAATGGGTGTGCTGGATGCGGGGGCGGATATGCTTGAGATTGGGATTCCGTTTAGTGATCCACTTGCAGATGGGGCTGTGATACAAAAGTCTTCTCATGTTGCAATCGAAAATGGAGTGAATCTTGATAGTGTTTTTGAGTTTTCACGCTTGATTAGAGAGAAAACAGACAAACCATTGATATTGATGGGATATGCAAATCCCGTTTTTCGATATGGTATTAAACGATTTTTAAGTGATGCCGTGGACTGTGGAATTGATGGATTGATAATTCCCGATATACCCCTGGAAGAATATGATTCATTTTATCCATCGGACGAAATATCTCTGGACAGGATTCTTTTGACAACTCCACAATCGGGAGAGGAAAGGATTAAAGAGATCGATTCAAAAAGCTCCGGATTTGTTTATTGTGTAAGTGTTTCAGGTACAACAGGAGTCAGAAATTCATTTACAGATACTGAAATAAAATCGCTTCAAAATACCAGAAGCCTGATAAAAAAGAATAAAATGCTTGTTGGTTTTGGGATATCCACCGTTGAAAACATCAGGCAGGTTTCGCCCTTCTGTGATGGTGTTATAGTTGGAAGTGCTGTGATTAAAAAATTGGATGAATCGGGGAATTTGGGTGTATTTGATTTGGTAAAAACCCTTAAATCAGGATGTCACGGCTAAAGTCAGTCGCTGTTCCTGAAGATGACGGTGAATCGGGTGCCTTCTCCGGGGAGCTTTCCACTTTAATGTCGCCACCTGTTGTTTTCAGGAGGTCGTGGGTAATATTCATTCCAAGGCCGGTTCCTTTTCGTTGGCAGTACCTTTTCGGCTTTTTGGTGCCTGTAAGAGAAAAAAGATTATCGACCATTTCGCTGCTCATACCAATACCTGGAATCTTCAACAATGAGGATGATTTCCTCTCCTTGTTTCTGTGCGATAACAGAAACCAATCCTTCTGGATTTGTAAACTTTATGGCATTACTGAGAAGATTACTGATGATTGATTTAATAATGTTTTCATCGGTAAAAATGTGAATATCATCTTCAATATTTGTTTTGAGATTAATCCCTTTTTTGGTAAATTGTGGTTGGAAAAGCTCCAAAACATCCAGGATTACCTTCCCCAGATCCAAATCTTTATGCTCGGGAACAAGCCCGCCAATCTGAAGGCGTGACCATTCAAGGAGACCATCCACGAGAGAAACTGTATTTCGTGAAGAGACAAGAATCTTTTCGACAGTGGATCTGATTTCATCTTTGTCCATTTCATCAAGTTCGTCTTCAAGAATTTCTGGAGAATCCCAGGATTGACATAAAAGGACTTCTAAGATCGTGGGAGATAATTGAGAAAATTTTGTCTTTTGTACGATTAAGATTATCGAGTTCAAGAGTTCTTTGTTTAACCTCTTCCTCAAGACCGTCGAGAGTATTTTTCAATTTTAATTCAGAATCAGCAAGTTCCTTGGTTCTCTTGTTCACCATGGTTTCAAGTCGTGCTTGTTCACGGTGGCTGAGCAGAAATTTATGGGCCAACAGATATACAATGGCGAATATAACTGCGACAAAAAACAGGAACCATAATTTTAGATAAAACGGTTTTTCAATCACAATACTCGCTGAATAAACGGGGTCACTCCAGACACTCAGCCTGTTTTTTGCCATTACCACAAGTCTGTATTCCCCTGAAGGAAGATTGGGTATCTGATACTGTAAAGTTGTGCCTGTTTGAGAGTGTAAAAATCGTTGTCGAATCCTTCAAGTTTGATTCGGTATTCTATAGTGCTTTCATTCTTGAAGGAGACTCCTCTGAAAGTAAATTGCAGAGTATTTTCATCGTAGGGAATAAGGTTTGATTTGTTGAGGTCATAAAAGTTCCGGCTGTTGTTTCAATAGTTGATAGGAACATTTTTGGGGCGGGGATATAATTATAAATGGTGGTGCCACTGTCCCAGCGGGTTAGTCCATCAACCGTACCAAACCAATAATCTTTTTGACGACTTTTGATAATAAAATAGACACTTTTGTCGAGGGAGAAACCTGCACGTTCAAATTTAGTTAAGACACCATCTTTGAGGTGGTATAATCCTGTTTCTGATCCAACAAGAAGAGATCCATCTTCCTCTTTCAGGAGGGAATATGTACTGGAGACGAGGGGATTTTTATCTCTGACCAGATGAATGATTTTACCATCCACAAGTTGAAAAAGCCCCAGTTGGCTTGTGAGATAAATCTTATTTTCAAAGATATAAATCTTCCGAAAGTTCTTCAGTTTTGCGGAAGGGTCAAACTCGGTGAGTTCCCCGTTTTTATAACTAAAAATTCCATTGCTGGTTCCAACAAGCAGACCATATTCTTTAGAATATGCCAAAGAAGTTGAACTTCCGCCTTTGGCTGCCACCTCGGTATAAGACCCATCCCGTGAAATTTTGATTAATCCATAAAAACCTGCAGCTGCCCAAATATTTCCTTCATCGTCAACTATAAGGTCTAATATTCTTGCAACAACATCACTTCCACGATCATTTCGTTTAAACTTAACTGGTGTTAATACCTGGTTCTTAAAAAGTGTAAATCCCGAATTATGTCCAAAAATAAAATTTCCCGGTTCATATTCAACTATCGCAGTAACTTCATCTTCGAGCATACCGGTTGATTTATAATAGTTCGTAAAAGGGTGATAGGCGATTTTGTCCACACCCCGATGATCGGCAAACCAGATATTGTGTTCGGCATCGATAAAGACAGAGGTTCCCCCTTCTGATGCAAAACCTTTATTTTTCCCGAGTGTCTCAAACTTCCCGGTTTTTTGATCAAAGGAAAATTTGACAACCTTATTCCCCATATATATTTTTTTGTCGGCATCTTCAACAATAAAAAAATTCAAAAACATTGGCATGTACTCCACGTTAACGGGTAGAGTCTGTTTTTTGAGTGACGAGTTGACAATCTCACCAAACCAGGATTTGGACAGAAGAAGAAATTCCGGTTTCCCAAGAGTATCCTCCGATACGGAGATCGCCCAGACTATTTCATTCACTCCAAAGAGAGAGTTTTGTATCACGGGAGTGGAGCCGTCTTCAAAAGAAATTTGAGTTACTCCCTTGTTAGTGGCAAGGTAAAATTGTTTTTTATGTTGAGTGATGTTATAGATGAGGGAAGGGATTTTGGAATTATAACTATTCAATCTTGTCCATTCGCCTTTTACCATTAGGAAAAGATCACTAAGGGTGGAGAGTGCTATGACAGGGGAATTGTTGTGATAAAAAACTGAAAATCCGGTAATACTCTCGTTGGTTATTTCTGCATAATCGGGTCGTGGAACTTCAGACCATTCCCCGTCTTTAAGTGAAAAAATCTTGCTTCTTAGATAGACAGGAGCGAGCCAAAGTGTTCCAAGTTCATCAGGTGTTATAATTTTGTAACCGGTAAAATTATTGGAGTCTTGAAGTTTGATATTTTTCCAGCTGAATGCATCGTAAACCGAAACACCGGCACCTGTAGCGAGCCAGATTCTTCCCAACGAGTCTTGTGTTACACTGTTTATTCTGTTGGATTCAAGACCACTTCCGATGTTATAGTTGGTGATTGAATAGTTCTGTCCCCCTGTCCCGGTAGATTCGGGGCAATAAAAAGAGAATTATGAGTGATCTGAGGACTGATCTAAAAATATTAGTCATTATCTTGAATTAATCTTGCAAAAGCATCTTTAAAAACTAACAAATATTATTGATAAAGAGATGATTTTTCTCTTTATTTTGATAAAAACAGTAATTTTAAAGTCTTGATTATTGTAAATAGTCGATTCATGCGGAACGGAAGACAACTCGGGAGACAGAAAAACAATGACGGAATTTAAATTTAAACCTTTTAATGAGATGCGGGAGGATGACTACCGCACCGTCGGGTTCAAATCGGGACTTGAAATACATCAACAACTTTTAACATCTAAAAAACTTTTTTGCAGATGCCCTGCAGGGATGTACAGCGACCAATACAACGCTGAAATTCTTCGGCACATGAGGCCAACTCTCTCCGAACTTGGTGAGTATGATGGCACTGCACTGATGGAATTTAAAACTCGTAAAGAGATAATCTACAGAATCAGTCGCGAAACCATTTGCACCTATGAGATGGATGACACCCCTCCATTTGAGATTAATGATGAAGCACTTGATATAGCTTTTGGGCTTGGGATGCTTTATGGGTCATCTATGGTTGATGAGGTTCACATCGCAAGAAAACAATATCTGGATGGAAGTATCCCAACGGGATTTCAGCGTACTGCAATTGTATGCCTCGACGGCAGGGTACCCTTTAAAGACAGATTCATTCAGGTAATACAACTTTCGATAGAAGAGGATTCCTGTCGTGAAGTTAGCGACATCGGGCACAGACGAACTTACTTAACCGACCGCCTTGGTATGCCCCTGGTTGAGACCGTAACCGGTCCCGACATGAAAACTCCAAAAGAAGTTGCGGAAGTTGCAGAGATTTTAAGAAGACTTGCCAGAAGCACGGGGAAAGTTCGCACAGGAATTGGTGCCGCCCGACAGGATGTAAATGTTAGCGTAACGGGTGGAACCAGAATTGAGATAAAGGGGGTACCAAGAATTCCTCTTATACCTTTGCTCACATATAATGAAGCGATGAGGCAGTGGAATTTACTCCGTCTGCGGGATGAACTAAACAGGAGAGGTGTTACAAAAGAGACATTTGCAACGGTAACAACCGATGTTACCCGTCTCCTTAAAAAGACCCGTTATCAACCGATTACCAGTGCACTTCTTGCCGGAATGAAGGTCTTATGTGTCTCCTTAAAAGGGTTTAAAGGACTTTTAAGATGGGAAACACAAACCGACACCTATTTTTCAAGAGAAATTTCGGACCGCGTAAGGGTTATTTCCTGTCTTACGACACTTCCCAACATTATTCACAGCGACAGTCCAAGTGAAACAATTGCTTCCTCCGAATGGAACACCCTAAAAAAAGCGGTGAATGCTTCCGAAGAAGACACCATTGTCCTTGTTTGGGGGGATGAACAGGATGCCAAATCGGGTGCCGCCGAGATAATAATCAGAGCTAAAGAGGCCACAATCGGAATCCCTTCCGAAACCCGCCAGGCTCTTAGGGACGGAACAAACGGATTTGAAAGAATCCTCCCCGGTGCCGATAGAATGTATCCCGATACCGATCTTCCTCCAAAAAAGATCACGCCTGAAAGAATTGCAAAGATCAGAGAAGGGTTGCCTGTACCAATCTGGGATAGGGATACCCAAAGAGCATATCGAAAAGCTGGCAATGTCACCTTTTGCAAAAATATTCGAAAATGCGATTGGCGAATTGAAGGTTGATCACCGGTTTGCCTCAAGAGTTCTTATCGAATTCCCTGTAAGATTGAAAAAGAACATTTACCGATAACTCAGATTACCCCTGAAGTTTACAATTCACTTTTCACTCTGTTAAGTGAAGGGAAAATCGTAAAAAGTTGCCTCTATTTCATTTTAAGAGAATCACTTGTTTCGGGTAAACCGGTTGAAGAGATTGTTCAGCCGCTATTCAAAACCGAAGAGATCAAGGAAGTGATTTTAAAGAGCATCGAAAAGCTCAAAACAGTTAGCGTCAGAAGACCGGAGAAAACAAATATCATTCTGATGGGGATGATAATGGATCAACTCAGGTTAAAAGCTGATGGAAGTGAAGTCGAAAAAGTGATGAATGAAATTTTGGGAGGAATGTAAGATGGCTACCGATAATGACTATAAAGGATACAGAGGCGAAGCACTTGCATCACTTCAAAAATTTTCTGCCGTGATTTGGAGCGATATCGAAGTTCTTACTGCTGACGGAACATATAAAGGAAGAGTTCTTCCCCGTTCTGAAACTGCAGATGACAAACATATCGTTATTAAACTTGTCTCGGGATACAACATCGGGATTGCTTCCTCAAGGGTACTTGATATTAAAGTTACCGGAAGAAAAGAAGCCCACTATAAGATTCCCGAAAAGGAATTTCCTTATGATCCCCGTAAACCAAGAGTGAAACTGTTGGGCACGGGTGGCACCATTGCAAGCAGGCTTGATTACAGAACAGGTGCGGTAATTCCAGCATTTTCACCGGGTGAACTTTACGGTTCGGTTCCCGAACTTGCCGATATATGTAACCTCGAAACTGAAAAACTTTACGGTGTTTTTAGCGAAAACATGGGTCCCGAACAATGGATAGGAACTGCGGAAGCGATTGGTAAAGAGATTGAAAAAGGTGTGCAGGGAATTGTGATTGGTCATGGCACCGACACAATGCACCACACTGCCGCAATTCTTTCTTTTATGGTGCAGAACTCACCCGTGCCGATTGTAATGGTTGGGTCGCAGAGATCAAGTGACCGACCGTCTTCCGATGCGGCTCTTAATCTTATGCACAGCGTAAAAACTGCCGCTGAGAGTGATATTGCCGAAGTGCTCGTTTGTATGTTTGGTCCCACTTCTGACGATTATGGATTGCTCCACCGTGGCACAAGAGTGAGGAAAATGCACTCGAGTTATCGGTCAACTTTCAGAACCATTGGTGATATTCCAATTGCGATGGTAAGTCGTGAAACAATAACACCACTTCGCCAGGATTACAAAAGAAGAAGACGCGATAACAATGTAATCATCAACACTGCTTTTGAAGAAAAAGTGGGGATTGTTTATTATTATCCAAACATGAAACCAGATATTATAGACTCGATGATAGATAATGGTTATCGGGGTATCGTGATTGCAGGAACAGGTCTTGGACATGTAAACAAACCCGTTTACCCCGCACTAAAAAGAGCCAAAGAAAAAAATGTGGCTGTTTATATGACGGTTCAGACCCTCTGGGGTTATGTGCAGATGTATGTATATGACACGGGAAGGGATATGATGGAGCTTGGAGTTGTGCCATGTGCCAACATGCTTCCTGAGGTGGCTTATATGAAACTTGGATGGGCACTTGGACAGAGTGAAGACCT
Organism: Ignavibacteriales bacterium; assembly: GCA_016714125.1. GTDB lineage: Bacteria > Bacteroidota > Ignavibacteria > Ignavibacteriales > Ignavibacteriaceae > UTCHB3. The sequence continues at coordinate 6,784 of JADJNX010000010.1, read as the reverse complement.
TGAAGTAGTTAAAAGATCATGCTCACACCCCGTCAACGGTGAAATCACCGAACGTGAACCCAGCAACGGCTATCTAATCCTCCAGGGCGGCATCCCCGAAGTTGAGGAGTTCATCTCGAAATACAGGAAGTAGGCGGGGAAGGGATAGTCACGTGGATTACACTGATTTACACAGATTCCACGGATGAGGGGGAAGAGGACGCAGATACACGCAGATTAAACGGATTTTCGCAGAGAGGGATAGTTACGCGGATATCACAGATTAACACAGATTCCACGGAGGGAGATTTTTAATTATCTCCCTCTGTGTGCTCTGTGAGCTCGGTGGTTTTAAATTACTTCTTTGCGTTCTTCGCGACCTTTGCGGTTAAATGTCGCTACTTAATCCCACCATTCCAAAGTTCATCGGCAAGGCGGGTGGCTTTGTAAACCTTACGGATTGCTTCATACATTCCTCTGGAATCGACAGCTACTGTTCTGTTGACGTCGGGGAGATAGATAAAATTTCCTTGCAGACTTTCGATATTTCCGTCAAATGCAAGCCCGATAACCTCTGCGTTTTTGTTTATTATGGGACTTCCCGAGTTACCGCCAACGATATCATTTGTTGCAACAAAATTGAAAGGTGTTGTGAGGTCAAGGTCTTTTGGTATCTCTGCCCATCTTTCAGGCAGATCAAACGGATATTTTTTACCAAAAGAGAAAAATCTGTCATACAATCCATAAAAAGCTGTGAAGACAGGAGCTTTTGTTCCGTTGTAGTTGGAACCCTCCATCAAGCCATCACTTATTCTTAAAGTTCTGTTTGCATCGGGAGAAATGGTGGTTCCATACATTTTGTAAAGAATTTGTCCGGTTAAACCAAAAGTTACATTTTCGGTGTTGATAACTTCTCTTTGTTGTTCTCTCAGTTTTTCCAACAAATCCCAGTTTGTGGCAAAGTGTTTTACAAATGGATCATCGAGAGCGAGTATCTCTTCGGGTGATTTTTCGAACATTGCGAGGACAGTTTCTCTGTCTTTAAAGAGAGTCGTGGCGATCAGGTTTTTTGCTGCCGCTTCTGAACTTTGTCCGTTAAAAAATGATGAAACAAGTTTATGGTCGCTGCCCAGGTTTAGCACAAGATAGTCAAGATTAATAATCAACTTGGCTTCTTCAAGGACGGGGTCATAGTTTTTAGGGAAAAGATTGTTTTTCATTTCGAGATACCGTTTTGATTTAAAAGTGGTATCTCTCTTCTCTTCGGGGAGTTGCATCTGTTTGGCATACCTGACAAGTTCACCCGCGATCAGCCAGTATCTTGCAGAATAGGTGTTGTTTGCAGTGAACGCTGCGAGTTGTTTATCAATCTCTTTAAGTTCGGCGCGGGTCATTTCAATACTCTTCCAAACACCGCCATAGGTTTCTTTAAGTTCCGGATCGTTATTTACAAATTCCTTTGCTTTTTTCTCAAAGTCCATTTTTCTTGCAAGAAGGTATGGATCGAGAAGGGCTTTGTAGGTTGAGGTGATGCTTTTCCAGCCATTTGAAAAACCGAGTCTGAGTTTTTCATATTCATCTGCTCTTGTTGGATTAACTGATTTTAACTCTTCCAGTTTATTGTAGAGGCTGTTCATCATAAATGAAAGATTTCTATACTGTACATCCCTCAAATATTCAAGTTGTGCAACAGTTCTGAGACGATTGGTTGAACCGGGGTTTCCAACCGTAAAAACCAGTTCACCTTCGGCAGCACCGTTTTTGCTCCACTGATAAAAATGCTCCGATTTTATCGGTTTTCCATCTTCACCATAAACACGATAAAAAGTACAGTCGAGGTTATATCTTGGAAATGTAAAATTATCAGGATCGCCGCCAAAATATCCAATACCCTCTTCAGGTTGGAAAACAAGTCTTACATCTTTAAATACCTTAAATCCCTGCACAAAAAAGAGACTTCCGTTAAAATATGTGGTAATGTCACATCTTAGGCCTGTTTCTTTTTCATATTTGGATTTTAAATCCTTCATAACTTTTTCGCGAATTGATACTTTTTCCGCAGCATCTTTACCTTTTTCAATTTCGGGTTGCACCTCGGAAGTGATATCCTTCAAATACACAAGTTGTTCTGCAACATAGTTGGGGATTTTTCTTTCCTCTTCGAGAGTGGTCGCATAAAAACCTGTTTTTGCGAGTTCTTCTCCCTCTTTTTGAACCTGTCTTTGCACACCTCTGGCGCAGTGATTATTTGTCATAACCAACCCGTCTCCCGAAACCAAGGAGGCGGAACAACCGGGGATTCTTAATGCTGAGAGGCGTACATCATCAAACCACTCCTTTGCGGCTTCAAAACCATATTTTTCTTTGAGATAATCAAAAGGTGGAAATTCGAAAGTCCACATCTTCCCCGTATCATATTTTCCGGCTTTTACTGTGTCGGCATTAAAATTGAACTGGGAATGGAGGGGTTGAAATAAAAATACAACTACTGCAAAAAGTGAGAGGAATCTCTTCATAACTGCTTAAACCTTATTTATTGAATTTATTTTCGTGATTGAGTAACCATTCTTTATTGTCGAGTCCACCACCATATCCGGTGAGAGAACCATTGGCACCGATAACACGATGGCAAGGGATAACGATGCTGATCAGATTATCGCCGTTGGCGTTTGCAACTGCTCTAACTGCCTTTGGATTTCCAATAATTTCAGCCTGCTGTTTGTAAGATCTTGTTTCACCATGGGGAATGGTGAGGAGTTGGTTCCAAACCGATTTTTGAAATTCAGTACCTGACATTTGAATCGGTAAATCAAAATCTTTTCTTTTGCCTGAGAAATAGCCATCAAGTTGATTTTTTAACTCCTTGATCAAAGGTGTTTCCTGTTCGGAAAATTCATCTTTGAGTCTTTTTTTGAGTTTGGTTTGTTGTTCATCAAATTTTGATTCGTTTTTGAATTCGATGAACACAATTCCTTTCTCTCCGGCGCCGAGATAAAGGGTACCCACAGGGCTCTCATAAAATGCACATGAGATCATGTTTTCTCCACTTTCTTTTTGTTGTAGAATCCAAGAATTATACCCAGACAAACCGACCAAAGTGCTGCAAGTCCAATCTGAAAAGGTTTTGGAAGCATAAAGGTTATTGTGTGCGCAGGAAGCCAAAACCAGATGAGAGAATAAAATCCTTTGTCGATGTTTGCCCAATTAACCTTACCTGCTATCAGATTATCCAACAAACGATGAAGCAGAACTAATAGCACACCAAATTGTAGATTCATTGCGGTTGATATTGCAAAGGCGGTTCCAAAACTTCCCAATTCGGGAAGCAGTCCTGATGTAACAAGTCCATCCACAAAAAATCTGTATCCCGTAAAGGCATATTTAATCAAGACAGCAAGAAAAGCCCACTCGACAAATTTCAGAAGAAGTTCAAGGGGTTTATAAGGCAAAAAGAACTTTTTGTTCACTATCCATGCGGCGATCATATCCCCAAGTGTTCCCAAAATGGCAAACTGAATCATGGCTGTGATGATCGGGTGAGCTGTTACAATATCGACATACCACTGCATCGGGTGCAGGTTCCTTTCATCTGTCAGAAAAATTGATTGTCTGTCATTTAAATTAGTAAAAAATGTTCAGGTTTTATTAAGTTTACCACTTGATTCATTTATTAAAACGAGGATAAAAATGGATAAACAAATAGAAAAAATGGTTAGTGAAAAAACTTTTGCACTGGTTGGAGTTTCTTCGGATGTTAAAAAGTTTGGTAATTATATTCTCAAAGAGTTGACGGCACGGGGATTTACAATATATCCGGTTCATCCTTCTTTGCAAATGGTTGAGGGAGTAAAATGTTACAAAACGCTCGATCTTGTTGCCGGATTAACCCCAAATCTGATAGTTTGTGTAAAACCTGAAAGGGCGGCACTACTTGTTAAAGAAGCAGCAACTCTTGGGTTTACATCCGTTTGGCTTCAACAGGGTTCCGGATCAAAAAGAAGCAAATGAAAATGGAATCGCGGCCGGTATTCATGTTGTTTCCGGAAAATGTATCCTGATGTACACCGAACCTGTGGCAGGAATGCACAAGTTTCATCGTGGTATTAACAAACTCTTTGGTAAGTATTGAGTGGTTCCGTTTACAGACATAGATTAATTGTCTATTATTTCCCTGTAATGCTAATTCTCGGATTATCTGTGTTTTGAACTCCGGGATTAATCCTTTTATTTTTTTTGAGTGGTTTTGTATGAAATTGTTTTTTATGATGATTCTTTTGGGTTTAGGCTTATTTACAGGTTGTTCAGAATCTCCAACCACTCCGGTTGAAAAACCTGTTCTCACAGTTGATGATGTGTCATGCACTGAGGGTTGGCTTAATCTATCCATTCCTCCGGGTATGTTACCTGCTCAGGTATTGCTCCTGCAGGATAACCAGACAGTTATGTCCATTACGGTGGTGAGTGCCGATACTCTATTGTACATACCCACTCTTACACATTCCAAAGTTTATGTTTTTCAGGCTTCAATAACGCCTCCCAACAATTCTCCAATCTTTTCAAATGTAACTAATCTTACAACTCTTTCACCAACTGGCAATTCCTTTTTTAGTTGGACTAAACATTACCTTGGGAGTACTGATATTAACACAAGTAGAGTCAAAGATATCGCCATAATCAGCGAGAATGACATCTGGGCTGTTGGTCAGTTTGTTCTTCCTGATACCAACCTTGCCGGGTACTCAGACTACAATGCAGCACATTGGGATGGGAGTAAGTGGGAGTATAAACAAATACAGTTTTATTACAGTTGTCAGACACCGACAGCAACTCATCCTCTCCCAATTTATAGTATTGTTGCATTTGATTCAGAAAATATCACTATGTATTCAACTATGCAATCGACGAGCTATAGTTCCCAAGGTCAAGGAGAAAATGTGTGCACTCCTATTACGGCAGTGACTGCATGGGCATCCCACCCTAATAATCTTTATATCGGTGGTGGACTTGGAAAAATATATCACTACAATGGAACAGTTTGGACCCCGATCGAAACCGGAACTGACCTGTATGTGAACAACATTTATGGTGATTATAATAAAAGGACAAAATCTTATGAGATAATTGCTGTTTGTGCCCAATATTCTCTTGGGTTTTACTTCAAAGATATTTAAGATAGAGGGAGAAAAGGCAATGGAAATTAGCAAACAAGGAATTTCAGATTGGGTTTTGAGAGGATGGCTTTATCCCGGGAAAAAATATTTTGCAGTCGGAGATGGAATCTATGTAAAAAATATGCAAGATTTAGAATGGAGTAAAGATAATGATCCAGACTTAATAACAATTTACTGCATAAAAGGAATCCGGCTAAATGATATTTTTGCAGGTGCTTCATATGACAGGTTGTATCATTTTAATGGAACCGAATGGAAAAAACTGTCTCCGGAGGATCCCACTTCATCGTCCTCTACTATTAACATCAAAGATAATATTGTTGTCGCAGCTGGTTTACACAGGAATCAGGCTTAGGTACAATCCTAAAAAGATAAAATTAAATTACAGGAGGTCTTATGTTTCATCCACCTTAGAAGTTTTGCATCGGAAATATTTTACTAAGCTATCGACGAAAAAAACTCACTAAATTTTTTCTTATTGCCGCGCCTGGCTGAATAGCGGAACATTTTATCGAGATTCAGTGAATATTTTCTAAAAGCCTCTTGAAAGATTGTTCGCATTTCAATTCCTTGTTGAGCAGAGAAAAGAATAGTATCACAGAAAATATCTACCAATACTTTCTCAAGGGTTACTGTATTTACATTCTCACTTACCTGTGTTGGTGCCTCAGTGATTAGATTCTTGACTATAAGTGTATGTTGATCGAATTGAACATATCTTTCGAGCAATCGCTAACGATGGATTTATAAAAACTGTGTGTTCGATCCTTCAAAACTAAAAACTGATTCAGTTGCATCCTCTCAACTTCCACCATTGTATAAAAAATGCCTGGTTGATGAATCATAAACTCGTTTAATATGGATGTTTCACAAACAGTAACTCAAATAAGGGAACTCCTTTTCAGGGCTAAATTGAGTTCATTTATCCTGCCTGAAATTATCGGGGCAAATTTATCTCGTGTACTAATTGAAAACTTTCCCTTCCAACTCTATCAATAATTCCGGATTGCACCAAAGAGTATATTCGCCAATCTAGGTTGTTTGATTCAAGTTTGGCCAAATCTAAAACAAAGCAGCTATCTCGATAGTACTCGCGGGATTGTATCATGTCTCAGTAAGGATTGTAGTTTATTTACAACCGAGTTACGTTTTATAACCTCAAATATTTACATAACAAATATAAAAACAAACAACTATAAAACGGCAACAAATTAAATTTAATTTCCGAAATATATAACTTTTTTAGCAACATTATCTCCTTAACCCAATACTCAGGACAGGGGGTTAATTTTCTTAATCTTTCTTGTGCTCAAAGAATTATTAAGGCTGTTTCAGAAGGTTTTTTTAAAAACACCTTCTCTGATAATAAACTCATAATACCCAATAAACAAATCTCTCTTCATTTGGCTATTTTTTTTTTTCACCACCATTTGAACAGTAGATGGAAACCTTCCTCCTTGATGATCGTTTATTAATTTATATATTAGGATTCTGAATAATATTTTTTAAAATTGTAATTCAATTATTTGATTGAAATTAAGAAGAGAAGTAATATGAAATGTCCTGAATGTGGAAAAGAAACCCCGGCAACAAAAAAGTCATTGCTAAGAATGTGGAGCTAAATTGAAATCCGA
>JADJNX010000009.1 GCA_016714125.1 Ignavibacteriales bacterium | reverse complement strand
TTTTTGCAGTTTCAGGTTAAGTGTATAAAGTTTTGCAGGTTGAGTACCATCAATTTCCTGTTCAACAGGGAGGTATTTTTCCAGTTCAACTCCTTAACCTTGTATTTTTAACCGGAAGCGGAAACCCGCACGCTTGTCCCTTTTAATTCACCATCAATAAACACAGAAGCGCCGGAGGATCGGTTTTTACTTCTTGCAACAGTCCCTAATTTTTTTCGGCTCCATAACCAAAAAGGAAGTGGCGGTTATCTTCAAAACAGTAAACTTATTGGAATATGTTTTTATAACCGTTTTTGGTCAATTTAACGACATTTACTCCCCTTTCGAGGGGTTTATCGATTTTGCTTGGCTCCACAACCTCGCCATTAATCGTACACTCGGCATCAAAAGGGGAAATCTGGACGGTAACATTATGAATAGTATCACCCAAATGACGAACTTCAATAGCTGCAAAGAGTGATGATCCAAAAAGAATAAAAGCCAATAATATCAGTTTTATCGAAATAGTATAAAGTTTCATGGTAACCGGATTGAACTTGATTATAAAGATTAATTAACAATCACAAAATTTAACCATTAATGGGATATTAGACAAATGGAGAACTTTAGAACTTTAGAGACTTGAGAACTTAAGTGCATCAGAGACTTGAGAGATATGAGAGAAAATCGTGGATTTCTTGCGTTAGTGACAAGGAGTGTACAATCGTCCTCGATTGTCATCAGTAGAACGAAATAGCGTAAGGGTCAAATTAAGTTATCCTCGGAGAGGATTAAATATTCGTAGCAAATCTTCTAGAAACTCCAAGAACCCTTACCCGGCGGCCGGGTTAAATATTCGTAGCAATTGAGATCAAAATTGTTATTCAATGACATAAAATAATCGTGAAAATTCTTAACTTAACCAACATTAAAAAATCAGTTTTGAAATACATAACATGATATTATTTGAATGGAAAAATATGAACGATAGAGCAGTTGTTGCTTAGGCAAAATACAAGGGGAGGTCTATGCGATTAAAATTCACTCTTAGAGTGCTTCAAAATCTATTAACGCAAATTTTTATTACCATCTGAGCTCTGCAATTTACGATATGCTGAAAATGGGCTCTCCCGAATTTTCAGAGTTTTTACACAATAAGGGATATCAACTCGAATCAGGAAAAAACTATAAACTTTTCTCATTTGGCATCGAATTTTCGAAAATAAAAGTAGTTAAAGATATTTTTTATTTCGAAGATCCCACCACCACCCTTGATGTGTCCTCCCCAAAGCAGAAGAATTCCTTACAACATTCGTCACCGGTACACTTCAAAAAAGCATTTTTAAGGTAGGAACAATCGATCGATCTACCACTTTTTAATTGAAGAAATTTATCAGTTTTAAAATCGAACCTATGAAGGATTGAAATATTATCCACAGTTGTTCACCCAATCCCCAACCAACTGTCTTAAATCGGACCTATGAGGGATGCCGGATTTGCTTCGAATATATAACCCGGCTCGCCGGGTATGGGGTCTGGGGTTAAGACCGAGTGCTACGAATATTTAATCCCCTCCGGGGATAATTTTGGGATTCACATTTCTATCCATAGGAAGCCCCTGCCGGGGCAAAGGCATTTTGGGATTCACATTTCTATCCATAGGAAGCCCCTGCCGGGGCAAGGCGATTTGGGATTCACATTTCTATCCATAGGAAACCCCTGCCGGGGCAAAGGCATTTTGGGATTCACATTTCTATCCATAGGAAGCCCCTAACGGGGCAGGGCATTTGAGACGCTACGAATATTTAACCCGGCACGCCGGGTAAGGTGTCTTAGGTGAACAATAAACTACGAATATTTAATCCTCCTCGGAGGATAATTTTTAGATTCTGTATATTTATGGTAAGAGTTTTTAAAATTTCTATTATCTGGAGATTTCGTTGGATATCCAAAAATTATCGATTAATACTATTCGCACACTTGCGATGGATGCAGTTCAAAAAGCAAACTCGGGTCATCCCGGGGCACCGATGGGGTTGGCTCCTCTCGGCTATTTCCTTTTTAATGAAGTGATGAACTTCAATCCCAAAGATCCAAACTGGATAAACAGAGATCGTTTTGTTCTTTCCGGAGGACACGGAAGTATGCTTCTTTATTCTCTGCTTCATCTGTCCGGTTTTGGATTGAGTATTGACGATATTAAAAATTTCAGGCAGTGGGAGTTTAACTCCGGGTCATCCTGAGAGGGGACACACAGTTGGAGTGGAAGCCACAACGGGACCTTTAGGTCAGGGTGTTGCAAATGCTGTGGGGATGGCGCTTGCTTATGAGTTTATGGCTAAAAAATTCAACAAACCCGATTTTGAGATTTTTGATCATTATGTTTATGCAATCTGCGGTGATGGTGATCTTATGGAAGGCATCTCACACGAAGCAGCTTCATTTGCCGGAAATCAGAAACTTAAAAGACTTGTCCTTTTTTATGATGACAATGGTATCTCAATTGACGGCAAGACATCCCTTTCGTTCACGGATGAAACTGAAAAGAGATTCCTGAGCTACGGGTGGAATGTATATAATATATATGATGTAAATGATCTCGACCGGTTGCGGATGACTCTGCACGAAACAGAAAGCAGCGACCGCCCTTGTCTTGTTATCACAAAAACCAACATCGGTTATGGAAGTCCAAATAAACAGGACACTGCAAAGCTCATGGTTCACCCCTTGGTGAAAAAGAGATAGAAAATTACTAAACAGAATCTCGGATGGGAATACACTGAACCATTCACGGTGCCTGAAGAAGTTAAAACTCATTTTGCCTCTGCAATTGAAGAAAAATTAAAGGTTTATCTTTCGTGGAACGGACTTTTGATCAATACAAATCGGTTTACCCTGAAGAGGCAACACTTCTTACACAAATAATTAGTGGTGAAGTGCCGGGTGAATTCCCCATCGATGAATCTTATTTCCCTGATTTAACTGAAAAACTTGCATCAAGAGCATCTTCACAAAAAGTGATCAATACACTTGATAATAATTATCCTACACTGATTGGTGGATCGGCAGATCTGACTGAGTCAAATCTTACAGATTTTAAAAACCTTCCTTCTTTTTCTCCTGTCAACAGATCGGGGAGAAATATTCATTATGGTGTCCGCGAACATGGAATGGGTGCCGTGATGAACGGGATGGCGATGTATGGCGGAATTATCCCTTTTGGGGGGACATTCCTGGTGTTTTCCGATTATATGCGTCCCGCCATTCGTCTTGCAGCGATGCAAAATCTTCGAGTAATTTATGTGTTTACCCATGACAGTATTGGTCTTGGTGAAGATGGTCCCACACATCAGCCTGTTGAACACATCCAAAGTTTAAGGATGATTCCGGGGCTTACTGTGATAAGACCTGCCGACAGCCATGAAACAGTTTATGCATGGAAGTCTGCTCTTGAAAATACAACCGGACCAACTGCACTTATCCTTTCCCGTCAGGGTCTCCCGGTAATTAAAGATAAGACCGCACCAGTCTCCGATCTTGAAAAAGGGGCATATATCGTTCGCGATTGTGAAGGCACCCCCGATGTAATTTTGATGGGAACAGGTTCAGAGCTTGATCTCACGGTTAAAGCAGGTGAAAAACTTACTGAATCGGGTAAAAAAGTAAGAGTGGTCAGCTTCCCGTCATGGGAATTATTTGAAAAACAGAGTGAAGAATATAAAAAGAGTATCTTTTCACCCGAAGTTAAAAAGAGAATATCCGTTGAAGCGGGTGTTTCATTTGGATGGAGTAAATATACCGGTGATGAAGGTTGCCAAATTGCTCTTGACCATTTTGGAGCTTCAGCCCCCGCAAATACATTGTATGAACAATTTGGAATAACTGTGGAAAAAATAGTGGAGGCAGCACTTTGAAACGGATAAATATCCCCTCAGGATCGGAATATGAAGAACTTGTTGGTTATTCCAGAGCAGTAAGAGGTGGAAATGTCATCGAAGTGGCGGGTACAACCTCCATGAAAGATGGAAAAGTGAGGGGTTTGGGTGAACCCTATTATCAGGTTAAAATCATCTTAAAAAAGATTGAGCAGGCGCTTATTGATGCAGGTGGCTCAATAAATGATGTGGTTAGGACCAGGATTTATGTGGTTGACATGGCGATTTGGGAAGATGTTGCCCGGGCACATGGTGAGGTCTTTGGCACTATTCGTCCCGCAAGCACACTTGTTCAGGTCAGTTCACTCGTTGATCCCGACATGCTTGTTGAGATAGAGGCAACGGCAATACTTGGGGGGTAACTCCTTGTTATTTAACATTTTTTTTGGTTTTTGAATGTTTTATTTCCGCTTTTATCCGTTGACAGAATTATTATAATAAGAAAAAGTTAGGAAATTGGTAAAATTTATGTTATGTTTATGGCGTATCGTATGAGTTCTTTTAATTTTTAGGACTTAAGATATACTTAAAACCACCGGAGATTTATCTATTAGTTTACAATTAGACATGAACATGGAAGAAATGTCAATCGATATGAACATGGAAGAAATATCAATACTTGTTATAGAAGATAACCGGCTCCTCAGGGAGGGAATAGAAACTCTGCTTAGAACACAGCCTGATATGCAAGTGGTTTCCTCTTTGGGAAATGGTGAAAACATCCTTTCAGCCATTCTTGAGAATACACCAAAAATAGTTTTACTCGACCTTGGGCTTAGAGACCGCAGCAGTTTGTACATCGTAAAGGCAATTTTAAAAAAAGTTGCCTGCTACAAAGATTATTGTGATGGATCTCGTGGCGATGGAAAAAGACATCTACGAATTTATCAAAGCGGGCGTGAGTGGTTTTTTATTAAAAGATGCTAATATTGAAGATTTTTATAATGCGATCCGAAAGGTTCATGCCGGGGAACAGATATTACCACCAAACATGATGAAAACCCTCTTTGCTTCCATTGTTGAAAGCGCAGTTCATTCCTCATCTCCCTCAATTATTGTTGAGTCGGTAAGAATGACCAAAAGAGAACAGCAGGTTATCCAGCTTATTGCTGAAGGTTATACAAATAAAGAGATTGCATTAAAGCTTAATCTATCCGCTTTTACAGTAAAAAGCCATGCATAACATTCTTGAAAAATTATCGCTGCAAACCCGTGTGCAGGTTGCAAATTATGCCCACATCTATAAATCATATAAAGATGCGGATCCCGAAATATCTTTAATCGACGAATAGGCTCCGGCCAACTTTCAATTCTATTTTAATCTACTTTTATAGTCCATTTTTCAATCCTTTGACTGATTGCATTTTACGGATGAGGAAAGTACATTAGATCAGAAGTTAAAAAAAACTTCTGCGTCATTAACTTTCATAAAAGAGATCAGATCATGAACAAAATAAAAGTATTACTCATTGAGGACAATCGTCTTCTTCGTGAGGGTATACTTCAGATATTAAAACAGCATGCTGACATTGAAGTGCTTGAATCTTCCAACGAGAAGAAGACCACCTTTTCAATGGTTCATGATATGAGCCCCGATGTCATATTGATGGACCTCGGACTTCGTAATCAGAACAGTCTCAGAGTTGTTGAAATATTACACGAAGAATTCCCGTTGGCAAAAATTGTTGTTATGGACCTTGCCCCCGTCCAGGCTGATATATTATTATATATTAAGGCCGGTGCAAATGGTTTTATCTTAAAAGATGCCTCCCTTGATGATTTTATAGTAACTATAAGAACCGTTGCCGAAGGTGAAAATGTGTTGCCGTCACTCTCATCTGAAACTGTGTTTGCCAAGATAATTGATCTTGCGGTGAGTGAAGGGAAAATAAAACTAAACGAAGTTGTCAGAATGACAAAGCGTGAAAAACAGGTAATGGTACTTTTAAGTGAAGGGATGAGCAACAAAGAAATAGGTCAAAAACTTCATGTCTCAAGTCATACCGTCAAAAGTCATGTCCACAATATAATGGATAAGCTCGCATTGCATACCCGCCTCGAAATTGCAAACTATTCCTATACTGAAGAGAGCTTGCAGGATATCACAAGAAGCATCAACACTATTAATAATTAGAAAGTTGTTCAGTCCTCTTCCCTCCCCATAGCAGACACCTGCTCCAACAGGATTAGTCCTCTTTTCATCCATTTGGTTTATTGTTCCCCGCTTTTTTTCTCCATATTTTGCACTCGTAACTATTTATACACTTCGGCTCACAGATCAACATGAGCCGTAACATAAAGGAAATAAGTCATGAGCAAAAGTCAGGACACCAAAAAAGGTTCCAAAAAAGAACCTGCTAAAAGCATGAAAGAAAAAAAGCAGGATAAACGGGATAAAAAGAATGGATTGGATAAATCCACAATAATTATCCCAAAATAGCATGGATAAGTTTTTCCTGGAAGTGACTTCTATTGCTTCATTCACTCTCCGATTCTTTAAAAGAAGTTTTTAAGCCACCCTACGAGTTTAATGAACTCGCTAAACAAGCCTTTATGATTGGATACAAGTCATTTGGTCTTGTAGCTATCACTGGTTTTATCATAGGTCTTGTACTTACCATACAATCGCGGCCAACACTCGCCAAGTTTGGTGCTGAATCACTCCTGGCGGCTATGGTCGCGGTTTCTATCGTGAGGGAAATTGGACCTGTAATAACGGCTTTAATTTTTGCCGGAAAGGTGGGCTCGGGTATAGGGGCGGAGCTTGCTTCAATGAAAGTGACTGAACAAATTGATGCCATGCAAGTTTCATGGACAAATCCATTTAAATACCTTGTGGTTACAAGAGTTGTTGCCGCAACTCTGATGCTTCCAATGCTGGTGCTTTTTTCTGATGCGGTTGGTTTGTTGGGTGCATTTGTAGGGGTAAATCTTAAAGGGGATGTAAGTTCCACTCTCTTTTTCTCCTATATATTTAACAGTCTTGAATATAAAGACCTGATTCCGGCTATTGTTAAAACCTTTTTCTTCGGGTTTGCTATTGGACTGATAGGATGTTACAAGGGATATTATTCAGACAAAGGAACTGAAGGGGTGGGAAAAGCGGCGAATTCCGCAGTAGTGTTTGCCTCATTAGCTGTATTTATCATCGATATGATTGCAGTTCAAATTACAAGTTTGCTTAATTATTAAAATGGCTACGCAAATGAAAATAATGGTTGAGGAGAACAAACCGGTTACAACTGAAACATCGGAGAAATCCGTTGTTGTTGAGATGAAAAATCTCAAAAAATCATTTGGTGAAAAAAAGGTGCTGGTTGATATCAGCCTGAAAATTTACAAAGGGGAAAATCTTGTGATCCTGGGGAAATCAGGAACAGGAAAGTCGGTGTTAATAAAATGTATTGTTGGTCTGCTCGAGTGGGATGAGGGGGATCTTATTTTATTTGGACAAAATGTTTCGAATTTAAAGAGAAACGAATTGTCTGAAATTAGAAAAAAATAGGATTCCTCTTCCAGAGCGGTGCTCTTTACGACGCAAGGACCGTAAGGGAAAATCTTGAATTTCCTCTAAGACGGCAAAAAGTAGAAATGGTAAACGAGGAGATAAATCTCCGCGTAAAGGAAGCTCTTGAAGATGTTTTCCGTTCGGATGCTGTTGAACAGATGACCTCCGGAACTCTCGGGGGTATGCGTAAAAGGCTTGGGCTTGCAAGAACCCTGATATTAAAACCGGAAATTATGCTCTATGATGAACCAACAACGGGTCTTGATCCGATTACATCACGAGAGATAAGCGAACTTATAATACAAGTGCAGAAAAAATATGACACCACATCAATTATCATTACACATGATATTGAATGTGCCAAACTTACAGGCAACAGAATAATTGTGCTGAAGGAGGGTGTTTGTTATGCAGAAGGTTCGTTTGAAGAGATGCAAAATTCAACAGATAAATGGGTCCGGTCATTCTTTGAATATTGACCAATGGATTAAAGTGAGATTATAAAATGAAAAATGATTCAAAAAACAAAATCAGACTGGGAATCTTTATCACCGTCGGTATCGTGGTGTTCATCCTGGCGATCTATTTTATTGGTGAAAAACAACAACTGTTCCGCAGCACTTTTAACATCTCAGGTGTCTTCAAGGATGTTGGAGGGCTTCAGGTTGGTGGAAATGTCCGCTTTGCGGGGATCAATGTTGGTGTAGTGGAAGGCATTTCAATCATAACTGACACATCGGTTCAGGTTGATATGATAATTGATGAAAGTGTTCGCAAGTTTATCAACAAAAATGCTATTGCAAATATTGGAACAGAGGGGTTGATGGGGAACAAGATTCTTTTTATTTCACCGGGTAAGGGTAAAGCGATAACAATTCAGGACATGGATGTTATAAGAACAGCCCCACCGATAAACCTTGATGAAATTTTTGCCTCGCTGAAGGGCACAATTGACAATACAACAGTAATTACGGGGGACCTCGCCAAAATTACAACTTATATCAAGGATGGAAAAGGAATTGTTGGAAGACTGTTGATGGATGATGATCTTTCCCAAAATTTTGATTCAGCAATTGCATTGCTGAAATCGGGCTCATCAGGATTCAATACTCTGATTAAGTCAACACTAAACAACACAGAGACCATGTCCGCCGATTTGATGACAATTGTCAGAAATGTAAAAGATGGAAACGGAAGTGTAGGAAGACTCCTGATGGATCCTTCACTCGCTCAGAACCTGGATTCCGTGATGACCAATTTAAAAGATGGTTCAGTCGGACTAAAGGAATTGTCTGTGAATGTAAATAAAAATCTGGGTAAAAATATTGATTCGGTTATGGTAAATCTAAAAGATGGAACATTTAACTTGAAAATGTTATTGGAAAAAGCACAAAGCAGCTGGTTGCTCTGGGGGTTCTAACCCTCCTACTCCACAAAACTCACCCCATAGTCCCCCACTCGATGTAGCCCAATTTTCATCCTTTTACACGATTTTACCCAACTTTCTAGATGTCTATGTTTGTACAGATCAAAAAATTAACAAGGAGTTAACATAATGAACCTACTAAACGTTTTTTTTAAGAAGTGGTTTTTCCCACTCGCAGTGCTGATTTTAATAGCAGGCTGCGACGAGAGTCGGGATTGTGAACCCACCTCTTTACACCATTCCGAGCGTAAGTTCAACAGTTCCGCGAATGCTGATACTGGAGTGGCGTTGAATCAAAAGTAGTTGCAATTTTTAGTGAAGAGATGGATTCACTTACAATTACGACTGCAACTTTCACACTGATGGAAGGCAATTCGTTCACATCAGGAACAGTTACATACACAGGTACGACGGCAACATTTACCCCGTCACGCAACCTGATGCCCTACACTACTTACATCGCGACAATTACGACCGGCGCTAAAAACAAAAAAAGTGTAGCGATTCAAAACAATTATGTCTGGAGCTTTACAACGGGAGCAACTGCCACCGTAACTCCACCAATTGTTACATTTACAGACCCTGCCAATTCAGAGACGGGTGTGCCGTTGAATCAAAAAATAGCTGCTACCTTTAGTAAACCTATGGATGCAGGTACGATTACAACAGCAACATTCACTTTGATGCAAGGGACTCTGTTTGTTTCAGGTACAGTAAGTTATGTCGGATTAACCGCTACTTACATACCAACGAGCAATCTTGAAGCCAATACCACATATACAGCCACAATTACCACCAGAGCAATGGATCTTACAGGAAACACTCTCGAGGAAAATTATGTCTGGGTATTCACCACAGGTGTTGCAGCCGTTATAACCCCGCCTGCGGTCACTTTAACTGACCCTCAAAATGGCGAAACAGGTGTTGCATTTAACCAGAAGATTGCTGCAACATTCAGTAAAACAATGGATGCTTCAACAGTTACAACTGCTACATTTACATTAATGCAAGGCGCCGACTTTATTGCCGGAACCGTCACTTATGTGGGTAGAACAGCCGTTTATTCACCAACACTTAATCTGTTGCCAAACAAAGTTTATACAGCAACTATTACTACCGGTGCAAAAGATCTAACGGGCAATGCACTCGATCAGAATTATGTCTGGAGTTTCACAACAGGAGCCGGAGTAATTGTTACACCGCCTGTAGTTAATGCAACAGACCCTGTAAATGCCCAAACCGGCGTGCCCCTTAATCAGAAGATAATTGCTACCTTCAGCAAAACAATGGATGCTTCAACCATCACCGGTGCAACATTTACGCTGAAACGTGGTTCAACCGCTGTTTCCGGCTTTGTTTCCTATTATGGAACAACCGCTACATTTGGACCTGCAACTAATCTTCTGCCAAACACAACTTACACAGCCACAATTACCACGGGAGCGAAAGATCTTTCAGGTAATACTTTGGTTACCGCTTATGTTTGGAACTTTACAACAGGATTGGCGATAGTTGTAGTACCACCAACGGTTACTTCAACCGATCCACTGAATAATGCAATTAATGTAGCATTAAACACAAAGATCGCCGCCACCTTTAGCAAAGCGATGGACCCTGCAACCCTTACAACTGCAACATTTACCCTTTCTGAGGGAACATCATTTGTAGCAGGAACTGTAAGTTATGTCGGGATGACAGCAACGTTTATTCCTTTTGCCAATCTGGTTGCAGGAACAACTTACACTGCCACCATCACCACAGGTGCAAAAGATCTTACAGGTAATTCACTCGTTACCAACTATGTGTGGAGATTTACCACCGGTGCAGCTCCGGTTGTCACTCCTCCAACCGTTACTTCAACGGTGCCGGCTAACCTCGCAACAGGAGTAGCTCTTAACCAAAAAGTTGCAGCTACTTTTAGCAAGACAATGGATGCTACCACAATTACGGGAGCTACATTTACATTGCGCCAGGGAACTACTTCTGTTTCAGGTTTTGTATCCTATTTTGGGATGACAGCCACCTTTGCTCCAGCAAGTAATCTTGCTGCGAACACTGTCTATACGGCTACTATCACAACGGGTGCAAAAGATCTTACAGGAAATGCTCTTGTAACTGCTTATACCTGGAGTTTCACAACAGGAACGGGTGCGGTTGTAACTCCGCCTATAGTCACCTCGACAGATCCAATGAATAATGCCACCGGCGTACCATCGAATCAGAAAATTGCCGCTACTTTTAGCAAGGTAATGGATGCTTCGACTTTAACTACCGCAACATTCACATTGAAACACGGTACGGTAGTTGTCGATGGTTTTGTTTCCTATCTTGGAACCACTGCCACCTTCTCACCTTCCTCTGTTCTCCTGCCAAGTACTGTTTACACAGCAACCATCACCAAGGGAGCTAAAGACCTTACCGGTAATGCGCTTGTCAACGATTATGTCTGGAGCTTTACCACAGGTGCAGGGCCGATAGTTACTCCTCCTGTTGTTGTTTCCACCGTACCGCTAAATCTTGCCACCGGAGTGCCGGTTAACCAAACGATTTCCGCGACATTCAGCAAAACGATGGATCCTGTCACTATAAGCACGGCAACATTTATTGTTAAGGCTGGCTTAACCGCTATCTCAGGATTTGTATCCTATAGTGGCTTAACTGCAACCTTTACTCCTGCTGCCAATCTTTCGGCAAGTACTCTATATACTGCTACTATCACAACAGGAGCCAAGGATCTTACCGGAAACTCGCTTGTAACAGACTATGTATGGACATTTACCACAGGTGCACTTGTTGTTATAACACCGCCTGTAGTAATAGCCACCGATCCTCTTAATCTTGCAACCGGCGTAGCTTTGAATAAAAAGATTACTGCCACATTTAGCAAATCGATGGATCCTACCACGATTAGCACGGCAACATTTATTGTTAAAGCCGGATTAGTCGATATCTCAGGATTCGTTTCCTATAGTGGCGTAGTTGCCACCTTTACTCCTGCTGCCAATCTAACGGCAAGTACATTATATACATGTACTATTACAACCGGAGCAAAAGACCTTACAGGAAACGCTCTTGTAGCCAACCATGTGTGGACATTTACGACAGGGGCGGCAGTTACACCGCCTACAGTAATTGCCACTGATCCTGCCAATCTTGCAACCGGAGTGCCTTTAAATCAAAAGGTTACGGCTACATTTAACAGGGTTATGGATCCTTCCACAATTACCACTGCAACATTTACTTTGATGCAGGGGGCTTCGTTTGTGGCAGGTACGGTTACTTACACCGGTGTCATCGCAACTTATACACCATCCGCAAACCTCGTTGCAAATACCGAATATACAGCAACCATTAATACCGGTGCCAAAGATATCACCGGAATTCCGATGGCAGCCAACTATGTATGGAAATTCACCACCGCAGCAGGTGGAGGCGGCGGGCAGCTACCTGTTAATCTTGGATCTGCCGCAAGGTTCGCCATTCTCTCGAATTCGGCTATAACAAACATCCCAACCTCTTCAATTACCGGAGATGTAGGTATTAGCCCGGGAACAAGATCAGCAATAACAGGATTAACAAATCCCGAGGTAATCGGAATAATCTATGCAGCAGATGATCCAATTCCTGTTCCTGCAATGTTAATTCAGGCAAAAATAGATGCAGAAGCGGCTTATTTGGATGCAGTTTCCGCAGTGCGTGGAGTACCAATCCCACTCTCAGGAAATATCAATGGTTTGACACTTGTACCGGGACTCTACCAGTCAGGTACGTCGATCGAGATTTCCCCGGGTGGAAGTGTTACACTTGATGCAGGTGGAGATGTTAACGCAGTCTTCATCATTCGTAGTGCCACTTCGATTACTACAAGTCCCACAAGTCAGGTAATACTTGCCGGTGGAGCTCAAGCGAAAAACTTATTCTGGTCTGCCGGTTCAGCAATGACGCTTGGAACCAATTGCAGATGTATGGAACCCTTAATTGCAAGTACATCTATCTCACTCCTTACAGGTGCGAGACTTGATGGAAGAGCTCATTCAGAGTGCCGCAGCAGGACAGGTTTCACTCGATCAGAACATAATTGTAAGACCTCCGTTGGTAATGAGAAGAAGATAATTTAATCCCGGGTGGGGAGCTCTTTTAACTCCCCTGATATTTTCAAACTCCTGAAAATGCAGGGTGATTTGAAAATGGAAAGGTTAAATTAAAATGTGTTGTATCAGAATAGTAATTGAAATAAAACAGAAAGTAACATAAAATGAAAAATTTACTAAAAACGCTTGCACTCCTGCTGATCTTTGGCATGGGTGTTTCACAAGCACAGACTGCCGTTAACAGTTGGGCTTTGGGTTTTGGATTAACCTACCCCAGGCTGTATTCGGCAAACATCACAACTCTTAACATGAACTGGGGAGCTTATCTCTCAGTACAAAGAAACTTCTCAGAGCATGTTGGTTTAAGATTAAAGGGTGGCTATTCAAATTTGAATGGCGAGTGGGCAGATGCTATAGGTACGAAGATTAAATCTTCAACCGATCTCATCACCGCTGATCTTGACCTCGTATTCTTTATAGTACCTTGTGCCCCCGTTTCACCATACCTCTTTGCAGGAGTGGGCGGAAACTATAAAAGCACAAGCAACCCGCAAACAGCTTATCCCGATGACAATAAATTTGGTTCACAGTTGAATGTTGGTCTTGGTGCCGAATTCAAATTCAGCCCAATCTGGGCAGTAGTAGCAGAATTTGGTTACCATGTAACAAACAATTCAGAACTTGAAGGAACAATTGTCCCTGTCGAGATAAATGGACATGATTCTTACATGGCATTAAGCCTCGGATTTAACTATTTATTCACTAAAGGTGAGCCTTCAGAACAATGTGAAGAATGCAATCCTTGTGAGGGTTTAAGTGGTGAACCGGTCGATTACAATAGAATTGAGGAGATGATTAAAAAACATATCCCTGTTGAAATTGTAAAAGAAGTGGTCAAGGAAGTATATATCGATAAATATATAGTAGCTGTCACTGAAGATAAATTAGTTCTCGTCGGAGTCAATTTTGCATTTGATAAATCAGACCTTCTTCCCGAATCATACCCGGTTCTCGATAGAGGAGTAAAACTCTTAAACAGCAGATCAACGGTTAAGGTTGAAATTCAAGGTTATACTGATTATACAGGAACCGACCAATACAACCAGGAGCTTTCGGTCAGAAGAGCTGAAACTGTAAGAGACTATCTTATTCTTAGAGGCATTGCCGCTGAAAGACTCAGTGTAATTGGCTACGGAGAGGGAAACCCCATCGCAGACAACACAACTGACGAAGGCAGAGCCTTAAACAGAAGAATAGTTTTCAGAATTTTAAAATAATTACACTTCATAATTATTTTTTGATCGTCCCTGCAATTAAAAAAAAATTGTGGGACATTATTTCGAAGAAAATTTTAACTCACGAAGGTAGAACATTAAGAAAGGAAGCCAAGATGGTTTCGATTAAAATCAGATTATTCATCCTCTTTTTTATAGCTGTTGGTCTGTTTACCGGATGTAAAGACAGCTCAACCGGAGTTGTTGCCGGTGAAAACATATCGGTTTCACTTGCAGCAGACAAAGGGTTAAATAAAAACGCAGTTGATGTTATTATACTGGATACAGTGAAGATATTGTTAAGAGACATCAAATTCTCAAAGAGTATTAGTGACTCTTCAAATATCAAAATTGGTCCAATGGTTATCAAACTGAACCTTGACGGGACACCAACTGAATTTGCCGCAGGAATCATTCCGGCCGGCAACTATTCCAAAATTAAATTCAGAATCCACAAGCTTGAAGATGGCGAAGTGCCCCCTGATCCTGAATTCCTTGAAGGTTATTCACAGGCTTTAAGATACTCAGTAGTTGTTAAGGGAAGATACAACGGTGTACCTTTCATTTATAAATCAACTAAATCTGCCCATCAGGAAGTCGATTTTAAAAAAATTGTTGACCTTTCTGTGGATTTTAGATCCAATGTAACTCTCTCAGTAGATGTTAACAGCTGGTTCTTTAAGGGTGATGTAGTTCTCAACCCAACAGTTGCAGATAATTTTAATGATATCGATAACAATATTAAAGATTCATTTAAAAGCCTTTAAGGACAACAACAGAGATGGGATCGCCGATTAAGTAGTACTGTTTATACAAATGGACTAATCCAGTTTTCAATCCTTTGTGCGATTGTACTCCCGAAATCAGGGCTAAATTGGGTAGTATAAGGGGAGTTTTTTAACGGAATTTTATTAACAAAAGCGTGAACAATTATCTAAAAGGAGTTGTAACATGAAAAATAATTTACTTGCTGTTTTGGCACTGGGACTGTTTGTTCTACTCGCCAAACCTGCCTCAGCACAAGACCACGGATTTGGTCTCGGGTTTATACTCGGAGAACCTACCGGGTTGAGTGCAAAATTGTGGACTTCCAAAACGAATGCTTTCGATTTTGGATTGGGTTTTTCGGTCGGTGGTGATCGAATCTCTAAAAACGACTATGTCTATGATGGCAAAGTCAGACTTCATTTTCACATGGATTATTTATGGCATTCATTTACCGCTATCAGCTCAACACAAAGATTCCCTCTATATTATGGAATCGGTGGCAGATACAATAGTGGCGGCGGTTATGATGGTTCTGTTGGTGTCAGAGGTGTTCTTGGCATCGCCTGGTTACCTGCTAATACGCCTATTGACGTCTTTGTTGAGGTAGTTCCTGTATTTCAGATTACCCCAAGTACCGGTTTTGGTATAGATGCGGGTATCGGCGCAAGGTTCTTCTTTAATTAGAAAGAAGAACAATTTTTTATAAATCTTGGAGTTTTAAATGAAACTATTTACTTTTTTTGGGATGATGCTAATTGTCTTGTCCCAGCTGACAACGGCGCAGAACAAAGTGCAGCCGACAAACAACAACGCAATGTCCGGTATTTTTGGTGTCACTGTTGAAGGTGGCGTCACTTATGGACTTACAGATTACAAAACAAATACAATGAACTACGACGGAAAGCTTTCCTTCGAGTATTACTTCCCTTCAACAGGGCAAGGAAATATTGGTATAAGAGCTTTTGGTCAAAAGGGTAAAATAACCGGTAAAGACGCTCCTGTTGGATCCGGTAATATTACAAATGAATTCGCTACAGATTTTGATATCCTTGGTGGTGGATTAATTTATACTCTCTCCATCGGAGATGCTGTTTACCCATGGGCAAGTATTGGTGCTTCCAATTTATGGTTTTCACCACAGGATATTAATTCAGTGGTATTACCAAATGGTGTTGCAGGAAAATACACAAAACAGATGCTTGCCTGGAATGGTGATGTTGGTGCAAAAATCTTCGTGTCAAAAGGTATTAGTGTTAACCTTATGGGTGGAATTATTATCGGAACACAAGATTGGTTGGATGACATTAATGGAGGATCAGGAAATGATCTCTTTATTACAGCCAATGCAGGTCTTTCATACTATTTTGGAAGAGAGACTGATACTGACGGCGATGGCGTTCCTAATGCCGAAGATGCATGCCCTGGTACCCAGGCAGGTGTAAAAGTTGATGAATTTGGATGCCCATTGGATGCAGACAAAGACGGTGTTCCTGATTATCAGGATAAATGTGCAAACACACCAAAAGAAGCAAAAGTTGATGCAAATGGCTGTCCACTCGATTCTGATAAAGATCTTGTTCCCGATTATCTTGATAAATGCGCAAACACACCAAGCACAGCAAAAGTTGATGCTAATGGTTGCCCACTCGACAGTGATGGCGACGGTGTTCCTGATTATCTTGACAAATGCACAAGTACCCCTAAAGGTGCCAAAGTTGACGCTAATGGTTGCCCAATGGATACTGATGGTGACGGTGTAGCTGACTACCTCGACAAATGTCCGAATACTCCGGCAAAAGTTGAAGTTGATGCAGCAGGTTGTCCTATTGAAAAAGAAGTTGAAGTAATCATAATTGAGCAGGAAATAAAAGATCTTGTGTTAAGTGGAGATGCAAATTTCGAATTTGGCAAAGCAACTCTTTTAGCAACAGCTCATACTGATCTTGATAATGTAGCCGCTACAATGAAAGCAAACCCAACTTACAAATGGGAAATTGCCGGACATACAGATGGCATCGTATCAGCAAGTTATAACAAAGAACTTGCAAGACAAAGAGCTCAATCAGTAGTTACTTATCTTGTAAACAAAGGTGTAAATGCTTCCAGTCTTAAAATAGTTGGTTATGGCAAAGACAGTCCTATCGCTTCAAACGATACTGTTGAAGGCAGAGCAATGAACAGAAGAGTAGAAGTAAAATTACTTTCTAAAACTAAAAGTTAAAATAATTGTTTACAGAAGCGGCAGGAATCTGCCGCTTCTGTTTGTTTTAAGTCTTCTACACAAATATTGTTGGTTAAATAAAAGATATGATAGCTGAAATAACCCTTTTCTTAAAAGGACTTATTATTGGTTTTGCAATGGCTCTGCCAATTGGTCCGATAGGAATAATCTGCGTTCGCAAGACCCTCACAGAGGGGAAAATGCATGGAATTGTTATTGGACTTGGAGCAGCTACCGCAGATATGTTATACGCATGTATCGCAGCGTTTGGACTGACAATGATCTCAGACCTTATTCTGGAACAGCAGTTTTGGATATAACTTATTGGAGGATCACTCCTTCTTTGCATGGTGTCAAAACATACCTTGCACAGCTAAAAGGCTCCAACAATTCCCGCAGACAAGGACAGTCTTGCCGGCTCGTTTTTTACACAGTCTTTTTAACCCTCACCAATCCACTTACGATCTTTTCGTTTCTTGCAGTTTTTGCAGCCTTTGGATTTGGAGATGGTATGAGTCTGCTTTCCGCTACCACATTGGTTGTGGGAGTATTTGTAGGTTCAGCTTTATGGTTCCTGGTGCTCACTATGGGTGTTACCCTGTTCAGGAAAAAACTTGATATGAAGGGCTTAAAATGGGTAAACAGAATTGCCGGACTTTTGATCATAATCACCGGGGTGGTTGCACTTGTTACACTGGTTAATTTTTTATAATTAACCCTCACATCCATAAGATGTAATCCCTTTTCATCCTTCTGATTTATTGTTTCCGACCTTTTTAATCCCAATTTTCATGGAAGAATTTTATCAAAATCTCAATTTAAAGAGGTTCATTATGTTTTATACAATCGCAGTTTTGCTTATTGTTTTATGGTTACTTGGATTTGTCACCTCCTTACACAATGGGTGGCTTTATCCATATTCTGCTTGTCATAGCAATTGTTATGTTCCTCGTAAGAGTTGTCTCGGGGCGCAGACTTGGCTGACAGATTTGAATATGGACCCGGTAGTGACAGCACTAAGATAGGACCAACCAAGGTTTCTGGTGGTCGCAGCTTCGCTCGTAATAATAATTATCGGGCTTAGCCTTCCTTGCTCAGTCGGTGGTGGTGCTCTTTCTTATCTCAATTTTCATTGCACTATTGGGAGCACCCCCATTATTATGGTTAAAGGAGAGAAAGTACCTCATTCCTGGCGGTTTTAATTGTTGTTACTGCAATGATTATAATTGTTTTGCTGATAACCGCCCAGATTGGATCCTCAATTAATGGTTTTGTGACAGAGTTGCCCCCAACTTCAAAGAGATTTGGGGTTACAGCTCGTCGAAATGAACAAATATCTGGCATCCAAAGGTATTCTCGTAAAAGATGAATATATAATGGAATATTTTTTAACCCTGAAAAGATTATGGAACTTACAGGGGGTCTTTTATCAGTATGAGTTCTGTTTTGTCAGACTCGATATTAATTTTACTTACTGTTACTTTTATTCTTCTTGAAGTTTCAAGTTTCCCAATTAAACTCCGCGCCATTCTTGGCGATCCCAAACAGGCGTTTCCCCAGTTTACAAATTTTATTATCGACATGAAACGATTTATGGTGTTAAAAACCATGATCAATCTTGCCGCTGGTATCCTGGTAGGTATTTGGATGTACATCCTCGGTGTACAGTTTCCTGTTTTGTGGGGTTTTCTGGCTTTTCTTTACATTATATTCCAAATATGGAGCATTTTTATCTGCAATTCCGGGCAGCCCTTCTTGCACTTATTCAACTGGGACCGGGGTCAGCAATTCTTGTGATCCTTGAAATGTGGTTATAGGGTTTGTCATCGGTAATATGGTTGAACCTCGACTGATGGGTAAAAATTTAAATCTTTCTACATTTGTTGTTTTTCTCTCCTGATATTCTGGGGCAGTTTGGTCGGTCTGGCCGGAGCAATTGTATCCCTCTTACCATAACAATGAAGTTTGCTTTTGAAAGCAGTGACAAAACGAGGGATAGCAACTTTCTGGGGATCGGAGGACACCAAAGAGTTCAGAATTCCTGTTGAAATATTTAAGCGTCCTCGTAAGAAAGCATAACCTCA
>JADJNX010000008.1 GCA_016714125.1 Ignavibacteriales bacterium | reverse complement strand
TCGATACTGATACCATTCCCCAAACAAGGTCAGGGTTTTCATGAAAGAATTTGAATTAAAAAGTTCGTGCGCTGAATTTTTCCGGGAAGACCGTCATCCCCCCTGGAATGTGGGGATTCCGCTTGCACTCACTCCCGAACCCCCAAAACTACAATCTTTCTTGAATCTGCGAACTTGTTGATTAACGGGCCTTGAATTTTATATCATATAAGACATTAAAGTTTTGTTCTCTCGTAAACCTTAACATTTGTCTCTCAAAAGATAAAGGTTTTACAAATCTTTATTTGTGACTTGTATTCCGATTTTGTTCAAAGTGGCTGAATATTCAAAAACATCCCGCCGCACAATTAACTATTTCTCGTTCTTTATCTCATTTAATAGTTTTTTTGCTTCCGCAAGAACCGCAGCATCATCTTCATCGAGGAAGGAAATAGTGGCAACTTTGTTTAAATGCGTGCGTGCTTTTGCATACTGCTCATCTTCAATGTATGCTTTTCCAAGCTCAAGATGGAACATTCTTAAGTTGAGGCGAAGTTTTATCGCCGCATTCTGCTCCTTTAATCGCAACATCAATATCACCCCAGCCGAGGCCAAGTGGAACTCTGCAACCAAATATGCTTTTTCACACAGTTTATTGTGTGTTCCGCCAAGCACATAATGTGCAGCTGCCTGAACTTCACTACCACATTACCAAGTTTAATCGCTTTTTCTACATCAGCTCTTGCGTCGTTTACATACCTGGGGCACTAAAACACTTTTGAAGAGAGCAAATTCTGCCGTTGGCAATTGCGCGTCTGAGGTAGGTGATCGATTTATCGAGCGAGAGCCATCGCTTTGTCAGCAAAGGTTTTCGCTTTTTCAAAATTTGCAAGCTGTGAGTTGCCGGAAGAATGTTCAATATCGACATATGTTCTGCTGAGTCTCCATTGAATTTCCCAATTATTGGGTGAAAGTTTGCTTCGTAGCCCCAAATTCTTTTCAATGCAATGGCGTTTTTGAACTGTTTTTACCGCAAAAGTTTATCATCACCCTCTTCAACAAGTTTCTTCCAGTCTGAGAGTAGATATTTCCTGCGGAAAAAGGAAAACAAAGCGAGCAAAAATTAAGTTTTGGTCTGATTCATTTTGATTGCCCGTTTTTTTGGACATAATTAATTGATTATTACATTTACTGCCTCTATAAGTTTTTCTTTATCTATTGGGCATCCGCACAAGTGCCCCACACCTCTCCCCTTTGAACACCTCTTTATCGTCCTCTTCCCCACCTGATACTAAGATAATTGGAGTTCAAAGCGACTTTCAATCGGATTCAACTGAATTAATAAATTGTTCACATGACATCAAAGGTATGTTTCTTCCGGCAACTATAAGAGCTGAGCACTAACCTCGAGCATGTCAACAGCTTCATATCCGTTATCAACACCTATTAGCTCATTTACTTGAACTCAGTTAGAAAGCACCCGTCTTAACTCATTCTCGTTTTCGGTTCTGAGTCCACACAAGGATTGTATTCCGCCGGAACGGGCAAGGCGAAGTGGAACTCACTCACTCTCTTCTTCCGAATAGAACCAGATCTCGCCGCCATGTTTCTCTACAATCTCTTCACGAGAGTAAGACCAAACCCCACCCTTTTTCCCTTGTACCTTCTTGGATATAATTTATCAAGTGTAAAAGGCGTGTTTTTTGGTCGGCTTCCGATCCCCATACCGTGATCTTTTACAACAACTCCACCTGTCTGGTGTTAAACAAAACCGGCAGATATCTCAATCTTGCCGTTTTCGTAAGAAAATTTTGGCATTATTGAGGAGATTTATAATCACCGAGTTGTCAACCTTTCAGTGGCATGGATATAAAGATCAAGCGTACATCGATTATAATCTCAATATTTTTCCTGATGGCATTTCCTGTGAGTAAGCCGAACACAATTGTGAACTATGAATGAACGGGCAACTGTTATGTTTCTGGTTTCAACTTCCTGTGCAAGGCGTGACCAGTCGAGAAGATAATTGATAAATTGCAGTTACTTACTGAAGCCTCCTAAATGGGAGTGATATCTGTTTTTTCGTGTCGGCAAATGTCGGGCCATTTAATAGAATCTCTGCAAAACTGAGGATGCTGGTATATGGACCACGAAGATCATGAGAAAGAATATTTATAAACGGTCTTTGGAATCGTTAGATCTTTTAAGATTTGTCTCTGATTGTTCCAAATCAAAACTGACGAAGCTTTAAGTTTGTAGTATCGGTAACAACTCGAAATACCCCAGGATTAGCCTTGCATCCCTCCGGATATTAAGTTTCATGAACCCAGATAATTTCCATCATCTTGCTACAAGGCGATATTCGAGACTGACTTTTGCGTGGGCATGATTGTTTTTGCTCATTTAACACCTGGGAAGTACATTCGTAACATCAGGCCCTGTGAACGATTGAATAAAGTCGTCCCTGTATCTCATTGAGTTCAGCCGCAGTATGTAACCCGTTATTCTCTCAACCTGGTCGCTAAAACTTACGGGTGCATTGGGATCCTGCGGGTTGTCTACTTTCCAGAGTGAAAAACTCAATCTCATTATGGACAGCTAAAACATCCTTAACTTCCCATACATGTGAGACTGGTTACCCGATGTTGTGGAGAAGAAAACCGTAACCCGTAACTCCT
This sequence comes from Ignavibacteriales bacterium, assembly GCA_016714125.1. Lineage (GTDB taxonomy): Bacteria > Bacteroidota > Ignavibacteria > Ignavibacteriales > Ignavibacteriaceae > UTCHB3. Next base: position 31,006 of record JADJNX010000008.1, on the reverse strand, counting down.
TCCTCTTTGGCACCAGATTAATAAATATTCCATTACCTCGGAATCTCGTCAGAGAGAAATAACCCTGAGTAACCTTTTTTGATCGATTCAATGTTAATTTCTTTACTATCAGAAGGGCGTCCTGAATATCCCAATACGAAAATTCCGTCCCTTCAACGACTCTGCGGAGATACGTTTGCCGTTCCCTTCTCGTCCACATTTTTATGCGAAAACGGTCATCCAGATTAAGAATAAATCGCTTTTTTGATGCATTTTGCAATCTTGAATTAACTAAAAATCATACAAAAATAATTCAATTTTAGCCTCATTACAAAACATGGAATATTTTTTAGAACTTCAACCACGGTACTCCAGAACCCCGGCAGGTACTCAACTCACCAAGTACCATAATTTGAGGTTCTGTCGTCCTGTTCTGATGTTCTGAGAGGTCTCCGAAGCTCTGAGTTCTCTCTAAAAAAACCCGGCAGCCTGATTGCTCATAACTACCGGGAATTTAATCGTGAAATAGAAACCAACTATTTTAATTTATTGAGGGAGATCGATCCACCACTGGTTTTGAGGGTGAGTGGCATTCCGCCGCCATTTACTTTTCCGGTGAATGAACTTTGGGTTGTTTTTACATCGGATGCAGGGAGTTCACATTCAGCTCCTCCACCCGAAGTTTTAAGGATGACATCAGCTTTGAATGTCTCAGGCACATAAGCAATAATATCTCCACCTGAAGTTCCACATTCAATCCCCTGGTTCTCACCATTGTATCTTAGTCTAATATTTCCACCTGAGGTTTTTGCGTTGATTGATCCTTTTTGGCTGTCGATATCGATGTCACCACCCGATGTTCCAACTTCAACGGAGCCTTCAACATCTTTAACTACTATGTTACCACCACTGGTCTTCAGTGAAGCCGACCCGTTAAATTTCATCAGTTTAATGTTTCCGCCGCTGGTTTTTCCATTTACAGCTCCTGATGAGTTCTCAAGACCTATGTTCCCGCCGGAAGTAACCATCGCAAAACTGCCTTTCATGTCTTTAACCTTTATATCACCACCACTGGTCTTTAAATCGGTGTTAAAACTCTCGGGAGCCATAACTTCGATTCTTAGGCCCAAATTACTCAGACTTTTCAAAAAACTTTTTTTCTCAATTTCGATAACTACACCTGAAGAATTCTTTTCTACGGCGAGGTCAACTTTTTCGAGTGCATCCTCGTCTCCATAAATTTTCACGGAGACTTCATTTTTTGCCCAGGTTGATACCCAAATATCAGCAGCAACTGCTTCAACTCCCAGTTTTTCACCGGGGTTAACCTGAAAGGTTTTTTCAAAAAGAAGTTTTTCCGGTCCCGCTTGTCCCACGTAATCTCCATAATGAGCGGAGCAACCGCCTGAGAAAAGGGATATCGCCAAAAAAGGGAATAACAGAAGTGATTTTTTAATCATTTTGATGGCTTGTTTCATTGTATGAGTTCCTTGTTGTTAATACTGATCTTTTGACCCTCAAAAATCTGAAAAGGTTGCATCAAATACTACTAATTTTCCGCCATCCATAACTTTATATGACCGTTCAATTCCTTTTATTAAATTTCGCTTCAGTTTGAAAGAATTTTACATTCACTTTTTACAATCTTCGTGCCTTAAAATGAAACCATTAAACAAAAATTATTTTATTCTCGCCCTGGCTTCCGTGACATTCCTCATCCATTTATATGGGATTCTCTTTGGCGGATTTTCATATTTCCGGGATGAACTTTATTATCTCGAGTCAACAAGACATTTGGATTTTGGATATGTGGATCATCCACCCCTTTCAATCTGGCTTTTGTGGTTGATCACATCCATCTTTGGAGACTCTGTTGCAGTTATCCGAATGGTTCCGGCACTTCTCTCATCCGTGGTCGTTTTCATCTCGTGCAAAACCGCAGAAAAGATTGGTGGTGGAAGTTTTGCTGTGTTCCTTACAGCTCTTTCCATTACATTCATGCCAATCTTCATGGGGATGAACACAGTTTATTCGATGAACTTTATCGATTATTTTCTTCTGGGCACTTCTAACTTATCTGGCTATTGATCTACTGGAAGACCCACAGAAGAAAATTTTATAATCTGGGGCGTAATCGCAGGTTTTGGGATGCTCAACAAAATCAGTATCAGTTGGCTCATAGTCGGCTTTTTTGCAGCCCTCCTTCTGAGCGATAAAAGAGAATGGCTTAAAACCCCCTTCCCATGGCTTTCAGGCTTAATTGCCGCGTTAATCTTTTCACCATATATCGTATGGAATATCTTTAACGATTTTGCCCATCTTGAGTTCATGAAAAATGCTGTGGAAGGGAATACTCTGAAATTACCAGAGTGCAGTTTCTCTCGGATCAGTTGATGCTTGTGAGTCCGATTATTCTGGCAGTTGCTCTCTCTGGAATCTGGGCAGCAGCATTCACACATTTGCGTAAACAATTTCTCGCTCCTGTGGTAATCTGGGCAACAGCTTTCGTGATTCTTATTATTAATCCTCACTCAAAAGCCGAGTACCTTGGGGCTGCATATCCTGCCCTTCTTGCAGCAGGAGCTGTGTTTCTTGAAAACAGGATGATATTAAATCCGTGGGTTTTATATCCTGTAAAATTTGTGATTCCTTCACTGATTTTTTTGGTTGGACTTGTAGCCATGCCTGCAGTAATTCCTGTTCTCAAAGTTGATGAGACAATTCAGTATCTTCAGGACAGCGGATTTAGTCCCCATCAAATGAAGGTCATCGACTAACGCAACTCCACCAGTTTTATGCCGATATGCACGGTTGGGAAGAACTTGTGGAATCAGTCAAAAAAGTGGTGGATGGAATTCCCGGAAAAGATACTTTATCAATTCTGATTGTGGCAAACAACTATGGTGAGGCGAGTGCCATCAATGTCATCGGAAGGAAATACAATCTCCCCTGGTGTGCAACCGAACATAACAGTTACTGGTTGTGGGGTATTCCAAAAGATAATTATGATGTTTACATCTCAATTGGTGACTCTGAAGAAGATGTGAAAACTATGCAATTGATCCTCAGCTCAAAGGAATTCATTCTGCGCGTTATACAACGCCATATGAGAATAACCTGAATATTTGGGTCGCTTACAAACTAAAGTACCTGATTAAAGAACTATGGAAAAATGCAAAACATTACGAGTGAGATTGTTTTTCAGCGAAAGTTTATTTCTTCTTTTTTTCTCAGGGTAAATTCCAAATTCAATGGCGAAATTCGTATAGTTATATCGGTAATAAAACGGGAGAATAATGCGCCAAAGATTTATGATATTATTGAGTTTAGTCTTTTTAAGGACCTTGAAGAATCGATAAAAGAATCAAACCGGGCTGATATTTGTACCGGTTATTTTAATCTTCGCGGTTGGGACATAATCTCAGACGAGGTTGAGCAACTTAAAGGCGAAGTAATATCCGAGGACGGAAATAGAGTAAAGAGATTCTGCCGGCTCCTGATTGGAATGCAGCGTTTACCTGAAGAAGAGCTAAGGCTAAAGTTCTTCGGCAAAGCGGAGGTCATGGATAACAGTAAAGCTACTGAGCTAAGAAAACTTACTGCTCACCGATTCAAAAAACAGCTTCAAACAGGCCTGCCGGAAAATGAAGGTGAGTTGGCTGTTAAAAAACTCCTCAAACAACTGAAAGATGGTAGAGTAGTTGTTAAACTACAGGTTAAAGAACCCCTTCACGCCAAACTTTACATTACCCACAAAGATCATCACATCCATAAACACACCTGTTTTCTCGGGAGCAGTAACCTTACTTATTCAGGTCTTAAGGGGCAGGGCGAGCTAAATATAGATGTTGCCGAACAGGATGCCGCAAATAAACTCAACAAGTGGTTTGAAGACAGGTGGAACGACCGTTGGTGTGTTGACATAACAAACGACCTTATCGATGTAATTGAAAACAGCTGGGCAGCAGACAAAATACATCCCCCGTATCACATATATCTAAAAATGGCATATCACTTATCGATGGAAGCTCAAACGGGTATTCGTGAATATACAGTCCCTGAACCTTTCGCTTCCATTCTTTTGATTTTCAGAAGAAAGCCGTTCAGACAGCCTCCATCAAATTGAATATCTGGGGCGGTGTCTTGATTGGCGATGTGGTCGGGTTGGGTAAAACCTTTGTGGCTGCGGGCGATCGCAAAATATTTCAGGATGAAATGAGACACGAAACTTTATCCTTTGTCCGAAGAATCTCGAAAGGATGTGGGAAAAGACCAGAATCGATTACGAGCTAAACGCAAAGGTTATTCCGGTTAGCATGGCGCACAGGTTTCTCCCCGATGAAAGATTTTTCCGTACCGTAATCATCGATGAGAGTCATAACCTCAGGAATAACAAAGGACAAACCTATCTCGCGATCAAAGACTACCTCGATAAACATAATAGCAAAGTCATTCTTCTTTCAGCTACTCCGTACAACAAAGAGTTTGGGGATATCGCTAACCAATTGAAACTCTTTATCGGAGAAGATGAAGACCTCGGTATTTCACCCGAAATACACATAAATAATCGAGGTGGTGTAAACTCTTTCAAAACAAATTATCCTGATGTTCTTCCTACCTCAATTGCTGCTTTTGAAAAAAGTGAAGAAGTTGATGATTGGGCAGAATTGATGAGATTATATATGGTCAGACGAACCCGGGGTTTCATTATGAAACATTATGCCCTGACCGACCCTGAGAATGGAAGAAAGTACCTCCAATATCCTGATGGTAGAAAATCGTATTTTCCGGAGCGCATACCGAGGAAGATCGAGTTCCCTGTGGAAGGTCCCCATGATCAATATGCTGCACTTTATACCGGGGAAATACTGACAAAATAGACTCGCTTAAACTTCCTGTTACGGATTATCGCTTTACCGAGGTAAAAAGGAGCCGGAAAAGAACTCAAGAGATGAAAGATACTTGCAAACCTGACCCGTGCAGGATCGCGAATGATCGGTATCTGCCGAACAAATTTCTTTAAACGTCTTGATTCAAGTGGACACTCTTTATTCTAACTCTTCGCAGGCATCTGATTAGAAACTATATATTCATCCATGCAATTGAGAATAATTTGAACCTGCCCATCGGAGCGGCTTATTATCTTGATCCCGAAGATTTCCTGCCGGATGATGATATGGAAGATGGTGAATCACCCAATGAATATTCGACTGCGAAGCTTAAGCATGATGAACTGTTGAAGTCAGCAACTGAAATATATAACCAGTTCAGTTCGAAATGGGGTCACAAGTTAGACTGGATCAACCCCGACTACTTCACCGCAAAACTTAAAAAAGATCTCGTTTCAGACTGTGAAACACTCATATTTGTTCTTAATCAAACTTCAAACTGGGATCCGGCGAAAGACAAGCAACTTCAAACACTTTATAATTTGATCACAAAGACCCACCCTGATGAAAAGTTATTGATATTCACCGAGTATGCGGATACTGCTAAATATGTGTATAATTATCTATCATCGATGAGTATAAATAAACTTGCAGTAGTGTGGGGTAATTCGGATGATCCTACAAGTGTAGCTCACAGGTTCAGTCCCATAAGCAACGGGAAACAATCCGGAAAAGAGAACGAGCTAAGGGTGTTGGTATCCACTGATGTACTCAGTGAAGGGCAAAACCTGCAAGATTCCCACATAATAATCAATTATGATCTTCCTTGGGCGATAATCGGGCTTATCCAACGAGCAGGCAGGGTTGACAGGATAGGTCAGGAGTCCCCGGAGATACTAGTTTATTCATTTCTCCCTGACAAAAAAGTTGAAAATGTTATCAAGGTTATTGAGAAATTGAAACGCAGGATCAGACAATCTACTCAGGTGCTCGGCGGAGATGAAAGTTTCTTCGAGGATCAGGAGTTGAATCTTGACACCGTTTATGGTGAAAACTCCGATTTATTAGAATCAGGCCAGGACGATGATGGTGAGATCGACCTTACATCCTATGCCTATCAGATATGGAAGAACGCCACCGATGCCAATACTTCACCAAGAAGACTATTCCGGCCTTACCCAATCTTGTCTTTTCTGCAAAAGCGAACAATCAGATGTTGCATACTCAAGGAGTCATTCTTTATACAAAAACTTCCACCAATGTTGATGTGCTTGCCTGGCTTAACAGTGAGGGTGAAACCGCCACCACATCCCATTTTAGAATTCTGCGTGCTGCTTCTTGCGATGCTGAAACTCCACCCGTTGATAAACTCTCAAACCATCACGAAATTGTTTTAGACGCGGTAAAGGCCGCTGAGAAGAATGCTATGGATGCAGGAAAATCTCTTCTCACAAAAAGATCTGTAGCTTACAAGGTGCTTAATCGCTTGGAAAAATATTATGCAAAAACGGCAAACGGGATGTTTCCTGATGATGAACTTAAAACAGCACTTGCGTTCGTCCACAAATATCACATGAAGGAATCCGCAAGGGATGTTTTCCTCCGTCAACTCAAGTGTGCCATCGGAGACGAAGACCTGAGAGAACTATTCATGAGATACTTCAAGGAAGATAAGTTATTCATTAAACCTGAATTCGAGAGTGAGGGAGATATGATCCCCACTTTAATTTGTTCATTAGGATTGGTAAACAGTTAACATGATACAAGGAATAGCAAAAGAAAAATTCACTGAATATATCAGAAAATTCGATTTTCAGAACCTTTTTATTGATCTTGGATGGGATTATTATTATACTTCCGGGAGTACAATAATTGGTGAAACTTTGTTTAACTACAAGGTGATTGCCAAACTTCAAGGTTTTTTTATAGTTGTAGTCTCTTCAGCACAAGATCTGGAAATACCTGTAAGCTCAATCCGAAAACAAATCAGTAATTCCATTTCAAGAACCTTCCCTGAAAATCTTTTGATCTTCCATGGAGACAATACCCAGTATTGGAGCTACCGGATACCGGTGGAGAAAGATAAGGAGAAATATTCTGAAACGGTTTTCTATTCGGAAAAAGAAGCTGATGCTCTTTTTCAAAGAGCTTCAGGTCTTTTTTTCCAACTCGACGAGTATGACAAAATCACATTTGTTGATGTTAAAGCCCGGGTGAAGAAGGGTTTCACCGTTAACTATGACGCAGTTACAAAACGGTTTTATGATCATTTTAAGAAGGAACACGAGTCGTTTAAAAAAGCGATCGAGGGAATTATTGACGAGAAGGATATCGACTGGTACACCTCGGTAACCCTGAACCGCCTGATGTTCTGCTACTTCATTCAGAAGAAAGGTTTTCTCGACGGCGATATCAACTATCTCCAGAACAAACTGCAACAATTCATTAATGAAGAGAATGATAATGGTTTCTACTCATTTTATCTTGATTTCCTTATGGTACTCTTCCATGATGGGCTTGGAGGAAGAGAGAGGGATGAAAAAAAGAGGGCACTTCTCGGAAAAATTCCTTACTTGAACGGTGGCATGTTCGAGGTACATGAACTTGAACAGAAATATGACGCAATAAAAATCCACAACACAGCTTTTAAGGAAATATTCGATTTCTTCGATCAATACAAGTGGCACCTTGATATCAATCCTGATTCTCCGGGAAATGAAATTAACCCTGATGTTTTGGGTTACATATTCGAGAAGTATATTAACCAGCGCTCTGAAAATGGGTGCCTATTACACGAAAGAGGACATCACAGGTTACATCGGTAAAAACACCATCCTGCCGTTTCTTTTTGATGAGGTTAAAAGGAAATATCCCGAGCCATTCAAAGAGTATGGTGAAGTGTGGCAGTTCCTGAAAAATTCGGGGGATAAATACATTTACCCGGCCATCAAGTTTGGCATACCTAAGGCTGTTATCGAGAGTCCTGAATCTGATGGAATATTTGATGATTTTCCTGGCCAAATAAAAACGGGACTCGATCCTGAGCAAAAAGATCTTTGGAAAATCAGGAAACCATGGAACAAGCCTGCACCTGATGATATCGCGCTTCCAACCGAAATTTACAGAGAAGTTATCGAGAGGCGAAACAGATACAAAGAAGTCAAGTCAATCGTTACATCGGGTTTAATTAAAGAGATCAACGATCTGATCACCTATAACCTCGACATCATAAACTTTACTGAAGACCTCCTCACTTATACCGAGGATTCAAAGCTTGTAGAACATTTTTATAAGGCGATTGAAAAAGTAACAATTCTCGATCCCACCTGTGGCTCGGGTGCGTTTCTTTTCGCGGCAATGAACATTCTTGAACCGCTCTATGAGATTCTCATTGAACGAATGCGCTCTTTCGTATATGACGAAGACAGAATAAACGCAGAAAAGTACGCAACGCGCAAAGGTGGTTTTCTCTACAAGTATCCCTATTTCCGTGAAATTCTTGGCAAAGTCTCCGGACTTAAAGATCAAAATGATCCCGAGTCTGGTCAAAATCATCCCAATCAGAAATATTTCATTCTAAAAAAAGCATCATACTCAATAACCTCTACGGAGTCGATATCATGCTTGAGGCTGTTGAGATCGCCAAGTTGAGGCTCTTCCTGAAACTTGTTGCCCAGGTACACCCCAACCCCGACGACGAAAACCTTGGGATTGAACCTTTGCCCGATATGGATTTTAACCTTAAAACCGGAAATACTCTGGTTGGTTTTGGAACAAAGCAGGAAATCGACACACTCTCTTCACTATTGGTGGACGACAAAGAACGCGAAGAAATCTACACCGAATGTGATAAAATCAGCAGAATATTCGAAAATTTTAAGGACGCACAACTTTCGCACGGTGAAACCAATCTCCTTAAAAAGGAAATAAAGGAACGAATTGACAAACTGAATAATCGGTTGGATGTTTTACTTTATACTGCACACTATGGTGGAGGCGTTTTCAGTCAATGGCACAGTTCGCATCAACCTTTTCATTGGTTTGCTGAATTTTATGGGATATTTGATAGCTCTGGAGGTTTTGATGTAGTTGTTGGAAACCCTCCATATGTGGTATACACCCCGAAGAATTTTAGTTACAAGGTTAAAGGGTATAAAACGCTCAAATGCGGCAATCTTTTTGCTTATTGTGCGGAAAGATCGTATCTCCTAATGAATAAATTTGGACAGTTTGGTTTCATTGTTCCGAATAGTGTGGTTTCAGCGGATAAAATGACTGAGATACAACAGTTAGTTATTCATAATAAGAAGGTATGGTTTAGTCACTTTTCTTGGAGACCAGCAAAACTTTTTGACGGCGCCGAGATGAGGGTTACAATAATTATTTCATCTCCGTTTGGCAGGGGCCGAGCTCTTTCCACAAAATATCAAAAGTGGTATAAAGATTTTCGACCTTACCTTTTCGAGATGATATCATATGTCGATGTAACTCCCTACATACTCATAGGGAGTATTCCAAAGATACCGCAAACATCCGTCACGAGTTTGATTGATAAACTAAATCTTCATGGCAACACACAAGTCAATCATTTATTTTTAAACTATCAAACGGATTTCAAATTTTATTATTTTAGAGCCGTACAATATTGGGTTAAAATTCTTGATAGTGAACCTATTAGTCTTGATGATGGTGTTAAAGCCATTACATCAGAGATGAAAGAAGTTTATGTATTAAACGATGAAACAAGATATTTTTTGATCGCATTGCTCTCCTCAAGCTTATATTTTATGCATTATACAATCTATTCTAGTTGTCAGGTAATAAATTCGAGGGACTTTAATTTCCCTTGTCCAATTAGCAACCCACAAGACAGTATAATAAGTGAAATATCAGACTTAGGCCTAAAGCTCATGCATGATTATAACTCAAACAGTAAAATACTCGAGCGACATTATTCAAAAAAGGGTAGGGAATTCATGATGGAAAAACAGCACTTCTACATTAAAAAGTCAAAGGAAATTATTGACGAAATTGATATCCGTTTGGCTGAGCTATTTAACCTTACCCAAGCAGAACAAGATTGTGTTATAAATTATGATCAAAAGTTTCGAATGAACGACCAAGAGGATTCAGAAGGTTAATGAAACTTACTTTTCTAGCAAGTAGAAATGTTCCCACTTTGTTTTTAATTAAAATATACGACTGGGCCACAGAAATCCGTGACCATAATGTTACGATTATCAGTGGTTTCCACAGCAAAGTGGAAAAGGATGTGTTCCACTTTCTTTCGAAGGGTAAGCAACCAATGAAAATGGTGCTTGCCCGGAGTATGTACCGTCAGTTGCCGGACGAGCTTAAACCTCTCGTTCAAAGTGGACAATTAGAGATATTAACTCTCCCCGGTATCAGTTCGCGGCTCTCCAGTCAGGAAACCGCCATGCGCCGCAACAGATATATGATCGAAATGGCTGACGAAGTTGTGATCGGTTACGCCTCCCCGGGGGAAACCTCGAAAAACTCCTCAAAGAATATGAAGGGACTGGAAAGAAGATAACCTTTCTCACGAGCGAGAACCGGGAGATGAGTTTGTTTTGAGAACCAAAGATTTGACCGTAAAAAGAATTTACCCTATACAGTAAGAATTAAACAATCTCCAGGAACATCTATGGCATTGCACAAACACACCGACCGGGAAATTATTGATTTAATCAAATTACTCCCTGTAATTCTTGAAATCGGGGACTATAAACTTTATGATACGAGCAGGTTTGAAGAGTATTATCCTGACTTGATGGATGAATTTTACTGGAAGAGAGAAGATTGGAGTGAGACTTTCTACAATTCAGTAGAAAACCATCAACCGGATCCGCAAAATTCTCAATATTTCAGGTACCTGAAAATTGGAATTAAAGAGATGGTTGAAAATGACGAGAATCCTGAATGGGAGACCTTTTTCATTGACACTAATGATACAGAGAAAATCATCATGGAGTTTTACGATCAATTTTTAGGTCTCTACGATGGAATTATTCAGCTTCTCGACGAATTAAATGAGAGGCTATACACCCAAGGAACTGACGAATTAGAGGAAATATTTCTTAACCTTTATGATTACTATTATGGTCTTAATTTAGATTCCTTGATCCAACTTCAAGAGGTGGTGAATGCTACTGAACTAAAGAAGTATTCCAAGAGAAACACCATTAAAAAATCGGAATTCATCAGGGATTTAGTCTGCTCCGATCCAAACAAGACAGTCAAGTACGGCTTTCCTGATTTTTTATTACCTGAGATCATACCTCGTCGACATTCCTCCAAAGAAATAAATTATTATGACTACCTTTACGAGACATTCCGGAAGCAAATTGATAAAAATGATGGTGCTGACTATAATTTTAAGATTGTAGCCAATCTGTTCCCACTGATGTACCATGGTCTCATAAAAGAGGAATTGATCGCAGATTTTCCGGACATCTTCAAACCCTCAACATCTGAGTTATTGACCGGATTATCAACTGTCAATTGCCAAAACCTGAGTGAATTCATTAAAGAAAAGGATGGTGAACCTGAGGTGAGGTACCTTCTTGCATTTCTACTGGCCGAGTTCAAATGGCGCATAGAAATCCAAGAGGACCCATCAAAACTAATCATGGAGTTGCTGTCACTTTTGGTAGATTCGAAACTTTATGACTGCATTGACACAGAACTTCTAAATCCAATCAGAAAGATGTTAGACTATCATTCGGTTTAGTGATATATTATTAATAGAACAGATGAATTTGTGGTTAAAAGAAATACTTTTGACAAGACTTTCGTGTAAAAGGATGAAAATATCCGGTGTCGAGAAATGCATAACATCACCGATAACCATGGCTTTTTAATTCCGCTTGATTTTTAACCAATTTAAGTGTATTTTTGCAGACTGTTTATTAATAAAAAAGGTGCATAATGGGCAAAGGCGACCCAAGGACTAAAAGAGGTAAAATCTTCAGAGGTTCTAATGGAAAATTCAGACCAACTTTGAAGAACATCAACAGAGACAAAAAAGATGTCGCTGCCGAAGGTGAAACTTCTTCAAAATAGTTAGTTTTTAAAGATTTTTGCAGTACTTTATAATCACTTAATTATACTGTACTGCTTTTCTGTTTTAAATAAGGAATCCCGCTTGTCGGACAGCAGCAACTCCGTAATTATAACTTTCTACAAATACACCCGCATCGAAAACCCTGAAGAATTTCAGCCGGTTCTCCTTAATTTTTGCCTTCAGGAAGAAATTAAAGGGAAAATCTATCTTGCATTTGAAGGAATTAACGGTTCGGTCTCGGGCGATCATAAAAAAATCGAAATATTCAAATCCTATCTTCAGTCATTCCCTTTTATCGGTGAAGTGATATTTAAGGAAGACCCCGTTTTTGGCATCTGCCATGAAAAAATGTTTGTCCGTGTAAGAAAAGAACTTGTAAATTCAGGTGCAAGAGATATCGACCTGAGTCTTGGCGGAAAAAGATTGTCACCTGAAGGTCTGCTCAAATTGTATGAAGAGGGAAAAGAATTTGTAATAATCGATACCCGCAACTGGTATGAAAGCAAAATTGGACGGTTCAAAAATGCTGTTATCCCCCCGATCGAAAATTTCAGGGAATGGCCTGAATATGTTGATCAAATTGAAGATCTGAAAGACAAAACGGTTATACTTATTGTACCGGGGGAATTAGATGTGAAAAAGCATCTGCCGTCATGGTCGAAAAAGGTTTTAAGGATGTTTATCAACTGGATGGTGGTATCGTAAGTTATCTTCACAAATTCCCCGATACCTTCTGGGAAGGCGGAATGTTTGTCTTCGATAACCGCAGAGTGGTTGAAGTAAACACGAAGGAAGAACTGAAACACGTGGCAACTTGTCACTATTGCAACCAGCCAACTTCAAAATATATTAACTGCCACAACCTCAAATGTGATAAAATATTTGTCTGTTGCGAAGAATGCAGGAAAACACACGATTATTCCTGTTCCGACGAATGTAAAACATCATCGACACGGAGAAGCCGCTATTACGACTAAGTTTTTGACGTTTGTTTTACTTATTGTGCTTGTCACTTCATCCTCCATTTTTGGTCAGGATACTATTAAAAACTTCCATAAAAATGGTAAATTGTTTGAAATTTATATTCTGAAAAATCAGGTTAGAGACGGAATTGCAAAGTATTATGATGAAAGCGGGAGACTTGTCTCTGCAGTACCGTTTGTCTCAGGTAAAGTTGAGGGCGTGGTGAAACACTTCCATCCAAACGGGGCAGTTAAAGAATCATTTCAGATTGTTGAAGGGAAAAGAACCGGAATATTTGAGTCTTATGATTCACTCGGAACAGTGATCGCTTCCTTAAATTTTTATAATGGTGTCATCAGAAAAGAAACTCCTTCTTTCGATCCCAACACTCCGGGCAAAGACCCAATGAACGAAAAATATAACACCGCGGCAATAAAACTGACGGTAGAGGAAATGGCGTTTTTAGACTCATATAAACCCGTTATTCCCCCTGGAGACCCCGCCGTTTATCCGATTGCTGACGAAGCACCAATGTTTTTAAGGGGTGAAGAAGAGTTTTACATCAGGTTATTTTATCCGTCAAGAGCCCTTGAGGATGAACTTGAAGGGACTGTAATTATCAGAGCACTGGTAAACAGTGAAGGCAGGGTTGAATCCACCGAGGTTGTAAAACCTCTTGGAATGGGATGTGATGAATCTGCTGAGATTACTGTAAGATATACCGAATTTATCCCGGCAAAACTTAAAGGAAGAAGTGTAAATTCTTACACCGAGGTTTCCGTAAACTTTAAACTTCCTGTAAAATAATTATCCACCAAACCTGAACCCCAAAGCTTTTAATCCGTCAAAAGCAAATCCTTCCGGCACATCCCCCTTTATTGTATAGTTGGTAAACTCTCTTCTTAGTTTGTAATTTTTTCTGAGACCATCAAAAGCTTTTCCCCTCTCATCGGGGTTCAACAAAGAAATTTTCGCCATATCAGAAGTGTCCGCAGAGGGATGGTAGTTTTTGGTGAGCACAAAATCGATTTCCGCTTCAAAGTTTCCTGAATTTAAATATTTAATTTCACTCTCTTCAACCACAGGTAATTCAGGTACCCATTTTTTTTTCCATCCCATCCAATCACAAAGAGCATCATAGACAATCTTTGTGCCGTTCATTTTCCCTTCAAGGGAATATCCTGCAACATGTGGAGAAGCAATAAAAACTTTTTGTAACAGTTCGGGTGAAAACACCGGTTCATTTTCCCAGACATCAAGAATTAGAGTAACATCTTCCCTTTGTTTCATAAAATCGAGAAGTGCAACATTATCAATCACCTCACCTCTTGAAGCATTTATGAGAATTGTTTCAGGTTTTATAAGACCAAGATTCGATTTATTCAACAAATGTAAGGTTTTATCGATTCCATCCCTGTTTAAAGGAGTATGAAATGTTACAATATCACAGGCGAGAGCTTCTTCGAGGGTTCTAAAACGGGGGTCACCGGTTTTTCTCTGAAGCGGGGGGTCATTCAAAACAACTGAAAAGCCAAAAGCTTTGGCTACTCTTTCCACCCGACTGCCGATATTTCCACATCCAACAATTCCCACTGATTTCCCCTTCAGCGAAATATTTTTCTCCACAGCAGCTCTGAAGATTGAGATAAACACATACTCAACAACAGCATCCGAATTACATCCCTTGGCGGAAGTGAAACCTGTTCCACGGCTCTCCAAAAATTCCTGATCAATGTGGTCAGTCCCTATCGTCGCAGTTCCAACAAACCTGACTTTTGATCCACTCAAGAGGGATTCATTAACTTTGTAATCGACCTGACAATCAAAAAATCTGCATCTGCCACCATCTCAGCGTTAATGGATCTGCCCGGTTGTAGAACAGCCTGACCAATACTCCCAAACGCCTCAGTGGCATTTTCTATATTTTCATCTATAATAAGTTTGTAATCCATAAAGCCGGTTTATTGTTTTTTTTGGAAATTAAAAAAGAAAATTAATCTTTTTTCAGGATTGGGAGACAATTCTTTTTGATTTGTAATGAAATCAAGTTAAGTTTAGATTATGTTTTTTAATTCTTCAATAGAGTTGACAATATGAACTTCGATCAAATGAACCATAGCGGCATTAAAGTTTTCCGCATACACAATCCAAGAGCCACTTCTGTTATCGCCCCTGAATTCAGAACAATGCTCGTTGATGAAATCTCTAACAATCCCGGCGAAATCTTTGCCATCGATTTTTCAAAGGTTGATTACATCGATTCCTCTTTTATCGGCTCACTTGTTGCAGCATACAAAGAGGCTGAGAAACATAATGTGAAAATAAAACTTTTTGGAACTCAGGAAAGAGTTGGTTCAACTTTTGAGTCAACCCGGCTTTACACTCTCTTCGATATTTACAAAAACTTTACGCAGTTGAAGAAAACTCTTGAGTGATGGAACTTTACAAAGTAAGTTTAACCCTTCCGGCATCTGCCGACTTCCATGTCTTCTTCTCTGAAACTTCAGTTCAGTTAATAAAAACCCACCTCGACAAATATTATGAGGGCGATTATACGGTATTCTACTCTGAATGTAAACTCCTCATGCATGAACTCTTCACAAATGCTATAAACCACTCAGGAAGCAAAGAAGCTGAGTTTGAATATATCTTCACAGACGACTATTTTAGTATAGACATGAAAACAGATGGCTCAGGTTTTACAATTAAACCGGTAAATCCCGACTCAACCCCCGGTGAAAAACGATATACTCCACCATACACCGATAAGGTGGGCGAAAGTTTTATCCTCCATCTCGACGATGATTATGAAGTGGTTTGTAATGTTTTGGGTGAGTATGAACTGGAATTCCACAATAAAGAGAGGTCAACCCCTCTGGTGGGTGATGTGTTTTCGATTCCCGAGCACTTTGGACTTTTTATTATTACAAAACTTGGGTTCGGCGTTTTATACAAAAGAGATGAAAATGGGAAGAATATCTTTAGTGTAAAAAGAAAACTTCCCATCTAATTTTATTTAAGCAGTTTATTGATATCTTTTTCATACTCGGATTTGGGTATCAAGCCCACATGAGTATTTGTGATATTTCCTTCTCTGTCAATTACAAAACTTGTTGGTATCGATTCAATCCCGCCAAATGCTGAAACCACATTCTCATCACCAAAAACTACAGGATAATTGATTTCATATTTCCCCACAAAAGGAACCACATCCTTCATTGTCCTTTTATCATCCAAAGAAATCCCTATTATAACCAGGTCATCTTTGTAGGTGTTTTGAAGCTCTACAAGATCAGGAATTCCTTTGCGGCAAGGGGGACACCATGTTGCCCAAAAATCCACTATCACAATCTTACCCTTGAAATCAGACAATTTTACGATCTTTCCATCAGTTGATTTTAACTGAAAATCGGGAGCCTTGTCATAACCCGAAAACCCTGTAAACAACATGAAAAAGAGGAATACAAGTGATCCAACAATTTTTTTATTCATCTTATATAATTCTCCATTTAAATATTCATTAATAAAACAATAATAAGACTAAATTTGTCAATACAAAAATCAAAAAATTATTACCCGGGTTCGCCTCATGAAAGTATTCTCAACCTACCATCTTCCTGCTGAATTAAAAGCCCGTTTTAAAGAGCACAATATTGATTATTCAGAGAATCCCCACAACAGATCTCTCACAACCTCCGAGATAATTTCAGATACATCAGATGCAGATGGAATAATAACGCTTCTGAGTGATAACATTAACCGTGAGGTTATCAGTTCCCTCACTAAATGTAAAATCATTGCCAACTATGCTGTTGGGTACAATAATATTGATTTGGTTGCAGCCCGGGAAAAATCAATTATTGTTACAAATACCCCCGGCATCCTCACGGATGCAACTGCAGAAATCACTTTTGCACTGATTTTTGCATGCGCCAGAAGAGTAAAAGAAGGGGAGGAAATGGTGAGAGAGGGTAAATTTATGGGATGGAAACCGGAACTCCTTTTGGGAAGAGGGCTTTCCGGGAAAAACATCGGAATTATCGGTGCCGGCAGGATCGGGCAGGCGGTTGCTAAAATTGCAACGGGATTTAATATGAATGTTTATTACCACTCTCGCATCAAAAAAGTGGAAATGGAGAATAATTTCCACGCTGTTTATTTGAACCTTCGTGATCTCATGATGAATTCCGACATTATATCACTTCACATCCCCCTTACCCCTGAAACAAATGGCCTGGTTTCAAAAGAGATGCTGGACTTAATGAAGCCCGACGCGATCATCATAAACACAGCCAGAGGTGAAGTTATCGATGAAGATCATCTAATCACCATGCTAAAAAACAAAAAGATTCTTGCTGCCGGTTTTGATGTTTATAAAAACGAACCAAATATCAACCCTGAACTATTTGACCTTGATAATGTTGTCCTTCTCCCTCACCTGGGAAGTGCAACGGTGGAAACGCGAGCCGGGATGGCAATCCTTGCGGCTGATAATGTGATTGCCGTGCTTACAGGCAAGCTACCTTTGACTCAAATAAGCTAATCTCATAATCTTCTTTCTCCATTCATATAAAAATAGTTGGAAACGAAGAAATATAATTGTATTTTAGATTTAATAACTTAAATCTGTTCTGTTATCTAATATGCTACCCAATCAGGTTCCTTTTTTAACCGAAGTAATTTTAGAATAAAAAATGCGATACTCAATACCGACAACTGAAGATGGTCTGAAGTTCAGACTCCTTTCAACTCCACTTTTTTGTGGAATTGATCCGATTACACAGGATGAATCAATTTTCCCTTATGAAATTGACCTTTCTATCTTCCCTAAAAATTCCGTAAGATTGTTCGAAATGACCGGTGCAGTTAACTACCCCGACATCTTGAACATACCATATTCCACTCTGCTGCAAGAAGCGCGGATTAGAAAAATTACGATTGAGACAACACGGGAATTAATTCTTGAGGTCTTCTACGGCGATATTGCGGGGAGAATAAAAGAAATTGACAAAAAGAAAGCCGCACATTTAAAGGATCATTTCCCTGAATTTTTATTCCTTGATGGCAAAAGAGTTGAATTGACACCAGTGAGTACTGAGATACTCAAACAACCTGTCGTCCGGTATTTTAACAGATTTAGTCCAAAAAACAAAAAATATATCGCTTCAAACGGCTGGATAAAAAAGGTTTATCATATCTATAACCTTATTACTTTCTTCCCTGATGAATATCTAAAAGATGTGACCGCACCCAAAGACAGTATTCAGAGTCTGATACAATCGTTCACTAATGTACTTGAGAACAAGATTACAGAGGGAATTTTTATCGATCCGGCTCCCAGCAACCCAATCGATCTGGCTGCCCTAAGACTGCAGACCTTGATCGATTTTCAGGATGAAAGAACAAAAGATTTTATCAATATGCGATATGCACTCGGTTTTGATATGAAGCGGATTGGACAAAAGCATCATATCTCTGCTGAGAGAGTGAGGCAAAAACTTGTAGCTTTTATCCTGGAATGTAAAGAGGAACTCGAAGGTATTGAAAAAAAACTTCTGACATACATTGTGAATTCACTCGTGAAAACACCAAGGATTCTTGATCAGGAATTTTTTACTAATTCTTTTATGCCCGTTGAAACACTCGTAAGTATCCTTAACTCAGTTTATCCCGGGATACCCTCTTACAGCAACAGATTTTTCCTTTCACAAAATATCTATCGTGATAACAATTCCCTTTTTACCATCTACACCAGATTAAAAAACATGATGAAAACTGTGGATGGTATCACATTGACGGATCTTCTACTGGAATTGAAAGAACTCCAACTCCCTGAAAAATTGAGTGTTTTCAGGATAATCCTCGCAGTAAGTTATTTTAGAATTGTCCCTCATCAAAATACATTTATCATCAGAGGAAGACTAAATCTTCCTGAAATGGCTGAGCAAACACTGTTAAGAAGTGAGTCCCCTCTCCCTCTTGAACAAGTGATAAAACTGGTGAAAGATTTTTATGGCAAGGAGTATCATGATCTGAAAGTTTCCCTGTGTCATATCAGACTCAATAACAGGGTGCTTCAACTCGATAAAAATCTTTTTGGTGTTGCAGCCCATATCAGTTACAAAGGCGATGATATTGTTGCAATAAATAAACTTGTTGCAGACTTTCTTGAAAAAGAACAAAAGGTTGTTGATGCGTCTGTGCTCTACAAGTTTACGAAAAAAGAGTTCCCCCTTTTGAGATCAAAATATGAACTTGTTCAAATTCTAAGACAAGGTGAAAATATCTCTGATCTTGGATTTTTCTGTTTTGTGCATAATTCTGTTAATCTTTCTGAACGCCCTCTTGTTAACGAATACCTTGTAGAAACTCTCACAGCCAATAACTATGTTATGAATGGGAAAGCCCTTTTGGCTGAGATTAACAAAAAACGGGTGGTTAGTGTAACCGGTTTTTCGAGCAAACTTAAAAATGTCTCTTTTATCGACTACTACGGCGGAAACTATTATGGATTAAAGGACCACCGTGAGCAAAACCTCAAAACAATTGCCACAGACCCTGTTTTTGTAAGTAATTTCCTTTTTGAAAAAGGGTTTCCTGACTCGTTTTACAATCGTCTGGATGATTTATTTAAAGATTTTGATATTGATTTAATAAAATCAACAATCGCAAAAAGTAATTTCTTTCAGATTTTGAACTTTGGGGAAAAGAGAGGAAATGTTATCCTTTCAAAACTTTGGAAGAGGAATAAACTCTATTACGGTATTCTCTACCACCAGAATCAGCCGATTACCGTAGAGAGAATGTCAGAAATTTGTTTACAATTGGATATTTCGGCAGAAACTCTGAGGAAAATCAACTTTTATGCTCTTGGTATTGATTTTCACCAAAATCATTTTTGGCTTCGAGGTAGGGTTAATGCTCCGGGGGTTACAAAAAGTAAACCAACCGAAAACAAAAAAAAGGCTGCCAACTAAGACAGCCTTTAAGATCATATTATCTGAAAATTAAATTGTAATCTATGCGTTTGTCTCCCAGACATTTGCAAGAGTTACAATATTCTGCACAGACATTTGCATATCTTCAACTGCCACCCATTCCGTAGCTGCGTGGAAGTTGTGTCCTCCGGCAAAAAGGTTTGGTGTAGGCAATCCCATAAAGCTTAATCTTGAACCATCAGTACCACCTCTGATAGCCGACTGAATTGGTTTTATTCCAAGTCTCGCAAGCGATTCCAGTGCATTTTTTTCAACTTCGGGGTGCTGATCGAGGATATTCTTCATATTTCTGTACTGTTCAATAACCTGGAATTCATACTTGGCATCAGGATAATCAGCCACTATGTTAGCAAGAATGCCTTCGAGGAATTTTTCATATTCTTTTAATTTGTAATCAACAAAATCACGGATGATAAATTTCATCACTGTTTTGTCTTCATTTCCATTAAATGATACGCAGTGAACATATCCTTCCCTGCCTTCGGTGGTCTCGGGACACATTGTGTTCCTTGGTAGAGCTTCCATAAAACGGGAAGCAACTCTAATCGAATTTACCATTTTACCTTTGGCGTATCCGGGATGAACATTTTTCCCCTGGATTGTAATAACCACGGCGTCGGCACTGAAAGTCTCGGTTTCAACTTCTCCACGGGATGAACCGTCGATGGTGTAAGCGTATTTTGCCCCAAAACCTTTTACATCAAAATGTTCGGTTCCTCTCCCAACTTCTTCATCCGGAGTGAAACAAATTTTTATTGTCCCGTGTTTTACTTCAGAATGACCAACGAGATATGTTAATGCATCCATTATCTCGGCGATTCCTGCTTTATCATCGGCACCAAGCAGGGTGGTTCCGTCTGTGGTGATAATGTCATAACCCAGCATCTCTTTTAGCTCGGGGTTTTCATCAACAGGGATCACTTTTGATGGATCACCGGGCAGAACAATATCTCTGCATTCGTAATTTTTATGGATAACAGGTTTTACATCCTTGCCGCTGATTGCAGGTGAGGTGTCAACATGCGCAATGAATCCGATTACCGGAACATCTTTTGTGCTGTTGGAGGGAAGTGTCGCATATACATATCCAAATTCGCTGAGGTGTGCATCAGCGAGGCCAATTTCTTTTAATTCCTCAACAAGAATTCTTGACAAATCCAACTGTTTTTCTGTAGTTGGAAACTTTGTTGCTTCATCATCTGATTGTGTATCCACTTTTACATACTTCAAAAAGCGGTCAACAACCGTATAGTTATAGTTAGGGTCAAACATCTCTTTCTCCCGAGAATTTTTCAAAATAGACTTTAAATTAGAGAATTTTCAGGGGATTTTCAACTCTTTTATTTGTGGGGAAATGGCTTTGTAATTCCACAAATAATCTATTATCTTTAAAATCAGGAAAAAATGAAAACCGGAGCAAAAATGTCATCAACCAGAAAAAAAACAATCCTCTGCATATCAAGTTATTATAAAGGAATCGACTTCCTTAAATCAGCCCATAACCAGGGCTGGTATGTAATTTTTGTGACCTCTCGAAGCCTCGAATATGAAGAATGGCCGCGCGAGAGCATTGATGACCTCTATTTTATGCCCGACAATAACAAAGAATGGCATCTCCCCGATCTGATTAAAGCTGTCAGTTACCTCGCAAGAAATGTTGTGATTGACAAGATAGTGGCTCTCGATGATTTTGATGTGGAAAAGGCTGCGGCTTTAAGAGAACACCTCAGAGTCCCCGGTATGGGCGAAACCACTATGCGCTATTTCAGAGACAAATTCTCGATGAGAATGAAAGCAAGGGAAGAAGGTGTTTTGGTACCTGATTTTATCCATGTCCTCAACTATGCCGAAATCAACAGTTTTATGGAAAGAGTTGATCCTCCTTATATCATGAAGCCAAGGATGCAAGCCGGTTCAATAGGTATGATAAAACTTGAAACAAAAACCCATGCCTGGGATGTGATTCATCAACTGGGAGACGACCAGTCGAATTACCTGATGGAAAAATTTGTTCCCGGTGATATCTTTCATGTGGACACTATCATACAGGAGTACGAAGTTAAATTTGCCATTTGCAGCATTTATGGACTTCCTCCCCTCGAAGTTGCTCATCAGGGAAGGGTTTTCACAACAAGAACGGTACTCCATGGAAGTGAGGACGAAACTGCGCTTTTTGAGATCAACGAAAGAGTTCTGAAAGCATTGGGAATGAAAACAGGCGTTAACCACACCGAATTTATCAAGGGGAAAGATGGTAAATTCTACTTCCTCGAAACCTCTGCCAGAGTTGGCGGTGCAAACATCGTTGAACTTGTTGATGCTGCAAGTGGAATCAATCTCTGGGCTGAATGGGCAAAACTTGAGACACTTGAAGCGGGCGAAAAGTATAAACTCCCAAAAGTTAAAAAACACTACGCAGCTTTGCTTAATTCCCTTGCAAAACAGGAATATCCCGACATGGATGCCTATAACGATCCTGAAGTTGTATGGCGGCTGAAAAAGCAGTTCCATGCAGGGCTTGTGATCACTTCACCCAAATATGACACAACCACTAAATTGCTCAATTCTTATGTGGAAAGATTCTACAACGATTTTTTCCATTTTGTACCAATGGGTAACAAAGCAGCTAACTAAAGTTTAATTATGAAAAATATCTTAATTCTCTTTTTATCAGTTCTCCTCTTTGGTGTGTTATTTCAAGGTTGTCTCAACTACACCCAAAAAACAGAGTTGAACCGTGATGGCTCGGGAACAATGAAACTGAGCTATGCCTTCCCTGCCGGTTCTGAAACGGGAAGGACGATAACGCAGGATTTTGATACCGCAAGAATTCGAAAAGAAATTTTTGATACTCTTTTCACGATTGACAAAATCGAAACAAAGATCGATTCGGGTGCCGCCCTCACGATTAACATCGACATCTCGTTTAAAAACATCCGCGATCTCAATAACACCAGGTTGTTTAACTTGTTTGATATCTCCCTCGAAGACGGGGCTCCCGGACAGATGAAGTATCAGCAATATATCAGACCTTCAGGTGAAAAACCCGACCCAAGAATCCTCTTTTTCAGAAAGTTTATTTTTGAGTTTGATGGTGAAATGATCACTCACAATGCACACAGGCAGGAGGGTGACAGTTACATCTGGGAATTTAAATACGATGAAATCGGTGATGGTAAGTATATCGAGGCAACTTTTGCTCCACAGGAACCAAATTATCTGCCGCTTTATATCGCCATTGGTGTGGTGTCGGTTGGGATTGGTGGATTTATTGCTGCTAAAAAGAAGAAAAAGAAGCCTGCGGTTTCCTGATAAACTTAAGGCAATGAAAGCCGTTTAACAATTTCAAAAGGGAATTTCTCATAGAGGGATTCCCTTTTTGCCATCTCAAAGTCGGCAAAATCAAACCCCGGTGCCACAGAACATCCCACAAGAGAATAGTCGCCATCCCTAACAACTTCAGCAGCAAACCAACAACCTTTTGGAATCGTAAATTGAGGAAATGATTCTTCATCAAGCCCGAGTGTAACCTCCCTTAATCCGTCAACTTCAGAGA
This sequence comes from Ignavibacteriales bacterium, assembly GCA_016714125.1. GTDB lineage: Bacteria > Bacteroidota > Ignavibacteria > Ignavibacteriales > Ignavibacteriaceae > UTCHB3. Next base: position 7,537 of record JADJNX010000008.1, on the reverse strand, counting down.
GTACCCATATAGTTACAGGTGAACCGTCATAAAAGTGCCAGGTTTCGTCGGATTTTAAACGATGGAAAGAAGAGTGATTCCCCTTAACAAGCATAAAGTAGATTTGGGTTGAAAAAGTACGGGCGGAATTGTATCGATTTGGAAGTGCCTCAGAAGAGATTAATTCGTCACTTCTGTAACTCTCTTTAAAGAAGCCCCCCTCGGGGTGCGGGAGAAGATTAAGTTTTTTTATCCAGTATTCTGCTGATCGCATATAACCATCAAAAAAAAAGCGTCCGATGTCGGGCGCTTTTCAAAACCTATTTAATATCCGTTATTTTTGACATGTCATCAAGTTTTACGAATTTTTCGTTAAACTTAAACGAGCCTTTTTCAGTCTTTACAGATTTAATAATCTTAACTGAGGTGTACGGATCTTTTTTCTTGCCTTTCGATTTATCACCGAAGGATTGAACTTTTGCCATTTTTTAATTCTCCATTTATCAAGACTACAAAAATAAGGATATTATCACGATCTGCAAAATTAATTTTTCCCGGTGTTCAATAATAAAACCACAGAGGTCGGAAAGAGAAATTTAAAACCACAGAGCACACCGAGAACACTGAGGGGAGTAAATAAAAGAAACCCTCCGCGAAAATCCGTCTAATCTGCGTGTACCTCTGTGCGTCCCCTCCCTTTCGTTTTGCAGACGGCAATCGGGACGATTACCACTCCTGACTCTTACGCAAAATAATACCTAATACCTTATACTTAATACCTTTTCGTGTGTATCTGCGTCCCCCTTCCTCCTCTTTCCGTGGAAATCTGTGTTAATCCGCGGAATCCGTGTTACTATCCCCCTAAATCACTCACAAAGCTTTACAGGGAAGTCATTCAGATATTCCCAACTGACGGGGCGTTGTGGTGTAAGGTTATATTTCCGTGCGATCTCTTTCACTTTTTTGTTGACATAAAGATTTAACTCTTTTACATTGATGATCCCATCCTTTTCGAAGAAATCAGCAGCACATTTTAGTCCTTCAATAAGTGAGTATGTGAACACACCATGCCCAAGGTCATTCACTTCTTTTGCTGTCTGGTCAGCTTCCGAAGCCGCCATTATATAAAGCCCCCTGCTTTTGGAAAGGTCAATTATCGCTTTTTCAGATTGGGGACCCCTCATCGCAAAATTTTCCAGTGCCTTACCCGACTGACAGGCGTCGATCAAAATCAACTGTTTTTGAGCCTTAATCTTTAACGAATATTCTTTTAATTCTTTACCTGAAAGAGCAAAAGGATCTCTCGCCTTTGCATCACCATAAATCTGTTGCACCTCGTGCAAAATAAAATAAAACTCGCTCTCTCCTCCCTCAGTGACTTCATCCGTGGCACCATGCCCCGAGAAATAGAACAAAAATGTATCCTCCGGTTTTGCTTTGGCAACAATTTCCTCGAAAGGCGAGCCTTACATTTTTGATGGTGGCATCGGCATCAAACAGCGTTTTTACTACTACATCCTTAAATATCTTGTTTTTTAATCCGGCGACCTCCCCACTTAAAGAGACTGCGTCAGCTTTTGCATATTTTAAATTGTATTTACTGTTTTCATATTGATCAACTCCCGTCGCCAAAATGTACAAAGTTGATGCAGGTTTGGGAGCGTTAAATTTCACCAGAATCGGGGATGATTTCCCTTCAAGTCGCCCCTTACTGAATGCATTCGCCTTAAAAATATTGTTTCCTGAGACCAATTGAGCTGTGAACGACACTTCAATCTTGTTGCCGGCTTTTGGCTTCGAGTCAGTGTAATATTTCACATCAATTAGTTTGCCATTTTGATACAATCTCAGTTCATCAATTCCGCCACCCTCATCAAAAATCTCAATTTCCACCTGTTCTTCCGGCTCAGTGATAACAGTGGATGCATTTGGTGATGAAAGTTTCACCGTCGGTGGCACCATGATGTTTGTAAATCGATCCCCTTTGTCGGAAGCCCCGCCAACCTCTCTCCCTTCTTCTATCGACTTAAAAAGAGTGGGTATATACGATTTTTCGAAATAAGCTTCAAGTGGAATTATGTCGAGTCCGTCAACATAATAAAGCAGACTCATCGCGCCGAGAGAAGCATCAAAATACCCTTTGGGTGTCACAACTGCCCAGTCGGTTGAATCAAAAGCAAAAAGTGTCATCATCTCTTTGCCCGTCTGCGATTCAAAAACTTAACACTTCCATCCATCTCACCTGTTAAAAAATATTTTCCCGAGGGATGAACCGCAAGTGCATTAAAGTCGTTTCCGGAGAGAAAAGCCGAATCGATTATCCTGTTTTTATTGTAATCGAAAAATTTAAGGGTTTTGCCGTTCCTGAGTGCTGCGATATCCAATTTCTCGTTTACAACCGATCTGGAAGGAGTAAAATTCAGTGGTAAATACTTCTCCTGGATCCCCGATTCGATATCCCACAAAGTGACTAAATTGGCATGATAAGCGATTATTTTGTTGTCATCTTTAAGAACAATATTTCCCAAAGAATAATCACGCACTGCCAACATTCTTATGCTGTCTTCAGACATCCCCGGACGGTAATCTTCACTCAACATCTTTTTGTTGTTAATCGACTTGATTGTTTTTCCAGTTGCAAGATCGATTATTGGAATTTCCCCGTCCATCTGGCCAATTATTAATTCTTTTCCTGAGGGAGAAAAATCGGCACTGTGTACCAGTGAAACAGGTAGATCAAACTCACGCAGGGCTTTCCCTTTGTTAATATCCCAAAGGATTATTTTGTTTTTATAGTCGAGTGAAAGAAAATATTTGCCGTTTTTCCCCACTTTAAGGTCTTTTAACATGTAACTGTGACCAAAAAATGTGGTGGTCTTTGTGAAACTTTCAATGTCCCACATCTCAACATTGTTGTTCCCCATCGCCAAAAGAATTGATTTTGAATCAGTGGTAAACCCAATTGAAAAAACAGGATAGAGGAGGTTTTTTATGCAGTGAACAAGCCTTCCCTCTTCCAAATCCCAAATAAAAACCTTTCCGACACTTCCTGTTGCCATAAACTTCCCGTCATCGGAAACTGCCACACAATAAACCTGAGAGGTGTTTTTTAATTCAACCTTAAGCTCGGGAGCCTGGGAAAAGATTGTAATCACAAAAGAGAGGAATAAAATAATTGTTCGCATCAATTCTCCGGAAATATTAAAATTCGATTTAATAATTTAATACAGGAAGGTTAACAAAACAGAACCCCCGGATTTACATTCTAAAATCCGGGGGTAAATTCCATTCCGTTTTTATCTGGTAAGCACTATCCGTTTAACTTTGTAAAGTGCCTCCTGCATGTGACCCATAGTAACTTTTATCGAGTTGAGCCCCTCTCTGAGGTCCCACCCGTTTGTGTAAATAACAAGTGTAACATCCGTTACGGGGTCATGTATCATCTGAGAAAGATATCCCTCGTGTGCACCCGTGTGTCCATACCCGAGCATGTTAATGCTGCTAACACCGCATCCATAAAGGGACAAAGAACCGGGGGTTGTGGGAAGACAGTTAAGCATTGTTGAATAAACAAGGTTGGATGATAAAACTCCCTCACCTTTCAGCAATTTTCGTATAAACAACGCCAGATCGGAGGGGGTTGTAATTAGATTTCCTTCAGCAACATTCCCGGATACATTGGAAACTGATACATTTTGAATCAAACCTGCAACATGAACATACCCCGGAGCAAAAGGTAGAGGAAGTTCACGGTCGGTTCCCAAATCAGGCATGAAGGAAGATACCATCCCCATCGGCCTGATAATCTCTTCAGTGATGAACTGACCGTATGATTTCCCCGAAACTCTTTCAATTATCCTCCCGAGAATCGAATAGCCCGTGTTGCTGTAGTGGAAAGCAGCTCCCGGTCTGAAATAATAAAGTCCCGTGGTTGATACAACTCCAAGAAGTTCATCAAATGTGAAAGTGTGGGTTGGGTTTGACACTTTGATATATTCCATATACCAGTCATTTTTATACGGGACAGATACACTTATTGAATACGGAATCATATCATTTCAGACATCAAAAACTCCCGATCTGTGTTGCAATAATTGCAAAATGGTAATGTCGTTTTTGAATGGAATCGCATAATTTTGATCCTCAGGAACATAGGTCATCGTTGTTCCGGGAATCGTATCGGTAATTTTATGATTGATGTTCAGCCTGGCTCTTTGGTGCAAAAGCAGAATGGCTGTTGAAGTGAAAGTTTTTGTGTTGCTTGCGGCTCTGAAATGTGTGCTTGATGTCACTGCATTTGTAAACCCTGTCTGCTGAAACACCTGCCCTCCGGGATAAATCACCTGAAGAGCAAGCCCCCGGGAAACTCGACGTCTGCCTTTTTGATCGAGTCAAGAGCAACTTCAAGCACCTTTTTGACCTGATCTGAATAATTTGTTGTGGGTGATCCTACACCGGTTTCATCCTTGCAAGAGACAAACAATAAAGAAAATAAGATGGAAATCACCACAAAAATCGCCCTTTGTGAATAATTCCCGATAACTCGGTTTGAGTTTAAGATCGCCATAGAATCTCCATTGAAAAACTAAATTGGACATTTACTGCGATTAAATCTTTTGTTAAACTGTCTAATTTAAAAGTGTATCCTAAAACTAAAATTAATTCGACTAATAACCAAATTAATCAATACTTCAATAAAAAATAAAATTTTGATTTAGGTCAAATAATGATTAGATTCCTTCCGTCCGTGTCAAAAACTTTTTTATCGAGGTTAATATGGATCGTTTAATTTTTTTGTCCCTTTTCTTCATCGCACTCTCTACAGTAATTGTTAGCCAGCCACAAACTAACATCACTGCAGACTACAACACCGGGCTCTCAACCCGGAATGGTACCTTTGCAGCAATAGCAGTTGACCGAAATAATAATCAGGTTATAGTGGGTGCAGTAACTGATTACAACAGCCTGCCTGAGGCATGTGCAAGGGCAGAGGAGCAGTGTAAACTTCGTGGTGGCTACTATCCAACTGTGGTACTTGCCTGGGAGGGTGGAGGTTGCGCTTACATCATATTTCAAAACATATTCGCCGGCATCTATTCCTGGTCACTAAGAGAAACCGAGTCGGTCGCCAAATCGGAAGCTACGACCGCATACCTCAACCTGACCGAAGGAACTGCCTCAGACATCGGAGCAGGCGTTTGCAACAGCGGCTACATCTCCGAATTAAAAATCCACATCAGACCTAGCGGCGGCTTTTGAGGGATTTTGGAGACTTTGCACCGGAGGCGGAGGCGTTTGGTTTTGAGAGAAACCAAAGAACCAAAAGCTACATCTTCCCGTCACACATTAACTTTATCAACACATTGAACGAATTTAGCTAAATTCGTTCAGTGCGTTGAATGAATTTAGGTGAATTTACCATTCCTCGTTGTTTTTCGAATACTATTCTTCAATTTTTTACAACGCTAAAAGGTATCATAATCAGGATAATATCTCTCGTTACGTCTATCTTTTTCTGCTTGAAGTGTATCAACTTTTTTGAATACATGCCGTTGTTCACCGGGATAACTCCACTCCTCAAGAGCGAATTTGATCATCTTAGTTTCTCTTGCATCAAAAAAGGATTGTATTACTTCCTTTCTTCGATTTTTAGTTTTGCGACCTTTGGAAAATATGCCCTCCTCTGTTCTCTCATACAAATGGATTACCTCTCGCAGATGAAAAAAAAGTCTTTCCTTCACAGGTATCTTGTCCTTGATAATCTGAATCTTATAGGAATTGGTTTATTTCCCAAACAGGAATTGAGGGACCCATCGACTAGCATCATATTTCCTAATCTCCGTTTGGCTAATGAATCCTTCTCTTCGAAAGGATCATCATTATCAACCGCTAAAATGTGCTCCTTGGTTAATTTTTGAGTCTTTTCACTATCTTTCATTATAGTTTCATATTCCCACTCAGGTTCTTTCATTCTTCTTAAAAATTTTTCATATTTAGTTAAAAAAAAGTTTAAAGATCTCCAGGAAAAAAAATCTTCAATCTCATTTTTATCAATCGTTAATGCTGCCACAAACTTCCGCTCTGGACAGTATTTTTCGATATACGTTATCAGTTTCTTTTGTAAGAGCTTGAAATACGAATTATCGTTGAAAGATGATGCAGTATCTTCATCAGTAAATTTTGCATCAGAATCAAGATTTCTTTTAGCGTAAATTGAATAAGCATGTGAGTACATTTCTTGCCCGTTTTTGTATCAGCTCTAAAGAAAATTTTAGGTAGACAGTAAAGTCTAAAATTTAATATTTCCGTAATTCGAACTGTTTCGACAATTTTATCTCTTAGCTTAGGCTGGTCATAGTAATGATGCATTAAGGTCAGTACTAATGGAGTCACGGTGTCTCTTGAACCATGATTTCTGAGCTTTTTAAATATCTCATCAAGTTCAATGGAGAAATATCCCTCGGTGCTGGATTTAAAAAAACCTCTTCTGTTAAAAAGATAAGCGTAAGTTCGTGAGGCACTTAAAAAGAATTTATAGTACGCCTGCAGCCATTCCTTCAAATCATCAACTGAGAGTATATTCTCATCAGGTGTTTCGGATCCATCAATTTTCTTTTGGGTATTTTTTGAGATATATGCTCTAAATGATTTATATAGGTCATCTGTATTTTTCCATACGTCCCAAAAAATAACACCACATGAATTACGAACAAACTGGTTTTCTTTTTGAACAGTATTAACATCAGCTTTCTCTAAATAAAATAGTATTTGATCCCATGCCGAGTTGATAGACTTTGCAAGGGCATTAAAACCATGTATGTTACAAAGATGCAAAAAATAGTTATGGAATTTTTCCAGTTCTGATAGTTCCTTCCCCCGTTATTTATTACCTCAAATATGGTTGTGGCTTTTATTTGAAGCTGTTTCGAAGAAGATGAATCCGACATGTTCGGTAAGATTATTGAATACTTTTTCTACATCTCTACCCTCCTCGGCGAGCCATTTCTCTATCTTCTCGAATCCATTCCGGAGTCGCTCATTAGAAGCGGTGCGTTTATGGGCTTCACATTTTCATTCAAGATGCTTTCCTTAAAGAATAAACTGTCCTGTTTATTCAGAGTGAGCGTCGATTCAAATCCATTTTTTGTTTTTGTAAGAATTGAGTCAATTCCCTTTAAATTCCCGGGATTCAATTCAACAATTGCGCGGAGGATCATCACACATGAGACAAGCCGTTGCTGACCGTCAACAATTTGAAATACATCCCCGCCTTTGGGACGCTCAACAACAATTGTTCCGGTAAAATGTTTATGACCGGATTTGTTGTTGTGCATTTCAATGTCCGTCAAGAGATCAATGATCTGCTCTTCATCCCAAGAATAGCCTCGCTGATAATCAGGTATCTTGAATTTTTTCCCTTCAAATAATTCCAATAATGAGATTAATTTTGCCGGTTCTGAATTTTTCTGTGTCATTTTTTATCTCGATTTTTTTAGTTTTAGCCCAAATCAAACCCATAGGGTCCGATGTAGGAAGAATACACCCAATTAATTAAACT
>JADJNX010000007.1 GCA_016714125.1 Ignavibacteriales bacterium | reverse complement strand
CAACTGAATACAGCCTCAAGGAAAGTCTTGTGGGGTAATTGATGAACTTGCAAAAGTTCATGGACTATCGACTGACAGGATTTTTCATATTGCGGTAGTTCCCGAGCGGATGGTTACTCACAAATCATCCATCAAAGAAGATGTGGTTTATTGGGAAGAGATCGTTCAGAAATATGAAGAGAAGTTGAAAGGAAATTATTTTCTCGAGACATTGAGAATTGCTTTAAGAAAATATGATTCGCTGAAATCACACTCCGAGGAGAGATACCTACCGAAAAAATATGGACGAATTAGTCGCGGGCTCTACAATTGCTAAAATGTATGAAAGTGGTAAATTATTCATAGTGGGGAAGAAGTGGTGGCTTGAATGGAGATAAATTTCCAATGGATATCTCATCGACGTGCGGTCGGAAGACTTTTGAATATGAAGTAAAGCATGACACAGAAACGCCAATAAACAGAAACTGGTTCTCTTCCTCTGATTTTTATAACAAAGTCAAAAATACTTCACAGATCGTAAATATTGCAGAAACTCGTGAATTGTATTCAAATAGGACTATGCCTGTTGAACAAACTGAATCTGCCCCGAACAAGGTAATGAGAAAAGCAGATCATCCATGGCATTTTTCTCATCTGGGTGAAGGGTATTTCAAGGATGTAGCTCAGATTCTTGGTTTTGGCAGGAAATTGGAGGCCCCAATTAAATTGGTCTATGTTGGGAAATCAGGTGTGCCATATGCCGAAAAGAAGCGTGGAAGAATGGTGAACCCAAATTGGGCGGTAATTCAAGAGAATGGAGAAGAATTCAGGTACAAACAAAACAAAAATGATGTCGTGCTAACGGGACTTTGGAATACTTCAAATTGTCACTGCTTTTCTGGGAAGAAATTCGGAAATATTTCAGGAAAATAAAGTCTAAATATCCAATCATCTAGAAAACACTATTATTCAGAGATGAAGGATATAATGGACTTAAGATGGCCAAAAGTCGGAGGTTTTAAATGATATCCTTGATTACATAAGTTATAACCATATTAACTTTACCTTATACGAATCAAAAATAATATCTATGCTGGACAAACACTGACCAAAGGAAATAGTAAGATCGAGTGTTCTCTTAAACATCCACCGGTCTCAATTTCATAAAATATCTCTGCATTTCAATCATCCCGGAAGTAGTAGATGGTATGGAATTTTCTACCACATAGTCGAACATGTCACCGAATAACTCCATCGTTTTACGATGGTAATCGGGATCACGAAGTCTCGCCTTCTTTTCCTCTTCAATGGTTAGAGTGGCTTGCGCCCATGCTTGTGACCACCGTTTCAGATTTTCTTTTGTGTCTGACAAAACAAACTCGATTTGTTGGTAAATGAAATATTTCTTCTCTGAAATATAACGATTTTAAGTGTGAAACCGGGATTCACATTTCTATCCATACGAAACCCCTGACGGGGCAGGTTGAAAAATCAATCAGCGTAACTCCGATTAATCGGCGTGTATCCGCGGCCTCTAAAAATCCATCCGTGGAATCAGTGGAAATCAGTGATATCTCAGTAACCATTCACCGTTTCATTTTGCTGACGGCAATCGAGACGATTACTACTCCTCACTCTTACGACAAAAATGTCCCCTCTGCGAAAATCTCCCAAAGGGATGCCTTGGCACGTCTAATCTGCGTGTATCCGCGTCCCCTTTACCTTCTAACTGCTTTCGCGAATATCTTATATGGGGCGATATTTGCGAGGGAAGTCAGGAGTGATGTCATGAACGGGAATTTGATCATTCTTTTTCCATTTATGATACCGTTGAAGATGATTTCTGCTGCTCTTTCGGCTGAGATCATAAACGGCATTGGGAATTGATTTTTGTCGGTCATTGGGGTTTTCACAAAACCGGGTTTTACGGTTATTACTTTTAATCCAAGTGGTGCCGTTTTTACTGCGAGACTTTCGGCAAAAATGGAAACGGCAGCTTTGGATGCGGAATAAGCTGCACTCTGGGGATATCCCCTTCCATCCGCAAGGGATGATACGATTACAAAAGTACCTGATTTTCTTTCGAGGAATGGCTGTAGAAGGGGGTGCACAAAATTTACAACACCAAAAAAGTTGATTTCCATCGTGGCACGGGTAGCCTTTTCATCCAAATTTCATATTTTCGCCGAGACTTACTCCTGCATTTAAAATTACGATATCAGGTTGTCCCATTTTCTGAGTTACCTCTTCCAATAGTTGCGAAACCGCTTCTTTATCCGACACATCACATCCCGAGATAATTAGATTTTCTCTTTTGGGCTGTGAGGTCACAAATTCAGAGATTAGTTCTCTCCTACGAGCCACCAAAACAAGTTTACATTTGGTGTGCATAAGTTTAATCGCCAATGCTTTCCCTATCCCTGTGGATGCCCCTGTAAGTAAAACCGTTTTGCCATCGTAAAAGCCGGGTGTGTTCATCTGTTTTCTTTTTTGTCTTTAATAAATGTGTTTGGATCAGGATTTTATCAAATATCCCGTGAAAATTTAATGATATTTCAGCCATTTTATAAACATTTTTTGTTTGGTACGAAATTTGTTATATCTTTGGAAAATTTGTAGAAAGTTTTTCGAGAATGTTTTATCAGATAGACAATGTTTTAGTCAACAAAGATGTAGTCCACTCAAATTTTGCATGCGATCTTGCTGTATGCAAAGGGGGATGTTGTACATTTGAAGGTGATTACGGGGCACCACTTCACCCCTCGGAAGTGGAGATTTTAAGGGCAAATGTCCCGCTGATAATCGACATTATCCCTGAAGAACACCGAAAAGTGATTGAAACTGAAGGATTTTTCGACGATATTGATGGTGAACTTTTCACCAAAAGTTACAATCGTTGTGCCTGTGTTTTTGTTCACTATGAAGGGGATATTGCAAAATGTTCACTCGAAAAAGTTTTTTATGAGGGTAAAACGGATTTCAAAAAACCTCTTTCCTGTCACCTCTTCCCAATAAGAGTCTCCTCTTTTGGGGGTGAAATACTTCGTTATGAAAGATTTGGCGACTGCGCACCTGCCATCACCAAAGGAAATAACGAAAAACGAGAATGGTCACCTTTTTGAAGAACCACTCGTCAGGAAATATGGTGAAAAATGGTATAATGCATTAGAAGGAATAATCGACTGATATGCTTTCAATTCAGCAAAAAACTTACACAAACTCAAAACTCACACCGCAACAGATTCAATATCAGAAACCGCTGCAATTAAACAACCTTGCCCTTGAACAGAGGATCAAGGAGGAACCGGAACTTAACCCGCTTCTTGAAGAGGAGATGGACCTCAAAACTGCGGAGGATGACGACGACAGATATGAAGAGGATGACAGTTTTGATGAGGATGCCGAGTTTACTGTAGAAGATTATATGAACGATGAGGAGTATTTCGACGATCCATCCTACAAAGACCATCGCGAAGATTCCTACCGTCCAATTGCAAAAGCAAGAGAATCATTTTCCGAACACCTGCTTCAACAGCTTTATCTGCTTGAAATTCCACAGGAACACATCATGCTTGGTGAAGAAATCATCGGAAATCTTGATACCGACGGTTATCTTGGAAGAAACCTCGATGAAATTCTGAATGACCTGGAGACTTTTCAACATGTAAAAGTTTCTCCTGCAGATGCAGAAACTGTATTAAAAACAATTCAAACCTTTGATCCTGCGGGAATTGCATCCGAAACCTCAGGGAATGTCTGATTGCCCGGTTGCATGCTCTTTCTTATGATCCGTATTATTCATACCTCGCCGAATCGCTTCTTAACGATCATTATGACAGCTTTCTCAAAAAGCATTACAATAAAATCCGCGAGGCGATGAACCTGAGTGAAGATACTTTTCACTCAGTTATTCAACTTATCACAAAACTGAACCCAAAACCGGGGTTTGGTAAAATTGAAAACTACGAACTTAATCAGATAACCCCCGACTTTATTCTTGAAGAAGTTGACGGTGGATTCCGGATCACCCTTAACGACCGGTCGCTTCCCACTGTAACCCTGAGCAAAACCTATCTCGATATGTTCACCGAGAACAAGGCTCACAGGAACTCATCCGAGAGAGAAAAAGCCACTTACAAGTTTTTGAGAGAAAAATTTGAATCCGCGCGTTGGTTCCTTGCATGCATCGAACAACGCCGCGACACCATGCTCAAAGTCATGCAGTCAATTGCCGAATATCAGCAGGAATTTTTCCGTAAAGGTTTGATTAAACCTCTGCGTTACAAAGATGTTGCTGGTGACATCAATATGGATATCTCCACAATCAGCAGAGTGGTGAACGGGAAATTTGTGCAAAGCCGTCAGGGTATCCACGAACTGAAGTATTTCTTTTCCGAAGGTATCATGACCGATGATGGAGAAGAGGTTTCTAACAAGGAGATCAAGGAGCAGATTAAAAATTTGATCGAAGCTGAAGATAAATCCGCTCCCCTTAGTGATGACCGCCTTGCAGATATCCTGAAACAGGAGGGAATTCAGATCGCCAGAAGGACAGTAACAAAATATCGCGAAGCGATGAAGGTTCCTGTAGCCAGATTTCGTAAAGAAGCATGACAATTGTTGTTGATCTTGGTATCACCCTGGTCTATTTTTCAATTTTTGCGATTCTTCATTCAATAGCAGCTTCCAATCCCCTTAAACGTACAGTTGCGGCAGCATTTCCCGGCTTTATGCCTTATTACCGCCTCAGCTATAATCTGTTTGCTCTTGTAACACTTTTTATCTCTTTTTTTACCTCGCCCCAAAACAGGGACATACGATCTACGATCTCCCCACCCCGTTTGATCTCATTTTTGCTTTTATCCAGTTATTAAGCTTTTTTGGTCTGTTGTGGTGTGTTAAATATATGTCGGGATCAGAATTCCTTGGAATTTCCCAATATTTTAGAGGAAAAAAAGGGATTTATCGCCCGATGGAAGAATTGGATGAGGTTTCTGTGTTGAGAGTTGATGGACCTTACAAATTCAGTCGCCACCCGATTTATCTATTCTCGATTTTATTCCTCGTTTTTCGTCCCCTGATGCAGGTTGGTTATCTTTTTTATGACGGTTCTGATTATCGCCTATTTCTATATCGGCTCCTGGTTTGAAGAGAAAAAACTGATCTCCCGTTTTGGCGACGACTACCTCAATTTTCAGAAAACAACAGGAAGGATTTTCCCAAAATTCAGGAAAATTTAACCGCAAAGAACGCAAAGAACGCAAAGGAAGAAATTATAAATCCATCCGTGGAAATCCGTGCTAAATCCGTGCAATCCGTGGAACTATCCTCAATTTATAGCTAATACACAACAAATTTCCAAAAATGAAAGTTGAATATTCTTAATTTCAATTTTTTTTCGTAAATTGGATTCTATTCATACCTCTTTCATCAATGGACCCAAATACGATTAAATAGACTGTAAAAAACTTAACCAATGGAACAATAATGAAAAAAATTGGAATACTTTTCGGAATGGAAGAAACCTTTCCACCAGCTTTTGTGGAGAGAGTAAACTCAAAAAAGGAAAAAGATATTGTCGCCGAGTATGTTCAGATCGATAAAGTTATAAGGTCAGTCTTGGTTATGCAGTAATTATCGACAGAATCTCGCAGGATGTCCCTTTTATCGTGCAATGTTAAAAAACGAAGCGATTGCCGGAACATCAGTGGTTAACAACCCTTTCTGGTGGAGTGCCGATGATAAATTTTTCAACAACGCTCTTGCACTTTCATCAGGTGTTGCGGTTCCAAAAACTGTAATACTTCCTTCAAATGTGCATCCACCTGACACAACAACAAAGTCGTTTAGAAACCTTAAATATCCTCTCGATTGGGATGGTATATTTGATTATGTTGGATTTCCTGCATTCTTTAAGCCATTTGCAGGTGGTGGATGGAAAAATGTTTACAGAGTTGAAGACAAAGAACAGTTTTTAAAGCCTACAACGAAACAGGTCAGCTTGTTATGATGTTGCAGGAGGAGATTCAGTTCACTGATTATTTCCGCTGTTATTGCATCGATCAAAAAGATGTCAGAATTATGGCCTACGATCCCAAACAGCCACATCACCTCCGTTATGTCAGAGAAAAACTGAAATACGGCAAGGGTCTTCTCGCAAAGATCAAGGAAGATGTGCTGAAACTTAACAACGCTCTTGGATATGACTTCAACACAGTTGAATTTGCCGTAAGAGATGGTGTTCCTTTGCAATCGATTTTTGTAATCCGGCACCCGATGCTGATGTTTACTCGGTTGGTGAAGAGAATTTTGAGTGGGTGGTTGAAGCTACTGCCAACATGGCAATAAGAAAAGCTAAAAAGTATAACGCTAATAAATTTAATACTGCCTGGGGCAACTTTGTTACCGGCGTTTGTAAAAACATCAAAGAAGCTAAATCGGAAGTTTTTCGACTTCGCAGTGAGCTGGCAAAACTTGCTTTCAAAAACAATTTAAGAATTGCAGCAGCCGGAACACATCCTTTTTCTCACTGGAAAGACCAAAGAATAACCGAATCTTTGCACTCTCAACCAATTCCCCTTTTTGGGTGGGAAGAAACACCGGTTTCCACAGTTACCGTGTTAAAGTATTTGACCGTTTCCCGAGAACAGGTATTCCTGATTATTTTATGTCGATCGGCGAGTATGACAACTATGTAAATCTGCTCGTGAAAACAAATTGTATCGATAACGCCAAAAAAATCTGGTGGGATATCAGGCTCCATCCGTTTTTCCCAACGATTGAGTTCAGAATCTGCGACATTCCGATGAGAGCAGATGAAACAATCGCGTTAACCGCTCTAATGCAGGCTGTTGTGGTAAAACTTTATCGCATCATTCGCCAAAAACTCAGTTTCCGTCTCTATAGAAGAGCATTGATTGCTGAAAACAAATTCCGCGCTTCAAGATATGGCATTAACGGTAAGTTGATCGATTTTGGAAAAAGAGAGGAAGTGCCAACCACCGACTTGATCCACGAACTGCTCGATTTTGTTGATGATGTTATTGACGATCTCGACAGCCGCGAAGAAATCAATTATGTACACAAAATTCTTGAGATGGGTACCGGTTCCGACAGACAACTCAGAGTCTGGGAACAGAGCTACGATCTTAAAAATGTTACCGACTACATAATTGATGAGACCCATACGGGGTTGGACTTAAGAAAATGAGTGACATGAGTACCTGAGTACTTGAGTGTCGAATACTCAGGCACAGGAAGTCCTAACCTTTAACAGAATAAGAAAGACGGTAAATTCAATTACTCAAGTACTCGAGTCACTCTGGTACTCAAGTACTCTCCCGTTCAAATTTTAATTTTGCAACTAACAACACGGCTATGGTAAAAGACATTAGATCCCTGTATAACGAAGGTTTTACAGAAGAACGGTATAATTCATTTGTAGAGGATTTGAACAGCTCTGAAGGAGTGAAAATCGATTTCAGGGTTTGTGAAACACCCCTTTTCCTTTCGGGTGAACTCACAAAGACACTTGAGGAAGCTTGCGACGATATCATTACACAGCTTGATACTGATGAATACAGGAAATATGCCGAGGCTTCAATTCCTGATGGACTTGCTGTACCAAACCGCGAAGATCATCCCGTATTTTTGCAGATCGATTTTGCCATCTGTGATGATGGAAAAGGTGGATTTATACCTAAACTGATCGAGTTACAGGGTTTCCCCTCTTTATACGGTTTTCAGGTCTATTACGATGAAGTTTTCCAAAGGCATCATCAATTACCTGAAAATTACACTGCATTCTACAGTGGACTCGACAAAGAGTCTTACATCGAACTCCTGAAAAAAACTTTATTGGGTGATTCTGATCCCGAAAATGTAATCCTTCTGGAAATTGAACCCGACACACAAAAACACTAATAGATTTTGTTGTCACCGAAAGATACACGGGCGTAAAGCCTGTTTGCATCACAGATGTGATTAAAAAAGGAAAAAAACTTTTTTATAAAGAGGGTGGAAGAGAAATCCAAATTGACAGGATTTATAACCGCGTAATTTATGATGAGTTATTCAGGAAAGATGTTAAGGCATCATTCTCTTTTCAGGAAGACCTTGATGTCCATTGGGTGGGGCACCCCGACTGGTTTTTCCTGATTAGCAAATATTCACTCCCTTACCTGAAGGGACCATTTGTCCCTGAATGTCATTTTCTCTCCGATCTCAAAGAATATCCCGCAGATCTTGAGAATTTTGTATTAAAACCACTCTTTTCCTTTGCCGGTCTGGGGGTTGAAGTGGAAGTTACCAAAGACTTACTTGATTCCAAAACTGACGGCACAAGAAGGCGCCAGACTCACATCCGTCAAAGAATGATTTTACGAACCCGTTATCCAACCTCACACATTCTCAAAGGCCCGAACTGGGTTGTTCAAAATGTGAAATCAGAATGATGTTTTATGGAATGATAACCGTTTAGTCAACTACTTAAGGATTCTCAAATATAAGGATGGGCGTTGATTTATAAAAAAAGTAAGCAAAACTTGGATTGGGTCGGCTTTACACGGCTTAACACCCGACAATCTTAATAATTAATACCTAATAATTGCTAACCAAAGATATCATTGTAAAGTACAAAGACCATAAGCCCGATCAGGAGCGCCATACCGGTGTTCATGATTCTGAGTTTGATTTTTACTGAAATTTCTCTTCTGATAATTGATTCAATTATGATGAATACAAGGTGACCACCATCGAGAACCGGGATTGGGAAGAGATTAAATATTGCAAGACTTAGTGAAAGCATCGCAATAAAGTTCAAAAATCCAAGTATTCCAACATCGGCTGATTTTGCTGCATATTGTGCAATTTTAACAGGTCCACCAAATGCTTTACCAAAAGCAAGATCGCCAGTTATAACTTTTCCGAGCATTGAAAATGTAAGAACGGTGACGGTACCAATTTGTTCGATACTTTTTCCGCCCGCTTCAAAAAATCCGTAATCATATATTGTTAACTGTGAAGAATCAACAATTCCGCCAAGTTGGATTCCAACTTTTCCCTGTCCCGCTTCATCTTTTTTGGGGTGACTGCCATCTGAACGGTGTCTTTTCCTCTGAGAACAGCGACTTGAACTGCTTTATCGGGGGAAGCTGAAATCACTTCAATAACATGTGCCACAGAGGCGATGTTTTCTGAATTGATGGTGAGGATTTTATCTCCTCTTTTAAGACCTGCTTTTGCAGCCGGGGTTCCGGGTTCAAGGTCTTCGATGAAAGGTGCTGCTCTGTCAACCAGTGGGAACAATGGTCCCGCAGCTTCATCTTTTGGAACTTCCTTTTTAGGAATCGTTACCGACTTTAATTCTCCATCGCGTACATACTCAACAACAAGGTCTTTGCCGGCATTGTGAAGAAATACCTGTTCACTGATTTCGTGAAGATATTTTACTTTGGTGCCGTTGATTGCTGCGATTGAATCACCTGAGAGAAAACCCTGTTTTCAGCAAATGATGCTTTAGGAATATATTTTAATTCTCTTGTCTCGACCAGTTGTTTACCAATCGAAATGTTCATTCCCCAAAAATATCACTATCGCGAGGATAAGATTCATGAGGATACCACCAAGAATCACAAAAATCTTTGCAGGAGCTGATTTTGATCTGAATTCGTAAGGTTTTGGTTCACTCGACGAATATTCGGTATCAAAACTTTCATCAACCATCCCGGATATTTTAACATATCCGCCAAGTGGCATCCAGCAGAGGCGATAATCGGTACACCCTTCAAGATCGATATCTTCAGGAAGTGGTCCAAAGAGAGTCCTTTCGACTTGCTCCATCCGATCACTCTCTTGCCAAATCCAATCGAAAAGGCTTCGGTTCTCATTCCCGTAAGTTTTGCCGCGATAAAATGACCAAGCTCGTGAACAAACACGAGGATAGCTATCACGATAATAAAATAAATAACTTCTTGCATTAAACTCTCTACTCCTTTAGTACAAACTCAGTGCGAGTTCCCTTGTTTTTTGTCAGTTTCAAACACTATACCAAGATCGGGTTTTTGATGATTGGGTATCCTGTCGAGACATTTTTATTAGCTCGGGGATACCGGTGAAACCGATCTTCTTTTCTAAAAACTTTTGAACAGCAATTTCATTGGCTGCATTTACGATACAGGGTGCTGTTCCCCTGCTTCAAGTGCATCATAAGCGATGCCCAGACATTCAAACTTGTGTCGATCGGGTTGAAAAAGTTCAGGGTTCCGATCAATGGGAAGTTGTTTTCCACAAAACAGGCTTCCACCCTTTCAGGATATGTCATGGCATATTGAATTGGAAGTTTCATATCGGGCACACTCATTTGTGCCTTAACCGAACCATCCACAAACTCGATCATCGAATGGATAATCGACTGCGGGTGAACCACAACATCAAGTTGGGCTGCGGGCAGATTAAAAAGCCACCTTGCTTCAATAAGTTCAAGCCCTTTGTTCATCAACGAAGCTGAATCGATGGTAATTTTTGCTCCCATCTTCCAGGTTGGATGTTTTAATGCCTGTTCAATGGTTACTTTTTCGAGTTCTTCTTTGGTAAATCTGAAGAAGGGGCCACCTGAAGCGGTGAGGATAATCTTTTTAATCTCATTGGTCTTTTCACCTATAAGACATTGGAAGATGGCAGAATGTTCCGAATCAACAGGATCATCTCTGCATTATATTCTTCACACAACTCTTTTATCAGTTCACCTGCAACAACAAGGGTTTCCTTGTTAGCAAGTGCGATCCGTTTCCCTCTTTTTAATCGCTTCAATTGTTGGAGCGAGTCCTGAAAAATCCGACAACTGCACCTACAAAGATGTCATAGTCAACTTCCGATGCGAGGGTTACAAGTCCTTCTTCCCCCGAAAGCACTCTGACTGAGCCATCAAGCCTGCTTTTAGAAATGATGCGGCAGCTTTATCAACCACACACACAACATCAGGTTTAAACTCTGCTATCTGTTCTTCGAGAAGATCGATATTATTATATACGCTTAACGCGGAAACTTTAAACCGGGGATCGAGGTGACGCACCACTTTAAGGGTGTTTACTCCGATGGAGCCGGACGAGCCAAGAATGGCTATTTTTTGCATTTATTTACTTTGTAAAATATCTCGAGAATGCCATAAGTGTATTGAGTATGATCAAAACATTAATGCTGAGATCCACTGTTTTAAGCTTGCCCAATAGTTTGTAAGCTTCATCTGAAAGGGGCTGGTCTGATTTTAAGCCGGGGATCAACTCAGACTTGATTTTTTTTGCAGTTGGAATCATTACGGCACCAACGAGGATCAGGATGATAACCATTATAAACTGTTTTGTGTATAGCCAGTGATTTCCACCACTTGCAAACTTAAAAAAGCCGTAGTCCATAACGATTGTGAGATAAAGTCCGGTAAGCAAAACTCCCAATGACCCGATAATTCCGATCAAATTAAGAGAGCTTATCCAGTTTAGGATCAAACTTTTTCCGAAGCCGTTCCTTTTGCGGCGGCTATTCTGCCCCTCGAAACAATCCCGTAAACCAGCAGTGACAACCACAAACCGGCGCTTATAATATGTACAATCTTTAAGATTCCAATTAACGGCATCCAATTTTCCTGTTTTTTTGTAAACTGACCACTAAGTATAAACAACAAATATACGAAAAAGTTTCAAAACTTCCGTAATTGGGATAATTGGGCTCGACTAAGAGTGAACTTCTGTGGAAACTCAGATGCCACAAGTTTCTGTGGAAACCGTAACTATTTACCTAAAGAGTGGCCCCCGGCGCGGGCCATTACTGCATTATTGCATTACTGCATTATTTCAAGAGCAGCATCTTCATTTTTTGTGAAAAATTACCTGAGGTCATTTCATAGAAATAGATACCCGAGCTGAGGTTTTTGCCATCAAATGAAACTTCATAAGATCCTTTGTTCATTTCACGGTTAACAACTTCTGCCACTGTGTTTCCGAGCAGATCATAAACTTTGATTTTTACGAGTCCTGAGGTTGGAACCGAAAACCGGATAATAGTGTTTGGATTAAAGGGGTTGGGGTAGTTCTGATGAAGGGCAAATGTACCCGGAACTTCACCTGCAACTTCTTTAACTGAAGTGATTCCAGTCCATTTTCCTCTTGCATTGGCAATTGCCTGGTCAAGCTTGAGATCGTCATCGGAAGCTGCGAGAGCAAAAGCCACTTCGATACTGTCGCCTACTGGAATATCAAATGGACCACCGCCTGTAACATGTGAAATATCACCTGCACCAATTGGTCCGGTAACCACACCCGATGAAAGGGATGTCCATTTTTCAAGATCACTGTAGCCGTCATAAACACTGATTCCACCGGCAGTTCCGTCGTTCATCATCGGCTTAAAGGAATAGTTGGTGGAACTGATAAGAGCGGAAGCCACTTTTGTTGTGAAAGCCGCACTGTTGTTCCAGACTTTTCCATAGTTTCCGGCAACATTCCATTCAGTTCTGTCCCCTGTTCCGTCGATCAAATCCCAGTCGAAATAGAGACCTGCATAAAGACCGGTTACGGGAAGAGTTGATACATTTTTAATTGTATATCTTACAATAACAAAATCTTCATCAGCAGTTGCCGAATGGTTATAAGAGCGCTGTTTCACTTGAAGTCCAAGTTTTGAACCTCCGGCGAGGTTGTCGTTAAAAACTCCATACCCTTCAACATCGGCTTTTACCGGGAATTTTAAGGGAAAAAAGGAATTTCTGATTGAAAATCCTTGTCCTGGGTATTGCCGTTATTTGCTTGTCCTCTGGCAGAGTTGATAATCTGATTTGCCGCAGTGGAGAGCATAAGTGAACCTTCAAAAAGCATACTGTTGCCACCGTCGTATCTAAATCCTTTTCCTTTGGCGTTTGTTGGATAATCAGCAAAACCAAGATTTCCGGCACTTGTTACAGTAACTGCAACCTTGTTTCCCAGGGTTGTTGCATAAGTTGGATTTCCAACCGTGCTAATCCACTGAAAATCGGTATAACCATCATCAGCAAAGTTGATGTTAAATGCAAGATCAGTTTTTCCGGTGCAGTGTTCGAAATGGTGAACTGGAATAAGCTGTTGGTATTATCAAACTGTGAGCCCGACTGAACAGCACCGATGGTAGCTGTCGGATTTGCTCCAACTGTTGCATGAGCGGTCTTGCTAACCAGTGTTGCTGACAAGTTGGATGTAGCATTTAAATGATTCTTTCCGCGGAAGAAAACAGTGATGGTTTCACCCGGTTGGAATATCCCGTCATTGTTTCCCGTGACTGCATCGGAGAAAACTATTTCAGTTGCTCTCACAGATTTAAAATCGGTATTTTGAAGCGATTTTAATGCGTTAATTCTTCCTTTTCCAAGTAAACCAACATAAGAAGGATTTAAGTTGTCGATGTTGTCACAAGCAACTCTAACTTTTTCAGCGGCCTGGATCGATGTCAGGTTCGGGAACTGAGCCATCGTAAGGGCAACAAGACCCGCAGTGATTGGCGAAGCCATAGAGGTGCCACTGAGCGAGGCATAAGTGTTGTTCTGCCATGTGTTATAGATACTGCTTCCGGGAGCTGCCACATCAACATAATTTCCAAAATTGGAGAATCCCGAACGGGTATCATTTGAAGTGGTGCTGGCAACCGCAAGAACATGAGTGTAGGCAGCCGGATAAAATGGATCTCTAAGTGATTCATTACCTGCAGCTGCAACAACAACCGAGCCAAGTGTGGTAACTTCATCTACGATGGTTTGCCCAAGCATTGAAAATCCACTTCCGCCCCAGCTGCAATTGATAACTTTTGCACCATTCTGAGCTGAATAAAGCAGACCTTCGTATCCATAAACGATATAGGGTGAGCCCGAAGAGGGGTCTCTTTGATCATTTCTTGATGTTTTAACAGCCATTACTTTTGTGTTGAATCCAATTCCTGCAACACCGATGCCGTTATTTGTTACGGCACTTGCGCATCCTGCAACATGGGTTCCGTGATCAGGTTGGTCTTCCATTGGGTTGTTGTCGGGGGTTCCGTTGGATCCGCCAAAGTCCCAACCTCTAAAATCATCGATATAACCATTGTTATCGTCGTCAATTCCGTTGTTTTCTATCTCACCGGGATTAATCCAGACATTTGCATTAAGATCGGGGTGATCCCAATCAACACCTGTATCATCGATGCCAACTATAATTGAGCTCGAACCTGATTGATATCCCAGGCGTCTGCAGCTTTTATTTTGGCGAGGTACCATTGTGAGTTGTATGAAGGATCATTTGGTACAAGACTCAGTTTGTAAACATATCTGGGTTCCACCCATTCAATTTCTGCGATGTTTTTCATTTTGCCTGCGGCAAATTCAGGATCGATATCAGAATCATATTTGATTGAGACTATCCTTTCGAGTCCATTGGAGGAAGCAGCCACTGCTTTTAGCGGAAAGAGCGTTGATGCACTCTTAACTTTTAAAAAGTCAATTTTTTGAAGGAGAATATCGTTTGTGGCTACCGTCCCGGAAGAATTAACTCCCGGCATTGAGCGGTATTTTACAATGATCTCATTGGATAAATACTCAACTGTTCCTTTGGAAATTACCCGTTGTGGTACTTGCTGAGCAGAAGAAACAACTATTAAAAACACAAATAAAAAGGCGGCCTTTTAGCCAACGAAATGAAAAACATCTGTATCTCGATTATGAATGAAGGGGAATTTAAATTTCCACATTTATTTCGAAAAATACAAGGGGATATTTAGTGATAACATTCGGGGTTTAATTCAATAATGCAGTAATCACCCCCCCCCCCCGGGCGCCGCCCCCCCGCCCGGGCCCCCGGGCCGCGGCGCGCGCGCCACCCCCGCCCCCCCCCCCCCCCCGGCCCGGCCCCGGGAAACCCCCCCCCCGGCCGGCCCCCCCCCGGCCCGGGGGGGGGCCCCAAGCCCCCGGGCCCCCCCCCCCCCCCCCCCCCCCGCCCCCCGGCCCGGCATTAATAAAAAATTACATCGTGGCTTACAAACTCGCCTTTGTCATACTCAAATTTTGCGGAGAATACCTTTCCTGAATCGAACCACCCCATAAATATTTTATCACCTTCCCACAATTTCAGGTCCATCAGGTTATCGTTGTTTATCCATTCCAGATTGCCTTCGGGTGAATCGATAAGCCCGCCTGTAAATTCATCTGCGGTAAAAACAAAAACATACCAGTCTTCAAATTGATCAAAAGCCGGAAAAGTAATAAAACCTTGCAGTTTGGGATTGGTTATTGAGAGTCCCGATTCTTCATGGACCTCTCTGATAACACATTCCTCGGGTGTTTCGCCATCCTCAAACTTACCGCCAAGTCCGTTCCACTTCCCTTCATGCATATCGTTCTCTTTTTTAACACGGTGGAGCATAAGAGTTGTGAGGTTTTTGGCATCTCTTACATAACAAAGAGTAGCAAGTTTCATTTTGCTTTCCTTTCATCAAAAATTTTATTAGCTTTAATTAGTGAATTAAAGGGATTATTAAAACTGTTCATTAACTGCCCAAATTTACAAAAGAATGGGTACTCGATCATGTTAAACAATCCAAAACTTTACGAAATAAATATTCGCGTCTGGATCAAACGATTTGGACCAACTGCAAAGATAAATGACATCCCCAAAGATTATTGGCTCCGGTTAAAAGGAAAAGGGATCGATTTTGTCCGGCTTATGGGTATATGGAAGACCTGTAGAGCCAATATCGATTCCACCTGTTTCACCCCCGAACTTGTGAAACAATATAATGCCGCTTTGAAAGACTGGACCAAAAATGATGTAATCGGTTCACCTCACGCAATCGATGAATATCGGGTTAATCCCGATCTGGGAACCGAGGAAGATGTAATCCAACTCAAAAAGATTCTGAATGAGATCGGAATTGCACTTATTCTCGATTTTGTACCCAACCACTTTGGCTCAACAAGTGAAATCCTGAAAAACTACCCCGAGATATTCCTCACTGTCAGTGAAGAGATTTACAACGCCGAACCTCACACATATTTTACCGTTCCGGAACATCCCGGACTCTATTTTGCCCATGGCAGGGATCCTTTTTTCCCCGCTTGGAGAGATACTGCACAAATAAATTATTTTAATCCTTCAGCCCGTGATTTTATGGCAGGGACACTTCAACGGATCAGTAATTTCTGCGATGGTGTCCGGTGTTCGATGGCTATGTTGATTTTGAACAATATTTTTGGAAACACCTGGCGAGGTGCCGCCGATCCTGATAAATACCCCGAAAACAGTGAAGAATTCTGGAATATGGCAATCAAGGATATTAAGATGTTTAATCCCGGGTTCCTTTTTATTGCCGAAACTTACTGGAATCTCGAAAAGACGATGCAAAGTCTGGGGTTTGACTATACTTCTGACAAGGTGCTTTACGATAAACTAAAAAGCAACAGTGCCTCAGAAATTAAAGGTCACCTCACTGCTGATTTGACAATGCAACAAAAATCGGTGCGTTTTATCGAAAAATCGGAAGAGGAAAGAGCAATCAAGACTTTTGGTCACGATAAATCGATGGCTGCTGCTGTAATAACCGCAACTATTCCCGGGTTAATGTTATATCAGGATGGTCAATGGGAGGGGAAAAACCACAAAATTCCTCTTCAACTTGGCAGAGAGGGGAAATCACAACCACACCCTAAAATTTCGAAGTTTTATGAAAAATTGCTCAAAATCACCGGTGACAGGGTTTTTAAAGATGGTGAATGGAATCTGTTGACTTGTCTCAAAGCCTGGGATGACAACAATACAAATGTGAACATGCTCGCCTGGCGGTGGAAACTTGGCATACGAAACACTGTTGTTGTTGTTAATTATTCAGATGTAAATTCACAATGCCGGTTGAAGTTTGATGTAAATATCGGGGATGACCGTATTTTGTTGAATGACCTAATGGATGAAAAAATATATGTGAGAGCAATTGATGAGTTTACGGAGAAAGGACTATTTATCGATCTTCCTTCATATCAAAGTCATGTTTTTGTGTTTGATGAGGACAATGAGGGGGGTGGAAGCTATTTTTAGGCTTCCACTCTCGACTCTTTATGGGATTCGTTAACAACCCAGTTTTTCATTGCTACTATCAACGAATCCATGACAAGAAGAACATTTTCCCGGGTGTCATCATCAAGAGTGTCGAATATTTCTTTATGTACTAAAATATGACCGGTGTTAATGTTGTTGATGTAGGGTCTGCTTTGTCCCGTCAAATAAACATTAAAACTCCGCCTGTCACCCGGATCCTGCTTCCTGATAACAAGTTTTTTCTCTTCAAGAGATGTTAAAATATGTGTTATTCTACCCGGTGTTAGGGCAAGATTTGCCGACAAATCCTTGATTGAAAGGCACGCTTTCTCACCAAACAACATAAGCAGTCGCAGCTCGGCAGGAGTCAGATTATAACATCTGGCAAAAAAATCTTCTTTTCTGCTGCATTCTCTCGAAAGTGAACATGTAAGTTCGGCAAACTTTTTGGCGGTCTCGTCTATCATTTCTTTTTTCAATTTATTTTACCATCTAAATTATACGATTGTAAAATAAATAACTAATAAGACTTTTACTGAATAATATCCACAGAGAATTTATTTAGCACCCCCTGATACCCCATCTTGTAAAGCTTGAAGCCCTAAGGAAAGTATTCCAATTCAGAGTAAAAATCGACATAAAAAGAATAAAGAAACGTAATTCGTTTATTAAAATCACGAGATGTTTATTTAAGTTTCGTTATCAATTATTCTAAAATATGCGACAAAAATTGATCACATGATCACTCTACTTACACTTCTGATAATCACACCTCTTTCTCTGTACGGAGTCAACCATGAAAAAGACCGACCCGAACAATTTCCGAGAGAAATTAGATACAATAATGACGCAAGACATTGCACTTTGTTATCAATGTGGCAAATGTTCTGCGGGATGTCCCGTGAGGGATTTTACCGAAACTCCACCCAACAGGGTGGCAAGATTTACGCAACTGGGCTTTTACGAAAAAGCAATTTCTTCACCTTCAATCTGGCTGTGTGCCGGGTGTCAGACTTGTAGCACAAGGTGCCCGCAAGGATTTGATATGGCAAGGTTCATGGATAACCTCCGTGAGCTGGCAATCGAATGTGGTATAAAACCACCTGATCCCAATGGCATGGCTTTTCACAGAGCATTCCTTAACCAGATAAAAAACTTTGGCAGGTCTTACGAGATCGGCTTCCTCCTCGAATACAAATTAAAAACTCTTAAATTTTTCCAGGATCTTGATCTTGCTCCTGTCACCCTCGCAAAAGGTAAACTGGGTCTTCTCCCTCCAAAAGTAAAAGGGAAAAAGAGCATCAGAAAGATTTTTGCTGAAGCTGAAGGAGGCAAAAAATGAACATTGGATATTACCCCGGATGTTCAGCGGAAGGAACCGGAAAAGAAGCCGACCTTTCACTTAAAGAAGTTTTTAAAGTTCTTGATATTGGACTTGATGAACTTGAAGACTGGTCGTGTTGCGGCGCCACATCAGCCCATGTAACTTCGCACCTTCTTGCGGTTGCTTTGCCTGCACGTAATTTATTGCTGGCTCAAAAG
Source organism: Ignavibacteriales bacterium (assembly GCA_016714125.1). Taxonomy (GTDB): domain Bacteria; phylum Bacteroidota; class Ignavibacteria; order Ignavibacteriales; family Ignavibacteriaceae; genus UTCHB3. The sequence continues at coordinate 174,523 of JADJNX010000007.1, read as the reverse complement.
CAGGGATTAAATGAACTGCTCGCTCCATGCGCTGCCTGTTACAGCAGACTGGTTTCCTCACAAAAAGAGTTGCGCCTCGACGAAAAAACCAGGATGCGGGTAGAAGACCTTCTCGAAGATAAAATGAATACCGGAATGAAGATATGTAATCTGCTTCAGGTATTTGAGGAGATTGGTCCGACAAAGTTAAAAGAACACACAGTGGCAGAGCTTAAAAACTTAAAAGTGGCCTGTTATTACGGATGCCTTCTTGTAAGACCTGCCGATATCGCCCTCGCCGATGATGTGGAAGATCCCCATTCGATGGAGAGAATAGTTGAGGCAATGGGAGCAAAAACAATAAACTGGAACTTCAAAACAGAATGTTGCGGAGCCGCCCACTCGATAGCTCACACCGATATAGTAATAAAATTAAGTAAAATGATTTTGGATGATGCCATAAAACGAGGTGCCGATGTTATTGTTGTCGCCTGTCCGATGTGTCACTCAAATCTTGATATGCGGCAGTTAGCCATAATCGATCAGGATAAAGGGAGATCTCAGATACCTGTGCTCTACCTGACGGAGCTGATTGGTTTGGCAATGGGAATAGAACCTGCCGCGCTTGGCATCAACTCCCATTATATCGATGTTAAACCTCTACTTTCGAAGATTACAAAGCGGGAGGTTGTATGCGCATAGGGGTTTTTGTCTGCCATTGTGGTGAAAACATCGGCAGAACGGTTGATTGTCATGCAGTCGCTGAGGCATGTGCCCGCTTTCCGGGAGTTGCCCATTCGGAAGACTACAAATATATGTGCTCTGATCCCGGACAAAATCTTATTAAACAAGCCATTAGAGAGAAGAGTCTCGATGCAGTTGTTGTGGGCTCATGCTCGCCTCACATGCACGAAAAAACTTTCAGAAAAGCCTGTTCCGACGCAGGAATTAACCCCTATATGGTTGAAATAGCCAACCTTCGGGAACATTGCAGTTGGATTCATGATGACATCAAAGCAGGCACAAAAAAGTCGATCGACTTGATGCGTTTTGCGGTTGAAAAAGTTAAATTTAATGTCCCTCTTTCACCAATCCGTGTCCCTGTTACCAAACGAACCCTCGTAATAGGGGTGGAATCTCCGGAATACAGGCAGCACTTGATGTTGCAAATGCGGGTTATGAAGTGGTTTTGGTTGAGAAAGAGCCTTCGATTGGTGGACACATGAGTCAACTCTCCGAAACCTTCCCAACTCTGGATTGTTCACAGTGTATCCTTACACCAAGAATGGTTGAGGTTTACCAGCATCCCCGAATTAAACTTATGTCTTTTTCTGAAGTGGAGAAGGTTGATGGTTTCATCGGCAACTTCACAGTTACAATCAGGAAAAAGGCAAAATCGATTAAAGAAGAGCTTTGCACGGGTTGTGCACTTTGTGCCCAAAAATGCCCAATAAAGAAAAAAGCTTTAAGTGAGTTTGATGAAGGACTCTCATTCCGTTCCGCTATGTATGTCCCTTTCCCACAAGCTGTTCCAAACATACCTGTTATCGACAGAGAAGTGTGTACATACTTCAAAACCGGCAAGTGTGCCCTCTGCAAGACTGTTTGTGGTCGTGATGCAATCGACTTTGAACAGCAGGATACATTTGTAAAAGAGGAAGTTGGGGCCATAATCGTTGCGACAGGATACAAACTTTATTCGATAGATAAAAAACCTGAAGGAAACATCTACAAAGGTTATGGCGAGTACGGTTACGGCAAATATAAAGATGTAATAGATGGACTCCAGTTTGAGAGAATTGCCAGTGCTTCCGGTCCCACTTCGGGAGAGATTCTTCGACCCTCCGATAACAAGGAACCACAAAAGATCGTATTCATCCAGTGTGTTGGTTCCCGGGACGAATCGAAGGGAATCTCATATTGCAGCAAAATCTGTTGCATGTACACAGCAAAACACGCCATGCTTTATAAACACAAGGTTCACCACGGTGAAGCGTATGTTTTTTATATGGATATAAGATCGGGTGGCAAAAACTACGAGGAATTTGTTCGTCGTGCCATCGAAGAAGACCATGTAAAATATATCCGTGGCAGAGTTTCAAAGATATATGAAGAAGACGGAAAGTTGATTGTAAGAGGTGAGGATACAATTGCCGGAATGCCTGTTACAATTGATGCCGATCTTGTTGTTCTGGCAACCGCCATGGTGCCTCAGCCCGAAGCATCAAAACTTGCACAAACCCTGGGTGTTTCTTACGATAAATATGGCTACTTCCAGGAAGTGCATCCAAAGTTAAGACCTGTGGAAACCGCCACCGGTGGAATCTTCCTTGCAGGTGCCTGCCATTCACCAAGGGACATCCCCGAGTGTGTTTCGATGGCTTCTGCGGCTGCAGCAAAAACAATGGTTCTTTTTGGCTCCGATATGCTGGAAAGAGAACCCGTTGTTGCAGAAGTGGATGCCTCCACCTGTGCAGGGTGTTTTTATTGCAAAAAGGTATGTGCCTACAGTGCCATCGAAATAAAGGAGGTAAGAGACCGTTCCGGTAATCTCCTTAAGGTGGTTGCACATGTTAATTCCGGTCTTTGTCAAGGATGTGGAACCTGTAACGCAACCTGTCCTTCAAAATCAATTGAACTGATCGGCTTTAAAGATGACCAGATATTTGCCCAGATAAATGCTTTTGCCGAGGTGTAACATGGAAGAAAAATTTGAACCTAAAATAGTAGCGTTTGTATGTAACTGGTGTACTTACACCGGAGCCGATCTGGCGGGTACATCAAGACTTAAACAACAGCCAAATGCAAGATTAATTCGTGTTCCGTGCACCGGAAGAATAGATCCTGTTTTTATCCTTAAAGCGTTTGAAAGTGGTGCGGATGGTGTGCTTGTGTCAGGCTGCCACCCGGGTGACTGCCACTATAACGCCGGAAATTTCCACGCCAGAAGAAGATGGATAATGTTTAGAGAGTTGGCGGAGTTTACGGGAATCGATTCTTCCCGGCTTCACTTCTCATGGGTTTCCGCTTCAGAAGGTAAAAAGTGGGTTGATGTGATCGACGGGGTAACCGAAACCGTAAGGCAGAAGGGTCCTTTTGATCAATACCGGAAGATGGCAAGGAACATCGAACTTCCGATAATGGAAGAGGAAGGAGTGGAAATCTGATGGACCAACTAAGATCGGTTTGCCGTCAGGCAATCAGTGAAAACAAAGCGGCCTTTATCATCGGTTACACGGAAGATAAACATCACCACCTCAAACCTTTCATCGCCCATAATGTGGAAGAGACTGAAAAACTGACATTTAACTGCAATGCAGTTAATAATCTGGCTGTCTTTATTCACCGTTTCCATAATCCTTCCCAAGGGAAGATTGGTATCGTTCTAAAACCCTGCGACCTTAAAGCGATTAACGCACTTGTCCAGGAAAACAGGGTAAAGAGGGAAGACCTTTATGTGATCGGGGTTAATTGCAGTGGAGTGGTAAAAGACCAAAACAAGGAATTCTCAAAGGAGAATACTCAGATAAAATGCAGAAGTTGCGCATCAAAAACTCCTGCATGGTTTGATGTCGTCGTTGGGGAATCTGCTGAATTTGAACTCCCCGAAGATGATATGGCCATTCTGATGAAACAAATCGATGAGATGACTCCTGAGCAAAGACTTGAATTTTGGAATGCAGAGTTCGAAAAGTGCCTCAAGTGTTATGCTTGTCGCGAAGTTTGTCCGATGTGTTACTGCGAACAGTGTATAGCCGACAAAACCGAACCCCGCTGGATAGAAAGCAGCTCAACAACAAGGGCAAACTTTACCTGGAACATGATTCGTGCTTTCCATCAGGCAGGCAGATGCATTGGCTGCGGCGAGTGTGATCGTGTTTGTCCCGCCGATATTCCTCTGTCCCTCTTAAACAGGAAAATGGGAATGGTGGCATTTAAGGAATTTGGTTACAGACACGGAACAGACATGAATGCACCAACTCTGATTGGAACATTCAGCACTTCTGACCATGAAGAATTTATCAGGTAGGAGGTTATATGAAACTGATGAAAATTGAAAAAGGTAATCTCTCCAAGTTAATGGAACACCTCAAAAAGGACAACTTCCGTGTTATCGGAGTAACTCCTGATGGGAAACGCTTCTCTGAAAAGTTTGATGAAACCCTGAATTTTATGCAGAGCGATACTCCGCCCACTTCAATCTCTTTTAAAGAACACTTTTTCCTAAAAACCGAGGCTTTGTTTTATTATAAAAACAATAACGGTGCCATCGACCTGAAGGAGCCTGTGATTGATGAAAGAAAGACGGTGGTGATTGGTGCAAGACCGTGTGATACAGCCTCGTTACCGATACTCTCAAAAGTATTCAACTGGGACTATGCCGATGATTTTTTTAATCGCAGAGTTGAGAACTCGATAATAATTGGCATGAAGTGTAATTATCAGGATGACTATTGCTTTTGCAACGAAGTTGGTCTGTCACAGAACTCTGAGAAGGGTTCGGATATCTTCCTGATTCCGGATGGCGATGCTTTTATAGCCAAAACCATCACGGACAAAGGAAACAAATTCATCGAAGAATTCGCCATTTTCTTTGAGGAATACACCGGAAATCCTCCCGCCGAAAATAAAAACGGTCACGATGAAAAGAAGTTCGATTATGAAAGTGTAAAAAAGTGGCTGGACAACAATTTTGAACATAAATTCTGGGATGAGGCCGGTGAAACCTGCCTTAGTTGCGGGCAGTGTGCGTTTGTATGCCCCACATGCCATTGTTTCGATATTGTTGATGAACAATGTGGAACCTGTGCCGGTGTAAGAGCAAAAAACTGGGATGCGTGCCAGTTTTCTCTCTTCACAAAACACGCCTCGGGACACAACCCAAGAGACAGTCGTGAAAAAAGATACAGACAACGAATCTCACACAAGTTCAAATATTACAACGACAAATTCTCAGAGATTTTGTGCACCGGTTGTGGAAGATGTTCGCGTGGATGCCCAGTTTCCACCGACATACTTGAGCTGCTGGAAGAGATCGATCAAATTGCACATTCAACCACCAATTGAAAGGAGGATCAGATGAATATTTACAAACCCGAACTCGTTGAAATCATGGATATTATTCAGGAGACTCCTGATATAAAAACCTTCAAATTGCAATTTGTCAGCAAAAAGATGAGGGAAGAGTTTTCTTTTCTTGCCGGGCAGTTTGCCGAGTATTCTGTATTTGGTGAAGGTGAATGTACATTCTGCATTGCTTCTCCACCAACTCGAACAGAATATCTCGAATGTTCATTTAAAATTGCGGGAAAAGTAACCGGAGCACTTAATAAAATGAACAAAGGAGATATAATCGGATTAAGAGGTCCTTACGGAAATCACTTCCCTCTTGAACAGATGGAAGGGAAAAATGTAGTCTTCATTGCCGGTGGAATTGGACTTGCTCCCGTTCGCTGTATTATTTGGAATGTGCTCGATCTCAGAGATAAATTTAAAGATGTAACGATTGTCTATGGTGCCCGATCGGTTTCAGACCTTGTGTATAAAAGGGAACTGGAAGAGTGGAAAAAAATGGATGGCGTTAAAACTGTGGTTACTGTTGATCCCGGTGGTGAGACACCCGATTGGACGGGTGAGGTGGGATTTGTCCCCTCAATCGTCGAAAAGGTTGCTCCTGCTTCAGAAAACAGTATAGCTATAATCTGCGGGCCACCAATCATGATTAAATATACTTTCCCTGTCCTTGAGAAACTTGGTTTTACCGAAGACAATATGATCACCACTCTCGAAAACAGAATGAAATGTGGACTCGGCAAGTGTGGCAGATGCAACATCGGAAATGTTTATGTATGTAAAGATGGTCCCGTCTTTTCTTACAAAGAAATGTTGGAACTCCCCCAAGAATACTGATTATCATTACTGAGGTTGTCATTTTTAACGATGACAACCTCATCACTTTCTGCTTCTATTGCTGTTATCATTCCAAACTTTATTATTTTAGTAGATTAAGTTTTAACAATTTTGAGAATACTGATGGCAACACTTCCCGGACCAAAAACGGTCGATTTTCCGGAAACCTCACTTGAAAAACAGGTATATTCCGTCGCTGAAGATTTAAAAGAATATCTGCCTGTACCAAACGACAGAAACAGACTTGGTTATATGTTATTTAAGTTTTTTAACAAACAAGGGGATGGACCCGAGATAATTATCAAATCGGGTAAATTCACAATTGAGGGGCCACCACAAGCTTCAACAATAAATGAAACAGGATTACACTCATACATGAGTCGTAATTTCCCTTTTGGGTTCCGACTGTCTGCCGGATACATAAAGATACCACCGTATAAAATTGTTCTGTGAACATCTGCCACCATCGAACCGATATATCTGGTTGAGTAAGGTCTCTCCGTTTTCCTGTCCTCTTCCTGAAGCCATTTAATATATTTTTTCAGGCCGGGATGCCAGTATTTGTAGTTTCCTTCATTGATGCTGTATATTTTCCCTTTTTCGGGGATTCTGATATTGTGGTGAGAAAGGATAAATTCACCAATTGAGGGGTCAAGTGTAAATCCATGAACACCTTCACCTGTGGTATAAACAAGCATCGTGGATGAACCATAAATAACATAACCTGCCACGACTTGTTCCATTCCCGGTTGCAGACAATCTTCAAGTGTTCCGGGACCCTCTCCATCGGAAACTCTTTTAAAAATTGAGAAGATTGTACCAATGTTCACATTGGCATCAATGTTTGACGATCCATCGAGGGGGTCAAATAAAAGAACATATTTTCCGATAGTGAAGTGGTGGGGAATATGGATAATGTCTTCCTCTTCTTCAGAGGCCATTATACAAAGTTGACCGCCATGATCCATAGCTTTAAAGATCATATCGTGGGCATACATATCAAGTTTTTTTACCGATTCACCGTGAACATTTGTATCGCCCGTAAAGCCAAGAATTTCAACCAGTCCGGCTTTGTTCACTTCTCTTGAGATGATTTTTGCAGCAATTGAGAGGTCTGAAAGGATTCGTGACAGCGCTCCCGTAGCTCCGGGATGTTTACGCTCTTCTTCGATAATATATCGCTCCAGAGTCATAAAGGGTGTTTGTGACATATTAAATTCTTCTCCGTATGTAATTTATATTGATCTACTGAAATATAATACAAACGGAAGAGTTAATGAAGCATTAACCAAATTATTTGGAAAACACCAATTCCTGATCTTTGTATTGAAGTTGATACAACTTGTAGTAGAGTCCTCTTTTTTCGAGGAGTTCTTCGTGGCTGCCCATCTCTTTAATTTCACCTTTGTGCATAACCATAATTTTGTCGGCGTTTCTGATTGTTGAAAGCCTGTGGGCGATTACGATGGCGGTTCTTCCTTCGAGAAGGGTTTCGATTGCCGTTTGAATCATGTTTTCAGTTTCAGTATCAACACTTGAAGTAGCTTCATCGAGGATGAGGATACTTGGATCGTGAGCCAGAGCTCTTGCAAATGAGATTAACTGCTTCTGCCCAACGGAGAGTGTTGCACCTCTCTCTTTTACCTCTTCATCATACTGATTTGGCAGATTTTGGATAAATCTGTCGGCTCCCACATGTTGAGCTGAAGCCACAATTTTTTCATCAGAGATTCCCGGATTATTCATCCCGATATTGGATCTGATGGTTCCAAAAAATAGAAATACATCCTGAAGCACGATGGAAATTTTGCTACGGAGTTCCCTTTTATCCACCTTTGTTATATCAACTCCGTCAACCAATATTCTTCCGGAATTAATATCATAAAACCGTGTCAGGATGTTGATGATACTGGTTTTTCCCGCTCCTGTGGCACCCACAATTGCAACGGTTTCACCCGGATTGATGACAAATGAGATATCTTTAAGAATCAGGTTGTCTTCATTGTAAGCAAAGTTAACTTTTTCAAACTCTATCTTCCCCTTTACTTTATCAAGTGGTACAGGGTTTTCAGGGTTTTTAATAAATGACTGATCATCCAGCAGGCCGAAAATTCTTTCTGAAGATGCCATTGCAGTTTGCATAATGTTATACTTCTCAGAGAGGTCCCTGATTGGTCTAAAAAACATTTCTGTATATTGAATGAATGCAAAAAGCACACCAAGTGAAATTTTATTCTGCACCACATCACCACCGCCATACCAGATTATGAGCGCAATTGCGGCTGAGGAAATTAACTCCACGCCGGGATAAAAAACTGCATAATAAAACACAGATCTTATGTTTTCATCCCGATGATCACCGTTAATTTGGGCGAATTTTTTTGCTTCCGCTTTCTCTTTGTTAAAAAGACGAACAATCCCCATCCCGGTGATGTGTTCCTGCATATACGAATTGAGACGGGCAAGATATTTTCTGATATCACGATATGACTCGCGAACCTTCTTCCGGAACAAAAATGTGCCATAAATTAAAAGAGGAAGCACCGAAAGGGTAATAAGCGCCAGTTCCCAGTTTATAAAAAACATAAAACCGAGTATCCAGAGTATTATAAAAATATCGCTGAACACCATTACAATACCTGATGTGAAGAGTTCATTCAACGATTCAACATCATTTGTTACCCTTGTTACCATCCTGCCGATTGGTGTTCTGTCAAAAAAACTGACCGACAGTTTTTGAGTATGTCTGAAAAGTTTATCCCTGAGATCAAGAATGGTTTTTTGACCAAGGAGATTTGTAAAATAGGTGAGGAAATATTGGATAACCGACTGAAACACAAGTGCACCAATAAGCGCCACCGAAATGAGCATAAGCCCGTGAAGATCTCCGTTAAAAATCTTGTCATCTATTGCAATTTTGGTTAAATATGGGCGCAAGGGACCAAGGCCCGCCACCAGAATATTCAATAATATCGCCAGGATTACATATTTTTTATAAGGTTTTACAAATCCAAGAAGCCTTTTCATCAGCTTCGCGTCGTAGGCCTTACCTAATATTTCATCTTCAGAACTGTTCTTTTTTGCCATTTTAATTAAATAACCTTGTAATAATTTTCGCCTCTGAAAAAGCTGTTAATATTTAGAGTTGTTGTCTCGAGGATTCTTTCCACTGCTTCAACAGAATCAAAAGCGATATGCGGTGTTATGATCACATTTTCCCTTCTAAGCAGGATGTTTCTTTTCATAATTGCCTCCATTTGTTCAGGTGCCACATTTTTTGACAACATTTGATTCTCATCGGAAGCCACTTCTTCCCCCTCAAAAACATCGAGACCTGCCCCGCTGAAGATTCCTGAATCGATGGCATGATAAAGTGCCGAAGGTTCAATCAGTCCCGCTCTTGCGGTATTTATAAACACGGCACCTCTTTTTACGGTGTTAATGTTATCCATGTTCAAAAGATAATGAGTGTTTTCATTGTATGGGCAATGGAGTGAGATGATATCAGAATTTGCCAATAACACTTCAAGTGTGGCATACTTAAACTCGAGTATCTCTTCAAAAATGTGGTTCCTTACGGGATCAAAAACGAGAATGTTCATCCCAAACCCCTTTGCCATCTTAATAACATGGGTTCCGATACTGCCGGCTCCAACAATCCCGATGGTTTTATCTCTAAGATCAAATCCACGCAATCCTTCAATCGAAAAATTGCCCTGAATAGAACGAACATAAGCTCTGTGGAGATTCCTTGAGAGTGCAAGAATAAGAGCAAAAGTATGTTCCGCAACTGTGTTTTCGCCATAATAAGGAACATTACAAACCCGAAACACCCGTTTTAATGCAGCATCAAGGTTGATGTGGTTAAATCCAGTACTCCTTGTTGCGATCAACTTTAGTGAAGGGAGATTTTGTAAAACCACTTCGGAAAGTTTTGAATAGATAAACACTGAGACAACATCTGCGTCTTTGGCGAGTTCATAATTGTTAATTCCGAGAGGCTCTTTGTGAAATTCAAGTTGAAAATCTTTGTTGAATCTCTTTTTGAGAAATTTTTTCTCTTCACCGTCGGTTTCAAAAAACACTATTTTTTTTAAGTCCATGATACAATTCCTTAAATTTCTTCGATTTCCTGTTCAAGCAGTTGTCTGTTGTAGATTCCTGCATACAAACCGTTAAGTTTGATGAGTTCATCGTGAGTTCCCTCTTCAGCTATCATCCCCTTGTCAAGAATTACAATTTTATCTGCATCTTTCACAGTTGACACTCTGTGACTTACCATCAGAGTTGTTCTGTTTTTCATAAACCCTCTTAACCCCTGGAGGATATCCTCTTCGGTGTGGGTATCAACAGCAGAAAAAGAGTCGTCAAGAATCAGGATTTCAGGGTCTGTCATTAGAGCTCGTGTAAGTGATGCCCTCTGTTTTTGTCCACCTGAAAGTGTGATTCCTCTTTCACCAACAACAGTTTCAAATCCTTCCGGAAACTCCAAAACATCCTTTGAAAACTGTGCAATTTCTGCTCTTTGCATAATTTCCGATTCGGTTGCATCCGCTTTGCCGTAACAAATGTTGTTTTTTATCGTTTCTGAAAATAGAAATGCTTCCTGTGGCACAAATCCAATTGATCTTCTTACTGTTTTAAGAGAAATATCTTTAATATTCACTCCGTCGAGAAGCACTTCACCTTCGGTGGTATCAAACAACCGTGGAATCAAATTTATCATTGTTGTTTTTCCACTCCCCGTGTTCCCCATAATTGCAAGTGAATGTCCCGCAGGGATTTTCAGATTGAGGTTTTGAAGAACAAACGGCAGATTTTCGCCATATTTGAAGGAGACATTCCTGAACTCAACTTCCCCTTTAACTTCATTAACAAGACTTTTTTCCTCACCAACATCTGCAATTTCAAGTTCTTCCGACCACAATTTGTTAAGTCGTGCCATACTCGCTTCCGCCTGCTGGATGATATTTATTACCCATCCAAATGCGATCATGGGCCAGATTAAAATTCCGAGATACATTATTAAAGCGGTAACATCACCTATCATCAAAGTTTTGTTGATGACGGCGGTTCCACCCGCCCAAATTGCGATAATAATCGACATTCCCGTGATGAGAAACAGAGTCGGCTGAAAAAGTGCCTGAATTTTCACAAGTTTCATGTTTCTCGCCAGGTATTCACGGCTTAATCTGTCAAATTCGGCAACTTCCCTCTCTTCTGCGACATAAGATTTAATAACTCTGATTCCCGAGAAGTTTTCCTGAGCTTTGGTTGTAAGATCAGCAAATTTTTCCTGGATCAGTGTAAACCGTTTGTGGACTTTTTTCCCAACAACATATACTAAAAATGAAAGAAACGGGAGAGGAATTAAACTCCACAGGGTCACTTCCCAACTGATCATCGACATAATCGAGATCACGATAATTATTCTGATCCCTGTGTCAATGGAATACATAACTGCCGGACCAATAAACATCCTTACGGCGCTTATGTCGTTGGTGGCATGCGCCATTATGTTTCCGGTTGAGTTGTTCTGGAAAAAACGGAGTGAAAGATGCTGGATATATTCCCAAAAATCCTGCCTGAGATCATATTCTATCTTTCGGGAAATTACAATTATCGTCTGCCTTATCATAAATCTGAATATCCCTGCCATAAGTGTTGATCCAACAATAAGGAGGGCATATTCAACAAGTTTATTTTCAGCTATCCCTTGTTGAAGATCGTTCAGTGAATCTTTTATTATGATTGGCACATAGACTGTGAACGCGTTGGAGACTATTATGAAGAATATTCCCGTTATAAGCGCTGTTTTATAGCGAAGGAAATATTTCTTTAATGTCCTGAGGTTTTTCATTTTTTTCCGGGAAATCTAAAAATTGTGATTTTTAAGGTCAGTATAAATTGTTCAATTTACAAAGATAAATAAACAAACGGCAATATTTTGTGTTAATACATGTTGTAACAGTATTTTAGTTTATAAGGTTCAGTTTTGGTGGGGGGAGGATGGTTACGCGGATTACACGAATTTTCACAGATTACACGGAAGATTGATTGAATCGGGACTATTGGTTTGTCATTCCCGGTAATTTAAACCAATAGCATTGGGTTTCAACTCCATGAGGATGGCAAACGAGCACGAATATTGGATTATTGGTTTGGGTTATTTGGTGTTCTTTTCCTCCGAATGAATTCGGAGGCTATTGGTTGGTCTTTCCCGGTAATTTAAACCAATAGAATGGGGTTTAAACCCCATGAGAATGGGCGAACCAGCCTGAAAATTTCTTTTATAACCCCGTGGAAATTATATTATTTATCTCCTATTCAAGTCTAAAAACAAACTGATAATGAGATTCATCAACAAAAATTTCTTGTTTAAAGGTCGGGTGACCCTCTTTAACGATCTTTATTTTGTGATTTCCCGGGCTGAGTTTAAGAGGAATTGTGGGATCAACTTTTTTAAAATCGACGAAAAAATCGGCATCGGGTGGGGTGACCGTAAATTGTACGGTTATCATCCCCGGATCATTTTCGCCAAGTTTTGGTTACACACAATAGGGCACAACATCGGAGGGCTGAAGTGCGGGGGTGGTGATAATTGCCGACTTATAACCGGGGCACTTAACTTCAATCACCTGTGGGTGAGTGTTAAAAAGTAATGTATATCTCTTCTCTTCAACTTCATACACGGGACCAATAATGGAATCGGTTGTGCATTCAAAATAGAGATTATTCAGGGAAGAATAAACGATAAGCGCAGCCCTGCCGGGGAAGATATAAAAGTCGGGATTCCCCCCTTTATATTGGGTGGGACCGGCTTTTAGCTCTTTATCCTGAGCAGATATTGTTACAGAAAAAATCAGGAGAATAAAAAACACAGCTTTGAATAAAAATCTGTTTTTCATAACTATTCCTATATGTTTTCAGATTTTTTATTTTACTAATTGAACTTTTACACTTTTTGTTAATATCTTTTCACCCGTTTCCAGGGTGATACTGACTATATATGTGCCGCTTGAGATGGCATGGTTTCCAAGGTTTATTTGTTCTGTTTCGGTACCTTTCTCTCTTTCAAGATTCATTGTAGATTCTCTGACCAAGGATATCATATATCTCGAGTCTAAGTATCCCGGAATCCGACAGGGTATATTGAATAGAAATCTGTCCATTGGTCGGGTTTGGTGATACCGTCGCTATAAATGTTTTTTCTTCGCCTGTTTCATCTCCGCTCTGTGCCTCTTCAATAGCCATTGCGACCCTCTCACCACTCATGATATAGAAAGTCCCGGGCCAGGCAAATGTTTGGCCGTTCGTTCCTATTCCAATGTCATCAAGTCCATCGCCGTTTACATCTCCCACTCGGCCAAGGATGTTAAATGAACTCCCGTAATATCTTATTGGAGTGTCATCAATCTTGTGTTTACCTCCCACAAACAGACGGCCATTACCTCCATCAAGTGACGATAAGAAATCCCCGTATCCATCACCATTTACATCTCCAACCGAACGGGTATGATAAAATCCCTGATTTTGCGTATTGAAGCCTTCTTCAGGCAAATGATTTATATCTCTGAGCCTAACTTACTGCCATTATGTACCAATATGGGTATTTAAACTTGGTATCCCGGACTATTAGATCAGCTTTCCCATCTTTGTTCATATCTTCGATGATATGATCAGAACGAAGAATAGTGGTTGAATCTAAAATACTAATTGAGTCATTAAATGAGAAGTCAGATCTGCCAAAAACAAATTTCCTCATTGTAAAATTTATCGGTACCGAAGAGCTTGTAAGAATAAAAGTCATATCCGTTCTTCCATCTCCGTCAAGGTCACCGTGTGTAATATCAAAAAATGAAATTTCCTCAATCGGGGCATATGTGAATACTTTTAATGGAATTGAATCCATTTCTAAAGATGAGTTATAAATATAAAATGCCCCTTTATTAGAATTCAAATTCGTACTGTACAATACCAAGAGCAACTCCTCAAAACCATCACCATTCAGGTCAATTGGCCAATCATGACCAACAAATCTATAGGCAATAATTGAATTGTCTCCGGCTCGAAATGAATAATCAACAAGTGTGTCAAAGTTAGGGCCACCAAGGTAAACATTGAGCTTCAAGGGTTTCGATTTATATTCTGCAATTATTAAGTCTCGATACCCATCCCTGTTAAAGTCACAAGCCGTAATTTGATTTGGGATAACCCCTCGTAAGAAGTTAAAAGTCAGTGCGGGTGTGGAGTCAATTTGTTGTCCCCCATAGAAAAGCAGTGCTTTTGTTTCTAATCCCGTGGTCGTATTAAATCTGCAAAGTACAAAATCATCACAGCCATCATCATTCTGATCCCCCATTTAAATGACAGCCTGTGGAGCATATATATCATTCCTTGCAAAGATTATTGAATCAAACTGAGCGCTTGTTTTTGAGACAAATATGAGGAAGAATATAAAAACCGGAACCAAAACGGCTTTAATATAATTTCCCTTCATAGCCAATCCTCTAAACCCATCCACGAATTTTGCATGCTTCGGCAACGCGTGCAACACCTACAACCATCGCAGCAAGCCGGGAATGGATTCTGTTTTCTTCCAAAGCATTAAATACTGAGCGGAAACCTTTTGATATCTTCAGATCGAGCCCTCTGTTAACTCCTTCTTCATCCCAAAAGAAAGAGGATGAATCCTGGACCATCTCAAAATAGGAGACTATCACCCCGCCGGAACTGGCAAGAATATCGGGGATTACTTTCACCCCTTTTTCAAAAAGGATAAGATCCGCATTTGGAGTTGTTGGTCCATTGGCAAGTTCTGAGATGATTCTGGCTTTAATTCTATCTGCATTTTTATCATTTATCGAGTTTTCAAGGGCAGCGGGATAAAGAATATCGGTTTCGATTTCGAGAACCCTGTCACGATCAATTTCTTCAGCTCCCCTAAAACCGGCGAGACTTCCTGTGGTTAACTTGTGTGTTACAAGTTTTGATACATCAATCCCTTTTGGATTATAAAGACCCACTTTTGAGTCCGAAACAGCTATCAGATCACCGGTACCAAGAATTTCTTTATGTAGCAGGGCACACCTCTGTCCCGCATTTCCAAATCCTTGAACCGAAAATTTTTCAGGTTTAATGTGGTAGTGTTTACACGCCTCCCTTACGGCTATCACTCCACCCCTGGAAGTGGCGTCCCTTCTGCCTTCCGATCCGCCTATTTGCAGCGGTTTGTCGGTAAGAATACCCGATGAATGTTTCCTTACAATTGTTTCATATTCATCCATCATCCATGCCATGGTCTGCGGATTTGTGTAAACATCGGGAGCGGGAATATCTTTTTCAGTACCAATAAAGTCGGCAGCAGCTCTGATATATCCACGGGATACAGCTTCAAGTTCTCTGTCGGAAAGGTCTTTGGGGTTGCAAATTACTCCACCTTTTCCCCCGCCGAGAGGGAGATCAACCACTGCTGTTTTCCAGGTCATCCAACAAGCGAGAGCACGAATAACATCCACGGTTTCGTCGGGATGGAATCTAATTCCACCTTTTGCGGGTCCGCGGGCGGTGTTATACTGAATTCTGTAACCTTCATAAACAGCCACTTTTCCTGAATCGAGTCGGACAGGCATGGTGAAAGCAAACTCTCTTTGAGGTTTTGTAAGAAATTCGGTGGTTGCATCATCAAGATGTAAAATTTTTGCAGCCTCATAGACTTGCTGTTTGGCAACATCAAACGAATTATAAGTTTTCATTTTTTTAATTCCTCGTCAACTAACGGTTCGAGTGGGTTTTCAGGTGGAAGAATAATCTTATACCAGCATTTTTTGCAAATAAGTGCTCTGTCAACCTTGAGGAGCACTTGCTCCCAACTTGTAAGACGGGCGTTGCAATGTGGGCAGACCTCAAACACCTCTCCTTTTTTTTCAATATTATCTTTCATTTTTCCTCCTCGATTGTCGGTTTAAGGATAATCCCGACTTTTTGAGTTGCATTCATCTTAATTACGATATCGTTATTTAAGCGAATATGTTTTACCCCTTCCCTCTGCTCTTCAACGGGAAGTGAGTTGAGCCATTCGCCATCAAGGAAACTGTCACTGATTCCGTTTCCAACTGTAAAGTAGGCGATTGCAAATGAGGTAAGGTTGTGGAAGAAATGGGAACCTTGTGAAGGCAGAACCTTTATATCTTTAAATTGATTTTCAATGATTGCGGCTGCGCCTGAGATTTTCGCCCAGGTTACGGGGATTCCCAGCCACTGGTCCAATGATCCCCACCTTCCGGGACCCACAAGCAGATAAGGTGCCTGATCTTTGATAAGTTTTGAATTAAAATAACCAATTGCTCCGGCAACCACTCTGCTTTTGGAGCGATCAAATTCTTCTGAATCGATATAGATGATATCACGGATATTATCGATTATTCCATTTCCCAATACTTCGTCACTGCGGCATATCAGGTCCGATTTGGGATGTTTTTCAGGGTTTATTTTTTCAGTTTCGGTGTTTACAACCATCGGTCGCATCTGGAGGATATAAAATTCTTTGTTTTTTCCTCTTTCAACATTCAGATTTACGGCGAACTCAATCTCCACTTCCGTTCCCATCCCCCATCTGCCCATATCAACTATAAGCTCAAGAATTGCGGCAAGAGGCAGAAGATTATTTTTAAGCAGGGGGGCAAATGTTATCAATCGTGTCCCCTCGCGAGAAATTCCATCGTAAATTGAATGATTATTGTGGGAGTAGGTTGATGCAACATACTGGAGAGTACCGTCTTTTTCTGCGGTTTCAATTTCAAAACTTTTGGTGCAATTATCTTCAATACGAGATGCAAACAAAGCATTTGTTGACATATCGAGAGCATAAAACGACCTTTGGGTTGTCCTCAGGGCTTCATCGGGATTATGGAACTGTATTATCCTTTTGGGGTGGCGTGGACTAAACCTTACAGTCTCACCCCCTTCAACAACCCATTTCCCAAGTCCAAGAGCAACAGCAACAATTCCATCTTCAGAAACCTGAGGAGCCAGTGGATAAAAATTATATGACTTTACAACTCCCGAAAAAGTGGGATAAAACCTGCCGTTAAAATTGGTTCCAACCATTTTTTGGACGATAACCGCCATTTTTTCCTCTTCATGCCTGTAGGAAGTGGCGGCAATATAATTCTTTGCTTCCTGGAAATAGGTGGATGCAAACACAAGTTTAACTGCGTTTACAAGCTCCTTTAACCTTAAAAACTGGTCGGGATTGTTATTTGGGATCATTATTGTGGAATAAACACCGGCAAAAGGATGATATTGTGAATCTTCAAGAAGGCTTGATGACCTCACAGCAAGTGGTGATTTGATGAGATCAAGAAACGACATAAGATTGGCAATTATTTCTTCGGAGTAAACTTCTGCCTTCAGGAATCGTTCTTTTATCTCTTCATCGTTATCACAATTCAGGGCAAAACTTCTCAGGTTGTTTTCATCAAGGAACTGGTCAAAAACTTCGGTTCCAATTACCACCGCAACAGGAACAGAGATTCTTGTCCCTTCAAACTGATGGTGGAGTTCATAATTGTTTATAAGGATGTTTAAGAAGCCCAGACCACGCGCTTTTCCACCAAGGGAACCGCCGCCAATTCTGGCAAAACTTGATGATGTATCAAAAGAATCTTTGTGGAAATCGGTAAGAATGCCCCGCTGGCGCAGTCTTCTGTAGTTTCGCAGTGAGGTTATCAGGTGGTTTCGCAGTTGTTCAAGTGAGTTAAAATCTGTCACCGTAACAGCTCGAAGTTGCTCGGAGAGCCAAAACTCGGTTCTTGCTTTAAACCAGTTTGAAAAATTGTTTCTCTCGGCATGGTATTTAATACTTTCGGGAGGTGCACTTTTCAGAGCTATTTCCATTTCATAAAGGTTTGCAGCCCTGCCAATTTCAGAACCATCGGGAGAGCGAAAAACAAAATCACCAAAACTGAAATATGCCTTCAGGAATGCCCGAAGTTCAATCAGGAGGGTTGGTGAGCCCTTCTTTAAAAATGAGGCACCTATTTCGTGTGCATCCTTCTCATATTTTGATTCACTCGACTGGAGCAAAATCGCAATATCGTAATGTACTTTTTTAACCTCCTCGGCAAATTCTATTCCCGCTCTTGGAAGGGTTTTTCCACCTCTTGGGAAATCGATATCCGATATGATTCCCAGGATATACTCTTTGTATTCATCAAAAAATGCCCAGGCTTCTTCATAATTTTGAGCTAGGAAAATTTTGGGACGGGCTCTCATTCTGAGAAATTTGTGAGTAAGGTTTATCCCTTCTGCAACAAGTCTTTTCGATTGTTGGATAATCTCGGTATAGATCACGGGAAGAAAACTTGAATAATCCCTGATACTGTCTTCGATCACCAGGATCGATTGCACGCCAACCATGTTAGTATCATGTTGCATGTTAAGGCGGTCTTCAAAATATTTGATTATCCCTATTATCAGACGAAAATCGCCCTGCCAGATAAATCTCTTGTCGAAGACTGACATGTTGGAGTGTTGGATCAATTCAGAAAGTTCCCGGTTATCGAACGCGAGCAACACAACCGGAATCGAAATATCGAGCCCCGGGAACTTCTTATTCATCGCCTTTATCATCCCCGCAAGTTTTACGGGTTTGATATCTTCAGTGTGGAGTGTAATGATCACCATCTCGAAGTTTTTTTCTTCAAGCAGAGCAATAGCCTCGTAGCCCTTCGAAACTCTGGTGAGCTCGGGAGAGTGGCTTAACTGCAAACTTAGATACTCGTTCCTTATCAGTTCATAAAGTCTTCCGTCCTCTTCAAAAAGATAGAGATCGTAAAGAGATGATACTATCAGGATATCTCTAATTCTCTGTCTCATCAGATTCTGGAAGCCCTGAAACCGGGTTCCGTATCCGTGTTCTACCCAGTTGGGATCGATAATCGTCATTTACACTTCATTTTTGATGATTACTAAATGATTTTAGACCAGACCCTGGTCGAGCATTGCATCAGCTACCTTGAGGAAGCCTGCAATGTTGGCACCATTAACATAGTTACCGGGGTACCAAATCTGTCTGCTGCCGAAACGCAAGCGCTGTGGATTGAGTGCATGATTATTCTCAATCTGTTGTCAACCTCTTCGCTTGTCCAGTTCAGACGCATACTGTTTTGAGCCATCTCAAGTCCGGAAACCGCAACACCACCGGCATTTGCCGCTTTACCCGGTCCATAGAGTATTCCTTTTTGCAGGAATATCTGAACTCCATCGTAGGTGGTTGGCATGTTTGCACCTTCTCCCACAACATAAACTCCATTATTGACGAGATTTTGTGCGTCAATGGCGTTTATTTCATTTTGGGTTGCTGACGGGAATGCACAATCTGCTTTGATGTTCCAAAGTGGATTGGATGTCTCTGTTCCTGAGAATGGTGTGTAAACAGCTTCTTTATATTTATCGGCATATTCTGCTATTCTTCCTCTGCGAACATTTTTCAGATTAAGAACAAATGCCAGTTTATCATCATCGATTCCTTTTTCGTCATAAATGAAACCTGCGGAATCGGAGAGAGTTACAACTTTACCACCGAGTTCAAGGATTTTTTGGGTGGTATATTGAGCCACATTTCCGCTTCCCGAAACAAGACATATCTTCCCGTCGAGGGTTTCCCTGCGGGTTCTTAACATTTCACTGGCAAAATAGACGCATCCGTAACCGGTTGCCTCGGGACGAATGAGTGAACCGCCCCAATTTAAACTTTTACCCGTAAGTACGCCCGTAAATTCATTTCTGATCCGTTTATACTGACCAAAAAGGAATCCGATCTCTCTACCTCCCACTCCAATATCGCCCGCGGGTACATCTGTATTGGGACCAATGTGGCGCTGGAGTTCGGTCATGAAACTTTGACAAAATTTCATCACTTCGTTGTCGGTCTTGCCTTTTGGATCAAAATCAGAACCTCCTTTTCCACCGCCCATCGGAAGTGTCGTCAGGCTGTTCTTAAATACCTGCTCAAAAGCAAGGAATTTTAGAATTCCAAGATTAACCGAGGGGTGGAATCTTAATCCTCCTTTATAGGGGCCTATAGCTGAATTCATCTCTATTCTGAAACCACGATTTACCTGCACCTCACCTTCATCATCAAGCCATGGCACCCTGAACATAATTACTCTTTCAGGTTCAACTATTCTTTCAATTATTTTTGCTGAGCGGTATTCTGGATGGCGCTCTAAAACCAGTTCAAGGGATTCAATTACTTCCTGAACTGCCTGGTGGAACTCGGCTTCTGCCGGATTTTTTGCCTTTAACTCTGACATGAAAGTTTTTACATAGTCAGACATGCTTCCTCCGTTATTAGATATTATTGGGATTGTTGGATTTTTTGACTGGGGGATGCAGGATGTGAAATTTGGCATTAAAAGAGGGGAATCTCACAGAGAGAAGTTGGGCTGACAAAGATAATCGATCAAGATTATACTTCATTTTTGCTAAACCGGAGTGGAAAAATATTCCGGTTTGTTCACTAAGCATTTCGCTTCCGATAAATTGAAGAAAAGCAATTACTTGTTGATTTAAATTACACAAAATGTTCGATTCTGCAAACAAATTCTTTGTTCCTTTTGTATAATAGTTGGAACCTGAAAAATATTTTCGATCAGACAAATAAAAAGTTCCCCTTTTTATGATTTTGATCCCAATTTCCGGGATTCAGTTATAAAGCAAAATGATTTTGAAATTACAATTGTTGAGGTCAGCCATTAAAAAAATCTTACTTCTTTTTTTAGTTTTATCTCTTGGTCACCTGTCACGAGCCCAAATTTTTGATGATTGGTATCCCGAGGGTGTCCCGTCTTTTTTTATTGGCGGCGGATATGGTTTTATGTATGCCAACTCCACAGGTCTTGATATGTTTATCCATGAATACAACCGTCAAAAAAGACCAATTCTTTCAAAGTATATGGAGAAATCGAGTTTCTCCGGTTTGGCTCTTTCAACCGGTTTCTTTTGGAATGGTTTAATTCTTGAGTTGGGTTATTCTACCCACAGCGGAACACTAATCGCCGAAGGGAACCCCGCAAAAATCGCTCCCGGTTCCATCACCCACCGAAAAATTGATCTCGACCTCCACTCCATAAACATAATGGGGGCACTGGTTTATGGTTTTGACCCGATTTACACAGGTCCCTTTATTGAAGTGGCTTTCACAAACATCAAATTTGAAACTGAAATAGAAGGCAGAGGCCTGAAGAGACTTGACATGGACAGTTATATCGGATTTAACACAGGATGGCTTTTTATTATCGGTGATCCGGGAGGATCAGGAGCTTATCTTGTCTTTAAACCATATTATTCCTATTCAGTGAGTGATCCTGAGTGGTTAAAACTTTATGAGGCAACTAATACAAAACCACTGGAGGGACAATTTTTTGAGGACACCAAAGGTGCTTTTAATGGATTTAATATGACTATCACCCTAAATCTTAACATGGCGTGTTTTTGAGCCCGGAATTTTGTAATAAAAGTTGCTTTGGAAGGAAAATTTTTGCTGTTATTCTAATTTGTGAGCAAAAATTCTGATTTTGTTCACAATTAATATTATATTTCACCCGTCTGTTTAACAAAGTGATTTTCCACACTCTAATAGAGGTTTGAAATGAACAAAATATTTTTGTTCTCAGTGTTAATCATTGGTTCCTCCGTAAATGCTCAGTGGGGTGACGATCTTGCCGACATAAATGCTTACTTAAGTATCGGTTATGGATATATGTCACCTTCTTCAAAGGGTCTTGATGACTTCACCTCAAGCTACAACAATCAAAGGAAATCGATCCTTTCAAAGGGATGTGGGAATGACTTACAATCCGGGATGGGCGCTGCTTGAGTTTGGTTACACCGGACAACGGCAAACTCCACACCGGGCCGCAAAAGTCTAACTTTTTTTTTTTATTTTTTCTTTTGGTCCCCCCCGCCCCCCCACCCAAAAAAAACCCCAACCCTTCCTCTTTATAATTTCACTTTTGGTGTTCTTTTGGGAGAAAACATGCTATATCTTGGTCCCATTTTTGAATTATCAATAAATTCCATCGATTTTGAGACCGTAAACAGAAACGGGAAAAGTTATAATGTTGAGATGGATACCTGGATTGGCGGCAATGTTGGTGCCATGATAATTTTTGGAAATGCCAGATCGGTGGCTTCCTGACCATTAAACCGTATTATTCATTTGGAATTACAACTCCCGACTGGAGGAAATTATACGAAGCCACCTCTACAAACCAACCTGACTTCGATCTCGATGCTACAAAAGGCGGATTTAGCGGATTCAATGTTAATGCCACTTTCAGTTTAAATATTGCCTGTTTTTAACACGCGAAAAAGATATATCATGAGCGACACAGAACTTAAAACAAATATTGATCCCACCAAAGAAGAGTTGGAGAGTCCCGAGGGCAGAAGTTTAAACGACATGCTTCAGGAGTTGCGTATTTTATTGCAGGGAGCCCAGGTTCTTACCGCTTTTCTTGTTGTACTCCCTTTCAACCAAAGTTTTGGGAAAATACATCCTTTTGAAAAGTGGGTTTTTACAGCAACCTTCCTCTGCTCAATATGCAGTATGGTGTTTTTTAGTGCACCGGCTGCACATCATCGCCTTATCCAGCCGCTGATTCACAGAATGACTTTTAAGTTGTTTGCCACTCGAATGATATTAATTGGACTTCTGTTTTTATCATTCGCTTTGGTTCTCGTCACGCAGTTGGTGGTGTGGCAGGTGCTTGATACAGTCACCAGTATCTTAATCTCCACTTTTGTGGGGGTTATAATTCTTATTATCTGGTGGCTGTTTCCACTTTTCTTAAAAAACAAGGTGGGAGACTAAAAAAAGCCGCCCCACATTTCTGTAAGACGGCTAAATTATTGACAATAAAATATTATTGCATTACTGCATTAAAGAAGTGTTTCCTCAACATCTCCGTTTTCAACTGCAGTATCATCATCGTCGGGAACAACTTTGGCGATATCGGTGATGGAATCATGATCCTTCAGGTTGATAATCCTTACACCCTGTGTATTTCTACCCATTGTGCGGATATCTTTGGCAGCCATTTTAATGACCATTCCACCTGATGTGATACAGATAAGTTCATCGTTATCGTTGAGTTCCATGATCGACATCAATTTTCCTGTTTTTTCGGTGGTTTTAACGGTAATGATACCTTTTCCACCACGATTGGTGATGCGGTAATCATTAACATCTGACCGTTTTCCGTAACCTTTGTCGGTGACGACCATTACGGTGCTTGTCCGTTTGATCACCAGTGAACCGATTACAAAATCACCTTTTTCAAGTCTGATACCGATAACACCTGTGGCAGCTCTACCCATGTCGCGAACAGCGCTTTCGTCAAATCTGATTGCAATGCCGTCGTGCGTACCAATAATAATGTTATCAGTGGTTTCACAAAGTTTTGCACTTATTAAGGAGTCGCCATCATTCAGATTTAGAGCAATAATTCCACCGCGTCTTACATTTCCGTATGCAGAAAGAACGGTTTTCTTAATTATACCATTTCTGGTTGCCATAATCAGGTACTGATCGTCTTTAAACTCTTTCACAGTTACATAAGCTGTTATCTGTTCATCAGGAGTTTTTTCAATCAGGTTAAGAATCGATCGACCAAGAGCTGATCTTCCAACATCCGGCACTTCATGAACCTTCAGCCAGTAACACCGTCCTTTATCGGTAAAGAACATAATGTAGTGGTGAGTTGAAGCTACAAACATCGTTTCGACAAAATCGCCTTCTTTTGTTCCGGCTCCTGTTACACCTCTTCCACCGCGTTTCTGTTTTCTGTATCCACTTGCAGGGAATCTTTTAATGAAGCCTCTGTGAGAGATGGTAACAACCACATCTTCTTCAGCTATCATATCTTCGAGTGAAAAGTTTTCATAATCGTAGATAATTTCGGTGCGTCTTTCGTCGCCAAATTTATCACGAAGTGCGATGAGTTCCTCTTTGATAATCAGGTTTCTCTTCTCTTCACTTTCGAGGATGCCTCTTAATTTTTCGATCAATTTAATGAGTTCTTTATACTCATTTTCAATCTTTTTCCTCTCGAGACCTGTTAGGCGTTGTAATCTCATATCGAGGATTGCTTTTGCCTGAATCTCGGAGAGTTTAAACCGCTCCATTAAATTTTTACGGGCGGTTTCGGTATCTTTTGAAGCCTTAATTACAGCAATAACCTCATCGATATTATCGAGAGCAATGATGTAACCTTCAAGAATGTGGGCTCTGCGTTCCGCTGCATCAAGTTCAAAACGGGTTCTGCGAATCAAGACATCCATTCTGTGAAGAAGGAAGTAGTGCATCATCTCTTTAAGGTTAAGAACCTTGGGAGCGCCGTTAACAAGAGCCAGCATGATAACACCAAAAGTTACCTGCATCTGTGTGTGTTTGTAAAGCTGATTAAGAACGACAGCGGGCTGTGCATCTTTTTTCAGTTCGATAACAACACGCATACCGTCTCTATCAGATTCATCTCTTAAGTTTGATATGTGAAGCAGTTTTCCATCTTTTACCTGTTGCGCAATTCTTTCCATCAGAGTTGATTTATTCACCTGATAAGGAAGTTCGGTAACAATAATGTGGATTCTGCCGTTTTTCTGAGTTTCGGTGTTCACTTTTGCGCGAACAATCAGTTTGCCTCTTCCTGTGTGGTAGGCACTTTTCACTTCCGAATAACCGTAGATAATTCCACCGGTCGGGAAATCGGGTGCGGTTACATATTTCATCAATCCGTCAATATCAATTGAAGGATCATCAATAAGGGCAACAATCCCGTTGATGGTTTCAGTGATGTTATGAGGTGGAATGTTGGTTGCCATACCTACAGCGATACCGCTTGATCCATTGATCAGGAGGTTAGGAAGATAGGCCGGAAGAACCGCTGGTTCCTGGAGTGAATCATCAAAGTTGGGAATAAAGTTAACTGTGTTTTTATCGAGATCACGAAGCATTTCTTCAGATATCCTGGCAAGTCTTGCCTCTGTATATCTCATTGCCGCAGCGGAATCACCATCCACAGAACCAAAGTTACCCTGACCCATTATGAGGGGATATCGGAGTGAAAACTCCTGTACCATTCTCACCATTGCATCGTAAACCGAAGAATCG
This sequence comes from Ignavibacteriales bacterium, assembly GCA_016714125.1. Classification (GTDB taxonomy): domain Bacteria; phylum Bacteroidota; class Ignavibacteria; order Ignavibacteriales; family Ignavibacteriaceae; genus UTCHB3. Next base: position 149,457 of record JADJNX010000007.1, on the reverse strand, counting down.
CCGTGTGGATGATACTTTCCAAGAACTTCACCCACAATTCTTGCGGATTTCTTAAATGGTCTGTTGTAATAATTCCCCAGATCATGCATTCCAAACAATACTCTTCTGTGTACAGGTTTCAATCCATCACGCACATCCGGTAATGCTCTTGAGACAATTACCGACATCGAATAATCGATGTAAGAAGATTTTAACTCTTCTTCAAGTGAGACGGGAATGATTTTATCAAACATATTTGACATATTGATTTAATCTCTTCTTTATATATCTAAATTTCGTACATATTTGGCGTTTTTCTCGATGAATAACCTTCTTGGTTCAACATCGTCGCCCATCAACACCTCAAAAAGTCTGTTGGCTTCAGCCGTTGACTCGAGGTTCACTTGCAGAATGGTTCTGGTTTCAGGATTCATTGTGGTTTCCCAAAGCTGAAGTGGATTCATTTCACCCAAACCTTTGTAGCGGGAGATCACAACACCTTTAATGTTTCCTTCATCATCATATTCTTCAGTTCCATCAGTTTCAGTCGAAGTTGCTTTTCGCTGATTTGCCCTGAGTCTTTTAAGAATTTCATCTCTTTCTTTTTCATCAAAAGCATAAAACTCTTCTTTTCCCTTTTTCACTTCCATCAACATCCGCATCAGTCATGAGGATAAGTTTACCATATCTGAGTTTTGTGACGTCAAATTCGGTATCGATACCACATCCCATCGCAGCAATAATCGCCTGAATTTCATTGTTTTCAAGGATTTTGTGCAGTTTCGCTTTTTCCACATTAAGGATTTTACCTTTAAGAGGAAGAATAGCCTGGAATCTTCTATCGCGTCCCTGTTTGGCAGAACCACCCGCCGAGTCACCCTCGACGATATACACTTCGCAGTGTTCCGGGTCGGTGATGGAACAATCGGCAAGTTTACCGGGAAGATCAAAGCTGTCGAGAGCATTTTTTCTTCTGGCGAGATCGCGAGCTTTTCTGGCTGCTTCTCTTGCTTCCGCTGCCCTGAGACTTTTTTCAACAATTTTTTTACCCACACCCGGATTTTCTTCCAGGAATTCGGCAAGTTTTTCATTTACAAGAGTTTCAACAGCCGATTTGGTTTCACTGTTACCAAGTTTGGTTTTTGTCTGCCCTTCAAACTGGGGCTCCATAACCTTAACTGAGATTATAGCAGTAAGTCCCTCACGGAAATCATCTCCCGAAAGTGTAATCTTTGTGTTTTTTAATAGATTGTTTTTTGCAGCGTAAGAATTGAGCGTTCTTGTAAGAGCGGCTTTAAAACCGACGAGATGGGTTCCACCTTCATGGGTATTGATATTATTCACATAAGAGAAGATGTTTTCAGAGAATTCTTCGTTATAATGGAAAGCAACTTCAACCGGAGTGTTTTCTCTTTCACCCTCGATATAAATTGTTTTGTGAAGAGGTTTTCTTGACCCGTCCATATAGGCAACAAACTCAACAAGACCACCTTTAAAGTGAAAAAGATCCTCTTCCTCACTCCCCTCACGGGTATCTTTACAAGCTATACTTACATTTTTATTAAGGTAAGCGAGCTCTCTCATTCTTGCTGTTACGGTATCATACTTAAAGTTGATGGTTTTAAATATTTCATCATCGGGCATAAAAGTAACTTTTGTTCCGGTGACATTTTCTTTCAACTTACCAATCACTTTAAGCGGGGTTGTCATATCACCCCTTTTAAATTCCATGAAGTAGATTTTTTTATCTCTTTTTACTTCAACCCTCAACCATTCAGAGAGAGCATTCACAACTGAAACACCCACTCCGTGAAGACCACCTGAAACTTTATAAGAGTTTTTATCAAATTTACCACCGGCATGTAGCACTGTCATAACCACTTCAAGAGCTGATTTCTGCTCTTCTTCATGGATATCAACAGGAATACCACGGCCGTTGTCTTCAACGGTTACACTATTGTCCTGATTAATTGTGACACTTATTGTATCACAATGTCCGGCAAGCGCCTCATCAATACTGTTGTCAACCACTTCATTAATCAAGTGATGAAGACCCCTGGCTCCCACATCACCGATGTACATTGCGGGGCGTTTTCTTACTGCTTCAAGGCCTTTTAAGACATTTATGCTTGAAGCGCTGTAATCATTCCCATTTCCGTTAGGAATACCATTTTGTTCACTCATTTTTACTGTTTTTTTCCGTTTTTATCGTGAAAACTTTATTTGTTTTATTCTTTCACACTTAAAGTGTGTATTCATTTTATTGATCAATAACTCTTCATTAAACTTTAGATCGTTTTTCAGGGAAGGGTTATCAACTTTAATTTTTAATATTCCATTCTCATATTTTTCAGGTAATACATGGCCGGCAAGTTCGGGGAAAATGAGAAAAAATTCTTCATATACCTCCTCTTTTTCAAACACTTCCCTTACTCTTCGAAAAGCAGGGTCGTTTTTGATCACTTCGCCAACTGAGATAACAATCTTTTTTGCCATGTTTTAATCAACCAAAAAAGTTAAAAAAAGTCTCTTTAACTTTTAGTTATTACAATTTTAAGGGTTAATGAAAATGGTTGAGTCGTTCTCATCCTTTTTCAAGAATTCATAATTCGAAAAATCTGTAAGCGTTATAAACGCCTGTCCCACTTCTTTTAGATAATCGCTGATTGCAATCGCCCTGCTTTTATCAAGTTCACCAAACACATCATCAAGCAAGAAAAAGGGTGTGTTCTTTAAGATGTTTTTTAAGTAAAAGAACTGTGCAAACTTTAGAGCAACCTGAAATGATTTATGCTGTCCCTGTGAACCGTAGGTTCTGAGTGAATTCCCGTTGATTCTAAAAACAAAATCATCTTTATGGGGTCCAACAAGATTAGTGCCTCTTCTTATCTCATTTTCCTTATTAATCACAATAGTCTCATGAAACACCTTGGCGGTATCATCGTCTTCGCCGGCAAAAGATTCATATTCTATGTGTGGAATTTCTTCCCGACTTGTCGGGATTATATGAGAGTATGATTCGGAGAGATAATCCTTGAATTCATCCATGAACTTTCTTCTCATTTTAATGAGCACCGTGCCTGCATTCACAAGTTTTTCATCCCAGGCTTCCAGTTCATCCAACAAAATTTTCGACCTGAAGTCTTTTAGTTTGTATAAAAGTGACGACCTTTGTTTAAGTGTTCTGTTATAATCGAGTAGTGTGCTTAAGTACACCTCGCTCGACTGTGAAATAACCGAGTCAACAAATTTTCTTCTGTCTGCAGGATAACCGTGTGTAAGTTCCAAATCTGCGGGTGTAAGCACCACCACGGGGAACTTGCCAATTATATCTGCAGATCGTGATAACGGTTTTGCATCTTTAAAATAAACCCGTTTACTCTCTTCCCTGCTATAAAATATTCTGATCTTATGATCAGTGAAACTGTCAATGGAAGCGCTGATCTCATAGGTTCCGGACCCAAAGTTTAACATCTCCGGGTCCGTTGCCGATCTGAAGCTTTTTGTGGTACAAATGAGGTAAATAGCCTCAAGTACCGTTGTTTTTCCTCTTCCATTTCCCCCAATCAAAAAATTCAGTTTTGGGGAGAAATCCAAATGTGTTGTCGAATGTAACCGGAAATTTTTTAGATCAAGAGATCTCAGGATCATAAAGTATTTAAGCGTGTTGGCATGAGGAGCATTAAAAGGTCCTCATTTTCATCCTGTTTAAGCGGTTTAAAAATAGCTGCTTTTGCAGGTGAAACCAATTCAACTACCATATCATCACAGTTAATGTTGTTCAACAAATCAAGCAGTGACTCTGTTTTGAACCCTATTGTAAATTTTTCTCCGATGTAATTAGCCGGAACTGATTCATCAGCCTTGGATCCACTTTCCTGATCCTCGGTATTAAGCAAAATTTCTTCTTTATCAAGGGTAACTTTTACCAATTGGAAATTTTTATTGCTTAACAAAAGCATTCTTCTGGTTGCAGAAGCAAATGGTGCTTTGCTGATTGTTAGTTTGTTTGGACTGTCCAGGGGAATTACCGCGCTGTATTCAGGAAATTTATGTTCGATCAGACGGGAAACAAGTTTTGCACTACCGGTTTCAATAAGCATTCCGCTTGTTGAATAACTGAGAGTAACCGTTCCATCTTCAAGAAGTTTTGTGAGGATGTTCACTGTTTTACCGGGCATAACAATTGCCATCGGTTCATCATGTTTTAATGCCGTGGCTGAAAATTTAACAAGTTTGTGAGCATCGGTGGCAACAAAATGGGTACCATCTTCTTTCATGTCGATGAGAACTCCTGTCATCGCAACTCTTGCAGAGTCTTTGCTTACGGCAAAAACTGCTGATTGTAACGCTTTTTTAAGGAGTTTTGCATCCACTTCAAGAGTTTTATCAGTGGCAATTCTGCTGAATCCGGGGAAGTTTTCGGGGGAAGCATAGTTAAAATTGTAGTGACCAACATCAGTTTTCATTACAATTCTTTGCTCTTCAATAACAACACGAATCTGTGTATCTCCCAGTGATTTAACAAAATCACTCAGAAGTTTTCCTTTTACAATAAATCTTGCAGAACCATCGCAGGTAACGAGGTCTTTTACACTAATCGCAACTTCATGATCGTTGGCAGTAAGGGTTAATTCACCGTCGCCAAATTCAACCAGAATGTTCTCGAGGATGGGCATTGGTGTCCGCAGCGGTACAGCCGGGAGTACTTTTGTTATCAGCTTGTCGAAAGCTATACTGTTTATGGTAAATTGCATTATGATATCCTGTTTTTCCGAATTTTAAAAATACGAAATTTTGAGGAAATAAGTGCTGTAGTCACCCACAATAAACATGCATTTTTTTCAACTTATAAGGGGTTATAACAAGAAAATTTCGTTAGGGCAGAGGTTTTTTATGGATTGCCTCTTTATTCGCTCATTTTTGGGTGGGCCGGCGGTCTTACACGCCGGCATTTTGGTGAAATTTTTAAACTCTTTTGTGCTTATTTAGCCGTGGTTTTTTAAAACAGATACCCAACTCCCACAGAGAGAGTGAAGGCTCTTTTTAAACCGTCGATATTATTGTCCCTCTTTAATAGCGGCATGGCGCCGTAAATATTAATTTTTACTCTGTTGCTAATTTTGGTGTCAAATCCTAAACCCAGATTGAGTTGTGTTTGATCAGTTCCATCTACATCAACAAAACTTTCGGTACCGGCCAGGGTGGAACCCAGGGATTCGGGATGTATACCCGGGAGGAGAGACCAAGTCGTTTAAGTCCAATTAATTCCAGTTTTACGGCACTCTCTCCAAAAGATAAGAATATCCTCCTCGAATCATTAAATCCGGGGCTCTTTGAAGTCTTGTGTCTTTGTTTTCACTTCTGCCAAATGGTATCTGAAACCCTATCAAAAAATCGAATTGTTTGTAGAGTAATCCCGCACTGGCAAGGATATCGTATGTTCCCAATCCTGACTGATAAATTTGAGGTGCATCATTTTTGAGGTGAACGGCACCCGCAGGCAACTTAAATCCCAGCGAAAACAATAATGAAATGTCTTTACTGACTTCGTGTTTTTTAGAACCGATAAGTGAGAGATCACCAAGGCCGGAAGTTGAAAAACTTTCTCCAGCCTGGGTAGAAAAAGGGATGTTTAAATCAACTTTATATCCACTTCCGAGACTAAACCCTCCTGAGAGGTTTACAGTGTGAAAGGTTACACTTTCAGGTTTGCCACTACCCCCAAGAATGTATGAAAGAGAGATGCTATTTGAATGTGTTCCATCTGTGTGTCCACCAACTGAACAAACCCCTGCATCCGAACATTGAGAAAACACATTTGTGTTCGAGAAAAGTAAAACAAAAAAGAGAAACACCAGCGGAAATGTTTGAAATCTTGCCATAAAGAACTCCTGATTAAAAAAACAAGATAATTGATTTTTTTTATCGATAAAAGTCAATTCACCTGATTTATATTTTACTTTAAAACCAAAATGTAAAATATAAAAATCTATGATTTACTTAAACGGACTTATTAGATGATGAAAAACACCCCCGGCTATTTTTTTCTCAGACCTAAATTCCTAAGTTTACCGCTTAATATCTCTCATTTAAAAGGTTTATAAAATGCGAAGTTTGGTAGTTTTAATTGTTATCAGTTTTGTTTCAGTCTCTACAGTTTTCTCCCAACCATTTGGTTCTTCATATTTCTCCCGGACCGACATTTCCGCCACTTCCGCGGGGGCAATGAGGTTTGGACTTTACGGTTACGACAACCCTGCTTTCCTTTCCGCTTTTAAGGGAAATGATATAACCATCTTTGGCTCTTCTCCTGTTGAAGACTCAAAATTCACGAGATGGGGTTTTGTTACCGCATCAAAGGGATTCAGTTTTTATTTTAATCAGGAGAGAGAAAGTGGACGAAGAATTAATGATTATGGTGTAAATCTCTCGATGGGAAATGAAGGATTTGCAATTGGTGCCGGGTACGGTTGGTCCAACGGTGATAAATCTTTTTTCGCACGCGATAATTTTTGGCAGGTTGGAGCTTTTTCTCGACCTGTAAAATATTTATCACTTTCAGTTCTTGGGGTTTTTCACCAATCAACAGATATGAATGAAGGCGTTTTTTCCGCTGCAATCAGACCTTTTGGTGACGAAAAAGTTTCCGGGTTTTTCGATTACATACTGCAATCTGAAAATAATCCGATAAAAAATCGCTGGGCTGCGGGAATAGCAGTTGAACCTCTACCGGGTCTCCGCGCTGTTTTTAGATATTTTGAGAATAAAACAATGTCCGCAGGTTTACAGATTGGTCTTGGTGGCATCTCGTTGTTTTCTCATAGTAATCTTAGGGATGACGGAAAAATTGGATCACAAACTTATGGACTGCGTATTGGCTCCCAGGATCGAAATTTCCTGTCCGTTTTTCAGAAATCCAATGTTGCCGTTCAGAGCCTTTATGGCGGCCTAAAATATCAAAAATTTAAACTTTTTGATGGCTCAAACACATTGATAGATGCCCTTCAAAATATTGAAGATGTTAAAAACAATGACACTTACAAAGGTATAATCCTAAACCTTTCGGGTTGCAATATAAACCGAGAAATGCTTTGGGAATTAAGGGAACAATTAAAATCCTTACAAAAAACCGGCAAAAAGGTGGTTATCTACATTGATGGCGGCGGGATGGACCTCTATCATTTTGCATCTGTTGCCGACAAAATTGTTATGGATCCTGTATCTGCCATTCAACTTCCCGGATACTCAGCCGGAAAAACCTATATGAAAGGGACACTCGATAAACTTGGTATCGGATTTGATGAGTGGAGATTCTTCAAATATAAATCCGCTATGGAAACCTTATCCAGAGATAAGGCAAGTGAAGCAGACAAAGAACAAAGACAAGCTCTTGTGGATGACTTTTACGATCTTGCAAAAAGTGATATTCTTACTTCCCGCCCGGGACTTGCTTCTTCATTTGATGATATCGTAAATAATAAGGTTTTGATCAGTTCCCGGGATGCCCTCAAACTTGGTTTGGTGGATACTTTAGCAAGATATGATGACCTCGAAAAAATATTTGAAGGACTTGTCAATTCTTCAGTTTCCCTAAAGAGTCTTGCATCAAGCAGTAAAAAACTCTTACCTGATGATAACCTTTGGGGTCAAAAGAATAAAATTGCGGTAATCTATGCTATTGGTGCTTGCGCAATGGATGAAGGAATAACTGCCCGGAGACTAATAAACGATGTTAGAGTTGCTGCTGCGAACGATGACATCAAAGCTATCGTTCTTAGAGTTGATTCACCCGGAGGTGACGGAAAAGCCTCAGATTATATTGCCGAAGGCCTGAGAAAATATGCAAAAAATAAACCTGTTATTGTTTCACAGGGCTCTGTGGCAGCTTCGGGTGGATATTGGCTCTCTATGTATGCTGACACCATTTTGGCTGCTCCAAACACCATCACCGGCTCTATTGGTGTGATTGGTGGATGGTATTACAACAAAGGATTGTCCGACTGGACTGGTCTTACCGCTGATCAGGTTTCCAAAGGTGACAGAGCTGATCTTTTTAGTGGAATTACCATTCCTTTACTCGGCATTACAATTCCACAACGGAATATGACACCTGAAGAAAAAAATACAATTAAAGAGTTTTTTATCAGTGAATACGAATCTTTTAAAGGAAAAGTTGCAACAGGTAGAAACAGAAGTATTGACGAAATTGAAGCTGTCGCCCAAGGAAGAGTTTGGTCGGGAATGGACGGATTAAACAATGGACTTATCGATGTTTTGGGTGGTCTAAATGACGCAATTAAAATTGCTGCACAAAAGGCCGGACTGGAAAGTTATGAAATAGTTGAATTCCCTGATCAACCACTTTTCGATTTTGGCTCGTTATTGGGGATTCCTAAAATTCCTTCACTTGAAAGCAGTGAGTTTATCAAAGATTTAAAGCTCCGGCTGGAATTTAATGGTTTACCTCTCTTTTTGTTACCTGACGAGTTTATAGATTTAACGAAGTAATATTTTAACTATCAAAAATTAATTAAGGGAAGATTTGGTTAATTTATTTAACCACTCTTCCCTTTGTAAAACTAAAACAGGTTAAAAATTAAGTAGATTCCTGCAGCAATAATAGCTGTCACAGGTATTGTGAGAATCCAGGCCAAAAGAAGATCATAGGTTACCTGCCATTTTACAGCACTTAATCTTTTTGTAATTCCTGATCCTATAATAGCACCTGTAATTGTATGAGTTGTACTTACAGGAATGCCGAGAAGTGCAGTACCAAAAAGTGTAAGAGCACCGGCGGTTTCTGCTGTAAATCCTTCAAAAGGACGAAGCTTTGTTATTTTTTGTCCCATTGTTTTAACAATTCTCCACCCTCCCGACAATGTTCCAAGCGCAATAGCAGCATGACAGGAAAGCACAACCCACAAAGGAATTTCTTCTTGATGACCCAAATAACCTGTTGTTGTAAGCGCCATAAAAATTACACCCATCATTTTTTGAGCATCGTTAGATCCGTGCCCCAAACTGTAAGCTGCCGAAGATAAAAGCTGAAGTTTTCGAAAAACTTTGTCTACTTTTCTCGGTGCAAAATTTCTACAGATGTATAAAACGAGTAGAGAAAAAAAGTAGGCTACAAAGATTCCTATCATCGGAGCAATGAAAATAAAGACAATAATTTTGAAAACTGATGAGGCAAAAACAGCGGTAAATCCTGCTTTGGTTATGGCTGCTCCAACAAGTCCACCTATCATGGTATGAGACGAACTTGACGGAATTCCAAACCACCAGGTGGCAAGGTTCCAGATAATAGCTGCCGTTAAACCGCTTCCAATTACGGTGAGATCAACAACATGTGGCTCAATTATCCCTTTTCCGATAGTGTTTGCCACATGAAGGCCAAGCACAAGAAATGCAACAAAATTAAAGAATGCTGCCCAAATGACCGCATACTTTGGCGATAAAACTCTGGTCGAAACAACCGTGGCGATTGAATTTGCGGCATCATGAAAACCGTTTATAAAATCGAATGCCAAAGCAAGAAATATTATAAATATTAGAGATAATAGTGTATAATCCACCGAATTTTTCCTTGAAAAGTCAGAATGTTAACGTCAAGAATTCTTGATGAGTATTGATTGAATCACGTTCACACAAGTTTGACATTTGTCTGCAGCTTTCTCAAGTTGATCTAATATTTCTTTATTTTTTATAATTTCAAGAGTATTTGCATTGTCATCCTGGAAGAGTTGTTTTAAAGAATCTCTGTAAACTTTATCAGCTTCTGATTCCAGTTTTCTAATCTCTTCTAGTTGGGTATAATCTTCACCATATTTATCAAGTTTGCTTAAAATGTCTTTTAAAATAATGGTTTGATTATAAACAATGTTTGCCATTTCACCGGCACCGGCAACTTTTTTATGAATATTAAATGTGTTAACTCTGATAGTAGAGGCGAGAAGAATTTCACTAATATCATCTATTTTTTTTATAAGACTAAAAATGTCTTCCCTGTCAAAAGGGGTTATAAATGTATCGTTAAGCCTTTTAATTGCTGCACTTGCAATTTCATCACATTTCTTTTCGAGGGGTTTAATTTGTTTGTATATCTCCAGATCATAAACTTCTGATGAATAAAAATCACTCGACATTTTACCCATCTCAACGATAACTTTAATCATTTCTTGAAAATCTTCAAAATATGATTCTTCTTTAGGCAGGAATTTCTTAAACATAATATTTTCCGTATTTTTTCTCGAAGCAAATATACAGCTTTAAAGTTTCTGCTTCGAAAAAGCTTGGTATTAATAAATTATCAACACGCTAAATAATATATATAGTATTTATTTAAATATATGATATATATGTATATCTGTTGATAAGTGGATAACTTTCTTAACTCCCTGTTTTAAGACGACTTAGTATGTGAAGTTAAGAGATATAAATCGTTGATAAACACCATCCTAAAATTCTGTTACCAACAATGTGTGTATAACTCTTACTTGTCCACAAGATAAATCTGAGTTATCCACAGTTCATTAACAAGTTATGAACACAACAATTCAACCTTGTTTTTTATCTCGTCAACCTGATCTTTAAATCTTGAATTAGTGTTTATCTGATTTTCAATTTCGGTTACAGCATGAATAACTGTTGAGTGATCTCTACCTCCAAAGTGGAGTCCAATCATCTTGAGAGTGGAGTTTGTCATCATTTTGCTGAGATACATCGAAATTTGTCGGGCCTCTGCTATCTCTTTTTTCTTGTTTTATCGCGGATCTTTTTTTCATCCACTTTCATGTGTTCACAAACCACTTTGGTAATAACATCGATACCAATATTAACCTTTTTGGTGGTTGAAATATCACGAACGACCTTTTTAATGAGATCAAAACTTATTTCATTTGGTCCAAAAGAAATTTTTGCAAGAAGTTTTAGGAGTACACCTTCCAGCTCTCTAATGTTGGAAGTTATGTGAGTTGCAATATAATCAAGCATTTCTCCAGTCAGTTTAATACTGTAGTTTTCTGCTTTTTTATTCAGGATCGCAAGCCGTGTTTCAAAATCGGGTGGTTGTATATCTGTGGTCAGACCCCAGTTAAATCTTGAAATAAGTCTTTCATTGATGCCCTTTAACTCTTTAGGTGGGCGGTCACTTGTAAGAACTATCTGTTTTCCGGATTGGTGCAGGGTATTAAAAATGAGAAAAAACTCATCAAGGGTTTTCTCTTTGCCTGCAAGGAACTGGATATCATCAATGATGAGAACATCAAGTTTTTGAAAAAGAGCTGTAAACTGCTGTTTTTTGTTTTCCTGGATGGCATCAACAAATTTTACGGTAAAACGGTCAGCCGAGATGTAGTGAACTTTTTTTGCTCTGTTATTTTTCATAACAGCATTACCGATAGCGTGAATCAGGTGAGTTTTACCCAACCCAACTCCGCCATATATAAAGAGAGGATTAAATGATGTTCCACCGGGATTTTCACTTATTGCATAGGCGGCTGCCCGTGCAAGCTGGTTCGACTCCCCTTTTATAAAAGTATCAAAAGTATATTTGTTATTGATGTTTGTCTCAAAAACTTCAAAATCCTCTTCAGGATCAATTAGTGAAGCGGGATCAACCATGATGCGGGATACAGACTGGGGAACTGGCGCTTCCATTTCAGATACATCTTCGTTTACAACTATATATTCAATATTGCCGTTTATACCCATAACATCTTTGATGCTTTTGCTCATGTGGGTGTTATATCTTTCAGCAATCCACTCGTAAAAGAAGTTGTTTGGCAGTTGTATTGTTAAAGAATCCCCTTTCAACGCAATTGGTTTAATAGGGAGGAACCAGGTATTAAATGTCATCACGGGAACCTGGGGTCTAATATGTTCGAGGCATTCTCTCCAGACAGAATCGGCATCCTTTTGGGTGCTGTGAGCGAGGTTTTGAGAATTAATCATGAGTTATCCACAAATATAAGTACTTTTTTTTCAGAGGGTTAGTAAAATCGTTTAATCTTAATGTCTAAGTTATCCACAATTAATCAACAATGTGTAAATGTGTTTAACTTCATATAAAACAAAAGGTTGGAGTGCTTTTCTTTACACTGTTCAACAATTACACTTGTTTATAAGTCGTGGAACAGTGTGAAACATCTGTGAAACTTTTTCACACGAAAAAGTTATCCACAAGTTATCCACAAAATGCTTTCAAAATTTCAACACTGAAATTTATCCGATAAAGTAATACCAAGCAAGTTAAATTTAATAAAAATGTAAAATAAAAGTCTTGCGTATTTTCAGTAAAAGTGGTAATTTTGTAGTCTTTAATGAAAAGGAGTTTCAGGAATGAAAAGAACTTTCCAGCCAAGTAACAGGAAAAGAAGAAATAAACACGGGTTCAGAGAAAGAATGAGCAGTGTTGGCGGAAGAAAAGTGTTGGCAAGTCGCCGCAAAAAAGGAAGACATAAACTTACAGTTAGTGACGAGTCAAGATTTTGAGTAAACTTTCTCTAAACAAAAGAGAAAGAATAAAAGGAAAAAAATCCTTTGAAGAAATTTATAACTCGGGTAAGAAGATAACATCTTCCGACAAGAGAGTAAGGGCGATATATAAAGTTCTTGAATCAGATACATTCCCACGGGTTAAAATCGCCGTGGCTGTTTCTAAAAGAGCCGGTAAGGCTTATTTTAGAAACAGAATAAAGAGACTGATGAGAGAAGCGTACCGGCTAAACAAATTAGAAATTTTTAATTCTGTTGAGCCAGGTCAGAATCTTTATATATTGCTCCTTCCTTACTCTTATTTAGACAAAAATAAAAAATACAGACTCGAATATTTTACGCACAGTATTGTTGATATACTTGAGAAGATCAAAGAAAGCATACGATCAAAAGATACGGGTCTCTAAAAACCCGCTCACGGATATTTTCCCCCCGAATTCCCTTTGCTTTTTACAAAACAATAATAATTAGGAAATTTTAATGGATAGACAAGCAACAATCGGTTTTATTTTGATTGGCTTGATATTAATGGCGTGGTTATACTGGAGTACACCGGAAACACCACCTACACCACCCAAATCTAAAACAGACACAACTAAAACAGTTAAGGCAGCTCCCGATTCCATAGCGAAACCAAAAGTTGATACAACTGTAAAAGCTGCGGAGAAAACAGCGGAGCTGGTAAGTCAGTTTTCCGCAGATTCTGCCGGAGAAAAAATTTATACAATCGAAACCGATCTTTCTATTATCGATTTTTCATCAAAAGGTGGAACGATAAAGAGAATTTACTTTAAAGATTATGGAAATTACTATAACGACACACTTTCTGCATCAGCCTCTGTAAGAGAAAAATCTGTACAGCTACTTGATGATAAAAGAGGGAGTGGTCTTAGATTTGAATTTATGGATCAGGCAGGGAACAGGGTATCTTCAGAAAAGGTAAACTTCAGTTCCAATTTTGAGAAAGACACTCTGAAAATAAAAGGGAAAGACTCTTTAGTTGTTGAATTCTCATCTAAAAAAGACTCTCTTGGTTCGGGCTTTGCACTAAAATATGTGATCCATGGTAACAGATACGACATCGGGCTTGGACTTAGTCTTTTTAATATGCAAAACAAGGTTCTTAGAAATCAGTATCAGTTGGCATGGAGGAATGGATTAAACCATGTTGAACAATACACAAAAGATGAAGCGAATTATTCAAACGCCTCTGTTATGTATGGCGATGAACATATAATTTTTAATTCTGACAATGGTAAAGAAGAAAAATCTGACGGTACTGTAAACTGGATATCGGTAAAAAATAAATATTTTACCTCAACTCTTGTTCCACAAAACAGCAAAAACACCCAGGGCTTTGAGTTATCAGCTAAAAATGTCCCCGCCCCCCCATGATGCAATCTGGAAGGTTTACGACGCCACAGTAAGGTTTCATTTTAACGATACTTCTAAAATTTATACAAACAATTTTATGTGGTATCTTGGACCTGCTGATTATAAAATATTAAGAGATTATAACAGTAATCTAACCGAAATAGTAGATTTTGGAAGTTTCTTTGGTATTAGATTTATTGTAAGACCAATTGCAGAATACTTTCTGTTGCCTCTTTTTGTTTTCCTTTATTCTTTCATCCCCAATTATGGTATAGTGATAATCATCTTTTCGCTTATCATAAAGATTATACTTCATCCTCTTACCAAAAACACTTACAAGTCGATGAAGAAGATGCAGATGCTTCAACCAAAGATTGCAGAATTAAAAGAGAAGTATAAAGACGATCCAACCAAAGTGCAAAAAGAAACCATGGCACTCTACTCAACCTATGGCATAAATCCTGCCGGGGGTTGTTTGCCTATGATTTTACAGATGCCAATCTTTATCGCTTTGTTTGGAGTGTTCCAAACAGCGATTCAGTTAAGAGGCGAAGGATTTATCTTCTGGATACACGATCTTTCCAGACCTGATGTGTTGTTTACACTTCCATTCACCATTCCTTTGTTTGGTGTTAGTGAAGTATCGGGTCTTGCTCTTTTGATGGGTGTAACAACATTTATTCAGCAGAAAATGACCACCAAAGATCCTTCACAGAAGGCATTGGTATATATTATGCCGATATTCCTTACTATATTGTTTATGACTTTTCCTTCAGGTTTGAACCTCTATTATTTCATGTTCAATCTGTTCTCCATCGCTCAGCAGCAATATGTTAATAAGTTCGGCGCACAGGAAGAACTGGTTGCGATTCCGGCAGACAAGAGAAAAAAAGGTTTTATGGCAAAACTTACTGAAGCTGCAGAAAAAAGTGCACAAAGTCAGCAGTCTCAGAAGAAGAAAAAGAAATAACGGTTCAATAACAGAAGATGCTTCGTTATGCGAATTATTGGAAGCTTTGTGGGTTTAATGAAAACCCTTTTAATTTCTCTCTTTTTTTATGTGTCGTTATACTCTCAGTATAACGACACCCTCTATTTAACTCTCGAACACAAAGAAGTTACACATCCCTTTGGAATAAAGTACCGTCAACCATCTCTCTATCCAAATATATCATATGCTCTTAGTGGGGGTGGTGCCAGAGGTATTGCACAAGTAGGCGTCCTGAGAGCCCTCGAAGAAAGTGGAATCTACCCAAACACAGTGGTTGGCACAAGTATTGGAAGCATTATTGGGGGGTTATACACTCTTGGGTATTCTGTTGATGAACTCGATTCCCTGGCTGATATTATAGATTGGAATTCCATTATCGCAATCGGAACGAGGGAAGATCGAAACAATCTTTATATCGATCAAAAGATAACGGAAGACAGGGCGGTTTTTTCACTCAGACTGGATGGATTTACACCTCTCATTCCTAACTCGATTAATGATGGCCAAAAACTTTTAAATCAATTAAATCTGCTTTCTTTTCAATCCCCTATTGGCGTGACAACCGCTTTTGATGAATTGGAATATAAATTTAGAGCTGTATGCACCGATTTGACTACGGGTGAACCGTTTATTATTGGTGAAGGATCCATACCCAGAGCTATGAGAGCAAGCTCAAGTGTTTCGTTTTTTCTCTCCCCGGTGGAGTATGATTCAACTCTCCTGGCCGATGGAGGGTTGGTGGCGAATATCCCCGTTTCAATTGCGAAATCTCTTTCCGATGGACTTGTGTTGGCGATCAATTCAACCAGTCCCTTGCAACCTAAAGAATTGCTAAAATATCCCTGGGTTCTTGCAGACCAGTTTGTGAGTATTCCAATGAAAAAACTTAACAAGAGGGAGATTGAACACGCCGATGTTTTGGTAACCCCGGTGATTGGTGATAAAAACTCAGGAGATTTTACCGGTTTTGATTCGCTGATAGAAGAAGGATACAGGGTTGGAAAGATCGCTGCAGCTGAATTGATTCAGAAAATAGATCATCTTTTAACGCTGTCACTTAATGAAAAAGATTCGGTTATTTCAAATATTATTCCGGATCCAACCTGTAAATATGCCTCGGGAATCTTGACAAATACAATCAGGAACGGGAATGTAAATCTTCGGGATATTTACAAAGAATTGATTCACCTTGAAAAAAAGACCGGATTTAAAGAGATTCGTGCTTTTATAACTAAAGATAAATTTGCCCGGAATGTACTAAAGGTTGTGCCGATTGAGTATGGTTTTGTAAACCGGGTTAAAATCAAAATTGATGGAGCAGACACAACTTTTGCTGATTCAACCCTTGTTCCTATCACAGGTGAAAGTTTTTCTCCCCATAAAGCAATCAATTACATTAAAGGTGTAATTAAATATTTCAGAAGAGAGGGAAACGCACTTTTTTCACTTATATCTTCAACCTTCGATGAAAATGCAGGTGTGTTTTTGATGAATTTTGACGGTGGAAGAATTAGTGAAATTGTAATTACGGGACATGTAAATTCAAACCCTACCGTAATCCTAAGAGAATTGCCTGTTGATCAGGGTGAGATGCTTGATCTTGATAAACTTAAATCAGGACTTGATAATCTCTATGCCACCGGACTGTTTGAGAATTTTACGATCAATGTTATCAAAAGAGATAATAAAAACATCCTCGAGATGGAGGTTAATGAAAAAATCTCCCAGATCGCAAGACTTGGATTCAAAGTTGATAATGAAAATGCTCCTCAGGTTAATGTTGATATTAGAGATGCAAATATCTTCTCTACGGGGGGTGAGTTGGGTTTGATCATGTTTTTTAGTCCAAGGAAAATATCAGGCGAGATAGAGTCGCGCTCAAACAGGATTTTTGATACATATTTTACTTATAAACTGGGCTTACACTATTCCCACAGGGATATTTTTGCTTACAGGGATGATCCCAGGGGGACTGGTAATTTTTATACAAAAACCAGGTTTGGAGAATACAGGCAGACACTTGCGGGAGCATCCTTTTGGATGGGAACACAGGTTGGCAGATTTGGTAATATTATCGCAAAAGCGAAATATGAATTAAACAGAATAGAAAATATCACTGCAAGTGAGGGGCTCATATATGATGCTCCCCTTTTCAGCTTAAATCTTTCAACAACAATTGATACAAAAAACAAATACCCTTATTCAACCGAAGGGATATTGTTTAATGGTTATTATGAAACAGGATTAAGCTTCCTCAACGCTGAAACAGGTTACACCAATTTTGGTGCAAAACTTGACGCATTTATCCCAATTTCTTCGTCGATTACTGTTATAGCCTCAGGGGAAATAGGCTTTGCTGATCAGACTCTCCCGCTTACCCAACAATATTCACTTGGTGGATTAAGATCTTTTTATGGAATGTATCAGGATGAAGTGAGGGGACGACAACTGTTTAAATTGGGTCTCGAATACAGATATCACCTTCCATTTAAAATATTTTTTGATACCTATCTGAATGCCGGATATAATATCGGCTCAATTTGGGAAAAAGAAGAGAAGATTAAAATTAAAGATCTTCGCCATGCCATTGGCATCGGGATATCTTTTGAAACCCCTATCGGGCCGGCAGATTTTGCTATTGGAAGAAGTTTTCTTCTTGAAAAAGATATTCTTATCGGTGGAGGTCCGATTACGTGGGGTCCCGTTATCTTCTACTTCTCCATCGGATTCTACTACTGATTTATAACACATTAATTTTGGTAAATTATTAATAATTTGCCCATTCGTTTTTTGTAATCTTGAAAATCAATTTGTTAACAGACAGGACGGCAATGGAAGGAACAATTCGCTCCACAACAATTCTTGGTATTATCCACAATGGTCAGGCTGCCATTGGTGGTGATGGGCAAGTTACACTTGGAACCACCATCATGAAACACAACGCACTGAAAATAAGGAAAATTTCAGGCGGTAAAGTGCTCTGTGGTTTTGCCGGTGCATCAGCAGACGCTTTCACTTTGATGGAAAGGTTTGAAGATAAACTTGAGCAATACCGTGGCAACGTTAACCGTGCCGCAGTGGAACTTGCAAAAGAATGGAGAACCGACCGTTATCTAAGAAAACTTGAAGCTCTTCTTGCTGTGGTCTCAGCCGACACGGCTCTCATTATCTCCGGAAATGGAGATGTGATTGAACCGCAGGATCAGATAGTGGCAATAGGTTCAGGAGGCAATTATGCTCTCGCAGCAGCTAAGATGTTAAAAAAATACAGCACCCTTTCAGCTGCAGAGATCGCTAAAGAGAGCCTCTCGACTGCATCAGAAATATGTATTTATACAAACACAAACATTAATGTTGAAATAATAGAAAATTGAAAGATATGACAGTGGATTTAGTAGCTCTTAATGAACTTACGCCTACACAGATAGTTGGTGAGTTGAATAAGTATATTATTGGCCAGGACGATGCAAAAAGAGCAGTGGCAATTGCACTTAGGAACAGATGGAGGCGTCAACAGATTCAGGGTGAGCTGCGTGAAGAGATCATGCCAAACAACATTATTCTGATAGGACCTACCGGCGTTGGTAAAACTGAAATTGCCCGCCGCCTTGCCAAACTGGTTGAGGCACCTTTTGTAAAAGTTGAAGCATCAAAATTTACAGAGGTTGGATATGTCGGCAGGGATGTTGAGTCCATTGTTAGAGACCTGGTCGAGTTTTCAGTTAATCTCGTTAAGTCTGAACGCACCGCACTGGTTAAAACAAAAGCTATTGCAATGGCTGAGGAGAGAATTCTTGATATTCTAATTCCACCAGTCAGAAAACCTTATGCAGGAGAAGTTGAAGAAGAACAGGGAAGTGAGGCTTATCAGAATCAAAAGACCCGGGAGTGGATGAGAGAAAAACTGAGAAACGGCGAACTTGACGAAAAAATGGTTGAATATGATATCCAACAGGCAAATGTTGGAATGCAGATTATGGGACCATTTGGTGGCGATGATATTGGTATCAATATCCAGGAACTGATGTCTTCTGTCATGCCCAAAAAGAAGAAAAAAAGAAAAACATCCATCAGAGAAGCCCGCGAAATTATGGCTGAAGAGGAAGCTCAAAAACTGATTGACCTCGATTCAGTTTACAAAGAAGCTGTTTACAGAGCCGAAAACTCGGGAATAGTTTTTATAGATGAGATTGACAAAATCGCCGGTGGTGGAAAAGGACACGGCCCTGATGTATCCCGTGAAGGAGTTCAGCGAGACCTTCTTCCAATAGTTGAAGGCTCAAATGTTAATACCAAATATGGTGTGGTCAAAACCGATCACATTCTTTTTGTTGCATCTGGTGCGTTTCATGTTTCCAAACCTTCTGATCTTATACCTGAATTGCAGGGAAGATTTCCAATTCGTGTTGAATTAAAAAGTCTCACAGAAGACGATTTTATTAAGATTCTGACCATACCAAGGAATGCACTTCTTAAACAATACACCGCACTTCTTGAAGTGGAGGGAGTTAGTGTAATATTTAGAGAAGATGGAATAAGAGAAGTTGCACGACTTGCACAAAAAGCCAACGAACAGGTTGAGAATATCGGTGCAAGAAGATTACACACGATCCTCACAACTCTTCTTGATGATATTCTTTTTAGTGTTCCCGATGTAATGCCGGATCATATTATTGAAATTACGGGAGAAATGGTACGACAAAAACTTGAGCGGATTGTAACCGACAGGGATCTTAGTAAATATATCCTTTAAAACTTAAAAGAGGCTGACACAAAAATGACAGCCTCTTTTTTTTTGATTAAACTTCTATTTTTTAAGAAGGTCTCTTATCTCAGTTAATAACCGAATATCTGCGGCAGGTGGTTTTGGGGCGGCTTCTTCTTTTTCTTCATGGCGTTAATTGCTTTAACTGCCAGGAAAATCACAAAAGCGACTATCACAAACTCAACAACTGTGTTTATAAAAGCTCCGTAGCTTAAATATACCGGCTCAATTACTTTTTCACCTTCGGTGGTTCCGGCTTTCAGTAAAACTTTAAGATTCTTAAAATCCACTCCTCCCAGAGCAAGACCAATTGGTGGCATAACAACATCGTTGATAAAAGAGGCAACAATCTTACCAAATGCGGTTCCAATTATAACAGCCACTGCCAGATCAATTACATTTCCTCTTATGGCAAATGTCTTAAATTCTGATAACATTTTACTCATATTGCTTTCCT
Organism: Ignavibacteriales bacterium; assembly: GCA_016714125.1. Classification (GTDB taxonomy): domain Bacteria; phylum Bacteroidota; class Ignavibacteria; order Ignavibacteriales; family Ignavibacteriaceae; genus UTCHB3. The sequence continues at coordinate 129,393 of JADJNX010000007.1, read as the reverse complement.
TTTCTATATTTTTAATATGTAAAAATAAAAACTTTTTCTGTCTTGCAACCTTTTTTAATTTCTATCATCTAACAGAAAACAAATAAAACGAGTATATGACAAAAAAGAATTTAACAGTTACATCCATTGGTATTTTGCTCGGCGGAGCAGCAGGGTATGCATATTATTATTTTATTGGTTGCACTAACGGGTGTCCAATTCAATCAAACCCTTGGTTGACAACTCTTTATGGAGCCTTTACAGGATTTATTGCCACTTTTTCTTTTAAAAAAGCTCCTCCAAAAGTGGAAAATTGATTGGTTAACCTTCTATCAGGATTTCCTTCTTTACGCCGTAAAGCGACATTATCTCATTAAAAAGTTCAGATAACCAGACTATCATCTTTTCTGGTGATTCATGTTTGTTTTCTATTGTTAACTTCATTGAGTCTCTCTGCTGATCAAATTTTATATCGTTTCGATATTTAGTCATAACCAGGTGGAGAAGTACCTTAAAGTTGTATTCGTAAAATTCTTCTCTGTCGCTTGGGGGCAACACCAGTATCATCCTGTTCCTTTGAATTATAACCCGTTCAAACATTGCAAAAGAGGCATAATACCTCATCTGTGCCGTTGCAATTAATCTTTTTGCTGTGATTGGTAAAAGACCAAATCTATCAGAAAGCTCCTCCTTTATATCGGCAATCTCTTTTAAACTTCCCGCTGAGATGAGTGAAGTGTAGAAATTTAAACGATCGGTCTGATCAGGCATAAAGTTTTCGGGTATTCCAATTTCAAAAAATGTATCAATCTTTGGATCGGTTCTTTGAGTGGTTTTCCCCAGATGTTTAAAGACCTCTTTAAACTCTTTGTGTTTTAATTCTTCAACAGCTTCGTTTACAAGTTTCATATAAAGATCAAAACCTACATCGGTGATAAAACCACTCTGCTCGGTTCCAAGAAGATTACCCGCACCCCTTATTTCAAGATCACGCATTGCGAGATTAAACCCTGCACCAAGTTCGTTAAATTCTTCGATTGCTTTGAGACGTTTTAATGTCTGCTTTTTAAGAGAAGCAAGAGCCGGAACAAGAAAATAGGCATACGCCTGTCTGTCAGATCTTCCCACCCTGCCACGCAACTGATGAAGTTCTGCAAGTCCAAACCTGTCCGCTCTGTTTACAATAATAGTATTCACATTTGGTATATCGATGCCTGATTCAATAATTTTAGTGGAGAGCAGGACATTAAATTTCCTCTTCAAGAAGCCATGAATTACATCTTCCAATTGTTCGGGAGTCATCCTCCCATGAGCTACTCCAATAACAGCTTCAGGAATAAACCGTTTGATATAATCACCAAGTTTATCGATCGACATGATTCTGTCATGTACTATGTAAACCTGTCCGTTTCGTGCAAACTCGGCAACAAGCCACTCCCTGATTTTCAGAATGTCAAACATTTCAACTTTTGAATAAATGGGTTGTCTGTTCGCGGGTGGTGTTGCCATTAACGAAAGATCGCGGGCACCATGTAAAGAAAAATTGAGAGTTCTTGGAATGGGGTTGCGGTTAGAGTCAGCGTATCCACATTAACTCTTATCGAGCGAAGTTTCTCTTTTGCCTTTACCCCAAAACGGTGTTCTTCATCAATTATCAAAAGTCCAAGGTCTTTAAATCCAATATCTTTGGAGATTAGTCTGTGAGTCCCAATGACAATATCAACTTCCCCGGTTTTGAGTTTTTCAACAATGATTTTTTGGTTAGCTTTGTTTTGGAATCGGGACATTACTTCTATTTTCACAGGAAACTGTGAAAGCCGGTCTCTAAATGTATTATAATGTTGTTCAGCCAGGATTGTTGTGGGCACGAGCACACTAACCTGTTTGTTGTCCTGAACTGCTTTAAATGCCGCCCTGACAGCTATTTCTGTTTTTCCAAAACCCACATCACCACACACGAGTCGATCCATTGGACTTCGATCTTCCATGTCCTGTTTAATTTCATCTGTAACTTTTAATTGATCGGGAGTATCTTCATAGATAAAAGATGCTTCAAGTTCTTTTTGCCATTTAGTGTCGCCGGCAAAAGCGAAACCCTGACTCGATTTTCTTTGTGCATAAAGTTCAATGAGGTCTCGAGCAATCTCGCGAATTTTTCTTTTGGCTCTGGTTTTTGCATTTTCCCAGGCTGTCGTACCGAGAACATTTGTTCTGGGTTCAACTCCCTCTTTGGACGAATATTTTTTAACAAGATGGAGGTAATTCAGGTTTACAAAAACAGCTCCACCTTCACCGTAAATCAGTTTCATTGACTCTTGTTCAATTTCACCAATCTTTACGTTATGGAGACCGGCATACCGACCGATACCATACTCCTCATGTACGACAAAATCTCCGGGTTTGATCGAGCCAAGTTCGTTTCGTCTCGACTTTTTGGCTTTTTTGTAATTTATAACTTTGGTTCTGAATGGCTTGCCAAATATCTGATAATCAGAGAGGAAAAGCACCTTCTCTTTTTTTAAGAAAAATCCCTCTTTAAGAGGAAGAATTGTGAAAATGATCGTCCCTTCCTCAATCATAAGCCCAAACTCATCCTGTTGGTTATAAATCAGTTCCCTTAATCGGTCGTGTTGAATTTCGTTTTCAACTGCGATGATAATTTTATAATTATTTTCGGAAAATTGTAGCAGTGATCTGAAGAGCAGATCATAATTGGCGTTAACTGCAGGGGCGGATGCTATTTCAAATTCAATGGAATCTTTTGTTGATATCCCTGTCTCGATCAACCAGGTGTTTCTGCCTTTGTTGATCAAGTCTTGAAAAGGAATTTTATGTCCTTCATCCACAACAGGGACTGCAACAGCACCTTCAGAATCAGGGAAATTGTCGAGGAATGAATCATCATCATAAGGGGATATTTGCTCAGCTTCGACAACAGGAGCATCCTCTTCAACTATTTTTACCTCTTTATACGAAGCCTCTCGAAGATAAAATTCTCTCCAAATATTAGTGATTCTTGAACATAGTCAAATATGTCATTTTCAAAGATGTTTTGATCGTTGGTACTTAGTTCAGTAAGTTCAGGGGCAATAGTAGCAGATTCAAGAAGTTGCACAGATCTTTGATTTTCGGGGTCAAAAAAGCGCAATGACTCGATGAAATCACCATCAAACTCAACCCTTACAGGGAGAGATTCACTGTGAGACCAGAAATCCACAATTGCACCGCGCTGTGCATAAATTCCACTCTCTTCCACATATTTGTCTTTTTTGTAGTTGTACCCCTCTAACAGCGCAATAAATCTGTCATAAGTAACCGAAGCACCGGAAGTTAATTTGTATAAACTTTCAGCAAAATCCTCTTTTGCCGGAAGTTTTACCAATAAAAGATCATACGTGGCAATTAGAAAATAGCCATGAAGTGACGAAAGGTTGTTCAAGACCTCCTGAATCTTTTTGGCATTATATTCCGATATACTTATTACAGGGACATTCACGCCCATCAACTGAAGTTCGGTCGCCCTTTCCATCACTGTTCTGATATCAGGTTCAAGGATCACAACCTTTTCAAACTTCATTTTCATTTGAAGTGCAAGGAGAGATTTTGAACTTCCGGGAAGGGATGCGAGCGAGTGGACCTTCCCCTTGTTGGAGGAGAGGGTGTTATAGATAAATTTTACTTCTTTAAAATTTCCAAATGTGGAAATTAATTCAATACCGGTCATGGAGCTAAAATCTGTAGTTAATATTAATTAGTGGGACGGTAACGGTTTCCTTATCCTGACCCGTCTGAGAGGCTATCAGACTTCCGGTGAAATAACCTATAGCAGAACCCAAAATAACATCCGAAAGCCAGTGGTGGCTGTTATAGAGCCTCTCAGTGGCCATCAATCCCGCTATCGTCCAATAGAGAACCTTTTCAACATCATTGTCAGTTGAAAGTGCCATCACCGAAGCAAAAGCAAAACCGGCGGCGGAATGTCCGGATGGGAAAGATGTTTTATCCCAAGAAGTTTCAAAAAAATGGAAATTAGAGTTGTCGTCGGTTATGGTTGGTCGCTCTCTGCCAAAAGTCATCTTAAGAATCTGGGTAAAGAGGGTAGAGTATATAAGAGCTGACCCAAGATTTATTCCCAGATCTGTGTTCTTTTGATTGTTGTAAATTTTCCCGTGCAGGTACAAACCTCCTGCAGTGGCAAAAACAACATAAACAGAGTATTTGTTAAATTCCGAAACAGTGTTGAAGAAAGGAGTTTTGTTTTTTTTGAAAAAGTTATTAACAGTTTCGTCTGCTTGATAAGCCAGGAAAGTGGAACCGAGGGTTAATCCGTAGTTGACAAGGTCTTTTGATTCAAACCTTGTTGCGGTTTTTAAAATACTCTCCCCGTGATTTCCAAATTTCTCAAGGTCTGAGCGTTGAGAAAAAACCGGAAAACTTAATAAAACTAATAGTGTAAGGTTTAGTATTATCTTTTTTTTAATCAACAATTTCAATGGCTTTTCTTACAAAGCCCTCTGCGAGATCAAGTCTTCTTTTTGCCTCAACAGCATTAACATTTGCCTTTATCATAACCAAAGCGGTTTTTACATGGCCGCCGGCTTCATTAAGATAAATCGTTGCCTCATCATAGCTTAAACCGGTTATTGTCATAACAACTCGTTTTGCTCTCTCAACCAGTTTTTTGTTGGTCATCTGGAGATCAATCATCATATTCTCATAAACTTTGCCCATTCTGATCAACGAGGTGGTTGTCAGCATGTTGAGTACAAGTTTTTGTGCTGTTCCGCTTTTCATTCTGGTTGAACCCATCACCACTTCAGGTCCCACATAAGGACATATTGGGATATCCACTGACTCAATGTTAAAACTGTCACGAGGAGTGCAGGTGACATAGATGGTGGCAGCACCAATTTCTTTTGCCTTCTTAACTGCACCTATTACATAGGGAGTTCTACGACTGGCGGCAATTCCACAAACCACGTCTTTATCAGTCACGTTAGCTGCAATCACATCATTAGCACCATTGATTTCATGATCCTCCGCACCTTCTTGTGCTGTAAACATCGCTTCTTTACCTCCGGCAATATAACCTTCGATCATTCCAAAGGGTGTTCCAAAAGTTGGTGGACATTCAGAAGCATCCACTACCCCAAGTCTTCCTGAAGTGCCGGCACCAAAATAAAGAAGTCTGCCCCCGTTTTTAAAGGCTGCTACAATAACTTCAACTGCCTTGGCTATGAATGGAAGTTCTCTTTCCACTGCAAGAGGAACAAGTTTGTCCTCTTCGTTTATAATATGTAGTATTTCAGAGACCGAAGCTGCATCAATTTCCATCGAGCGGGGGTTTCTTTGTTCGGTTGCAAGATTGGCAATTTCTTTAAAAAGGGATTGGTCTGTTCCATTCAGGATCATCTGTATAACTCCAGGTAAACTAATTTTTTACCTTTTTCGTTTTTGGTGTTGGTTGGTTTATATTTTAGTTCATAGACGGTTGATCTTTTGAACATATAACCATATTTGGCCTTTGCTGCCTCAAATTCCTCAGTTATATCGCCTCCTTTAATAAGAAGCATGGAGGTTTTGTTTTTTATCAAGGGAAGGGAATATTGCGCCAGAGTCAACAAATCTACTGTTGCTCTGCTGATTATAAGGTCAAATTTCCTGGAGTAATTTTTAACAAAGTCCACCGATTCAACCCTGCTGTTTTCAACATGTACATTGCTCAACATCAATTTTTCTTTGAATTCATTAACAGCAGTGATCTTTTAGTGATTGAATCAACCAGCACACCATTTAGATCGGGACGCATAATAGCAAAAGGGATTCCAGGAAGTCCACCACCGGTTCCGATATCCAAAAATGTAGATGCACGTTCAGGAATGAATTTTGTTATGAAAGCTGAAATAAAGACATGATTTTCAACGATGTTATCGATATCTCTTCGCGAAACAAGATTTATTACTTCGTTTTTGTTGGTCAGCAAAGCTGTATAATAAGCCAGCCTGCTCAAGGTACCCTCATCAGGATTTTGATTATTTTCCCAAAAGAGATGGGTCAATTGCCTTTGATAAGTTTCAATAGATATCAATAAGATCTCCGAAATATCACAAATTACTTATGCAAATATACCATTAAGATGGAAATATCTGATGGAGTGACTCCGGAAATCCGTGAGGCCTGTCCGATATTTCTTGGTTTTACTTTTGTTAGTTTTTCTCTACCTTCAGCAGAAAAGGATGATATTTTTGTATAGTCGAGCGTAACAGGAATAACCAACTCTTCATATTTTTCAAGTCTGCCAACTGTTTCATATTGCCTCTGGATATACCCCTCATACTTTACTGCAAGCTCTATCTGCAAGGCGAGTTCGGGATCGTCAAGGATATCTTTTAATTCTGGTGAGTCTTCAGTGGTCAGCAGTTTACCCAGATCAGCCGTGGTAACTTCGGGTCTTTTGATAATCTTTTCAAAAAACTCTGTGAATTTAATTTCAGATGATCCGATTGATGAAAGGTAGGAGTTGATTTTTTCCGGTTTAAGTTTTAACTCTTTGGAAAGTAGAATACCTTTACTTATTTTACCCTCTTTAATATTTACTCTTTCGAGTTCTTCATCCGACACAAGTCCAATTCGATTTCCAAAAGCAGAGAGACGGAGGTCGGCATTATCCTGCCTTAAAAGCAGTCTGTGTTCTGCTCTTGAGGTAAACATTCGGTAGGGTTCTGTGGTTGACTTGCCAACAAGATCATCGATCAAAACGGCAATATATGCTTCACTTCTTTTGAGAACCAGTTCGTCTTCCTTTTTAATTTTTAGAGCTGCATTTATCCCCGCCATCAAACCCTGGGCAGCAGCTTCCTCATAACCGGAGGTACCGTTTATCTGTCCGGCAAAATAGAGTCCTTTTACAAGTTTGGTCTCCATTGTTAAATCGATTTGGTGAGGTGGAAAGTAGTCGTATTCGACCGCATAACCGGGTCTTATCATTTCTGCTTTTTCAAGTCCCTTCATCGATCTTAGTGCTTCAAGTTGAATCTCGGCAGGAAGTGAAGTTGAAAAACCATTAACATAGATTAAATCAGAGTCAAGCCCTTCGGGTTCAAGAAACAACTGATGTCTTGGTTTGTCGGCAAAACGAACAATTTTATCTTCGATAGAGGGGCAATATCTTGGGCCGGTTCCCTGGATCAATCCCGTAAACATGGGAGAACGGGAGAATCCCTTTTCAAGAATCTTGTGAACAGCCGCGTCTGTATAGGTCAGGTGACAGGAGACCTGAGGTAACATCGGGAAATTGGATCTGTCGGTTTTGTTTGAGAATGGCTGTGGGTTTTCATCACCGGGTTGTTCTTCAAGAACACTCCAGTCGATTGAGTCTTTATGCAGCCGTGGTGGTGTTCCGGTTTTTAGTCTTCCTGTTTCAAAGCCAACCTTTAGTAGAGATTCAGTGATCCCGGTAGCCGGTTGTTCTCCAAATCGTCCTCCGGTGTTGAGTTTAATCCAGTGTGCATTAAACCATTGAGAAAGGTACCGGAACATATAACAACGGCTTGCGCCCCAACTTCTTCTCCATGCGCCGTTTTAACGCCCTGGATAATTCCATCTTCAATAACGATTTCAGTTATTGATTCGGCAATAATATCCAGATTTGGAGTCCTTTCAACTACCTCTAAAGCAACCTTGGTATATAGAGTTCTGTCGTTTTGGCTCCTCGGTGACCAAACTGCCGGACCCTTACTTCTGTTGAGCATTCTAAATTGAATTCCGGAGCGGTCAGCAATTTCACCCATTACACCACCAAGGGCATCAACTTCTCTTACGAGGTGACCTTTTGCAGTACCCCAATTGCAGGGTTACATGAAAGTCTCCCAATGGCAAATTTATCCATGGTGACAAGCGCAGTCTTACATCCCATCCTTGCAGCGGCAACAGCGGCTTCGATTCCGGCATGCCCGCCACCTATTACTATAACATCAAATTTTCTCATATACCTGTGTCGAATGTTTCATGTGAAACAAGTTAAAATAGTTGTCCGTTCAACGGTTAAAAAAATAGTCTATCAATTAAATTGTTTCATGTGAAACAATTTACACTCCTGGAAGGGTTTCAGTGGGAGTTGCGTTATTGCGGAGCTCTTTTCTACGTTCTTTCAGATATTCGTTATTATAGATCTTTGTCATTTTCCAATACAGAAGTGCATGAAGATGTTGTTAAGAATATCGTCGGTGGTGATTTCACCGGTAATCTCTGCGAGAGTGTTTTCGGCATTTCTAAGATCAACAGCTATAAACTCACCACTAAGATTGTTATTACATGAATCAAGTGCCGCTTCGAGATTTGTTTTAGCGCGTTTTAGGCAATTATAATGTCTTAGATTGGAAACGACAGCGCCCTTCTCGGAGTAAGACTCAGAGCCCAAAGCTTTCTCTTTTAGAAGATCAAAAAGTGAGTTTATCCCTTCGCCGGTTTTTGCAGATATTTCAACATCGGCTTTGAGGAGGGAAGAGTGTTTGATATCAACTTTGTTTAGAACAACGATGATCTTCTTTTCATCAGTCAGTTTACTAATTTCTTCGTAGAGATCGACTGAGATATTTTGCACCACATCGTTAATAAACAGGACAAGATCAGCGTTCTGTACAGCTTCCCGACTTCTTCTTACACCCTCTATTTCGATTTCATCTTGTGTCTCTCTTATACCTGCGGTATCAAAGAGGCGATATAAAACACCATCTATTACAACTTCTTCTCGAATGATATCACGAGTTGTCCCGGGGATGGAGCTAACAATTGCCCGGTACTCTTTAAGCAGATAATTAAGCAGGGAGGATTTACCAACATTGGGTTGTCCAACGAGCGCAACATTAACCCCATCTCTTATTACTCTTCCAAAGGCGTAGGTAGAAAGCAGATTATCGAGTTCATCAATAATATTTGTAATCCGTTTTATCAGTTCGGAATGATCAACAAACTCAATGTCCTCCTCGGCAAAGTCAAGTTCAAGTTCCACCAATGAGGAAGTATTCACAAGCATATATCTGAGGGAGTTAACTTTTGACGAAATCAACCCATCCAACTGATTTCGTGCTCCTTTTAACGATGCGTCCGATCTTGCAGAGATAAGTTCCATTACGGCTTCAGCCTGCGAGAGGTCTAACCTTCCATTTAAAAAGCTCTTTTGGTGAACTCTCCAGGCTCTGCATTTCTTATCCCAAGATTATAAAGTAGTTCTGTGATTCTTCGTGTGATATTTGGATTTCCATGACAGGATATCTCAACAGAATCTTCACCGGTGTAGGATTTGGGTGATCGAAATACAGAAACAACCACATCATCGAGGATTTCCCCCTCCGTGGTTACAATTTTTCCATATTTGAGAGTATGTGTTCGAGCTTTGGAAAGTGGGGAACTCCCGGAGAAAATCCGTTCAACCGCAGGAATTGAATCCTGACCACTAACACGGATTACCGATATTGCGCCTACTCCCGGGGAGTAACTATAGCTGTTATTGTATCTTCTTTGAAATTCATAAGATACAAAAATAACCATTTTTAATGGCTTCCAAAAACGAGGCTTAAATGGATAGCAATTATAATATTTGTTATATTAAATAGCAAATACTCTGTGATAAATGAAATCGAAAGAAAATGATTTTGTATCCACTTTTCTGTCGATATATTCTGCAACCTGTTTAAGTCTTTTAGGGATAAGAAGCAGCTTTTCCTGTGCTTTTCTGCCGGCTTCGTTTAATCCGGTCATACTCTCTATTTCCCAGAATTCCAGGACATCTTCAACGATCTTTGTATAGTCCCATGGACCATAAATACCAGACCTTCTAACCACATCAGCCATATCTTTGAAGTTTGGCATACTTAATCCGGGCATTTCGATAGAGGGTAAAATTGCCAGGGCAGATTCAAGAGCTCTGTTTGGATCGATCGCGAGGATCATTTTCATAACTTTTCGATAAAAAGCATAATGACGGGCTTCATCAGAGGCGATACTCGACAGAATACCATGCAGAGTTGGGTCATATTTGCCTGCGGCTTTTCCTGTATTACCATGGGTTACTTGAGTAGCTCTCTCCTGAAGGGAAGTGTAGGCAAATACACGATATGGATCTTTATCCCAATCCGGGTTAAACCCCGACTCAAGATAAGCATATTGCATAATTTCAACACATCTGAAGTTAAAAAGACGGGAATCACGCGCATAATCTCTTAAAATTCCGCCGTGACGATCTTCCTCTCCGGTCCAAAGCGAATTCCATTTTCTCCAAACGCTATCGTGTCCAAGATAGGTAGCAAGCAGACGGTGGAAGTGGGGAAGTCCTTCCTCTGTTAAAAGTCCAAGTGTAACAGCAACTCTAACAGAATCATCCATGCCTTTGGCTCGTTCCTGCAAAAGAGTGCGGTTTTTAAGTTGATCATCACTCATTAATTCATCTGCCGGTAAAAAATCACTTGGAAACCAAAGTTTCCTTTTCGACAGATGGTCATCCATCATCTCGGCTACTTCCTTCTCGAGACTTGAGAGAACTTCAGCTTTACTCCGGTTCTCACTATCTTGTGAAACTGCGCCTTTGATAATAACTTCCATTTAACTTACCTTTCGAGAGATATGGGTTTTCATAATTATTCGCTAAAAGTATATATACCGGGAATTTTTTAGGTTAGAATAACAATATAACGATATGCAAGAATAAATAATAGCGACAAAAAACTGAATAACTTGAAAATAAACGATTTTATAGCATCTTTTATTAAATTTGGGTTCTTATTTTAAGGAAAATTGATGAACCCCGTAGAAATAATTATCAAAAAGCGCGACGGCCTTGAACTGTCTGACAAAGATTTTGAATTTTTTATTGGAGCCTATACTGCCGGTGAGGTTCCAGATTATCAAGCTTCGGCTCTCCTTATGGCAATCTTTTTTAAGGGATTGACACAAAAAGAGATATTATCTCTCACCAAAACGATGCTCTACAGTGGAACGATTATTGACCTGTCTGATATCCCGGAACAAAAAATCGGGAAACATTCAACCGGTGGTGTTGGCGATAAAACAACTCTAATTCTTACTCCAATTGTTGCTGCCGCAGGCCTGAAAGTACCCCAAATATCGGGAAGAGGATTGGGACACACAGGTGGTACCCTCGATAAAATGGAAGCAATACCCGGCGTTAATACACGGCTCAGTATTAAAGATTACAGAAACATGATCCGTCATCCGGGGGCACTTATTATCGGGCAGACAGCAGACATAGCCCCAGCTGATAAACTGCTTTATGCACTAAGGGATGTTACAGGAACAGTTCCATCAATGCCACTAATAACTGCCAGCATAATGAGTAAAAAACTTGCAGAAGGAACAGACGGACTGGTACTCGATGTAAAAACAGGTTCGGGTGCATTTATGAAAAGCTTCGAGGATTCATTAAAACTCGCAGAAACACTACTTGGAATAGCCAAAGGATTTGGGAAAAAAGGTATTGCACTCATTACAGAAATGAGTCAACCACTGGGCTTTATGTCAGGCAACTGGAATGAAGTGCACGAATCGATTGATGTCATGAGAGGGGAGTATATCGAAGATCTTTGTGAGATAACTTATGCGATTTCCGGTGCAATGTTGAAGATTGGCGGAAAAGTTGAGACCATTGAAGAGGGGGCGGATATGGCTAAAAAACTTGTTGTCTCTGGTAAAGCATTTGATAAATTCCTTGAGATGGTATCTGCTCAGGGAGGTGACATTTCTATTGTGGTGAATCCTGAAAAATACCCAAAATCGTCGTACAAAGAACTTATCGCTGCCCCTGCAACAGGATTTGTACATTCAATTGACGGATATGAAATAGGTATGGCATTAATCGAACTTGGTGCAGGTCGTATGAAAAAAGAGGATGATATCGATTTTAAGGCGGGTCTCTGTCTTAAAGCCAAGGTTGGTGATTTTTATTACAAAGGTCAATCAATTGGATACATTGAGGGTGAAAACGAGGATAAAATTCTTTCGGTAAAAGCCAGGATTCTGAAAGCAATCAACTTCAACGCCGAAAAGTGTGAAAAGTTGAAGCTGATCAAACAAATAATCTACTAAGAAAAGGAAAAATTTAGTAATTTTCAACTTGTACTTATCCATATTAGCGGAAGTCTGTTCTTCTGCATATTGAACACAGAAAAGTTGAAAATTTGGAGTTTAAAGATGATCTTACGGCTACCGGAGATACACGCAGGATGCAAGCTTGGCATATCTGTTCGCAATTTTCATGTCTCTAAAGATGCCAGAGTAAAATACGAATTTGAGGAAGAGCTTTTTTCTCAAACCGGTATTTTAATTGTTGCTAATTTTGCGGCATCAAGGCAACTTGCAGCCAGGATCAATAAAAAAAGGACTGAAGAGAATCTCACCGATAAACTTGTGACACCCGGTCAGATCAACGCGCTTGGACTCCTTCACGAACTGATACATATTGTACTTAGAAATTATGAAGAGATTCAGAATCCCGGCGTCTTCTCACGAACAGTTAATCATCTTTCAGAAATGCTTGGTGGTGACGATTTTGTTAAGGTTCTAGAAAAATATGTAGAGCTCTTCCCACCGCTCCCTGTTTACAAAAAACAACTTACAATTAAAGAATATCTTGCCGGATCTACTGAAGAAAAAGCCAACAAAGAGATAATAATTGAAGAATTGATTATTCTTCATCTCGAAAATCTTAATCCTGCTTTTGACTCTCTTAAAGAACTGTTTAACAGTGCCCTGCTGGAAGAAGAAACAGCTTATAAAACATTAATTAAAGAAGCTAAAACATTTTTTCAAAAAGAAGAACCCGCTGCCTTTTTTGGAATTTCACTTTTAGATGCGCTTGAATCTGTAATTCTTTCAAATCCGTATCAAATAGTAGAACAACTAAAGAGTTTTAAGGCCTTTTGGCCCATTGACATCGACTTTCCACTTGAAGACCTTGTACTGCTCGGAACAGACTTATTAAAAGAAGATGCCAGATTGTTTCAAGGTGGCGTCGGAGGAAAAGGAACACCTCCCGTTCCAAAATATGATTTTAACAAAGAATATGCAGATCGGCTGAAAGCAGCTTTGAAAAAAGGGCAAAAACCTCCCGTTGATCTTGATGATGTTGAACTCAGTTTTATGGTTGAAGAAGAGAGATTCACTGAAGATATCGACTGGATGCCCAATGTTGTAATGATCGCCAAAAATACACTTGTATGGCTCGATCAACTCTCAAAAAAATACAGCAGAAAAATCGATACACTCGATAAAATTCCGGATGAAGAACTTGATCAACTTCAGCAATGGAATTTTAACGCACTCTGGTTAATCGGAGTTTGGGAACGATCAAACGCCTCGGCAAAGATTAAACAGTTCTGCGGAAACCCTGAAGCTGCATCCTCTGCGTATTCCCTTTTTGATTATGACATCGCAAATGAACTTGGCGGCGACAGAGCTTACGAAAACCTCCGGGATAGATGTGGTGCCCGTGGAATCAGACTCGCAAGTGACATGGTTCCAAACCATACCGGTATCTACTCAAGATGGATAGTTGACCACCCTGAATATTTTATCCAGGCACAGGAACCTCCATATCCCAATTATTCCTTTACGGGTCCAAATCTCTCAGATAATCCCGATATCGAACTCAGGATTGAGGACAGATATTACACCCGTCAGGATGCTGCCGTTGTTTTCCAGCATATCGACAAAAGAAACGGAAAAATTAGATATATCTACCATGGAAATGACGGTACAAACATGCCATGGAATGATACCGCACAACTCAACCTTCTCGATCCTGTGGTTCGTGAAGAGTTGATAAAGACAATTCAAAAAGTCGCAAAAAAATTCCCGATCATCCGGTTTGATGCGGCGATGATTCTTAGTAAAAAACATTATCAAAGATTGTGGTTCCCTCAACCTGGAGCCGGAGGAGCAATCCCTTCCCGTTCCGACTATGCAATTTCCAAGCAGACATTTCACAGAATGATGCCAAAGGAATTTTGGCGTGAAGTGGTTGATCGTTTTAACGAAGAGATGCCCAATACACTTCTTCTCGCTGAAGCATTTTGGCTTATGGAAGGATATTTTGTCAGAAGTCTTGGTATGCACAGGGTTTATAACTCTGCATTCATGCACATGTTTATGAAAGAAGAAAACGATAAATATCGCTCTTTAATCAAAAACACAATCGAGTTTGATCCCGAAATTCTGAAACGGTATGTAAACTTCATGAGTAATCCTGATGAAGAAACTGCGGTTAATCAGTTTGGTAAAGGAGATAAATACTTCGGAATCTGCGTCATGATGGCTACACTTCCGGGTCTCCCGATGTTTGCTCATGGACAGATGGAAGGGTTCACTGAGAAGTATGGAATGGAATACAGAAAAGCTTATTATGATGAACATATTGATTCCCATCTCGTAGAACGACACATGAAGGAAATTTTCCCGTTGCTTAAAAAACGGTATCTTTTCTCAAATGTTAAGAACTTTGAATTATTCGATTTTTACGATGATTACAGACATGTAAATGAAAATGTGATTGCATTTACCAACAGAATTGGTGACGAAAGAGCTCTTGTTTTCTTCAATAATTCCTTCTTTAGAACATCGGGAATGATTAAATATTCCTCAGGTAAGAGGATCAAAACACAATACCTTGACGGAAAATCGGGCGAAGATAACTGGGAAGCATCAAATGTTGAAGACCAGAAAGTTTCTCCAAACGAACTTGAGTATAAACCACTCTCAAATGCCCTGCAATTAAAGCGTTTCGACGGTTATTTTTATACTTACAAGGACATGATCACAGGTCTGGAATATATTCGGCCGGGTCGCGATTTTGATGATGAGGGTTACAATGTAACTCTTAACGGTTATGGCTACCATGTTTTTGTGGGATTTAAAGAAATCTTTGATGTGGATGGAAGTTACGGTCGACTAAACAGTTTTCTGCACGGACAAGGGACACAATCCCTCGCCATCACCCTTTTGGAACTTAACCTTCTCAATGTCCATCACGCAGTTATGGAGTTTTTGAGCAAGGATATTCTGCTTGAGTTAAAAAAATATGCCGGGCTTGAAGCTGACCCTCAACCGGATGGTGAGTTTAGTACCACTTTTGCAATGCGTTTTGGAAACATTTTAAATCATGTTTCTGATTACAAAAAAGTGAACATAAATAATAACACAGTTATGTCAGCTCTTAAAAAGGATTTGATGATCCTGAAAAGTTACTCAAACTTCATAACACAACTCGAAACTGGAGTGAAGGGCCCCTCACGACTCGACAATTATTGGCTGTTGACTCAAAAAGAAAATCGTCAGGTGTATTCCGACATCCTGGTGCTTTATACAACTGTTAAAAGAATTCTCCTAACGGTTGAAGAGCAAACAGGCGAAAAGCCTATTGATCTTTATGATTCACTATTGCTCGAAAAAGCTCTGTGGCAATCATTAATCAGATTGGGCGATAAATATCACGAAGCAAAATATGAATTTGATCTGCTGAGAATACTTGAATCCACTGAAAATGTTTACACTCGAAAAGGGGTGTTTAATCCCGATGGCAAAAACGAAACTCTCGAAGATCCGCTTCCAACAATAACACTTCTTGGAAGGAAAGAGGTTCAAAGTTTTGTAGGAGTTAATGATTACCACGGGATCAAATATTTCAGTAAAGAACAATTTGTACAATTGATGATTTGGGTTTATACCCTCAATGGATTAAGACACGCAGAACGGACAGTCAGGAAAAATCCGGATAAAGCCAAGGACGCTGTGAGTACATTTAAACTTTTTAAAACCAAAGAATTTAACGCTGTTATAAAAACGATGGCAATTTATGTGGATGAATTGATCGATTCTGCTCTTCATTCCGGGTTCAGACTGGTTCCATTTGTCCAGTCAATTCCTAAGATTCATGAAAAACTGGTTGATAAAAAATCTGAGACTTCTAAAACCGCAAAACCGGTTAAAAAAGTGAAACAATCTACCGCTTCTAAGCCGACAGCAAAAAAAACTGTAAAACCTGTTGTCAAGAAAGTGAAAGAGAAATATTCGACACCAAAAGTTGAGAAACTAAATCAGCCTAAAATCAAAAAATCGACTGCCAAAAAGAAGAAAAGTTAGAAGTGAAAACCTTTACGGTAATCCTTCTTGTTTTTGTTACTGTGGCTATTTTTTCTTTGGTTTTTATCATTCGAAAAGTCAGGAATGACTCGAATGAAGAGGATAAATAGTTATTAACATTTAACATATTAGTTGAAATAATAAAAGCCTGGTTTCCTAAGAAGTCAGGCTTTTGTATTTTAAATTATTGAATTTCATTTTTCAGGTTCCTTAAACATTTATTATTTTGGAGTTTACCATGAAATGTAAATTTTCCTCCCTGCAGTTTTTCCTGATAATTTCACAGCCTCTCCTTCTATCTTCTTCTTCCATCCATGCGCAGGATTCCATGTGGACCAAAACATTTGGCGGAACCAACATCGATGTGGCGTATGCTGTCGAAGAGTTAAATGATGAGGGATACATAATAGCCGGTTATACCCGCTCGTATGGTGCCACTTCAGGCCGGAACTTATGGATATTCAAAACCGACAAAACGGGTAATCTGATCTGGAATAAAACCTTTGGTGGCAATAGCGATGACGAAGCTGCCGCTGTAAAACAAACTTTGGATGGTGGATTTATCGCCGCCGGTTACACTTCTTCTTTTGGCGCGGGCGCTAAGGATGTTTTTGTTGTGAAAACCGACTCTCTCGGGAACGAACTCTGGTCTCGTGCTTTTGGTGGCACTTCCGACGAGGAGGCTTATGCTCTCGAAGTACTCCCGGATGGAGGTTATCTCATAGGTTGTGCTACATCTTCGGCGACCGCCGGTTCCAGGGATGGCTGGCTGATACGCCTCAACTCTTCAGGAAACAGTGTTTGGGATAAAAAAATCGGCGGACTGAGCACCGACGGAATCCGCGGCCTGCAACTCACTTCCGACAATTCTTTTATTATCACAGGGTGGACTGCTTCAGACGGAGCCGGTGCCCTGGGTAACGCGTGGCTTGTGAAGACCGACAGTCTTGGTAACATCCTGTTCAACAAAAACTTTGGAGGCTCCGATGCCGACCGGGGGCTCTCCGTTCAACAAACTGCCGACGGTGGGTATATCTTCACAGGCTACACAGCCTCTTCGGGAGCAGGAAACGATGACCTCTTCCTTGTGAAAACCGACGGATCGGGCAACCAGACCTGGGCAAAAACCTTTGGCGGCACTGGAAGAGACTACGGGAATGTTGTAAAACAGACATCTGATCTGGGATATCTGATCGCGGGTTATACTCTCTCTTTTGGTGCAGGCGGAGACGATCTCTGGATCATTAAAACTGATTCAACAGGTACACAACTCTGGAATAAAACTTTTGGAGGCACGGCTTCAGATGTGGCTAATTCGATGGACCTGACCAGGGATGGTGGATATGTAGTTGTGGGACACACCCTTTCTTCAGGCGCGGGTGTGCATGATGCCTGGCTTCTGAGGACCGTATCTCAAACCATTCCTGTTGAACTGGTTTCATTTTCAGTAATTCCGGATGGTATGGATATAATCCTGAATTGGTCCACTGCAAATGAAGTAAACAATTACGGATTCGAAATTCAAAAAAGTGATAACAAAACCAATTTTTTAACATTAGGATTTGTGGAAGGGAAAGGAACAACCAATGAGTTTCAACATTACTCTTGGCGGGATAAAAATTCAAACTCCGGAATAATCTATTACAGATTAAAACAGATGGATTATAACGGCAATTTTAAGTATTCAGATGTGATTGAGTTTGATTCCGGGCAAATAAATTCATACACATTGGGGCAAAATTACCCAAATCCATTCAACCCCGTTACTGTTATCTGTTTTACTCTGCCGACTGCCGGAAATGTTACTCTTACAGTCTATAATTCCCTCGGTGAAGCGGTGAAAACCCTTTTGAACACCTCAAAGGAAGCCGGTTACCATGAAGTTCACTTCACCGCAAACGACCTTCCAAGTGGACTGTATTTCTACAAATTACAGGCAGGTCCATTCACCGAAACAAAAAAGATGCTCCTTGTGAAATAGGCGATTTTAACCCTTTTTCATACTTTTGGTTCTTTGACAAATAATATCAAATCATAAAAAAACCCGATTTTAAGTCGGGCTTTTTTATTCGAAAAGTCTGGAATGACACAAAGAATAAGTAGTTTGCAAGAATGACGATTATTTCACAGGCATAAGTTTTTGATCTTCTGATTCATTGTGTGCAGAAATAGAAATATTTCAATCTTCAATTAATTTTAATACATGTTCTAATACGGTATCTCTATTTGAGAGTAAGTCAGAAAGTGTTTTTTTAATTTCAATGTCGGGCATTATTCCTTCGTTTGGCTGTAGCGTGAGAGGGTAATAACCTATTAGCGGCAGATCCACTTCAATTTGAGAGTTGGGGAGACGCAAAAGAATAATTGTCCTCCGTTGGTCCCCATCCTGTTTCCACCGGTTTGAGTACCAACCAAAGTGCCCAAACTGTTTTCTTTGGCAGCTTGAGCCAGGAAGAAAGTAGCTGAACTGTTGGCCTCATCTACCAAAATCCACAATCTACCAGAAAATCGTTTATTTTCAGGGAACGGACTCGAAAATGTTTCTTCCTGTTCCTCTTTCCATGTGAAAAATCTATTATCGACCCTGATAACATCATCAGTCCGATCGTAGAAGTCATCATCCCAGGTTGAAATATATGGACGAAGACTGTCTGGTGCTTTTGAATAAACAAGAAGCTGCCTGTATTTTGAAAGGGCGAGAGGTTTACTGCTTAAAAATCCGGCAAGAAAAAGATTCACCTCATCCATGCCTCCTTCGTTTCCTCTAATGTCGAGAATTAGATTAGCGATTTTAAGATCGACAATCTGTTCGAAAGCATCCTTGATAAAGTCTTCATAATCGAACGATAAGTTTCTTAGTACAAAAGTGCCAATTTTCAAATACGCAGAGTTCTTATCAATAATTTTGAATTGCCAAAGATCATCATCTGTTGAAGGCTGTTTGCCATATTTTTGCTCTATCAATTCAAGTCTATTTCTTCTGCTGACAGCTGGAACTGTAATACGCAAAACATCAGCGGAACCCTCGTTGACTACCTCGAGAATGAAATTGTTTGACTCGTTTGGAAATGCAAGGGGGTAATAAACATCGAAAGGCTCATATTTCGACAACCCGCTAAGTTGAAGAGAATGTAATCTTTTGCCATCGTTTTTTCCATCTCCTTTGGTCAATAAAAGCAGGCTATCCAGGATAAGCAAAACAGGAACCCCATTGATTGAAATCACTTCACTTTTTTCCTTCAAATCTTGATCAGGAGCGACGCTTTTATCAATGAACATCCTTTTCTGATACAACACGAAAGTGAAAGGCAACTTGTCAACTCCTTCAAAAAGAGCTTTTTTTACTTCATTATTTTGATTATAATAGCTACAAAAAGTGTGACCACACATCAACTTGGCAGTCAACGCAGAAAAGGCAAGGTAAGATTCTTTTTAATGTTAACCCGTTTCTCAATTGATTTTCGAGATTGTTAAAATGGTTACTCACAGTTAACGAGTCTTGATAGCGATAGAGGCCAGGGTGAAATGTTAGAAGTGCAGATTTAAAAACGTTAAAGTCTTTTAATAACACATCCCCGGAGAAAAATGAGTCAGCGGTTTGAGGGTAAACATTGAAGCTGATGAAAAGGGATAAAGAGATAAATATAGAGCGGATGTGGAGCATGTTAAAGTCCGATAAAACATAGATTAGAATTAAGATTAATTTAATTTTAACATTTGTAAATCTCCCATAGTTCAACTCTCCTTGATTCTAAATCACAACCACAAATTTTAGGAAACAGATTGGCTTCTGACTGCCTCTTTCTTATAAATTTATCAGTTCATTTAAATGATCATAAATAAGAGAGTGTAGATATAAAAAAAAGCCCGATTTTAAGTCGGGCTTTTTTAGTTTAAGATTGAACAACAATTACTTCATTAAAAGCATCTTCCTGACGGAGGAGAAATCACCTGAACGAAGTTCATAGAGATAAAGTCCACTTGGAAGTTCAGAAGCATTAAATGAAATTTCATGATAACCGGCCGCCATCTCTTTGTTTATAAGAGAAGCCACTTTTTCACCTAGGGTGTTGTAAACATTCAACGATACTCCACCGGCAACAGGAAGCGCAAATCGTATTACTGTGTTTGGATTAAATGGATTTGGGAAGTTTTGATCGAGAGTAAACTCTGTTGGTATTCCCATATCAACTTCCACTTCCTGCGAATATGCAATGGTACCGTCGAGATCAATTTGTTTTAATCTGTAAAGATATTTCCCGGCAACCAGTTTGTTTTCGCTGAAAGAGTAAACCGACTGCGAAGTTTTTGTTCCGGCTCCGGCTACAAACCCTGCTTTTTCCCAGTTTTCGTTTCCTGATTTTCTTTCCACTTCAAAACCTGAGTTATTGGTTTCGGTAGCAGTAATCCAGTTGAGTTTAACAGACCCGTTGATAAACTCTCCCGTAAAAGAAACCAGTTCAACCGGTATCTCACTCGAATTTATCATTGAAACCTTAACTGTATCTACCGGTTTTAGCGGATCATTTGATCTGATCACGAGGTCCATTGAATAATTTCCGAGAGGAATCTCAACAGTTGAAAGATTCAATTTAACAGCAGATGAGTTTCCGTTGTATAACATTCCGGAAAGACTGGTAGCAGTTATCCAATCGGGTTCAGCTTGAAACTGGAGAGCCAGATTATTTGCAATGTAAGTAGCGTTATGTGCTACTGTAAGACCCACAGTTCCGGCTTGATTCTCTATTCCTACAGTAGCAGAATTGAGGGTACCTGTCATGGTTTGGTACTGATAAAGAATCTTTCCTGAGGAGTACAGTATAATCTGAAAGTTAAGATCCGAGGTTGAAGCGGAATATTTTTCCCAGTTTTTATACTGAATTATGGTTTTTCCGGGGTAGTTTTTGTAATAAACCTTACCACCGTTTGTTCCATCAAGATCATCCCACATTGCAGCCATAATGCCGTTTGGATTTGGAACCCCGGGCATTGTAGCGTTTGTGAAAGTGCTTCCTGTAAAAGGTGCCACTGAAATAAATCCGTTTGAACCGGCATAAAGTGTGTTATACTGCTGACCGTAATATTTGAATGAAAATCCCGGACTAAACTGGGCATATCCTTCATCTTTTGCCCCAAAAGTGCTTGCGGCAACCCAGGTGGTCAGTTCAGTTCCTGTTGTGGAAATATCTTCCCACTCAAAAACAGGTCCGTTAGGTTCATAACTGTCGATCCATTTGTAACCTGCCGCATCGGGTCCTCCCATTCCGTCAATTGAATAACCAAAACGGGGTGCCGGGTTCTCTTTGTCAGCAAACTTGATCAATCGAAAAACATCTTCTGTCTCAACAGGAACAAGTGACATAAACAGGCTTCCCTGAGGGAATGTATTGTTAGCCAACTCAACTGTATATGAAAGAGTTGATGAATAAGCGGTTGTATTACTGATCATGATCGAATCGGAAACGGTTGAACCTGGTGTCAGAGTTCTCACAAGATTCCGGGTTGAGAGTCCCAACGCAGGTGCCTGAAGAGTTGTTCCCGAAGGTGAATTGGAAACAACAGAGGTGTTTCCCCACGTATCCTGAGCTCTGATAGCAAAATATAGAGTTGATGAGGGGTTGAGCCCGCTGACAACAAAATTCTCTGTTCCGCCTGATGGCTGTGGAGTTCCGCTCCATGCAACAGGGGTGGCATTGTTAAAATCTGTTTGTGTAAGAATAGGGGAGTTTGATCTTCTCACCAGATAAGAAACCACACCATTTCTTGAAGTATCAAGAGGGGCAGTCCAGGTCAGTTTCATGCTGCTTGAAGTTGGCTCAACTACTGCAAGGTTATTTATGGCAGTTGGGGCAACCGTATCAGGAGGAGTTCCCACTGCAAGAAGTGCCTTAAAAACGTTTAATCTTCCACCGGTAACAGTCTGTCCCTGAAGTGAAGCGACAGGATCGGTTGC
Organism: Ignavibacteriales bacterium; assembly: GCA_016714125.1. GTDB lineage: Bacteria > Bacteroidota > Ignavibacteria > Ignavibacteriales > Ignavibacteriaceae > UTCHB3. The sequence goes on along the minus strand of JADJNX010000007.1, from coordinate 107,312 downwards.
TTCAAGGAGATACTGTTTAAACAAAAGTGCTGTTGGACCGGGGTTTGTTTTGTACGCCTGGATGAGATTAGCGTTGGCTCCCGATATCATAAGTGCAATTGCACCGGCAACTGTAGGAGTCGCCATCGAGGTTCCGGTTTTACTTGTATATGTATTTGTCTGATCAGTGGAAAGGATTGAACTTCCGGGGGCACCGAGATCAATAGTTGTTAATCCATAACCTGCTCCCGAATTTCTTGCATCCGTACTAGTTGTATTTGTAACACTCACAAGCCAGTTGCTTGGACAAGCAGTTGGGATATCACCCTGAAGATCAATATTTATTCCGAGATTTGCGGTAGCTCCACAACTCAAGATTCCATATTTTCCAAGCGAATCATACATTGCGCACCAGATTGGGTAGTTGGATGGCTGACCATAATCGACACCAAAACTGGAGTTAGTTGCCACAACAAATGCTCCCTTGGCTCCATTGGTTTCGTTATATGTTGCTCTGTGTTCAAGTGCAAACGCATAAGCGGCAACCACGGTGGCTTCAGAGGATGAAGAACCTGAGATTATCATTACTTTGGTGTTCCAGTTTACTCCTGATACGCCGGCGCCGTTATTTCCACGGGCAGCTACAATTCCTGACACATGGGTTCCGTGACTGTCGCCATCAGGAGTTCCATTGTTGCTATAGGCATTCCAACCAAGATAATCGTCAACATAACCATTCAGATCGTCATCAATCGAGTTATTGGGGATCTCAAATCTGTTTACCCAAAAGTTTAGATCAGGGTGTGATAGCTGTGCACCACCGTCAATAACAGCAACAACAATTGTGTCGCCCAGAGCGGTAAGTCCACCTTTAGCAAGATCCCATGCTTCAGGAGCATCGATATCTGCATCCGGGGTTCCACCACTTTGTCCGGTGTTGTTAAGAGCCCATTGTTCGTTAAATCTTGGGTCGTTAGGGGTTGTGCTGCGGGAGTCAGGATTTAGATTTTCAACAACTTCCGGATTTCTTTCGCTGTAATTTTTATCATCCCTGAGATCCATAACATGATTGTACTGGACAATATTCACGAGTGGATGGCTTCTGAGGGCAAAAGCAGATCGTCACCGTTTGCCTTTTTGTGTCGTAGCTTATCAGCCAGATGTTCATTCTTTTTGAAAGAAGGCGTTCGGATTTAAGTCCTGCTGAACTAAACTCAGACAATATGTCCGAAGTTTCTGCAGCCGGTCTCATTTGGATAATTATCTCTCCGGGAACAACATCACCTGCTCTTTGTGCAACCAAAGGGGTGGTTGCAAGCAGAAGAAGGAGGAAAACAAAACTAACAATGGATTTTGTCACAACTTCACCTAAATAAATGATAATACTTTACGAAATTAAGGAATTTCCTCGGAATACTCGTTAATTTCACTCATATTAAGTGCAAATTGGATTAGTCTGTGAAGTTGGTATCCTAAACGTTGCATTCTCTCAGGGATTTCTTATTTAATGGCTCATTAATGCAGGCATTTTGCCGAAACAAACAAGATAAATTGAATCAATATTTCCACAAGGGTGTAAACAGTTGTGCATGACTCAGAAGCTGAAGGTGGAATGTCAATCTTGTTATTATGATTTCTTCTGGCTCTATTAATCGCCATAGTGAGCCTGGGATTCCCACTTGCCGGATCAGTAGCGGATAATTCTCTAAAGAATTCATCAGTTATTTTCTTTTTGCCATCATCGTTATATTGTGCTTTATCGTTGGTAATGTATTTATTGATTTTATCCTTGTAAGAATCCCTGTGCAATGATCCCCCTTGATGGTCTTCAAAATGGAGAAGGAACCAATATTCAAATGACTGATTAGACCAGGCGACTTTAAACCCGTTATTTTCTGCTTTTTTGATTGCATTATCAAAGCTGTTCGCGGGAAAATCGTCTTTATCGAAAACACACCACTTTTGATCCAATGTTTTATCAAAATTTTCTGATTTAATTCGTTTTATTGCTTCTTCAACAATGTTCAGAGTATTCTTTGCTAACCCGAGGGGTTTAATTTTGACGGTATTGATCTTAAAGGAGTTCAAATATTCCGGTTCAGTATTTTCCCTTCACAATAGACATAGAACACAGGCATTTGAAGTTTAAAAGGTTTTTTACGTCTGTTAAATACAGGTTTTCCCATTTACTCTAATCCGTTTGTTGATCAATTTTACGAGTCTATGTTATTTTATCAGGCTTTTATGCCAAATTTACCCAGGAAAGGCACTGCACCAAATCTTCCATCAAGATACCGTTCCTCCAGATTTTCCTCTTTCCTTGGACCATTTTTATAATCAGAAAGCGGTTCAAGTACCGCGACACCAAACCTGTCTTTTTGTGAACCAAACCTGATCTCGCCTTAGTTTTCCAAGGGTAGATGTATTATGAGAGTTGAATATTAATTGAGCGTTTTTTGGGTTTCTTTCTTTAGAGTTAAATTCTTCCACGATTTTTTGCACAAGAAGAGGATGGAGTTGAGTATCCAATTCATCAACGAGGAGAGTTCCTCCATTTGTTAATATGTCCAATATCGGACCTGCCAGCGCAATGAATTTCACTGTCCCGGCAGATTCGTCCGAACGGGAAAATTCTACAAATTCAAAGGAACCATCATCCTTATATCGTTTGTGGCGGGTCTTCAACTCTATTACAGTTTTTTCAGGCATCAACTCTTGCATTTTCTGAATTAATTGAGAGACCTCCAACATCCAGACTGGCTGGTCTTCATCCGGTTCAGAGAGCATGAAAACACCTTTTGATTCCTTAACTATTACGTCCTCCATCGAAAAATCAGCATTTCGAATAAACTCAATGTGTTTATCTCTGGCGGATGGATTATCAAGATTCTCGATAGTAAATACCTCATATCCCGATGAATCAATTCCAGATATGGGACGGAGTCTGTCAAACCAGTCTTTGACTTCAAGGATTAGTTCATTTCCAGGTTGTTCATACTCAAAGGCTTTAGTCAGGAAGAGATTCCAGTCTTTAACCTGGTTGGCTTTTTGTATAATCTTGCCAACCTTAAAATATGTTGCACTAGATTTTAGTTCGGATCCATTTCGATGGAATACGGTTGTTTTACGGTTTGTTATCCAGACAATCAACCATTCTTCAATTACATTATCACCACCTAATACAAAACCATATTCAAAAATTTTATCATTATGAAGAAAAACAATTACAAATGAGGAAGGACTCTTTTCAGAATGGTCATCCAGACGAAAACGAGGGATTTCCAATTGTTCGGTTTTTCCCTTCCCTCCCTTAACAACAAAATACCTCATAAATGAGAGAGCATTAAATAATTGAGTTTTGCCCGAAGCATTACTTCCAAAACTGCAGCAGACTTTAACAGTCTTAAATCAAACTTCTCAAATTTTGCAACATTATCTTCCTCAAGAGTTGTCTTGTCATAATTTGAGGCGACCATAGAAAAAAGATTTTCGTCTCTGAATGGTCCAAAATTCTTAACTTTAAACTCAATTAACATGTTTTCACCAAAGTTTTTGCAAATAATTTACAAATATTGCATTTAAAAATTAAAAAACAAAATTTTAATTGATGGACATACTCTCATTACCTCACAATCAAAACCTTTTGTGAAATAATTGATTGTTCTCCCGACGAGGAATTTATAACTGCTGTTAGAATGTAAATACCCGTTGGTAGATCATGATTAATGGAATAGTCGGTTGTCCCGTTATCCAGAGGAATATCTCCCGACTTATAAACCACTTCGCCAAGTGTGTTAAACAATCTAACCGATGTGTTCCCACCGGATTTCGAATTTATCGACAAGTTTAATATAGTTTTTGAGGGAGTTGGATAGACAGTTATTGATCCCTTTTCAAATGCTGTTTCTGAAAAAACTTCATCTTCAACACCAACAAGAATCCCTGTTGTGAATCTCCTGACTTGTGACCATTGGCCCTTGCCGGCGAAATTTGTTCCTAAAACCCGCCAGAAGTATTCAGAATTGCTTTGCAATTGGCTGGATTGAAGATTATTCTCAGAGAGGACAAGAGTTGAATCATTTAGTATTAAGTTTGAGAAAACTGAGTCTGTTGAGACTTGAAGAGTGTAACGAGCAGTCGTAAGAGCAGTGTCCCAATCAAGTTTAATATCTGATATAAGACCTGTAGTATCATCAGTTGGTGAAATCAATTTGGCTGTTTGTGGCGGCTCCACGGGGTAGATGGTTTCGTAAACACGCTTGTAACGAGCTCCATTTGCAATCAAGTATCCCGCAGGGTTTGTTTTTAAGTTATTTACTTCTTCACCCGCTGCCATCCCGTTTATAAATGGTTGCCAGGTTAAGCCGGTATCTATAGAGAAATATACTCCTGCAAAGTAGGTACCCGCGTAAATATTTCCGTTTTTAGCGATATAAATACAGTTAACCACTGCACTAATGGTTGTACGAGGAAGAACATTCACAATTTGAGAAGTTAAATTATCCTTTCTTAAAAGACCTTCGAATGAACCTACAAACACATGACCGTCAGGATGTTCGGCAACACAGTAATATCGATCAAGAGGGAAACTTAATCCCGTTCCTATGCCGGGATAAAATATAAAGACTCCATCTTGGCGTGCAGCGAGGATGGAGTTGTCCCTTCTTATAAAAATATCATAACAAATGAATCCTGTATGAAAATCATACCAAGTTGAACCAAGATTATAAGACCTGTGAATTCCGATGTCTAAATTCATACCTGATTGATAAACAGCGACATATACAACCCCAGTTGAAGGAATAACTTCTATATCCCACACATGGAAATCAGGAAATCCAATCCGTGACCAGGTACTACCACCATCCATAGACCGATATAAACCAGTTTGGCTCCCTAAATAGTTTACACCACGCAAAGTATCAGCTGCCATACAGTAAATTGATCGAAAACTGTTGGCAACTATTGTCCATGTACTCGAGGTATCCGATTGCATCATTACCTCACCGTAAGATGTACCGGCAAAAAAGACAGATGGTGAATGGACCAATGAATTACTGTCTTTACCAGATGCGGGAGATCCCACAGAGGTAACGCTTCTCCCGAGACTGGTTGCGCGCCAGGAATTTTGAGAATTCCCGTTGTTACAAATGACCAAAAACAATAAAAGAATTATCGATGTGGTCTTCATTTTTCCTCCTAAAGAAACTCCTTACCCCGGAGTTCTTTTTTATGTCTTTTGGAATCACAACTTCTGTTGAAACAATCAAAATAATATTGGTGTGTTAATGGTAAAAAGGATTTTTTTAGAAACTCACACAACTAAACAACTTGCTTTAGAAACTTAAGAAAATTCTTTGACTTCTTCACCATTTCATAATTCAGAAATTTAATCTTATTACTTCTAATAAATAATCCCAACCATCACCTGTTCAAAACCTGTTTAAACTTTCCATTTACTGCCCTCTCCTCAAGTTATAAAATCGGTGTTCAACAACCCAATTCACCTCTATTCACTCTTTTTTTGTAATTTTAAAGCTGGATTATTACAAAAAAACCAATTATGGATCAGTTATGACTTCAAGACACAAAATTTTATCAGTATTAGTGGTGTTGTTTATCATGTCGCAAACAGTGGTTAAAGCTCAGAAACAGGATGAATTCCTGAATGCTTATTCAGACAAAAAACTGGGCTCTTTCGTCGAGAATGGAAATACCATCTTTAGAGTATTTGCACCAAGAGCAACCGAAGTGGCTCTCAGAACATTCAAGAAAGTTGAAGATACTGACTACATTGAACTTAAAATGACTAAAGATAAAGACGGTGTCTGGGAAGCCCAACTAAGTGGCGAACAATATGGTCTCTTTTATGGCTACATTGTGATTAATCCTGAAGATGACCCCGTAAAAAGGTCAGATACTGATTCTTGATCCTTATGCAAAATCGGTGGCAACCTACAATACTTATATGAACCCCAGAAAAGGGATCGTTGTTAAAGATGGCGGTTTTGAATGGGGAAAAACCAAATGGATTCAGCGCGACTGGCGTGATCTTATCACTTATGAAATGCACCTCCGCGATCAGACAGTTCATCCAAGTTCAGGCGTAAAAAATCCGGGCACATATAGAGGTCTTACCGAAAAAGGAAAGAAGGGTGGACTCGACTATATAAAATCCCTGAATGTGAATACCGTTGAACTTCTTCCGGCACAGGAATTTGGAAATGTTGAGATACCCTTCCGCGATTCAGCAGCCAACAGGTTTAACACATGGAATCCCTACGAGAGAAATCACTGGGGATATATGACCGCAGCATTTTTTGCTCCCGAGGCGTATTATGCCGAAAACTGGTCAAAACTGAGGTGGAACCAATGGATGGGGCAAAGTGATAAAGCCCGCCACGATTTTAAACAGATGGTTAAAGCTTTCCATCAAGAAAAAATTGCTGTAATAATGGATGTGGTCTATAACCATATCTCTGAATATGAGTTGGGAAGTTTTAAAGAAATTGACAAAAAATATTATTTCCGTCTTAACAATGACGGCAGTTTTAAAGCTGAAAGTGGATGTGGAAACGACTTCAGAACCGAAGCTCCAATGGCAAGAAGACTGATCATCGAAAGTTTAAAATACTGGATGACCGAATTTCACATTGACGGCTTCAGATTTGATCTTGGCAAACTTATCGATTGGGTTACCATCGAAGAGATCATTAAAGAGCTCAGAAAAGTTAATCCACAAGTGGTTATAGTTTGTGAACCATGGGGTGGTGGATACGATCCAAAAGGATTCTCTGAAAGAGAGTGGGGGTCATGGAACGATCAGATCAGAAATGGTGTAAAGGGTGAAAATCCCCGCGAGAACCTGGGTTGGATATTTGGAAAATGGTTTGGTGATAATACACCTAAAAGATTACAAAGTTATGTGAATGGAACCCTGCTCAGAGATGATAAGGGATTATTCCGCAAAAAAGAACATTCGGTAAATTATCTTGAATCACACGATGGTTATACTCTGGGTGATTTTATCAGAATTGGGCTTGGCGACCTGAAAGAAGGTACCACAGTTATTGATGTTGATAAAAATGCAAAACTGACACCAACTCAGCTAAAATTGAACAAACTTGGTGCACTATTCCTCTACACCTCACAGGGGATGACAATGATTCACGCCGGGCAGGAATATGGCAGATCAAAAGTGGTTCCTGCAGATGTGGATGTTAACGATCCTTACAGAGGCAGGGTTGATCATAACACCTACGACAAGGACAATGAAGTAAACTATATCAATTATGAACATGTTGCTCTAAATAAAAGTCTTGTCGATTATTATGCCGGACTCGCAAAACTTCGCTCAACTTATAGTGCTTTTCGTCGTGCTGAGTATGAAGAGGTAAAATTCATGGATCTTAAAGATGAATTTACTTTAGGTTATGAATTGAACCATGGCAAGGATCATTTTGTTATTCTATTTAATGCTAACAGAGATAAAAAGGTGGAATTTACTCTTCCCAAAGGGAATTTTGAAGTGCTGGTTAACGCTGAAAAGGCCGGAGTCAAGTCGCTTGGAAAAGGTAAGGGTAAAATTACTCTTCCGCCTTCTACCGGAATGGTATTAAAGAAAAAGTAAATACCTGTGTGAGTCAGCTATTATGCTTTATTTATATATAAGTGTATATTTGTAGCAAAACATAAATATTTGGAGTTAAAATGCCTGCACCAAGGGCAACAAAAATAAAACGATTACTCTCAGTGAAGACCAAATTGAGAAGTATTCAAAAAAACTTATCGATGTCGAAGCACCTGTCTCAGTTGATCAGATACTCGATAAAACAATAAACAGGAACCTCTTTGATATCATAAAGTTTCTTCCTGATGAATTTGTTGACTTGTTAATTCTCGATCCACCCTATAATCTCGACAGAGAATTTGGCTCATCAAAGTTTAGAAAACTTCCTGTTGAAGAGTATTCGGCCTACTTAAGAAGCTGGCTGCCTCTGATGTTACGCCTTCTTAAACCGGAAGCTACAATTTATATCTGTGGCGATTTTATCAGCTCCATTTCCATTTTTGCTGTAGCAAGTGAATATTTTAAACTCCGCAACAGAATCACATGGCAAAGGGACAAGGGCCGTGGAGCCAGCAAAAACTGGAAAAACTCGATGGAAGATATCTGGTTTTTCACCATGGGAAATGATTACACTTTCAATCTCGAAGCTGTTAAAGAAAAAAAGAGTGTAATTGCTCCTTATAAAGAAGATGGTGTTGCCAAAGACTGGCAGGAAACCGAAGAAGGCAGATTCAGAATGACTCACCCTTCAAATATCTGGACAGATATTACTATTCCTTATTGGTCAATGTCAGAAAACACTGATCACCCGACCCAAAAACCTGAAAAACTGTTGGCAAAACTGATTCTTGCTTCTTCTAACGAAGGTGATGTGGTTTTTGATCCATTTCTTGGTTCAGGTACTTCATCCGTGGTGGCAAAAAAACTGAACCGCCACTATATCGGTATCGAAATCGATAAAGTTTTTGCAGCAACTTCCGAATATCGACTTGAACTTGCAGAGACCGAAAATGGAATTCAAGGATATGTGGATGGTGTTTTTTGGGAAAGAAATTCCCTGAAATATCAGAAAAAGAATAAGAAAAAACAGGACGATGTTGACGAGGAAGAAGAAGGCGGCTTCTTTAACTTTATGTAACTGAATCCTTAAAAGATAAATGAATCGTGAATATCGTGTTAGAAAAGGACCTTGGTTGTAAAATGATAGTTGGTATATTCACTTGAGAAACCAACGGTTGTTGCCAAAATCAAGGCTCTATCCAGGAATGATAAATAAGCGCCGCCGCCGCCGCTGTGATGCCATATATCTGAATTTTCGCCATTCTTAAAACTCTTCCTGTTTCTGCAAAAGCAAAACTCCAACTCTTGAGTAGATTATGGTTTTAATAGAACCAAGCTCAACCCTGATTTCTGGGTTCCATAGAGGGAAGCATCTCCGGAAAATCTTTCGTTTCTATAAGCACGAAGATTTTTGGACCCACCAAGAAAAGCAGCCGCGAAAAAAGGATATTCACCGCCCACTTTTTCACCCCCAACTCTAAAAGCGAGTGCTGAATTCTTAATAAATGAGATCGGTAAATATGCTCGAAGATCAAAAGTGGCGTTATAAAAAGAGCCGTTGGTATTAAACAATTTTGGATTATAGTTCCCTCCAAACTTGAGGTACCATCCTTCAAGGGGCAGGTCAATATTGTCTCTTTTATCAAAAATAAAGCCTGTTCCAAGTGTTAAAACCGACAAATAACCATTACCATAACTTCCGTAAGGCAGACCCTTAAAAAGAGATGCCTCAGGAACACTTACCTCATAAAAAGAGATTCTTGCCTGATAATAATTTCTGATTCCATTTCCAATGTGCAGGTCAATACCTGTTTCACCACTCGTGACACGCCTTTTGATATTATAAAAGTCCTGTTGATATAAATGATTATTGTAATCGGTTTCGTTGCCGTAACCGTAGTAGTTGTTAAAATCGATATTAATTCTGTAAGCTTTAAAACTTACAGTGGCATCTTCCAGTATCGAATTATAATAGCTTTCAAAAACAAAATCAAAGTCTCTTGGTCGGGTAGCATAAGCCATTGTGAGAGTCAACCATGAATCCCACGGCTTTTTACGATAATCGTAGTTAATTATTATTGGACCGCCCCCAAGTTGAAGTCCGGTGGTTGAAGAAAGATCAAACACGGGATTGATACTATAACCCCTTCCATCCTGAAGCCACGTGGGTTCGATATATTCCTGCGGATCCGTGGCATCTATAGATTCCTCAACTCTAAATTTTGGCCCTCTGCCGTATGTAACGGAAGTTGAGGCGTCATCGTCAAAAAATCTGTTTTTTGTTTTCTGCTCTTCTGATCGGAAGGAAATTCAGGAACCACCCCTTTACATGGGATGAGTCGATGAACCGATCTTTTCCTGCTCCCCCGTCAATTCTGATTAGGGGGACCCGATTCAACGGTGCCTGTAATTTTCACCTGATCGTCCCCCCCGGAAAGATGGATCCTTATGTCCTCTGAGATTTCACTGTCAAACTCTTTTTGATATAACACTTCCCTTAAATCACTTCCTTTTTCCTTTTTCCACGAAAGGGTGATAATTGTTGAAGTGTCGGTTCTCTTAATGTCAACATGATCATCCTTGTCGGAAGGTCTCTGTCCTTGGGAATCGGTTTCCAGAGTTCTTTCCCGTTGATGGTATATTTAGCCCATTTCCACTGTCCCATGTGGCGGTCCCAATCCCCCACAAAAACATCAAAAAAGCCGGGCGGTAAGGAATGCTGCACCGTCAACTTTTCATCCCTTTTATCGAGGAATCTGTAAACAAGTTTTTCGGTGGAGACAATTTTTTCTGCATTAGCAAAAGGAGTTCCACCCTCCTCATTTTCGTCGGGATTCACTTCCATCATACCAGCCAGATTTTTGAATTCTTCTCGGAATTCACCCAAAATTGGATCATCTGGAAGGAACCATATAGTGGGTGGTGCATTCAAAATACCAAGAGAATCCATAAATGGAGTAAGTACAACAGCAGCAGTTGGATGTGATGTACTTATTTGATCTTGAATAAAATCTGCGACGAGAGTGTTTTTAATGTCATCGGGGAGAGTTGGTTTGGGGAATTTATTTAGTGATCTAAACTTCCAGGTTTGTCCGTCAGCTCCTTTAAAATGGAGGGTTTTGGTTTGCATTCCGCCCCCTTTTTCAGGAACAAGTCCATCTGCAAAAGTCTTCAGATTGAGAACCGGGATTTTAATGGGAGTGGCCCATACATTTCTCCACAAGTCACCTAACATCGTTCTGTGGAACCCGCCTGCCTGATATTCACCACCGGCGATGATTACTGTATCTTGTTGCTGCGGATAGGCAATAAAAGTAAAAGCCAAGGCTATTAAAACCGAAAAAGTTTTGTTCAATGTTTATTCAAAAATTTTTAAAAATGACTTTAAATATACAACTCCTTTTGTGGTTATCCCTTTGTGAAAATGATTTTGCCTCGATCATCAACTTTGGCGATTATTGAGTCGCCATCGGAGAAAGCACCGGCGATCAGTTCTTGTGCCAAAGGGTTGATTATATGTTTTTGGATAGTTCTTTTTAGAGGTCGGGCACCATATGTAAGGTCATATCCCAATTCGGACAACCAATCGGCAGCTTCATCAGTAATTGTAAATGTAATATCTTTTTTTGCCAACATCGCTTTTAAGCCATCGAGTTGGATTTCCACAATTTTTCTTATCTCTGATTGTCTTAGTGGTTTAAACAAAATAACATCATCAATTCTGTTGAGAAACTCAGGTCTTATCGTTTTTCTCAGCAGATCACCAATCTGCATCCTCAAAATACCCATGACATTATCAATATCTTCATCCTTGCTGTTCATGAAACTTTCCTGGATCAACTGGGAGCCAAGATTTGATGTCATTATGATGATTGTATTCTTAAAATCGACGGTTCTGCCCTGATTGTCAGTGAGCCTTCCGTCATCAAGAACCTGAAGAAGGATATTAAAGATATCAGGATGGGCTTTTTCGATCTCATCAAGAAGAATCACCGAGTATGGTTTCCTTCTCACAGCTTCAGTAAGTTGTCCGCCTTCCTCATAACCAACATATCCCGGAGGTGCGCCGATTAGTCTGGAAACGGAAAACTTCTCCATATACTCCGACATATCAATCCTGATCATGGCATGTTCATCGTCGAAGAGAGCAACTGCAAGGGCTTTTGCAAGTTCAGTTTTACCCACACCCGTGGTTCCAAGGAATATAAATGAGCCTGTAGGTTTGTTGGCATCCTGAAGTCCGGCACGCGATCTTCTAACAGCGTTGGAAACAGCAACCACTGCTTCATCTTGTCCGATGACCCTCTTATGAAGTTGATCTTCCAGGTGAATTAATTTGGTTCTTTCGCTTTCAAGCATTTTTGTGACGGGGATTCCGGTCCAGCGAGAAACAATTTCAGCCACATCCTCGGCATCAACTTCCTCTTTTAAAAGTCGTTTTTCCTTCTGAACTTCATTTAATTGAACAGTATCCTCAACAAGTTCTCTTTCCAATTCGGGAAGAGTTCCATATCTAATCTCAGCAACTTTTGAAAGATTTCCTTCTCTTTCATACATCTCAGAATCTGCACGAAGTTTCTCTATCTGAGATTTTATTTCGCGGATCTGACCAATTTTCTCTTTTTCCCGTTCCCAATGGACTCTGATTCCACTTCTCTCCTCAATCAGTTCCGAGAGTTCTTCGTTCAGGTCTTCCAGTCTTCTCTCTGAAGCATCATCTTTTTCACGGGTGAGAGCCACTTTCTCAATCTCAAGTTGTTTAATTTTTCTTTCGAGTACATCAAGTTCCTCGGGCATCGAATCGATCTCAATCCTGAGTCGGGAAGCCGACTCATCAATCAGGTCAATTGCTTTATCGGGAAGGAAACGGTCGCTTATGTACCTGTTTGAAAGTTGAACCGCAGCAACAATAGCAGCATCAGTTATCCGCACGCCATGATGCACTTCATACCGTTCTTTCAATCCTCTAAGAATCGAAATTGAATCTTCCTCGTTCGGCTCCGCGATGATTACAGGTTGAAATCTTCTTTCGAGAGCAGCATCTTTTTCGATATATTTTTGGTATTCGTCAAGGGTTGTTGCACCGATACAGTGGAGTTCACCTCTTGCCAGTGCAGGTTTAAGGATGTTTGCAGCATCCATCGCCCCCTCGGTTTTTCCTGCTCCCACAAGTGTATGCATCTCGTCAATAAAGAGAACTATTTGACCGTTCGAATTTTGTACTTCCTTGATAACAGCCTTAAGTCTCTCTTCAAACTGACCACGGTACTGCGTTCCCGCAATAAGTGATCCAACATCAAGAGCGATAATCTGCCTGGTTTTTATTGTCTCTGGAGCATCACCTGAAACTATCCTTTGAGCGATACCTTCAGCTATTGCGGTTTTACCAACTCCCGGTTCACCTATCAGGACAGGATTATTTTTTGTTCGGCGAGAGAGCACCTGCATTACACGCCTGATTTCATCATTTCTTCCAATAACAGGGTCAAGTTTACCCGCTCTTGCGAGGTCATTAAGGTTTCTTCCATATTTTTCAAGCGAGGCATAAGAATCCTCTGCGTTTTGGGAAGTTACCCTGCTTCCACCCCGGATATGTTCAACAGCTTTTGAGAGGTCATCTTTTGTAACACCGGCATCTTTTAGCAGTCTTCCGGCGTCGGTTGTGTCCTCAGCCAAAGCAAGCAGGATATGTTCGGTTGAAACAAATTCATCTTTATATTCGCCGGCAAGTTTGGCTGCTTTGTCGAATAACACCGATGAATTTGTGGAGAGTTTTAGGTCGCTTGCTGCCGTTCCGCTTACTTTAGGAAGTTTATCCATTTCCGCGGAGACTTTAATTCTAATTCGGTCGCTGTTGGCACCTGTTTTCTGCAAAAGAGAATCGGCTAAACCATTTCTCTCTTCAACAAGTGCAGCCAAAATGTGAAGTGGTTCTATTATTTGATTTTGGTAACCGCCGGCAATTTCGATCGCCTTTTGAACGGTTTCCTGAGCTTTTACCGTAAATTTATTTAAATTGAATGACATTTTATCTTTTCCTCCAAAAATTAATCGGGCTTTACCCCACCGTTTTTAGGGAGTTTAATTCGGAATGTGGTTCCAACTCCCGATTCACTTTCTATCTCTATCAAACCATTATGCTTCTCAATAAATTCCTTACAGAGTCCAATTCCAAGTCCTGTTCCTTTTTCACCCCTGGTTCCTCTTTGTGAGCGAACTGCATTAATGTTAAATATATTCGCTTTGGTTTCTTTGTCCATCCCAACACCATTATCTTTTATCGAAAAACAGACAAATCCATCAGAATCGCATGAGTCAACAAAAATTTCCCCTTCTTCATGCGTATATTTTATCGCATTGGTCAAAAGGTTTCTGAATATAATCTCAAGCATGTTCCTGTCAGCAAGAACAAATCTACTATCACTAATGTTCGATACGAGAGAAATTTTTTTCCCTGTGGCTTGTTCAGTGTGCAGATATAAAGTATTATTCACAATCTCAGAAACATCCACTTCCACAGGATCAAAAGCCAGTTTTCCCATCCTTGATGCAGAAAGATTCAGGAGGTTTTCAAGTAGTTCAAATGTTTTTCTGCCAGTTTCTTCAAGTCCACTTATCAACTGAAGTTTTTCATCATTGGTCAATTCATAAAAATCTTCCTTGAGAATATTGGTTATTCCGAGCAGACCCTGGAAAGGACTACGAAGATCGTGACTAATAATGGAAAACAATTTGTCCTTTGCATCGTTGGATTCAACAAGTTGTTGGTTTATCACACCAAGGTCCTTTGACTGTCCCTCAATCAATTCATTTTGTTCATTAAGCAGGTTATTGGTTCTTTTCATCCTGTTGTTCACACGAGAGAGGAGTAAAACAATAATAATAAACAGAACAAGCATCAGAACGGCGGCTAATATTGTCATTCTCTGTGTTTTGTTTTCATACATCTGTTTCTGTAAATCGAGTTCATATTTTTCGAACTGGAATTTGTTTTTAAGTCCAATGAGTCTTCTGCTCATTTCTTCACCCTGGATTTCCTGGGCATATTTAAGATGGACTCTTAACGCTATGAGGGCACTGTCTTTATCTCCAAGCCTTTCAAAAATTTCACTCATCAACTCACTGACATCTCTCAACAACACCTTGTTTCCAAGCCTGCTCCAATCAACTGACTTTCTTCAAGATAAGATTTTGCTTTGCTTACGATTTTTTTGCAAGAAAAACCTTACCAAGTCCCTTTTAATGCTTCAGCTTCGCGTAACTGAATTTTTCCCTCACGGCAAGCCGGTACATCTCCTCAAAATTCCTGCCCACGACCTCATAATCTTTGAGTTTAAAATAGAAATCACCAATCCCCTGAGGGCGAGAATAATTCCGGGAGGATATGAAGCACTTTGATATTTTGCCAGCGACAATTTAAAATAGTAGATCGATGAATCAACATCTATATCCTCAAATGCATACCCGAGTCCCTGATAAACATATCCAACCACATTTGTATCTTTTGAGTCAATTGCATGCGGAAGACTCTCTTTGTAGTATTGAATAGCTTCTTCATGTTGCCCCGTTTCGTTATAAACGAGACCGATGTTAGTAAGGCTTATCGAAATGCCATAATCATTTTTTATCTCACGCTGAAGCGAAAGAGATTTCATATAATATTCAAGAGCCTTGTCGTATATCGCCCAGTTAAAATATATAGTCCCAAGATTGTTCAGCGTTGTTGCATGATGGTCAGTGTTGGGCAGTTTGCTCCTGATCTCAAGAGCTTTGTTAAAATAGATAATTGCACTGTCGAACTCAGTTACCATCCAGTAAACAAAGCCGGTGTTGTTTAGCGATGACCCCATTCCCACAGAATCTCCCGCCTCTTCCCTGATCGTGGCAGACCGTTTAAACGAGGCAACTGCATTACCATGATCCTTTAGCCGGTAGTAACTTTTGCCGATGTTTTCCAGATCTTTACCCAGATGTAAACTTAAACCAAGCTCCTCTGCAAGAACTATGGATTTTTTAAGGACCACAATGGCTTCTTTAAATTTATCTGTATGGTTTAGATATTCACCTTTAAGTGAAAGGGCATCAACTTTTAATTCAGGGTCTTTGCTGAGATTTGACAACTTTTCGAGGGAGTTGATGAGAGACGGATATTCGGGAGCATCCAAGGATGTACTCCTGGTCTTTTCCAGAAGTTTTACAAACTGTGTTGATTCAGGTAGTTCATTTTCGTCGGTACAGGATGATATTGCCATGACCAGGATGATAAACAAAAAAGTTATCGGAAATGTGGCTTTATTTTTCTTCATGAATTACCGGAATATGCAATTGTCTAAAAATAAATGAATCTATCGAAGGAAATTACACAAATTTTAACTCATTTTCCACGCAAAATTTGATCTTATTAGTTGAGCCACCGAACTTGCTAAACATCAGAATCAAAACAATTCCTGTTCCCGGGATATCTTGTGGCTTTTCCTGCGGGGAGATTTATAGTTATCTTTGCGAATAAACATTCAGCAGATTTAATAGACAATAAATCATTAACAATAAAATCAATAAATATGAAAACGATTAAACTTGAGACAAAACACCTTCTGAATTTATTACTTGTTATTACCTCTTTGTTGGGGTATCTTGAATGGGGAAAAGATGAGAGGATATTTCTACTTGAGGGTGAAATTTTAATAATCTCAAAACTCTTCACCGACTTTACTTCCGTAATCCACCCATTTATCCTGCTTCCAATGGCGGGTCAAATATTGTTGATAGTCACTTTGTTTCAAAAGTCACCAAGTCGATTATTAACTTATCTGGGATTAGGCTCAATTGGCATCTTATTGTTTTTTATGTTTTTGATAGGATTGTTAAGCTTAAATTATAAAATTTTTCTCTCCACAATTCCATTTTTAGTTACCGGATTTTTTGTGATAATGAAAAACAGGAAACAAAAAACAGAAAAAATTCTTTCAGAATCATAACTGTAGAGAATGTGTAAAACAGCTAAATTGAGTGTATATTTTTTACACAGTGTTAACTTGTTATAAATAAAGGGGTTATGCCGATTTGGCATTTTAGCTGTTGAAATATTCAACATTTATCCAATTATCGAAAATCCGGAAAATGGAGCTAACTCATTTAATAACAATGGGTTACGAAGTATAAAAATAGTATGGCACGCTATTTGCATATATAAATGCAGATAAATGTTGAATAAGATCTCGGGAAGGAGACACAAAATGGTAGTTATATTAGTATTATTGACATTCGCGGTTATTATCGCACTTGATGGCCTTAGAGGACACAAGAAAGTCGCTGAACACAACATCATTATGGATCATGGCGGTCTTGGACTTACCATGGCTGACGGAAAGCCTGAAGAGAAGAAGAAGTAAAAAGTTTATAAAATAAACCTGCCTGATTAATTAATCGCATTGGAGCAGGGCGGTGGTCTCCGTCCTGCTTCTCTTATCTTAATAAGCTCTTCTATTTAGCCAGTATCATCTTTTTGGTTTGTGAAAAGGTCTGAACTCCGTTTAAACCTGCCACTGACAATCTATAGAAATATACACCTGCAGGAAGATCCATTGCTTCAAACCGCACTTTATGAATTCCCTTATTCATAAACCCGTTCACCGGTTCTCCAACTTTTTCGCCAATAGAGTTATAAACCACAAGATTCACCATTCCATCCTCTTTTAAGTCAAAAAAGATGTTGGTAGAAGGATTATACGGGTTGGGATAGTTCTGATAAAGACAATATTCAAATGCCCCAATGGTTACATCAACAGAAGAGGAAAGAGTTGATGTCCCATCAAAATCCACCTGTTTTAATCTGTATGAGACAACACCCGCACCCGGATTTTTGTCAATAAATGAATATTCAGATCGTGTTAAAATGGTCCCTTTTCCAGGAATGGAACCTGTTACCATCCACACTTCACTTCCTTCAATTTTCTTTTCAACAATAAATTCCCTGTTGTTGAGTTCTGTTGCAGTCACCCATTTCAGGACCACTTCCCCGTTTTGTGAATAACCGTCAAAGGAAATAAGTTCAACGGGCAGAGGTTCGTCGGAAGTAAAAACATAATAACTTGCGGGCGCAGTCTCCGGTTTGGTAATTGTTCTTGCTGCTGTTGTTGCCGCAAAATAGTAATAAACCTTTGTTCCGACTGCAAATTCAGGGATATTACAAGACATTGTATCTCCACTCATGGATGAAAGTGGAACACTTTGCCAACCGCCACCAATATTAGTGGAATAAAAAAGATTAACTGAAGTGAGTGGGCGTTTACTTTTTACAAAAGCTTTAATTGTATAACCCGTTCCCGGATTTGATCTTCTAAACTGAAGTGGATCGTGGGCTATAAAAACTGGATCGGTTACACCAATTTCTTTTGTGATACAGTGGATGGCGCCACTAGCAGGGATGATTGCATTACTGTTGATTCCAACAACATTATAACCGGGCAGAGATTCTCTGTAAATTCTTAATGCAGTGGAATCATACCTCAGGTCGTAGGTTGGTACGATAACCGTTTTGTTTACAAAAACCGAGTTGGTGAAAGTTCTGTAGTCACCTCCCTGTGATGGATATTGGTTACTTCCATCTGGTGGCATGGGTATCCTGACCACTTTATAGGGTCTTCCGTAAGGAGTTAAAAAGTTGTTGAGAATATATTGTAAATTGAGTTCAATTTGTGGTCCATCGGAGACTCCCGACGGATATTGTCCCACCAAAAGGGTTTCTTCGTCAAGGAGTTTCATGTGCATATCGATATGGTGAATCCCGTCGTAAGGGAGCACCGCCATTTTAATATACCTGTCGAGACCCATATAATCAGACATGATCTGATTTATCTGTGCTTCTGTTTTATTAGTGTTTTCGTTGGTTACAAGGTGAGAAGAAAATCCCGTTCCCAACCCGTCAACCATAAAATTTCCGCCTGTGGCAACAAGTCGTGTTGGTTCGTTAATTGTCTGATAAAGGGGATAATTCATCGTATTTGCAAAAGCCTGAGAGAGGGCATCATCGCTGGGGCGAGGACGGTTGTAAACCCAATCGACCAAAACCATGCTGTCAACATCATTTCCATATACAGTCCATGGACCGTAATCCCTCACCCAAATCGAATTAAACGGGGTGATTATAAACTTAAGATTATTGAGTGGAACACCCCCTTGTGTGAGGTAGGTTTTTACACTGTTGGAATCGCTGCAGACGAGATAAACAAGACATTCTTCCTGCGCAAAATCAACAATCTGTCTTAAAATCGACTGATAACTTGTCCAGGTAATGATTATTCCACTCAAGTGCTCCCACTCAGCCATCGTCCTTACGGGAAATGGAGGTGGAGTGGTAAATGCCTCCGGAGATGCCGAGGGGGAGACATAAGATTTCATCAATTCAACTTCGGCTTTGGTTAACCCCTTTGGCAGATCCTGCGAGTATATTGAACTGAAAAAAAAGATGATTATAGTTACAAGGGATAAAAAGGTTTTTGTCATGCTTCAAAGTTTAATTTAAGGATTGAAAAATCATCGGGCAGATTGTCATCTTTATTCAGGTCTTGCAAATAGAGATGCAATTTTTCCAGTTCATCATTATTATCGGTCATTTCAGATTTAAGCAAATCTCTCATTTCTTCAAGTGTCCACATACGTCCGTGCTCCACTTCCACCTCATACACTCCATCGGAAAAGACATAAAATTTTGATCCAATGGGCACTTCAATTTGTGCCGATTTGTAGGGAAACTTTGGAAGATGACCCACAATCAAATTTTTGGTGATTAATTCGTGAATCTCTCCATCGGGAGTAAATAGCAGTGCTGGCGGGTGACCTGCACTTCCATAATTTAATATTCTCGTGTTTTTGTTGAAAACTCCATACCAAATCGTAAAATAGAGGTTATTTTGTTTCTCCATCACAAAGGTTTCGTTTAATGTATTTAACACAGAAGCCGGGTCACGAAAATCTGTGTGTGGAAGTGTCTGGCTTCTGAGAACATTTAGTGCGGAAACCGAAAGAAGTGCGGGACCTACTCCGTGATCACAGACATCAAGCAAGTAAACTGCAAAATGTTCACTGTCAATCCAGTGATAACCAAACGAATCTCCTCCAAGATCAGCCGAAGGCACAAACATCCATTCAGAAAACACAATACCTTTTTTCAGAGGAGTGGGAAGCAATGAAATTACATACTCGGCAGCCCTGTTTAACTCATGGGCAAGAGCTTCCTTACTTTCAAGCAGTGCCTGATACATCTCATTTCTTTCAAGAAGGGCGATATAACCTTTTGAGTGATAGCGGATTCGAGCAATCAATTCAATTTTATCGGGAAGTTTTACCAGATAATCGTTTGCTCCCACCTCAAAAGCATCCGCTTTGGTAATTGCTTCCTCTTTTGAGGAGAGAACAATCAGGGGAACATCCTTTAATTTTGGGTGTCCTCTAAAAAACTTAACAAGAGTTAAGCCGTCAATGTCAGGCATAACAAGATCCTGTAAAATCACAGTGGGCTGAATCTCGGCAGCCATTGAAAGAGCCATTGCTGGTTGTTGGCAAAAATGGAACTCGATGTCTTGTTCATTTGCAAGCATCATGCCCACGGCACTTCCCACAATCTGTTGATCATCGATTAACAAAACTTTAATTTTATACTTTGAGAGTATCTTTTCTGTCTGTTGCATCACTTAAATTCCTTTTTTTGCATATAGATTTATCAATTCTCCGGCGATCCTTTCAGGATCAAGCACCTTAACAGCAGCGTTAAGTTCAATTGCCGCTTTGGGCATTCCGAAAACAATTGATGATTTCTCATCTTGAGCGATTGTCATCCAACCACTCTCTTTCAGGCGAGAAAGTCCGTCAGCTCCATCCTTTCCCATTCCGGTGAGGAGAACTGCAGCATCTTTTGCGCCCCAATTATCAAGAAGAGAATAAAAAAATGTGTCAACCGAGGGGCGATATGGATATTCTTTTGGTTCAGCTACATAAGCAAACCTTCCATATCTGTCGATTATAAGGTGATCATTAGTTCCTGCGAGATAAACATTGGAAGCCGCAGGCGACTGCCCTTGCACTGCAATAGAAACAGAAAGAGGGGTTTGTTTATTGAGCCAGGTTGCAAGTTCTGCGGCAAACCGTTGATCAACATGCTGAATTATCACTAATGCGGCATTAAAGTTTTCAGGCAAAAGGGAAAGAATTGTTCCAAGAGCTTTTGGTCCTCCCGTTGAAGATCCAATCGCAATAAGTGGGAACCCCGTTCTTGCCGCGCGTTTAGCGATTACAGGTTTAAAGTAACTTTTCCCGTGAATCAATCTTTTAAGGGAATTGATTTTAGCGATTAGTTCACCTGCACCTGTTGCATTTCCTGAAAAATCGAAAACGGGAGTAGCCACCGCATCAAGGGCACCGTGCCCCATCGCTTCAAAAACTTTGGATGAGTTTCCCGCCAACAGATGCTGTTACAACAAGAATTGCACAAGGCGATTTTTTCATAATTTCGGCTGTTGCCTGAACTCCATCCATCACAGGCATGATAAGGTCCATAAGGATCAGGTCAGGCCTGTCTTTTATTGCAAATTCAACCGCCTGTTTCCCGTCATATGCCACCCAGGCGATTTCAAGATTATCCACCATCATTATCACACGGCGCAAGGCTTCAACAGCAAGTGAAAGATCGTTTACAATTCCAATTCTCATGTAGCCTCTCCTATGAGGTCGATAACAGCATTTATAAGACTCTCGTCATGGAAAGAACTTTTGGTGAGGTAGTAGTTGGCACCGGCATTTAAGCCAAGCAAACGATCCTCTTCCCTGTCTTTGTAGGACACTATCATTACGGGAATATCCTTATAATTTGGATCAGATTTAATCTTTTCAACAAATTGGATTCCGTTCATTCTTGGCATGTCAACATCTGTGATGACAAGATCAAAATCCTCTTTTTGCAGGGTGTTAAAACCGTCAATTCCATCAACCGCAGTTACCACACTGTAACCACTGTTTTCCAGCAATTTCCTTTCAACTTCCCGAACCGTAAGGGAATCATCCACAACCAGGATATTTTTTGTTTTACCGGCTTTAACCAGGTGAGAGGTCACTTTATCGGGTCGGGCACCCTTAATATAAGTTTCGATTGAGTGGATCAGATCATCGGGATCAATAATAAGGGCAATTGAACCCTCTTCAAGTATCGCAGCAGCAGAAATATTGGGGATTTTACCAAGTTTACCATCAATTACTGAGACAACAATATCCCGTTCTCCAAGAAATGCATCCACAGCAACGGCATATTTTCCTGTTCGGTCACCAACGACTGCAAGGTTTATGAATTCACCCTTACTCCCCTCATCTGTAAGTCCCATCAGGCGGGTACAGTTTACTATACCAAGATTTTCACCAGCCCATTTATAATATTGACGGTCTTCAATTGTGTACATTTCATCCGCCGTGATGCTCAGGAGTGTTTCAACTCTGGCAAGAGGAAGGGCATAAAGTTCAGAATTTACTTTAAGCAAAAGGGCTCTTAAAATTGAGAGTGTCACGGGGAGCTGAAGAGTAAATTTACTTCCTTTGCCCGGTTCCGAGTCAATTTTTGATTTTCCACCAACCTGATGGATCAGATTCATTACTATATCGAGACCCACTCCCCTGCCCGAAACTTTAGAAACTCCAACCTTTGTTGAGAAGCCGGGGAGGAAAAGGAAATCAAGAATTTCAGCTTTGCTGAGGTTCTCCGACATTTCTGCCGAGACATAACCTTTTTCAATTATTTTTGATTTGATTACCGCTTCGTCAACACCTTTGCCGTCATCCTCCACAGTAATGGTAAGGAATCCTGCTCTGTGCCCGGCTTCAAGGACTATCCGTCCCGTTTCCGGTTTTCCCGCGGCGAGTCGTTCTTCAGGAGTTTCAATACCGTGATCAACGGCGTTGGCGATCAGGTGTGACAATGGAGCTTCAATCTTATCAAGAATGTCGCGATCGATCATTGTGTCGTCGCCAAATATTTCAAAATTTATTTTTTTACCTGAGTCGCGTGCAAGATCTCTCACCATTCTTGGGATTCCATGAAGTCCATCGGAAACCGGTCTCATTTTTGAGGCGATAACCTGATTTCCGAGCGATTCAGACAATCTTTCAAGATTTCTTGAGAAGATTTCGAAACGGTCGATGAGTGTATTCAGGTTCCACTCAAGTCTTTCGAGAGCTTCCTGTGAGCCATCAAGTCTATCCGCCAGTTTTTCAGTAAGACCCATCTCTTCAATTCTTGAAGTGAGGCTCTCGTGAAGTCTTGATGTCTCTCTTAAAGTTTGTTTTGAGGCCAGAAGATTGTTTTGGAAAGGTTTTGTGAACTTGGCTTGAATCTTGATTTCACCTGCAAGCCCCAACAGTCTGTTGAGATTGTCGGCGAGCACTCTTACAAAAAGAGCATCTTCTTTTTTCTCTTTAGGTGGAGTTGCCGCTTTTTGAGGAGCCTGAGCTACTTTTTCATCTGCTTTTTTCTGTTTGGGAGCCTCTTCGCCTGAAACCACTCCGGAGAGGGAGGCTGAGATTAAGTTTATTTTGTCAATGTTTTCGGCTATCTCCGATTCAATTTCTGAAGCAGAAAGCCGTGAGATAAATTTAAATATATCGTTTCCTTGAAGCAGGAGGTCGATATGTTTATCGGAAAGTCTTAATTCACTTTTTAGGGCGAGACTAAGTACATCCTCCATTGAGTGGGCAAGCCCCACTGCTTGATTAATCCCTACAATTCTGGCAGCCCCTTTAATTGAGTGGGCAGCTCTCATAAGAGGTTCAAGTTTCTCTTTTGAAGTTTCACCTTCGGCATCCACAAGTCCACGCTCAAGCACCTTGGTGTTTGATTCAAGTTCCATTTTGAACAGGTCCACCATTGAAAGGTCAAGTTTTGACTCAACTTTTTCCTTAGCCGGTTTTGATGGCTCGGATTTTGGGGCTTTAGGTTGTGAAGTAGCTGTTTTGGCACCATCCAGGAGGGAAGTTAATTTGCTTATGAGAGTGATGTCAGAAGCTTTTGCCGCGATATCATCATCAGGAGTATCAACCAAAGAGTGGAAAAAGGATGCAACTTCTTTATAATTGTTTACCAACTCTTCAGAAATGTTGGCTTTCCCTGAAATCAGAGAGTTAAAATAGTCTTCCATTCTGCTGGCGAGCCCGGCACCGGGATTAAAACCTGTTATTCTGAATGCACCTTTTATTGAATGGGCAGCCCTCATCATCCCGCTAAGTTCATCTTTGTTTGCAGAAGTTCCCTTGGCTAAAACATCAAACATTACTTTGGAGTGAATTGCCATTTCGGACTTAAACAACCCGATGAGGACAGGGTCAACCGTCGATTTGGTTTTATTTACTACCGGTTTTGGTGCCTCGGGCTGTACGGTTTGTTGTCGCGGTTTGGGAAAATAAGTTGTAAGATCAGCTATGAGCAGGTCGCTAGCATCGGTCTTTTTAGGGATTTCTGCCGGATCAACATGAGTAAGCTCTTTCATCAATTCACCGGCGGTGAGGAAAAAATTCCTGTTTAACTCGCTTACAGGTTCATTCAATTCAAGACTTCTCGTAAGAAATAATTCCATTGAGACACACAATTCGGCAAGCAGTTGAAGTGAGACAACCTTTGCAGAAGATCTGATTGCCTGAATCACAGTCATTAATGGCTTTATGTCGTCAAGCGACCCTGAAGCCACAAATTTCTCATACTTTGGAAGATTTTCCAAAAGTACGGAGCGAAAAATTTCAAGTAAAACCATGTTCTGCATAATCACTGATATTTAAGAGAAGATCTGAACGACTCACTAATTTTAGTTTCGTTTAGCAAACCTGCCGTTAACTCTTCTGTTTCAAAAATTCCGTTGGAGAAAATCTCCGTTGCTTTTTGTGCGGTTGCCGGTAGCGGTTTTATAGCCGAAGAGGAGATTCGCTTAACTCCGATGATTTCATCCACTTCAAATACAATTCGTTCGCCGCCTGTTTTTATGGCAATCATCCTTTTGTAAACTGCTTTTTCAGTCACATTGACATAGTCACTTCTCGAAATGTTTAACAATGTCTCCAGGTTAAAACAAAGAAGTAATTCACCATCAATATTTACCAAACCCCGGAATGATTTGTTGGTTCTGAAAGGGACAAAATGCACCGGTTTCACCTCCACAGCCACAAGGAAACAATTTGTATCTATCGCAAGATATTCAGTTCCGAGTCGGAAAACGGTGACGGACATGTCCCCCCGTTCTTTTTTCTCTTTCTGTTTTGAGAGGGTTATTGTCCATGAATCGAGGAACTCGGCAGGAATCTCACGGTCGAAAAATTCTTTTGCTGAATCGGAATAAACAGGGCAATGTTTACAATGAAGATATTCTGTGAGACTTTCACACGATTTATCTCCAAAGACACCTATAACCTGCCAACATTTTTCTCTAACTTTGGCTTTCATCTCGACCTCTCATTCACTCTTTTCAGCCGTTCTTTATAGAGAATCGATTTACTCTGATCCCCTTTTTGCTCATACAACAGGCTGATATGCACCAAAGCCAATGTATGGTTTGGTTCAAGATACAATACTCTAAGAAAACTGTTCTCTGCTTCATCAATTTTACCCCCGGCAAGGCTTATTTCACCCAATAGACAAATTAACTCTTTGTTTGTTGGGTCTTTTTGGAGTAATTCTTCACATTTTCGTCTCGCGGTGGTTAATTCCCCTCTGTTAGCAAGCTCCTGAATATATTCATATTCAAATTCGGGAGTAACTGCCGTTGGAATCTCGAAGGTTTTTCTTTTTGTCTCGACTTTTGATGTCGAAACCTGTCTTCTTACAACGGGTGGTAGCGGAACGGTGCGTTCAATTGATCCCCTCGAGACGGGTCGTCTAACGGGCTCGGGCTTTGGTGTCTCAAAATAGAGCGCAAACGACTTGGGGTGAGAAACGGAGCGGAAACCGTTAGATGAATAAAACATCACTTCGGTATGTCCCGAAAAAAGATAACCATCCGGTTTGAGCAGTCTTTTGATATGATTAATTGCTGTATCTCTTGCCGCACCATCGAGATAAATTATAAGATTTCGGCAGAAAATCATGTCGTAAGGGAGTTTATACTGCATAAAAAAGGGATTTGCGAGGTTTTCGTTGTGGAATGTTACTCCTTTTTTTATCTCCTCCGATAAAATAAAACTGTCTCCATCCGGGGTAAAATATTTTTTAATAATCGGTTCTTCAACTCCCCTGAAGGATGATTTACCATAAACTCCTCTCATCGCTTTATCGGTTGCTACAAAACTGATATCCACTGCATCAAGGACAAGAAGTTGGAGGGGGTAGTCTATCTCTTTTAACGCCATCACTATTGAATATGGCTCTTCTCCTGTAGAAGAGGGTATCGATAAAATTCTTAACGGCTGGGTTACAGTCCGCATAAATTTTGCTTTTACCTCATCCTGAAGAAACTTAAATGGTTGCTGATCTCTAAAAAACCAGGTTTCGGGTACAACAATCATCTCCACAAACTTTTGCAGTTCAGATTTGTCCTTCTCAAGTGAATTCACATATTCGAGGGCGTTTTCAGAATTTATTTGTGAAAGCCTTCTTTTAAGTGTTAACTCAAGACTTTTTATTCCAATCGTTGAGTGATCCAAGCCGATTGTGCGTGCGAGCAGGGGTAACAGAGCGGCGAGCCCGGCATCCAAATTACGCATTATCCAACTCAACAAAAAGATTTTTTCTCACAAATGCGGGTAAAAGGTCGTGAATTGTCACGAGCTGCACAATCCCGGTTCGAAGATTAATCAGTTTACCCAGGTAACTGACTTCTTCTGTAACATACCCCGGGGTTTGAAGGTCTTCTTCTTTAATTCTGATTATATCCATTACTCTTTCACACAAAAGACCAAGCAGATGTACTTTATCATCAACACGATAGTTAACAATAATTATTCGTGTACTGAGAAGAATTTTGGATGGAAAACCCATCATAAGCGATCTTAAATCAATTACCGGAACGATTATTCCCCTGTAGTTAAACCTTCCGGAGAAATAATCGGGGGCTTTTGCCATGGCAGTGAGGTTCACAGGAGGAACCACTTCCATAACTTCCTGTGCCTCAACGGCATATTTATTTTCGCTTATTTCGAAAGTAAGACAGAGCATCGATTAACCGCCGAACCTGAATTTAGAAACCACATCACGCAAAGATTTAACGGCACCTTCAAGTCTGCCTGTAATCTCACTAAACTCTGAAATTGATTCTCTGGTGTGCAATGCACCGGCATTAAGCTCATTCATTGCATCACTTATCTGCTCGGCTCCATCAGTTTGCATCTGCATTTGTGAGCTTACCGCTTCAAAACTTGGGAGCACATCTTTTGTGTAAAGAATAATTTCATTGATGCTTTCTGCAATTCCCGAAATTCTTCCGGCACTGCTTCTGGTTGTGCCAGCGTAGGTTTCAACCCCGATGACACCCTCTTTTACCGCTTGCTGCATTTCGTGAATCATCTCTTCAATCTCGAGTGCTGCAAGAGCGGTCTCTTCGGCAAGTCTTTTGATTTCTGCTGCAACAACGGAGAACCCGGTTCCATATTCTCCAGCTTTTTCGGCTTCAATGGAGGCGTTAAGAGAAAGAAGGTTTGTCTGGGTGGCAATCTTTGTAATTGTAGTAATTACATTTGTGATATTTCCGGTTTTGTGGTAAAGCAATTTCAACTTTTCAGAAATCTCTTTTGAACCCGACTCAAGTGACGACATTGAATTGGTGATTTCAGCAAGTCCTGCGGCACCTTTATCGGCGAGAATAAGTGTTTTCCCCGATTTATCGGAAACTTCTTCCACAGTTCTTGAAAGATGAATTGAACTGCTGTAAATCTCCTTGCCGGTTGCATTAACTTCAGCAGTAGATGCTGCTTGTTCGTTAATCGCCGCATTAAGCGACTGTACAGATGAAGTTATCTGGGTAACAGAAGAAGTTACCGCAATTCCCGCTTTACTTACTTCACCCAACAGAGTTTCAAGGTCATAAATGGTTGATCTTACTGCTCTGAAGAGATTCCAAATCTCATCCCGGTCTTTTGAACTTTTACCCGAAGGGATAACAAACTTCTCCTGAATAATGGCTATCTCTTCCTTGGCAGCCTTGATGTCTCCTGCCGACAGGTTGTTTGCGATGGCGGCAACTCCTCTGACGGGATTCATTATTCCCCGTGCCGTGAGGTAGATGAAAACAAACGCAAAAACAAATGCGGCAATGGCTACAAATAGAGTTATGAGGATGTTAGCATAAAAATAGGTGATTCTGGTATTGATCAAAATCTCAAGTTCGGTAAGCGTGGCATTCCAAAATAGAAGGCTCTCGTTCAGTTGCTCCTCTGTTTTGTTGGTCAGGTCTTCGATTCCAGCTGCCTTGTTGTTTCTGATGATATTCTCAAAAATCTCGATTAGCGAACCAATTCCCGTGCGATATCTTTCTAAAAGTGGAATAAGTGTTTTGGAGAGTGATTCCGATTTATCATGAAATTTGGGATCCTGTTCAATAGCGCTGTTGATTGAACCGGGAATATCTTCAAGTACTGCTTCCCTGAGAGTACGGTTTAGATAAATTATCTCAGCCATTCGGTCATAATTAAAGATCGAATCCTGCTCATCCTCAACGGCAAGTGTAAATGCCGAGGTGAGCAGCTCCTGAACTTTTGGTAACCGTAACAAGGCAACATCCATCAAATAGTAGGAATCCCCCTCGGGATCAAGAATCAGATTTGATTTAATACCAACAAGTTTGGTTAGTTTGCTTATATCAGCAATTATTTTGTTGTAATCCTGATCTGCAAGTGAACTCAGTTGGCCTCTCTGTTCGGTTACAAGTTTTTCCCATTTTGCGAGCAGAGTCCGGGGTGAAAGATCGTATTCCTCCATCTGTGAAAGAGTTTTTTCATCAAGTTCAATATGTTCTCCCTCTTCCTCGGAGAGAGCTATGAGAATATCAAATTCATCTTTAATCTTGGCATTAAGCTCTGAAAGGCTTTTGTGGAAATCTGTTTTAGCAGCACTAGCTGCAAAAGTGAACGATTTGTGTTTAAGTATCTGTACTTTTAACACACTCAATGGCCGGATATACTTTATTCCGCTTTGTTCCTTTTCAGCGAAATCAACTCCCTCCATCAGGTTGTTAAGACTGATTACCAGCAGGATGGTTAGAGGAACTCCCAGAACAAGCCCTATGAGGGAGAGCTTGTTCATTACAGTAAGCCGCCTCAAGATAAGATTGATCTTCAATTTAACTTTTTCCATGGTCAGCTTACTTTAAATCTGTGAAGTTCTTCGTTTAATGTTGTCACGGCAGTGTTCAACTGACCTGTAGCCGACTTAAACTCCTGAAGTGATTCTTTAGTCTGCTCGGCAGCCACAGAAAGCTGTTGCATGGCTTCGCTTATCTGTTCGGCTCCCTCTGTCTGGCTCTTCATTCCTGAATTGACACTTTCGAAGTGGGGTGCAAGAGCATTTACATTATCGATAACTTCGCTTAATCGTTCAGAAATGGTGGAGACTGTTACACTATCCTGTCTTACTTCTTCAGAAAACTTGTCCATCTCCATTACACCTGAAGAAACTGACGACTGCATTTCCCGCACCATGTGTTCTATGTCGTGAGTGGCAACGGCAGTTTGATCGGCAAGTCTGCTAATCTCACGAGCAACAACAGAAAATCCTTTTCCAAACTCTCCCGCTTTTTCAGCTTCAATGGCTGCATTAAGTGAAAGAAGATTAGTTTGGTCAGAAATTTTATTGATTGTAGTGACCACAGTTGAAATTTTATTTGCCTTGGCATTTATTACAGCAAGTTTTGCAGAGATAGAGCCCGTGGCTTTTATCAACTGGTGCATTGCTTCTTCGAGCGTATTGAGGTTGTTTCTTCCATCTTCCGCTGTTTCAGCCGCAACAATTACACTGTTACCGATGTTGTCATCAAGTGTTTTCATCAATGTATTGGAAGTCTGCAAGATTTCTTTGGCAGTGGCGGTAACTTCTTTTATAGAAGCTGCCTGCTCAGCAACTGTTGCTTCAAGTTCTCTTGCGGAAGCAGAAATTTGTGAAACAGATGAACTTACTTGAACTCCTGAATGCCCAACCTGACTGAGGAGAGAAAAGAGATTTGCTGCCATCTTCTTTACAGACATAACAAGAATATGAGATTCATCGCGGTCATCCAAATTTAACCTTCGGCTTACCGCAAGCGCTCCTTTGTGCTTCATTTCATAAGCCACAAGCTCATCATTCCCACCTTTAAGGTCGCCCAACGCAATTTTTTCAACACTTCCAATAAGTTTGGTGATAGGTGCTGTAATTCTGTTACTGAAATAATAAGCAATTATAAGTGTCAGGATGAGTATCCCGCCCGTCCACATAAGCATTCTTCTTGTGAACCACTCGGTTACCGCTTCAACTCCTTTTTTTGCGCTGTAATATTCTTCCTCAAAAGTTGATGCCGCAATTACCCAGTCCCAATTTGGAAAGTAGATGGAGACTGAAACCTTTGTTCTGGGAGGTTTGCCGGAACCCGGCTCGGAAAATTGATATGAATGAAACACCGCTTCGTTAGAATTCAGGGCTTCATTGATTATTTTCTGAACATAATAATTTCCTTCGGAATCTTTTACAAACCAGGCGTTTTCACCCTCTTTTTTTCCGTCACTGGTTATTAAATATTTCCCTTTTTGATCGCCACTTCCACCATAAATCGTAACTTTACCAGTTTCGCCAACATTTACATTCTGAATATTACGGCGAAGGGAAGGAACGGATTCAAGTTTTTCACCAACATACAAGATGCCGATAATATAGTTGTTTTCATCAAAGACGGGTTCATAAGAGGAGACATACCAGGCGTTAACCACCCATGCAACCCCTTTGTAGGGCTGCCCTTTTAACACTGTTTCAATCACAGCATCCTTTGTGCCGTCCGGTCTGATGGCGGGGATATAGGTGCCTATCGCTCTCTGCTGATTTGTTGTAGCAACATTTGTGGCAACTCTTAACATGTCACCCGCATCATTCATTCGCTGGAAGATCGTTGTGGCAACTCCCAGAAGTTCCTTCACTTCATCAACAACAGCGATGGGAGTGTTGAAACTTGGGGATTGACCCTGCCATTTCCCGCTAATTAACATTTTTGGCAGACTGATCCGGATGCTTTTTTTTGAATATTGATCTGTGGCATTCCACTCAACTTTATCGGCAGCGAATCGAATTCCTCCCGTTTCATTTAAAACCGACCAGGCAACTTTTTGCGCCCTGTCAACTTTATCCTGAATGAGATCGTTGGATGTGATACAGAGTGAGTACATGTCGTACACTATCTGTTTTAGTGCCTCTCTGCCAAGAGTATCGAGTTCAGATTCGGTTCTCTCCGACAATGCTCCTTTAAATTGAAACACAGCAAATTGTGTTACAAGAAGTGGCACAAGAGCGGCAAACAGTACCAAGGTAATAACCTTGCGTCTAAGAGTAAGCTTCACGGCTTCTCTCCTGTAAAATTTAATTGATGATGATGAGTCTCAAGTGAAATATTTCTATTAGACAGACATTTAATTTCTTGAAAAAATGGGTCATATACAAATATTAAAACAAACTAAATGATTATTTTTTACTGTTATCTTTAAAAATTTCCCCGGTCACACCATTATTTCACAATTTTAAGTGTAATTTAAGCAAAAACAAAGAATTATAACTATTATGTCGCAAACACCTTTAATGGCTCAATATTCAAAGATCAAACTCGCTCATCCCGATACGGTGTTATTGTTCAGGATGGGGGACTTTTATGAGACCTTTGAAGAGGATGCAAAAATTGCTTCAAGGGTGTTGGGGATTACACTTACCAAAAGGGCCAATGGTGCCGCGGGGGATGTGCCCCTTGCAGGATTTCCTCATCATGCGGTTGAAAGTTACCTTCCCAAGCTTGTGAGAGCCGGTTACCGAGTGGCAATCTGTGAACAAATTGAAGACCCAAAACTTGCTAAAGGTATCGTAAAAAGGGAAGTGATCGAGATTGTTACCCCCGGTGTGGTTTTTTCCGACAAGGTACTCGATCATAAAAAAAACAACTACCTAATGGCTGTTAATTATGGGGACGGGGTTGCGGGAGTTGCGTTTTGTGACATTTCAACCGGTGATTTTTTCCTTTTTGAAACAGAGACTGCGCGGTTAATAGACCAGACAGGTTTAATCGCCCCTTCAGAAGTGCTTTCACCCAAACGATTCCGTGAAGAAGTGGCTTCAACTCTGAAATCAGCAGGCAGTGAAGCAAGAATTACTAAAATTGATGATTGGGTGTTCAACAAAGAATATGCAAAAGAGACTTTGTTAAAACACTTTGGAACCATTAACCTTAAAGGTTTTGGAGCAAGTGAGCTTGAAATTGCATTTCCTGCCGCAGGAGCAATTCTTCATTATTTACAGGAAACCCAAAAAGCCAACCTGTCGCACCTTAAAAAATTGTCTCTCTATAACCCCTCAGAATATATGGTTCTCGACTGGGCAACCAAACGAAATCTCGAGATCACATATTCGATGGTTGACGGAGGAAAAGACGGAACACTCTTTGCGGTTCTCGACAAAACTGAAACTCCGATGGGGGGAAGACTCCTTAAAAAATGGATTACAGCACCCCTTACACAACTTGAACCGATTATTCAACGACAGGAATCAGTTGAAGCTCTTTATAACAGCAAAAAAACAAGAGAAAAACTCAAAAAAAGTCTGTCAAACATCGGCGATATCGAACGATTAATCTCAAGAATCTGTACAGGCAGAGCGGCTCCAAGAGAAATTGTTGCACTCAAATATTCTCTTCTTGAAATCCCGGAGATAATTAAAATTCTTCACGAAGTTGATAACGCAACTATCAGTAAACTTAAAGAATCGCTTGTCACTCTTGAAGACGTAACTTCAAAAATTGATCTTGCAATCTCCGATAATCCACCAATTTCAATCTTTGAAGGGGGTGTGATTAAAAGGGGTTACAGCATTGAGCTTGACGAAATGAGGGAAATTCTCTATTCCGGAAAGGACTGGATCACCGACCTTCAAAAAACTGAAAGGGAACGCTCGGGTATCTCCTCTCTTAAAATAAGTTACAACAGGGTTTTTGGTTATTACATCGAGATCAGCAATGTTCATAAAGATAAAGTTCCGCCCGAATATATCAGGAAACAAACTTTAGTCAGTGCCGAAAGGTATATAACTCCCGATCTCAAAATTTATGAGGACAAAGTTCTTAATGCCGAGGAAAATGTAAGGACTTTGGAGACCGAACTTTTTAACGATGTGAGGATCTACACCGCCTCCTTTACAGAAATTATCCAAAAAGATGCAAAACTGATTGCAATGCTCGACTGTCTTCTCTCATTCGCAGAAGCTGCAGTTGAATATAATTATATAAAACCTGTGGTAAACGAGTCATCAAAAATCGAGATTTATGATTCAAGGCATCCCGTTGTTGAACGAATCCTGCCACCCGGCGAAAAATTCACTTCCAACGATTATAACATCGACTCGGCGGGTGAACAGATAATTATTCTTACCGGTCCCAACATGGCAGGAAAGTCGGTTTATCTCCGTCAACTCGGACTATTGGTGCTACTCGCCCAAGTAGGTTCTTTTATACCGGCATCAAAAGCGGAAATTGGGATAGTTGACAGGATTTTCACCCGTGTTGGAGCGAGTGACAACATCACCGCCGGCGAAAGTACATTCCTTGTTGAAATGCAGGAAGCTGCCAACATTTTAAACAATGCCACAAGCAAAAGTCTGATACTTCTTGATGAAATAGGGAGGGGAACCAGTACATTTGATGGACTTTCTATTGCCTGGTCGATGACCGAATACCTTCACGAAAATCCAAATTGTGCAGCAAAAACTCTATTTGCAACCCATTATCATGAGTTAAACGAGCTTGCTGAAATTTTCACCCGGATAGTAAACTATCGTGTCCAGGTTAAGGAATATGATGACAAAGTGATCTTCCTCCACAAGGTTTCCCCCGGAAGTGCCGACCATTCTTATGGAATTCAAGTGGCGATGATGGCGGGTCTTCCATGGGAAGTAACCTCAAGAGCAAAAGAAATTCTTGCAAATCTTGAAGGGAAGGAACTCACTCCCTACGAAGTTAAAAAAGCAAAAAGGATCAAAAAGGCAGCCGAAGATCAAGGTTTTTATCAGATGAGTCTTTTTGAATTCACAGATGATGCCCTCCGCAAAGAGATTTCCGACATCAAAGTTGACGAGCTCACCCCCGTTCAGGCATTAAACAAACTGGACGAACTAAAGAAAAAATTGAAGGAGTGAACCTACCCGACCTTTTTTACTATTCTGAAGCCAAAGGTTGCCGACCTTGAGTTGGGTGAGGTGTAAAAACGGTTTGAATTACGGGCGGTATTTGAGTCATAAAGCCACGATCCGCCTCTGAGAACTCTGCCAGTTCCTTTATCGGGACCTTTGGGATCAAGCACTTCTTCATCGGAATAGGGGGCATACCAGTCCCAACACCATTCCCATAAATTTCCCGACATATCAAATATACCAAGTTGATTGGGTGATTTTTGTTTTGGGGGTTTCATCTTTCCATTTGAATTTTCTTTATACCAACCCACAACAAATGGATCGTTACTCCCGCTGAAAAGGGATAAATTCCCTTCTTTTCCACCACGAGCTGCATATTCCCACTCGGCTTCTGTAGGAAGTCGATAACCGTTTGCGTTAAAATTACACGTAACCCGTTCACCTCTTATCGTGTAACAAGGATTCAGTTTTTGTTTTAAACTCAGGTTGTTGCAAAATTTAACGGCATCAAACCAACTGATGTTATTCACAGGAAGTGTTGGTTCTTTAACGGTGGAAACATTATACCCCATCACATCATCCCATAATCCCTGCTGGATTTCAGTGGTTGAAATGTAAAATCCATAAACAGTCACATCCCTGATGTTTGATTCATCGTCATCACTTTCAATCGATGGATCAAAACTTCCCATCACAAAACTTCCCCCCTCCACAAAAATCAGGTCAACAGGTTGAACCGACTTCTCAAGAGGAACAAACGAGAAGGACAGGGCACCCAACAGGAGGGTTGTGTAAAAGATTTTCATGCCATAAAGCCTGTCATTTATTGACTCGACCTTACAAGCCTGAGACCCGTTGTTGATTTCCGGGCTCCCGTTCCATTTGACTCTCTTGCTGAAATCCTCGCTTTTCCGTCTGTTGAGTTCCAGCTTCCACCTCGAATGGCTATCTTTTTACCTGTTTGTGGACCTTTTGGATTCAACAAATCGGCGGGGTTATATTTGTCGTAAAAATCGTTACATAATTCTGCGACATTTCCGGTCATGTCGTAAAGACCATTTTTATTTGGAGATTTTTGTGCCACAGGTTGAGTTCTTTTATCTGAGTTTGATTTTATCCAGGCGACCTCATCAACTTTTCTACTGCCCGAAAACTTGAACTGTGCCGTGGAGTCGTCACCTCTGGCGGCATATTCCCACTCAGCTTCGGTCGGAAGACGGAAACCATTTGCCTCAAAATCACATGATGCACTATCATTTTCAATTTTGTAGGCAGGGGTTAGTCCCTCTTTTTCGCTCAGTTTATTACAAAACTTAACCGCTTCAAGCCATGAAATATTTTCAACAGGAAGAGAATTGCCGGCTTGAGCAGTCTTAAAATGTGATGGATTTTCTCCCATCACTTCGTTCCATAAACCTTGGGTAACTTCGGTGGTTCCGATGTAAAACATATTTACTGCAACAGTCCTCACGGGCAGTTCCATTCGAGTTCCACTCCCCTGCTCCAAAGTGGCACCCATCGAGAAATAACCACCATCAATCTTTTTCAAGTATGTAGGTGAAACTGTTGTCTCTGTTTTGAGATTTTCTTCTACACCCTGCTCCAGTTTTAGGTCGAGCGAATAGTTTTTCCCTTCTAAAATGATTATTGCTTCTCTGATACTTTTGTGACCGGGAGATTGAACTATCAGATTATACTCACCGACAGGAAGTTCTTCAATAATTCCCGTTCCCTTAAATTCAAATTTGGTTTCTCCCTTTTGAAGAAGTCTCACTCTTGTGTTATGAGGAATTGAGTTAAAAAGGAATATACCTTTTCTTCTTTTTACATCCACTTTTAATTTGGTGGTTTTATTTTTTGTAATGACAATGTTTTCCATAAATTGTTGGTATGATGAATCAACATCTGCCTGAAGAAGATATTGACCCGGGCGGAGTTCTATTTTATCAGAGGCTCCATAATCTTTGCCGTCAACTCGAATTTTGGCAGTTTCAGGCTTCCTTGTTAAAGAAAGAGTACCGGCGTTTTTTACCAACTGCACATTCATTCTTTGGGTTTTACCTTTTACCACAACGAGGTCAATGGTCTTAGAGTCGTACAAATCGGAAGATAAATGCATCTTGTAAGTGCCCGGTTCAAGCTCCAACTTTCTTGCATTTTCATAATTTGCAACGCCGATCATAACCAGCGCATCGGCAGGAACAACATTAAGAATAACTTCACCCGTCAACTTTTCAAGGTTTGCCTTGATTGAGGTGGTTTTGCCTCTCGTGATGGTAACCTGAGTGGTATATTCCGAGCAATTGGCAGCGGTTACTCTGATGGAATGGTTGCCCGACACAAGTTCGTATTGAGCCTGTTGATCTGTCACTTCACCGTCAATTTCTACAATCAGGTCCTTCATATTTGAATTAATTTTCAAAAATCCGGTGTTTTTTGCAGTTTCAGGTTAAGTGTATAGAGTTTTGCAGGTTGAGTACCATCAATTTCCTGTTCAACAGGGAGGTATTTTTCCAGTTCAACCTTAACCTTGTATTTTTTAACCGGAAGCAGGAAACCCGCATCGCTTGTCCCTTTTAATTCACCATCAATAAACACAGAAGCGCCGGGAGGATCGGTTTTTACTAACAGTCCCGTAATTTTTTCCGGCTCCATAATAAAAAGGAAGTGGCGGTTATCTTCAAAAACAGTAAACTTATTGGAATATGTTTTATAACCGTTTTTGGTCAATTTAACGACATTTACTCCCTTTCGAAGTTTATCGATTTTGTTTGGCTCCACAACCTCGCCATTAATTGTACACTCGGCATCAAAAGGGGAAATCTGGAGGGTAACATTATGAATAGTATCACCCAAATGCCGAACTTCAATAGCTGCAAAGAGTGATGATCCAAAAATGACAAAAGCCAATAAAAACAGTTTTAACGAAATAGTATAAAGTTTCATGGTAACCGGATTGATCTTGATTATAAAGATTAATTAACAATCACAAAATTTAACCATTAATGGGATATTAGACAAATGGAGAACCCCGGAACCTCAGAACCTCGGAACTTCGGAGACTTGAGAGATATGAGAGAAAATCGTGGATTTCTTGCGTTAGTGACAGGAGTGTACAATCGTCCTCGATTGTCATCAGTAGAACGAAATAGCGTAAGGGTCAAATTAAATTATCCTCGGAGAGGATTAAATATTCGTAGCACATCTTCTAAACTCCAAGCCACCCTTACCCGGCGAGCCGGGTTAAATATTCGTAGCAATTGAGATCAAAAATTGTTATTCAATGACATAAAATAATCGTGAAAAATTCTTAACTTAACCAACATTAAAAAATCAGTTTTGAAATACATAACATGATATTATTTGAATGGAAAAAATATGAACGATAGAGCAGTTGTTGCTTTAGGCAAAATACAAAGGGAGGTCTATGCGATTAAAATTCACTCTTAGGAGTGCTTCAAAATCTATTAACGCAAATTTTTATTACCATCTGAGCTCTGCAATTTACGATATGCTGAAAATGGGCTCTCCCGAATTTTCAGAGTTTTTACACAATAAGGGATATCAACTCGAATCAGGAAAAACTATAAACTTTTCTCATTTGGCATCGAATTTTCGAAAATAAAAGTAGTTAAAGATATTTTTTATTTCGAAGATCCCACCACCACCCTTTATGTGTCCTCCCCAAAAGCAGAAGAATTCCTTACAACATTCGTCACCGGTACACTTCAAAAAAGCATTTTTAAGGTAGGAACAATCGATCGATCTACCACTTTTTTAATTGAAGAAATTTATCAGTTTTAAATCGAACCTATGAAGGATTGAAATATTATCCACAGTTGTTCACCCAATCCCCAACCAACTGTCTTAAATCGGACCTATGAGGGATGCCGGATTTGCTTCGAATATATAACCCGGCTCGCCGGGTAGAAGGGGCTGGGGAGAAGATCAAGAGCTACGAATATCGAATCCCCTCCGGGGATAATTTTGTGGTTGGAAAATGCATTATTTTCTACGAACATGCCACTCCGACGGGTCGGAGTTTATTTTGTGTTAGAATCCCCGTTTTCCTACGAACATATCACCTGCCCAGGCGGATTTTCAGAACCCCCATCCGCGGAAATCCGTCTAATCTGCGTGTATCTGCGTCCCCCTTCCCCTTTTCACCTTGCAGACGGCTATCGAGACGCTACGAATATTTAATCCCTCAGGCGGGATAAGGTGTCTTGGGTGAACAATAAACTACGAATATTTAATCCTCTCCGAGGATAATTTTTAGATTCTGTATATTTATGGTTAGAGTTTTTAAAATTTCTATTTATCAGGAGATTTCGTTGGATATCCAAAAATTATCGATTAATACTATTCGCACACTTGCGATGGATGCAGTTCAAAAAGCAAACTCGGGTCATCCCGGTGCACCGATGGGGTTGGCGCCTCTTGGTTATTTCCTTTTTAATGAAGTGATGAACTTCAATCCCAAAGATCCAAACTGGATAAACAGAGACCGTTTTGTTCTTTCAGGTGGTCACGGGAGTATGCTTCTTTATTCTCTGCTTCATCTGTCCGGTTTTGGATTGAGTATTGACGATATTAAAAATTTCAGGCAGTGGGAGAGTTTAACTCCCGGTCATCCCGAGAGAGGACACACTGTTGGAGTGGAAGCCACAACAGGACCTTTGGGTCAGGGTGTTGCCAATGCTGTGGGGATGGCACTCGCTTTCGAGTTTATGGCAAAAAAATTCAACAAACCCGATTTTGAGATTTTTGACCATTATGTTTATGCAATCTGCGGCGACGGTGATCTTATGGAAGGCATCTCACACGAAGCAGCTTCATTTGCCGGAAATCAGAAACTAAAAAGACTTGTCCTTTTTATGATGATAATGGTATCTCAATTGATGGCAAAACATCCCTTTCATTCACGGATGAAACTGAAAAGAGATTCCTGAGCTACGGTTGGAATGTATATAATATATATGATGTAAATGATCTCGACCGGTTGAGGATGACTCTTCACGAAACACAAAGCAGTGACCGCCCTTGTCTGGTTATCACAAAAACCAACATCGGTTATGGAAGTCCAAATAAACAGGACACTGCAAAAGCTCATGGTTCACCCCTTGGTGAAAAAGAGATAGAAATTACTAAACAGAATCTCGGATGGGAATACACTGAACCATTCACGGTGCCTGAAGAAGTTAAAACTCATTTTGCCTCTGCAATTGAAGAAAAATTAAAAGTTTATCTTTCGTGGACCGGACTTTTTGAACAATATAAATCGGTTTACCCCGAAGAGGCAACACTTCTTACACAAATAATGAGTGGTGAAGTGCCGGGTGAATTCCCCATCGATGAATCTTATTTCCCTGATCTTACTGAAAAACTTGCATCAAGAGCATCTTCACAAAAAGTGATCAATACACTTGATAATAATTATCCTACACTGATTGGTGGATCGGCAGATCTGACTGAGTCAAATCTTACAGATTTTAAAAACCTTCCTTCTTTTTCTCCTGTCAATAGATCGGGAAGGAACATTCATTATGGTGTCCGCGAACATGGAATGGGTGCCGTGATGAACGGGATGGCGATGTATGGCGGAATTATCCCTTTTGGGGGGACATTCCTGGTGTTTTCCGATTATATGCGTCCCGCCATTCGTCTTGCAGCGATGCAAAATCTTCGAGTAATTTATGTGTTTACCCATGACAGTATTGGTCTTGGTGAAGATGGTCCCACACATCAGCCTGTTGAACACATTCAAAGTTTAAGGATGATTCCGGGGCTTACTGTGATAAGACCTGCCGACAGCCATGAAACAGTTTATGCATGGAAGTCTGCTCTTGAAAATACAGCCGGACCAACTGCACTTATCCTTTCCCGTCAGGGTCTCCCGGTAATTAAAGATAAAACAGTTCCCGCTTCAGGGCTTGAAAAAGGTGCATATATAGTTCGCGATTGTGAAGGCACCCCCGATGTAATTTTGATGGGGACGGGTTCAGAGCTTGACATTGCAGTTAAAGCTGGTGAAAAACTTACTGAATCGGGTAAAAAAGTGAGAGTGGTCAGCTTCCCTTCGTGGGAATTGTTTGAGAAACAGAGTGTAGAATACAGGAATTCCATCTTTTCACCCGAAGTTAAAATGAGAATATCGGTTGAAGCAGGTGTTTCTTTTGGATGGAGCAAATATACAGGTGATGAAGGTCGCCAAATTGCTCTTGACCATTTTGGAGCTTCAGCCCCTGCAAATACATTGTATGAAAAATTTGGAATCACTGTGGAAAAAAATAATGGAGGCAACACTTTGAAACGGATAAATATCCCCTCAGGATCGAAATATGAAGAACTTGTTGGTTATTCCAGAGCAGTAAGAGTTGGAAATGTTATCGAAGTGGCGGGTACAACCTCCATGAAAGATGGAAAAGTGAGGGGTTTGGGTGAACCCTATTATCAGGTTAAAATCATCTTAAAAAGATTGAGCAGGCGCTTATTGATGCAGGTGGTTCAATAAATGATGTGGTTAGAACCAGGATATATGTGGTTGACATGGCGATTTGGGAAGATGTTGCCCGGGCACATGGTGAGGTTTTTGGCACAATTCGTCCCGCAAGCACACTTGTTCAGGTCAGCTCACTGGTTGATCCCGACATGCTTGTTGAGATAGAGGCAACGGCAATCCTTGGGGGATAACTCCTTATTATTTGACAATTTTTTTTGTTTGAATGGTTAAGTCTTGCTTTTATTCGTTGCCAGAGTTATTATAATAAGATAAAGTTAGGAAATTGGGAATATTTATGCTATCTTTAAGGTGTATCGTATGAGTTCTTTTAATTTTAAGGACTCAAGA
The DNA here is from genome assembly GCA_016714125.1 of Ignavibacteriales bacterium. GTDB lineage: Bacteria > Bacteroidota > Ignavibacteria > Ignavibacteriales > Ignavibacteriaceae > UTCHB3. The sequence continues at coordinate 66,497 of JADJNX010000007.1, read as the reverse complement.
TATACTTAAACAACCGGAGAAAACTATTAATTTACAATTAGACATGAACATGGACGAAATATCAATCGATATGAATATGGAAGAAATATCAATACTTGTTATAGAAGATAACCGGCTCCTTAGGGAGGAATTGAAACTCTTCTTAGAACACAGCCTGATATGCAAGTGGTTTCCTCTTTGGGAAATGGTGAAAACATCCTTTCAGCCATTCTTGAGAATACACACAAAAATAGTTTTACTCGACCTTGGTCTAAGAGACCACAGCAGTTTAAATATCGTAAAGTCGATTTTAAAAAGTTGCCTGATACAAAAATAATTGTGATGGATCTCGTGGCGATGGAAAAAGACATCTACGAATTTATCAAAGTTGGTGTCAGTGGTTTTTATTAAAAGATGCTAATATTGAAGATTTTTATAATGCGATCAGGAAAGAGTTGAAAATGCAATTCATTCTACAACACCCTCAATTATTGTTGAGTCGGTAAGAATGACAAAAAGGGAGCAGCAGGTAATTCAATTGATTGCTGAAGGTTATACAAATAAAGAGATTGCGTTAAAGCTTAATTTATCCGCTTTTACAGTAAAAAGCCATGTCCATAACATTCTTGAAAAATTATCTTTGCAAACCCGTGTGCAGGTGGCAAATTATGCCCACATCTATAAATCATATAGAGATGCAGACCCCGACATATCTTTAATCGAGGAATAGACTCCGCCCCAAACTTTTCATTCCACTTTAATATACTTTTATAGTCCATTTTTCAATCCTTTGGACTATTGTAATTTCCCGTGGAACTATATTAATGCCGTAGTTATAAAACTTCTGTGTCATTAACCATTACAAAAGAGATATGATCATGAACAAAATTAAAGTATTACTCATTGAAGATAATCGTCTTCTTCGTGAGGGGATACTTCAGATATTAAAACAGCATTCTGATATTGAAGTACTGGAATCTGCAAACGAGACGAAGACCACCTTTTCCTTGATGCATGAGATGAGTCCCGATGTAATATTGATGGACCTCGGGTTGCGTAACCAGAACAGTCTCAGAGTGGTTGAAATTTTGCATGAAGAATTCCCCTAAAGCCAAAATTGTTGTTATGGACCTTGCCCCTGTTCAAGCCGATATATTGTTATATATCAAAGCCGGTGCAAATGGTTTTATCTTAAAAGATGCCTCCCTTGAAGATTTTATTGTAACTATAAGAACCGTAGCCGAAGGTGAAAATGTGTTGCCGTCACTCTCCTCTGAAACTGTGTTTGCCAAGATAATTGATCTTGCGGTGAGTGAAGGGAAAATAAAACTAAACGAAGTTGTCAGGATGACAAAGAGGGAAAAACAGGTAATGACACTGTTAAGTGAAGGGATGAGCAACAAAGAAATTGGTCAAAACTTCATGTCTCAAGTCATACAGTTAAGAGCCATATCCACAATATAATGGATAAACTTGCATTGCATACCCGCCTCGAAATTGCAAACTATTCCTACACTGAAGAAAGTTTGCAGGATATTACAAGAAGCATCAACACTATAAATAATTAAAAAAGTGTTCATCCTCTCTCCCCCCCGTTAAGTTTCTGCTCCAACAGGATTAGTCCCTTTTTCATCCATTTGGTTTATTGTTCCCCGCTATTTTTCTCCATATTTTTCGATCGTAACTATTTTCACAATTCGGCTCCCATACCCATATGAGTCGTAACATAAAGGAATAAGTCATGAGCAAGAGCCAGGACACCAAAAAAGGTTCCAAAAAAGAACCTGCGAAAAGCATGAAAGAAAAAAAGCAGGATAAAAGAGATAAAAAGAATGGATTGGATAAGTCCACAATAATTATCCCAAAATAAATGAAAAAGTTTTTTCTGGAAGTGACATCCATTGCTTCATTCACTCTCCAATTTTTTAAAGAAGTTTTTAAGCCGCCTTACGAGTTTAATGAACTCGCAAAACAAGCCTTTATGATTGGATACAAGTCGTTTGGACTTGTTGCAATCACCGGCTTTATCATAGGTCTTGTCCTTACCATACAATCGCGGCCAACACTCGCCAAGTTTGGTGCAGAATCACTCCTGGCGGCTATGGTCGCGGTTTCTATTGTGAGGAGATTGGACCTGTAATTACGGCTTTAATTTTTGCAGGGAAAGTTGGATCGGGTATCGGCGCAGAGCTTGCTTCGATGAAAGTGACTGAACAAATTGATGCCATGCAGGTTTCGTGGACCAATCCATTTAAATACCTTGTGGTTACAAGAGTTGTTGCAGCAACTTTGATGCTCCCGATGCTGGTGCTTTTTTTCTGATGCGGTTGGTTTGTTGGGTGCATTTGTAGGGGTAAATCTTAAAGGGGATGTAAGTTCCACTCTCTTTTTCTCCTATATATTTAACAGTCTTGAATATAAAGACCTGATTCCGGCTATTGTAAAAACCTTTTTCTTTGGGTTTGCTATTGGACTGATAGGATGTTACAAGGGATACTATTCGGACAAGGGAACTGAAGGGGTGGGAAAAGCTGCGAATTCCGCAGTAGTGTTTGCCTCATTAACTGTATTTATCATCGATATGATTGCAGTACAGATCACAAGTTTGCTTAATTATTAATATGGCTACGCAAATGAAAATAATGGTTGAGGACAACAAACCAATTACAACAGAAACATCGGAGAAATCCATTGTTGTGGAGATGAAAAATCTCAAAAAATCTTTTGGTGAAAAAAAAGTTTTGGTTGATATCAGTCTGAAAATTTACAAAGGGGAAAATCTTGTGATCCTGGGGAAATCAGGAACAGGAAAGTCGGTATTAATAAAGTGTATTGTTGGTCTGCTCGAGTGGGATGAAGGGGATCTTGTTTTATTTGGACAAAATGTTTCGAATTTAAAGAGAAACGAATTGTCCGAAATACGAAAAAAAATAGGATTCCTCTTCCAGAGCGGTGCTCTCTACGACTCGATGACCGTAAGGGAAAATCTTGAATTTCCCCTAAGACGGCAAAAAGTAAAAATTGTAAACGAGGAGATAAATCTCCGCGTAAAAGAAGCTCTTGAAAATGTTGGTCTTTCGGATGCGATTGACCAGATGACCTCCGAACTCTCGGGGGGTATGCGTAAAAGGCTTGGGCTTGCAAGAACCCTGATATTAAAACCGGAAATTATGCTCTATGATGAACCAACAACGGGTCTTGATCCGATCACATCACGAGAGATAAGCGAACTTATAATACAAGTGCAGAAGAAATATGAAACCACATCAATTATCATTACACATGATATTGAGTGTGCCAAACTTACAGGCAACAGAATAATTGTGCTGAAAGAAGGCGTTTGTTATGCAGAAGGTTCGTTTGAAGAGATGCAAAATTCAACAGATAAATGGGTCCGGTCATTCTTTGAATATTGACCAATGGATTAAAGTGAGATTACAAAATGAAAAATGATTCAAAAAACAAAATCAGGCTGGGTATCTTTATCACCGTCGGTGTCGTGGTATTTATTCTTGCGATCTATTTTATTGGTGAAAAACAACAATTGTTCCGCAGCACTTTTAACATCTCAGGTGTTTTTAAGGATGTTGGAGGGCTTCAGGTTGGTGGAAATGTCCGCTTTGCGGGGATCAATGTTGGTGTGGTGGAAGGCATTTCAATCATAACTGACACATCGGTTCAGGTTGATATGATAATTGATGAAAGTGTTCGCAAGTTTATCAACAAAAATGCTATTGCAAATATTGGAACAGAGGGGTTGATGGGGAACAAGATTCTTTTTATTTCACCGGGTAAGGGAAAAGCTGTAACTATTGAAGACAAGGATCAGATTAAAACAGCTCCTCCGATAAACCTTGATGAAATCTTTGCCTCGTTGAAAGGGACTATTGATAATACATCCGAGATCACAGCAGATCTCGCCAAAATTACAACCTATATTAAGGATGGAAAGGAATTGTTGGAAGACTGTTGATGGATGATGATCTTTCCCAAAATTTTGATTCAGCAATTGCATTGCTGAAATCGGGCTCATCAGGATTCAATACTCTGATTAAGTCAACACTAAACAACACAGAGACCATGTCCGCCGATCTAATGACGATTGTCAGAAATGTAAAAGATGGAAACGGAAGTGTAGGAAGACTCCTGATGGATCCTTCACTCGCTCAGAACCTGGATTCCGTGATGACCAATTTAAAAGATGGTTCAGTCGGACTAAAGGAATTGTCTGTGAATGTAAATAAAAATCTGGGCAAAAATATCGATTCCGTAATGATAAACCTTAAAGATGGAACATTTAACTTGAAAATGTTATTGGAAAAAGCACAAAGCAGCTGGTTGCTCTGGGGTTTCTAACCCTCTTAACCCACAAAACTCACCCTGTAGTCCCCCACTCGATGTAATCCAGTTTTCAATCCTTTGTGCGATTGTATCCCCGAAATCAGGGGCTAAATTGGGTAGTATAAGAGGAAATTTATTAACGGAATTTTATTAACAAAAGCGTGAACAATTATCTAAAAGGAGTTGTAACATGAAAAATAATTTACTTGCTGTTTTGGCACTGGGACTGTTTGTTCTACTCGCCAAACCCGGCTCAGCACAAGACCACGGATTTGGTCTCGGGTTTATACTCGGGGAGCCAACGGGATTAAGTGCAAAATTGTGGACTTCCAAAACGAATGCTTTCGATTTTGGGTTGGGATTTTCGGTCGGTGGTGATCGAATTTCAAAAAACGACTACATCTATGATGGCAAAGGCAGAATCCATTTCCACATGGATTATTTATGGCATTCATTTACCGCAATCAGTTCAACAGAAAGATTCCCTCTATATTATGGAATCGGTGGCAGATACAATAGTGGCGGCGGTTATGATGGTTCTGTTGGTGTTAGAGGTGTTCTCGGCATCGCCTGGTTACCTGCAAATACGCCAATTGACGTCTTTGTCGAGGTAGTTCCGGTATTTCAGATTACCCCCGGTACCGGTTTTGGTATTGATGCGGGTATTGGCGCAAGGTTTTTCTTTAATTAGAAAGAAGAACCATTTTATTTTTTACAATATTGGAGTTTTAAATGAAACTATTTACTTTTTTTGGGATGATTGTAATCCTTTTATCCCAATTAGCTACGGCGCAGAACAAAGTGCAGCCGACAAACAACAACGCAATGTCCGGTATCTTTGGTGTCACTGTTGAAGGTGGCGTAACTTATGGACTAACAGATTACAATACAAATACAATGAACTACGACGGAAGACTTTCCTTCGAGTATTACTTCCCTTCAACAGGGCAAGGAAATCTTGGAATAAGAGCTTTTGGTCAAAAGGGTAAAATAACCGGTAAAGACGCTCCTGTTGGATCCGGTAATATTACCAACGAGTTCGCCACTGATTTTGCACCCTTTCCATCGGAGATGCTGTTTATCCATGGGTAAGTGTTGGTGCATCCAATTTATGGTTTTCGCCACAGGATATTAATTCAGTGGTATTACCAAATGGTGTTGCAGGAAAATACACAAAACAGATGCTTGCTTACAATGGTGATGTTGGTGCAAAAATCTTCGTGTCAAAAGCTATTAGCTTTAATCTGATGGGTGGAATCGTAATCGGAACTCAAGACTGGTTGGATGATATCAATGGTGGCTCAGGGAATGATCTCTTTATTACCGCAAACGCAGGCCTTTCATACTATTTTGGAAGAGAGACAGATACTGACGGCGATGGCGTTCCTAATGCCGAAGATGCATGCCCTGGTACACAGGCAGGCGTAAAAGTTGATGAATTTGGATGCCCGTTGGATGCAGACAAAGATGGTGTTCCTGATTATCTTGATAAATGTGCTAACACACCTAAAGAAGCAAAAGTTGACAAAAACGGTTGCCCACTCGATACCGATGGCGATCTTGTTCCCGATTATCTTGACAAATGTCAAAATACACCAACCACAGCTAAAGTTGATGCTAACGGTTGCCCACTCGATACAGATGGCGACGGAGTTCCCGATTATCTTGACAAATGTACAAGTACCCCCAAAGGTGCAAAAGTTGATGTTAACGGATGCCCAATGGATTCCGATGGTGACGGCGTAGCTGATTACCTCGACAAATGCCCGAATACTCCGGCTAAAGTTGAAGTTGATGCAGCAGGTTGCCCTGTTGAAAAAGAAGTTGAAGTAATCATAATTGAGCAGGAAGTAAAAACTGTTGTGCTAAGTGGAGATGCAAATTTCGAATTTGGCAAAGCAAATCTTTTACCTTCAGCTTATGCAGATCTTAATGCACTTGCTGTAACAATGAATGCAAATCCTAACTACAAATGGGAAGTTGCCGGACATACAGATGGTATCGGATCAGCAAGTTACAATAAAGAACTTTCAAGACAAAGAGCTCAATCAGTAGTTACTTATCTTGTTAGTAAAGGTGCAAGTGCTTCGAATCTGAAAATAGTTGGTTATGGCAAAGACAGTCCTATCGCTTCAAACGATACTGTTGAAGGCAGATCAATGAACAGAAGAGTTGAAGTAAAGTTACTCTCTAAAAACTAAAAGTTAAAATAATTGTTTACAGAAGCGGCAGGAATCTGCCGCTTCTGTTTGTTTTAAGTCTTCTACACAAATATTGTTGGTTAAATAAAAGATATGATAGCTGAAATAACCCTTTTCTTAAAAGGACTTATTATTGGTTTTGCAATGGCTCTGCCAATTGGTCCGATAGGAATAATCTGCGTTCGCAAGACCCTCACAGAGGGGAAAATGCATGGATTTGTTATTGGACTTGGAGCAGCTACCGCAGATATGTTATACGCATGTATCGCAGCTTTTGGACTTACAATGATCTCAGACCTTATTCTGGAACAGCAGTTTTGGATACAACTTATTGGAGGATCACTCCTTCTTTACATAGGTGTCAAAACATACCTTACACAGCCAAAAGATCCAACAATTCCCGCAGACAAGGACAGTCTTGCCGGCTCGTTTTTTTACACAGTCTTTTTAACCCTTACCAATCCACTTACGATCTTTTCGTTTCTTGCAGTTTTTGCAGCCTTTGGATTTGGAGATGGTATGAGTTTGCTTTCCGCCACCACACTGGTTGTGGGGGTATTTGTGGGCTCAGCTTTGTGGTTTCTTGTTCTCACCATGGGTGTTACACTTTTCAGGAAAAAACTTGATATGAAAGGTCTGAAATGGGTAAACAGAATTGCCGGACTTTTAATCATAATCACCGGGGTGGTTGCACTTGTTACACTGGTTAATTTTTTATAATTAACCATCACATCCATAAGATGTAATCCCTTTTTCATCCTTCTGATTTATTGTTTCCGACCTTTTTTAATCCCAATTTTCATGGAAGAATTTTATCAAAATCTCAATTTAAAGAGAGTTCATTATGTTTTATACAATCGCAGTTTTGCTTATTGTTTTATGGTTACTCGGATTTGTCACCTCCTACACAATGGGTGGCTTTATCCATATTCTGCTTGTCATAGCAATTGTTATGTTCCTCGTAAGAGTTATCTCGGGGCGCAGACTTGGCTGACAGATTTGAATATGGATTCGGGTAATGACAGCACTAAAATAGGACCAACCAGGTTTCTGGTAGTCGCAGCTTCGCTCGTAATAATAATTATCGGGCTTAGCCTTGCTCAGTCGGTGGTGGTGCTCTTTCTTATCTCAATTTTCATAGCACTATTGGGAGCACCCCCATTATTATGGTTAAAGGAGAAGAAAGTACCTTCACTCCTGGCGGTACTAATCGTTGTTACTGCAATGATTATAATTGTTTTGCTGATAACCGCTCAGATTGGATCCTCAATAAATGGTTTTGTGACCGAGTTGCCCCAACTTCAAAGAGATCTTGGCGAGCGACTTGTTGATATGAGCAAATATCTGGCCACCAAGGGCATTATTGTTGACGATGGATATCTAATAGAGTATTTTAATCCGGATGATATAATGGGTTTTACAGCAGGTCTTTTAACCGGTATGAGCACGGTTTTCTCAGACCTGATATTAATTTTACTTACTGTTACTTTTATTCTGCTTGAAGTTTCAAGTTTTCCCGTTAAACTCCGTGCCATTCTTGGCGATCCAAAACAAGCTTTCCCCCAGTTCACAAATTTTATTATCGACATGAAACGATTTATGGTGTTAAAAACCATGATCAATCTTGCAGCGGGTATCCTGGTAGGTATTTGGATGTATATTCTGGGTGTACAGTTTCCGGTTTTGTGGGGTTTTCTGGCTTTTCTTTTACATTATATTCCAAATATCGGAGCATTTTTATCTGCAATTCCGGCAGCCCTTCTTGCACTTATTCAACTGGGACCGGGGTCAGCAATTCTTGTGATCCTTGGAAATGTGGTTATAGGGTTTGTCATCGGTAATATGGTTGAACCTCGACTGATGGGTAAAAATTTAAATCTTTCTACACTTGTTGTTTTTCTCTCCCTGATATTCTGGGGCAGTTTGCTCGGTCTGGCCGGAGCAATTCTTTGTATCCCTCTTACTATAACAATGAAGTTTGCTTTTGAAAGCAGTGACAAAACGAGATGGATAGCAATCCTGCTGGGATCAGAGGACACCAAAGAGTTCAGAATTCCTGTTGAAATATTTAAGCGTCCTCGTAAGAAAGCATAACCTCATGATCAGCCGTGCAAATTTATTTAAGTTCAGGTTAACCAACCATGCGATATGTTTATAAGCCAATTGCTATTGGATTCAAATCTCGCCCCGGCTAATAACCTTTCTCTGGTTTCTGTCGGCGATTACAGTTTTTGCCCAGGAATATCCCACCCTTATCAGATCCTATTTTGAAGATGAAATTGTTGTATTAACGGTTGATAAACCCGTTTACTATCAAGGGGAGACTGTTAAAATTCTCCTCAGAGGCAAGTTAAAGTCCCCGCTGGTGGATGTGGTGCCTGTGATCGTTATGGACGGGATTTCAATTGTAGCATTGAGCGATACAACCTTTATCGCAATAATTCCAACGATTTCAAGACCAGGACCATACAAGATCAGACTGAGGGCAAGGGACAACCAAGGGAGAATGTTCTATTTCGAAAGTGATTGCATTTTAAATGTGGAAGAACATCATAAAATTGAAAAACTTGAAAGATATGTCAGTATCATTCCCGATGATGGCGGGAAAGATATCGGTTCTGCTGTAACTCTTCGAAGGGGCCAGATTAGAGACCTGAGGGTTGTTTTCAACAGAGACAGCATTCCAATGGGAGTGGGACCTCAGTTTATCACTATACGAACCACCGTGACCCTCAGAGATGGGACATCAGAAAAGACCATTGAAAGGAGGGTTCTTACATTCAGAAATGATGAGGATCCCAACAGGGATTTGGCAATGTTAAGACAATATCGAAACGCCTACGGAGAATATGCCGCCATCAATCCACAAGAGTTTGAAGAGGTCCACTTGAATATCGACTCACTGCCTGACTGGTCTGTGGTAAGAGTAACCGTTGAGCCCGATTATTCCATAAAAATTGGCGGTTACGACCGATTTAATGTTTATACCAGGTTTTTTCACGTGCGTGGTCCCTCAATTGAGGTTGGATTCGCCTTGGGAATACCAAAAGTTCTCTACGATACACAGGCGGACGATCCCCTTGACTACGGAAACACAAGTGCAATGATCCGGTTTTATCTTGTGAGTCAGGTAACCGGGAAAAGATTTCCGGTAAATTTGGGTATAGGAACCTTTGGTGTAAACTCACCTTTGGACGTGGATATCGGCCGGGGAGGTTTTGCACTTTCCCTGTTTCTTAATCTGGCAGAAATGACTGAATCTCTTGGCATCGATTTTATGAAGAACATAAGTGCAGGATTGGAAGTGACCCCATTCTTCCCGATCCAAAAAAGATGGCGTTTCCTGCTTAATGTTCAGTTGGGAATTAACCTGTAATCACTTTGGTTTAAGTTCCCCTCGACTACCTTGTTACTTCCTCTGTGCCCTCTGCGTGCTCTGTGGTTTTTCCCCTTTGCGTTCTCAGCGTCCTTTGCGGTTCGACTCTTTCCTCTGTGGTTTTTCCATTTTTATCGAAACAAAACCGTTTGAATGTTTAACAACATCCACGGTGTTGAACAGGATATTAAGATCTTTCATCTGAGCCGGGAAAAGAGGTATTCCCCTGCCGAGAAAAACAGGGACGATGATCAAGTGGATTTCATCTATTAATTCTGCTGCCAAAAGAGGTGAAACTATACCACCACCTCCGACAAGAAAAACATCCTTTCCTTCACCTTCCCTTATTGTCTTGACAAAGGAAGCAGGATTATCGGTTACAAACTCCACAAATCCGTTTGATTCTTTTTTGGTTCGTGTAAACACATAATTTTTGAGCCCCGGATAAGGATCTTCCACCCCCTCATTCAACAGCCATTTATATGTTTCATTCCCCATCAAAGTGGTATCAACAGACTCAAGGAATGTATTATAACCAAAATCGTCTTTCTCTGGATTTGGTGCCTTTGTTAGCCAATCGAGATCCCCATCGGGTCTTGCAATATAACCGTCAAGACTTGCTGCAATGTATAACTTTATCTTTTTCATTTTCCAACCTCTAAAAATTATATATTGCTAATTTAATTCAACCACTCAAACCATGAAACCGGCATTCCACCAACGGTAAATTAAATATGTGAACTGTTCTAATATTTTTGTAATTTTAGCATCCTAACTTTTTGGAGTAAAAAATGTTATCAAGATTACTGTTTTTTGTTACTGTTTCCTGTTTCATTCTCACCGCTCAAGATGGGCAAAAACACATCGAGATCAGTCCCGATGGGAAAAGTGTTGTTACAGAGTTTAATAGTGAATACAGGCCTTATGTGTTTTTCACAACTACCGCACCATTTGGAACAACGCCTTCATGGACAGCAGGACTTGAAAGACAGATAGGCGGACTCGCTTTTGGTGATTATGATATGGACGGTGATCTTGATCTTGCAGCCGGATGTTATTTCAGCCAGTCGTTTCCCCCGATTCCCGAATACAATAACATGATCTTCAGAAACGATAACGGAGTTTTAACAGTGAACCCGGCATGGTTCTCTGCTGATTCCCGCTCAACAACCGATATTAAATGGGCAGATATCAACAATGACGGAAAACCCGATCTTTTTTCAGGGAATGGTGATGGAAGTTATGCCCCTTCAACAATTTATCTCAATACCGGCACAGGCGTTCCCACCACCCCTTCTTTCACCTTCACAGGGCAGGCATGGACTGTTGGAACGGCTTTCAACGACATCAATGGTGATGGATTACTCGATCTCGCTGTGGGAAATCAAGGGAACACTGCTGACCCCTACAAACCGATATTTTATTATATAAATCAGGGCACGGGATTTCACATCCACCCCGACTTACACTTCAAGTGATCTGATGATCTCAAATTCGGTTGCTTTTACCGATCTGAACAACAGCGATCTTACAAGGGTGCAAGAGACTTTTACCATTCCCGAAACAGGCAAGGGTGCTGTCCATCTTTCAAAAACTCCAATTTATAAAATTCATTCAGTTACTGTTAACGGAACACCCGTCGGAAATTATTGCTCCGATCCCGTTGGGGCGTTTGTTTCCATCGGTGGTCTTCTTTCACAGGGGGCATCAGTAATTGTGGACTATTCTTATGTTAAAAAAGGAGATGTGGGAGCCTCCAAGTGGGTAAACTTTGCTTCCGGGGTTTATCTAAATTTTGAAGGAGGAATCTCCGGAAGTCCTTTCTGGAATGTTGGAAATACCGTTTCACAAAAGGGAAGTGGATGGGGCGACTATGATCTTGATGGTTATATGGATTTTGCAATCGGTGGAAATGGGAATCAAAATGTGTTATACAAAAACACCGCAGGAACACTCAGTTCATCACCCGTTTGGACTTCAAATCACACACCAACACCCGGTGTACAGGAATTGATATTTAACGATGTGAACAACGACGGTTATCCCGACTTATCGACGGTAAGTTTCAGTCCTCCAAGAGTGGAATTGTTTATCAATAACGGTGGCAGCCTTCCGACAACACCAACATGGACATATATTGGTGCTTCTTCACTGAATTCAATCGCCTACGGCGATGTTGACGGAAATGGTATGCTCGACCTCGCGGTTGGGACTGCCAGAACCCCGATAGTTGTTTTTCTTAATCAACTGGAACCTGTGCCGGTGGAACTAACATCATTTTCGGCGGAAGTGGCCGGGCGTGATGTCGTCCTAAACTGGTCAACTGCATCCGAGACCAACAACAAGGAGTTCCGTATTGAAAGGCGTCCTCTTACAGGTGAAACATGGAAAGAGATCGGTTCGGTTTCCGGGTCAGGAACAACCACCTCTCCAAGAACTTATCAATTCAGTGATAATTCGCCGTTAAATTTTTCGGGTCGGGTTCAATATCGTCTAAATCAAATCGATTTTGACGGAACAAACCACTATTCAAAACCGGTTGAGGTAGATTTGAATACCCTTTCATTTGAGTTGCTTGGTAATTACCCAAATCCTTTTAATCCGGAGACTGTTATCCGATACAACATGCCTTTTTCGGGCACGGTTTCACTGAAAATTTATGATTCCCGTGGTGAACTTATAACAACCTTATCACCCGGCATCACAGAAAGTGGCACCCATGAAATCCACCTGAATATGTCAGGCAAAGCTTCGGGAGTCTATTTCTACACTCTTGAAAATGTTTCGGTAGAGAATACTATCAGTCGCTTAACAGGAAAATTTATTATGACTAAATGATGGGGGATACCTGCAAATTGTCGGTGGGTTTTCGTAAATTTCAGTTCACCAATTATATTTTATGAAAGTAAAATAAATGAAACAAGCTCTCTTTTTTTTCAGTTTAATCATTGGTCAGGTATCTGCACAGCCAAAAGATGAGTATGTACCGGATAAGAAAGACACGATCAAGTATCAACTTGATGATGTGGTTATTACAGCCACAAGAGTGGGAGAAAAAATTATCGATATCCCATATCCTGTTTTTAGAATTGATAACAGCTCATATAAATTTGATAAAAAAACCGCAATAAACGATATTCTCTCCGGTGTTCCCGGTCTTTTTATGCAGTCCCGTTATGGAAATCACGATGTAAGGATTTCGATAAGGGGATTTGGAAGCCGCTCAAACTCGGGCATCAGGGGAGTTCGTATTCTACTTGATGGAATTCCTGAATCGGAGCCCGATGGACAGACCAGAATAGAAGCGATCGACTTTAATTCCGTTGGTTCAATCGAGATCGTAAAAGGAAGTGCCTCTTCTCTCTATACCAATGCTCCGGGTGGAGTTGTAAATTTCATCAACGAGATCAATTTCCCTTCCTCTTTTATAACACAATTTAATGAATTTGGCGAGTTTGGACTTCGCCGTAACGGTGTTAAGCTCGGTGTTAAAGAGGGTGACACCAAATTTATGTTCTCCTATAATTATCATAATGCTGCCGGTTATCGCGCCCATTCTGAAGATTTCTGGAACATTATAAATACAGTTCTCGCGACAAAACTTACCGAAAATTCGAAATTATCGCTCATCGGTTACTCGGCGACGGGAACGATAAAACTTCCGGGCTCCTTAAAAAAAGCGGAGTTTGATGTTGATCCTTTTCAAGCTGCTAAAACCGAAAGAGATTTTGACTATTATCGTCTCTCAAACAAAGGACGGTTTGGAATCAAATATGAATTAAATCCGGGCGGAAGCAAGGCACATGAAGTTGAAGTGACGGGTTATTTCACTCTGAAATATTTTGAAAGAGCACAAAAAACCATCAGGATTTTTAATCGTTATGGGCTTGGTGCTTCGGGTCGTTACACAAACCGCACAAAAATTGCCGGCTTCAACAACATGTTTTCAGTGGGCGGTGACTTTCTTTATCAAACTGGACCAATCGAAGAATACAACAATATCAGCGGAATGAAGGGCGATGTTTTGGTCAGCCTCAACGATGAAACCATCCAAAATGCAGGATTTTATATTCAGGAAAGATTTGAATTCATCCCCGATAAATTTGCTCTGCTTTTAACCGGTAGATACGATAATGTGGTGTTTGCAGCAAAAAACAGAATACTTGGTTCACAGGATGACAGAAAAGCTTACACCGCTTTTACACCAAAAGTTGCTTTGAACTATAAATTTACCCCATATCTTTCAATCTACACTTCCTACGGTTTGGGATTTGACTCCCCCGCCGGAAATGAACTTGACAACTACCCAACCAGTTCAAATCAGGGTAAATTTTACAATCCCGACCTTGAAGCACAAAAAACGAAAAATTTTGATCTGGGTGTAAAAGGTAATCTGATTTTTACCAGCGGATTGTTCAACTATCTCTTTTTTGAAGGTACTTTCTTTAATATCATGATCGATAACGAGATTGTGCCGTTTGAAGTGCTTGGAAGTGTTTTCTATCGAAACTCTGCCAAAACCAACCGTTCGGGATTTGAATTGGGGGCAGAAACCGCAATTCTAAAAGCATTTACTCTGAAAGTGGCTTATACTTACAGCAATTTCAGTTACGATAATTACGCTGCCCGTGTAATTAAACTGGACAACGGAGGTAATTTTGTAACCGAGGAGAAGGATTTTAGTGGTAAGGTTGTTCCGTCAGTTCCAAAACATAATATCTATGTTTCAGGATCATATCAAAACAATATCACTGAAGACCTCACCGGTTTTCTGAGACTTTCCGTCTCTCATATTTCCGATATGTATGTTGATGATGCCAACTCCGAAAACAATCCATCATATACGATTCTTAACTCGGTTGTGGGGTTTGACTTAAAATTGAACCATTTTAATGTCTTGCTTTCGGGCGGAGTAAATAATATCTTGGATAAAAGATATGCGGCATTTCTGAATATCAACTCCACCTCCGGAAGATTTTATGAACTGGGTGAACCGAGAAATGCCTTTGCATCCTTAACACTGGGATACAGGTTTTAGCTCTGACTTGTAAGAAGTAAGATAGTAGCACGGCCTCCACGGATGGGATTTATAATTTCCCATCTGTGTCCTCGGTGTGCTCTGTGGTTTTACCTCCTCACATGCAGATTGTTTTTTACATTTACAACGTTTGTTACAAGACTGTTGTAATTATGGATCAATAGATGTTACCAAGTTATTACAGAGAATTAAATTTTGTTCTTTTAAAGGGAACCCGGTTCAGGGTTCCCCTTTTTCTGATATTTTGTTTAATGACGGTAACTTCTGCCCAAAATTTTACACGACTGGGGCTGCCAAATTATCCTGTTTTTCCGTCCGCTGTTACACAAACCGAAGTGGTTGCTGTTGTACATCCAAATGATCCAAACTCAATTTTTGCCTCTGCAAATGCAATCAGTTTTTCGCCACAGTTTTTTGTGAGTGAAGGGATATATGTCTCTTCCAATGGTGGAACTTCGTTTTGGGGTACCGACACCTGCTCAGGTGGTCCATCCATTGCTTTTCATGGGGGTGATCCCGGGATCGCAATTGACAAAAACGGTACATTTATCCTCACAAGAAATGGCAAAATCCCCCTTTATGGTCTTTATTCCCACAGGTCAACTGATCAGGGAAGAACCTGGTCGAATGCAAAAGCAATCACAAATGTTGAGCTCGAAAGGGCATGGCTGGCAGCGGATAATTCCCCGTCAAGTCCTTATTATGGAAGAGTTTATGCTGCCTGGGTAAGATACAGTCCTCCCTATCCTTTGGTTTTTGTTTATACAGATGACGGGGGACTAAACTGGTCGGCTATTCAGCAGGTTAACTCACCCACCGACAGAAATTATGGGGGTGGACTTGTTGTTGATAAACAGGGAGTGGTTTATGCAGTCTGGGCTGCAGTTACATCCTCCTCACCATTTACAGAAAAATATACCGGATTTGCGAAGTCAACAAATGGCGGCACTTCTTGGACAGTGACCGAAAACGCCTTTCTCACAAATGGAATCCAGGGAATTTTACCCACCAAACAGAATATTCGTGTTAACAGCAATCCTCAGTTGGCAATTGATTTGTCGGGAGGAGCAACCAATGGCTGGTTGTATGTCGTAACCACTCAGAAAAACACTTCCGTGGCTGGAGCAGACCCCGATATCATATTTAACCGTTCAACTGACGGGGGAGCTACCTGGTCGGGGGGCATCAGAGTTAATCAGGACCCGCTAAACAACGGCAAAATTCAATTTTTCCCTGCAATGACGGTGGATGAATTTGGTGGAATTAATGTGATATTTTATGATGACAGGGCAACTACTGCCGATTCTGCGGGTGTTTTTCTTGCCAGATCACTTGATAATGGAAACAGTTGGACTGAATATGAAATTTCAGATAAAAACTTTAAACCGACACCGATAGGTGGTTTGGGACAGGGGTATCAGGGGACAACATCTCAATTGTTTATAGCGGAAATAAACTTCATCCATTCTGGATGGATAATCGCTCGGGCATCTACCAGATTCAATCTGTAAAAATACCCCTTTCGTTAGTTGGAATTGAAGACAACACCGCAGAGGTTCCTGCTGACTTTAGAATGGGAAACGCTTCGCCCAATCCTTTTAATCCACAAACAACCTTTACACTCGATCTCCCAAATTCCGGTAATGTACAAATATTCCGTTTTGACAGCAAAGGCGCACTTGTTCAAACTGTTTTTAATGGAATGAAAGAAGCAGCCACACACCGTTTCATAATTGAGAGAGCAGGACTCTCCTCAGGAGTATATTTTGTTCAGGCAATTTTTGGAAATCAACAACTTGTTCAAAAAATAATGCTGTTGAAATAAAAAAAGGGACACAGCTGTTGGTCTCGATTACTGCATTTTTGCATTATTAGATTATTGCATTATCTCAAATATATCATCTTCCGTTCCGAATTGTACATTACCCCCGTATTGGTGAGGGCGGTTATTCTGTAGAGATATGTACCGGATGGGAGATTATCAGGCTTAAAATAGACACTATGTGAACCGGCGGGAAGCTCAATATTTGTCAACTGTTTAATCTCTTCACCGAGTGAATTGAAGACAGTAATCTTTACATAAGCTGTTTCGGGCAGGGTGTAAACAATTGTTGTGGCAGGATTAAAAGGATTAGGATAATTTTGTAGCAATGAAAAGCCGGCAGGGACATTTTCTTCTTGTTGAACATTGGTCAGATTGTTTAATTCTGAGAGACAGGCTTGAAAAACATCTTCTTCAACATCATACCATCCGCTGTATGCACCATAACCCCACTGCCCGCCGTTTGTTATAAATACTATCCCATATCGCCTGTCGAATGAATAATAAGCATCGCTGATCAAACCGTAAGCTTCTCCCGGGTGACCGTATATCGTTTCAGTTTGGTAGCAACTCGGTGGTTTTGTGTTGACCATAACTGTAGCTGTTGAAAATACCGTAATAATTGTTGCCGTTTGAGCCGTTGTAAGTCCAGTTCATTTTGCGAAGAAGTGCCGTTGTTGAATCATTTAACAGACGTGAATCGCCATACATTCCACCATTAAGTAGCGCAGTAAGGATTTTTGAGAGGTCATTTGCGGAAGTCCTCACTCCTCCTTGAGGAGCAAACATCAATCCGTTTGAACCGATAACATACTGTCCCAGATTGATTGGAGCAGGTTTTATCCCGTTGTAATTATCAGCTTGTGCAACCCAGTTGCCTCCATTTTTGCGGTAAAGTGCCGCTAAGTTGTTGAACCCGACAATATCCTGAATATTAAAACTTGCATCCATGCCCAATGGAATGAATATATTTTCGCGGCTGTAAATGTCAAATCGTTTATTTGAAAGTTTTTCAACCAGTGTGCCGATCACAGCAAAGTTAACATTAGCATACTGAAAATAGTTGGCAGCCGGTGCTTTGCTTGAGTTCCAAACATCAACATTATAATATGTGCCACCGGGAAGGAAAAGGGTGGAGATGTTTGGCGGTGGAGTTTGGTTATAAGATGCCGAGAGGAAATTGTCGTAACCATTTCCGTCGCGTAAACTGGCAGTATGCGAAATAACCTGTCTTGTAGTAATTATATCGTTTGGAAAAGCGGGGTTTCTGAATTGAAAACCGAGATAAGTGCTGATATCGACATCCAGGTTAATCAAACCTCGTTCATAAAGCTGCATTAAAGCAATAGCCGAGACCATTTTGGAAATCGAGGCGATACGGTAGAGTGTGCTGTCGTTTACGGGCAGGTTTCTTCCAACATCACGAATGCCAAACCCCTGTGAGTAGGAAATTCCTTTGTCCTTGATGACAGTTACGGACATCCCAAGGACGCCCCTGTTGTTTTTTATCGCCTGAAGTTTTGTCGTCAACTGTGAAGTTTGTGAATGTAAATTCGAAATTGTCACCAATACGATGAAAATTATCATTTTCCGCATGATCTGTCCGTAGAAATAATAAAACAATGATGACGAAACTTACAACTCTTGAACAAAAAAGAATTCAACTTTTTTTTCATTATCGTTGTTATACAAAAAAACTGATTTATGTAAGTACTCCTTGTTTGGTACTGAACTTAGTAAAAATCGTCTCTTCTGTTTTAATCACATAATAATCCGGTTTAAATGAAAAAAATACTAATACTCTTTTCTCACCCTGCATTGGAAAAATCCCGTATCAACAAAAAGCTTGTCAACCGCATTAATAAAGTTGAAGGCATAACATTTCATGATCTTTATGAAAACTATCCCAAATTTGATATAAATATAGAGAGGGAAAAAGAGCTCCTTTTGGCACACGATATCGTAATATTTCAGCATCCTTTTTTTTGGTACAGTTGTCCTCCCCTTTTGAAACAGTGGATCGATCTTGTTCTTGAGCACGGCTGGGCTTATGGTTCAAAAGGAACTGCATTAACGGGGAAGTGGGGTCTGAATGTGATAACAACCGGTGGTGGCGAGCAGGCTTATGCAAAAGAGGGGATGAACGGTCATACTATTTGGGAGTTTCTTGCCCCCTTTAGACAGACTTTCTCTCTTTGCAAAATGATCCCCCTGCCCCCTTTTGTGGTTCATGGCACCCACAAATTGGAGGGAGAAGAGATCGATAAATATGCAGAGAGTTATGTCTATATAGTCGAGTCTCTACGGGATGAAAAATTTGATCTTGCTACACTTCAAAATGCAAGATATTTAAACGATTTATCAGTAAAAAAGGTGGAGGGATAAAATGCACGAAGGAGGATTTTTTTATCAGGCTTTTGTATATCTGCTTACTGCGGTTATAGCCGTTCCTGTTGCCAAGAGATTGGGACTTGGATCAGTTCTTGGTTATCTAATCGGAGGTGTACTTATTGGTCCCGCACTTCTTGGTCTTATTGGCAAAGAAGGGCAAGATGTGATGCATTTTGCCGAATTTGGTGTTGTTATGATGCTCTTTGTAATTGGTTTGGAGTTGGAACCCTCACTTCTTTGGAGGCTTCGCACATCCATTACGGGCATGGGAGGGATGCAGATAGTTTTTACAACCATTCTTGTTGGGGCGGCTGCCATGCTCTTTGGCTTGGAATGGAAAGCTGCCCTGGCAATTGGACTTACTTTCTCCCTCTCTTCAACAGCTATTGTGATGCAGACACTACAAGAAAAGGGGTTAATAAAATCGGGAGCAGGACAAAGTTCTTTTGCTGTTCTTCTTTTTCAGGATATAGCAGTAATCCCAATTTTGGCGATATTTCCTTTGTTGGCAACGGTTTTGGTGGAAAAAGCTCATCCTTCCTTTATGGAAACACTTCCTGCATGGCTGCAAACACTCTTTGTTATCGGGGCTGTGGTACTTATCGTTTTAACGGGGAAGTATATCCTCCGCCATGTTTTTCGATTGATAGCAAAAACCGCTATGAGGGAGATATTCACGGCAATGGTACTTTTGCTGGTAATAGGTATCGCCTTGCTGATGAATTTTGTGGGACTTAGTCCTGCACTTGGTGCTTTTGTTGCAGGTGTTGTCCTGGCGAACAGTGAATACCGCCATGAACTCGAGAGTGATATTGATCCCTTTAAAGGACTTCTGTTAGGGTTGTTTTTTATATCGGTTGGGGCAAGTATCAATTTTGGACTGGTAATTGACCAACCCGTCACTTTGCTGCTCCTTACCATCTCACTTATGGCAATAAAGGCTGTTATTGTTTTCACAATTGGCAAGATATTCAAGTTGGGAAGTGGCGAAAGTTCGATCTTTGCAGTTGCCCTGGCGCAGGTCGGTGAGTTTGCTTTTGTTCTTTTCTCATTCTCTACATCTCTTGGAATATTGGACAATAACACAACTGGCATGCTAACAGCGGTAGTGGCTATCAGCATGGCATTTACCCCCTTTGTTTTTGCTTTAAATGAAAAAATAATTGTTCCCTTTCTTGCAAATAAAGCACCAAAAAAGGAGAAATCAGCAGATACAATTGATGAAAAAAGCAGGGTTATTGTTGCGGGATTTGGCCGGTTTGGCAATACTGCGGGTCGATTTTTAAGAGCAAACGGAGTTTTGCCAACTGTTATCGATAACGATTCCGATCGTGTGGAGACACTTCGAAAGCTTGGTATTAAGGTTTATTATGGCGACCCCACGCGTTATGACCTTCTCCATGCAGCAGGGGCTGAAGAGGCAAAAATCATCATAATTGCCCTGGATATTCCCGAAAAAGTGATTGAACTGGTTCATACAATCAAGAAACACTTCCCGCATGTTAAAATTCTCGCCCGTGCTTATGACAGGTCGGATGCCTACGAACTTATCGAAGCCGGGGTAGACAAAATATACAGGGAAACTTTGGACACTTCTTTAAGAATGGGGAGCGACACCCTGAGGATGCTTGGCTACAGGGCTTATCAAACCGAAAGGATGAGTCATATCTTCTTCAAACATGATGAAGAGTCGATTGAGAAACTTGCTCATCACAGAAAGGATAAAAAAGAATATCTTACTGTAGCACGGCAGAACATTGAAGAACTTGAAGAGATGATAAAAGCAGATTTCACTGATGTTGATATGAACCGCGATGCGGGTTGGGATACAGATTCGTTAAGAGAAGAGTTTGCCAACAAGGGGAAAATATACCCGTAAAGGTATATTTTCGCCTTATTTATAATGTTTAGTCGGGGTCAGTGGTTGTCACTCAAACTTAATCTTAAAAAGAATTATCTCCGAATCACTACCAAGTCGAACTGGAGGTCCCCATGCGCCTGCGCCGGATGAGACATAATATTGAGTTTTGCCTTTCCTGAGGTAGCCCCAGGCCATTTCATAAATTCTTTTAACAACAAGGTTTGCCGGAAACAACTGCCCGTTATGGGTGTGTCCTGAAAGTTGAAGATCAACCCCGTTTTGTTCCGCCTGTTCAAGCTTAAATGGCTGGTGATCGAGCAAAATAACAGGGAGGTTTAAGGCAGTTGCAGGAGTCATAAGCTCGGCAAGCTCTTTCCTTTGTTTGTTGGCAAAACGATTAATCGAGAGGTCTTCCCTTCCAACAATAACCAGATTGTCATTGATTACCACCATCGAATCGGCGAGAAGTTTAATTCCTGTCCTTTGGATAAAATCCATACTTTCGGCATAACCATTTATAAATTCATGGTTCCCGTTAATCGTAATTACTCCCAGAGGAGCCTTTAATTCTTTTAATTTTTTATCGATATTATGCCGAATAAGGTGATGCGCTTTGTCATCAATTATGTCCCCACCCATCAGAATCAGGTCGGGCTTGAGGCCGTCGAGCAATTGATGTATCTGCTCTGCTTTGTCATATCCGGTGATAGGTGAAAAGTGAGTATCGGACAAAAATGCCACATTCAGTTCGGTTAAATTGCTCCCTTTTTTAGGAAGAGTGATGTTCATCGTTTTTATCTGAATATTGTTGGCGTTATACATCCCATACCCGACAACAAGCAACAGATAAAGAGAAACCAAACCAAAAACCGACAGTTTGAAATATTGAATGGTTGAGAACATTTTATATGGCACAAACGGGAAAAACTTGTCGATCAGTCTCACAATATCTATCAGAAAAACCGCCATAAAAGCATATAACAGGATAGCGAACCAAAGTGCACCCCAGAAGTGAAGCAGGTCATAAATCCAGTTTTCCCAGTCAAGCACCCTCGCAAGAACATACCCCGAAGCCCCGAGCAAAAAAACAGTTGAATAAAAAATTTTTACATAAACAGGAGTCGCTTCAAGAGCCTGAAATCCTCTGAGAAAAACGTAAAAATTGGCAGAGCCATACACTAAAAGAATATTATAAAAAAGAGAGCCATTTTATTTCAAAGTTTAAGTTTCAGATACACATCATCTAATCAATTGTTACAACACCAATTAGTTCTGTTTTGTTCAAAAGTCATTCCTTTATTCTTCTGCTATCTTATTAAAAACGATTAAGTTTAAAGATTAAATTAAAATAAATAATGGAAATCATGCTTAAAAAAGACTTTATGGTTGAGTCGCTTAAAGAGAGCGCATTAACCAAAACCGATATGATAAACGCCTGTGGTGACGACATTCTTGCCGCAATAACCCTCTTTGTTGATGCATTTAAAAGCGGCAAAAAACTCCTTCTTTGTGGCAATGGTGGAAGTGCTGCCGACTGTCAACATCTCGCAACCGAATTTATGATCCGACTGAACCACGAGTTGAACCGTCCCGCAATTCCCGCAATTGCTCTGACAACCGACACTTCAAACCTCACCGCCGGTGGCAACGACATCGGTTTTGAGAATGTTTTTGCAAGAAATGTTGAAGGACTTGGAGCCGAGGGAGATATCCTCATGGCAGTTTCAACCTCGGGCAACTCAGGAAATGTGATCAAAGCTGTTGAAATGGCAAAAAGAAAAGGGATGAAAGTTGTTGGTTTCCTCGGCGGAACCGGTGGAAAACTTAAAGATATTGTGGATGTTGCAATAATAATCCCTTCGGGGAATGTGCAGAGAATTCAGGAAGGTCACATCACAGCAGGACATATAATTTTTGAACTTACCGAACTGGAACTCTACTCCAATAAAATTGAAGGTTAATGATTTGAAAACGGAACTGTTGATTATTGGTGGCGGAGCCTCGGGAATTTGTGCCGGTATCCAGGCTGCAAGGATGGGGATAAAAACCCTGATAGTGGAAGAATCTTCCATGGCAGGTGGCATGTTTTTAGCAGCGGGAGTTACAGCTTTCGACGGTAACAAACACGCGGTTGGCGGTGGCATATTTGGTGAATTCCGCAAAAAATTGAAGACCATTACGGCGGTCCTGAAAAAACATTTACCGGCTGGATAAGCCTCACCTGTTTTGAACCCCACATCGGCAAAAAAGCTCTCGATGAACTTATCGAATCCGCAGGTGAAAACCTCACCATCTGGTATAACACAAAACTTGTCTCCGTTATCAAGGATGCGAATAACGTCAGGGGAGCGGTGGTCGAGTACCTCGGAACTTGGTAACCGATCACGAGTCACAAACCAAAGTAGAAGCCCGGAGACTCAGAGTACACAGAACCCCAGAACTCAAGTACTCAAGTACTCAAGTCTCGGAAGTTCTGAAGTTCAGATCCTCGCCGACATCACAGTTGAAGCTACCGAATATGGCGATGTTCTTTATAAAGCGGGATTACCATTCAGGTTTGGAAGGGAATCAACATTTGAATCGGGTGAACCTTCGGCTCCTCATGATCCCGATGAAATTGTTCAGGACCTGACATACTGTGCAATTCTCAAAAAAGAGCCCGGTAACACAAAAATTGTTCCTGCCTCCGAAAATTATGATCCTGAAAGATTTGTAAATTCGACGGCACTTCACGCAAATTCAAAAAATGAAGAGTATTTAAACCATAAACTACACAACTGGGACAGTTTTATCTCTTATGCGGCACTTCCCGGCAATAAATATCTCTTAAACTGGCCTTTCAGAGCCAATGACTACCCCACGACCCGTGAACTTTACGATGATTTTGAAAAGCGGGAATGGCACCTCGAAAAAGCAAAAGAGTTAACCCGCGACTATGTCCACTACATTCAAACAAAACTTGGACATCCTGAATGGGTGATTGATGAATCCATTTATGACACCCCCGATCATTTCCCTCCAATGCCCTATGTGCGGGAGAGCAGAAGAGGAATTGGCAACCATTATATGAGAGAGTGGGATGTGGTGCCCGATGAATATACTCTTCGTCCCCGCTTGTGAGTGATTCAATCGCTGTTGGCGACTATTTCCTCGATCATCACCACAGTCATTTTTTCCTTGAACCCGAAGAACGATTGATCGAACCCCTTCCCGAGAATGCACCGTTTCAGATACCAATGGATTGTCTTATCCCCGCGGGAGTAAATGGACTTCTCCTCGCTGAAAAATCGATCTCCGTTTCACATATTGTTAATGGCTGCACACGCCTTCAACCATGTGTAATGTTAATTGGTCAGGCAGTTGGTGCCCTTGCAGCTCTTGCAATCAAAAAAGAGAGAAGACCCACCGATATCGCTGTTGAAGAAGTGCAGGATGTGCTTCTGAACGCAGGATGTCAGCTCTTCCCCTATAAAGACCTTTGGAACACCCATCACCAGTTCGCCAAAATTCAGGAACTTGCTCTTGCAGGTTTTTATGTGGTGAAAGATGACTACTCGTTTCAGGGTGAAGAACCCGTTAGAAGAGAAGAAATAGAAGCTTACCTCGAAGCTTTTGAAATGGACAGTGACGAGTATAACGAGATCATCGATCTCCATGAGGGTAAACCCCGTTACGAACTTTTTGACACACTATACAATCTATATAAAGCCGGATACTAATGCTCAAGCAATTTTTTGCACTATTTGTATTATCCGTCTCGTTGTTCGCTCAAAGTGTTGATGACCAATATTTTGAAAAGAATGGTGAAGTCTATTTCCGATTCCCTGTTTTTAACAAACTGGAATTGCAGGAAATAACCAAAATCATCTCCATCGATAAATTTGATGGCAAGATGGTTACAGCTTATGCAAACAAAGATCAATTCAGAAAATTCCAAAAAGTTGGTTACAAAGTTGAAGTGCTGCCACCTCCGGGGGATGTCCCTGTTGAGATGGGAAATCCAAGGGCACTTGGGCTTTGGGATGTTTACCCCAGCTACGAAACCTATGTTCAGATGTTAAACGACCTCGCAGCAGATTATCCAAATCTTTGCCGGGTTGTAGATGCAGGAACCACAACCCAGGGAAGAAAAATCCTCTTTGTGGTTATCTCCGACAATGTTAATGTTACCGAACCCGAGCCCCGCTTTATGCACTCTTCTTCGATGCACGGTGACGAAACAGCAGCTTTTGTGAATATGATCCGGCTTGCCGACCATCTTCTCGCCAACTATGGCGTTGACCCATATATAACAAAACTTGTAAATGGACTCGAAATCTGGATTAATCCGGCTGCAAACCCCGACGGCACTTACCGTTCCGGCAATGCTACCGTTACTGGTGCCAGAAGAGGCAACGCCAACAATATCGATATCAACAGAAATTTCCCCGATCCCGTACAAGGGCAACATCCTGATGGAAATGCCTGGCAACCTGAAACCATCGCTATGATGAACCTCAGCACTTCCAATTATTTTAACATGTCGGCAAACTACCACGGTGGTGCCGAAGTTGTTAATTACCCGTGGGACAGCAGAGTTGCAAGACACGCCGACGATAACTGGTGGCAGGTGATCTCAAGAAGATATGCCGATTCTGTCCACTTCTACTGCAATAACAACGGTTACCTCTCCGAATTTAACAACGGAATCACAAACGGATGGGACTGGTATTCAGTTTATGGCGGCAGACAGGATTGGTTTACCTACTTTAAATATGGGCGAGAACTCACAATCGAACTCTCTAACACAAAACTTGTTGCAGCATCGTACATGCCAACCCTTTGGACTTACAACAGAGCTTCGTGGTTGAACCTGATGAACGAACTCCTCTCCGGAGTTGGCGGTGTAGTAAAATCACCCGAAGGTGTTCCTGTAAAAGTTAAGGTTACTGTTGTATCTCACGATTTCACCAATTCGGAAGTTTATTCCGACTCCATTTCAGGTTCTTACACCCGTATGATATTCACCGCAACCTATAACCTCACTTTCTCTGCCGCGGGTTATGACCCCGTAACAGTTAATGGTGTTGTAGTAGCTTCAGGGGTTAAAACTCCACTTGATGTTACTATTTACCCCGTTGGATGGGTGCCTGTTGAGTTGACTTCCTTCACATCTGAAGCCGTTTCAGGGGAGTAAAACTCCTTTGGAGCACGGCAACTGAAACCAATAACCATGGTTTTGAAGTGGAAATGTCCCTTAACGGTGGTGAGTTCACCAAAGTTTCAGAGACCCGTGGTGCCGGAACTTCAACTGAATCAAAGTTTTATGAAATGATCATTCCCCTCTCACAAAACGGAGTATATGATTTCAGATTAAAACAGATCGATCTTGATGGATCATTTAATTACAGTAATGTCATCAATTTCGAAAATGGGGTGGTCAGGAATTTTAATCTTGGACAAAATTACCCCAATCCATTTAATTCTTCAACGGTTCTGAACTTCGATCTTCCTGTTCCTTCCGAAGTTACAGTTACAATCTTCTCAATTGAAGGAAGAGAGATCGAAAAACGGGAGCTTGGGCTGCTTGAATCGGGCAACCACTTATTCCGCTATGAAGCAGAAAATCTTGTGAGCGGAAACTACATCCTCAGGCTTAATGCCGGGGGATTCACCGCTTCAAAGAAATTTACTTATTTGAAATAATCATTTTCGGAGTCAAATTATGATGTTTAAGCAGCTTTTCTTCCTTGTCATTGTCACCACTTCTGCCTTTGCCCAGTATGCAGGGTTTAATCCCGATACTGTGAAAGCCGGAAAATGGGACATGGGTAAAATGTGGACATTTGAAAAACCACCTGTCGATTATTTTGCACAGACCTACAACTTTCGTCCCTCGGAAGAATGGTTTACAAAAGTAAGAAAAGCTGCTCTCCGTTTTGGCGGAGGATGCACTGCCTCCTTTATCTCGGAAGATGGTCTTATAATGACCAATCACCACTGCGCCCGAAACATCGTTTTTAAGGGACAAAAGGATGGTGAAGATTTTCTGAAAGACGGTTTTTATGCCGGAGATGAATCCAACGAACGAAGAATCCCCGATCTTTTTATCGAACAACTTATTTATATAGAAGATGTTACGGAAAAAATCAACGAAGCCCTTCTTACAGCAAAAACTGATGAAGAAAGAGTTGAAATAAGGAAGGCCAAAAGTGAAGAGCTTGTAAATGAAGCCGAATCAAAAAATTCGGGACTTGATTTCCAGGTGGTTCCTCTCTACAATGGCGGAAGACACTCCCTTTATGGTTACAAGAAATATGATGATGTCCGGCTCGTTTTTGCTCCCGACCTCAGAACTGCAAAAATGGGGGGTGACTACGATAACTTCACCTATCCCCGTTATGGACTCGATTGTATGTTCTTCCGTGCTTATGAAAACGGTAAACCGATCACCACAGAGAATTATTTTGGATGGAGCGAAAAAGGTGCCGATGAAGGTGAAGCTGTTTTTGTGATTGGCAACCCCGGCAGCACTTCCCGCATAAACACAATTGCACAAATGGAATTTGAACGCGATTTTCAGAATCTCCCAATTGTTGAATGGCTGGGTGATCTCTACAAAATAATCGAAGAGCAGGTTCTCGACGGCAACACTGAAAATTATAAGATGATTGCCGAACTTTATTCGATCGGAAATGGTCTTAAAGTTTACGATGGAATTTACAAAGGGTTAAATGACCCTTATCTCATTGCCCGCAAAAACGATTTTGAAAAGAACTTTAAACACGCTGTTATGTCCAATCCAAAACTGAAAGCCAAATATGGACATATCTGGGGTGAAGTGGCTGAAGGTCGTGAAAAACTTAAACCGATAGCCCGTGAACTTTTTGGATACAACTTTAACCGCAGATACATGCCAGAACTTTTTAGAGTTGCTTCCACTCTTGTCACCATTGCCGAAACAAAAAAGACTGATGAAAACAGATATCCTCAATCAAAACTTGATTCAATAGCCGGAACATTTTTCCCGTCAACCATGAATCTTGAGTCCCAGCGTCGTTATCTTCAGGTGCAGGTAAATCTAATCTTCAGGAACCTCGGAAATAACAAAGAACTGATTAAGATGCTCTTCGCCGATAAAACAGGGAGTGATGCAAGGGATCACCTTCTTTCCACCACCAAATTGATGGATAAAAACTATCGTGATGCACTGTTAAAAGGTTCACCCTTTGATGTTCTGGGTTCCGATGACCCTGTCATAAAGTTTATCCTGGCAGCAAAACAAAAATTTAGTGAATACGGAAAAATCAACAAGGAAATTCTGCAGAGGGATGCCATCAACAACAGCCTTTTGGGTGAAGCACTTTTTGAAGTTTACGGTGAATCGATCCCACCCGATGCCACATTTACACTCAGAATCAACGATGGTGTGGTTAAAGGTTATGATTACAACGGAACCACGGCACCTGTAAAAACCACATTTTACGGTGTTCTCGACAGATATCACTCATTTGGTAAAAAATTCCCCTTTAATCTTCCAAAAATATGGGAGAATCTGCCAAAGGAATTTGATCTTTCAACTCCGCTTAATTTTATCACCACCAACGATATCATCGGCGGCAACTCCGGCAGTCCAATGATCAATAAAGATGGAAAAATTGTGGGACTCGTCTTCGACGGCAACATCGAAAGTCTCACTGCCGACTTCATCTACACCGACGAAGCCAACCGCGCAATCGCCGTCCACTCCCAAGGTATGGTTGAAGCCATCTCCGACCTCTACGGTGCAAAAAAACTTGCAACCGAGATATTAAAAGGGAAGAGGGAGTAGAAAATTGAAAATAAAATCATTTATGCCCTTCGATCGGGTAAATCTTGTTTCCCTCAACGCCGGGATAAAGGCTTAAGGAGGGCATAAATGATTAAAAAATTCAAAACCTTTGAAGAAGCGGAGCACACAACGAGAGTATGAGGGTTAAGTAGCAGAGTAGCAGGAAGTTAAAATGTACCATTGTTAGTAGAATTTCCTTAACACAATTGTTGAGATAGAAATTTGTGGTTAAAATTCATTAAATTTGACTTTTCCATTTAATACAATATACTGACATCAGCAGGATGAATCTGTCATGAACCTAAAAAATTATCTTTCCGAAATTACCGAAGTCTGGAAACGAGGCGATGCCAGGGAAGAAACATATTATTCCACTCTTAAAACACTCCTGACAGATTTTACAAATCAAAAGTTAAATAAACCTGTTGATGTTACAGTATTGCCAAAAAAAACTGTTGCCGGTAACCCCGATTTTAGAATATGGGACGGCAATAACAGCATAATCGGATATATTGAAGCTAAAGTACCCGGCACCAACCTTGACGATATCGAAGACACAGAACAAATTCAAAGGTATCTTACAACATTTCCCAATGTTATAGTAACTAATTTTCTTGAATTCCGTCTCTACCGAAATGGTGTGGAAGCAATGAATGTTTCTATTGGCAGGTGGAACAATATTAAATCTTTGAGAACCGCTCCGCCTCCCGAGAGGAAGAACGAATTTGAAGAACTTCTCGACCGGTTTGTAAGTTATTCCCTTCCAGCAATCGCCTCTGCCGAGGAACTTGCAAAGGTTCTTGCTCAAAGAACAAAGTTCCTCAGAGATGAAATTATTAAAATTGAATTGCCGGAAAATGAAGATATTCGAGGATTTTATGAGGCTTTTAAAAAGTATTTAATCGCTGATTTAACTGAAGATGATTTTGCAGATCTTTATGCACAAACCATTACCTATGGACTATTTGCCGCAAGGTTAAGAGCCGGTAAGGATTTTAGCAGAATCACAGCATACACATATATTCCAAAAACCATAGGTATTTTAAGGGACATTTTTGGCTTTGTTTCCATAGGAGCTCTACCCAAACAAATGGAGACAATAATCGATGATATTGCCGGAGTTCTGGCAGTCACTGATGTAAAGTTGATCCTCGAACAATATTACAAATCGGGTAAGGGGAGTGACCCAATCATTCACTTCTACGAAACCTTCCTTGAAAAGTATGACCCTCGCACCCGCGAGAAACGGGGTGTCTATTATACTCCTGAACCGGTCGTTGATTTTATGGTGAGATCTGTAAATATAATTCTAAAAGAAAAATTTGGTATTTCTGCCGGTTTGGCTGGTGATAATGTTACCCTTCTCGACCCTGCCGGTGGTACACTTTCGTTTTTCACCAAAGCAATGGAAGTGGCTGTTGACGAGTATATAAAACTTTATGGCGAGGGAATGAAAAAGCAGTTCATCAAACAACAACTGCTTAAGAATTTTTATGCTTTTGAACTGATGATGGCTCCATACGCAATTGGGCACATGAAAACCTCGTTTATGCTTGAAGAACTTGGTTATCAACTCGAAGATGACGACAGGGTACAATATTTCCTAACCAACACACTTGAAATGGAAGACCTTGATACAGTCAGGTTTCCTGGTCTCTCATCCCTCTCAAAAGAGAGCCACCTTGCCGGTGAGGTTAAAAAGAACACCAAAATTCAGATTGTCATCGGTAATCCTCCGTACTCTTATGAATCATCAAACAACGCTCCTTGGATTGCTGATAAAGTGAAAGACTATTATTTCGTTGATGGTGTGTCGATTAATGAAAAAAATCCAAAAGGACTTCAAGACGATTATGTAAAATTCATCCGTTTCGCTCAGCATAAAATCGATCAGACAGGTGAAGGTGTTGCATGTCTTATCACAAATCACGGATACCTGGATAACCCCACTTTCCGTGGAATGCGTAAAAGTCTGATGGATAGTTTTGATGAGATTTATATCCTTGATCTTCATGGGAACACTCTCAAAAATGAAAAAGCTCCAGATGGTGGTAAAGATGAAAATGTCTTTGATATCAGGCAAGGAGTCAGCATTATTTTTCTGATTAAAAAATCACTGGTCCCATCAAGCAAACATATTTTCCATTCAGATTGTTTTGGATCAAGAAACTCAAAATACAATTCCTTAATCTCAGAAGATATATTGACAATTAAATGGAATGAAATTAACCCAGCGAAGGAATTTTTCCTTTTAAAGCCTTCTGATTATTCATTGTACGATCAGTATAATGCATTCACAAAAATTACAGACATTTTTCATAAATATAATTCCGGGCTATATACTGCCAGGGATGGACTAACAATCATTATTACACAGGCAAATCCAGAGGATTTATTTGTATGCCGAGGCGTGATATTATGCAACATCTAAAACAGCCAAATTATGCGTTACTTACATGCAGACAAAAAACGAGTGGAAAATATGCGCATGCTTTTATAACTAACATGATAACTGATATGTGTGTCGTATCAAACAGGACAAGCGAATTAAATTATCTTTTCCTTTACATTTGTTGTACACAGATGATAGTGAGCATTTTAATGAAAGGCTATCGAATATAAAAGATGAAATTTTTATTTTGCTTAAAAATGGTTTTTCACAACAAGTTGATTTAACTGAATCACAGATATTTTTTTACATTTATGCTGTTCTGTATTCAAACAGGTATCGAGAGAAGTATGAAAATTTTCTCAGCATGGATTTTCCTCGTATACCATTTACCACAGATTACTCAAAGTTTTTAGCACTTACTAAACTGGGTAAGGGACTCTCAAAACTTCATTTACTGCAAGACGAAGTATTAACCACGCCTTCAGCCAGATATCAAGGGGACGGCAGTAATGTTGTTGAAGAGATCAAATTCATTAACGAATGTGTTTACATTAATGAGGCAAATTATTTTGCTCCGGTGACAAAAAGTTGTATTTGATTATCAAATAGGAAGTTATCAAGTTTGCCATAAATGGCTAAAAGACCGCAAAGGGAAAGAGTTAACACTTGAGGAAGTTCAAACCTACTGTAAAATTGTCACCGCCCTGGAAAAGACAATAGAACTTCAAAAAGAGATAGATGAGGTGATTGAGATTTAGGGGATTGCAAAGAGCTGGTCCATATAAAGAACAGCCGATGGTTTTTCTTGATCAAAATTATTCCAGTTCTATCAGGTAGTAGATAAGATTTCATCGTTTTCCTTACCATATGCATGAGTTGTACCACCCCTTATACCTTATCGATTTTTTTGTTTATCCCAAATAAGTCTTCTCCTTTGACCCACCAGAGTGCATTTTTGCTTTTCAACAAAAACCCCACATTTCCGAGTTAATTCCTTAATATCTATGACTTTATGGATTCTTCTTTTGTTATATAAGCAGTTAAAAGATGAAGAATTATTTTCTTTAAAAGAAATATAGTTCGTTTTTAAGCCAAAATAGCACTAGTCAAAGATTTGATTTGCGTGAAACCAAAGTTCGGTTTATATTTAGCTATTCAAAGATGTAGTTTTTCAGTTGAAGACAAAATTTAAGAATTTAGAATTATTGTAAACCTGAGAATTCAATGATTGGTCAAAAAATTAGACAGTATAGACTCATCAAACAGTTATCACTTGATGATATAACTTTAAAAATGAATGGTCAAATTAGTAAAATGACCATCTCGAAATATGAACGAGGTATTATCAATCCATCAGAGCAAAACCTTTCTTTGATTGCTGATGCACTTGATGTTCCTGTTGAGTTATTTCTGTTTCCGTCGCCCTTTAATTTCAATCTTCTCTCATTTAGGAATAAAAGCTCACTGAGCATGAGACAACAAGATGAAATAAAAGCTTCTCTAACTGTTACCACTGAGAAGATTTTGGCCCTTATGGATAGACTGGACCCAGCTTATTTTAAGTCTGTGGGAAGACTTTCGAAGTTTGTCGTTAATTCTTTTGAGGATGTTGATAATGTAGCGAATAGCATTCGGGAAAGTTGGAAGTTAGGAACACAACCAATTCCAAATTTGACGGAGGTGTTAGAATCTCAGAACATCCTGGTACTTTTTGAGGAACATGATTCAGAATTTGATGGGTTTTCGGCAGAAGTTTCATTTGGTGATGAACAAATTGTGATGGGTTTAGTCTTTTGTCAAAAAAATGACCCCGGTGACAGACAGAGATTTAGTATGGCGCATGAGTTAGGACATTTGTTACTTGATATTCAGGGGGAACTAAATGGAGAAAAGGTGGCAAACAGATTCGCCAGTGCGTTTTTATTACCTCGCGAACTCATGGTAAAGCGTCTTGGCGCTAGAAGGAATCTAATTACTTACGAAGAATTAAAGAAGTTTAAGGAAGACACCGGCGTAAGTATTCAAGCTATTATTTACAGAATGAAGGACCTTGAGATTATTTCAGAAGCTCATTATAAGGAATGGTTTCAATATTTGACTTATGCTGGTTTACGAAATAAAGAAGAAATTATACTTAAATCGGAAAGTTCCAATCGCATAGAAAAGCTTGCGATACGTGCATTAACAGAAGGTTATATTGATCCCCAAACCGCAATTGAAGATTACAATATTGAAGCGACTCTTGCGGACTCCTTGGTTTCTAGAAACAAATATTTTGATTATCAATTAAAAGAGAAAGGAGGTAAAAATATGAGTAAAAAAACTTCAGGAAGCATTGCCAAGTTGGCTTCAAAAGTGCTTCGAGATGGAAGATACTCAGATAATGCAAAGGCTTTAGCCGGTTCTGCATTGTCTCAAGCAGAGAAAAAAAGAAAAGCTTAAACAGGTGTGAACTGTTTAAGCTTTAAAACAGCAAAAACCAACGGTTTGGCCGAGGGTTTTTCAGATGTAAATTATTACAATTTAGCATAGTAATTATACATACTTTTATCCTATTAATCAACAGATTTAGTGACTCGGCCTATTTTTTATTTCCTTAATCTTTAAAGGAATACATAGTGTATACAAATAAAAAAAGAGCCAAAAGCTCCAAGCAAAACCCTCAAACTCAATTAATTGATTCTGAAACTAAGGAAATTTACGCGTTTCGTCCGTATTTACACCTTAATAATGATCTTGATGAAGAAAAACAGAAAACGATATACAACTTTCGGTGTGAGAATTGTGGTCGAGCAACTCCGGTTGATTTTTTACAATTCGCAAAAACTAAGTTACACTGGTGTAAAGAATGTCTCATTCTGATTTCCTAAAAGACTGGGTATGCCAGTTATTGATGGAATAACACAAGACTGAATCAAATAGTAAAAGCAATAATTCCGAACCCGCTCTTTTGAGCGGGTTTTTTATTACATCATGTTACAAGGCTCTGAAACTTAAATTCAATTTTTTCGAAATCATCAGGCTCAGATAACGCAAAGATTACTAAATACTGAGCCATGAAATTTTGAACATGGAGTTTAGAGTTATACAAAATCATTAAATACTTGTCTATTTAGTGGCTGCATCATATTTTAGAACAGCAAAAACAAAAAGTACTTAAATATCAGAAAGAAAATTTCTAACAGGAGCCGGAGTTAAATATGGATTATAAAGGTTATGAAGCCGTTGTCAATTATGACGAAGAGGCAAAGATTTTTTCAGGCGAAGTCATCAACACAAAAGATGTTATAACCTTTCAGGCTGAATCGGTTTCTGAACTCGAAAAGGCATTTCATGATTCTGTAGATGATTATTTGGAGTTTTGTGAATCGAGGGGTGAGAAGGCAGTAAAGGTATTTTGATCTGACCTTGAAATCCTTGCACTTTCTTATTGGGAAAATGGGGTTGACTAAGATGTACCTGAATCAAAAAAACGATGGATAAAAAATATAATAGGGAATACGCAATTTTGAAAGCCAGGGAGCTGGCAGATGAGTTAAGAAAGAACAAAATAAATGTGCTTGGTGTCTTCTTATTTGGTTCTTTTGCCGATAAATCGAAAACGGACTTTGAGTGGTCTGATATAGATATAGCTATAATTTCAGATGATTTCACCGGATCGAGATTTGATGATAATCTGTTTCTTATACCGATATCATTAAACATT
This sequence comes from Ignavibacteriales bacterium, assembly GCA_016714125.1. Taxonomy (GTDB): domain Bacteria; phylum Bacteroidota; class Ignavibacteria; order Ignavibacteriales; family Ignavibacteriaceae; genus UTCHB3. Next base: position 31,580 of record JADJNX010000007.1, on the reverse strand, counting down.
GACCCCCGTATTGAAACACATCCATTCACTTCAGAGGATTTCGATAACTCTCCATTTGCCAAGGCTGAGATTCTGGCAAAAGGTGTGAAGATTAAGATTTAATAAGCTCTCTTCGGAGCAATAAGTAATTGAATTGCGGATTTATGGCTATATCCATAAAAAACAAACCCAAAAATATGGTTATAAACGAAAATTTGGCGAATTCAAGAAAAACATGGAAGGTTATACTGGAGCTGCACTCTTTTTAAGGTGTTAGGTATGCTCCCCCCTTACCACGGTTTTTGGTTATAGATATCTCTTATTAGTTGGAGAAGGTCATCGAAGAAGGCGGTGGGGGTGCCTCGTCGGGTAAACATTTTGTCGAAGATTTTTTCGCCACCCTGGAAGGTGACAATTCGGCTGTTGATCAGGTCATGTTTTCGAGCAAGTTCTTTGAGGGGTTCGCGGAACAGATATTTGGCCCTGTCCTCGGTGCCATCGTAGATTCGCATGTTAAGTTTTTGTGCAAACTCCAGTTCATGGGGGTAAAACTTGATGTAAGCAAAATATGCATCCATATAATAGAGGTGTGCATTTTGTGCTGTTCCCATCCAAAATCCTTCAACCTGATCTTTCCCAATCGATCCCAGAAATTTATATGCCTCGGGGAAAGTAACGCTGTAGTCGCCGATTTTTAGTCCGGCTTCATAAGATATTCTGCTTCTGACTTGCATGGGATAACTCCGGTTTTTCATAAAAAGAAAATTCCACACCCTAAATTTGCACATCCCCGGACATTTCATTTCTATAATAATGAAGTAATAAATCAGTTTTTATGGACCAGCGAAATTTTATTTTCATTTCAGTGAATCTCGCTTTAAGAGAATTGAAATGAAAAGACTCACACGCGAACTAAGTCTCCCCTCACCCCTAAAATCCCTGCTCCAATTAATTAATTGAATACCCTTATATTTAAGGTTACCTTTTAAATAATTATTGAGTATCCCACTTTGAAAAAGCTACTTTTCATTTCATTTTTGTCGCTGGTTAGTGTTATTGATACATTTGGCCAGTTAAGTTCTGTTACACAGGAGCTTACTTTCCCTCTTACAGTGCTTAAAAACAATGTTAATGGTTCATTTTATCTGGTTAATCATTTTGATTCACCAAAAACTGTGAAAGTGGTTTCATTGCTGCCTGTCTTCACTCCCGTGGATACTCTTGTTACAATTCCCGCAAATGACAGCGCACAGATAACAGTTGTTTACAGACCAACTCAGAATGTTACCGATAAATCGTTCCTCGCTTTTTATACCACCGACAGCTCCACATCTTATGCTGTTGTGTTAAACGGTTCGGGCTCCACCGGTGACAGCTACCAGACAACAACTTTTGATAAATATGATGCAGAGTTAAAAACTGCTCTAAACGGTCTGGTGATCAACCACATCTCACTTGGTTATAATTCCGCTCGCGATAGGATGTTTGAGACGATTGATGATCTTGGCTCTGACACAATCGAATGTGTTTATACCGGAATTAAAATAAAAGCTGCCAACAGAACCACAGCACAAAATCTTGGATTCGACACCGAACACACCTGGCCTCAAGGTACTTTCGCTCAGGCAGAACCAATGAGATCCGATCTTTACCATCTTTATCCAACAAACAGTTCGGCAAATAACACTCGAAGCAACTATAACTTTGGAGTGGTAACCAGTGGTGTTACATGGACAGTAGGTGGAAGTAAACTTGGAAATGGTACAGGAGGAATAGTTTTTGAACCGCGTGATGTCCACAAGGGAAATGTTGCCCGCTCGATGCTCTATTTTATATTAAGATATCCAACCAACTATCAATCTTATTTGAATGTATCCCAGGAATCGGTTTTTAGAGTTTGGAACTGGAGTGATCCAGTTGATGCCAGAGAATTGGGAAGAAATGTGGCGGTAACAACCCTTCAAATGAGAAGAAATCCGTTAATCGATCACCCCGAGTTTATTGACCGTGTTTACAGTTTTATCAACAACAATTCGGCTTCGCCATCGTCAAAACTCAACATTTTCCCCAAAGGAGTTGTGTTCGACACAATATATGTGAACGATTCTGCGTATGTTTCGATGTGGCTGATTAACAGTGGAAACAAGGTTTTAACCATTGCAAACAGCAGCATCAGCAATCCGGTGTTCAAGTTTGTAAACATGCCGATTCAGGTAGCCGCCAACTCAGCGGTGGAAGTGTTGATTTCATTTAAACCTGTTGCTGTTGGAAATGTTGCCGGACTGATCGACATCAATAGCGACGGCGGTACCTTCTCCGGTATGGTTAAGGGCGTAAGTGATATCGGAACGGGAATTGGCGATGAAAACAAAACAACATTGACCATTAACTCATTTACATTAAAACAGAACTACCCAAATCCTTTTAATCCACAAACCAAAATTGGATTTACCGTTCCAAACATCACTGGTAACCTCTCATTTGTTAAGTTGGCGGTTTATGATGTTGTGGGAAATGAAGTGGCATTGCTCGTAAATGAAGAAAAAGCTCCCGGCGACCATCAGGTAACTTTTGATGCCTCTAACCTCCCCGGCGGCGTATATTTTTACAGAATGGAAACGGCAGGATTCACTTCTGTCAAGAAACTTGTTTTGTTGAAATAGTCACAGTTTTAGGTATTAAGTATCAGGTATTAGGTATTAGATTGCGTAAGAGTCAGGAGTGGTAATCGTCCCGATTGCAGTCTGCAAAATAAAAAGGGCGGGATAGTTCCACGGATGACACGGATTTAACACGGATGACACGGATTTTTTTAGTAGAATGTGATTTAAATAAACCTCCCCTCTACTTTTAGGAGAGGGGTCGGGGGTGAGGTACGGAGGGGCGCGGATTTAACACGGATTTTTTTTAGTAGAATGTGATCTAAGCCTCCCCTCTACTTTTAGGAGAGGGGTCCGGGGTGAGGTCCGGTGCTTTAAGTTATTATCAAACACACGGCAAGAATTATGAAAGATATGCAAAAATTTATTGTTGTAGGCGACAAGGTTCTGATAAAACCTGTTGATGATGAAGGCAGAACCCATGGTGGACTTTATCTTCCTCCGGGGGTTACGGAACGCGAAAAGGTTCAGAGCGGGTATGTCATTAAAACGGGACCCGGTTATCCAATTGCTATGCCGGGTGATGATGAACCCTGGAAGGAATCAAAAGATTCAACAAGGTATATCGGGCTTCAAGCACGTGAGGGTGATATGGCAATTTTCCTTAAAAAGGATGCAATTGAGATAGAATATGACCGTGAAAAGTTGATGATTGTGCCTCAAACTGCCATTTTACTCCTGATTAGAGATGATTTTTCAGTGTAACATCTTTAAAGTGTTTTCCTGATTATATATCATCATTTTGTTTTTTTAGTGAGAGGATAAACTCTTCTCTTTTACATGAAAGTTATTAATGTTACAAAAATTTGTCCTTTTTTCAAACAGGTTGGTTGTTACACTAACCATGGCAGTCTCTTTTTCAACCCTCTCTTTTACACAAGACACACCTCCGGTTGACTATTATCTGGGAGCCTACAAATTATACGGAACCGCTCTCAGAACGGCACTTCACAATATTATCGATGGCCACACTGTAATTAGTTATGATGGACTTTACACTGCCTTTCCATCAACTGACACAAAACCTAACGGGAAAATTTGGGATATTTATTCCGATATTCCCGGAGGCACACCTGCTTATGAATATACCCATGGCGTAAAAAAATGTGGCAGCTATTCGGGTGAAGGTGACTGTTACAATCGTGAACATTCCTGGCCTGACAGTTGGCTTGGGGCTACAAATCCCGCAAGATCCGACCTCTTTCACATGTATCCTACAGATGGATATGTAAATAACAGAAGAAGCAATTATCCTTTTGGAATTGTTGGCTCGGCAACCTGGACTTCAACAAATGGCAGCAAGGTGGGAACCAACACATACCCCGGTTACGCTTCAACTGTTTTTGAACCGATTGATGCTTACAAAGGTGATCTCGCAAGATCGATGATGTATATGTCGGTCAGATAGTACACTGAAGACAGCGGATTTGGATCAAGTGGAGCTACAAGCAAGTCTAATCTCCTCACATGGTATGCCAATTTGATGTATGGCTGGCACTTAAAAGACACGGTAAGCACCAAAGAGATCAACAGAAACAATGCAATTTTTACTTTTCAGCGCAACCGTAATCCGTTTATAGATCATCCTGAATTTGCCGCTGAAATTTGGCAGACTGATCTTAAACCACAGGTTGTGAAGTTAATGCCCGGAGTGAATTCTCTTTTTATCGATTTCACAAGGTACCTCGATTCAGTTGCCGCCATAACAGTGGAAAACTTCGCTTGTGACAACGGCGGTGGAAATCCCGTTGCTGTTCAATGGGGTGTTGAAAATGATGTCTCCAAACTGTTATTAAGTTTTTCCACGTTAAGTGGTGGAACACTCTACTCGATGCAGCTTAGAAATCTTAAAAGCATTAATGGTGTCTTGATGACTGACACGGTGGTAACCTTCACAGCTCAAGGACCGGCAACAGGAATTGAAGATCTTTTGGGAAATTTAAAGGGTTATAACCTTTCACAAAATTATCCCAATCCATTTAATCCTTCAACAGTCATAAAATATAACTTGGCAGAGAGTAATCATGTAACTCTTAAAATTTATGATGTGATGGGAAATCAAATTTCAACTTTGGTTGATGAGGATAAACCTGCGGGAGTTCATTCAGTTGAGTTTAACGCGGAACACCTCTCTTCGGGAGTCTATTTTTATCAGTTGAGATCAGGTGAGTTTACCGATATGAAAAAACTCGCTTTGATCAAATAAACAAATTTATATTGTCCATTTTCCCGGGGGTTAAACCTCGGGAAGAGGGCAATTATTTAATTTTGTTGAGGGTGGATTCCAAATCCTCGTTTAATCTCGAAGTGTTTTATGGCGGGGATTTTTATCAATTTGATGTAAAACCCGGCGAGAACCGGTTTAAGTTGAAGTAATTTATTTCTGAATTTGGTCCATTCCCAGGTAAATATAATTTTGTAGAATAATATTTCTTTTTTATATTTGAGGAGTTCTTTAACAAAATGTCGTGATTTAATGCAAATTGCAACGACAATAAATAATTCGCTAAATGGCCCCCTCAAGTACATGATACCTGCTGTTTAGCAGGTTTTTTTGCTTTAAATCCAAACGTCGTCATTTATAACTAATTGCTGCGACGAAAAACAATTCGCTAAAAAGTTACGGGATTATTCTGTCAAACCCGCATCTTGGCGTGGTTTTTTGTCCAGATCAAATCAATTGACAAAATAACAGGAGTCCCAAATGAACGAGCTTACCTCGATTCTTGAATCAATCCCCGTCGATCCACTTACAGGATCTGTTGCAGTACCCATTTATCAAACCTCCACCTATGTGCAGGAGTCACCCGGTGTGAATAAAGGGTTTGATTACACCCGCACCAACAACCCTACGCGCAAAATAATTGAAGATATAGTTGCCAAACTTGAAAACGGAAGCCGCGGACTTGCTTTTGCAAGTGGACTGGCTGCAATTGATGCAGTTGTAAAGCTTCTGAAATCAGGTGATGAAGTCATTGCTGTGGATGATATTTATGGTGGAGCCTATCGGCTTTTCACAACCGTTTACAACAAATTTGGAATTACGATCAAATTTGTTGATACCACCGATGCATCGAATGTTGAAAAAGCCATCACAGAGAATACAAAAATGATTTGGCTGGAATCACCCACAAACCCGCTGTTAAAAATATCAGATATAGAAGCGATAGCAAAAATTGCTAAAAAACAGAACATCCTGCTTGTAGTTGATAATACATTTGCTTCTCCAATTCTTCAGAAGCCACTTAATCTCGGTGCGGACATTGTTATTCACTCAGCAACTAAATATATCGGCGGACACACAGATGTTCTTGCCGGGTTGGTAGTTGCCCGTGAACCCAAGCTTGGAGAGGAACTAAAATACATCCAAAATGCAACCGGTGGAGTGCTTGCGCCATTTGATAGCTGGTTATTAATCAGAAGTATCGAAACCCTCAAGATAAGAGTTGAAAATCACTCCCAAAATGCGCTCAAAATTGCAAGATTTCTTCAAACAAGGGATGAAATAAAGACGTTGAATTACCCGGGACTTGAAAATCACCCCAATTTCGATATTGCAAAAAGACAACAAAAGCTACCGGGTGGAATCATCTCTTTCTCTTTTAAGGATGACACAGAAGAAAGTGCAAACCTCTTTGTTACCTCCACAAAAATATTCAAGCTTGCAGAAAGCCTTGGGGGGACCAAAAGTCTTGTCTGCCATCCTGCCTCAATGACGCATAAATCAACGCCAAGGGATGTCAGAGTTAAAGCGGGAGTTACTGACAGTCTGATTCGATTATCAGTTGGACTGGAGGATGCCGAGGATCTGATTCTGGATATTGAGCAGGCGCTCGATAAAGTCAAGACCGGAAAGAGAGGATAAAATGAAAGTACTTAAATTTGGTGGCACTTCGGTTGGAAGTGCCGCTGCCATTAATCAGGTAATTTCAATTATTGGTAACAGTGTCAAAAAAGGTGAAAATCCGATAGTTGTTGTTTCAGCTTTTAAGGGGATAACAAACCTCTTGCTTGAAGCGGGAAGTTATGCGGCAAAAAGTTCTCAACCGGAGAACGCGGCTTACAATAAAATAATCGAGATACATTCGGAGGTGATCAGAGATTTGATCCCTCCCAAATTTATCAACTCAGTAATGATTGAGATTATTCCTCTCTTCACTCAGTTGAAAGATTTGTTATATGGGATTCATCTTTTACAGGAATTTTCGCCAAAGAGCAGCGATTGGCTGGTAAGTTTTGGGGAGCGACTCTCAGCCCGGATTATAAGTCAGGCTTTATCTGTCAATGGGATTGAAGCACAATACTTTGACTCGCGAGATGTAATTATAACCGACAATTCCTTTGGAAGTGCAAAAGTTGATTTCGATAAAACAAATAAGTTCATCTGGGAAAAATTATCCTCGAATGAAAATATTCAGGTAGTTACCGGTTTTATTTCAAAGTCTGAGAGTGGGGAGACAACTACTTTGGGAAGGGGAGGTTCCGATTATACGGCTTCAATTATTGGAGCAGCTCTTAAGGTTGATGAAATTGAGATTTGGACCGATGTGGATGGATTTATGACGGCGGATCCCGGGTTGGTCCCGGGTGCTGTGCCAATAGATTCGCTTACTTATGATGAAGCGTTTGAACTCACTCACTATGGTGCCAATGTTGTATATCCACCCACAGTGAAACCTGCTTGCCATGCACTGGTTCCCATAGTTATCAGGAACACATTTAACCCCGGATTTTTGGGTACTGTGATAAAGGAATCAGGCTCCACAGGTAATATTAACATAACGGGGGTTACACTCCTTACCGATCTGGTACTTCTCAAACTTGAAGGGAATGAATTTACTGATTCTCTGGGAGTGACAGGCAGGGTTTATTCACTTCTTGCGCGGAACAAAGTTGAAGTGGTTCTCGCTTCACAAGCTTCAGCGGGCAATTCCATCAGTCTATGTATTCATTCCGACAGGGCGCTGGAAATTAAAGCCAAAATTGAGGAGGAATTGCGGTATGAACTTCATTTTGGACAAATAAAAAGTCTTGGATTTGAGCAGGAAGTCTCGCTGATTGCGGTGATAACTGAAAATTTAAGAAACAACTCAACCATCCCGGGCAGAATTTTTGATTCACTTGGGAGGAATGGGGTGGATATCCTATCGATTGCTCAAGGAGCTTCAATGTTAAATCTTTCTCTGGTCGTTTCAAAAACAGATGAGGTGAAGGCACTCAACGTTATTCATGATGCATTTGTAAGTGATGAAGATCGCCATAAGGATAATGCAGAGGCAACGGCGTTGTGCAACTGTGGTTTGAGGTATGTTGCGATGGGGTAAAAACAAATAGTCGTGCTCATCCTTTTCCATCGTGTATATCGTGTTCAGGACCGACTATCATAATCTGCCGGTATTATTTGTAAAAATTAATTTAAATTTGTTGATTCAAAACCGAATATTTCGAAAGTCCGGAGATAAATGCTCAAACACTATAATCATATAATATGGGACTGGAACGGGACTCTCTTTAATGATGTCCATATTTGCCTCGATATAATTAATAATATCCTCGAAAAGAACAGCTATCAACGGCTTTCATTTGATAAATACCGGGAGATTTTTACTTTCCCTGTGAAAGATTATTATGCAGCCGCAGGAGTGGATTTTATTCAACACCCATTTGAAATCATTGGCAAGGAATGGGCTGATACCTACGAAATCCGCCGACATGAAATGGACCTTTTTGAGCAGGTCGAGACTGTTCTTTCAAAAGTAAAAAAACTTGGAATTAAACAATATATCCTCTCGGCTTATGTAAAAAAAGAACTTATTGATGTTATCGAAAAACATGGTCTGACGGGATATTTTGAGGAAATCAACGGTCTTGAAAATGTGTATGCACACAGCAAACTGGAGCTGGGGCTTAATCTGGTAAAAAGACTTGGTGACGGGAAAAGCTCCGCTGTTCTTGTTGGAGATACCCTTCATGACTATGAGGTTGCAATGGAAATGGGCGTCGATTGCATCCTGACCGCTTCCGGTCACCAAACAAAAGAAAGACTATTGGAGGCGGGAGTTCCTGTTTTCGACAGCATTAATGATTTTGTAGAACACCTTAATTAATCGATATAACTAAAACCACACATTAATCGGAACCTGAGTGAAAAGATCAGCGACACTAATCTTTTTGGCACTTCTATGTTTTACTGTGCCTGCGCAAGTGAACAAAAGTGCCAACTTGATAACCTATTTTAATACTCTCATATCAAACATCCCGCTGGACACTCCTCATAATGTTTATGCTGAACCATCCGCGGAGCAAATGAACATTTGGGAGAGGACTCTTAATGCCATGTTTGCCGGCAACTATGGAACGGCACATGGTATCGCTGACTCGATAGGTTATGAGGTGATTTCCTTCATGGATACAGAACCAAATCCCGATAAACAATATTATTTCCTCGAAAAGAAGGATACCGGTATAAACTATTGGGGAACCGTTGTTTTAAATCCCAATCCCCTCAGGCAGAAACTTTTTATCCAGTCTCCACATCCAATCTTTGATTTTAATACCGGAAAACAGGGGATCCATGTCTTTAAACAGGCCGGGGCAAGAGGTTTTTACATTTCAGGGGCTCACAGATGTAACTCAACAACCGCTTCGGAATGTGCCGGAACCACTACGGTTTGTGGAGGAGGGGATGTCGCTTTCAGAAAATCGGATCAGCCCCACAATATCCTCTCTGCATTGCAAAGATCAACAGAAGTGTTTGATGAACAGATAACCGGTATGATAGTTATTCAATTACATGGATTTACAAAAGCTGAATCAGATCCATACCTGATTATGAGCAACGGTACAAGGGATGAACCCGATACCGACTGGTTAACAGATTTGATGAATAATCTCGAATTGCAGGATACTTCCCTTTCATACAAATTAATGCATGTTGATGTAGCGTGGGACAGACTCGCCGGTCTAACAAATGTTCAGGGGAGGTATCTCAACAACAGCCTTGACCCCTGTTCGACCTCAGCGTCCGTTTCTTCGGGAAGATTTCTCCATCTTGAACAGGAAAAGGATAAACTCCGCCTCAACATCACAGGTTGGGATAAAATGGCAAATGCAATCATCAATACATTTGGGGAAGACCCTCTGCCTGTTGAGCTCAACTATTTCCAGTTGAGAGAGGAGGGTGGGGATGTAAAATTATTGTGGAGTACCGCAACTGAAGTTAACTCTTACATTTTTTTGATTGAGAGGAGAAAACCCGGTAGGGAATGGGCACAAATTGGCTCGGCAGAAGCTGCGGGAATGAGTAACTCTGTAAAATATTACTCATTTAATGACACCAAGCCACAACCTTCGAGGTATGAATACAGATTAAAAATGGTGGATAACGACGGCACTTTTGAATATTCGGGCATACTCAGGGTGGATATCCTGATTCCTGACGGATTTACGGTGCATCAAAATTATCCAAATCCATTTTATGGGGGAGCAACATCGGGGGGAGCAAATACAGTAATTGAAGTGGTGGTTCCGGTGGAGTGTGATTTGGATGTTGATCTTTTTGCTCCGACGGGGGAGTTTATCACCACAATCTACTCGGGTATTAATGAAAAAGGCGTTAAGAAGATTAATTTCTCTTCCAACGCCTTAAATTCGGGGGTTTACTTTTATCGGGTAACTGCAAAAATTAACGGGGGTTCCACTCTTTTCACTCAGACAAAGTCGATGACTTTGTTAAAATAGATTATCCAAGAAGTGCCGCATATTTTTTAACCATAAATGAGCCGTTGGCTCCAAGTCGAGCATAAAGCCAGGCTTTTTGTCTCAGGATACTATCGGATACCTTGCTGTCACTACCGAGTTGGTTCAGAGTAATAATTGCATCTGAATAACACTTAAAGTCCTTTAATATCAATCCTGCCATAAACAGTTTGCTTTGTTCATCAAGTTTATTATTTGAATTAATTTCTGAGATGGCAGCAGTCACATCAGTAGTAAATTTTTTGTCGGCTATGATCATAACCCCTGCGAGGTCATAATTTGCACCAAGTTTTGGTTCTTTTCCGAGGGGATAAACATCCCATTTAAATCTCTGTTTTGCATCGGTTTGTTTAAAAACCAGGTCGGGAATAGTGAATTTTACAAGTGTATTGGTCATTCCCTTAATGGTTCCGCGGAAAAGTTCGTTGTTTTTTGAATCCATTACAAGAAGTACATACTGTTTTTCGCAAGGTGTTGCTTCTGTATAAGAAGAATCAAACCATGTAAACTCCGGTCTTTCCGAAATTATTAAACCTGCAGGAGCAATGGGAATAACACCTTCTGCTCTAAAGCTTGCGGGGGAAGAAAGTTCTTTATCAATATCGTTTTTGGCAGTGAGGTTTACATTTTTACGGGAGAGATTGTTAAGTCCGGCTTGCAGAGCAACAGATTGTACCGAACCATCCTCGAGTTTGGAAGCAGAAGATCCTTTCCCAACAATGAGTTTCTGTTTTGGCATCAGGTTTACAATCTCGCCGTCCATAAAGTAGATTGTCGCTTTGGAATCCTCATTCATCGAAACGATATCACCCTCTGAGAGCATCGAACCTTGTTCAAGAGCCGTCTCAGTTTGAGTTGCCGGATTCATGATCATGGGTGATCCTTCAATTCCGGTTACAAGAGCAACAGGCACTCCGGGTGCATCAGAGGCGAATGAGATTGCAAAAAGGATCAGAACGGGTAAAAAGTAAACGATTTTTTTCATTGTTTCTTCCAAAGTGATTAAATGTATCTGTTTAACTATCAAAGATGGATTTTTGTTTCCACAATTTATCTCTAATTTTACATACTAACAATTGAATAATAAAGGAATGACATGGGCAAAACAGTCCTGATATCGGGCTCCTCCTCCGGGATCGGGCTTGAAACAGCACGCCGGTTTGCAAGAGCAGGGTGGACGGTGGTTGCCGGAATGAGAAATCCGACCGGGAGACACACCTTACTCCATGATGAAAGAACAGTAAATATAGTGGAATTGGATGTTACAGACAATGATTCCATCAAAAAAGCAGTTGAATATACCGTCGAAAATTTTGGCAGTATCGATGTACTGGTGAATAATGCCGGGTACGCCCTTACCGGAATTTTCGAGTATTTTGAAGAAGAAAAAGTTAAAAAACAGATGGATACCAACTTTTTTGGGATTCTCAGGCTCACAAGGGAAGTGTTGCCCTACATGAGAAATCAAAAAGGTGGAACGATTATTAATGTTGCCTCCGTTGGCGGAAGAGTAACATTTCCGTTTTACAGTTTTTATCATGCAACAAAGTGGGCTGTTGAAGGATTTTCAGAATCGCTTCAACATGAACTTGTGCAGTTTAACATCAGAATAAAAATTGTGGAACCTGGTCCTGTTAAAACCGACTTTTACGACCGCTCCATGGAGAAATTTACTCCAAAACCGGGTGATGGTTACGAAAAAAACTTTAACATTGCCTTCAAAAACATGGATTCTGCAGGCCAGATGGGAATTTCAGCAGCAAAAACCGCAAAAAAGATATTTAACGCCGCAACCTCGACCAACTGGAAACTGCGTTACCCCGTTGGTGCAAAAGGAATGTTAATCCTGAGAACACTCTCCCCGATGTTCTCTTTAACGGAATCATAAGAGCTGTGCTTTTCACGCAACGTTAGAGAGATAGTTCCACGGATATCACGGATTGAGCACGGATTTTCACGGATAATTTGTGGCGTTAGTGTGAGGAGTGGTAATCGTCCCGATTGCCGTCTGCAACACGAAATGGGAAATTATAACGCATATGGGGAGCCTGATAAATACCCCGTGAGCGGGGTTATATATTCGTAGCAAATGATGAGACCCCCTGCCTATTCCCTCGGAGAGGGATAAATATTCGTCCTATCAAATAATTTATCTACGAACATATCACCTGCCCAGGCAGGCTCTACTAAATTCTAAATCTTAAAGAATCTACGAACATATCGGAAAAAAAAGGGGGTTATAAAAAAAAAAAAAGGGGGGGTAAGGGTGGGGGGGGGGGGCGGGGCCGGGGCGAAAAAAAACCAAAGGGGGTGGGGGTAGGGGGGGAAAAAAAGAAAAAAAGAAAAAAAAAAACCAAAAAAAAAAAAAACGGGCCGGGAGGGCAAAGGAGGGGGAACAAAAACCAAAAAACCCTGCCCCCCCCCCCCAAGGGCAGGGGCCCCCAACCCCCCCCCCCCCCCCCCCCCCCCCCCCCCCCCCCGGGGGTGGTGTTTTTCTAGTTCCCGTGGGGGGGGCCACCGGGGCCCGCCCCCCGGCCCTACCCCTTCCGGCCACGGGGCGTTCGGGGAAACCCCACTCCCGCCCCCCCCCCCCCCCCCCCCCCCCCCCCCCCCCCCCCCCCCCCCCCCCCCCCCCCCCCCCCCCCCCCCCCCCCCAAACAAACCACAACCCCCACCAGCGGCCAAAATTCCCTCCCCCTTCCTCCCCCCCCCCCCCCCCCCCCCCCCCCCGCCCAAAACCCCCCCCCCCCCCCCCCCCCCCCCCCCCCCCCCCCCCCCAAAAAAAACCCCTCCCGCCCCCAGGGGGGCGGGGCGGGGTGGGGGGCTTTTCTGGTCGTTTCTCCCCCCCAAACCCCCCCCCCCACTTAAATTCTTTAATTTTAAAAATGCTAAATTCCTAAAATATAAAATACACCCCCCCCCCCGACCGGGGCCCCCCCCCCCCCCCAACCCCCCCGGCCCCCCCCCCCCCCCCCGCCCCCCCCCCCCCCCAAGGGGGGGGGGGTCGGGGCGGGGGGGGGAAGAAAAAACCCCCCCCTCGCAAAAAAACGGTTTTTTTGGGGCCAATCAAAAAATATAACAAAACCCCCCCCTCCCCAATCCCCATACCTCTTTCCTTTCCCCTTCCCAGTAGTGGGGGGCCCTGGGGGGGGGGGCCCTCCCGGGCCCCGCCGGGGGGGGCCCCCCCCCCCCCCCCACCCCCCCCCCGGCCCCCCCCGCGCCGCGGCTGCCGGCCCCGGGCCCCCTTCCCCCGCCGGGCCCTCCCCCGCCTCCCTTTTTGCTTCTTTTTTTTTCCTCCGGTCCCCCCCCGCCCCACCCCCCGGTACCCAATTCCCTCCCCCCCCCCGGCGCCCCGCTGCGGCATACACCCGCGTACTCCCAAACGCTCCCCAACCGTCCTTGCCCTGTGCCCCTGGGGTCACCTTGGATTCCCCCCACACAACCCCCTATTTTACCTTTTCTTCCTCCTTTTTAATCCCCCCCCCACCCCCCCTTTATCCACTCATTTATACACACAAGACTGGGCCCAACCGGGGAAACACCCCCCCGGGGGCCCCCCCCCCCGGGCTCCCCCCCCACCCCGTTTTTAAAAAGCCTGTGTGGGGGGTGCCATCCAGAATCCCCAAATAAAGGAAACCTCCCACAAAGGGGGCCCCCCCCCCCCGGGGGGTGTAAGTCTTGGGGGGGTGGGCATCCAGGGGTACCCCCCCCAAACCCACTGGGAAAGAATCACGGGAGTGCCCCCCCCCGGGGGGCCCGGGAAAAAAGGGGATTAGGGGCTTAAAAAAATAAGGGCCTTGGTGAACAAACCGGCGGGGGGGGCGGGGCGGCCCCCACCCCCCCCCCCCGGGGGGGAAACAAAACCCCAAGGCTGGGGGGGCGGGCAAGGGGGGGTGGGGGGTGGGGTTTTTTTTTTTTATATAAAAAAAAAACAAAAAAGGGAGGAGAAAAAAAAAAAAACCCACCAAAAAAAAAAAAAAAATAAAAAAGAAAAAAAAAAAAGGGGCCCTCCCGTTTCCGTTGGGCGGGAAAAAAACGGGGGGGTACTGTTAAAGAGCAATTGATTAAACCTGTTAGGGGTGGGGGCCAGAATCAGATTAAGTAAGCTAATTCCCCCCATAAAAGTGGAAAAATTTAAAAAAGGACCTGCCCAGGCAGGTTATCAACACCAGACTCTAAGGATGCAGTTCCGAAGTACTGAGGTTCTGGGTGCCCCGGGTTCCGAAGCTCTCCCGCAGGTTTTGTTGAACTTTTTAACTATATTTATTGTATTAATTTATAGAATCAATGCGATTTAAATTAATAGAAGAGGAACAAAATGAATACGTTTAAAACAGTAATATTGATGACGGTGCTCACGGTACTTGTGGTTATCGCAGGTTTTTACCTCGGTGGGCAGATGGGTATGTTCATTGCATTTGGCTTTGCCGTTGTGATGAATTTTGGCAGTTACTGGTTCTCCGATAAAATAGTATTAAAAATGTATGGTGCTCAGGAGATCGACAGAGATTCTGCACCCGGACTTTATGGAATGGTGGAAAACCTTGTACAACGCGCTCAAATTCCAATGCCCAAACTTTATGTAATAAATGATATGACCCCCAATGCCTTTGCAACGGGAAGAAATCCAAGTCATGCCGCAGTTGCACTCACAACCGGCATTACAAAACTTTTGACTAATGCAGAGCTTGAAGGTGTTATCGCTCACGAGCTTGCACACATCAAAAATAGAGATATTCTGATTGGTGCAATCGCCGCCACTTTTGCCGGTGTTATTACCATGCTTGCAAACATGGCACAATGGGCGATGATCTTTGGCGGAAGAGATGATGAAGACAACAGCATAGTTGGAACACTTGTTTTAATGATTGTTGCACCTATTGCAGCCACACTTATTCAGTTGGCTATCTCCCGTTCGAGGGAGTATATCGCTGATGAAACCGGTGCCCGGATGTCAGGAAATGCCGGCGGACTTGCCTCTGCACTTGGTAAACTGACAGGTTATAACGAACAAAAAGCTGTAGATTCCGCCGGTCCCGCAACAGCTCACATGTTTATTGTTAATCCATTAAGAGGTGGTGGTTTGATGAAATTATTCTCGACCCACCCTCCAATTGAAGAGAGAATTAAAAGATTAAACCTTATAGCTTCCGGAAGAGCCTGATTAATTGAAAAAGCTCTTTTTTTCTCTTATATTTATAGTTTTTGGACTTCAGGTTAGTGGGCAATCGCCCTCTAACCTGCAGGTTTTTGAATCGATGACGGGAGATGCCTCACGGTTTATAGCACAAAACTTTTTTCAGGGTGACCGTATTCCCTCCGTTTCCCTTCTACTTCCCGGTGATTATAAAGTGCTTAATTCGGCGTTTAAAAGAAATCTGACAGATAATGGAGTAACCGTTTCAGATGAAAATACGGCTGCCACTATCACCTTAAAAGTTGCGGCAGTGACCTACAGTTCACCTTTCACATAAAATTTCCTTGGTGATTATTACACAGGCAGAACATTTGTTATTTCGGGCGATATGGGGACTTCAGAAACAAAATTTCGATTTGAATCCACTGATACTGTAAAACTCTCTGATGTTGATTTTCTTGAACACAAAGGGTTGCCCTTCACAATGTCACAGATTCCCGGTGAACCATTTTGGGGGAAGTCTCACAAGTGTTGCCATCGCAGCCGGCGCCACTCTTCTTGCAGTTATCCTCTTTTTACTGTAAGGACAAACTAATCTTAACTTACAAATAATTGCCTTTCCCACGACTTACCTTTTTAGTAAATTTACCAATTGTCCAAAAAATAAATTTGAAATGAAAAAAATACTCATCCCGGCGTTATTTGCACTGATTTTTATAACCGGCTGTTCACTCGATGTTGATCGTTCAGCCATGTCACCCGAAGAGAGATTTAAGTATGCACTTAGTCTTTTTGAAGATGAGTCTTATCTTGAGGCGATAACTGAATTTGAAAGTATCCTGATCCAGTATCCCGGCAGTTCTATTGCTGCTGATGCTCAGTATTACCTCGCAATGTCCCGTTTTAAAAGGGATGAATTTTTGATGTCTGCTTATGAGTTTAGTAAACTGATAAACACGATGAGAGCGAGTCAATACATCAAAGATGCACAATTTATGCTTGCCGACAGTTATTACGAGCTTTCCCCGGTTTATTCACTTGATCAGAAGTATTCTGAAAAGGCAATTGAGGAGTTTCAGGCGTTTATCAATTTTTTCCCTGCCGATCCAAAAGTTGAAGAAGCTGAAAGAAAGATCCTGGAGTTAAAGGATAAAATAGCACAAAAGATGTATTCCAATGCGATTACTTATGAAAACATGGGGAGGTTGAGTGCTGCCATCGATTATTACGGTTATCTGGTTGAAAAATATCACGATTCAAAATTGAGCCCTGTTGCGGCTTTTGACAGAATCAGATTGCTGGTTGACAGAAAAAGATATAAAGAAGCTTTAAAAGACACAGAACTTTTCCTTTCCCGCTACAAAGGCGATAAAAATTATTCAAAAGTTGAATCGATCAGAGCCGATCTTCTAAAATTACCACAGTTATCGGTGCAATAGATGTCAGATAAAACGGTAAAAGCCTCCCAGGTAATAATGACCGAGTTGGTCCTGCCGAACCACACAAATCCACATTCCCACCTCCTTGGCGGGCAATTGATGTTGTGGGTGGATATCTGTGCTGCACTTTGTGCTGCAAGACATTCCAATGCTGTGTGTGTAACTGCATCCGTTGACAAGATCGACTTTCATCACCCGATAAAACTGGGTGAGGTGGTCACACTTGAGGCATCTGTAAACAGAGTGTTCAACTCATCACTCGAAGTGGGGGTAAAGATTTACGCCGAGTCATTTTATTCCCGTGTGAAGATACATACCAACAGTGCTTACCTTACATTCGTGAGTATCAACGCCGAGGGGAAGCCGGTGCCTGCCCCCAAAATAGTACCCGAAACAGAGGATGAGAAACGAAGATTTGAGCATGCAGGCGTCCGACGGGAACAGCGACTCAAAAATCTCATTAGATAATCCCCGGTACACATTTAGAACCGGCATGCCAACAATAAGAATTTTATTCTTCTTTTTTCTTTTATCTCCATTTTTGATTTTTGCTCAGGAAACCACTGACATCGATTCGGTTTTTGAGTCGTTTTTAAGACTCAGGACTCAACAAATCGACAACAGCCTAACGACAGATGTTGAAAAATGTGGACTTCCGTCACTTGCCCCCGTTATCCAACGTCAAAATGAGCTCACCCCCGGAAACCGGGCTATTTTAAAAGTGATGCTCAACAGGCCAAGTCGCGATACAAGTATTGTCTCCCCAAAAAATCGATTCAGACTGCACTTCAACAAATCAGGATTTGAAAAACCGGCTTATTCAGTTGACAGTCTTGCATTTGCTCTCGACTCTGCTTATGATTATGAGGTAAACTACCTGAAATATCCACCTCCGCCGTCAGACGGCAATGAGGGGGGTGACAGCCTGTATGATTTTTATATCGTTTCATTTCAATTTTTGTACGGTGAAACAATTCCCGAGGTGCAGATATCACCTGTAAGGGATATTTACACTTCTTTTATCAAAATTGACAACGATTTTGCCGGATTCCAAACCACCGGACTTAAAGCTGCAATGGTTACTGCTGCACACGAGTTCCACCACGCAATTCAAATGGGAAATTATATCCTCCGCTATGCAGATTCATTTTTTCATGAACTTGCTTCAACGGCGATGGAAGAGTTTGTTTTCCCCGATATAAACGATTATCTCGGTTATCTCGATACATATTATGACGAACCATGGAAGTCAATTTCAAGTTATAGCGGTTACAATCTCGCTCCCCTCCATTTGATGTTTAAAGAAAGATTTGGCTTCGATATCTTAAAAAGGCAATGGGAAATTATGGTGAGAGACAGGGCAGTGGAGGCAATTGCCAATTCACTAACCGAAGCCGGTTCCTCCTCGGTTGAGGAGTTTTCTCAGTTTGCCTTGTGGAGTTATTTTACCAACTACAGGACAGTCCCGGGGAAATATTTCACCGATGCTGCACTTTATCCCGTACTTCAACCACGAATGAAGAGTAACATGGCGGGAAGCAGCGTTAGCGCCGTGGTAACGGCACAGCCTGTTTCAAACAATATGGTTCAGATAGTAAACAAAACCCAAACTGCCAACGACACAATCGTTTCACTAATTTCCGATTGTTCCCTCGACAAATGGTTTGCCTCAGCTTCTTCAAATTTGACATACAATTATAGTTTTTACAATTTCCAGGCGGATGGATCATCCCTCGTTTATGGAAGTTATTACGATAAACTCACTTATAACGCAGAATACAACGCCAAATTGTCTGTGATTATCAACGGAGTTCCGATAAATCGTGGTGAATCACCACAAAAATTTGATGAAACCCCCTGGCCTTCCCCCTTCTTTTACGGGAAACACAGAGAGGATGTGGTCTATTTCCCGTTTAAATTTTTGCTGGAAAACGAAACAAATATCTACATCTATGATATGAACGGTTCACTTCTTTACGGTGGTATTGAACAACCTTTTGGTGTTTTGAGAAACCTCGTAAAATGGAGAGTTCGTGACAATTCAAATGAGAAATTGGGCTCAGGTGTTTATATTTACCATCTAAAATCGACAAATACTGAAAAAACCGGCAAAATTGTTATTGTCAATTAACAATCGAACCACAGAAACTTTACTAACCGCGGATCAAATGACAAAACTGCTGCTTACAAAACTTACCAAAACTTTCGAGAGAAGGGTGATCTTCAAAGATATTAATCTTGAGTGGGATGGCCCCGGTCTGTTTGGCATCGCAGGTCCCAACGGTTCGGGTAAATCAACTTTGGTAAAGGTTGTTACGGGGTTAATATCAGCCACTGCCGGAGAGATAACTATTGAGACTGCCGGGAAAAAGTTGTCTCCTTCCACTGCAATCGATCATATCGGTTTTGCCTCCCCATACCTCACACTTTATGATGAATTTACAGCAAAAGAGAATCTGGAGTTTGCTGTAAACATCCGGGGACAGCAGCTTGATGAAGCAAAAATGGATCAACTCCTTGAACATTTTTCACTCCTAAAGAGGAAAAACGATTTTGTAAAAGCCTATTCATCGGGGATGAAACAGAGGTTGAAGATCATTTTTGCATTTATCCATAACCCGGCTATGATAATCCTCGACGAACCGACTGCAAACCTGGATGCTGAGGGGAAACAAAAAGTTTATGATCTGGTTAAACAAACCGCCAAAGAAAAAATGGTGATATTTGCCACCAATGAGGAAGAAGAACTCGCCATGTGTGACGAGATAATTAAGATTCTTAGTTATCAGCCGGCAGGAGGAATTAAGATGTTTAGAAGAGCTCTCTGGCTGTTTAACAAGGACCTTACATCGGAACTCAGAACCCGTTACGCGATTAATGCCCTGGCAATGTTTATCATCGTTACAATTTCAGTGATCATGTTTGCAATTGGACAGGAAACGATCAGCGCTGCTCTTGCCAGTGGACTTTTATGGGTGGTAATCTTTTTTTCGGCAATGTCGGGTCTTTCAAGAGCATTTGTTTCAGAAGAGGAGCGAGGCACTTCATTATTGCTGCAACTGGTGGCCTCACCAACGGTTGTGTTAACAGGAAAGTTGTTCTATAATCTTATCCTTGTTTTTGCAATGAATATGGTGATCCTGGTCCTTTATTCGGCACTTTTTGACGCTTTTGTCCTTAAAAATGTGTTTATCTTCTTTTTTTCTTTTGTACTCGGTAACACGGGTCTGGCATTTGCCTCCACGATTATTGCATCAATTATTGCAAAAGCCAACTCAAAGGGGACACTTTATCCCGTGCTTTCGTTCCCGATCCTTCTTCCTCTTCTTTTGATGCTTGTTGAGATCACAAAAAGATGTTCTGAAGGTGTTAAATTTGAAGATATAGCTCCTGAATTTTTTGCACTTGTAAGCTATAATGTGGTAATAGCTGCTGTTAGTTACATGTTGTTTGATTTTATCTGGAAAGAATAGTTTTATTAAATATTAAAGGAAATAGTAGTGAAAACAGCTTTAATTACAGGAATCACCGGTCAGGACGGAAGTTATCTGACCGAGATACTTCTTGAAAAGGGATATACTGTACATGGAATTATCCGTCGCAGCAGTTCTTTTAATACCGGTAGAATCGATCATATTTACAACAATCCTGAATACAGAGGAAAAAAGTTTTTTCTGCATCATGGTGATGTTGTTGATACAAGCAACCTCAACAGGATTCTTGAAAAGATTGCTCCCGATGAGATATATAACCTTGCAGCACAGAGTCATGTTAAAGTTTCTTTTGATGTTCCTGACTATACAGCCCAGGTTGACGCGCTCGGTACACTTCGCTTCCTCGATGCGATGAGGGAGACAGGTTTAAGTAAAAGCAAGTTTTATCAGGCCTCCACAAGTGAGCTTTATGGCAAGGTGCAGGCAATCCCACAGGATGAAAAAACACCATTTTATCCAAGATCACCTTATGCCGTGGCAAAACTTTACGCATATTGGATAATCGTAAACTATCGTGAAGCTTACAACCTTTTTGCATCCAACGGGATTTTGTTTAACCATGAATCCCCAAGAAGAGGTGAAACTTTTGTTACACGCAAAATCACCATGGCGGCATCAAACATAATACTTGGGAAAGAAAATTCAATTGTCCTCGGAAATCTCTCATCAAAAAGAGATTGGGGATATGCTCCCGAATATTGTGAAGGGATGTGGCGGATTCTTCAGACTGAAACAGCGGATGATTTTGTTCTCGCTACCGGTGAAACCAACACTGTGAGAGATTTTTGCAAAATGACCTTTGCCGGACTTGGAGTTCAAATTGAGTTTCAGGGAGAAGGAGTTGATGAAAAGGGTGTGATCAAATCAGTGGATACAGATATGTTAAATTCACTTGTGGAAAAATACACCACAAAGTTTTCACAAGTTGTGGACATTTCTTTGTTAAAGCCGGGAAAAGTTGTTGTGGAAGTCTCTCCAAAATATTTCCGTCCTACAGAAGTTGACCTGCTTATCGGAAATCCTGCAAAAGCGAAAAACGAACTTGGGTGGGAAGCTGAAACAAAACTGGCGGAACTTGTGAAGATTATGGTTAATGCAGATTTTAATGCAGCACTCAACAGAGTATAACATCATTTAAGTTAGCCTTGGGGGGTGTTTTTATTAAACACCCCTCAAATTGCTACATTACTCCGATTTTTGACCCTGCCAATACTTTTTTTTGGTTACCCAAATAGTATAGTTCCGGGACATCTATCCCCGACATCCCACGTAGATGGTCAGTTTAATTTTACCCTTCCAAAAGTTACAACTTTAGATTTTTTAACTTAATAATTAAAAAATCTGACGGAAATATATGCGGGGGGGGTTACCAAATCGATTACTGGAAGAGTTTTGGTGATTAATAATCAATAAAACTCACATTTTTATCGTTATAAATATTAATTCAAGGAAAAAAAGTGGGGGTCTGGAAAGCTTAGTCTTTCAGAAGAACACGAACATGATGGGGGTAGGTCTGCCCATAAACGGACTGATATTCCTGGCAGTAAGAGTTATAAGTCTCTTCCACAAGTGAATGCCGACCTAAATAAAAAAGGGATTTAAGTTTATAACGGAAAGCTTCTTCATTCGCCGAGTCGTATAGATTTATCAATCCTGCAGTTTCATTACATTTATCGAATTGTTCCACAAGATATAGATATTCACATCTCCTGAGAAGAATTTCGATGATATCATTGGCGATGACAAATCTCTCTTTTTCAATCCAATCAGAAGTAATTCCCTGTAATAATGTTCCACCTTTAATAATGTTGATGAAATTTTCAACAAGGGGATCGGCTGAAATTTTTGCTTTGATCGAAAGAAGTTTGCGAAGCTTAAAAACTCAACTGCATCGTTTGTAATTTGTGGTGATATTTTCACGATTACATTCTCACTGTCCGATTCAAAGGTTATCCCTTTCATTTTGGAAGTGAGTTTTCTTAATTTTGAAAACGCGACATTTCTGTTGTTTTTTAACTTTTCCTTAGGAATGTCGGACCAGATGATTTTTTCAAGTTTTCTTAGCGAAACAGCTCCATTATCTTCAGATGCGGAATAAAACAACAGAGCTGCAAGCAGTTCTTGTAATCTGCCGGAGAGGTCTCCGTGGATATCCACCCCGTCAGGGTCGATCAGTCTTAACCCTCCAAAAATAAATATCATGTTTTTTTGGATTTCTCTTGCCTGTTCAACTGTTTCGGGATCAACACCTTCTTTAAATTCTCCATCTCTCCTCTTTTTAGGTCTTCTTTTCCTGATCATTAAAAATGCAGTTGAAGGAATTGCCAGAGCGAGGACAACCAGTGCAGAATAGACGATAATTGTTCCTGTCCCCCTGCTAAAAATTGAGGGTGGAACACCACCAAGTTTTGTGAAGGTTTTTTCGGACACCACCGGTAAAACAATGGAAAAGAGGTGCATAACACATCTGTCTTTGTTGGTCACGGAAACAGAGGTATAGAGTTTTGAATTGACCGTATCGTGCCAGACAGCAATAAAATCGATGCTGTCTCCTTCAATTGGCAACAAATCGCCAATAACTCTGCCCGATCCTTTCTCTTCCAGAGCTGCCATTCTGCCGTTTTTAACAAGTCTGTAAAAAGGCATCACATTTTTTATTCCGGCTAATGAGGGGAGTTTATCGGTGCGCCATTTATAATGAGATTCCAACACCCAATCGGGAGCAACAACTTCAATATCAAGTTTCCCCTCACTATCGAATGCGGTATTTCCCCCTGTTTCATTAAAACGCCAAAAATGATTAAGTATTCCATCTTTATATATTCGGAGGTCTTTTACTATCATTGCAAGACAATCGCCGTCCGGTAGCATC
Organism: Ignavibacteriales bacterium; assembly: GCA_016714125.1. GTDB lineage: Bacteria > Bacteroidota > Ignavibacteria > Ignavibacteriales > Ignavibacteriaceae > UTCHB3. The sequence goes on along the minus strand of JADJNX010000007.1, from coordinate 8,241 downwards.
TGACCAAAACGAATAACCGAAGGACCTTCTGTAGCGAGATATTTGTTTACGGCTTGTTTTCGTGATCCGTTCAGAGTGAGTGATATCTTTTGGTTAACCTCATTAACATCAAGTTTTACATCAAACCAGTTACCCTTCACAAACTCATTTAAAGGTTTAACAAAACTTATGATATTGTGTTTCCCGTTAATCCGGAGTTGCAAGTGGACCATATTTGAATCGGGATGATATAAATATCTTAATCTAATTGCATAGTTGCCGTTTTCAATCTCAAAAATGCTTGCGAAATGTTGATTGAGGTAAACACAAAACTTAAAACTGAGGCTATAGATATCGCCAAGGTTTATTCCCGAAGATCCACCTGTCTCAAATTTTGTTTTTGGTCCTCGATGATAGATCTTAACAACTCCCGAATCCCCTGCCTCAATTTTATAATTACCGCTAAATTTTAACCCCGTAAATCCATTCTCATTCCCCGTCTGTGAATAACCGGAAGGTGAAACAAGAAATAAAACAAATAAAAAAGTGGTTAAAAATCGAAGAGGCATGTATCACATCTCCAAAAATTCTTCGAAGTCATAACCGTATTCCTCTTTGTACCGCTGTTTATACTCGTCGCAAAAGATTTTAAATGATTCGGCGGCCTCTTCAGTTCGGTCGAGTTTAATCAGCGCATTAATTTTATATCGCAACACTTCCTCCGACAAAAGTGCATGAAGGGAGACCGTATCAGCAGCCTCAAGGCATTTGTGATACTCCCCTTTTTCACAATAATAAGTCATCAAATCGAGAGTGATTTTAATAATTTTTGAGATTACCTCTTCTTTTGCTTCATGCGCCCACTCTGACCTGATGCCCTGTAGAAACACACCTCGAGAGATAATCGTGAAGAACTTACTCGTCTGGCGGTTATTTAATGGATCCGGCTGCTTTAATGTTATGTTATTAAACAATTCCAACTCATTTGTCATCCCGGGTGGCAATTTAATTTTTACAGAATCCTGATCAGTAATCAAACTGATTCCACTTTTGCTTTTAAGAACTGACCTGAGCCTTGAAAAAGCCACATTTCTATTATTCTTTAAAATTGTCGGAAGGCAAATCTGACCATAGAAGTTTATCAAGCCGGGCAAACGATATTCCTCTTGAGTGGTCATGTGTGGAGTAAAGCAGAATAACAGAAATAAGTTCAATCAATTTTGGGGTAAAACCTTCTTTGATTACAGTTCCGTTTTTATCGATGATTGTGAGCCCACCAAAAAGGGTTATGTAGTTTGATTTTACGCTGTATGGGGCTGATTTTAATTTTTGTGTCGCCTCCAACATCTTTTTTTTATGTTTTTTCTTAAACAGAATTACAAACCCGATGGGTAGAACAACCACAGCAAAAAAGAGCATCGAATATTGTAACATATTTTTCAGTCTGGCAATCTTTGCAGGCTGAGTGTTCTCGAGCAGTCATGAATATTCAGATTCAGTGAGGATCGGAGTTCTGGCAGCAAAAACCACAGGAGTGGCATCATTGTCATGCCATTCAGTATCGATAAAATATAATATTCCGGTTTCATAATCAACATAGAGTGAATATGCTTTATTTCCTGATCTGTGCCTTGGTAATGTGTTACCAATAAAGGTAATGTTGCTGTCGCTCAGGTTAAGAAGAGCAAGCCGCTGGACAGGTTTTTCTATCCCAAAATTGAGTACGATTGTATATAACTCGTTCGTGTTCCTGTTTGTCCATGCAGCACCATAATAACTGATGATATTTTTGTAGGATTTCCACTGCCATACTTTTTTCCAGTTCAGATCTTTCAGATCAAGTTTATGAAGAGCCCAAATCGGATGTTGGCTGTCTTCCTGCCTGCCCGAGGCTACACCCAAACCTCCAAATATAAAATAGTCACTTGGGTCGGCTCCCTTCATTACCACATACGAACTCATTGGAATTGGTTTTTCGCCAATGGTTTTGCAAGTATCCCATTTTTGAGATGTTTTATTAAACTTCAGCAGATTGTTTTTGAATGTGTACCACCCATACCCGCCAAACAGATATACATCAAGAGAAAAGGGGTCGAGCAGAGTTGAACTCGCATAATAGTGACCATCGGGAGAGTTTTTGGTTGTTGTGCCAAGCCATTCACCCGTCCTGAAGTTCAAAACCCCCGGTTCATCGGGATAACCATTATGAAATGAGACGATTGAGTCTCTGACCGGTAGTGAAGGTGTCCCGACAATTCTTCCTTCCATTGGTTCAAAATAAAGAGTTGTATATAACTTTCTACGGAGATTGTAGGTGGTTACTTTGTCAGGAGTGATTACCAAATGTTCAGGAGTAAGGGGTTTTTTTGAATATTCAGATTTTGTTACCTCTTCGCCAATGGAAACGGGCTCCCAGAAAAAATGTTTGTTGATTAACCAATCACAATTTTCTGTATCAAGATCAAGAGAACCCTCTGAATCGTAGCCAACAGTCCCTGTCATTTCGGTAAAAAGCCATCTGTGGCTCAGTTTCCCATCAATCTCAAGTTGAAGATTTTTGATGATCATCGCGAGGCAATTTTTGTCGGGTAATTGCCTCCCAAAATTTATGTCCAATCCACCTGAGGTTTTTAATTCACTCCGTTTCACTTCTTTTGATATGCCCTGAAACAAAACTCGGGCAATACCTGTTTGTCCGTCAACAGTTAATTTGAGATCATACCAGTTTCCGTCATAAATGAGGTTTCTGCTCAGGTTAAATAAGACAGGAGTTTTTCTCCGTTAATGAGAAGCGTAAATGAAGCATTGTTGGGGGTTTTGCCACGCGAGAAATAAAATGACAGGGAAGTGGACTTATATCTTGTTACAAAAAGAGCGCCGTTGGTTTTGTTATCTCTTAAACAGAAGGAAAATGAGAGACTCCAACTCTTAGAGGGTGTAAGTTCTCCGTCTTTAGTAATGTGCAGCCTTGATTGTTTGTTAAATGGGAGGGGGATATTTGAACCGGCAGGGCCCGGTTTCTGAAAACTTCCGGTAAAATAAAGACCACCAAGTTTGGTCGCATCAATTCCCTGCGAAATCAGTGGTGTAATCAGAAAAAGAAGAAGAAAGAGACTCTTCATCTGAGTACACTTTGGTTATTCCGGGAATCGACCATCACATTCATGCAAACAAGCCTGAAAGATTATTAGATATGCTCATTTGAGATTATTTGATTTGTTGTCGTATAATTATTTTTTTTCGTTTCCGGGGTAATCACTGCACAAAATGAAGAGAAGGATCAAAAAAGCACTCTCCAGAAAGAGAACTTTTCCGGTCTGAAGTGGAGAAATATCGGACCGGCACTTACCTCCGGCAGAATTTCTGATTTTGCAGTTGACCCAAAAAACAATAGTGAATATTTCGTAGCAGTCTCAAGTGGACATATATGGAAAACCACAAATGCCGGGACCACTTTTAATCCGGTCTTCGACAATTATGGTGCATATTCCATTGGTTGTGTCACGATGGATCCAAACAACAAATTTGTTGTATGGGCAGGGACGGGTGAAAATAATCATCAAAGGGCATTGGGTTATGGAAATGGTGTTTATAAATCGGTGGATGGTGGCAAGTCATGGAAAAACATGGGATTAAAAGATTCCCGCCAGATCGGTGATATCATAATTGATCCACGCAATTCTAATATCGTTTTTGTTGCTGCCGAAGGATCTGCATGGGGACCGGGCGGAGACCGCGGACTTTACAAAACCGTTGACGGTGGTAAAACCTGGAAAAAAGTTCTCGAAATCAGCACCCATACAGGTGTAAACAATCTCCTTTTTGATCCAAGAAACCCCGATGTAATGTATGCCACTTCCGAACAAAGAAGAAGACATATTTATACAAAAATTGGTGGTGGACCGGAAACTGCCGTCTATAAATCTGAAGATGGTGGTGAAAACTGGGAGAAGATAATGAAGGGACTTCCTTCAGTTCATCTCGGCGGAATGGGAATTGACATCTCCCCCGTAAATCCAGATGTCCTCTACATTATTCTTGAAGCAGCAGAAGGAAACAGTGGATTTTACAGAAGCACAAACAGAGGCGCAACTTGGGATAAAATGAGCGATTATGCCTCATCAGGGCAATATTTTAATGAGATTTTTTGCGATCCAAAAGATGTAAACAAAGTTTATTCGATGGAAGTGGTTTCAAAAGTGACCACAGATGCAGGAAAAACCTGGGTCAATCTTGGTGTTGAGGATCGCCATGTTGATGATCACGCACTCTGGATAAATCCTGCCAACACAGAACATCTTTTGATTGGTGGTGATGGTGGTATTTATGAATCGTTTGACAGTGGAAAATCATGGGATTTTAAAGAAAATCTCCCTGTCACTCAGTTTTATCGTGTTTTTGCCGATAATTCATACCCGTTTTATAATGTATATGGTGGAACTCAAGACAACAGCAGCATGGGTGGACCCTCAAGAACATTGAGTGGTGACGGAATAGTTAATTCCGATTGGTTTATTACCAATGGTGGTGACGGATTTTGGTCGGCCGTTGACCCCGAAAATCCTGATATTGTTTATGCAGAATCGCAGTATGCCGGAATGGTCAGATATGATAAAAAGAGTTCAGAGGCTATTGATATCAGACCCGAACCCGGAAAAGGTGAAAAAACCTATAAATGGAATTGGGATACCCCGCTTTTTATAAGTCCACATAAAAACACCCGACTTTACACAGCCGCCAACATGGTATTTAGAACCGATGACCGCGGTGATAATTGGACAGTTATCAGTCCCGACCTTACCACCGGAGTTGATAGAAATTCATTCCCTGTAATGGATAAATATTGGGGTGTGGATGCAGTCTCAAAAGACAAATCAACCTCCCTTTTTGGAACCATCGTTTCTCTTGCAGAATCACCGGTAAAAGAGAATCTTTTGTATGCAGGAACTGATGATGGACTTATTCAGGTGACTGAAGATGTTAAAACATGGCGTGTGTCAAAAAACTTCCCCGGTGTTCCCGAATATACTTATGTCAGTGACCTTCTTCCCTCCCGTTTTAATGAAAATGTGGTTTACGCGTCGTTTAACAATCACCAAAGTGATGATTTTAAACCTTATGTGATGAAAAGTGAAGATAAAGGGCGGACATGGAAATCGATTTCTACCAACTTGCCTGAAAATGGATCAGTATGGAGCATTGCCGAAGATTTTGAGAATGCAGATCTTCTGTTTGTTGGGACAGAGTTTGGTTTTTATTTTACAATTGATGGCGGTAAAAACTGGATCAAATTGCAAAATGGTTTACCTGATATTCCGGTTCGTGATATCCATCTCCAAAAAAGAGGGTAATATTGTTATCGCAACCTTTGGAAGGGGCTTCTATATTCTTGATAACTATACCCCACTAAGGAAAATCACCAATGAGATGTTGGAACAGGAAGCCTTTTTATTTGATACCCGTGACGGTTTGATGTATATAGAAGCTCCCGAGAGATATGGAACAGGAACAACTTACTATAAAGCTCCCAATCCCGAATTTGGAGTGGATCTCACATATTACATAAAAGAAGTGCCCAAAACCCTGAAAGAAATCAGAAAAGAGATGGAATCCAAACTGTTTGTTGAAGGGAAACCGATTCCAATCCCCTCAGATTCTGCACTTAATGTTGAAAGCAGAGAAGTTGCTCCTTATCTCATCTTTTCAATTTCCGATGAATCCGGAAATGAAGTCAAAAAACTGACAAAACCTGCCGGAAAAGGAGTACAAAGAATAAACTGGGATCTCCGATACCAGAGCATCACAACTCTTAAAGCCGACAAATTTAATGCGGCAATGAAGCAGCAGAGCAGTTCACTTGTAATGCCGGGCAAATATAAAGTTGTCATGTCAATGGTTACCAGAGATGGAATTAAACCATTGGGCAAAACCATCGAATTAAATGCCACTGCTTTGAGAAACACCACACTGCCGATCGAAGATCGTGCCGAATTGGTGAACTTCCAAAAAAAGGCAGCGGAGTTGGCGAGAACTTTAAGAGGTACCCGTGCATTTTTGGATGAACTGATAAAAAAAGTGATAAGCCTGAAACAGTCGGCACTTCTCGTTCCGGGTGCGGGATTTGAATTGCTGGTCTCGGCAGATAAAATACTCGATCAATTGGATCAACTTCTTCTTAAATTTGAAAGAAGGTCAAATTTCCCGAGTACCGAAGAGAATCCTCCTTCGCATGTTACCCTTTCGGAAAGGCTTAATACCCTGCTCTATACTCATTGGAGGTCAACGTCAAAATTGACAAAAAATGAATTAACTGCCTATAATGTGCTCTTGGAAGAATTTCCACCCGTTTATAACGAAATTAAAAGAATTTCTGAGACCGATGTGGTTCAACTTCAATCCGCCCTCGAAAAACTTGGCGGGCATGTTATCCCCGGGAGGCTTCCGGAGCTGAAATTAGATAGCAGAGGTTTGAGTTTAACCACGGAAGGGACCTCACCCCAACCCCTCTCCTAAACGGCGAGGGGAGGATTAAAGGGCTTGGGATGCGAGTAGTGGATAAACCACAGAGCACACAGCGGAGATTTTGTAGTTTAACCGCAAAGGCCGCGAAGAACGCAAAGGGGAGGTTTTGACCCAAGGACGCGAAGACCGAAGGGAGAATAAAAATTCATCCGTGGAATCTGTGTTAAATCCGTGTCATCCGTGGAAGTATCAAAATTACTGCATTACTGCATTATTGAATTATTGCATTAAAAAAAGGAGTTTGTATTGAATAATCAGTGGAATGAACGTTATGCAGCAGAGGGATATTTTTACGGGAAAGAACCAAATGTCTTCTTCAAAGAAGAGATAAACAAACTTGAACCCGGAAAATTGTTGCTCCCTGCAGAAGGGGAGGGGAGAAATGCCGTTTATGCTGCAAAGTTGGGATGGGATGTAACCTGCCTCGACTGGAGTGAGGAAGGCAAAAAGAAAGCTGATAAGTTTGCAGCAGAAGCGGGTGTAAAAATTGATTATCAGATTGCCGAGCTATCTTCTTTTGAATATGGTGAAGAGGAATATGATGCGGTTGGTCTGGTCTTTGTGCATTTGCCTCAGGAAATGAGGGAAGAATTGCATAAAAATGTTGTCAAATCTCTCAAAAAAGGGGGGAAGTTGATATTTACAGCCTATGATAAAACCCAGCTTGGTAAAACATCAGGTGGGCCGAAGGATATTAATTTGCTTTTCTCTCTTGAACAGATAGTTGAAGATTTTATCGATCTTGATTTTGAAGTATTTGCCAAAGAATCAACAAATCTTAATGAAGGTTCCGGTCATATCGGGCTTGCCGATGTAATTAATTTTGCGGGCAAAAAACGGTGAAAAAGGTTCTCTTTTTAACCTATTACTGGCCTCCATCAGGGAAAGCTTCTCTTCATTGGCCCCTTAAGATGATAAAGTACCTGCCGGAATTTGGCTGGCAGCCGGCAGTGCTCACAGTAGAAGATGAATCTTTTATGCAAAAAGATGATTCGATGATGAGTGAAATCGCTCCGGACCTTAAAGTTATAAAAACCAAATCGATTGAACCATTTGAGTTTTATAAGATATTCACCGGGAAGGGGAAAGACGCCCAGCTTGTGGCTTCCGAAACGATATCCAAAGAGAATAAAAGTCTTACACACGCAATATCCCTTTGGATCAGGATGAATCTTTTTATTCCTGATGCCCGAATTGGATGGTATCCTTTTGCGGTCCGTGCCGGGAATAAACTGTTGTTGGAGGAAAAATTTGATGCGGTTGTTTCGATAGGGCCACCTCACTCTGTTCACCTAGCAGCAGCAAAGATTGCAAGAAATGCACAAATCCCGTTTTATCCTGTATTTATTGATCCCTGGTTGAATATTGCTTATTACAAAGGGCAAACCAGAAGCAAATTAACAATAATGCTGGATGCATTTCTTGAAAAGAGAATATTGCAGAAAAGCCGTGCCTCAATTTTTGTAACCGAAACATCACTTGCCGACTTATGTTAAAAGTTATCCCTTTCTGAAAGATAAGGGACATGTTCTCCATTGGGGATTTGATGAGGAGAAATTCACCAACTTTAAAGAATAAAAACTCCGGAGAGGGAAGATTCTGCTTCATGCAGGAAACATCTTTGATTTTCAGAATCCCATTAAATTGTGGGGCACAGTATCAAAAAGGATTGATGCAGTGCGGAGGGAATCCAGTTTTATGGTTCACGGGTACTGTAAGTCCAGGAGTGAAAGATCAATT
>JADJNX010000006.1 GCA_016714125.1 Ignavibacteriales bacterium | reverse complement strand
TGATTCGGTAGAAATAGACACCACTGGCGAGTTTTCCGGCATCAAAAGCAACTGAATGTTCCCCCTGCGTTTGATGTTCATTCACCAATACTTTAACAAGATTCCCAATCTGATCATAAACCTTGATCGAGACGGCTCCCGCCGATGGTAAATGATATCGAATAACGGTTTCGGGATTAAATGGATTTGGATAGTTTTGGGACAAGTAAAACCCCTCAGGAGTTCCTTCATTTTCCACTGCTCCGGGTGTATTGGTACCCCCCGGTGTAGGAGAATTTTGCATCCATTGTGGTGCACCATCAGGAATTCTTGAAAGAGAAGCATCAGTAATTTGTTGCCCAAATGTTACAGAATCGATGATATCAACTCCATTTGTATCCACCAGATAAACGAGTTCACCCGACTTACTGAGCTTAAAATTAGCGTGAATTCCTGGCTGAGTCTCCTCTTCATCACACCAAATCACAACAAACTGATACGGTTCGATAACAAGTCCGGGTTGTTCAAAACGCCATTTCATCAGATTATCACTTTTGTCCGTTAAGTATTTACCCGTCAGGGTGATTGGTTGATCTGAAGAATTATAAAGTTCAACAAAGTCATCAAAATCTCCTGAAGGATCGGGGTACATACTGTTATCCGCCAACAGTTCATTTATCCTTAAAATTGTGTCAGACACCCCGGAAGTGGTAAATTCGATCTTTTTCGCTCGGGGATAATTTACAATCTGACCGGAGTAATCGCGACATCTGATAGTGATTCGGTACTGTTTATATCGCTCTAATGGAGGAATTACGACCGTAAATCGATCACTTTCTTCCAATAACTTTGAGCCCCAAACCGGTGAATATCTCATCGGGTAGGATGTGACAATTCCGGTTGGAAGGTCATGCAACTGTACAACCATACTATCAAGTCCATGCATTGAAAAAGCCGACACCGTTACATAAATCGAATCGTTGACACCGGGATTTTTTGGCAGATAATCAATTTCATAAACAAGCGGTGGAGCCTGGATGTAGTTCAAAACTCCCTGAAGCGAATTGGTTCGCGAAAGGATATATTGCTTCAGTCCAAATTTTACATGTTGATTGGAGTAATTGGAAGCCGAATAGGAATTAAGGAAATCGTTAAAAGAAAAATTGTAATCTTTTGTTCTGAAAGTATCGAGAAGTGCCGGAACCCTAACCAATTCCCTGAGTGAATCGATTCTTGAATTCCAAAGTGGCAGTGCAAAAACATTCTCTTTATAATGGATTAACATCCTTGTATAGAGGTTACGAAGTTCGGGGACTACGAGCATCTTTTCGATCAGGGGACGGGGTCCATTATTGATTTTGTGAAAAGTATAAGGATTTTCGATTGACCAGTTGACATTAAACCAGTCAATTCCAAAAGTGTTGTCATAATCGTAAGGAATCACATGAATCAGATTGTTTGCCGGTTCGTGATAGAGGTAATAATTGTTCATATTCGACCAATAATCGTCCCACTGCCCAAGCAAAATGTTCATCGAAAAATATTTTAGAGCATCCACATAATCAAGAGTGGTTTCGAGAGAATCGAGAAGTTTTGAAGCCGGAGTGTTGTTCAGAATTCTTGTGAGGCGGATTAAACTTGAAAAGTCCATTTCATCTTCATTTGTCGAAAGTTCGTATGCGGGTCTTGATCCACCAAGAGTGATGTAAGAGGAAGGATTTTCACCAAGATACTGCAGATCGGCAGGCCAGAGACATTTCCACAAATTTCCTGAATCGTCGGTGTAGTTTCGCTCGAGAAATTCTTCATCAAGATGTTCAACGCTTATATAGAGTCCATAATATCGCCCATTGATATAAACCTCCATGTGACATGAGCGGGAACCCTTGAGACCAATCTGACCAAACTTCTCGAAACTTAGTTTACTTCTTGCAATCGAAGGATCGTTGTGTTCACCATTAAGATTTAGTTTTTCAAGTCCGTGAAAATTTCGTCCTTGAAAAAAGCTGTTTATAGCTATCTTAAACGACTTTTTTTGAGCCTGGCGGGATGTGTTACCCCTTAATCGAAATCCAATTGAGTCAAGTGTTTCATCAAACCACTTGTTTTGGAATCTCATTGTGGCAACAAACTCAACATCGCTGGTTACATTTGCATATATCCATTCAAGATCATCGGGATCAATGGTTATGTCGATTCTCCCCACCTCGGTGTCGTCAAAAACCTTCTCCCAGTCTTGCATCCCCGTTTGAGAGAATAAATAAGTAGTGAAGAATAACGGTAATAAAAAGATAAGTTTCTGTTTCATAATTTTCTCTGATTCAAGAGGGAAATATAAGGAAAGTTGAGAGACTTAAAAGATTTGAGTACTTGAGTGACGTGAGTACTTGAGTACTTCAGAACTTCAGTGTTCAGGTAAAAAAATAATCCTGTTAATCCTTTAATCCTGAAAATCATGATTCTGAGAATTTCATCCTTACAATCCGTGTAACTATCCCCATTATTGCATTATTGGATTATTGGATTACTGCATTATTGGATTATTAACTATTTTTGCAGGTCGTTCATTAAATATATTCTATAAACATAATCCGGAAGAGCCACCACATTGGAATGGATCACAAACCCCGAAGCCCTGATCGCCCTGGCGACACTTGTTGCACTTGAAGTTGTACTGGGTATCGACAATATTATTTTTATCTCCATCCTCGCATCAAAACTTCCAAAGGAAGTGCAGGCAAAAGCAAGAAATACGGGACTAATTCTTGCGATGGTGACCAGACTTCTCCTCCTGTTTTCGATCACCATAATTATGAAACTCACCGATCCAATTTTTACTGTTTTCTCAAACGAGATTAGCGGCAGGGATCTGATTTTAATTATAGGGGGCCTTTTTCTTCTCGCAAAAAGCACTTCTGAAATTCACGACAAACTTGAGGGAGAGGAACACACAGCAGGGAAACAGGCTGCCAAATCTTTCGGAGCAACTATAGTTCAGATTCTTCTCCTGGATATTGTGTTTTCACTCGACTCAATTATCACTGCGGTTGGGATCGTTTCACAAATCGAAATAATGATTACAGCCGTTGTCATCTCTGTCATTTTTATGTTAATATTTGCGTCACCGGTTAGCAATTTTGTGGAGAAACATCCAACCATCAAGATGTTGGCACTTTCATTCCTTTTGATGATTGGTTTTACACTAATCGCCGACGGTTTTGATGTTCATATACCCAAGGGATATATCTATTTCTCAATGGCATTCTCGATCTTTGTGGAGACATTAAATCTCAAACTGCGTAGCAAATCGGCGAAGCCCGTGGAATTGCATACAAAGATGTAAATGGATTTGAGTACTTGAGTGACTCGAGTACTTGAGTGACTGAGTGACCTGAGTAAGAAAAAGTTACAATCATGTTAAAAATCTTAAAAATGGACTTCTCAAAAGAGATGGACTATCTCCTGTTGATTACAGGTCTGGTTTCAAGTTTTGTGATCGGCCTTTCTTTTTTTGACGGGGCAAGTCTGAGTTTATCGCCGGTGTGTTTGTCTGTATCACAGTACAACACCGAATGTTCCCTTTGTGGAATGACTCGCGCATTTGTCGCAATTTCAAATTTTGATTTTGGTTCCGCTTGGACTATAAACCGGGCGGCAACTGGTTTATATCTGTTATTCCTGACAAATATAGTTTTTGCTCTCCGGAGAGTTTATATCATCTTTAAAACAACAAAAATGAGGTAATATATGGCAGCATTATCATTCACATGGGGTCTTCTCAGTCTTGCAGGGATGATCATCGCATTTTTCCCCTGTCTCGGAAGTTTAAACTGGATTAATATTCCATTTGCCGCGATAGGACTGCTCATCAGTTACATCTCCGTGAATACAGCCTCACCCCAGGATAAAAGCAAGGCAAGCGCAGGAGTTGTATTATGTTCCATCGCGGTTGTACTAGGGATCATCAGGTTGATTGCCGGATTTGGAGTGGTTTAGGAGTAGTTGAGTACTTGAGTACTTGAGTGATTCAGAACTTCGGAGTTTCAGAACCTCGGAACTTCAGTATTTGATTGTTTGGGTAACAAGTTAATCCTGTTAATCCTCTAATCATGTAAATCCTGATGCAGACAATTTCCGTGTTAAATCCGTGTCATCCGTGGAACTATCCCCATTACTGCATTATTGGATTATTGGATTATTGCATTAACATCCCCTTTCTCCTAAATTCTTCTTATTTTTGGTGATTTAAATTTTAGATTTTGATGACCAAAGACATAAACAGCCCTGAGCATAACGACAACCGAAACTACGACTACTCCGGAATTGAGAGCGAGGAGCGGAAAGAGTATGCTGTTATCAGTGAGTTTATCGATGAACCATCTGATATTATCGACCTGGGCTGCGGAAATGGCTCATTGTTAAAGATGCTTTTGGATCAGGGGAAATGCAAAAGAGCTGTTGGAATCGAAATTTCCCAATCGGGGGTGGACATCTCTGCTAAAAAAGGGATTGATGCAAGACTCGGCGAGATAGATAAACCTCTGCCATTTAAAGATGAAGAATTTGACCTGGCAATTTGCAATGTAACAATTCAGATGGTGATGTACCCCGAGATCCTCCTTAAAGAGATGAAACGAATTGCAAAAAAACAGATCATTTCATTCCCGAACTTTGGATTTTATAAAAACCGGATTGACATGATGCTCCATGGCAGAATGCCAAAACCAATGATATTTGGTTATTACTGGTATAACACAGGCCATATCCACCAGCTTTCGATAAACGATTTTAAGGAATTAATTGAAACAACCGGTGGCCTCGAAATCGAAAAATTTTCAACTGTTTTCCATAACAACAGCATAAAAGATACTCTTACAGGGATGTTCCCCAATCTTTTTTGTCTGTTACCCGTATTCCTTCTGAGGAAAAAATGAGCATTATTGACAGAATTTTATCGCTCCCCGAACTGGTTGAACAACCCCCTGTTTTGGTGGATATTGGTGCATCAGGCAGTATTCACAAAGAGTGGAAGCCGGTTGCAAAATATGCGATATGCCTTGCCTTTGATGCCGATGAACGCGAGTTTGGTTATATATCTGATGAATCAAAAGGATTCAGAAAACTGTTGGTTTATAACTCCCTTGTTTCTGCAAAAGAGGGCGAAAACACCGATTTTTACCTGACTGCCTCTCCATATTGCTCAAGCACTCTTGAACCTGATGGAAAATCCCTTGAAGACTGGGCGTTTGCATCAAAGTTTGATATTTCGAAAAAAGTGACGGTAAAAAACACAACACTTACCAAGGTTCTCACTGATGTGGGGATTCAAAAAATTGACTGGTTAAAGACCGACACACAAGGAATTGATCTTAGTATTTTCTCCTCCCTTCCACTCGAAATTCAAAAATCAGCGCTGGTTGTTGAACTTGAACCGGGGATTATCGACTCCTACAAGGGTGAGGATAAGATGTATAAAGTGTTTGAATATTTTGACGGGCTCCCCTTCTGGCTTGGTGCCATGACTGTAAAAGGATCACAACGCCTCAGAGAAAATGATGTGGAAGGGCTTCACCTTTCAGATCGATTTAAAAAATTCATCTATTACAGTCATAAAACTTCCCCGGGATGGGCAGAACTTAAATATTTTAATAATTTTAGTGGGGATTTATCGCTCCGCGATCACCTGCTCGGATGGGTTTTTGCAATTTTGGAAAGACAGTTTGGGTATGCTTTAACAATTGCACACCATGGCAGAGAGAGATTTGCCACACCAATTTTTAATGAGATGGTTAAATATTCCGAAAGAAGCCTTAAAGTTAGTCTTATTAAGTTAAAATTTGCACCTGCTATTAAAGAGAAGTTCTCAAAACTGTTTAACCAATGACCTATAACTTCTGTACTCTGTTTGATTCAAATTATCTGACCCGCGGACTTGCTCTGCATGAGTCGATGGTTAAACATATTCCTGACTTCAAACTCTTTATTTTCGCTTTTGACAACAGGTCACTTAAGATTCTAAGAGACCTGGACCTCAAAAACACAGAAATTATCAGTCTCAAGGATTTTGAGGACAAAGAACTTCTTGCCGTAAAACCCGATCGTTCGATTGCAGAATATTGCTGGACAAGCACCTCCTCAACAATCCTCTATGTCCTGGATAAATTTGATGTTGACAACTGCACATATATCGATGCAGATATCTGTTTTTACTCTTCCCCCGAACCAATTTTCGCCGAGCTTGGTGAAAAATCGATATTGTTAACCGAACATCGCTATTCACCTCAATATAATAAAGAGCTAAAAAGTGGCAGGTACTGTGTCCAGTTTGTCACTTTCAAAAATGATGAAAAGGGGAGAAAAGCTCTAACCTGGTGGCGGGATCGCTGCCTTGAGTGGTGTTATAACAGGTACGAAGATGGTAAATTTGGTGATCAACTTTACCTCGACGATTGGACTGAAAGATTTGAGGGGGTACATGTGATGCAACATCGCGGAGGTGGGCTTGCTGCATGGAATGCCCAACAATATGATTTTGACATAAAAGAGTCCAAAATCATAGGGAAAGAAATCTCCACAAATACAGAATTTGATGTGATTTTTTATCATTATCACTATCTCCGCTTTTTCCAAGGGGAGAAAATTGAGCTTGGAAGACGAATTTTATCAGAAAGTGTTTTAAATATCTTCTACAAGCCTTATATTAAGAAACTAAATGAAATAAAAACTGAAATTTCTGCAAAATACCCGGGATTTGACCCCAATGGTTCACGAGTAAACGAGTTTCAGTTAAAAACACCCGTTATTTACCTATTCAGAAAGTTAACGGGTGTATATAATGTGTTTGATGAAAAAACATTTTTGAGGAATTAATGGCGTATTTGATCGACTTGCAGACAAAAAGCGATGATAGAGGCAGCCTCACTGTTATAGAAAAAGTTCTCCCTTTTGATATTAAAAGGGTTTACTACATCTATAATAATGCGGATAATCTGCCCAGGGCAAAACATCGTCACAAAAAAACCATTCAAGCTACCATCTGTCTGAAAGGATCTGTTGAAGTCTATAACAATAATGGCTCAGCAAAAGAGACTTTCTTTCTCAACGATCCCTCAAAATGCCTGATTCTTGAACCACAGGACTGGCATATAATGCGCAATTTTAGTGAGGATGCCATTTTGCTGGTGCTCGCTTCTTCAAATTATGACACGGAAGACTATATCCACGAGGAATACAAGTGATTGAATATGAAAATCTCGGGAAACTGAACCAACCCTTTTTTGAAGAATATCAAAAATCGTTTGCAGAAACCCTTAATTCCGGATGGTATATCCTGGGGAACAATGTTAAAAATTTTGAAGAGGAATTTGCAGATTATCACAGGTCTGCCTATTGCCTTGGAGTGGCTTCCAGGACTTGATGCCCTTCTTCTTGCCCTTAAAGCTTTTAATTTCCCTCCCAATTCTGAAGTGATTGTCCCTTCAAACACCTATATAGCAACAATTTTGGCGATCATACATGCAGGTCTGAAACCTGTTCTTGTTGAACCCGATATCAGGACCTACAATATTGACACCCGACTGATCGAGGAAAAAATCACCAATAGAACCGTTGCGATTATGGTTGTCCATTTATACGGTAAATCTTGTGAGATGGGATATGTAACTAGAATTGTCAAAAAATTTGATTTAAAACTTATCGAAGATGCTGCCCAAAGCCATGGTGCCAAATGGCGCGATAAACTTACAGGTACATTTGGTGATTTTGGTGCATTCAGTTTTTATCCCACTAAAAATCTTGGTGCCCTCGGTGATGCCGGTGCCCTTATTATGCAGGATGAAGACCTCTTCAAAAGATAAAACGACTTAGAAACTACGGCTCTGATGTAAAATATTACAACGAAGTGGTTGGTTATAATTCCCGACTTGATGAGGTTCAAGCAGGTTTTCTCTCTGTAAAACTGCGAAAACTTGATGAAATTAATGATCACAAAAGAGCTTTGGCTGAAATCTACTTTAAAGAGTTAAAAAACGACTTCATTAAACCATTTAGAGCCGACGATAATTATGATGTTTTCCACATCTTTAACATCCGACATAAAAAGCGTGACCAGCTAAAAGAATTTATGCTGAAAAATGGTGTAAAAACCGACATTCATTACCCAGTTGCCCCGCATAAACAAAAAGCAATGGCTGGAATTATTGAAGGCGACTACCCGATTTCTGAAGAGATTCACAAAACCACTCTCAGCCTCCCGATTTCATATTTCCACACAAAGGATGATATTTATCAGGTTGTTGAAGTAATGAACAAGTTCTAAAAATGAATGACGAGAAGATTGATCATCTCTTTTTTTACAATAAATGGCTAAAAGCCGTTTATCGATTTGGGAATATCCCCGTGTCGATGATCCTCGCTCTTTATATTATCCCTTTCTTTTTTAAGCCATCTGACAGAACAGTTGATATCCTTTTTTTCTCCTCTGTGGTTGTAATCTTAATTATTCTAAATTCGTTCTTTTTTAAGATTTGGAAGATAGTACCATTTAAGATTCATGCCCTGGAAGACAGACTAATCTGTTCCGACTATTTTTTATCCTCAAAAACCGTTGAACTTTTTTATTCCGATATCGAGAACTTAAAAGGTGGCACATTTTCAGGTAAATTTAACGGGATAATGATTGCCGCAAGTTCAAATAAAGGTGTTCAAGTTGGCTTTTTTGCGCGACTTACAAATGCCCGCCTGCTTGAAGCAATACTCATAAACAGATCTCCACAACCTGTTTATGAAAAAGTTACTGCTCTCTTAAATGAAAGAAGACAGGAACTGACGAAGAAATAATCTAATTTGATCAGGTTTTACTATGAAAAAAGTAGCGTCATTCTTAATCCTCCCCATCCTGATTTCTGCAGGTATGCTATTCTCAGGATGTGATACTGTTAAAGTTGAAGAAACGATCTATCTTGGTGATGTTGATGTTCAGGCACCAATAAATACTCCTCCAGTCCGTACAATCCACCGGACAGTGGTCCCCTACGATATCAAAATCTCTCCCAAATTTGTTATCAATAACAATAAAAATATCAACACCTCAACTTCAAGCAGCTTTTACAAAAGCCTGAAACCGGGTGATTCTCTCCGTCCATTTTTCAAAGAGAACAACCTCGACTGGTCGTTTCCCGACATGGTTGCAGGGCTTGATGTTGAGTTTCCTGTCAGTAAAACTTTTTTCTTCACGGGAGGTTTTCATTTTTCGAATATTAATAACCAGAGTGCTATTGGTGGTGCTATTGGATTAGGATTTGGCAGCCTGAGTACCGTTTCCGCATTCAGAATTGACGCAGGTGTTTTGGTACAAAAACATCTTTACACCGCTCAAACTGTTGTGAAGAGGATTGAAACCTACAGTGATGGCACCAAAAAGGAATTTATATCCATTTACCAGGACAACTCAACCACAACAAATTTTAATCCCTATGTTACCTTGACATATAATTCTGCTTATGAATTTCCGCTAAACTTTTACATATCGGGTGGGTATTTTGCGCAGAATCTTTTGGGATTTGTTCCGGCAAACTACATGGGTGACAATCCATTTCTTATCCCGTTCCAGAACTTTGGAGTGGAGTATATAAAAACTGACAAAAGAAATGATGTAAGCATTGGATTTTATATGATCAGTCCGGGGATCATTTACAGGTTCGCTGATAATGCAAATGCATTGGTAGGAATAAAGCTTTTAAAAGCCGTTTCTGGCGACACAAAAGCAGATGAGTGGATGCTGATGCCGTCAATTCAAATCGATTTCACTTTTTGATTAATTGTTCGAGGAGGCTGTCCGATTAAGACAGCCTCTTTTATAAAATTACATTAAGAAGTTATTACTTTAAAAGAATTAACTTCTTTATCTCCGAAAATCCTGTGGTTCCATTTGAAGGCTGAGCGGTAAGTTTGTAAAAATAAACTCCTGAAACCATCTTTTCAGCATTAAAACTTAAAGAATACCGACCGGCAGCTCTCATACCCTCACTTAACAGCGCCACTTCTTCTCCAATTGAATTAAAGACCTTAAGTGTGACTGAGCTTTCAACAGGAATTGTGAAAGATATCATTGTCGATGGATTAAATGGATTTGGGAAGTTTTGATCCAATCTAAAATCAGTAAGGTTTAACTCCTTGTCACCAACGGCTGTTGTAATATTAACATCCGCGATGAATCTTGGAATCAACTCATAACCACCACTGAAGGGTGCCATAGGTTTATATTGACTGACGACACCTGTCAGATTAAATGATCCGTTTGGTGCAGGCTTCCCCACTAATTCTGTCCCGTTTTGGATCCTGATTGTTAAAGAATCTGTTCCGTTTATCACTGTGTAATTTGTGTTTCCCTCCCAAATCGGTGTGTAGGAACTTAACACAACTTCCATTATCTTTACCAACTTTCCTTCATGCGCTTCCTCACCATCCCAAACTTGAGTGAGAATATCGGGAATAGTCATCTCTTCGGGTTGGGTGGTGACACCGGAATCCAATATTAGAAATTCCGATACCGGATTTATCTCTGTTAAACCGTTATAGTTAACAACTTTTCCTGTTACTTTAACAAGATCGCCGATCTTCACAGAAGAAGAAAACTGCCCGGCACCTCTGCCAAAAACTGCCAAACCGCCCGTTGAATCCTGAATAAACGACGGACTGTTAAACTCGTTACCCACTGTAATTACCCCCCTGACAGTTACTACCTTTCCTGTATCCTGAGAGACACCGGAAGAGGTGTTAAGCCTGAGGTGTGAAATATTGTATTCAGGAATTGGAACCGTGATTGTAAATACCCCCGACACACTGTTTAATGTTGTATCCAAAACGTTACTCACTCTCACAACACATGTTTGAGAGGGAGTTTCAGGCACTGTCCAGGAGTATGAACCGGCCTCTGCCGGTGTTGATCCAATAATACTAAGCCAGTTGGTTCCACTATCAATTGAGTATTCCAATTTCACATTGGCGACATTGGCGCTGTTCCATGTAATATTGGCTATTGCCCCTGACAATAAACTGTTGCCTGTTACCGGTGTAAGAATACTTAAAGAAGCCGGAGCTGTAATTGCGAAAACTCCAGAAATGCTGTTCAAGGTTGCATTTGTGACATCACTAACCCTTACAACACAAGTTCCGGAAGGTGTACTTGGAACCGTCCAAGCATAGGTGCCACTCGCTGCAGCCGTTGAACTGATAATATTCAGCCAGTTGGTTCCACTATTAGTTGAGTACTCTAATTTCACATTCGCGACATTGGCGCTGTTCCATGTAATATTGGCTATTGCCCCTGACAATAAACTGTTACCTGTTACCGGTGTAAGGATACTTAAAGAAGCCGGATTTGGGGTGGTAACCGTAATTAGATAGTTTGGTGCGTGGTTCCATCTGTTTTTAACGGCACACCCTGAGGCATATAATGTTTGTTGTCCTGCAGTTGCTGGAGCTGTATACTTAAAATTCCAAACCAATTGGGTTGTACCTGTTTGTTTGGAAGGTTGGGTCAATTCCCCGTTAAGCACCTTAAGCCTGCTATCCACTTTTATCAAAGTCCCGTTTGAAGCAGCAATGTCAATACCGCCTCCGTTTATGTTGGAAGTATAAGTCATCAGGACAGAATAATTACCCGTTTCACCTGTATTAAGTGTTGTGGGTCCTGAAAAAGTTAAAGTAACACTTGTACTTGGATTGCTGGTATGACATCCACACCCGGGATTGTTACCTTTTTTGGTATAACCTGACACCCCCGGGGTATGCAAACAACAAAGAGGACATTACAGAAAAAAGAAAAATTATGAGGCTAAAAACTGGTATTGAACGTTTCATTTTGAAACTTTCGTAAAATTAAATTAAAGATTCTTACCTGGATCGATGAGATTCAAAAAGTTGAAAATCAACACAGGTTAAAATAATAAAACTATTACTAATAATATCCTGCTATTTTCGTGTCCAAATGTAGAATAAAAAAAAGGCTGCCCGAATTGGACAGCCTTTCTTTTTTTAGTAATGGACTTTTACTACCACCTTTTTCACATCTTTTCGTTCATCCCCCGTCATTATGCCGGGTTTGTGCCCATCCTGCGGAAAAAGTACCATAAAATAGCCGGTTGGTAGTTTAATCAAAGGCCCGTCACCATTGTAGAATACAATGTCGTTTTCATAATTGAAATCGGTTTTGGGCGAAAGATTTTCCAATCCGCTAATTCCCATGAACTCCTCACCTGAAGCTACAAACTGAATATCCAGATATTTTTTGTGTGATTCGAAAGCACCTTCATCGTAAGACTTTGTTTTGTAAGAACTTACAAGTGCAAACACTTTTTTACCATCAATATCATATCTTCCATCTGCAGTTTCAAGTGTAAAATCGTTGACGAGGTAATTAAACCCCTTACGTAGATTTTCACTTAAAGATTCATAGGTTTTATAGTTTTCAAGTTTATCGAATATCATTAAAAGTCCCTATTTAACTCCCAGTCCTTCCAACTGAGGCTCAACATCTTTTTTGTCGCCAACAATCACGAGTGTGAATTTGTCAAGTGGCAAATATTTTTTCACCAAAGCAGAGACTTCAGCAGGTTTAGTATCATAAATCTTTTTTACATAAGTTTTAATATACTCATCTGAAAGACCATGAAAATTGATAAACCCAATCTGCCCGATTACTCCGGGACGGCTGGAGTTTCTTAACACAAAGATTCCTGCTTCGTAATTTTTGATCCCATCAAGTTCTTCATCCGAAGGAACTTCATTGGCGAGACGGTTGATCTCAAACTGAATCTCCTTTAATGCTGCACCTGTAACACTGCTGGTTACATCTGCTTCCTCATACCAGAATCCTGAGCGGTAACGGGTCATTACGCCACTTCCCGGTGAGTAGGTATATCCTTTGTTTTCACGGATGTTTGAAGTAATACGGGATCCAAAAGAACCACCAAGCAGTGAATTCATAATCATAAATGAAACATAGTCAGGGGCAGTTGGGTCAACCACGGGAGTGCCATAAACTATCTTCGACTGTTTTGAACCGGGTCTGTCAACAAGAGCAAACTTTTTGGATTTATCCAGTTTTGCAGGGTTAAGATAAACATCTGCTCCCTCTTTCCAGGAACCAAAAACCTCTTCAACACTTTTAATGACAGCTTTTTCATCAAAAACACCTGATACATAAAGATGCGATCTTTTAGCACCAAAGTTTGATTCAAAAAACTTCTTCGCCATATCAACAGTGTAGCCCTTAAGTGCTTCCATAGTTGGTTCGGTTATGCCATAAGGATGGTTTCCATACACTTGTTTGTATAACTCTTTGTCAGCCATTGCATCCGGAGAGGTCTGTGAAACTGAGAGATTAGTTAAGTAGTTACCTTTAATTCTCTCAAAATCCTTCTCATTAAAGGATGGTGACAATAGAACTTCACCCAACAATTTGATGAGGGCAGGAGCAAACTCGGAAAGCACATCCGCACCAAGTTGAGTCTGGTCAGTCGCTGCACTTGCAAAAAATCCACCTCCATAAGAAGCGGTTTCTTCAGCTACTTCCTGAGCTGATTTATTTTTTGTGCCTTCAAGTAACATGTCGGCTGCAAGGTCAGATATCCAAACCTGATCCGGTTGTTCATTTAAACTTCCTGACCTTACAATAATTCTTATGGTAGCTTTTGGTGTGGTTCCATAAGGAATCAGTGTAAGTTTCATTCCATTTTTAAGTGTAACCGTTTTGTAAGCGGGAACCTTAAAATCTTTTGGAGTTCCACCGACGGGTGGTTGTTCCTTCTGTGCGTAAAGTGATGCTGCGAGTACAAAAACCGTAAGAGTCACTGATAAAATTCTTTTAAACATTGTGTAGTCTCCTTATTTTGCAGCTTTTGCATCAAGTTTAATAATAGTCCGGTTGCTGTTTCTCAGATACTCTTTGGCAGTTTTCTGAATAAGCTCCGGCGTTACTTTCTTGAAAGAATCCTCGAGAGTGTTTACCACCCCGGGATTATCGTTGAAAAGTGCATAACAAGCGAGAAGATCGGCAAGACCAAACCCAAATGTTTCTTCAACAACATCATAAAGATTTGATCTCATTTTAACCAAAGCACGGTCGATCTCTGCTTTTGTTAATGGTTTTTCTGCGAGTCCTTTAAGCACTTCGTCAACCGATGCCATGATCTCTTCGGGGGTAATATTGTTTTCATGAAGAAGATAAAAATCCCATAACATTGGTCCGTTGTAATTAAACATATTGCCAAGTCCGGAATTGATCCCTCCGTAAACACCTGAATAATATCCTTTTTCAGCGATAAGTTTCTGTAAAGTTTACTGTCTTGACCTTGTAGAGCAACCTGATCGATCACTCCCATTGCAAAATATTCTGGAGTTCCAACTGCAGGCATTTTATAACCAAAAGCGATTGCAGGTTTGTTAGCAAGTGAATCAACTTTTACGGTAATTTTCTCTTTTTCCTGTCTTGGCTCGGAGATGTCGGGAACGGGTTGCATTTTCCCGGCGGGGATTTTCCCAAAATACTTTTTGATGAAAGTTTTGGCGTCTTCCTTTTCAAAATCACCAGTTACAACAAGTGCAGCGTTGTTTGGGATATAATATTTACTGAAGAAGTCCTTCACATCCGCGAGTGTGGCAGCATCAAGATCTTTAAGATCACCGTAAAAATTATGTGCATTATACCAGTTTTCGTTGGCAGCCTGTGGAAGATCGAGCCATGGGAAACCACCGTAAGGCTGGTTTAACACATTAACCTTTACTTCATTGGTAACCACACCCTGCTGATTAGTCAGATTTTCCTGTGTGATGTCAAGTCCTGTCATCCTGTCAGCTTCAGCCCAAAGAATGGTCTCAAGTTTATGGGAGGGCACAACTGCAAAATAGTTTGTGAAATCAAATCTTGTTGATCCGTTAAGGATACCACCATTTGATTGAACAAGTTTTATAAACTCCATCTTGCCAAGATTTTTAGAACCCTGGAACATCATGTGTTCAAAAAGATGGGCAAATCCTGTCCTGTCTTTTGGTTCAATCCTGAAACCGATGTTATAATAAACTGCAACCGTTACAACCGGAGCAGTTTTGTTTTGAGAAAGGACCACTTTGAGTCCATTGTCCAGTTTATAGTATTCGTAGTCCACTTTCAGTTGTGCAAAGACACTTCCGGTAACCACAAAAACGAACAGCATCAAAATTTTGATGGCTCTGTTCATTAAGACCTCCGATATTTTATAGAATATGTTTAACAAAATTAAAACTTAACTATCAATTTCCATTCCCCGAAATTTTATTTGACAAGCGGAAAATAGATTATTTAAGAGGTTTTATTTCGAATGCAATAATTCAATAATCCAATAATGCAGTAATATTTGGCAGAAAAGGGGGTGTTACCTCGATTATTGGCCCACAATTTCCCCGTTTTAGCGAGAACTATTGAATTTTGTCAAATATTTGCTTATCTTGCATAAAATCGATATTATTAATCTGATCCTCAATAAATTTTTAAGCAATGAGCAAACTCAACGAATCGAACGCAGAATCTCTTTTAGAGCAGCAAGAAATGGTGATAAATATGCCTTTTCAAAGCTCATCCCGAACTACTATAGGATATCTACACGATTATCTTTAAGATTATCCCTTCGGAAACGGCGGCACAAGACTCACTTGTTGAGACTTTTGTACTCGCAGCCGAAAATGTGCAGTTTGTAAAGGAGGACAAAGATTTTTTTGAATGGCTCAGAAAAATTGCTACCGTTGTAGCCCTCTATAATCTTCGCGAAAAACCACTTTATAACGGTGGGGATTCCGAAATTCCCCCTAAATATCCCGGATTTTCTAAAACTTGAAGAACTTTTCGCTTCCTTTACCGATCTTGAACGGGTAATAATCACGCTCTACCTTGAACTTGATTACGATCCTGAAAAATTGCAGGATATATTACTGACCAGACAAAAGAATCAATTCAACATCTCCTGAACGAAAAACTTGAACGACTCTGTTTTTTCACTGATTCAAAATCGCTGGTTACAGATGATAAAACCGACTTCTTTTACCTGATTGAAAATCATAACCTCGAAGATCAGTCAAAAATCGATCAATTCAAAGTCGAAAAACCTGAGGTCTTCGATACCTTCACTGATTTTTTCGACACTTGTTCCGCTTTCTTTTCAGGAGTTTCTGTAAAAGCGGCAATCATTAATGACATCAGAGATGAATTGATTAATGAGAGCAAAATCAACGCTCGAAATTACAGACGACAAGAACAGAGGAACAAGGATCTAAACAGGATAGCCGCTGGAAACAGCTCGGCAAACTTCTTCCTCAATTGGAGCAAAAACTGCCGGGAAAGCTAAAAAAATGGCTTATCGATCCGGCACTCTTGATTCTCGAAAGTTGATTATTACGTTAATTTCTCTAATGGTTATTGCCGCTGCTGTTTATGGTTATCTTGAATATTCCAAAATTAACACTCCATGGACAATCACTGCCGTAAAAGGTGATGCTTCAGTAAACGGTACCAGTATAAAAGAAATTTATGAAGGCGATGTGGCTTCAGCAGCTGAGGCTTCAACTGCGGAAGTTACCATCCCGGGTCAGGGTGTTATAAGATTGTTCTCAAGGAGCTCCCTTACCCTTCGAAACGGTCACAAAGAGGACAATAGATTTGATTTCATTGGTTCCCATTTTGAGTTGAGAACAGTGATAGACACCACCACTTTTGTAGAATTTGCAGATGTACCCCCCTTCCGGATTAAGGTGGGTAAGAATACAATTTCTACGGAAGTTGCTGCTTTCAAATATTTTGATGCATCCAAAACACTTGTCCTCGATTTTGGTTGGTTGGAGGTAAAAACAGACAATGAGATTATTCCACTTGCTTCGGGGCATACTGTAGATCTTACCCCCAATAATCTTCTTTATATACCGATAAATTCGGCTTCCGATTCTTCACAGCAAAACCGTCTATTAATTATGAATCGTGAGGGAATTAAGGATGATATTTTTGCAGCGTTTGTTGTAAATGCCACTGAAACCGAGGCACTCGCGATGGTCTATCTTATAAAAAGATCATCCGGCACCTTGCGAGAAAATTTAGTGATGAAAATGGAAGAATTGTTCCCCGCAATTGAACCCGATATCCGAAATGGATTATTGAAACTTGACCAGGAATCCTTTAACTACCTGACCGGATTTTTAAAATGGAATTTACTTTTTTAATGGAGAATTAAATGGGACAACAACAACTTTTATTGATTGTTTTAGGAGTAATCATTGTCGGACTGGCAGTGCTTGCCGGAATCAATCTTTGGAATTATTATACTTTCCAATCAACTCTTGATCAAATCAGAGTTAAAACAGATTTTCTTTTGAACGATGCTTTTACATATCTACGTACTCCTGTTCAGAGAGGTGGAGGCGGTAATAAAACCTTTGTAAAATGGACTCCCCCAAAAACTATACTTGTTGATAAGTTTTTTATTCAGAGTTACAATAAAACAAAACCAAAGGGACAGCAACCCAGGCTACATTTTACATAACCACAACTCTAAAAGATTAAAAAAACAAAAATACCCCAATTCAAGGAACTATTAACAAGGCAGGAGTCAGAACCAGAACCTGGTATGACAGCGGTAAAAAAAGTGGTATAAATTCTAATTGTTATTTAATAAGATTATAATATTTTCTCGTCAAATCTTCATAATCTTTTGTGAATCCACCCTGAAGTGCTTTGTTGATATTGTCTGAGTAGTTTCTCTCTTTTTTCCCATTGTCTGTGTTAAAAGCTCCGGGGAATTTTTCTTGATGTTTGTGCCGTAAACGATTCTCTTTCCTTCTCAAAATCTCTCTCATTAATCGATTTTGTTGCATCAAGCAGTTTTGAAAGAATTTTATCCTGCTTTTTAACAAGATCATCGTTGTACTTCCCGGTACGCATATCAGTAATAATTTCCTGCATCTCCTGTGAAAGTTTATCAAGATTTGCGGGAATACTTTTGCTTTTGCCCGCAGCTTTTGCTTCTCTTTATTTAACTGGTCGAGTGACTTTTTAATCACTTCTTGCTGTTGTTGAAGCCTCTGCATTTGTCCCATCTGCTCCTGCGACATTTTCCCGTTGTTTCCTTTCATCATCTCTTGAACCTGCTGGTTTAGAGACATCTGTTGACCGGACATCTGCCCCAACTGTTGCATCATCGACATCATGCCTCCCTGACCACCGTTGCCCTGTTGCATCATCTGCGCCATTGCATCCTGCATCATTCCGGCAGCCTTATTAAGAGAAGCCATCGCCTGATCCTGATTCCCCGCTGCTTGTTTGTTATTGCGATTTTGCATATTCTCAAGGGATTTGTTCATCTCTCCTTGCATCACCGAGAGATTTTGCCATCTCGGGACTGACTGCAAAGCTTTTCTGGGCGAGATCACTAAGCCTGCTCAACATTTTCTCCAGATTCCTCTGGATTTTGTCCTGTTCACGCATTTCCTGGCTTAAAAGTGCTGATGGGCTGCTGTTCTGCGTCTTTTTCTTAAGGTTTTCCTGCTGCTTCGAGAGATCAACAATATCGCTGATTATCTTCATCATATCAGCCATTGTTTGCATCTGATTTGATTGGTTAATTGAGTTTTGAAGCTCCTCCAACCCCTCTTTCATCTCTTTCATATTCTTTGACATCTGCTGCTGGTTTTGCATCGCCTGCTGCTTTTGTCCCTTTTTCATATTCTTTTGGCTTCTTCCCGAAAGCTCTTCGTTTTTCTGTTTTTCAAGTTCATTTTGAAGTTTTTCCGCCTGTTCATTAGGCATGTCCTTCATATCTTTCATCTTGTCACGCAGATCCTGCATCTCTTTTTCCATGTCTTTTAACTGGTCTTTAACTTCATCCTGTTTTTTTGCAAGATCTTCCATCCCCTTGGGATCGGCGTTTTGGGTCTCTTTTTGTAATTTTTCCAGTTGATCATTAAGCTGTTCAGCTCTTTTTATCAGCTCATCAATTTTCTGCTCAATCTGCACTCTTTTAAGAAGATTTAAGGTTCTTTCGATGCTCTTTTTAAAAGCTTCTTCGTCCATTTTCATGTTTTCAAGGTTTTGTTGAGCATCCTTACGGTTCAAATTCTCAAGATTTTTCGCCATTTTCTCCATCAGTTTTTTCATCTCATCGGTTGAGATATCCTGAAGCATTTTCTGGAGTTCCTGATATTTTTCCATGGTCTGGGGAGAAAGGAGATTGTTCTCCTTCATATTTTCCTGGGCATCTTCCATTTTTTGTGAAAGTTGATCTGCCTTTTCCTGAAGTTTTTCAAACTTGTCGAGCATCTTTTCAAGTTTTTCCTTTTCCTCGAAACTCAACTCTTTTTTGTCACTTTTTAATTCTTTGCTTACCTTTTCAAGGTCTTTTTGAAGTTCATCAGCTTCTTTTAAAACTTCTGCAAGTTCTTTTTGGATTTCATCCTGTTTTTGTTCACCCGTTGCAAAAAGCTCATCAAGGGTTGGAACACGGACAATATATTCTCTGGATTTTGCAGATTTTGGACCCGATACCTGATCGTTATCAAATACTTCGAGGTAATAAGTGACTTCGTCGCCAGGCGAGAGGAAAAGTTGAGCAAGACTCCAGTTATACGAGGTCTGTGTCTCTTTTACACTTTTGTTAAACGGGACGGGAATTGGTGTAAATTTCGCCTGAACGGTCTTTGTGTCTTTACTTTTCGAAATTCGGTAGTTAAGATTTAACCCGCTAAACCAAAATCATCCGAAATCATCAAAGAAATATCCTGCCTCTGACTACGAGGAAGGGCTGTGTTGAGTCAGGACTTAAAACTACAATTTCCGGAGAAGCATCATAAGAAGCTCTTATTGTATATTTAACCGGTGAGATGTTTGAGTAACCTTTGGTGTCAGAAATTTTGATGACATATTCGTTGTCACCCATAATTCTAAATGACCCCGAGGCAGATGTTCCATCCACAGTAAGCGGAATATTTATTCCCTCCATAAATTCGATGGAAGCTGAAGAAAGTTCTTTATTTGATTCCAGGGAGAGTGAAATTACCGTTCCTTTAATTCCGGAAACATTGCCGTTATCAGTTTGTTCGGTTGGTCTTTCACCTGTATAAGCAGGTGGAGTTATCTGGAGTTTAAATGCCCTGATCAGGGGTTTATCGGTAACAGTTATTTTATATGTTATGCTTTTGGAGTCTTCAATCGCGGCGTAATATTCAGTTGTATATTTTACTGATGGAAGGACAAAGGAAAATGATCCGTCCTTTCCCGCCTTGATCACTTCTTTTATAAAAGCCGGTTGTGAGTCATCTTTATGATAAAGTTCAAGCGATTTCGCCGCGGGACCTGAAACAACAACACTAACTATGACGCTGTCTCCCTTTGCGACTTCAATATCTCCCGGTTTTATATTAAATGAATATTTCTGCGGTGGAACAAATTGTTTATTGTGATCGATTATCCTTAATCCTGCATCTTTCATTCCTGAACTAAAAGTGAAGGAGCCCCCACTAAGGATGAATGAGATGAGAGTAAAAATCAACAGTTTTTTCGCCTTTTTGAACGAAACGGCACTGCCAAATTCAAGTACTTTTATGCGGTCGTAGATATCATCAAATGCGGCTGCAACCAGTTTCTCCGAAAATCCTCTTCTGTCAGAAACCTTCACAAGCTGCATAACATTCATCAAATCATCTTTTACCTGGGGGAAGTAACTGCCGGCTTCAAGGGCAGACCGTACAGGATTGGCGGCTACAATAATATATCGCCTGTAAAGTGGTGTAAGAACAAAATGAACTATAGAGCCACCCGTGATTCCGAGCCATGTATAATAAAAAACGGAGCGTACGCCGGGAGAGAAAAAGAAGAGGTACTCAAGAAATGTAAAAAATGTAAACAAAAGCATAGAGGTAATAGCCACAATCTGACCACCCCAGGCAAGTTCAGCCAAAAGCCGCTTGTTCTCAAACCTGGCAAGTTTCTTTAAAATTTCGTCGTATCTAACTGTGGTATTCAAAAAGATTCATTCCTATTGTGTAAGTGCAAATAAAACTATGCTTTCTAAGATTAATAAGGGAGCAATTTTCAATTTTGAAGCCCAAATTCTTCCAAAGCCGCCCTTCGGGAATAACAAAAATAACCCACGGCGGACTTTGCAACGGCGCCGCCCGAAGAGACGCCACGCCCAAAGTAACAGGATATTTTGAGAAACCCGCACCAGCGGGGCCCGCGCCCCAACCGGCCCGGCCCCCGCCCCCCGCGGCCCCCCGAAGTGTTCCAAATTGAAGTGCTTCAATTCTTTTGGCTTCGGGGTCGTTGTGTACTTCAGGGTCAGCCCATCCGTCACCCGGGTTACTTTCATAAGTGTAATAAAGTGCCATCCGTCCCTTTATATATAATCCAAATCCCTGAGCAGGTTTTTCGTCGTGTTTATGAGTTTTTGGTGGTCCATCAGGAAAAAGATATTTCACTTTGTATATTTTGTGGCTATACGGAAGTTCTCTTAACTCTTCTCCCGGGAAAACTTTTTTGAATTCCCTTCGGAAACCTTTGTCAAAACCATAATCATCATCAACATACAAAAATCCACCGTTCTCCAGATAAAGCCTAAGGTTTAGAATTTCTTTGTCAGTAAGTGCAATGTTTCCATGCCCCGTCATAAACAAAAAGGGATAACTAAAAATCTCATCCGTTGCGAGATCAACAAATCTGTATTCGGGCACCACCTTTAAGTTGGTATTCGCCTTCAGAAATTTTAACAGATTTATATCTGCCGACTGATCGTTATACCAGTCGCTTCCACCGGAATATTTAACCCTCGCCATCCTGAAATCACCCGGCTGAGCAAAATTCGAAATGACAAATAACATCGAAAAACAGGCAAATAAGATTGATTTCACTAAGATTATACTTCTTTAAAAGGTTTTTGTTTCACATTTGGTTGAGTAAACTTTGACTTTCATTTTTGCAAATTACGGAAATTGGGGTCACTCAGTAAGGGCAAAATCGGGGGATTTGATTTTTATCCAAGGATTTATTACATATTGTTCTGTAGATTATTTTTTATTGGGAGATATTGTGAACTATTTATTATTAAACAGGAAGAGAATCTTTAAAGTATTCTTGTCCGAAAAGATTTACAGCACAACGCTTACCTCAATTTTGTTAATTCTCTTGTTAACATCCATTTCAACTGCTCAATACACCAGACTATTCTCAAAATTTAAGAACTATTCAATCTTTACCACTGCATCCTGGGATACGACATTATATGTTGCTGCCGGATTTTCATCCGAATTGCTTGTTTCCCGCGATGGATGGGAAACAATGTCTTATAAACCATACGACTTTCCGGTCGGGGCGCAATGGCAGTCTATTAAAAAATTCAACTGACCGGTCCTTCAACTATATTCTTAAAGGACAACAAAGCCACTATGTCTCCAGAGATACAGGGAACACTTGGAGCGTCCTGCCTGGCTCCAATACATCCCGCATGGTGTTCTCTTCCCCACTGGAAGGGATATACTTCTCACAGGGAAAGGTTCATTTCACTCTTGATTCCGGAAACACCTGGACTGAAAAAAATATGCCGACGAATTCCAGCGGATATGTGGCAATCGCAATCTTTCCAAACGGCAACATGACCGCACGAAATGGCGTCAATCTACTGACTTCTACCGATACAGGCGCAACCTGGTCGAGCCAGATTCTTCCTCGAAGCAATATTGATGATATCGCCTTATTGTGGGGTAACGGTAATGCATTCTATTCATCCGGTAATGTAGTCTATCAAACTACAAATTCAGGTGTGACATGGTCGCAGGTACACACTTCAACAGATGTGTTGAGGATTTTTCACATGACCTCCCCTGACTCGGTTTATGTTTATAATCTCACAACTTTACAACTGCGTCTCTACAGAAACTACTTTTCGAGTCATGAATTGCTGCATCAATTTTCTGCGGGTACCCGTATTGACGATCTCTCATTTGCGTCCCGCTCGAAAGTGATTGCCGTTACTTACGGAGATTCACTCGACCATTTATCGGTCTCAAATGATGGAGGACACACTTTTACCCCTGTTGAACCCAACTATGTTGATTGGATATATAGTTTTAAATTTTTTAATAGCCTTGAAGGGCAAATTATTTACAGAGGTAGTGTAGGACATTATTTAGTCTCGACATCTGACTGTGGTTTAACCTGGAGTGAAAAGGTGCCGTTTGAACCTTTTAACGGATTCTCAGGTAGTATATATCCTGAGAGCCGTAACTCGGTACTCTTTGTAGTCCAAGGGGGAGAAGAAAGTATTGAGATTTACTCCTGAAACCGGATATACCACTGTTTTTAAATCTAACTCAGGTTCACAATCACCCCGATATCTGTATAAGTATGGTGATTCAACAATATTTGTTTGCTCTGATTCCATCCAAGGCAGTTTTTCCGGTTCCAACCTTTGGAAGAGTACAAATAACGGTCAAAGATGGGAATTAGTCCATCGCTATGATAACGGTTATTATCTTTCCAGTATTTATATGCATAATGACTCAACAGGATTTGGGATCTTAAACGGGAATGTGGTTAGGATTACTCAAGGAGGCAGAAGCTGGAAAGGGATACCAATGTACAGCAACCCATCTCTAACCGAAGAACCAAAACCCTATGGAGTAATCAGAAGTTTTAATGACTCAACGGTCGCAGTTAAATCAGGGAATTCTATTCATACTACCACCAACAGCGGGAAAAATTGGCACTCAAAATTGTTCGACGTCACTACAATAATAGATGCTGATTTTATCTCAAAGGATACCGGTTATGTAATCTTGAGGACCAACATCAATTCTTTTCCGGTTAAAGTAACGACTAATGGTGGTCAAAATTGGTACGGGGTTTACTGGACCGACAATATTTATGCCCCGGAATTTATAAGTGTCGCCGAACCAAACAAACTCTTCTTAGCCACTACAGATGAAATGTATGTAACTAATAATTTTGGCGGACAACCGTTGGATGTCAAAGAAGTTAACCCTTTCTTCCAAATCCCGACAGAGTTTGAGCTTTCTCAAAACTGGCCAAATCCTTTTAATCCCTCAACCAGTATCAGTTATTATCTGCCTGAATCCGGAATTGTGAAAGTTTCTGTTTATAACATTATGGGTGAATTCGTCCATTCACAGCAACCGGAGTTTATACAACAAGGACACCACATAATCAAATTTGATGGTTCTCATCTCCCTTCAGGTGTTTATATCTTAAATGTCACCTTTGCCGGGCAGAGAAGAAGTATCAAAATGCTCCTGTTGAAATAAAACCCCAATATTTTGTCTTCCAATCCTTTGAAAATTATTTCAGTTCAATAGAATTGAAATAATTTTCTTATATTTCGTTAACTAACGAAATGATTTATGGAAGATAAAACAAAATTCTTTAAAATTCTCTCAGATCCAAACCGGCTTCGGATTCTCAAAATGCTTCAGATTAAACCGCTGTGCGTTTGTGAGATAACCGATGTTCTCGAGCTTGCTCCCTCCACAGTTTCCCAACACCTGAAAATATTAAAGGAGTATGGCTTCATAATAGAAGAAAAAGATGGTAAATGGGTTAATTATGAAATTCACCCCAATCCCACCGATAAAAGAATCTCCGCACTTCTCTCTTCACTTGATTTTTGGATAGCTGATGAAGTCGCCATTCAGAGTGATAAAGAAAAAGTTCAACAAGCTGACAGAATTTCATTGTGTGCAAAATAATTTTTTATCAAATATTTCGGTAATTAACGAAACGATATGAACATTTATCCAAAAATTGAACAGACACTTCTTGCTGTTAAATCAGCCGGGAACAATATCCCCCCGGAGAGAATCGACCTTCTGGACAAATTTGCACAGTACATAGCGGATAAACGAATCAAAGGTCTCCCGGTAAATCTGATCTTCATCTGCACACATAACTCAAGACGAAGTCACCTCTCTCAAATCTGGGCACAGTTTTTTGCCGGATTTTACGGTTTACAAGAGGTTTATTGCTTCTCAGGGGGAACAGAAGCTACCGCTTTTAACCCAAGAGCTGTTAAATGCCTGAAGGATCAGGGATTTAACATCACAGCCGGGGGTGATGATACTAATCCTGTTTATTCTGTCACTTTTCAGATGAATATCAACCAATCAACTGCTTTTCAAAAGTGTATGACCACCCTGAAAATGCCCAAAAGGATTTTGCTGCTGTAATGACCTGTTCCGATGCAGATGAAGCCTGTCCTTTTATCCCGGGAGCTGAGAAGAGATTCCCCGTGCGATATGAAGACCCAAAAAAGTTTGATGATACTCCTCTCGAAGAGGAAAAATATAATGAAAGATCTATCCAGATAGCATCTGAGATGGATTATCTGTTTTCAAAATCTGCTGCCATAATTGGCGGCAATTTATAAGGAATACACAAAATGACAACTATTAAAGTATATGGAAGCGGTTGCGCAAACTGTAAAAAACTCGAACAACTCTGCTACGATGCAGTAGCTGAAATGAATCTTAATGCAAACATTGAAAAAGTAACCGATTTGATGGAAATCATGAAATCAGGAATAATGTCAACTCCGGGTCTTGAAATTAACGGGAAAATTGTTTCCGCTGGTAAACTCCCCACAAAAGAAACTCTAAAACACTGGATCACCGAAAACAGCAACTAAAAATGAATAAAAAACTCATCGCAATTCCCATAGCCGTGATAGTGTGGGTTTTGATCTACTTTAACCTGACGACTATTACCGACTTCATCGTTTATGATTTGATCGGGTTGGAAAAAGGAACACATCTTACCTCCTCGATCCATTTTTTCATATATGAAGTGCCCAAAGTTCTTCTTCTGCTTACCATAGTGGTTTTTGTTGTGGGCATTATCCGATCGTGGTTCTCCCTGAACGCACAAGAAAACTTCTCGGTGGTAAAAAACAATTCCTTGGGAATATAATGGCAAGCCTTTTGGGTGTGGTTACTCCGTTCTGCTCATGCTCAGCCATTCCTCTCTTCTTGGGATTTATAGAGAGTGGAGTCCCCCTGGGTGTCACTTTTTCTTTTTTGATTGCCGCACCAATGGTTAATGAAGTAGCTGTTGTTCTCCTTTTTGGACTCTTTGGCTGGAAAACCGCTCTGATTTATGTTACATCCGGACTCTTCATCGCAATCTTTGCCGGTTTTATTATAGGAAAACTTGGTCTCGAAAAATATGTTGAAAGCTGGGTTTATCAGATAAAAACGAATAACGGTGATGTTGAAGAAGAAAAATCTCTTTCGCTGAAAGAATCGATAAGGGTATCGAAGCAGTAAAGGAGATAGTGGCTAAGGTATGGGTTTATGTTGTCATCGGAATAGCAGTTGGAGCTGGGATTCATGGATATGTACCTGAAGACTTTATGGCTTCATTTATGGGAAAATCAGCCTGGTGGTCGGTTCCCCTTTCTGTTTTGATTGGAATACCGATGTATTCAAACGCTGCAGGAATAATTCCAATTGTGCAGGCACTGCTCGAAAAAGGTGCTTCACTCGGTACAGTTTTGGCTTTTATGATGTCGGTGATTGCGCTTTCTTTGCCCGAAATGATAATCCTTAAAAAAGTACTTAAAATACAATTAATCCTCACTTTTGTGGGTGTTGTCGGTACGGGAATAATGCTGACCGGATTTTTATTCAACTTTATTTTTTAACTAACCGGAACTTGTGATGAGCTCTCTGACAAAAAAACTCTCTTTCCTCGATCGTTTTTTAACCCTCTGGATATTCCTTGCAATGGGAATCGGGGTTGCCTCGGGATATTTATTCCCATCTGTTGTCGATTTTTGGAATTCTTATCAGAGTGGAACAACCAATGTACCAATCGCCATCGGACTAATTCTGATGATGTATCCACCTCTGGCAAAAGTTAAATATGAAGAACTCCCCGATGTTTTCAGAAATGTTAAGGTGTTAATCCTCTCACTTGTGCAGAACTGGATAATTGGTCCTGTTTTGATGTTTTTGCTTGCCATCGTATTCCTGCAGGATTATCCCCACTATATGGCAGGGCTGATTATGATAGGGCTTGCAAGATGTATCGCAATGGTGATAGTCTGGAACGAACTTGCAAAAGGTGACACTGAATATGCCGCGGGACTTGTTGCATTCAACTCCATTTTCCAAATTCTCTTTTTCTCTCTTTATGCATGGGTATTTTTAACTGTTCTTCCGGAATGGTTTGGATTACAGACATTTAAGGTGAATATAACAATTGGACAAATAGCTGAAAGTGTTTTAATTTATCTCGGAATTCCATTTTTTGCAGGTATGATTACCCGGTTTGTTGGATTAAAAACATTTGGAAAAGAATGGTATGAAAAAAAGTTTATCCCAAAAATCAGTCCAATCACCTTGATTGCACTTCTATTTACAATCATGGTTATGTTTTCACTGAAAGGTGAATTCATAGTTAAAATTCCTCTTGATGTGGTTCGAATTGCGATTCCCCTTGTGATCTATTTTATAGTGATGTTTTTTATCTCATTTTATATGGGAAAAAAAGTTGGAGCAGATTATTCCAAAACTGCAACCCTCTCTTTTACAGCCGCCAGCAACAATTTTGAGCTTGCAATAGCAGTTGCAATAGCCGTATTTGGTATTCACTCTGGTGAAGCATTTGCAGCAGTAATTGGGCCGCTGGTGGAGGTCCCAGTGTTGATTGGTCTAGTTAATGTCTCTCTATGGCTCCAAAAGAAATATTTTGGTGAGGTGGAAGAAGGAACCGTAAAACCACCCGATGTGTGTCCGTGATTTTTTGTCAACACTAAAAATTAAATATTGGAATTAAAAATGAAATCCCTGTTAAAATATTTTATCCTTTTGGCACTTTTTATGACTGTGTCAACTTATTCCCAAAAAGATAAACCCATAGTTACATTTGTAGAACTTGGATCTGTCAACTGTATCCCTTGCAAACAGATGCAGCCAATCATGAAATCAATTGAAGAGAAATATGGAAGTCAGATAAAAGTGATTTTTTATGATGTCTGGAAAGAGGATCAAAAAAAATATGCCGAACAATATGATATCAGTCTGATCCCCACTCAAGTTTTTCTCGATTCCAAGGGAAAGAATTTTTCAGACATGAAGGTTTTTATCCTGAAAAAGAGATTGACAAACTTCTTACGAAAAAAGGGCTCAAACCACTCAAGAAAAAGAAGTAGTTATGATTGAGACAATTTTCACCTGGCTTTCTGAAGCACTTTACGAAAACACAGGACTTGCACTTTTTGCTTCATTTGGTTGGGGTGTCTTGAGTATATTACTCTCACCGTGCCATCTCTCAAGCATCCCTCTGATCATAGGGTATATTTCCTCGAGGGGGAAACTCTCCGGGAAAAAAATCTTTCTGATAGCACTTGTATTTTCTATCGGTATTCTCATAACAATTGCATTAATCGGTTTGATTACCGCACTTATGGGAAGGTTGTTGGGTGATGTTGGTCAATATGGAAACTATCTCGTGGCAGGTGTCTTTTTTGTTGTTGGACTTTATCTGATGGATATCATTAAATTACCATGGGATGCCATGACTCTTAGTGGAACAAAGGCGACGGGATTGTGGGCTGCACTTGTGCTGGGCCTGTTATTTGGTATTGGACTTGGTCCCTGCACTTTTGCCTTCATGGCACCAATTCTCGGGGTTGTGTTCTCAACCGCCGGAGAGAATCTGCCGCTGTCAATAGGATTGCTCGCAGCTTTTAGCCTTGGACATATTGGTGTCATCGTAGCAGCCGGCAGCCTTACAACCGTAGTGCAGAAATATCTTAATTTTGCGGACGATTCAAAAACCCTGCTTTGGGTTAAACGAGTCTGTGGTGTCCTTGTCATTTTGGGGGGTATTTACCTCATTCTGACTGTCAATTAATATTAAACCTTAACCCCTGAAATTCTAATCCAATTCGGGGGTTTTACCCGGCAACATTCTACGACAAAAATAACGACTAAAACCTCCTCCCCTCCGACAAATAAAAACTTCTCACTCATTATTAGCAATCTTTTTATTATATTTATATTTCAATTATTGTATTGAGAAGGAAGTATCATGGAAAAAAGAATTTTAGGCAAAACCGGTATAGAAGTGTCAGTTTTTGGATTCGGCAGCTACCGGGTAGATTCGAGAGTGCGTTCACAGGCAGAAGCCTTAAGGAAAGCGCTTCTTTCAGGGATAAATTTTATCGATACTTCCACCAACTACTCCGATGGCAACAGCGAAATTTTAATCGGTGAAGTGATAAAAGAAATTGAAGTCTCCACCAGTCTTCGAAGAGGTAATTTTATTATCGCCTCCAAGGCAGGATACATTCAGGGGAAAAACCTCGAATCGGTAAAACGACGCGAAGCCCAGGGATTGGCTTACCCTGAAGTAACCGATTGTTCCCCCGATCTTCGGCACTGCATCCACCCCTCGTTCCTGAAAGACCAGATTACTGAGTCGATTAAACGAATGGATTGTGGTTACCTCGATCTTTTCCTCATTCATAATCCCGAATACTTCCTGATGTATTCACACGAACGCGACC
The DNA here is from genome assembly GCA_016714125.1 of Ignavibacteriales bacterium. Lineage (GTDB taxonomy): Bacteria > Bacteroidota > Ignavibacteria > Ignavibacteriales > Ignavibacteriaceae > UTCHB3. The sequence continues at coordinate 184,417 of JADJNX010000006.1, read as the reverse complement.
TGTCGAAACTTAGAAAAGAATATTATTCCCGACTTAGAGCGGCCTTTGAACATCTTGAAGAGGAAAGCAAAGCCGGAAGAATTCGATATTACGGAATTTCATCCAATACCTTTGGACAACAAAGTTTTCACAGACATTTTACCTCACTTGAAGAAATCCTTAAAATCTCTCCAAACGGAAAATTTGATAAAGGTATCTCGGTTATTCAACTGCCCTTAAATCTTAAAGAGAAAGACAGTTTAACCCTCGTAAATCAGGCTGAAAATGGGAAAAGTGCGATTAAACTTGCTCATAAAGCAGGTCTGGGGGTAATAATTAACCGCCCTCTAAATGCAATTGTGAATAACAGGATAGAACGACTTGGTGACTTTGATATGCAGGGAAGTTTTAACCTGAAAGACTTACAAGCTTCATACCGTAAAGTGGAGGTGCTTGCCGAGACTGTAATTCATGAAATGAAGCGTCAAATGAGACTGGGTTATGAAAAAATTCAGGACATGAAAGACTCATTTGGGATTGCAAGATTTTTAATGAAAAATTTTGATGACCTTGATAATCCCGTCTCTCTTACCGATCTTCTGGAATTTTATGTCAACCCCCGAATCAGAATGATAAAGTCGATTGTTATCGAAAATGAATCCACACCGGGTATTGTTGTTGAAGTTGCCCAAAACTTTTTGATGGAAGTCAAGAATTTTACCATGATTCTTCAAACCATTGTGATTGCAAAATATAACATGAACAACATGAAGTTGCACGGAATTTTGAACAACTACCTCCCTCAGGAATTAAAGGGCCATTCTCTCGCAAGAAAATCTCTAATCATGACCGCCTCACTTCCGTGTGTCTCTTCAGTGCTTGTTGGGATGCGGACTCAAAAATATGTTGAGGATGTTATCGAAGCTTCAAAAAATCTGTTAACTTCCGAGCAGGAAGCATTCTGGTTTATGGAGAGGTGATTCTGGAGGGATTTAAGATTACAGGTTAGTGCCTGTGCTGCATAACCTCTTCTTTTGTTAATCCTTTTTCTCTAATCTTGTAGAGATTCCACCAGGGAATTGCTGGATAACTGTGATGTTCATAGTGGTAGCCAAAAAAGTAACAACTAAGCATTGCGCGCAGGTGGTTTTTCACTTGTGAACGCGCATTGTGAGGTTTCATCTCCTCAGTATGAGGATATTTATGAGGGAGATAGGTCCCAAAAAAGAATAATTGCAGTGTCCCCAGAAAAGCCGGAACCACCCAAAAAACGATTATACTCGTCTCACTGAACCAAATCTTTAAAACATTGTAACCAACCGCCATCACTACAATCTGTCCAATAGTGGTATATCTTTTCATAAAGGTTAACCACCACAACCAAAAATTCTGAGTTTTGACATTAAAGTCAGGATCTTTTTCCGTTCCCGGATACCGGTGATGGTCAAAATGGTGTTGAATCAACCTGTTATAAGACATCCCGGCAAAAAGGAAAGTGGAGGTATATCCAAATATCTTGTTAGTCAATTTATTTTTGCTCACAGTGCCATGCATTGCATCGTGACCCGTTATAAACAATCCTGTATATAGATAAGCCTGAATCAGGATGTGAAGATAGAAGAGAGGAGACAGAGGATCGGGATTAACAAAAGAAAGGATGTAGAACAGGTGCATCGCCCATAAAATAATCACAGTTGATGCAATCAGGATACCTTTAATTTCCATCTATTGCACCAGGATTATATCCAGCAGAAGGAAAAATACCAATTGAATAATTACAAGATAAATTGGAAGATCTTTTTCGGGTTTTTGTTTTAAAAAGAAGTAAACAATTGCGGCAAGTGAAGAGATAATAAACCATGCGATATAGTTTTGTAACGGAATGATGCCGTTATCCCAATTCCAATAATTCAGATGCATCGCGATTGGCTCCATAACAAAATCAAATGCAACGGTGGCGCTTCCGGCAAGGAAAACAAAAGCAAAAAGGTTGTCAGTCACCTTTGTTAAAATTGAGACAATGGCATAAATAATGATTACCCAGTTAAGTCCGATCATAATCGGAACACCAAAAAGTCCGGGACCAAGTGTCGAACCATAGGTGTATTTCCCAAATATTACACCTGTTGCCACACCAACAGCTTCAAGGGTAAAGGTGACCACAAAGGTAGAGACAGCCCAAATTATTACCTTCTTGTTCCAGTCGCTACGGGTGAACCATATAACCATAACAATTGAAAGTAACAACACAAATGGGGTTAAATCCTTCATTAATGGAAGGAAATTTTCCAATGAATGTCCGAGTATTCCTACAGAATAGATAATGGCAAGCAGAAGTACTGCGCCATTTTTCTCTATAAAGTTCTGCCTTTCCATTCCAGTCTGCCTGTTTTCGCTAAATAAACGGATTTTAACCCTGTAATATACATAATTACCATCTGAACAGGGTGGGCTATAATTTCCACCAAAATGTTGGATTTACTAATTAATGAAATCAAAATCTTTGATAAAAGTACCAATATCACTGCAGGAAGCCACAATAAACTAAAAAACACAAAGACAGCCGGAAGGAGATAAATCACCAAAAATAAACTGATCATTATGATAAATGTTATTCCTGAAATTCCAAACCCGGGATAAAAATTCTTCGTAAAACCTTTTATCGATTCCCCAAAACCGGAATACATTTTACACTTGATCAGATCACCTCCAAGTGCGGTCATTAATTTTACTCCGGATCGTTTAACTCCTCTTGCAAGTTCCATATCCTCAACCACCATTCCCTTAACTGCAGCATGCCCCCCTGACTTTTGATATGTCTCTTTGGAAAAAAGGATAAACTGCCCGTTTGCTGCGACAAACTTTGCCGAATCTGATTGAAAAACTTGTAGTAAGGGAAGAAAATTTAAAAGGAGCCAGTTCATTATGGGAATCACTACTGTTGCCCCAATGCCGGTCAAAATCTGTGTTGGGAAAACTGAAAACATCCCAATGTTATTCGATTTAACAGTAGAAATAACTCTTGATACTGCCTCTTTTCCCAAAGTGACATCAGCATCGATAAATAGCAGATATTCACCGGTGGCGATACCCGCCATCTGATGGCATGCCCAGTTTTTACCAAGCCACCCCAAAGGCAACTCTTTCCCTTTGAGCAGTCTGACCCTGGAATCGGTTAAAGTTCTTGCCATCACTACTTGAGCAGTACGATCTTCTGAATGATCATCAAGCACTATTATCTCAAGATTTTGATAATCCTGACTGATACAACTTTCGAGACAATTTCCGATGTTGTTTTCTTCGTTCCGTGCGGGAATCAATATTGAGATTTTGGACTGAGATTCAGTTTCTTGAAGGAAGGCTCCCCTGCCAACAGTTGGGGCGGTAAAAAAATTGTAGAGACTTACTAAAAATGTAACCAGTGCCGCAAAAGTTATGATGACAACCGGAATCAATTCATAATTCATTTAAATAAATCCCTGACCGATTCTCTCTTAAGCGACTTCTGCTCCAGTTCGTCAAGATTAGCCAAAAACGCCGATTCAAACCGGGCGAAATCATCAGAAACTTCTTTTGCCTCAAGCACCTCACCAATTGAACAATATACAGCCGGTTTTTTGTCCTCATCAAATTGAATTTTGAAGGCTATAGGAATGACAACGGAATTTGAAGCTTCACCCCCGGCAAATTTGGTAATCCCTTTTTGCAACACCACTTTATCGATGCCATAAGGCTGAATCTCTCCCTGAGGATAAATAATCACCAGATTTTCAGGGGATGAAAGCAGATCACGGGTATATTTAACTGTTTGCATAACACTTGAAATACTCTCCTGTTCAACACCGTATGCCCCCATCCAGTTAAAAAAACGATAAACTTTTAACTGTTTTACGAGCATCAGAATAAAAAAATTCTTTTTTGGAAGAAACTCCCTCTGAATCTTTTGAATCAAAAAACCATCCCACCATGAAAAGTGGTTGGGAGTAAATAATACTGCTCTATCATCAGGTAAAACGGGGAATTTATTTACAATATGAAATCCGGAGAAAGATTTTCGCATCAACCTTTCAAGATAGGCTGTGAACAACCTGTTAAACCATGGGTTGGGGTTGGCTTTTATCAATTGAGAAACTCCATATATCGTCTATACTTCATATTTTGATATCAGGTCGGAAACTATTTTACCGGAAAGAATGACAAGAGGAATCTCTCCCCCTGAATGTGCACTGCCACCACAAAAATAGAGTCCGTTATATTCTTTTGATCTGTTATCCTGCCTCAAAAATGCCGCAAAACGATTATTTGAGGAAATTCCATATAAACTGCCAAAAACTGATGATGTTTTTTCTTCGATCATTTGAGGGGTTAACACTCTTTCAAAAATGATTTTTTTATTGAGGTCAATATCAAGAGTTTTATTCACTTTCTCTATAATTTTCTCTTTGATCGATTGAATATCAAGAGCAGTTTCCTCTTTTCCCGGAGGCATATTGATCATCACAAACCAGTTTTCACCATTTTCAACGGCATCGGTTGGATTATATTTGGAGGAGATATAGATATAAATTGTTGGGTCGTCGGGTACTTCCCCTTTATCAAAAATTTCAGTAAACTCTTTTTTGTAGTCATCTGAAAAGATAACATTGTGCATTTTTAATTGAGGATACTCTCCCTGAACACCCCAATAAAAAACGAGCGCAGATGAAGATGGCTCAGTTTTATAATATTTTCTTGCGGGAGCCACCTGCGAGTCATTTAATAACTTCTTGTAAGTATTTGTGACATCGGAGTTTGATACAACTATATCAGCTTCGATCACCTTTTCACCACACCGGACTCCGATTACTCTGTTTGGATCATCGATCACTTTTCCCCTGCAGCACACCCCATGCACATTGTTACATGCAAGAACTATCTCGTCAACAGGGTGATTGGTCAAAATTTCCACGCCGAGTTTTAGTGCCACATCGGTCATTGCTCTGCTTAGTGAGTATATACCGCCTTTTAATGTAAACCCGCCAATTCCATATTCAACATGTTGGATGATGTTCAGAGTTGCAGGAGCTTTATAGGGATCGGAACCGTTGTAGGTGGCGTATCTGTCAAAGAGTTGAATTAACTCAGGGTGTTTAAAGAATGAGGCATTTGCCTGATGCATCGTTCTGAAACTGTCAATTTTGGGAAGATTGAGGAGTGTTTTAAGTGCTTTTTTGTTCAAAAATGTGGAGTATTCTCTGAAACTTTTAAAAAGGAAAAGTTCAGCCGTAAGAAAGACCTCCAAGACCGGCACCAATCACCACTACTTTTTTCATCAAATGTCTCGTTTATAGAGGAGATAAAAAAAGAACCAGAAGGAAATCATTGAAAAAGAATAGAAAAAATCTTCGAGAGGTATTGTAATGAATCTCGCCCCCCAGATGGCTTCCGGTGAATACCAGACTATTGGAGGTGCGGTTAAAAAATAATTCACGACAAGAAATGGCAGGAAAGTTATACCAATTGAAATCCAATAAACTCGAGAAGCCAAAATTGCCGGCTTAAATGTGGCTGCAATAAAAAGAAAAATCGCTGAGAAAATCATTACTGTGGAAGTATAATATTGAGAACTAAAAAATCCTGCCGCAGCGATTAAAATTGCACCTGCTAAATAATAATAGTTTTTGTCGAAGGGGAGTTTTTTCTCGGGGATGTAAAGTTTTACAGTTTCGTATATAAAAATGCAGGAGTATGGGACCGTAACAAAAAAGAGAACCTCTTCAAGAGGTAATCCAAAAATATAGATTCCGACAAGATATTCAGGTGAGAAACCCCAGTCGCCCCGGGAGGTTGCCACTGCATCCCACACTAAATAAAAGGGACTTACAGTTAATATCGAAAAGAGTAAATACTTAAACTTTTTGTAAAAGGAAATTTTCTTTTCAAACGAGAGAATGACGGGGAAGAGTACCGTTAAAAGATTGATCAGCAGATATCTGCTCATAAAAACACCGGTTATTTAAGCAGAGTGCGGAGTTTGGCACTTTTGTTTTTATCGAGTCTTTCAGACTCAAGTAAAAACTTCACCAAACCTGCTTGAGTCTTTTTATCCAGCTCTGAATAATCTTTCTTTAAAAGAAGTCCATAAATTACTTCAAGGTCTTCATCTCTTTCTTTTGAATGTCCCAAAATTGCAGGAATGAAGTGCAGAATTGAAAACCGCATAAAACGAATCTCAAGTGAATTTGGTTGTTTTTTAATCGCAAAGGCGATTTTATCCAGTCCCGAATTAAGGAGATCAAGTTTTGTAAACGGATTTATTGCATGTTTGGCAAGAAGAGTCTCGGTACCACCGAGATATGCCAAAACAAAAGGTGACATCGATTTAAGCTTTTTGCCAAATTTTTTATCGATGTAAGCCTTTAATTCTTCAGCTTTTGATTCGTCTTCCACACCTGCATAAAATGTGGTTCTTATATATTCTTTTGTTTTTTCATCAATGTCTGATGTCTCACGGTTTAAACCGGCTGCACTCCCCACAAAAAGGAGAACAAATGTTAGCAATGAGAATTTAATCAACAAGTTTTTAATACCTTTACTTCAATTATCGATTTGGTTAACAACATAAACTTCACAGGATTTGGCACTCTGATTCTCTTTTTTAACAAGGCATGCACCTTGTTTGAACAGATTTTTTCGAAGAGTTTAATATAATAAAGATATGCCGAATAAACACCAAGTCTAACTCCCGGAGGCAGTTTCTTTATCCCCTCAAGGGCTAATACAAACTCTTCACGGATTGTATCTTCGAGAAGTTTTTTATTATGATCATCGATGCCATGTTCAGTATCAACATTTGGAAGATATATTCTTCCTCTTTCGTCAATATCAGATTTGATGTCGCGTAAAAAATTCACTTTTTGAAAAGCAGACCCAAGAGCCCTTGCAGGTTCTCTGAGCGAGTTAAACAATTCTTCATCCTTCTCACAAAAAACCCTTAGACACATTAATCCCACTACTTCAGCGGAACCATATATATATTCATCATATTTTTTCTCTTCGTAGTAACTGTTGTGCAGGTCCATCTCCATGCTGTCGAGAAATGCGTCAATAAATTCCTTGTCAACATTATACTCATTAACAACCCCTTGAAAAGCATGAATAATCGGGTTTGTGGAGATTCCCCTTTGAATCGCTTTTTCTGTCTCTTCCCTGAATTCCATCAGCAGTATCGCTTTGTCGTGACCGTGAAATGTATCAACAATTTCATCAGCAAGCCGCACATATCCATAAATGGAATAGATCGGGCTTTGGAAGCGTTTCTCAAAAGCTTTTATTCCCAAACTGAATGAGGTGGAATAAGCTTTTGTGAAAAGGCTTGAAGTACGGGAACAGATGTTATCATAAAATTCCATAGTCTTCCTCCAGTCTTTCCATTACAAGTTTTGAACTGATCACTACCATCGGTAATCCTGTACCGGGAGTGGTTGAGGCACCTACATAATAGAGGTTACCATATTTTTCGTCTTTGTTTTTTGGTCGGAATGCACCAACCTGATCCATATCGTGTGCAAGCCCCAATCCGGAACCTTTGTAGAGGTTAAAAGCCCCTTCCCACTCAATTGGGTCCATTATTTTTTTAGTCATGATATTACCTGATATGTCATAACCCACTCTTTCAGAGAGATCATCAATAATATTTTGTGCCAGTTCTTCCCGGTCATCCCAGTTTGCCTTGTATCTTAGATCGGGAACGGGACAAAGTATAAAGATATTTTCACATCCCTCAGGTGCACACTCAGGGAAAGATTTTGACGATACATTCACATAATAATATGGTTTCTGAGGCGAAATTGAAGATGTGAATATAGTATCAGCGTATCCTCTAAAGTTGCTTCCCAGAAAATAGTTATGATGTTCAAGATTTGGAATCTGACCCTTTACCCCAAGATAGATAGTGAAAGGCGCAAGTGTCCAATGCATTTTATCGAGTTTTTCATCTCTGAATTTGTTGCGGTTTAACACTCTTCCTCTGAAAGATGCTGCATCGGCGTTGGAAATAAAATATCTGCGTTCCACTTTTTGCCGTTTTGATCCACCAGACTTTCGAGTTTGCCATTCTTTTCTTCAAAACCAACTATCTCAGTGTTGTAAACAATCTCAACTCCTCTTTCTTCAAGAAGTTTAAGAAGTTCATCAACCAATCGATACATCCCGCCTTTAACTTTCCAATAACCATTGTGTCTCATTTCTGTATAGTTTAACAGTGAATAGACAGAAGGAGTTTGAAATGGTGTTGATCCCAGGAAAAAAGCCACTAAAGAAAAAATTACACGAACTTCTTCCGATTCAAATGTTTTTTCAACCTCACTCCACATCGTCTTAAAAAGATAAGGAAAATGTTTCATCGGAACCCCGGTAAGTTTCAACAGATACTCAAACTTGTTGTTAAAATTTGATTTAACAACCTTCCCCTCGGTATCATGAAAAAATTCACCCGCGCGTTTTAGATATTTGTCAGCCTTTTCAGCCAGATTTGGCTCGAGCCCCTCAAATTCTTTTTCAAGCTTTTGCAGGTCTTTGAATATCCTGTAAGGTTTTGGATTTCCTTCAAAATAAACAGTATAGAGCGGATCAAGTTCCTGCATCGTAACGGGATTTTTGATGCCACACGAAGTGAATAATTCATCAAGCTCATAGGTCATGCTCATAAATGAGGGACCAACATCAAACGTAAAACCATCCATCTTTAGCTGGTTTAATCTGCCGCCTGCTTTATTGAATTTTTCTAATATCGTGACCTTATGACCCTTCGAGGAGAGCCTCAGAGCCGCCGACAGCCCGCCTAATCCGGAACCGATAATTACTACTTTTTTCTTGTCTATTCTATCTGCTTTGTGTTTCATAATAGTAAAACCAAACACTTTAAAGTTAAGTTCAATATTTTTTGAATTAGTACGCTTGTCTATTTTTTGTCTAAGATTCGTGTAACTAAATTCGAGGCACCGATTGTAACAGCTACTGTTCCCTGCCCCGGGAAAACTGTATCCCCTGTGTTGTAAAAGTTTTTGAAAGGAGTTACCCCTGAATTCATCTTTAACAAATTGTTTTTTACTGAATGAGGCACTCCCCCAACCAGGCCTCTAAAACGACCTGTATATTTTTCAAATGTAACCGGAGTACCAAATTCAACATGACTTTTTTCATACCCTGCCAACATTGGAAAGGCCTGATCAAACTTTTGCACAATAAAACTCCCCGTCTTATTTTTCCTTCGGGAATACTCTTCTTCAGTTAACCCATACCAGTTTTCCGGTTTGGTGTGTAAAGAAATTGTTACACTTTTAACTCCTTTTGGAGCCTTTTGTGTGTCGTCTTCGGGCGAAATTGTAACAAAAAAAGATTTTGATTCACAATACGGCACTCCCTCAGGAACATGTATCTGCCAATAAACCGATTTAAGATCTTCCCGCAGGTTATGTTTAATCGCAAAATTAATCATAAAGGCACCCCAGGCACCATCTTGTTTCGGCGATACTTTAATAAAATATTCTTTGAATTCACCCTCTGTAAGAGCCGGAAGATTCCAAAGTGGAATATTCGTTATTACTCCGCTACAAAGATACTCACTTCCATCATCAGTTACTATTTTATATCTTCCCTTTTCCTGCCGGATTGCCGTCACCTTCTTTTTATATTTTACTTCCCCTCCAAATTCCCTGAATCTTTTTTCAATCTGTTTTGCGGGAAAGAAAAGTCCACCATAGGGATAATAAGTCTGTGCTGGATAAGCCAACCCCATCGCTGCCGTTAAAAAAGGTGCATCGTCGGCAGTATTTTGGGTGGTTATCAAGAGTTGTTCATCAATGAAACTGCGAAAAAGTGGGTCATCCCCAAGTCCAAATTTTTTCAACACCGATTCAACGGGTTTAAACAGATATGGCAGAAGTGGCAGCCCCTTGAGATTTGAAGGTTTTGCCAGACTCAACAAATCACCTGCTGAAACCGGGGGAATCCTTTTGTTATTTGCGATCAGTTTGTAAACTTTTTTGTCAATCGAATGAACCAATTCCCAGAATCCTCTGATTCCTTTAAGTCCAAAAAATCGTTCGCACTCTATAATCCATTGTTCAAGATTCGAATGCCTCACCAGCTCTCTGTCACCAAATTTGATGATCATCCCGGGATCAAGTTTTATTACCCTTGGTTCTATTTCAAGCTCTCTGAACAGCTTGTTCATCGGCTGTCCTTCCGCCATTCCACTTAAAGTGGTAGCCCCCGAATCGAATAATATCCCCTTTCTATTGTAGAATGAGGCGCATCCCCCGGGAACTGTGTGTGCTTCCAACAATAGAACTTTTTGTCCTGCTTTAGCCAGAAGTGCTGCGGCTGTTAAACCTCCATATCCCGCTCCAATAACTATGTTGTCATAGATCATTGTTATTAACTCTCCAGATTATCTTCCGGGATTTCTCTTCCGCCTTTAAAGCCATCGTTATAACCATGATAAAACTTGATTTCATCTTCATCACTCTTCCAACATAACAGTACTTCTTCCCCTTCGATGACCGAGGGAAAATCGACAAGCCCAAATTCAAAGTTCCAGTCTTTAAAAAAGCAACCGATTTCTGTAAGCTCTTCGATGTAATTCAGGATATTGGTTTTAAGAACTTCTACCTGTGCTTCAATTTCAGCGGTTCGGGGTTGGATTTGTGCAAGAGATTTTAACTCCTGCCCCTCAATAAGAATATCACTGACGATTTTTCTTACGAGTGGCAAAGTTTTCGCTGCTTCCCTTGGGGTGAAATATTTAATTTCTGTTTCCATTGAGTTTACCTAATTTAAATTCTTGAATTCTATATATTACTATAACAACAGAAATCGAAAAACTATTCAATCCATGCAATATGATATAATTATTATCGGTGCAGGTCCCATCGGACTCGCTTGTGCCATCGAAGCAAAACGGAACAACCTCTCTTACAAAGTCATCGAAAAAGGGTGTCTGGTTAATTCAATTTTTAACTATCCCGTTAACATGACTTTTTTCTCCACTTCCGAGAGACTTGAAATTGGAGAGGTCCCCTTCATTTCACATGGAACCAAACCAACCAGAAGTGAAGCACTTGAATATTACCGCAGAGTGGCGGATTCGTGGCAACTTGATATTAATTTGTATGAAAAAGTTGAAAATGTCTCGGGTTCAAAAGGTGATTTCACAATCCTCACCGATAAAAATGTTTACAATGCAAAAATTGTCATAGTTTCGACAGGATTCTTTGATTTCCCAAACCTGATGAACATCACCGGGGAGGAACTATCAAAAGTTAAACACTATTATGATGATCCACACCTCTACGCAAATATGGATATTGTTGTGATTGGAGGAGGAAATTCGGCGGTGGATGTAGCGTTGGAAACTTTCAGAAAAGGAGCGAGGGTAACGATGGTTATAAAACATGATACCATCGATAAAGGTGTAAAATACTGGGTAAGACCAGATATTGAAAATCGAATTACAGACGGCAGCATTAAAGCATATTTTAATTCCACTGTGTCTGAAATTAAGGCAGATAGTGTCCTGATTTCATCGCCGGAAGGCACAATAACTATCAAAAATGATTTTGTATTGGCAATGACCGGTTATCGCCCCGATTATGATTTCCTCACCAGGATTGGAATCGCTACAATTGATCCCGTAACCATGGAACCACAATACGATAACACAACATTTCAAACCAATATCCCGGGCATATTCCTCGCCGGCGTGGTCTGTTGTGGTCAGGAAACCCGAAAATGGTTTATCGAAAATTCACGATTTCATGCGACGAATATTTTTAGTTATATCAAAGGTATTTTGTAACCCGGTGATGCCCTTTTGGGCCAGGTTTGTAATCCGGAATGATATTACCCGTCCTTGAGCAACCTTTTATATTAGCTTAATTCGCATCTTCTTCCGGGGTTGTCTCATCACCGGCAGATAATTTTTTAATCTGGAAAGCCGCCAAGTTGAGCTATCTCATATCCGCGTGAGGTCAGATTCCCTCTGCCATCCCGTAATTGATTGTTGGCGTCACCATATACCCGCTGTGCTTTATCGAGTGCCTTCCCAACCTCCTCAAAGTTTTCAACAAACCGTTCCAGTTTCTTTAAAAAGTCTTGAACTTTGTTGGCAATCAATATTGCATTCTGATTCCGTTTTTCTGTTTTCCAGATACTTCCGATCGTTTTTAAAGTCACGAGGAGCGTGGTTCGGGTAACAAGGATAATATTTTTTTCGAGAGCTCTATTGTAAGTTTCAGGCGACTCCTGCATCAAGAGGTCAAAAGCAGGTTCTATTGGTATAAACATCAATACATAGTCGAGAGAAGTAACTCCTTCTATTCTGTAATATTCTTTTGCACTCAGGTCATTTATATGCTTTTCAATCGCATTAATATGTTCAGAGAGTGCCATCTTTTTAATGGATTCCTCCTCAGCAGAAAAATACCTCTCATAAGCCACAAGTGAAGTTTTTGCATCCACAATTATTTGTTTGTTATCAGGTAGATATACAATTGCATCTGGTTGATATCGTGCACCCTCTATACCAATCCCCGACACCTGGATTCTGTACTCGCTCCCTTTTGTCAATCCTGAGATTTCAAAAATCCGCTCAAGTATCAGTTCACCCCATGTCCCCTGTTTTTTCTTATCCCCCTTCAGAGCATTGGTAAGATTTTTGGCACCCTCGTTCAACTGTAAATTTAGATCCCGAAGTGCATTCAATTCGGTTCGTAAAGATGATCGTTCCCTGGTTTCCTCGGTGTAGATATTCTCAACTCTTGCTTTGAATTCAGAAATATTTTCTTTAAAAGGTTGCAGGAGGGATTCAAGATTTGATTTGCTTTGTTCCGTGAAAGTCTGATTTTTGGTTTCAAATATCCTGTTGGCGATATTCTCAAATTCTTTGGTGAGGGCTTCTTTTGCTTCTTTTAATTCATTTAGGCGTAGCTCAAGACTCTCTTTTTCTGCAATGTAGCGTTCATTTAAAGCAGCATTTTGGGCCTTCAAATTCTTGGATGACTCTTGGAGAGATTTTAACTCGTCTTCAAGATACGGTATCCGGCGGGCACTCTCTTCGAATCTCCCCTTCTCCGATTCCAATTGTCGAAGCTGGTTATTGTAATTTGTTCTCTCTTTGTCCAATTGTTCTTTAAGAGTAACTGCCTCATTTTCAGACCTTTTGCTCTTTTCCGTAAGCACAGCCATCTCACTCTGAACACCGGATTTTTTTGCATTTGCAATCAGATATCCGACAATAAATCCCACAACCAATCCAACCACTAAAAAACCAATTGTTTCCATGTTACACCCGTATAAATGTTTTTACTTTCCACACAAAATTACAAAATACTCCGCGAAAATCCTCCTAATCTGCGTGTATCTGCGTCCCCTAAAAATCACCAGCAATTAGACAAAAAAAACCCGGCTCATCGCCGGGTTTAATTTTTATCTTATTCTGAGATGCAGTTCTTTCAACTGCTCGTCGGAGACGAGAGATGGATTGTCATCCATAAGTGAGATGGCATTTGCAGTTTTGGGGAATGCAATTACTTCACGGATCGATTTTTCTCCGCAGAAAATCATACAGAGTCTGTCAAAACCGAAAGCGATTCCACCATGAGGAGGCGCTCCATATTGAAAAGCTCCCATAAGGAAACCAAACTTCTCTTTTGCATCTTCTTCAGTGAATCCAAGTGTTTTAAACATTTTGGCTTGTAACTATGAATCATGAATTCTGATACTTCCGCCGGCAATTTCGTTACCATTAAGAACCAAATCATACGCCTGAGCCCTGACTTCTGCAGGATTGGTATCCATCAATGCCAAATCCTCCATGTTGGGGGAAGTGAAGGGATGATGCATAGCGTAATATCTGTTGGTCTCTTCATCCCATTCAAAAAGTGGGAAATCTTTAACCCAAAGAAGTTTTGGTTCTGTCTCTTCCGTAACCAGATTTAATCTTCTCGACATCTCAAGACGAATGTTACCCATCAATCCGAGGGTTTTATATTTTTTACCACTCAGGATCAGGATCAAATCACCCGGTTTTGCACCAAGTTCTTCCACCATGGCAACTTTTTCTTCATCCGTGAAAAATTTCATGGTTGGAGATTCGAGCCCGTCTTCTTTCACACGAATCCAGATGAGCCCACCCGCACCCTGTTTTTTGATAAAGTCGGTAAGCACATCAAGCTGATTCCTGGTATAGTCGCCACAACCCGGAGCAACAAGTCCGGTGATAATTCCTTTAGTTTCAATTGTATCTTTGAAAACTCTAAATTCGGTATTTGCAAAAACTCCGTTTAAAGTTGACATTTTGAGATCAAATCTTAAATCGGGTTTATCAGAGCCATACCATGTCATCGCTTCCTCAAATGTGAGGCGTGGAATTGGGGTTTCCAACTCTTTTCCCCAAATCTCTTTGTAGAGAACCTTCATCAGTTTTTCAAAAGTTGAAAAAACAAAATCCTGGTTGATGAACGACATCTCAACATCTATCTGGGTAAATTCCAACTGTCTGTCAGCTCGAAGATCTTCATCTCTGAAACATTTTACAATCTGGAAGTAGCGATCGTAACCGGCTACCATTAATATCTGTTTATATTGTTGAGGAGACTGTGGCAGAGCATAAAACTTCCCTTTATGCATTCTGCTTGGTACAAGGAAATCCCTCGCCCCTTCAGGGGTGGATTTCATCAAAATCGGTGTTTCAATCTCAACAAAATTGTTAGTGTCGAAGAAACTTCTCACAACCTGATACATTCTGTGGCGAAGAAGCATATTCTTCTGCATAGAAGGACGACGAAGATCAAGGTAGCGATATTTTAGTCTAAGCTCTTCATGTACATCAATCTCATCTTCAATTGGGAAGGGAGGAGTTTTTGCGCGATTCAGAATCGATAATTTGTCAACCATTATATCCACTTTCCCTGTTGGCAAGGCATCATTCTCAGTACCTTCAGGTCTTTTCCTGACGGTTCCTTCGATGGAAATTACAAATTCTGATCTTAACTCTTTTGCCTGTTCATGAGAATCTGCATTAAAAGTATGCTCAAAAACCACCTGGGTGATACCAAACCTGTCGCGCAGATCAATAAAAATAACCCCACCGAGGTCTCTTCTCACTGCTGTCCAGCCGTTTAGCACAACCTTTTCGCCAATATTGCTCTCCCGTAACTCACCACAATTATGTGTTCTTAACTTAAATTCCATCAGTCGTTGTTTGCTCTTCGTTTATTTCAAAAAAATCTGACTTTAAATTTACTTAATAATGAATTGATGTAAAAACCGAAAAATTCCGGAAGGCAGGATTCCCATTCTCATTTCTTATATTATTATCAACTTTTCACAAATTTTAATATGACAATGAGAAAATTAGCTACGATCCAAATTGTTTCTGATGTACAACCAATTGACGGAGCAGACAAAATTGAACTTGCTTCAATTCTTGGTTGGAAGGTAGTAATCAAAAAGGACGAATTTAGTCCGGGTGACCCAGCAATTTACTGTGAAGTTGATTCTTTACTCCCCGTAAAACCTGAATTTGAATTCCTGAGGAAGTCCTCATTTAAAAGAATGTCAGATGGCAAAGAGGGTTTTCGTCTTAAAACGATCAAATTAAGAGGTCAAATCAGCCAGGGACTCCTTCTCCCTGTAACTGCCCTGGGTGCACACTGCATCGATCTCATTCCAGGAACTGATGTTACCGATCTGCTTGAAATTGTGAAATACGAACCCCCAATTCCTGCCAAGCTTGCAGGTGAAGTTAAGGGGCCATTTCCCGGATTTCTTAGTAAAACCGATGAGGAGAGGGTGCAAAATCTTCTTGATGAACTGATTCTCTACAAACATTCCCTTTTTTATGTAACAGAGAAAGTTGACGGAACTTCAATTACTATCTATCTGAAGGATGGACAGTTTGGAATCTGCTCAAGAAATCTTGAACTGGTTGAAAATCCGGAAAATACTTACTGGAAAGTGGTCAGAGAGCTCGATATCGAGAATAAACTGCGTAATTTAGGACGAAACATCGCCCTTCAAGGTGAACTGCTTGGGGAAGGAATCCAGAAGAATATTTACAAATTTAAGGGTCAATCAATCAAATTTTTTGATGCTTTTGATATTGACTCATATCGATATTTCGACAGGGCTGTCTTTCTTTGAAATAATGGATAGTTTTGGTCTCGAGAAGGTGCCGGTGGTTTTTAATGATTTTAGTCTGCCTGAAAGTATCGACGAAATATTGCAGATGGCGAATGGGAAGTCACAATTGAACCCCGATGCCAATCGCGAGGGATTGGTGTTTCGCACAGCCGATGACAAACGATTTTCGTTTAAAGCAATAAGCAACAATTTTTTACTGCTTGATGAAGAGTAACTTTAATTGAATAGTTATAAAAATCAACCGGAGATTAAAAGATGAAAATAGGAATCCTGATAGAAACAAAAGAATTTGAAAAAGCATGGAACGCTTTCCTTCAGCCCTGACTCCATTTCCCGATGTATTGGGCAGTGTCAAATTTCCTTTTGCAACCGTTGTAATTCATATATCTGATTTTCCCATACACAGGACGTTCTGTCCAGGCCCGGTCGTGAATACCACCAATTGACCATGCTATTCCGGTGTAGCCATTTGGGTCTCTTCCGTCCAAAGAGTATTTGTCGTTCAGGTATATTGAGATATTCATCGCTTCTTCGGGACTTCCACTCCATTCAAGAATCTTTTTTGCCCAATACATTCTCATATAACCGTGCATTTTCCCCGATTTTACCATCTCCATTTGGGCAGCATTCCACAAATCTTCGTGGGTTTTTGCTTTTTCAAACTCTTCGAGAGAATAAACAAACTCTCTTTCATCATTGCGGTGTTCGTTTAAAGTCTTTTTACCCCAATCTTTCAGCCCTTCAAAAGAATCATATTTTGGATTAAAATAGCAGAAATTATCAGATAACTCCCTCCTGACAATCAATTCCTCCAGAAATGCATCTTTTGCCTCGCTGTTTTTAATTCTTGTGAAAGCCTCAAAAGCTGCCCGCTGTGGTGCAATTTGTCCAAAGTGTAAATAGGGTGAGATGTCCGACTGATACTCTTCGGTGGGATCATTTCTCTTTTCGTTGTATTTGTCGATTTTTTTGATCAGGAATTCCTGAAGTTTAAAATCGGCCGCCTTTGACCCCGGAGTAAATTGGGTTGTTTCTTTCACAGTAGTGTCGATTTGCAGACTTTGAGCCACCGCTGTCCAATCAACCATTTCCCGCATACTCTCCTTAACAATCGGCTCAGTAAGATTTGGGAATGAAGTCAGAAATTCGGGCAGAAGCCTCTCGATTTTTGGTCTGATGGTATAAGCCGCAAATTCTTCCTTATCTGAAACATGGAGTGCAGGGACAACATTGTGGGCATCCACTTCATAAAAAGGAATTGTGATGTTTTTTGCAACATCCCTCTTCCAGATTCGTTTAATCTTCAAAGGATCAAAATCTGAAACAAGTGTTGAAGCGCCTGATTCCTTGAGGAATGCCGGCAAAACATCTTTTGGCTCACCTAAAAGCACCTTAAATGGGATTTGATAACCACGGAGTCTCCTCTCGGTTTCTGCAAGCCCCTTTAACATAAAATTGTATTGTCTTTCGGTAGCCTCCATAAATTCGGGCAGCAAAGTAAAAACGACCATAAGTGGAAGTTGCCTTTTGTCGGCAATTTGAAGTGCATATAACAATGCCCAGTTATCCTCAGCCCGCTGGTCCCGACTCATCCAATAAACCACCACACCCTTCTTGTTTGCTCCACTCTGAAGCAGTCTGATTCGTCTATCATCAACAACAATCTGTTTATACATTTGAGTCTCCCGGAACTGTGTAATTCCGTCGTCTTAACTTTTTGAGTAAATTTCGTTTTTACTTACATAAAATTCCCCATAATGCTGCACTTTGAAGATAACTTTTGGCACTACCAAAATAACAAACTATTTTGTGAAAACGTCCCTGTAGAAGAAATTATTTTAGCAGAAGGCTCCCCCGCCTACATTTACAGCAAAGCTTCGATTATAAAAAGATGCAAAGAATTTACCGACGCCTTTAGCGAAGTGAATCATAAAGTATTTTTTGCTGTAAAATCGAATTCAAACCTGAATGTAATCAGAATAATTTACAACATGGGGTTTGGTCTCGATGTAAATTCGGGTGGAGAGTTTACCCGAGCAATAAGAGCCGGGGCTCATCCAAGTCGGATGATAATGACGGGAGTTGGTAAAACCCTCGACGAAATCACAATGGCAGTTGAAAACGACATGTTGATGATTAAAGCTGAATCAAAAGAGGAAGTTGAGCAGATTAATAGAATTGCAGGAGAGCTTGGGAAAATTGCTCCTGTGGCTCTTAGAGTTAATCCCGATATTGTGGTTCAAACTCACCCCAACATATCAACAGCGAAAAGTGGTGTAAAATTTGGCATGGATCCCGCACCCGCAATGGACATTTATCTCCACAGAGATAAGTACCCAAATATTGAATTTACCGGTATAGATGTGCATCTCGGTTCTCAAATTCTCTCATTTGATCCCTATTTTGTAACACTAAATAAACTACATACTTTTGTACAAAGACTGGAAGAACACGGGATCAAACTTAAACATATCGACCTTGGTGGTGGTTTTGGCTCCCCCTTACCACGGAGGCGACCCGGTTTCATATTCAAGAGTTTGGTAAAAGAAGCTCCCCTTGATGAACGATTTTGGGTGTGACATCTTTTTTGAACCCGGAAGATTTTTGACTGCCAACTGCGGAGCAATCGTCAGCAAGGTGCTTTATACAAAAGAAAGTGGCAGCAAAAATATTGTGATCCTCGATTCATCGATGACAGAAATTTTAAGACCTATTCTCTATCAGAGTTTCCATGACATTCTCCCTGTTGAAAAGGATGATTCCCGCGAGAGAATATCTTATGATGTTGTGGGTCCCGTCTGCGAATCGAGTGACTATCTTGCAAAAGGAAGAGAACTCCAAAAAGCGAAACCCGATGATCTTTTGGCATTAATGTCCGCCGGTGCTTACGCATCCGTGATGTCTTCAAATTATAATGTCAGAAGAAAGCCACCCGAAATCATCGTGGATGGTGACACATGGCATGTAACCCGAAGCCGCGAAACTTACGATTATCTGCTCTATGATGAGAGGGTAATTGATGACTTGACTGCTATACCCTGAATTTGTTTAAATTGTAAAGATAATATTCAAGAAAATTGACAATAAAACCGGTAAAAAATGAAAAAATTTCTTTTGATCCCCTCAATAATCCTTCTGCTAATCACCGCTCAGGGCTGCCTGCTCGTTGAAAAAATGAGATATGAGATAACGATTAATAAAAACTCCGACACTTCCGGCGTTGCCACACTTTTTGCTGAAGGAATCTATTCCGATGCCCCCGGAAATAAAGAACTTGAGCAGGATACCACTATCCTTTGGGACATCTATTTTCAAAAAGATGAGTTCCTTGGTTACATGGCTGAATTTGGTAGAAAAGTTATTGGTACCGAATTGGATGTAGTTAACAAAAAACTGTCCGGCTCGGTTAATTTTTCCTTCACTTCGATCAGAAATGTTGAATCGATCCAGTTTGACGGTGAATATTATTATTACACCAGCATGAACAAAGATTCCGTGGGTTTTACCAACGGCACCCTGATTAAAAAACCGGATTATACAAGAATTATTTGGCCAAAAGATGAAAAAAAACTGATCTTTGAAATGATCAGCAAAAAACCACAAAGCAAAAAAGACCTTGTCCCCTTCTTTGAGAAAAAAATGAAACAATGAGTGATTTTCACTCATAAATGACTCAATGAAATTTATAGAAGTCGCTTTCCCGCTTCCCGTTGATTCCCTCTTTTCTTACTCAGTCCCGATGGACTTGTATGAGGAGGTGGAAATCGGGAAACGGGTAGTGGCACCCTTTGGACAAAGAACCCTGACCGGATTTATTGTCTCTATCAGCAACACCCCACCAGAAACTGAACTTGATAAAATCAAAAAAATCGTCAGAATCCTCGACAAACACCCCGTTTTTGATAAAAAGAAACTGAAGTTTTTTCAATGGCTTTCATCCTATTACCTCAGTTCACTTGGCGAAGCTGTTAAACTTACCGACCCTTACGGCACTTCAATCCAATCGGAAAAACAGGTATATTCCGATAAGGAAACAATCTCCAAATTCATTGAAAATGAAAAAAACAGGAACACAAGTCGCTATAAAGTGATGGAACTCCTCCTCAAAAAGGATAAATACACCGTAAAACAATTGCAAAATCTGACAGGTGTAAAATCTATCCTCGTTCCACTTAAAAAAATGGAACAGGAGGGGATTTTAACAATTGAGGATGGACTTGCAAAACCGCGGGTTAGAACAAAAACTGAACGATTTGTGAAACTTGCTCTCCCCCTTGAAGAGATTTATGCCATCATTCCAGAGATCGAAAAACGGTCGCCAAAACAGGTGGCGCTGCTTCTCAAACTTGCCTCATTTCGCACAAAAGAGGCACCAACGGCAAAACTGCTGAAGCTGGCAAACATCTCATCTTCGGCTCTTAATTCCCTTGCTGAAAAAGGTCTTGTTGAGTTTTATGAAAAGGTTGTTGAAAGGGTTTATCACGAAACTTATACCGAAACTCTTAAGGACATTAAACTTACCAAAGATCAGGAAAATGTAATTGAAACGGTTTCCGAACACATCACCACCAAAAGTTTTAAGACATTTTTACTGCATGGTGTTACGGGAAGTGGTAAAACTCAGGTTTACATTGAGCTTATAAAAAAGGCGTTGTAACAAAATGAAAACTGCCTTTTGCTGGTGCCTGAAATCTCCCTCACTCCTCAGATGACCGCCCGCTTAACAGTGAATTTTGGTGACAAGGTGGCAGTTATCCACAGCAGGGTGTCACCCGGTGAAAGACATGATGCATGGATGCGGATCGCTTCCGGAGCCTGTAAAGTTGTAACAGGCGCAAGATCTGCACTCTTTTTCACCCATGAAGAATATCGGATTGATAATTGTTGATGAAGAGCATGATTCAAGCTATAAACAAGCTGAATACCCTCCCAAATATCATGCAAGGGATGCCGCAATTGTACTGGCGAAGGAGTGTAACTGCCCTGTTGTCCTGGGCTCCGCAACCCCCTCCATCGAGTCAATGCACAATACAAACAATGGAAAATATACTCTGCTCGAACTTCCCGAAAGGGTGGATGGAGCAAAACTTCCAAAACTTGTTCTCGTAAATACAACCGAGATGAAAAAGAAAGGGGAGATGGAGAATGTTTTTTCAAAAATGCTCCTTTCTGCAATCGACGAAAGAATCAAAAAAAACGAAGGTGTAATCCTTCTTCAAAACCGTCGCGGATTTGCAACACAGGTTTATTGTGTTGAATGTGCGCACCTCGAAAAATGTGAAAATTGTTCGGTCGGAATGGTATATCACATTAAAAGCAACAATCTGAAGTGCCACTATTGTAATGCAATAAAGCCGATGCCTAAAGCATGCAGTATGTGTGGATCAAAAAACATCAAACTTTTTGGCACGGGAACCGAGAGGGTTGAAGATGAACTTCAAGCTTATTTTCCTTCAGCAATAATCGAAAGAATTGATTCGGACACCATCTCCGAAAAAGGGAAACTCGGCGAAACGCTAAATAAGTTCAGGGATGGAGAGATTGATATTTTGGTAGGGACACAAATGGTCTCAAAGGGACTCGATTTCCCTCGCGTAACTCTTGTGGGTGTAATTTCTGCTGAATCAAGTCTTTGGATGCCCGACTTCAGAGCGGAGGAAAGAACATTTCAGATGCTCACGCAAGTGAGTGGAAGAGCCGGAAGAAGTATCCTCCCGGGTGAAGTAATGATCCAGACGTGCGACAGTGGACATCCACTGATGAAATTCATAATGAATAACGACTATCATGGATTTTTTGCGCGAGATGTTCAAAGCAGGGAATTCAGAAATTATCCACCTTTTGCTAATCTCTGCCTTGCCGAAACCAAGGATAAAGACCCCCGCAAAGCCAGTGAAACTCTGATCGATCTTTATAAAGAGATGTTTAACTACAATCGTGCAGTCTCAATTCTACCCCCATCAGCAGCACTTCTCGCAAAAATAAAAAACGAGTTTCGTTTTCAGATGTTAATCAAAACCTCTCGATCAATTGACCCCTCAGCCTCAATCCTTAGAGACACCATCGCCCACGCCTACAGAGTTTTCCGCCAAAAAGGAAAACACAAAGATGTAAGAATTATTTTGATATGAACCCTTATTCGGTGGTTTAGGCTATTTCTTCTTCCTTATAGAGTGCATTACATTCCGCAGTGCAGTCATGTTTCCTGCAATTATTCCATTAATTCCATCAATTTCCTTTTTATAACCATAAACTGACTGCCCGCCAAAAATTAATCTGATATTCTTTGGGACAAGTATTCCCATCTTTTGGATATCAGATGAAAGAATGGGATCATCATCTGGATAAACAATACTCAAAGCAATTGCTTTTGCATTCACTCTAAGGGATGCAGCAGCAATATCTTCTGCAGGGAGATTGGAACCAAGAAAAACAGTTCTCCACCCCTCAGAAACTGCCGCAAATGAACTCATATAAGCTCCGAGATCGTGCAACTGGTTCACAGGGGAACAGATTACCATAATGGGAGCTGATGCATGTATCGAAAACCCCGCCTGAATCCCGCGCATAAATCTTTTAATGGTCTCAAGTGCGAGGTGTTCATGTGCCGGTCTCAACTTTCCAACTCGCCAAAGATCACCTGTTTTATGCATCAAAGGAGTGATAACCTTGTCAAAAAGTTCAATGGGGGTAAATTGGAGAGAAGCTTTAATCAGTTCACTCTCAAGGCGTTGTGAATCATACTCTTCGATGATCTTAATACATCGGGTGATAATATCTCCTTCATGACGAGGCTGAACATCAGGCAGATGAGTCATCAGTTCAGGATGACCCAACATTTCTTTCAGTTTTGACCCTGTGAGCGAGGCAATATTCCCGATGGAATACCCTTTTGAGGTTAGAAGTTTTAACAGTTTTAACTTCTCAACTGCCTCGTCGGAATAAACCCGTCTGTTTGTGTCAGTCCTTGAAGGCTCAACAGCATTATATCTTTTCTCCCACGCTCTAATTAGATGTGAAGAGAGACCGGTGAGTTTTGAAACCACATTAATTGGGTATTGAAGTGAATCTTTCATTCTTCAAAATTACTACACTTCAGCGAAATAATCAAATTGTGTTTAACTTTTGTTGATATTTTTTGTTACAGGAACTTAATTTAGCATCGAAGATGTTTAATCTTTAAGTGAGTTTAAAATCTCTCCCGATGCTCCGGCGGTGATGTCAATTGTGAATATCTGATGAATGAATGATTAAGTAAGGACAGCAGGCCGGAGTGTCATTTTTTTGAACTCCGATGTGAAGTGAAATGAAGAAGAGGCTGACCCTTATGGATCAGCCTCTTTTATTTTAAAGGGAGCGGTAAGTAGAGTTACCAGGGTAGAGCCCGGGAGATTCCACAACTAACGAGAGGATAATTGCAATAATCATAACCACAAGGCTGACTATTATTGTGATTTTCATCCATTGAAAATACTTTCCAAGGCTTTCGAGTGCCCGAAATTCTTCTGCCTCATCATTAAACGCTGAATAGTTTTGGAAGCGGTCACCGGCTTCCCTCGCCTTCATTCCGGTAATAATATAAAGTACTCCGGTAATGATACCTGTTATGGTCAGGCAGTTAAGAACTCCAACAATAATATTGAGAACCCCAACCGTTTTTGCCTCGGAACCAAGTTTGCTAACTGCACTTTTTTCTAAATAATCATTTTCCATATCAACGTACCCCCGCCGGTCCTAATCCTCTTACAAATGCGTAAAGTATGAAGAAGATAAAAATTAACCCTAATATCGCACCGATAAATCCAACGATATAAAGCACTTTAAGAATGAAAAAATGCTTCTGATAGTTTTCGTATGCGGATGTTTTAATTGAATTGTTATTGGAAAGGACATATTGTTCAATTTGAGACCCTCCCTCTTTTGCCCTCATTCCGGCAAATATGTAGGGAATCCCTAATGGCAATCCCACTATGGAAAGACAGATCAATGCACCGGTAATCATCATGAATACCCCCACAAATTTTGAATCTGTGGCAAGTTTTGACATCATTGCACGGATTAAATAATCACTCTGCATATTGAAATCCTGTTAATTTTTAAACGAGCTTAACTATCTGCGGTGAGAAAAATAATATCTCAAAACCACAATTGAATTTCTCTATTTTTAGGGAGATTTACAAGACTAATGAAAAATAATTTAATTTTTTAAATTGTTATTGACAGCAATATGAAATTTGCTTATATTTGTAGCTCATTTTGAAATTGTTTTGTGAAAAACTTTTAAAATGAAAACATTCCTAGATAGCTCTCCCGATGAATCGGGACGACTGTTAAAGAAGCAAAACATTCCGCGATAGCTCAATGGTGGAGCATTCGGCTGTTAACCGAAGGGTTGCAAGTTCGAGTCCTGCTCGCGGAGCCGACAAAATTACCCGTCCTTGTGGCGGGTTTTTTGTTTTAAATTCCGTGATAGCTCTCCCGACTGGTCGGGACGGCTGTTAACCGAAGGGTTGGCACAGGTTTCCCGAGGAATCGGGACGGAGCCGACAAAATTACCCGTCCTTGTGGCGGGTTTTTTGTTTTAAATTCCGTGATAGCGCTCCCGATTCATTTCTATAATAATTATTGTTAAATATATTTGAATTTAATCAGTATAGTTTTATATAATCAACCTCAGTAATAAAACCACCTTCCTGTTTATCACCAATCAATAAAGAAATTTCTTTGATGTTATCCAGAGGAATTTTATTTTTCGAGTTGGTTTCATTCCCAAAGTAATAAAGTTTCAACTGATTAAAAGTAATCCGGACAATGATGTACTCATCTTTCTTTGTTTCAAATGAAATAGTATAAAAATATCCGTTAAAGTATGAAGTCTCCTTCATTGATATGCTGTAACGCTTGCCATCGGTTTTAAGTTTTAATTCAATTCCCGAGAATTCAGAAAAATCGTAATCTTTTACCGGGCTTCTTAGCGAAGCAAATCCGCCATTATTTTCTAAAGAAACATTTCCACTGAAAACTATTTTACTATCTTTAATAGTAGTTTTTGAGGAACTTAATCCACCCATTACACCATCATTTACTATGCGCCACTGGTTCTCTGTTTTCATTAATGATGCATTGAGCAAAATGTTGTCTTCGTTAAGTAGTATAGAGTTATTCATAATCATTGCTGCAAGTATAATTGAAAGAAAATTCATTTGTCGCTCTTTCTAAACTTATTATAAGTAAGTTGAAGTTTAAAGTGTTAATAGAATAACAAAACTTTTTGACAAGAAGGTTGCAAATAGCGAGTGGAAAGAAAGCTTAAATAATTGATAAGGTTTAATGGTTTCGATCTTTGCATCCGGACGGATTTCGGATTACAAAACTGTCAATAAGTACTGAATATGAATAGAAGTGCAAAACTCCAGGCATGCAAGTCACCTGCCAAGGAATAAGTTTCCGTATTGATATACATTCATACTTTTGTTAAATTGTTTTTGCTTTTGACGATTAAAAGAGATTTCCTTTAAATCAATCTTTGAATTAACACTAAATGAATATTTTGACCAATTGAAAACATTTAAAATTGTCCTCCTGGTTTTAGTGTTTTACATTTGCCCTGCTTTACCCCAAACTACGACGATTACAAATAATTCCTTCCATCTCCCTCGTTCTCTTAAATCAGGTGAAGTGATTCACAATATTGGATTAAGCTCCACCAAACTTCCTGAAGATGTAATCGAAACCGATGATGCATTTTTGTCACCTCTTTTTACTTACAGAATAAAAGTTGGCATTATTGATAATATTCTTGCTCAAGGTTTTATTGAATCAAATTACCTAACGTTCAACTTTTCATCAGGGCTAAACTGGAATCATGATTTTGGGGATTTCAAATTATCAGTAGGGACAGATTTGGGATTCTGGTTTGGGCGTCTGAAAAGTTACGGTTTTGATACAGGAATGGATGGCTGGAATCTATCGCCCAATATCACTGTGGGTTATACTTTCCCCAACTTCAGTGTCAGTGTAAAATCTGAGATGATGCTTATTTTAACCCAATCGACCCGAAATGGAGATGTACATACAGTAAACTCATACCGGACAATGGCGGGATATTCTGTTGGAGTTTATATCGAGCAACCTCTCTGGAAAGAGAACTTTGTAGTGATCGGATTTAAAGCAAATTACGCCCGCTTTTATTATCCCCTCTGGGCCGGATTCTCAACTTTCGACCGATTTTTCCTGCTTCCTGAATTTATTTTTAGTTTTAATTTATGAAAAAAGTAATATTTCTCCTCTGTTTGGGAGTCTCATTTCTCCTTTCATCATGCGAAAATAGTGTTGAGGTACAATACCCGATTGTTGATCCCTCCGGTGTTCTTGGTTCAACGGATCCTGTTCCAAATAAACCAAAACCCTGGATGGAAGGGATTTACACAGTAGAATCCGGTGCTTCAGTTTTTGGCAAACAGGTGGTTTTAAAGTGGAATAAAAATACTCTCTCAATTTTTTCTTCAAAAAATGGTGGATACGCAGTTTTACAAGGAGGAGTTCTTGATTCTGTATTCTATTTTGAAGGGTATTGGAGATTCAGGACAAGCACAGAAACGGGTGCTGTGGGGATGCAAATTTCCAAAGTTGAGGGAGGGACAAGACTCCTTCAGAAGGATTCGACAAGTGGTGAAATAATCCTGAGAGGTTCTTTTGGTAACGGCAACCAACCCAAAAATACGGAAGTTATCCTCAAGTTTTTGCGTCCATTTAGTGATTTTGTTAAACAGACAAAATTTCATATTCTTGCTCACCGTGGAGGTGGCAGAAACTCGGACTATCTCGGTGTATCGGAAAATACTCTGGAGATACTAAAACAAGCTGAAGGATATGGTGCCAATGGTGTTGAGATTGATGTCAAACTCAGCAGTGATGGTGTCCCCTTTATTTATCACGATAATGATATTAATCTAAGAACAACTCAAAAAGGTGTGTTATGGGGGAATATTGAACAATTCACCTGGCCTCTTATCAGCGCTTATATTACCTTAAAAAATGGTGAAAAAATCCCACATTAATCGATGCTCTTACATTAATTATTGAAGAAACTTCTCTTTCGATTGTTTGGCTCGATCTAAAATCTTCTCGTAATGAAATCCCGATTGTCACTGAGATCGTTAAGGAGATGCTTAAAAGAGGGTCAATAAAGAAAAGAGATATTCAGATTGTTATTGGAATTCCATCTGAAGATAAGTTGACAAATCTCATTAATATGAAAGATTTTAGCACAATCCCAACACTCTGTGAACTCGATGTTAATTCAGTTCGAAGGGCAAATTCAATATATTGGGCGCCTCGGTGGACTCTCGGAACTCAGACTTCAACTGTTATGGAGCTTCAAAATGAGGGAAGAGGTGCCTTCGTTTGGACAATGGACGACCCGGCTTTTATCGAAAGCTTCCTTACGGAGGGAAAATTTAATGGGATTCTTACAAATTATCCGTCACTTGTTGCATACTATCATTATACAAGGTAGATCATGTTAATAAAGACGTTATTCCTCATTGTAATCTTGATGGGCATTGCCACTCCCCAGATTAAAGATTCTCTATATTCACTTAATCTGGAAGTTGGAGCCGGATATTCATATCATCTTACTGATCTCAACATGCCTGATATTAATCTTCATGGATTGAATGGGACTTTAAGAATAATGTGGCAGCCTGAACACCTGCTAAGGATTGGGGTAGAGACGGGTTATCATCAATTGTATTCACTTGATCAGGTGGTCAATCTCACCGGAATTGGGAGAAGTAAGGCGGAAATTTCGATGTTTTCAATTCCACTTCTGGCGGTTTTTTTCAATGGTCGTTTTCCCGCAAATGTTACCCGAGTTGGAAGTTAAATTCTCTTCGGGAGTCATGTTCCTAAACACAAGAGGAAATGGATTTGGATCAAAGGCAAGCAGTTCTCAGATTACCCTTGGTTTCTCAGGTGCTGCAACATACCTGCGCCCACTCAATAAACATTTTGCTGTAGGTGCTGAACTAAAATATTATAATTTTGCTAAAATCGATGACGGAAATTTGTCCCTTCAATTAATTTTTACTTATAAATTTATGCGCTGGTAAACAATTTGGGCTTCTCTAACAAAACTACTGATTTTTACTCTTAAATCGGTTTATGTCATCTGAGCGGAGAGAAAGATGTTTTGTTTTTCTACCACCTACCCGCTCACGCCACATCCTAAAACTTGAAGATTTCATTTCTCTTCTCATTATCTCCCTCACATCATTTTCTTTTAATCCAAATTGAATTTCGAGTGCTTCAAATGGAGTGCGGTCTTCCCAGGCCATTTCAATTATTCGAGAGATGTCTACAATGGAAAAAATCCTTCATATCATAATTCTTTCGCTTTTGTCCCGGGCTTGGAAATATGAAAGGCGACCAATTTTTGTTGTTTCATGATAACTATCCAATCCGCTGATTGTTATTGTCCCTGCCTTTTCAATTTCAATGAAACCGTCTTCCAGAACCAAATTATCGGGGAGGATTACTTCAATAATTTCTCCAACCATAAAAACAGTTCCGTTAAATTTGATTTCTTGCTCTTCAACAAATCGGCAACCAATTTTATCTTTGATTCTCTAACATAAGGTGCCTTTATGTGCTCGGAATACTCAGGAGTAAATCCACATTCATCAAATTCCGAAACATCGCTGCTAAATCTTGCCGCTGTTTGATGAGCTTGTTTGTGTATTGCCTTATCTATATGGTTAACCGTAAAGAAACCCGTCTCTTTTATGTTCTTATATGTATCTCTTTCAACTTTAACGGGACGCATCAAAAAGCCAATCGCCGGTGGATTTGCACCAACATGAATTACAGAACTAAATATCGCCAGATTTGTTTTGCCCTCAGATGAAACTGTGCCGATCAAGTTTGCACTCTTAAATCCACTCAACGAGTTGACAAAATTGGTTCTGTAGAGCTTTTCGAACTCTAACATATTTTTACTGGTAATAATCATTTTGATCGGTTTTCTTTACTGAATAATTGGCGATAGCGGTAAAAATACAACAATATTCAGGGGGAATAGTTCCATGGAATTTAGGGGACGCAGATACACGCAGATTAAACAGAGTTTCGCAGATGGGGATGGTTACGCGGAGTCCACGGATCTTAGGCGTAAGGGTGAGGAGTGGTAATCGTCCCGATTGCCCTCTGCAAATTGATATAATTCAGAGATTTTCCCCAGTGGGGAATATATATTCGTAGCGTCCCGATTGCCCTCTGCAAAACGAAAAAACTCAAAGATTTTCCGCGACACGGAATTCATATTCGTAGCTATGCTGAATCTCCAAATTACCCTTACCCCGTGTGCGGGGTTAAATTAGAAACTTATTTGCCCAACCATGGTGAACCATCCACAAAAAATTGAGGTTACTATAACATGAAAAAAACACTTTTACTTTTGATATTTCTGCCGTTATTTGTTCTCGCACAGGATGCGCTTCCATCCCTCAAAGAATTTGAGAATACAAAAAACGAGATCAACCGAACAGGTATGCTTGTGCTTGGAGGTTGGGCATTGGCCAATATCGTTTCGGGTACCACTCTCTCTTTCACCACCCAGGGAGAAGCCAAATATTTTAATCAATTTAACGCCCTCTGGAACACAGTTAACTTAGGTCTTGCACTCAATGGACTTTTGAACACCGGCACAGATTCTTTGTCTCTCTACAATTCAGTTACTGGGCATCAAACACTTCAAAATATCTTTGTCCTTAATGCGGGACTGGATCTTGCATATATCGCCACCGGTTTATTCCTCAAAGAAAAAGCAAAAAACTCTGATAAGAAGGACATCCTCAACGGGTATGGCAACAGTCTGCTTGTGCAAGGTGCATTTCTCCTCGTCTTTGACGCAGCGATGTATTTCATCCATCAAAACAATGCCAATGTAACCCTGTATACACTGCTTGGAACGCTAACCGATCCAGGTGTTGGGCTTGGTATGAGAGTTGGGTTTTGAGGGACTATGTCATCTGAACTATGACAATGAAATATCTATGACATCTTTGGTAGTGAATGGTATGTATCTCACTAACTATTTACACAAAACTTTGTACAGCCTAGTCAAAACACTTTTTCAAGTCTATGATCTCGCAAATCTTACTAAAGCTGAATAATCCTGAATATCTGCCTGCCTTAATGCTGAGAGATAAGCAGACCGGGCTTCTCCCTTTTTGATCAAGTTCTTACTGCCCCACGAGAAAACAGGTCGACTGAAGCCATTGCTTACAAGGATATCAGCATAGAGCCTTGAATGCCTCCCATTACCGTTTGCAAATGGATGAATCCATACGAGCCGGTGGCTGACTCTTACTGCAATTTCATCGTCTGGAAATGTTTTATGATTTACCCAAAATTGACAATCTTCGAGAAGGTTTTTGATTTCGATACCGATATAATATTTGTCAACACCGATATTTTTGTTGGTTTTACGAAATTCTCCCGCCCACTTCCATATACTCCCAAACATTTTAATGTGCAGATCTATTAAAAAATCCTCAGTAAGAATTATTTCAGGTGATATTTTTTGTTTTGATAAAGATGCAATTGCGTTTTCCACACCAACTTGTTCAAATTCATCAAGCTCACCCCGAGTAGTAATCCCTGGAATTTTCAACCCTTCTTTTTCATCCTCGTCGAGAGGTGTTTGACCATCTTCATAATCAATATTTAATCCCACAGAGACCTCGGCATTTCATATTTAATTCTCTCTTTTCTTTGGAGAAGAGCATTCCGGTTCCGTTCTGAGTTGTTTGCCTGATTCTCAAGTTCCATGGTCTGGGATGTGCGGATAATTATCTCTTTAGCAAGTTTTAACGCACGTTGTTCGATAATATCATCAAAAGTTCTTTCCTTGGGAATAAATGTGTAGAAAACCCGGCACTCGAGAGCATCCGCCGCTTCTGCAAGTTTATTGAGAGTAATTCCCCCATCCTTTTCGCGGGTCTCCATCTCTTTTACGGTAGCCGGAGTTTTTTTCATTCTTCTTGCCAGTTGAGCCAGAGACATGTTGAGGGCAGTTCGAACAGTCTTTATCCAACCCTCTGAGGGCACCTCCAGGTTGCGAACCGGAGTAAAACTCTCCAACTTCCTGTCGAGTTGTTCAAGCAACAATCTTCGATTATCATTGTTCATTTGGGTATATCCATATATTTAACTTACAAAGTTATGGTAATAACCATAAATATCAAAGCATAAAATATGGTTATAATCGAAAAATTATAAATTTGGGGAGAATGTGGAAGTTATAAACATATTATTTTCAGCTTTTGAAAGCTAAATAATTCCAAGTAGTTTGATTTCCAGCAAAAAAAAGTGCGAACCTTTAGTGAATTCGCACTTTTTATTTTAAACGATTTAGTCATCATTTACATAAATGAATTATTCCTCTGAGATTGCATCGTCACCCTTTTTCTGGGTTTTAACTGCTTTCCGAAGGAAATAAACGAGAAACGATATTATCACGGTCCAGGCGATTGCCATGGTAATAATTGCGGGTGTTTCCATAAAAAATCATCTTCCGCAAAATCAGAAACCGATGATGAACTTTAACAGCAGGGCTACTGTACCCACTATCAGAGTTATAAACATGATCATTCCGTAAAATGATGCACTTTCTTTTTTTTCTTTGCTTTCCATATAATTCTCTCTTTAAATATCAATTGAATAAATACAAACACAACACCAAATGTGTGATGAACACATTAGGCGGCATCTGTTATTTGCTGCATGAATAATAGAATAAAGGTGATGAATTATATGGTGGGCGGAGCCTTGTTCGTGGGAAGTTGAACTGACGGTGTTGAGTAATTTCCGGTCGGCTCTGAAATGACAATTTCTTCAAATCCGGGGACATTATTAATATCAACAATTTCCCAAACATCATGAATATCGATTGTCGTATGAGAAACGGGGGATATATGTTTGGGGATTTTTAAGGAAGTGAAGTAGTGGGCTTTGGGGTCAATCCCTCTGGCCTTAAAGGAAACGATGGAGGACGTACCTATTCCGGTTCCACCAGCCATAGACAAAAGCGTGGTGAACATATAGACATAAAGTACAAGCGTCCGGCTAAACCGTTTCACAAAAATACCTGAGATTAATTACTTAAATGTACAATTATTGTTGTAGATATGCAACTTGAGAACTTGCAACAAACTTAAAAGGTAAAATCGAAAAATTAAGATCTCAAAATTAAGAAAAAAAAAAAAAAATACGGAAAAAAAAAAAAGGGGGGGCCTTCCCCTTTTTTCACAAGAAGAAGACATCTAATATTACAAGCTCCGTAAGAAGAGTTACTTCAAATGTTTGCTGAAACACAAACAAAATTCTTTTGAAAGGTAATAAACCTCAACTGAAATTTACACAATGCCAATCAGAAAATTTTAAAGTAGATTTTTTTTCAAAACGTCTAATTGCCGTTGGTTCACCATAACTTGCCGTATGTTGATCTTTTGTTTAAATTTTTAATTAATTACATATTTTTGCATCGGATAATGAAATCTATAATCAACCTGGATCAAATATATTTTCATCGATATCGAGAAATTTAAAAAAAGAAGGAAAAAATCTAATGAATAAAATAATTTACTTTGGAGAAGATGTTGAAGGATACGACATTCCTGTTTTAAATGAAAGGGAAATAAGAGCTGCAGCGGGAATATTATTTTTAATGATGTTTATCTCAATTATGGTAGTTATTCTTAAAGGGGATTTTCTACTTCTAAAGTATGCTATTACAATATTTTTAACAGATATTCTGATACGTGTAGTTATCAATCCCAAATTTTCTCCTTTTTTAATAATTGGTCGCTTGATAGTTAGGAACCAAGTGCCCGAATATGTTGGTGCTCAGCAAAAAAAATTTGCATGGATAATTGGTTTAGTTTTGGCCGCAATAGTTTTCATAAGTATAGCGGTATTAAATATACCCAGCCCTCTTACCGGTATTGTATGTTTGATTTGCCTTATATTTTTATTCTTGGAAACTGCGTTTGGTATTTGTCTGGGCTGCAAATTTTATTCAATGTTTTATAAAGGAAAAGCTCAGTACTGCCCTGGTGAAGTTTGTGATGTAAAATCAAAACAGGAGATTCAGAAAACATCCTCGGTTCAACTGGTTATTGTTGTGGGATTTATCGCATATATCTTCCTTGCAGTATTTGTATTCAATGACTATTTTAATAGAAATCCACATATTTTACTAAGTCCTGATAGTTCTGAACAAGTTAAATAAAGAGGGAAAAATGACATTTTGGAGGACTTAATATTTTTGGCAGTGACGGTAATCGGGGTCTGTGAATATTAAACCCCGCAAACGGGGTATTCGAGGTTGATGATGACAATTATGCTACGAATATTTATTCCTCTTCGAGGAAATTTTGAGAGCCTTCGTCAAAAATCATCCGCGGTAATCCGCCTAATCTCCCAAAGGGATGCCTTCGGCTTGCAGTCCCCTTTCTCTTACGGTTTTCATATTATTGGATTATTGGATTAATCTAAAGATCTCCAACTTCCCGGACAATCGCATCCCAAACTCCGAAGCCCCCGGCACCATTGGTCATAATCACAATGCCCGAACCCTTCTTTCGGTTAAATTGGCTGTAACATCTAAAACCGGAGCCATTGGCTCCACTGTGATAACAGATATCACCCTCAAGGGTTGAATCGATCACCCAACCGAGTCCACGGAAAATATCAATCCCGTTTGCTTTCCCGGGTCGAATCTGGGGTTCCCGGGTTGTAACTTTTATTTGTGGTGTTAACATCTGATCGATGAACTCTGCTGAAAGAGCATCTCCACCCTTACGGTCGAGTGCCATGACATCGAGTAAAAACAAGGCATAGTCGATTGCCGAACAATAGAGTGAAAAACCGGCATTCGCTCTGGAATAGGAGGTTTTTTTATTGAAATTCCCAAGGGTGTCGTGACCTGCAGCCAGATTCCCTTCAAACTCCGCTGAATACACAAAACTTGAGTTCTTCATAAAATTTCGGTCAAAAAGGATTTCTTTTGCCAACACCTCAAGCGACTTGCCCGTTATTTTCTCCACAACTTTTTGCAGGTAATACATCCCCTCGCCTGAGTAACCAAACTTTGAGCCCGGCTCAAACTCAATGGGGATATAACCATTCTCTTCATCATCTCCCGGACGCCAGTTTGGCAATCCTGAAGTATGGGAAAGCAACATTCTTGTTGTGATTTTTTTCCTAAGTTCCTGCCCCTGAAATGCGGGATCGTCAAAAATAGTCCAGACTGGCGAATCAAGTCGAAGATTACCCGACTCAACCTGTTTCATCGCCAGGTAAGCGAACACCGGTTTTGACATGGAACAAGCTTCAAACATTGTTTCATCCGTCACGGGTTCGTTAGTGCGTACATCCTTTACTCCAAAACTGCGGGAATATACCATCTCATAATCTTTGAGGATAACATACGAAACCCCGGGGACATTAAACTTTGCCTGAAGCGCAGGGATCAAACTGTCAACTTTGGTGATTATCTCGTCCGTGGATTTGACATCCTGTCCCTGACAACAAAACCACCAACCCACAAAGCAATAAAAATAAATAGAATTTTGCGGAAATCGGGATGAAACAGCTTCATCATTTTTTCATCTCCTGAACCTCTTCAACACTGTATTTTCTGCATTTTTTGTACTCTCCAAACTTTAGTGTATCAGAAAACACCTCCGGCATTCCACCTGTATGAAGGAATATTACGGGTTCTTCTTTGTTTAAAACACCTGTTTTTGCAAGATCAAAAAGTCCCGCCATTGCTTTTCCGGTATAAACCTGATCAATTATCATCCCTTCAAGTCTTGCACAAACTTCTCCGGCATCCATGGCTATTTTGATATGTTTGGCATACTCTTCGTGGTAACAGTCATAAACAAAAAACTCTGTCTCTGACAGGTCAGGATCGGCATCGATCAATTTGGCACTTTCTCTGATCAATTCCCTTGTCCTTTTATAAATGTCCTCTTTTGTTCGGGAAACACTGATTCCATATACCTTTGCATTTGGCAAAAACAGGGCAGCTCCCAAAACCGCTCCCGCAAGAGTCCCACACGAACCCACTGCACAAAATATCTGTACCTTGTCATCCGGAAGTTGACTTTTCAGCTCTTCCATGGCTACCACATACCCAAGTGTCCCAAGTGGAGTTGACCCTCCCAAAGGAAGTGAATACGGTTTTTTCCCTTCTTCTGCCAATTCATCAAACCATTTCTTCTGAAGTGCCTCAAGGTCATCATCCTCATCACTCCCGGAAATATATCTGATATCAGCTCCAAAAAGAGTGTCGAGAAGCAGATTCCCCTTAAATTCGGTAAAATCCTTTCCTCCAAGTACCAGTTTAATATCAATTCCAAGTTTTCGGCAGGCAGCCGCAGTCATTCTTGCATGGTTCGACTGTTGACCTCCAACTGTAATTATGGTGTCATACCCACCGGCAACAACACTTGCGAGTTCAAACTCAAGTTTTCTGGCTTTATTACCCCCCATCGCAAGCCCCGTCATGTCGTCCCTCTTAAAAAGGAATGATTTTAGTCCAAGATGGGCGGCAAGTTTTTCAGCAGGTTCAAGAGGTGTGGGAAGATTTGCAAAATGCAGGCGGTCAATTTTTTCAAACATAATGATCTCTGAATAAATATTTAAATGTTCAGTCAAAAATAAAAAGAAATCGTCTTTGTTTCCCATTGTTTATTTTACAATTTTCAGCATCTTTGCCTGTCAAGTAAATAAAGAGTTTGCATGGAAGAGATGAAAGAAAAAGCAGAAAAACTTTTTGAAGGAATCAAAAGGCATACTGAACTTTCGCCTGAAGACGAAGAGAAGATTTTTTCGAGATTAACCCGAAAAGTGATTAAACGGAAACAGTTTTACCTTCATGAGGGTCAGATTGCGAAGTCTGCTGCATTTGTGGTTTCAGGTTGCCTCCGTTCATATTCCATCGATGAAAACGGCTTTGAACACATCCTACAATTTGCTCCTGCCAACTGGTGGATAACTGACATGTACAGTTTTATTTCTGAAAAAGAGAGTTATTTGAACATCAACGCCGTGGAAGACACGGAAGTTTTACTTCTTACACGAGTGGATCAACTTGATCTTTTTGATGAAGTTCCAACTCTCGAAAGATATTTCAGAATCATTACCGAAAACTCCCTCGTCAACAGCCATCGACGACTTTTAGACAACATGAGCCTGACAGCCAAGGAACGTTACGGAAAATTTTGTCAGGTATATCCCACATTAATTAATACCCTCCCCCAAAAACAAATAGCGCAGTTCCTCGGCATCACCCCCGAATTCCTCTCCAAAGTCAGAAACGAATCCCTCCGAAAAAAGTAATATCTCCGATATCCAAAATTTATGTCATTTTCAGATGACAATCGAGGACGATTGTCGCTCCTGTCACTAACGATATTCCTCCGCGAAAATCTGTCTAATCTGCGTGTATCTGCGTCCCCTCTCTCCGTGAAAATCCGTGTAATCCGCGTAACCATCCTCTTAACCTACCTTAACCTTTTTTCATAATCTGGTTCATTGGAAGGGGGCGTATGTAAGGTAACTTTGTACAGTAAATTTAGAAAAAAACGGACACAAAATCATGACACAGACAGTATTGCACAAAGCTTCCACCAGAGGTGATGCAAACCATGGCTGGTTAAAAAGCAGACACACATTTAGTTTTGCAAATTATTACGATCCGGAAAGAATGCACTTCGGAGCCATCCGGGTCATCAACGATGATATTGTTGCCCCCGGTATGGGCTTTGGCACACATCATCATGATAATATGGAAATCATCTCGATTCCTCTTGAAGGCGATCTTGAACATAAAGACAGTATGGAGAATACAACAGTTATCAGGAATGGTGATATTCAGGTGATGAGCGCAGGTACGGGTATTAAACACAGCGAATACAACAAAAACGATGACAGTCCCGTAAAATTTCTTCAAATCTGGATATTCCCTAATGAAAAAGGTGTTACACCCCGGTATGACCAAATAACCCTTAATACAGAAGACAGAAAAAATCGTTTTCAGCAGATTCTTTCCCCGTCTTCAGAAGATGAGGGAGTATGGATACATCAAAATGCCTGGTTTCATATGTCCGATCTTGAAAAAGGGAAATCGCTTGATTATGAATTTAAGTCGCCTGAAAATGGTTTGTATGTATATGTACTTGATGGTGATGTAATCGTTGATGGACACGATCTTTCAACACGCGATGGTCTTGGATTATGGGATACAAATAAAGTTTCTTTTACAGCAGAATCAAAAACTTCCCTCTTGTTGATGGAAGTACCAATGATCGTTTAATTTTTTAAAATCAAATAATGGAGAACAATAAAATGGCAAAAACTAACTGGTCAATCGACCCAACACACTCAGAAATCGGATTCAAAGTAAAACATATGATGTTTACAAATGTCTCCGGAAAATTTAAATCATTTGAAGCAACAGTTGTAAACGAAGATGATAAATTTGAATCTTCAAATATCAGCTTCATTGCAGATGTAACTTCAATCGACACAAGCAATACTGACAGAGACAATCACCTTAGAAGTGCCGACTTTTTTGATGTTGAAAATTTCGCCAAACTCTCATTTGTTTCAACAGAAATCGAAAAAGTTGATGAAAACAACTTTAAGGTATCAGGCGACTTCACAATTAAAGATGTAACAAAAAAAGATTACCCTCGATGCTGAATACAGCGGTTTGATGAAAGATCCATGGGGAAACATCAAAGCCGGATTTTCACTCTCAGGAAAGATCAACAGAAAAGATTTTGGTCTAACCTGGAATGCCGCCCTCGAAACAGGTGGAGTTCTTGTTGGCGAAGATGTTAAACTGTTGTGCGAAGTTCAGTTAGTAAAAAGCTAACCAACCGTCGGGATTATATATTAAAAAAGGCTGCCAAAATTGGCAGCCTTTTTGTTGTGTATTTTAACCGTTTAGATTTAAATTGTGGTCTATTTAGTCCAAGGCAGACTAAGATAGAGCCGCCCCAAGTCATTTAACTGACCGGGAGTTTGTTCAAAAAGATAGGTATATTTATTATCGGGCAGTCCTCCTCTTCCGATGAACCAGGCGTAACGGAAAACATCACTTCTGCTCTCACAAACTGCAACCATCTGAGTCATTTGTTCTGCCTGTTTTGCATAACTGTTGATTTGAGGATTCCAG
Organism: Ignavibacteriales bacterium; assembly: GCA_016714125.1. Taxonomy (GTDB): domain Bacteria; phylum Bacteroidota; class Ignavibacteria; order Ignavibacteriales; family Ignavibacteriaceae; genus UTCHB3. The sequence continues at coordinate 145,998 of JADJNX010000006.1, read as the reverse complement.
TTAGCCATTTCGGTTATCCAGATTTTTTTGTCATATTTTTTTAATCTGTCCAACTGAGCCGCCAGTCCATAATCATACCAGTGAAATGCAAGATAATCGATTTTGGGTGGCACACCGCCATTGTTAACTTTATACGCAGTATAAAAAGCATCAAGCCACACAACGGGATCGGAATAATTTGTCATTGTACCCCAATTCATTTGAGGACCCACAAGATAAATTGTCCTTCCCTGGGCTGCAAGATCGGCAATAACCTGTTCATATTTTGGCCAGTCGGCGGCCGCCTGCTGCGGGGTTCTGTTTGCCTGATCAGTGAGATTGGGTTCATTCATTACCAACAGATATTTCACTTCAGGATGACCCAAAATGAAATTTTTAACTGCGAGAATATCGTTGCTTGAGGGACTTCCTCCCCAAAGCATAGGGATAAATTCCATCTCGTAGGCGGAATAATACCCCGTTGGTGCTGTTGTTGTATAAAACCAGTTATACCACCAGGAGACACCACTTTTCAGTGCTGCAAAGTCGCTGCTGTTTGTCAGGTTGTATGAAAGCCCCCTCTTTGGACTTTTTGTTGGCACCACAACACCGGGATCTCCGGGATCCGTTGGAGAACTCTCTGATCCTTTACAGCCAATAAACAAAATAAAAAAGAGCAACAAAACAATTTTAACTATTGTTTTGCTTCCTTTGAAGTTTCTACTCATCTTAATAAAACCATTTTTTTGGTCGAAATATAGTTGCCGGCAACCATTCTCACAAAATAAACTCCACTTGGAAGTCCTTTAGCATCAAAAACGACCGAATGAAATCCGGATTCCATCATCCCGTTAATGAGTGTTGTCTGCTCTTCGCCAAGAGAATTATAAACAACAAGTTTCACGAGACCCGATTGCGGCAATGCAAACCGGATAGCAGTAGAAGGATTAAACGGATTTGGATAATTTTGATTTAGAGTATATTCCGTTGGTTGATCCGCTGCTGTTGATTCAATTCCTGTCAGGTTGCGAACAATGTTAATGTAGTTAAAATTAAACTCCGGTCCTTCAGCTTCAAATCTCATGATGTGTACACCCGCTTCGAGCCGGATGCTTGTTGAGATTACATTTGTCCAGAACTGCCATCCACCTGTTACAGGTACAGTCTTTCTACCTGTTACATTAATTCCGTCAATAGCGATGTGGTATGCTCCACCCCCCGGGACAGAGGCTGTTCTGGCTGAGAAGTCATAATATCCCGTCTCAGTCACATTAATGGTATATTCCATCCATTCACCTGCCTTTATCCAGCCGACATCATATCCACCACCAACATCTCCACATCCTTCGATGTCAACTCCCTCATTTGGACGGAATGGAACTCCTACATTTTGAGGATCACTGTCATGATAAGCAACTCCTTCACCACCAAGATCAAATTCCTCAGCCTCAATTTTACCGGGAACAGTTTTTGGAGTTCCGGTATAAGGTGTGCCGTTTCCATCCACAGTGATTACAATCTCACCAACACCGGTGAGATTTAAATTGTTTTTAACGGTAAGAACCGCTGTGTAAACGCCGGGATTTCTGTAGACATGGGTTGTATCAGCACTGTAAGCCATTGTGGAATCACCAAAATCCCAATGATATGAGGTAATGGTGCCGTTTCTGTCAAAACTGTTACTCCCCTTAAACTTTACAGTAAGTGGAGCTTTTCCCTTTGAAACATCGGATATTGGAACTGCCACGGGCATCCCCACACCTGAAGTGTCACTGTTGAAAGATTTCATCGATCTTCCCGGGACCAACATCGAGTATCCATCTGAAAAATTAACAGTCAAGGGACTGTTTCCCGGGTTATACGCCACATAGGTATTCTTTTGTGAACCCGATTTAAAAACCGCATAAGTAGGAATATCAGCAGTTACAGTGGTGTTAAGCTTCCCGATTTTCCTAAGATTACCCAGCCAGTGATAAGTATGCGCCCTGGATTCTCCATCAAACTGCTCGTAATAAGGTTCTGCATAAAACTGATTCATCGCAAATTGTGGATCAGAAAAAGCATACCACTGCCAAATAACATCTTTCCACTTGCGGGGTTTGCTTCCAATTTCGTTCACCATTTCGCCGTAATTTATATCGATATATTCAGGATTTCTTCCATGATATAACGATCCACCCGTCATTGGGAGGAAGTTAATTCCGTGGATAAATTCGGGATCGGCACCAAACCAGGTGGAATATACACCTTTGCCACCCCAAACCATACCCAAAGCAGTTCTGGGATAAGAAGCCGGGAAAACTACATTATCTATGTCAAAAAAGTATTGTTCTATTGCAGCTCTTTCGTTAGCATAGAGATAAATCCCAAGATCTCGAATGGTATCATTTTGAGTTACAGAACCCCATAAAGCCACGCCATAAGCAAAATTCATCGATTCCGAGCTGGATTCCTCATTGTTTCCGTCGCCAAAATCTCCGTGACCTGCTTCCCACGAGTGACCTTCATACGGATCAAAACTTCTTAAAAAAGGAAATCTTCTGTCGTTCCTGTCCCAGTTCACACAATCTTTAATGAGCAGGTTGATCATTCCACCCCACTGCGATTCCAAAGCCCATTGGGGGTCGTATTGAGCCAAAGTTGCGGCAGCTACAATCAAGTACCCATAATGAAAATTATGGTCGTTAAGCTGGTTATCCGCTCCATACCCTGATGGGTATGCAGAAAGAGTATTCCAGTTGGCAATCCATGAAATTTCTGCTCCGCCGCCAACGGTTAACCATGCTTCAAGTCTGTTTTTAATCTGCTGAAGGAAGTGATCACGAGCAGCGGTTTTTCCAAGTTGATCGGCTATCCTCACAACATGAGCAAATCTGGCGATTGATTTCCCGTTCTCATAGATTGGTCCGGAGAGAGTGTCTCCATTGCAATTGAATCGATATAGGATCCCAAAATTGCAGGATTATAAATTCCTTCATCGGGGAAAGCGGGAAGGATACCATTAAAATCGTTGGTTGTTGAAAAGGTATTCCCGTCAAATATTTTCATTTGACCCCTTACGGAGACATAAGAATATGAAGTGAGGGGGCGTTTGTATTAATCCACTGGTGTCTGAACAATGCAGTCAAGGTTCCATTCAGGTTCCCTGCTGCGCTGTCTTTTAACACGCTTTGATAACTAAAATTGGTAACAACCTCAGCATTTTGTTTATCATAAGTCCAGGATACGGTACTGCCTGTCACAAAAGCATAAGCCCGTTTTCTATAATATTCCAAAGTTGCGGGGGTGTTATCGGGTAAAATCGCCACGGAAAGAAAATCTTTTCCGTTGAGGTTTGATACAAGTGTCGTGGTGCCCGTCCAGACCGAGCCAGATGGTCCAAATATACCATAATGTCTGCCTGCAACAGTTAAACCAACAACTCCGTTGGAATTTGACCAGATTACCGGTGTCTCTTTACATACCACTTTTGCATTCCCACCGGCAAGGGTAAAAAATGCATAAGGCAAACCGTGACCAATAGTGGTTTTCATCGATCTGACCCCGTCATTCCACGATGCTGTTACTGTCCAGTCACCATACCCTTCAACGAGCGTTCTTGATGAATTTAATCCCTCAACGCCAACAGTAAGTTGCTGTTGATATGGGTACAGGTAATCTGCTGCTGCAAAAACCGGATCTTTTGTATATCCCATTCCCAATCCATCGGCTCCCGCTTTTACCACTAAAGGTAACACATACAAGGTATTGGAATGTTGACTCCCGTAAAACGGAAAAATCAGGCTGCTCCACCAATCGTTGGTCTGAACAGGCTGATTAAAACTTAATGAAACTTTTGGAACTACAGGCGAGCCTTGTGAGGATGATGGTCCGATAGCTCCGGAAGGTAGTACGGTGCTGTAACTGCCATTCCCAACCTGAACAGACTGTCCATTAAGATTTACGCTCTGAAGAAAAAGGAGCATGATAAAAAAAACAAAAAGTCCGGGTTTAATCACTCTCAGACTCATATAAACTCCTTTTCATAGTGTATTTAATTAAACGAATTCTCGAGTACTTGAGTACTTGAGTGACGCTAATTCACAATACTAAAATCACTCAGGTACTCAGGTACTCAGGTACTCATTTTAACAGCAGCATTTTGCGGGAGGAGATAAAATTTCCGGATTCCATTCTGCAGAAATAAACTCCACTCGGGAGATTTCCGGCATCAAAAGAAACTGAATATTCCCCGGCACTCACTTCACCATCAACAAGAACTGATACCTTTTCACCAAGATTATTATATACACTGATGTTGACAAATCCGTCAACAGGAAGTGAATATTTAACAATCGTGGAGGGGTTAAACGGGTTTGGATGGTTTTGGCTCAGAGCAAATTCCACGGGCAATTGAGTCTCATCTTCAATATCGGTAGAGATTAAAGTAAAATCGATATTGCTGAGGTTAAAACTGCCGTTGTAGAACCGTAGGGTAAGTTTATGAGTTCCGGCTGTAAGATTGATATTCTGCAGAATAACATTCTGCCAGTTCTGCCAGCCACCAGTTGCAGGGATATTAACCATGCTTAAACCTTGTCCGTCAACCAACACAAAAATTTGTCCACCGGCACTTTGAGCGGCAACATTAAAAGCTGCACTGTAAACACCACTCGTCTGAACCTGCACGGTATAAGCAAGCCACTCATTATTTTCTATCCAACCAACATCATATCCGTTCGACGAAAAATCGCTGCACTGTTCGATGTCAACACCATCATTTCTGTAGTTGTATCCGGAATTATAGGCAGTTCCATTATTGGTGTTTTGATAAGCTACGTCCGAGTAAGCGACTCCCTGTTTTCCCATGTCATAGTTGGGTGCGTAGATCGTTCCCGGAATCAGATTCTCTGCAAACGGGATTGAAGTGGTTGTAAATGGTTGCTTCAACAGAGCATATACATAATCTTTGTTGTAGGTGCACATCTCAAGTTTAAGTGCGTTTGCCTGAGCCATCAGAGCACCCTGAGCATAAGTTGCAGTTGGCCTCGATCCCGATCCATTCCAATAATTCAGAAGTGTCTGATACAGTGGCGAAAGTGTGGCTGAAAGAGGTCCCGCAATTGACTTAATTTTTTTGTGAGGCCAGGTAGCCCAGCCTATATTGTTGTTGTGCATCAATTCCACAAAATCTGAAAGCCACTGATTTGAGTTTTCACCCGTTTCACCCAGCCATAAAGGTCTGTTAAAGTTATTGCGAAGATCGAGCAGATACTGAATTGAACCGGTGTTGTTTGTGTTCCAGTATTTGTGGAAACTATAAACCAGGTTGGCATCCCAAGGAGGTGTTAACCCTGAAAAATCGGTTGCAAACCAGTTACCTTCAATGTAAATTATATGATTCGTATCAACAGCTCTAATAGTGTCAGTGAGTCTGATATAAAGATTGCGAAGTGGAACATTGTTAGTTCCAAGGTCCCATTTGGGCTCGTTAAGCAGGTCATATCCGCCGATCCATTCTTCATCTTTGTATCTCTCTGCCAGTTTACGCCAGATTTTTACAGTGAGGTCTTTATTCTGCTCACTTTGCCATAAAGAAGGAAATGCAGGATTATAATCACTTATCGGTTCATTACTCTGACCACCGGGGCTGCGTGCATATCCAGTATGAGATAGATCTGATTTGCTTTACACCATGCAAGGAGTGAATCAGTATAATCAAAACCTTTTGCAAAAAGACAGGTGGATTTGTGTTAGTGGCAAAAAGATTGTAGTGGAACGGCAACCGTATTGAGTTAAAACCCCAAGCTTTAAGAGAATCAATATCAACTTTTTTTACATAATTGTTTCGATAAGTCTCGTAAAAGGTTTCAGTGTTTGTTTCACCAATCAAATCAGTGATTTTGGCTCTAATTTGCCATTGGGCATTTGCAAAGGCTGAAGTATGAAGCATGTATCCTTCCTGGAGCAGCCATCCGCCCAAGCCTACACCTTTGAGGACATAATTTTGTCCCACGCCGTTAACAATATTTTTTCCGGAGACTTTCAAAAATCCCTGGGCAGCAAGGGGCATTGCAAAAACCAACATTAATACTACCCGGGGGAGAACTTTTACAAATAAATTCATTTTATTTCCCACCACCAAATACAAGTTTGAACTTGGATTTAAGATCACCAATAGTTACAACAAATTCACCCAACTCAACAATCCTGCTGTTGGAGGCACCAATGAACGACAGATGTTCATAACCAAGTGTGAAGTGAACTGTTTTACTTTCACCCGGTGCAAGTTCAATTTTGTCAAAACCTTTTAATTGTTTGTTTGGTCTGGAAACTGTTCCAAAAAGATCGGTCAGATAACGCAGAACAGATTCTTTCCCTTTTACATTACCGGTATTTTTTACAGTAACCGACACTTTTAACTCTTCATTTTCTGTGATTTTGTCTGCGCTAAGCTTCAAATCCGAATATGTAAATTTAGTATAACTTAAACCATGACCAAATGGATAAAGTGGGTTGTAACCATTGCCGTCAAAAAATTCGATCGGTTTGTAATCGTAAAGTGTAATGGCATTTGGTGACTTGGGATAAGTTATTGGAAGTTTGCCACTTGGGTTGGTCATTCCATATAATACATCTGAAATAGCAACACCACCCTGCATACCGGGGAGAAATGCAACAATAATTCCATCAACTTTGTCGGCAATTTCAGTTATAACTCTTGGTCTGCCTTCAATCATAACAAGAACAACAGGCTTTCCTGTGGCAATCATCATTTTGGCGTAGTCCAACTGTGCTTTTGGGAGTGTAAGATCGTTGATGTTTCCGGGTGTTTCGCAATATGCCGGTTCACCGAGACAAAGAACTATAACATCAGATTCTTTTGCACTTTTAACTGCATTGTCAACATCGAGCATTTTATCAAACGAACAACCCGGATTGTAGATTATATTTTTTGACGATACTTCGGAAATCATCGCCTTAACAACGGTTTTTTTATCACTCTGCATAAGTGATTCTTCATTACCCTGCCATGTAACAGTCCAGCCACCATTTAATACTGATAACATATCAGCAGTTGGTCCGGTAACAAATACTTTTTTATCTTTTCCCAAGGGTAAGATATTTTTGTCGTTTTTGAGCAGGACTATTGATTCACGAGCTGCATCAAGATTTGCCTGTGTGTTTTCGGGAGTTGCAAATTTTGATAAAAATGATTTGTCAGGATATGCGTTTTCGAAGAGTCCAAGTTTCATTTTTACAAATAAAATTCTGCTAACCGCATCATCGATACGGGAAACGGGAACGGAACCCTCTTTAACAAGTTCAAGAAGGAGATCATAAAAGCTAAGGTCTGTTGGAACCATGCTCATGTCAACTCCTGCCATAACAGCCATAAAAACTGCTTCTTTTGGTGATTCAGCCACTCTGTCACGAGTAAAAAGTCTTTTAATATCTTCCCAGTCGGAGACAACAAATCCCTGAAACCTCATTTCACCTTTTAATACTTCCGTAAGGAGGTGAAAGTTGGCATGTCCCGGAATTCCATCAATTTCACCTGAGTTAACCATCACGGTTAAAGCTCCGGCTTTTACTGCTGCTTCAAATGGAGGGAGGAAAAATTCTCTTAGGGTTCTCTCAGACATGTAGGCAGGGGTTCTGTCAAGTCCGTTAAAAGGAAAACTGTAGCCAACATAATGTTTTAGACATGCGAGGAAACGGTCTTTTGGAACAAGGTTGTTCTCTTGCATTGCTTTTACATATGTGCTTCCAAGTTCTGATACAAGATATGGATCTTCTCCCATTGTTTCCCATAATCTTGGCCATAATGATTGTCTTCCAACATCAAGAACGGGATTAAAATTCCATGGAATTCCCGAAGCATAAGTTTCAACTGCTGTAATTTCTGCTCCTTTTAACTAATTCCCTGTTAAAAGTTGAAGCCATTCCAAGTGATTGAGGGAAAAGTGTGGAGTTTAAAGTGTATGTGGCACCATGGATGGCGTCTATACCATAAAGCACAGGAATTTTAAGCCGTGTCTTTTTTGTGGCAAGGTCCTGAATTTTTGTGATCACTTCGTGCCAGTATTCAATTTCATGCGCTTTATCATAAACATTAAGGAGTGATCCAACATTGTATTTAACAACCACTTCTTCGAGTTTGGCAAGATCAAGTTCGTGATGCTGGTCTTTGTTTCCTTGTTTTTTTGAAACAGTCTGAATTGTAACTTGAGTCATCTGCCCGATCTTTTCCTCGATCGTCATTTTATCCAGAAGTTTTTTCACTTCACTTTTTAAGTTATTATCATCTCTTTGTGCGTTGAGCATGGTAGTTAAACCAAAGAATAATATTGAAATTGTAAATAATAACGATCGTTTCATAATTTTATCAGCAGTTAGTTTATGTTTAGAATTTAATGACCTGTCACTTCAAGTAAACAAGTTTACCCGTTTCGGTTCTACCCGTCCCGGAGATGGAATAAAAATATGCCCCACTGGAACCAAATTCAGTGGTCCCCAACGGGAAGGAGTGAAAGCCCTGTTCAAGGTAGCCAAGATCATCCTCAAAAACTGTTTCTCCCATAGTATTGAACAGGGCAAACCGAAAAAAATCCGGTTTGTTAACATTAAAAGAAATCACCGTCTGCCCGTTAAACGGATTGGGATAATTTTGATTAAGCGAGAAATCACCCGGAAATTCTGACTGTCCATCCTGAATACCGGTTGGATCAGCTTCGATTACTATTCCGCTGATCACAGGATTGTCAATCTGTGCAGCAAAATGGACATCGAGAATTCCATCCTGAACAACAATATTGGTGAAGTCTTTAACCAAAGCAGTACTTGTTCCAACTTCAGCAAATATATCGAGGTTGTTTAATACTTTGATGCTCTCAAGAAAGACACTAAAAATTCTTTTGTTGGCGCTTGTAAAATAGTTTTCAGCAAACATTAGTTTTACTTTATATCTTCCGTTTGGAACACGAACTCTGTAGTTTGCCATTCCGTATTTTTCATTGCGATAGACTTCATCCTCATCGGTGCCGTTTATTTGCAGATTTGACGAATAGGCTGCTGTTTGTCCATCGAGAAAACCATAAAGTCCTGCCAGGTTCCACTCTGTATCTGCCATCCAACCGATATCGACCTGAGGTCCACCACAGTTAAGTTTGATTGGATATGTCCAGTTCCTTTGAAGAATGATAGTCACAGCTTTTGGAGCGGAGGTGTTGTTAAACCTGTCTTTAACATTCATTACCAACAGGTTTTTGGTGGTCGTGAAATCCCAATCTGAAACGGTAAGTTCAACACTTCTTGGATCACTCCTGAGAGTTACACTCTGAACGGTTGCACCAACTATGTTAAAATTTGCAACGTTTTGTCCGGTAACTGAATCAAGTTCCTCGGTAAAATAAGCTATCACTTTGTTGTCATGAACTCTTGCAGAGAGAACCACAGGAGCTTTAACATCGGTGTAACCAAGGTTTACTGCATCAGTTAAACAAAGGATAAGTTTTGAATCTCTGAAGACTGCATTTGTAGTCACAAAATCGCAGTTGTTACCGTTAAAAGTGTGGGTGCCTTTCTCCCAGCGGGCAGTATTCCAGAATTCAAATTCGTCACTCCAGGAGAGGGAAAAATTGTTATTGGTCCCGTAGTTTCCACCACCGGGGTTATAGTTGTAATATTTCACCCAGTCATAATATGCAAACGCCGGAAGTGCATCCACATTAAGTGTGCCCGCCCAGTTTGCATAGGTTGGAGTCCAGTTGTTCATCATAAGTTTCTGAGCTTTATTTAAAGCTTCAATATGCGATCCCGTTTGTCTGTGAACTTCAACACCGTCAACAAACCATGCGACATAAGTAGGCGTCCATTCAAAAGCATAGGTATGATAATCTGTGTGTGGGCTGAAAGGTGCAGGGAAATGACTGGTGTGATTTACCTGTCCGGGAGTAATGGGGTTAAACTGAATATCGTAATCGTACCTTCCAAGTATTTCGATATCGATTTCGTTCCAGTCCTGTATTCCGGTTGTGAACTCGTGATATGTAAAAAAGTTGATAACACTCCATCTCCTGGCGGCTGATTTCATATTAACCTCAAACCTGCCGTAAAGGAAGGCCTGTTTGGTTCTGAATTCGGCGCCTTTAAAGTCCTTGGCTTGAACAGCCATCGTCAACAGAAGGAAGGCTATAAGCAGTAACAAATTTCTTTTTTCATAAGCTCAATTTCATTGATAAAAAAATGCCGGCTTACACATGGGAGAACGCGAAGCCGGCAACTCACATTAAAATGACACGGACATCGTAAATTTCTGAATGTCCTTAAATCTTCCAAAACTTTGGTAAGCATAATCAAACAATACAGCAACATTATTCATAAGGTGTTGTTTTATACCAAAACCAAGGGTAAACGACTCCTCAGAATCCTGTTGAAACAGCGACTTGTATCCTCCTCTGATGAAAGAGGAATTTATTAAAACTGTATTCTGCTCCAATGTTCACACTCTCATAATCATCACTTGGATGTGTTGCATCAACTGCCACCAACAACTTGTGTTGATCGGTTTTTATTGGTGCATACATAACACCAACTCTGAAATTCAAAGGAAGTGACCAGGCACCGGTCTCTAAGTAAGCAGGTATCTTACCGTTGTTTCCTGTGCTTCCGGGATCAAGATCATGAAGAACAAGATTTGAATTACCAAGAAGCTGGATTTTGGAGCCAAAGTTGGAAATCGACATCGCAAGAACTGCATCATCAAATGGTGTAACATATTGCACACCCATATCGATGGCAAATGCAGTGGCACTCATTTTCCAGATACTCTGGTAAATGAACTTTGGATTAAAACCAATCGAAAATTTATCGGTCAACTGTATAGCATAAGCAAGACTTATTGCCATATCGTTTGCAGTAAATGTTTCACCTGTACCGCCTGGATAGTCAATTGTGGTAACTCTCATTTCGCCCACATTAGAGCTGATGAAACTTAACCCGATTGTTCCGATATCACCCATGTTGTAGCTTGCTGCAAGATAGTTATATCTAACATCAGCGATCCAGATTGTGTGATCGAACATCATCTGGAATCCTTCAGCCTTTGTAAGACCTGCCGGATTCCAATAAATTGAGCTGACATCATTCGCGGCACCGGCAAAGGCACTGCCCATGGCTGTTGACCGGGCACCCTGACCGATTGAAAGGAACGGGGCTGCTGTTGTTCCTCTTTTGGAAACATCAGACTTAAAAGTTTGTGCAAATGTAAGATTGGCGCAAACTGCTAAAAATATCAGGATATAGATCTTTCTTTTCATTTCAATTTGTCCGCTTATTTAATTAAAGCAAATTTGCCGATGTGTTCACCAACATTGGGAGCATCAACATGATAAATGTAAACACCATAAGCAGCGTCCATACCGTCATCCGTTACCAGATTCCAAGAAAGACTGCCATCCTGGAAGGTGGAGCTTTTTTGAAGAGTTTTAATCAACTGGCCTGTGATTGTATAGATTCTAACAGTACATTCACCCGGCAGATTAATAAAGTCGATCTTTCTGTCTCCGCGGCCTGTGGAATTGAGGTTTCTTCTTTCCCATGTGGCAGCTCCAAGATAAGGATTAGGCACAACATCCACTTTGCCAAGTTGATTTTTCGCCAAGTTATTGTCGAGCCCGACACCCTGTGTTGAAAAGAGGAATTTATCTCCCGTCTTAAATGGCTTGGTAGTGGTGATGAAATATTTATCGCCATTTGCCGGATATTGAAGTGTGGCATTTGGATCAAAAGGAACATCATATGAAAGATTCCATGCAAACCTTACGTTGGTCTGTGCTACCGATCCCTGAAACTCAAGAATCTGAATTTGATCGCCAATCGACAGTGTAGCTGAGCCGTCATTATCCTTCACAGCAATTTTTGAATACTTCTGTTCGGTTTTATTCCACACCTTAAAATTCACAGGGAATTTAGTGTAGATTGGAGGAGACTGAATGAAACATGTGTCCTGTGGAGTATCCGAGAAAGTTATCTCATAATCAGCAGGCCATGCAATTCCACGAACAGGGGTTGCATCTTTTGAGGGAAGTACTGTCAAATTGTTGTTTCTGATCAACCAACCGGTAAGCGAATCATTTATCGCAACAGTGGTGTCGTTCAAAACACTGAGTGCCATTCCATCAAATGGAGGACTGGCTCTTTCTTTTCCGAAATAAGATGAATCGATTGTCTTTAGTGTATCATTAACTCCGTTAAGAGTTTTGATAATTTTATAAGAAAGTGTTTTGTAGATCGGATAAGTATTATTCGAAGTGAATTCAACCTGATATGCAGCTCCATTTTGAACTGCAGCGGGATCAAGAATTGTCATTTGAAGAGAACCTGAACCTCTTCCCGAAGTAACCGATTTGGTGTCGCCTACTATGTTTGGCGGAACATAACCGGCAGCTGGAGCGTTTGGCACAACAACGGCGCAGTTAATGTCAACAAATTGTATGTTACCGGCAAAATCCTCGGTGATAATTTTTGTACACTCCGAAGGTTGTAACCCTGCGGTACCAAATTTAGGATCACCCTGATCATACGAAACACATGCATAATAGTATTTAACACCATTATTTACATCTGTGTCAACATATGAGTAACGCAATCCGGTTTCGCTGCCTCTCCAAAAATGAGCACCGTTAATTCCAATTGGATCGGGTCCCATAATGCTGTCTTTTAAGTCAAATTGTACAAGAGGTTTCCAGTATTTGGTTGAACCTTTTGAGTCGGTGATTAACTTGATATCGTTAAATTCAGGCTCGGTACTTCTGTAAATGAGGTAACCCTCAAAATCTTTTTTGTATCCTTGTGTTGGATCATTATTCTGGAAACCGAGGAAAGGATCACGCGATTCTTCAGCAATATTGTCCCAATAGAGGAATACTTTCTCCATCACCACCAACTGCGGTCAATTCCGGTTTAATTGGTGGTTTTGAAAGTTGTAGTTTGCATTGTAAATCTGCTGAACAGTCTCTTTATTAAAGAGAATGTCGTTTAAGTCCTCACCAAACAAAAGTGACATAGAGAATCTTTCTCTGGTCCCTTGCTGTAGGGGGAATGGACCTGAAGCAAACACCATACTGATATTTGCACGCTGAAGTGAAGTATCAAATGAGCCTGCAACCATTCTGTTCCACATTGGTTCATCATCTTTCGCCCAGCCCCCACCGGTTACACCCTGACCAAGTCTGTAGATCGACAGAGCTGTAAGACCTATCTGGTCTGACTCGTCTTTGTCAGTTTTATCAAAATTGGGTTCACCATCGGTTACAACTCCATCACCTTCACCCTGATCGGGTCCGGTATATTGTCTGTCAAAGGGCCCAACGCCATCTTTGCCCACATCATTATTGAGGGGTTCGTTTTGGTCAGCATCCCATTTTCCGTTACCGTTGATATCAAGGTATGGAAGCCAGTCACGATCGTTATCGATACCGTCATCTCTTTTTTCATCAATCATGCCATCCTGATCGTTGTCAATGGCATCAATTCCGTTTCCGGGGCTTTCAAGATAAGCATATCCATAATAACCAGTTTTCCAGTTATCAGGAAGACCAAGACCATTGTCGTCATAACAGTATGCAAGATCCGCAATAAGATCAAATGAAGCGTTATCATCTTCAGAATCATCAGTTCCACCCACGCCGCAATCGGTATAAAAACCAAAAACTGTTTTGGGGTAGTTGTAGTCGGAGATGGTTACAATATCATAATGCCAGAAGATAATATCTTGCGCTAACACCTGCGACCACTGAAAACCTCTCACCTCCACCCTTAAGCCAAGTCCGCCTCTATTGGTGTCGGCAGCTATTGGATAAAAGAAGAAAGGATTTCTCATATATTCCTTGTCTTTTGAATCATCCATAACAAAAAATGTTTCAAACTCGGAATTAAGAACACCTCGTCCAAAATAGCCATACCAGTTTTTGTCCCATTCCGGTGTAAGATCAAGCGCTGCGGGCCAGTTGGAAGGCCAGGTAAGAGGATCTGTGTTGATGGAAGGTCTCTTTGAAGAAGGACTGTTGTAACCCGGAAGGGGTTCAAATCCCCAAATTTCACCGGTAACAGGATCTTTATCCATCCATTCACGATATGAAGTTTGAAGAGGGTGAACTATTGTTCCCGTACCGGGAGCAGTTAACTCAGTGGAAATTAATACCGCAACACCATCAAGATAAGAATGTCCCGTTCCTTTGGGCCACTCTCCTGATGGCTGGTAGGGCCACTGACCCACTTCACCATTGTTGTAGAACAGCGTTCTAATTTGATTGCCATCCATAACACCTTCACGACGGTACTGGATATTACCATACTCATCGTTACGGTAACGCTGAGTTGAAGGCGATACCTGGGCAAAAACAATCTCCGTTAATAGAAGAAGAGTAATTAATGATATTTTCTTTAACATTCTGAAACTCCGGGAATTAAAAATCGAAACCAATGCCAACTCTGATCTCTCGAGGAGTAGAGTACATCGCTGGATTGTTGATATATTCTTCAATAGTGTTTAATCCGATTACATCAACTGCATATTGAGTATTCAGATCGGCATTGGCTCTACCAGTGGTTGAGTAAACACCGAATTCGTTTCTAATATCCAATGCGTTATAAATTGTAATGTAGGTTCTGATATTTAATCCAAAAACATTAAATATCTTGTCAGCCCTCAGATCCAGGTTCAGATATGTCGGCTTGATACCGCCATTTTCGAAACGGACACCGCGGGAAACTTTTGGGTCTTCCGTATATGGCATTCCTGAGCCATATTGGAAAATGAGACCTACTGTCCAGTCACCGGGAATACCAACATTAACACTCAGATTAAGTGTATGTCTCTGATCCCATGAAAGTGGAACCACTGTTTTCGATTCTTCAATCGGTGGATTTGTCTGATTTTTATTGTAAACGGCATAAGGATCGGAGGAGTTACCCTCTGCGATCTGGTATGTATAGTCAAGTTTTGCACTGAAGTAGTTTGAGAATCTTTTGTCGAAAACAAGAACCAAACCTCTAACATTTGCATAATCTCTGTTTATAAAACGGGCATACTTAAAGCCTTCATAAGTGTTTACTATCTCCATACCGAGCCAGTTTCTGATATCACGGTAATAGAGGGAAACATTCACTGAGATGTCTTCAAGAAGTGCCTGCTGTAAACCGATTTCATAGATAACATTCTTTTCAGCATTAAGATCGGGATTTCCAACCACAGTGCTAAGGCTGTTACCCGGTCTTACGATAAAATCGGGATTTTGATAAAGATTTTCGAACGAAGGTATCTTAAAAAAGTGACCGTATGAAAATCTGATAATTCCTTTGTCAGTAATTGGGAAGGAAGCTCCAAGTCTCGGACTGATTTGCCACTTGGCTTCAGCATCGATCCATTGGTCGGCACCGGGGAAAGCACTGTTTCTTGTTGGATTCTGTTTGTCAACAGGCATCCTTGCTTTCGAGTTAAAGTAGTCAAACCTTACACCGGCGTTGATGATCATGATGTCATATTCCATCTTATCCTGGATGTAGGCGGATAATTCAATCGGTTTTCTTGCGTATTCAATGTTTGATCCCTGATCAGAGATTGTTCCAACAGCCGGATAACCGGGGGTAAAAATTAAATTACCCATCGTATCAATCTGACCATCGGTAAGATTTACAAGATCCCATCCATGGTTATAAATATCATGAAGTCTTGCTTCAACACCCATACCGATTTTGTGTTCTTTTGAAACCTGAGAAGCGAGAGACCACTGACCCACAAAACTTTTGCTTGTTCTGTCGTATCTGCCACCCTGATTACCACCCGAGCGGAAAGTGTAGTTCGAAAGGGCGATTCCCTGTCTTGGGTTCACATATCTTGGATCAAAAGGGTTCTCATAGAGATAACCTTCATACTGGTAGCTGTTGACAGAAAATTTAAGACTTTGATTTGTCTCGGAAGAGATGTAGTGATTAATCTGAAAATTTTGCACCCAATCGTTTCCATGATGGGTCATTATTCCGTCAGGTGTCCATGAATAACCATGGTCGTAACCTTTGCTTTTTGTTTTATCCATAAAAATGGAATATGTAAAAGCAATTTTAGGGAGTGCGTATGTAAGTTTTGCGTTTAACGAATACTTTGTGTAAGGATTCATCTCAACATAAGATCTGTCGCCTGTGTTTCTGGGAATCCAGAAAGTTTTATCGTTTGGAATCGGATAAAATGGAACATCATCCGTTACATTATAAACTCGTTGTCCGTAGAGATGACCGGCGTTGTCAAAATATCTACCTGTCACAAAGAAATAGAGGTTATCAACCAGTGAGATTGGACCGCTGAATGTGAGTTGCACATTCTTTTGAGCAATACGGTCAACCTTATCGAGATTTTTGAAAATATTTGATCCACCGGTTATAAAGTTACCTATATAACCTGATACATCTGTTCTAAACTTGTTTGATCCACCCTCAGTAACGATGTTAACAACGCCTGAAAGTGCCTGACCATACTCGGCATTAAAAGTACCTGTTATTACTTCCATCTGCCTGATTGAAGTTTGCTCAACTTCAAGTCCAAATCCCCCGTTAAACGGATCCGTGACGGCAACACCGTCTATCAGATAAGCCACATCATTTGATCTTCCACCACGGAAATGGCCATCAATAACACCGGCTTGCAGGTTAACAACCTGACTGATGTTTTCAACGGGCATCATCTTAATGTCTTCGGAAGAGATCGTTACTGAAGTGGAAGTGAGATCTTTCTGCACCAATGGTCGATCGGAGGTTATAACAACCTCTTGTTCAAAATTCAGACCCGAAGGCTGGAGTTTTACATCCAGATTGGTTGTCAGATCGATCTTCACGAGCACTTTTTCCATGATCGTTTTTTGAAAACCAACTGCGGAAAAAATGACCCGGTAGGTTCCCGGCGGGACATTATTTATAGAATAATAACCGTTAATATCGGCAGCGGCTCCCAGAAAAGTGCCTTCAAGTATAACACTTGCACCAATAACAGGTTCGCCTGTCTTGGCATCAAGTACAACGCCTGAAATCTTTCCGGTTACACCACCAAAAGTAAAGGTTGTTCCAAAAATGAACAGAACTATCACTGCAAAAGCATTGATATTTCTAATTAAAGAGTAGATTTTTTGTCTCATCGGAATATCCCAAAATTATCGAAACTAAACAATGGGTGCAGAAATTGCAGCTTCTGCATCCACAGGGAGAAATGCTACTTTACAAGCATCATTTTATTTATTTTAGAGAATGAACCACTTTCAAGTTTGTAGAAATAAATTCCACTTGAAAGAAGTGATGCATCAAACTGAACAGTGTAAACACCGGCTGTTTGATCCTGAGCAACCAGGTCAGCAACTTCTCTTCCCAATACATCATATACTTTAAGGAAACAAATCCTGATTTTTCGATCGCATATTTAATTGTGGTCGAAGGGTTAAATGGATTTGGATAATTCTGTGCCAAACCATAGTTATCAGGAGTAAGTGTTTCGTCGTTGATACCAACTACTGGTTCCCACAAGTTTCCGATCCAGGTATAGATCCATCTTGATACATCCTGGTATGACTTGTCTTCATTGTATGGAGAATAAGTCATGATTCCTTCTCTCGAATTGGTGGCATCAGCATCGTTAAGTGCGAAATCGATTGGAAGTCTGGTACCTTCTCTTGGAACGAAAGTAAGATCGTTTCCGTGGAGAGCTAACTCTGAAAGATTGATTCTGCATTCAACAATGTAACCTGAAGGGAATTTTTCTTCCCAATAATAGTTAACACCTTCACCGATAAGACTGTCAGTTCCGGCTGAACCATCGATAATCACGCGGTTATAAGCGAATCTGAAGTGATAATCAGGCTGTGCACCTCTACGATATGAAGTGTGGGGCATTCCACGGAAATCGTAAAGACCAATATAAAGATCAGGACAATCATTAAGATAGGATGATCCTTGAGCACTTGGAACAACGATATCATCATCAACATCAAAAGCGATGTACATATATTGATTATCCATTGCTATATAAGCTTTTGCCGAGCAATCAGCATCACCGGAAATAGTGGTGTTGGTTACAAGGTGACCAGTACCATCTGACAAGAACATTCTGAAAGGATTGATTGCCTGCCATTCAGCAAGGTTTCCATCCGCAACAAAATTTGTTGGTGCGCTTAATGATACTGTTGGTCTGCCTTTTGCGGTGTTGGTTACTGCACCGGAGTTTTGGCTGAGACCACTTTTGTTACCGGCTACATCTTTACAAACCACTGCATAATAATATGTTACGGATTGATTTGTATTTGGAGCCAAAAGAAGGTGTTCCATCAACTGACCACCTTCAGGAACATTAAGTTTTACAACTTCAACTCCCGGTAAGGTTAGATCAGTAATTGGAGTTTTTGAGTAGTAGATATCATAAACTTCACCGGTTTCTCCCGGTACATCAACCCAGGTTACTACATTCTGGAAGGTTCCTGCAAATGCGGCAACACCGGTTGGAGGTTCCGGCGCAATTACATCAAATTTTGGATTTCCTGTCCACCAGTCGGTGATCCAGATAACTGTTCCGGCAACTGCTGAAGCTTCAGCCATCATTCCAACTACACTCACTTGTGATGAATCGAAGAATGTGGTGTTGTCCTGGAATAACATGTCTCTTAACGGGAAAGCATAATTATGCCACTGATCGTCAGCCGTTGGAGTGAAAACAGTCCCTTTTTTACCGGGGCCGGCTTCAAACTGAACTCTCAAAGCTCCGGTTCCCGGAGGACATTTTAATTTGAATTTAACACTGTCAACTTGCCATGAACTTGCAAGGTTGAATACTGGACTTACATTAAGTCCCATTCCTGACCATCCGTTGCCCCATTCATTACCTTGTGTCCATTTTACAGCATTACTGTTTGGAGCTGGACCTGCATTTGGAACCACTTCCATGTTCGACTGCCCCCAGGTGAATACTGAGAGGTTGCCCATGAACTGAATACCGTTGAAAACGATTGCAGGAACTGAACGGTTACCATATCTTCTGAAGTTATCAAAACGAACGGTAAGTGAATCTGCAGGGATGTTTGTGCCCGGTGTGTAACCTGAAGTTATAGCGCCAAGGTTGAAACCTACAATTTTATCCCAGTCAAATTCATTATTGTTCCAGGAATTTCCCGGTCCGCCACCCCATCCTGAAGGGAAGATAACAAAACCTGAATCAGAAGGAGTTGCACTGCCGTCTGAAGAAAGGATTTTAATTGGCACTTTCAACTCAACCCATTGACTCGTTGCATCAAGGATGGTTGTATGTTCGTAAATCCATTCTTCGATAGGAGCATCAGGGGTTGGCTTGTCAGCAATATGAATCCTGAATACCATGTTTGTTGGAATAGCAGGAGGAACTACAACTTTGATCATCAGTGACAATGAATCGGTAGCTGACCAGTCATAATACTGTCCTGTAGGAAGTCTTTTAATTAACTGTCCGTAGCTACCCCATTCGTGAATGGCACCAATAACAAATTTAATTTCGCCCGAGCCTGCGCCTTGAACAAAATCTGTAGTGTTCAACATATAGTCCATTCTACTTCCGCTTTCAAGTGAAAACAGGTAGGTGGTATCCGCCGAAAGATCCGTATCAAAGCTTTCAATCAACTGCGGAAGAGCAGAGGTCGAAAGTCCGATAAGGAAAAGAATTGATAGTATGATTCTCTTCATATGTTTTACCTCAATGAAAATGAGTTTTTGATTAATGAATATTTGGATTTAAAACTTTTATAATTTTTCACGACCAGATGCTCCAGAGCCCAAGGATCATCAGCAGAATAATAGCTGAAAGAAGAAAACTCGGGTTCGGTTTTACGAATCTTTTTAAACCGGTAAAATTCCCCGTAATCTCGGCAAAACTCTCGGCAAAAGTTGCCCTGAGCTGAATCCCAAATTTGTTTGTTTCAATGCTGTTATTAAAGTTGAGTGTCAAAATCATCCCCACACTTACAATAAAAAGGAATAGGGAGTAGTGAAGAAAGTTGATCGACAACACCCAATTAAGGAACGAATGAAGCTCTACCCCATTCTGAACCATCATTTCAAGCACAAGTCTGCCCATTCCAAGTGTTTCGGTAACTGCTAAAGTAATAAGTGCCGATCTGGTGTTCATTTTACGCGAAAAGAGACCAAACAGAAATACAGCAGTAATGGGAGGACTCACAAATGACTGCACACTTTGCAGAAAAAGATAAAGCTGTGAACTGATAATCTTAACGAGGGGCACAATTAATATTGCAGCAATAACTGCCGTTGTGGTGGCGAGTCTGCCCACAAGCACAAGTTTTCTCTCGTTTGCGTCAGGATATTTTAATTTGTAATAATCGTTTGTGAAAAGAATCGCAATACTGTTAAAAGCTCCTGCGAGCGAAGACATTATTGCAGCTAAAAGCCCTGCAATTACAACCCCTTTTAATCCCATCGGGAGCAGATCACCACTGACCATCGCAGAGTAGGCTCCATCACCCCTTGATTCTGGGTAAAGTACTGCTGCAAACAAACCGGGAAGTACAAGGATAAATATAGGAAGGAGTTTAAATGAGGCTGCAAGAAGTGAACCCTTTCGTGCATCGTCTATCGATCTTGCACTTAACATTCTTTGAACCATATACTGATCGGTGCACCAATACCAAAATGCAATTACGGGAGCTCCAAACACTATCCCTGTCCAGGGATAATCTTTGTCATCTATCGCTTTAAACATGGTAAAATAATCTGCCGGCAATTTACTGTAAAGACCTTCAAATCCACCAACAGCCATAAAACCGATAACCGAAAGAATCACTGCCCCCGTCATCAATACAATTCCCTGGAATGTCTGGGTTCTTATCACAGCATTTGAGCCGCCAATAACGCTGTAAAGTCCTGTTATTAATACTATTAATATCGAGGAAGCGTATATGTTTAATCCAAAAATATTATAAAAGAGAAGACTTGCGGCGAAGAGGGAGACGAGAATTTTGGTGAGGATGTAGTTGGCAATTGAAAAAGCAGCAAAAAGTTTCCTGATCCTTACATCAAAATTTAACTGAAGGAATTCAGGTACTGTAAACACGCCCGATTTAATAAAAATTGGAGCAAGGAACCACCCTGCAAATATGAGCATAAAATGGCCATTAATTCGAACTGCCCCACTGCAAGGCCTCTTGTTGAGCCCGCTCCTGCAAGTCCGATAAAATGTTCACTCGAAATGTTGGTTGCAAAAATTGAGATACCTATTGCGATCCAGCCCACATTTCTACCGGCGAGAAAGTAGTCAGTATAACTTTCATCGTTTTTCCGGGAATAGTAAAAACCGATACTCAATACGATTATCAAGTATATTACTATTACAGCAGTGTCTAAATAGGTAAATGTGTTGGGCATTCATTCAGTCAATTGTTGAATCGTAGTAATGCACAAATCATGCCAATGAAAATTTACACTGCTTTCCCATCAAATTCTTAATATTGGGAATATCAAGAGGAGAGCAAACCCCTGCCAATTATTATTTTAATAACAACGGTTTATCAATTTGATAAGTTAAAAGACCGGAGCCCTATTTCAACCCCAATTCTTTCATCATTCTGTAATAGTTGGGAGGGGCGATTCCCATTTTTTTGGCGGCATCGGCATCTGAAACTGAATGAGTTCTTACAAAATTAAAATATCGTTCTCTGAATATTCTTTCAGCATCCTTTAGATCAATTATATTTTCTGGATTAAATATATCCTTAAAACCATCGTCACCACTCCCCGTTTCATAAACAATGCCTAGAGCTTTTACTGCATTCATAGGTGAAACAGTATTCCCCGAATGGAACAACACTCTTTGCACGACATTTTTAAGCTCTCTTACATTTCCCGGCCAGTCGTATTTCACAAATATCTGCATAGTTTCGTTGGGTATTACCGGCTTTTCCTTCCCCATGTCAATACTTATATTTCGCAAAAAGTGATCGATGAGGGACGGAATGTCATCAACCCGTTTTTTTAAGTCCGGAACAACAACGGGAAGAACATTTAGCCTGTAGTAGAGGTCTTCACGGAATCTCTTTTCCCTTACTTCCTGCTCAATATTCCTGTTTGTGGCAGCTATTACCCTCACATCAACTTTAACTGTCTCTGTCCTGCCAATCTTTTCGATTTCACCTTCCTGAATCACTCTTAGAAGTTTCACCTGCGCTGCAAGTGGAAGTTCAGTTATCTCATCGAGAAAAATTGTTCCATGGTTTGCTATCTCAAACAGACCCGGTTTTTTCTTGTCGGCTCCCGTGAATGCCCCCTTTTCATAACCAAAAAGTTCACTTTCAACAAGTTGGTCGGGAAGACTGCCGCAGTTGACCACTACAAAATTTTCATATTTTCGACCACTGCGATAATGGATATTATGCGCTACCAGTTCCTTCCCGGTACCCGAAGCCCCCCTTATGAGGATGTTGATGTTGCTTTGAGCGAGTCGGTCGAGATCGTTTTTTAGATCAAGCATCAAAGGTGATTCACCGATAATCTTCTTCTGCAAAAGAATATCAGCAACATTCCGTTTAATTTTTTGCATCGAACGCATTCTCTCCCGTTCGAGCAGACTTTTTTCATGGGCATTAAAAATACTGAGAATAAAATCAGTAGGCTGATAAATAAAATCATCAATATCACCCGGATATTTGGTGCAGTACCAGAAAGCTCCCGCCTTAATAAGCCGGTTGGCAAAATGATAATCCGAAAGATTAATTGTCATTTTTGTGATAACAATTATCTGTATTGATGAATCGATGGTTTTGATTTTGTGAATCAGATCTTCACCCATCAAACCGCCGGAAATCTGGTAATCCATTATCACCACATCAATTTTGTTCCGGTTCTCCTCAAGATATTCGAGAGCAGCCTTTCCGTTTGAAACATAATGGACAATTTCCATCTTTTCCGAAAATGGCTCTACGGTTTTCTTCACTCTTCTTACATCAAATTCTTCATCTTCAATAAGGAGGATACTAATATTTTTATCCTGGAAGATCATTTCTGTCTCTCAATCTCTCTAATGTTTTATTGTAATTGTAAACCGGCATCCTTTTTCAGGAAGATTTTGCGCATCAAGCTCCCAACCGCACCTCTTTGTCATCTCCCAGGCGATATAACAGCCGTATCCCGAGTTTCGTAAACCCTGCGACTTTGTGGTAGTGTTCTCCACAAACAGATACTTGATTCCATTTTCATTTATTTTAAGCAAACTGCCATCGATTCCCTTCCCGTTGTCAGTTATACTAAGGAATGAACATTTTTTCTCAGGATCATGTTGGGTCTCCACCGTGACAACAAGATTGTCCTCACATCCATGGTCGATACTGTTTTGTATAAGTGGCTCAATAATTTCCCACACCACAAATTCATTCACATTAACAACAGGCAAATTCTGTTCCAACTTATATTCAATCTTGTAGGCATCAGTCTCAGTTGTTACCCGCTGGAAAATATTGCCAACGATAAATCTCACCACTTCGTTAAGATCAGTCCGAAACATCTGGTTTCTGATTGTCTGGATTGGAGGATCAAACCACTTCATATCATAGATTACTCTCGAAACAAAGTTGGAATATTTTGCAACACGATATTTAACCTCATCGATATTGTCGAGCTCCAACATTCGTAAATCCTCTTTTATGAACCCCATCACTTTTTCTGCTTTATGATGTGTATGGTAGATCCGTTTGGTAAAGATCAGTTCATTTTCGTAATTAATCTGTTTTTTCAGACTCTTTTCGTGTTCATCAAAAAGAAGTTTTTGGGTCTCATCCCTCTCTTTAACGGTGTAGGATGAGATAAAATACATTGCAAGAAGACCAAGAGTGATCAGAGAAAGATAAATAACGGAAGTTTCATCATAACTGCTGATTACCTGATTACTTATGGAACTGAAATCGGGTGAGATCTTCATATAGATTGCTCCAATAAACTCCCCCCTCACAACAAATGGAACAAATACATGGAAGGTTTGTTTGTCCCTGACCACTGTTTTAATTCTCTCAGTTGACTTTAATTCTCCCTCGATGGAAGTATAAAGGGTTGCTACATTTTTATCAATAACTATGGATAAAAGTGAATGATCTGCATGTATGACAGCGGTATAAAGGGCTCTACCATCATTAATATTATATGTTTTCCCATCATTTTGCATGATTATGAAAAGCTGGTCAATATTATGAGTAAGCTGCTGCTGACTGAATATGATATCCAACGACTGAATCACCTTGTTCGCCTGAGCCGGGGGAATCTTATCTTTGGGATCAACCGATTCGATGGCAAGTTCGATCACCGTCGCAGTAAGGTTTGCAATCTCTTCTGCCGACTCCTTTTGATACCAATCCTGAGTTGTATCAAGGAAATTTGTAATAGATGATTTATTGATAAAAGAAACGATCAGCTGGAATGAAAAGAGAATTATGAAGAGCACGGTTACGTGCCTGAACTCAAAATGATACTCTTTTATTTTGTTTGAAATACTCTGTTTCATGATTGTTCTATTTCGCCCCTATCTCGTTTTTGATCTTCTCCAAAACCTGACCCGGCTCAAGATTTTTTTCAATCGCTTCATTTATGTGTTTGACAATTATGTCAGAAAGTCCTGTGTATCTCTCGAACATTGGTCTGTGAATCCCGTTTTCAAACAGTTTTTGATAAAAGACCAACTCGGGGTGTTTCTTCAAAAATGCGGCATCAGAATAAACAGAGTTTTTCACAGGTAAAACATTCCCGTCTTCGTAGTGAAATTTCTGAATCTCATCACTTAACATATAATCAATAAATATCCTGACTTCCTGAATTTTGGAGGAAAGTTTTGAGACCATAAGGTTACAACCGCCAAAAACATACGCAGGTGAACTTCCATCGAGATGTGGAAGTGGTGCAGCCTTTACTTTCCCCCTTAACTCGTTGGGGAAAAACTTGTTGTCCCCGCTCAAAAATCCGGGCCATCCTCTTACAGCAAATGCCTCATTTTCAAAAAAGTATTGAAAACTCTGCATTTCCTTAAATTTTATTACCTCCGGTGGCGAAATTTTATATTGGTGAACAAGATCAATAAGGAATTTGATCGACTTTTTCGACAATTCATCATCTTCTCCCAGCTTCACTTCCGAAGCCACCATCGGATTTTTGTAGTTGCTCATCAATTCGGTAAATGAACACATCAACCCCTCGTAGGCATCCGCCTGAAAAAGATAAAATGGTTTGTTAACCCTCCCGTTTGAGGCATCCACCTTCATTTTTAGATCAATTAACCTCTCCCAGGTGATTGAGGAGGACAATTCCTTACGATATTCCTCTGCTCCCTGAACCTTGTCCAACAGGTCGTCCCTGTAAAACATCAATGCAATATCCGCATAAAGAGGAATCGAAACCAGAGAATCGTTGTAATAACTTGTGGGAAGAAAATGGGGGACAATATCCGTAACAAGAGACGAGTCGATGTATCTGTTAAGTGGCAATGCCCACCTTGAAAAACGGGGAACCCAGATTATATCAACACTAAAAATATCTATTCTGCTGCTTTTGCTTCTGAGGTATCGGGCAAGAAGTTCTTTCCGCTCATTGGTACTAAATTTATCAAATGAAAGATCAATAGTCTCCACCCTGATCTTTCCTTTATATTTTTCATTAAATCCGTCGATGATCTTTCGCAATGAGGGAGAGATGTTCTCTGCATAGTAAATCACCTTTTCGTTCTGAGTCAGACTTTCGTCATATGACACAGGTGAAAAAATGAAAACTATCAACACAAATACCGTTACAAGTACCGTGCTCGCCACAATGTAAAATATCTTTTCGAGATTCATAAACTTTCCGCAAATTTTAATGCAAATATAGATTATTAAATTTTAGATTTTTCCCCTCGCTGTTCATTTATCCCGCCGATATTTATTAATTTGATAAGTTGAAATTATTAAAATAATAATACGACACGAATTCCCGACTATCTTAACCACATTAATCGGTCGAATTCCAACAATTATTTAAGGGCACAATTATTGAGTATATATTGACTTTGAAATAACCTATTCAGTCCAACGGAGATATAATGGCAACAACGATACCTAATGCCGGTAAAATAAAAAACAACGGTAGTACAGCAAACTACATGCCTGAATTGACGATACTGACTTCCCTCTTTTTTATGTGGGGATTTCTTACCTGTCTAAACGACATCCTCATTCCCCATCTTAAAAGTGTTTTTTCACTCAGCTACACAGAATCGATGCTGGTACAATTCACTTTTTTCCTTGCATATTTCCTCGTTTCACTTCCGGCTGGAAAATTAGTTGAGAAGATTGGTTATAAAAGAGGAATTGTGATTGGTCTGCTTACCGCAGGTGTGGGAACAATGATATTTTATCCCGCTGCAGGTTTAAGGTCGTATCCTGTTTTTCTCCTGGCGTTTTTTATCCTTGCCGCCGGTATTACACTTCTTCAAGTTGCAGCCAATCCCTACGTTACAATTCTCGGAAAACCTGAGACGGCTTCATCGAGGTTGAACTTAACACAGGCCTTTAATTCACTCGGAACAACCGTTGCTCCATATTTTGGATCACTCCTTATCCTTTCAACTGCTGTGAAAACATCAGAGGAAATGTCCAAAATGGCACCGGCAGCTTTAAACGCATACATCGAAGCAGAAGCTACTGCTGTTCAAATTCCGTATCTCGGTCTTGCTGCAGCTCTTTTGATCCTGTCTGCGGTATTTGCTTATATTAAATTGCCCCAAATTGAAGCCGGAAGTGTTGAATCTGAAGATGGTGCAAAACAGAGTTATGACGATCTTCACCCAAGTGCATGGGGTTATAAACACTTGATTCTCGGAGCTGTTGGTATCTTCGTTTATGTAGGTGCTGAAGTTGCAATTGGCAGTTTCCTTGTTAACTATTTTGTATTCCTTGATAACTCCCTCGCTGAAATGGATGCAGGAAAACTTGTTTCATTCTATTGGGGTGGTGCGATGGTTGGAAGATTCATCGGCTCGGCAGTTCAAAGGAAAATTAATCCCGGCCAGGTGCTTGGATTTAACGCTGTTGCCGCAGCTATTCTGGTGGTTGTTTCGATGCTCACAAATGGTCAGGTTGCCATCTGGTCAATTCTTCTCGTTGGGCTATTTAATTCGATCATGTTCCCAACTATCTTTTCCCTTGCAATTAAAGGACTTGGTAAACATACGGGACAGGCATCCGGAATTCTTTGTATGGCAATAGTTGGTGGCGCACTTATCCCTGTTCTTCAGGGACTCATCGCCGACTCTTCAATAGGTCTGCATCATGCATTTATACTCCCTGTTCTCTGTTATGCGTTTATCGCTTATTACGGAATAGCAGGCAGTGTCCCAAGTTTTGAAAAAGCTGCTCATAAGGCGAAATAATGAGATACCTCTGGCTTCTCCTTTTTGTTTCTGCTGTTGGACTGATTCATCCCCAACAAAAGGGATTCTTTTCTACCAGGGGGAAAGAGATTCTCGATCCCCAGGGAAAACCTGTACTTCTTAAAGGAATCGGGCTGGGAAACTGGCTCGTTCCTGAAGGATACATGTTTAAATTTGAAAAAGTGAGCTCCCCCCGACTCATCTATGATCTTTTTGATATCCTTTTGGGAGAGCGTGAAGCAGAAAAATTTTGGAACAAGTTCAGAGTTGACTACACAACTCGCGAAGACATAAAGTTTTTAAAAAAATGTGGTTTTAACTCGATCAGAATACCTTTTAATTACCGGCTTTTTGTTACTGATGATGAAAAGCAGGAATTGACGGGTCCGGGTTACGCCCTTCTCGATTCCGCTGTAAAGTGGTGTCGTGAAGAAGATCTCCCCGTTGTCCTCGATATGCACTGCGCCCCCGGCGGTCAAACCGGTGACAACATAGACGACAGTTATGGATATCCTTTCCTTTTTGAATCGGAAGAAAACATAAATCTGACGATCAGAATCTGGACAAAACTTGCGGATACCTATAAAAACGATCCAATAGTTATTGGTTATGACCTCCTCAACGAACCAATTGCCCACTACTTCGACAAAGATAAATTGAATCCACTGCTTGAACCCTTTTTCAAGAGATTAACTGCTGCAATAAGAACTGTTGATAAAAATCATATTATCTTCATAGCCGGTGCTCAGTGGAACAGCAATTTTTCAGTTTTTGGGAAACCGTTTGATGACAATCTGGTTTACACTTTTCATAAATACTGGACCCCTGCAACCAAGGATGTGGTGCAGGACTACATCGATTTTGGTGAAAAGTATCAGGTGCCAATCTGGATGGGTGAGTCAGGTGAAAACACCAATGAATGGATAACTGAATTCCGTACGATGCTCGAAAAGGAAAATATCGGCTGGTGCTTTTGGCCTTACAAAAACTTAACAGCGAAAGGGGAATAACCTCAATCGTGCCGCCAAGCGATTATGACTTGATAATAAACTTTTCGAATAAATTTGATGTCTCTTATGGATATATCAGAGATAACAAACCCGATCAGGCGAAGATCAAAACCATCCTCGCGCAATATCTCGAAAATATCAAATTGAAAAACTGTATTATCAATTCTGATTATCTTAAGGCTCTTGGTTTATAATTTTTGGAAATGATGTTTAAAAGAGCCTTTGTTTGTCTTCTGTTGTTTATTTCGGTAATCTCTGCCCAGCCTGATGGAAAAATTCTTGCCACCGTTGGTGGATCCACGATAACGGAAAGAGATTTTAAGACTCGATTTGAACTTTCCCCCTTCCTGTCGCACAAAAACGGGTGGAACCGTGATTCTCTGAAGGCAGATTTTCTCTATTCCCTTATTGCAGAAAAACTTTGGTACCTTGAAGCTGTTGATCAGGGAGCCGACAGAACTGAAGAATTCCGTTTCTACTTTAAGCCCCTCGAAGACCTTTTCCTCAGGGATGCCCTCTTTAAAATGGAAGTGGATAGTAAAATTAATCTGAGTGCCGGGGATGTTAATAATGCCCTGTCAAAAGCTTCCAAAACGATTAAAACCTCGATTCTTTCATCTCCAAACCGGGATTTAATCCAACAAATCCATTTGTCTTTGTCCTCCGGCAAAAAGCTTGATTCTCTTATAAAGTTACCTGAGTATTCCTCAATCCAGGTTATCCCTATGGAGTTGAAACTTGGAGTACTTCAAGATGAAGAGATTGAAGACTCGGTCTTTGCCCTCACCCCCGGAAAATCGACCCAACCGATTAACAGCGAAAATGGTTGGATTATCTTTCATATCGATAATGTTGTTTTCCAGGCGGTTGATATCGCCAACTCCAAGGTTGTTGATAAAATCAAACAAACCGTTAAAGACCGTCGCGCCCTCCACAGAATGAAAGAGTATCTGGGTGGATTGCTCGCAGACTACAAAATTAATATCGAAAGTGAGCCTTTTAAATTCGTTGCCGGTCAAATATTTGATATAATTTATGCTGCGCCGCCCGCAAAAAATGATTCAACAGGATTTAAGTATATCCTCACTTCCACCGATTATCAAAAGTTGAGAACTTCAATCAGAAATGATAAATCCGGTACCACCCTCTTTAATGTGGATGAAAGACCTGTAACTGTTTTTGATTTCCTCGCTTCCCTTGCCCTGGATGAACCTGAATTTAAATCGCAATCAAAAAACGAAGTATTTAAACGACTAAGCAAACTGGCAAAAGATTTTGTTCAACAACAGATACTCACTTTTGAAGCAGAAAAAAAAGGGTTAAAATCGTTAAAATCTGTTACGGATGATCTGGAATCATGGAAACAAAACCTTCTTGCACAGGTTATGAAAGTCTCTTTTCTCGATTCTGCGAGAGTGAGCGATTCCGAAATTGAAGATTATTACAGACAGGATGTATTGAAGGATAAAGATTTTGTTCTTGTAAACATTCAACTCTTGACCGTTAAAGATCTTAACGAAATTGAAGTGGTATTGAATGAGACAGGAAAAGGAAAATCTTTTAGCGAAATATTAAAATCACGAGGGAAAACTGATCCTCTCGTCAACGAAAAAGGAGAAACGGGACTTAAACCCGCAGTCTTCCTCGGTGATATCGGAATTATCGCAAGTAAACTCGATTTGAACCAACTGTATGGACCCATCAAAAGAGGTGATGGTTATTCTCTACTTCTCGTAACTGAAAAAAGCAGTATGAATGACTCTCTGAAATTTGAATATGAAAGTTCAAAAGAGCAATTAAGAACCTACCTTTCCAAAAAGAAGCTCAATAAATTCCTCTCAAACAAAACCACGGGTCTCGCTCAAAAGTATAATGCAAAAGCGTTTGAATCGGAACTAAAAGATCTAAAAACTTCAAGTATTGTAATGTTTGTTCACCGCCTCATGGGTTTTGGCGGTAGAATCACCGGCGTCCCCCTCCTCGACAACTGGGCCGATTTCATCGACATTAATCAACTCAGGCAAGAGCTGATTCCGTAGAGAACTACCTGAGTACTTAGTACTTGAGTTTTTTAGAACTTCAGAGCTTCGGAACCTCAGAACTTCAGTGATGTAAATAAAAAAACCCTCTGCGAAAATCTGTCTAATCTGCGTGTACATTGTCCGCCGGGGTGGATCTGCGTCCCCTAAAAAATCCGTGGTATCTGTGAAAATCCGTGATATCTGTGTAACTTTTTCTCTAACGGCTGTGCATTTTACTGATGGCAATCGGGACGATTACCACTCCTGCCTCTAACGCTAAAATTCCGCGAGCATCCGTGTCTATTCCGTGGCATCCGTGGAACTATCCCATCCCTCCATTTAACAAATTATTTAACTAAATTTCAGTTCAGTTTTCAACAAATTAAACAATTGAAGTTTATTATGAATTACGACTATGTTATCATCGGTGGCGGTATCGTCGGAACGGCAACCGCTTACTCAATCCTTAAAAAGAAACCCGGCTGCAAACTCCTCCTTATCGAAAAAGCTCCGTACCTCTCAAAACATCAAACAGGTAATAACAGCGGGGTTATCCACTCCGGACTTTATTACAAACCCGGTTCACTCAAAGCCAAAAACTGCACAATCGGCAGAGAGATGATGTATCAATTCTGCGAGGAACACAATATTTACCACGAAAGATGTGGGAAAGTAGTGGTAGCCACGACGCAGGATGAGATTTTCCGACTTAATGATATTGAATTTCGAGGAAAAGCAAATGGCCTTACAGGATTAAAGCGACTTGACTTCAAAGAAATTAGAGAACATGAGCCATATTGTGCAGGAATTGAGGGACTTTTTGTACAGCAGACAGGTATAGTTGATTACACAAAGGTGGTTAAAAAACTCGCTGAACTGATAGAAAGTCTTGGTGGAGAAATAAAACTTAATTGCGAATTTATTGAACTCCGTCAACATCGGAATGAGTTAACTCTCCTGACTACTACGGGAGAATATGAAACAAAATTTTTGATCAACTGTGGTGGTTTGCATTCAGATGTTATTGCACAGTTATGTGGTGTTGATCCCGAGATAAAGATCATTCCATTCCGTGGAGAATATTACAAACTTGTACCCGAAAAAGAATTTCTTGTTAACAATCTTATCTACCCCGTACCTGATCCTGCATTCCCCTTCCTTGGTGTGCACTTCACCCGAATGGCAAAAGGGGGAGTAGAAGCCGGTCCAAACGCGGTGCCTGCTTTTAAGCGCGAAGGGTACAGTTGGGCTGATTTTAGTTTTAATGATACACTTGGATTTTTGACTTTCCCCGGATATTTAAAGATGAGTGCCAAGTATGCGTCAATGGGTCTAAAAGAGATTTATCGATCGTTAAATAAAACCGCTTTCGCAGAAGCTCTTCAAAAACTGTTACCTGCGATTCAGGAGGGTGATCTTGTAAAAGGTGGTGCCGGTGTTCGTGCCCAGGCTCTTGACCGGAATGGTAAGTTGCTCGATGATTTCTATTTAAAACACACCAAAAACATGCTGCATGTGCTTAATGCTCCATCCCCGGCGGCGACAGCATCACTAAGTATTGGAGAGTATATCGCCGAGGAAGTGTTTAAGGAATAACCTTTGTTCCCAAGGAAGTGATTTTTTAATTAAACCAAGTGATATCTTTGCATAGATTTAGCTTTTTTAGCCGACATAATTCGATCATCAACAAAATTACTAACAACAGTATTATTTTTGTTGCGTTGATGTCAATACCGTTTAATGTGATTATCTACTTTGCCCTAATTAATAGTGAATATCAATTTCCGCGTTATCTACCTCCCTTTTTCGGATTTATTGTAATCATCCTCGCTTTGTTGAGAAATAAAATTGATCTCAGGTTGAAAACTTGGATTTTCATCTCAATTCTTTTTCTTACTGCATGTTATAACCTGTTACTGGGATTGATTGATATAGCAAGTTTATGGTTTATTCTTGCAATAATTTATTCGCTATTCATTTCTAAAAAGAATGAAGCTCTCTTCGTTTTTATATCCTCCTTTGTTATTGTTGTGATTGTAGGGATATTAATGATAACACAAATTGCATTTCTCCCCCTTAATTATAAATTTGACATTTGTCAGTTTGCTTGCGTAGCTATTCGTATTCTCCATTTTATACTCATGGCATCCTTAATTTATTATATCCTTAAAGTATTTTTCTCGACGATTCAGAGCAATTTTAAGGACATAGAATTAAAATCCGGACACCTTGCTGATCTTAATATCGCTTTGCAAAATGAGATGGCGGAAAGAAAGGCCATGCAACAAAAAGTGATTGATGCAATTATATTAACCGAAGAAAATGAGAGGAAAAGGTTAGCGAGTGATTTACATGATGAACTTGGCCCTGTTCTCTCGGCTATAAATCTATTTTTTCAGGCTTATATTGACTCTACAGATAATAAAAACAAAATGGAGATTGAACGAAAGCTAAAAGAGATAATCAGCGATGCAATCAAAGATGTCTCCAGAATTTCCCATAATATAAGCCCTCATATTTTGGATACTTATGGGTTAATAACTGCTTTAGAAAATTTTATCAAACCCATCAGTTTAAGCGAAAAGATACACTTCAACCTGGATTTTTGTGCAATGAATCGCTTGGATAGTAAAGTTGAACTTGTTTGTTATCGTGCCATAACAGAACTGATAAATAACACGATAAAACATGCCGGTGCATCTCAAGTCTCGCTGCAGCTAAAAATGGAAAATGGTCTCTTCCATATTTACTATGAAGATAATGGAAAGGGTTTTATAGTTGATGAAAAATTGCAAAGTGATTCCGGTATCGGATTGGACAGTATTCAAAATCGGGTTAATTCTATTAATGGAGATCTAATAATTGAAAGTTATGCTGGTAAAGGTATGAAAGCACATCTCATTATATCGCCAATTCCAAGGGATAAAAATGAATTCAATTAAAATTGCAATAGTTGAGGATCACGATATTTTTAGAGAAGGGCTCATTTTGGTTCTAAATCAAATTGATCAATTTGAGATGGTATTTGGTACTTCCAACGGGGATTTATTCATTGATTATATTCATCATTCAATTCCTGATATAGTTTTGATGGATATTAATATGCCGATTATTGATGGAATTGAGACGACTAAAAAAGCACTTAAGCTGTCACCCGACTTGAAAATAATTGCATTGACGATGTTTTCGGATGTTTTACACTATTCGCAGATGATTCTTGCCGGTGCGAAGGGTTTCGTTACAAAAAATGCATCAAAATACGAACTGCAGCAAGCAATTACAGAAGTTTATAATGGTGGGAACTACTTCAGTAAGGAAATTTTGCAAAAAATTTCTTTTCAAATCATTCACAAGCCCTTTTTTCAAGATTATCTCACAATAAGGGAGCAGGATGTTTTGAATCTTGTCTGTAGAGGGCTGACTTCTCAAGAAATTGCTGAACAATTATTCATAAGCCTCAAAACTGTTGAAGTTCACCGTACAAATATTTTCGGCAAAGCGAAAGTTAGAAATACGGCTGAACTAATTATATGGGCAATAAAAACAATCTTTTTACAATAGAATAAAGCTCCTTTCCACTTCTCTATCACGGTTCTAAAAACTCAAATTAAGAGTTTCCACTTAGAACATTTACGAGTTTCCACTTATAAATTGCTTCGTTATAGCATGTATTTTTGTTGTTTAATTAATCATGCTACTTTAATCATCATTAAGTTATTAATCCGACAACCGGAAAATTATGTGGAGATATTCTAATGAAGAAAACATTGCTTTTTCTGTTTTTGATTTTTGCTGTAATTAATGGACAAAATGCAAAATTCGCATATCCCATTATCTTTTTACACGGTTTAGTTTCAAGTAACGAAACCTGGGATGAAGCTGTTAGTGCATTAGGTGGAAGTGAAAAGATATTCGATGTTTGTTTAAATCACGATGGTAACAATTTCACAGCATCACTTACAAACGACATCTCTGTAATAGGATGGAGGGATGGAAATTCAACTCCATCCCTAAATCGGTTGTATGTCATGAATTTTGATCACACAAAGTTTCAGGCTACCGGACACACAAGCCATGTATTTAGCAATCAAGCGGCTATTTTTAAACAAGGTGTTGCTCTCAAAGCAATGATTCAAGCTGTCCTTTCAATTGAGAATAGTGACAAGGTAATTCTCATAGGGCACTCTATGGGTGGCTTGGAAACTCGTGAATATCTGCAACGCGGTTATAACGGCACTACAACAGGAAGAGGTATTAATTGGGTCGACCAAACTTCTGAGTTCGGTCACAGAATTGCTAAAGCTGTCTCTTTGGGTACACCTCATTTGGGTAGCAACCATACGGGCGGGGTTATCTCGATTCTACTAAACGGTGTTGACGAAAAAAGTGAAGCCTGCAGAGACTTGCGATATTCACAGACACCTTCAACTACTCCTTATCTGTTTGGCGGCAATGAAAGTTCTTATATGTGGAACACTGCCCCTTTTAATAAGGATGTAAACTGTAATGGAACTTCGATGGACAATATTACCAGCCTTAGTACCGGTACTTCATTTAATGCTTCGATGCCGTTACCCGAAAATATCCCTTACAGATGGATAACTTCTAATTATAACGGGTCGAATCAGGATGGGCTGGTAGAGATTTCCCGACAATGGCTTCACAATTCTTCCACTATTGCACCTTCAACGGCAGATACGCTTTTAATAAACATAAATCATATCTCTGAACCCAATAGTATCCTAACTATTATCCGTGGGTTGGATGAACCTTCTGAACCCAATTTCGCTTTTGAACTAAAAACCGGGATTTTGACTAAAGGATATATCTCACATGGAATGAATTGGAATAGTCGAGATGTGGATGCTTTTTCCTTCAAATCCACTGAAAATCGTGGTTTAGAAATTACGTTAGATAATGTAAACTCCGGTACCGATTCGCTCATATTTTATGACGGCTCAAATATTATTACTGGCAAAGTAATTAATAACGGAATTCAAACTTTCATCGTTGAAAATTTAATTCAGAATAAAACCTATCATATAATAATAAAAGGAACCGCAACAAGTTCAAATTGGCAAAACCCTTATTCAATTTTATGTAGATATGTTACTACCTCAAATATTGAAGGGAATGAAATACCTCTAACATTTCAACTTAATCAAAATTTCCCGAACCCGTTTAACCCGGAAACTGTAATTCGGTATTGCATCCCCAAAAATGCACATGTTAAGCTTTTTGTTTATAATGCGTTGGGTGAAGAAATAGCAAAGTTAGTTGATGCTTACCAGGTTCAAAACTTTTATGAAATAAAATTTAATCCCAAAGGATTAGCAAGTGGTGTATATTTCTACAGAATAGAAGCAAATTACCTTGATGATAATCCAAGTTTTCCTCAATCAAGAAAATGGTACTATTGAAATAGACTTTGTAAATTGATAAGTTGTGTGTTTTTGAAGAGAAATAAGAAATCTAGCTGACAAAGATTAAGGTTTCCGAATTCTGGCAGAGTTTTGCCCCTTAAATTCTTAATGCTGTTTTTTGTTTTTACCATCTTGAAACATTTTGTTGAGGAGGGTTGAAATACCTTTAAATTCTCTATCAAGACTTGCCATCGTAGATGGAGTATAGTTCTTAGAATAAAATTCTTTGTTAATGTTTCTTATTTTTAAAGTTTCTCTAATAAGTTTTGATTTTTGAGTTGTTGTTGAATTCGCAGTACCATAGAAATCATTTAATTCAGCAACGGTAATGTGTAGATGCTGTGTCCTCTCAAATAAGAAGTTTATTGTAGCAACGGCATGAATAATTGCCACAGCCCAAATCTCAAGTTTTCTTGAGACGAACAGAACTTCTCTTTTCCTGCCAAGTTTTTTTACCAATTTAACGCAAAGTCCATGAATCTCTTCATTTAGATACTTCGAACTGAATTCTTCAATTAGCTCTATGATTGCTTGTTCTCGAATACCGATTTCGTCAAAGAGATTTATCGATCACGGATGAGACGGATTTAACGAATTTTCACGGATGGAATTTAAAAACTCCGACTTGTCGGAGTGACATGTTCGTAGAATAATCATCAATCCCCAATCATCTCTGATTCCACGATATGAAACCCCGGTTTTCCGGAAATGCCGGCATTGATCATAGCTTTTGCAACTGCGGATCCTTGCACAGGTTTATAGCGTTTCAGTTTCCCAACAAACACAAAACCAATGATCTTAAAGAAAAACTCAGCAATTTTTTCACCGGTTCTGGTTTCTTGTCTATCTCCAAGCAGAAGTGATGGTCTGAAGATGTAAACCGACTCAAAACTTAGTAAAGCAATCGCCTTTTCCATCTCCCCTTTGGTTCGAAGATAAAAATTTGAAGTGTCCGACTTACTCCCAAGTGAACTCACCACAGAAAATCGTTTTATCCCGTTTTTAGCCGCCACAGAGGCAAAATCAACAACATATTGAAAATCAATTTTTCGAAATGCCGCCTGCGACCCCGCTTTTTTAATCGTGGTTCCCAAGGCACAAAAGAGAACATCTCCCGTAAGATATTTTGAATATGAGGATGGTTCATCAAAATTGATTACAACCTCTTCCAGTTTTTTATTTGATAGCCCTGAAGATTTTCTCACGAGCGTAACAACTTGATCATATTCATCTTTTGCCAGCAGTTGTCTTACTAACTTGTTCCCGATTAATCCTGTTGCTCCGATTACTATTGCTTTCATTTTATTTTTTAATTCTATTAACATTTTTAAACACTTTGTTGACGAGGGCTGGAAGATATCTAGCTTCTCTTTCAATACTTGCTATTGCAGATGGTGTATAGTTCTCGGAATAAAATACTTTGTCAAAGTTCCTAATTTTTAAAGTATCTCTAATAAGTTTTGATCTTTGAGTTGTTGTTGAATTTGAGGTACCATAGAATTTATTTAAGTCAGCAACGGTAATATGCAAATGCTGTGTCTTTTCAAATAGAAAATTTATTGTAGCAACGGCATGAATAATTGCCACAGCCCAAATTTCGAGTTTTCCTGAGACGAAAAGGACTTCTCTTTTTCTGCCAAGTTTTTTTACCAGTTTAACACAAAGTTCATGAATCTCTTCATTTAGATACTTCGAACTGTATTGTTCAATTAGCTCTATGATTGCTTGTTCGCGAGCAACGATTTCTTCTTTATCCATATTGATTGGGTCTCGATTTTATTATAATTGAGTTTGCAAAGCTAAGTATTCTTAAAACTTATTTCACTATCAAGGGTGACTCATAAATGTTCACCACCAAAATGGGTCCCGTCCGGGCAAAGGTTATCCCTAACGATAATATTTCTTAATCCAGTTGTCTAATGTCTGATGATTGTCAAATCCCATCAGCGAGGCAACTTCCTTCTTTGTGTTAGCCCTTTTTTGTGCACCATCATAAAGCCGGGTAAAAAGTTCCGCAATATGTTGATTTACATTAAAATTTTCCTCAAGTTGGTAATTATTCACCTCTGCGCCCGGCTTTTTGTAATTAGAATTAAAAGTCGCATACGAAATTTCCGCTTTCTGATCCGGTTTAACTGCGTGGTAAAGTGCTTTTTCTGTCTCTTCCCCGGAAATATATTCACCGGGGGATAAGATAATTAATCTCTGAATAGTGTTTATCAATTCTCTTATATTGCCTTTCCATTCATGCAATCTGAGCATTTCATTTGCCTCAGTGGAAAGAGATATTTTGCTTTTTTTAAAGTGTCCACTTATCTTTGAAAAGAGTTTTTCGATCAAATATTTCAGGTCTTCTCTTCTCTCCCGAAGTGGTGGGATCTCAAATCTCACAACCGCCAGTCTGTAAAAAAGATCTTCTCTGAAATCCCCTGCTCCCACTTGTTGAAATAGCGATTTATGGGTTGCGGCAATAACTCTTACATTGGTTTTGGATATCACCGTACTGCCAACCTTGGTAAAACTACCGTCGTTCAAAATTCGTAGTATCTTCACCTGGGCCTCTGCCGGTAGATCCCCAATCTCGTCTAAAAATATCGTGCCTCCATCGGCAGCTTCAAAATATCCTTTTTTATCTGATATCGCGCCTGTAAAGGCACCTTTAACATATCCAAATAGTTCCGACTCCATAATGTCTTTGGCAATCGCACCACAGTTTATTGCTATAAATGGTTTATCCTTCCGGTCGCTCTTTTTGTGGATCAAATTTGCCAAAACTTCTTTACCTGTTCCGGTCTCTCCCTCCAGCAAAATCGGGATATCATATCGTGAAACTGTGATCACATTATTAAAAAGTTGTGTCATAATTTCCGATTTAAATATTATATCCTGAAAATCGGGGTCTCTTGATAACTCATGTGCTGACAAGAATTTTTGAGCAGAAACAAATTCAGCCACCTTCGGACGGTAATAGTCAAGTGAAATTCCAAATGGCAATTCAACTTCCCTGAATCCATCTTCAGCTGTGGTTTCTATTAACCGGGCTTTGATCTGTGTCTTGGAAATCAGAATCCATACTGCGTGCATGGCAGGAGTGCCCGGACTGAGATGGAAAACAACTCTGCTTCAGGGTAGGCACTGTGAGTCTCTTCCACTATTTTCAAAACTGAGGGGTAAATCTCTTCATGTCGAGTTGGCGTTGTGAGAGATATTTGTCGAACTGCAGCCCTGTTTTCTGTAATCATCCAGATATATTTCAGGAAATTACCAATTTCGGACGGAGCAAAATTGTTCAACAATATCGTTCTGTCGGGCTGTATCTCTTTTACTGCAGTAGCAATTGCAGCTTCTTTTTCATTGACAGCAGACAAAATGTCCTGCCTGCCGATCCAACTAAGTAAAATTTTCATATAAAAGTAAATATTTTTACTTCTAAAGTAAGACTTTTTATCTTTACAAACAAAATTGGATCAGATAAACCTCAAAACAACCCAAAATCCATTTGGCACGGTAATTGGATAAACTATCTACGAGAGATTAAACCTCAGATATGACAAAAACTGATTAATTTACACATTCACATTTTGGAATTTTGGAGAAGAGCGATATTGACCTGATGATCAAAAAAGTTGTCGAACTTTCAAATTTCAAAAATCAAAATCATAAATTTATTGAAGAAAGGAATTGAAAGCCCTCGAGATTCTTATTTCTACTTTAGATGGTGATTTACCTGAATTATCTGGAAACCTTCTTGTACTTGAGTATTACAATTTGTATTACAAGAAAGGTTATAGAAATATGGTCTTGTCGAAGAGTTATTTTGTTGAGAAAAGTTTTATTTTGAGTTGCTTTTTCGAGATCATGAGTGAAGAACATATAAGTAGGAAAAAGAACAGATTGACTCGTAGATTTAGATACTGCTTCGAAATCAAACTTAGGTAATTACCTTGGACTCGATAACACAATGGTTGATGGATTTTCAAAAGATGAACTTCTGTGATGTTATGTAATCGAGCTTCAGACAAGTTTTTACTAAAATCAACAAAAAAATTTGATGAGCGAGTACAATACATACTTTTGTGGTCCTTTAGGAATGAGAAAGCAGTAGAAATGCAATTTAACCTAACTGCTAAATATAATTCGAAATTCAGGAACAGGCAATTTTCAATCCAAGTTTACTTGTGAAAATAAACCTTCAAAGTGCTTTGATATCCCGAAACCTCTGTAGATGGAGTATCTAAGAAAATTTATTGAATCATCATATTCTTAGTGTTAATAATAACGAGATTACACTTGAAGAGTTAACTTTAATCATGCCT
The DNA here is from genome assembly GCA_016714125.1 of Ignavibacteriales bacterium. GTDB lineage: Bacteria > Bacteroidota > Ignavibacteria > Ignavibacteriales > Ignavibacteriaceae > UTCHB3. The sequence goes on along the minus strand of JADJNX010000006.1, from coordinate 105,813 downwards.
AAATTTTGCCATTACCAACAAAACTCCGATCCGTATGTTTTCGAAAAATCTTTGATTTCCCGGGCTATTGGTATTTTCTTTCAGTGGAAAGATTTTCCCAATAAAAGAAGCGACAGAATACATTAATTTAAGACAAATTGTTTTTTTTCCATTGCAAAAATTTAGCTTCTGAAGATGTGATTGAGTTCAAATTAGAATTCTCAGTTTTACAAAACCCTTGAAGGTTTTTGGACAATGATTTGGATTCCTGGATAGAATCAAATTTGTCAGCAACTTTTATATTAGAAGATTACGATTACCTTAAACTCAACTTCGATAAACTGATGCAGGAATACTCCCCGGTATTGAATCTTGATAAAAACCCGGGTAATCTGTTTCGTGGAATTATTGAAGAAAAAATAAGGGAATATGAGAGTGGAAAAGAGTCCTGAAAAAACAATTAAAGAGCTCGAGCGGGAAGTCCTTCTCCTGAAAAAATTGAACTACAAAACACTAATTTAAGGAAATTGAAAAAGAAAAAAGTCTAAACAATTATATAAGAGACCTTGACAAGGCAAAAGAATTAAATCTCAACTCTGTTTTCAGAGAGCAGGAATTAAAAAACCTCGCAACATCCTGGGAAAGAATTGTTGATGAGCTTGCACACTCGATCAACACAGATGTTTATGTGGCTGTCTCCGCAATGTCAAAGTTCCTTGATAACCCAAAGATCAAAAAAGCCAATTACCACACCCGCCAAATTCGTGATCTTACAAACCTCCTGCTTCTATATCTCAAGAGAGATGATATTGAATACAGTAATGAATTTACTGAATTTGCTCTCAGTGAAGTAGTCGCTGAACAGATTGCTCTGATAAAAGACGGTATCAGCACCCTCCGTATATCCTCGGACGAACATGAGGAGTCGCTTTTGAAGATGGAGATTCCGGTAACAATAATTGGTGAGACCAAAATTGCAATCAACAAAGAGTTCGCCAAACGCAATTCCATTGGTGATAAAAGACCTTGTTCGAAATGCAATGAAGCACACCACTGAAGACAATCAAAAAGTTGAAATTAGCATAACGGAATTCGAATCATTTGTTGAAGTAATGATTTACAACAATGGAGCAATTTCAGAAAAACTTGCAGACTGGTTTAACAAAAACTCCCTTTAAGACCCTGTAAATATGTCAAAGTAATCAAAAGTGGGTCTTAGAGTAGTTAAAAAATGGGTGTATCTGCTTAAAATTGAAACACGATATCTCCGTGATGAAAATAATGATACCACAACAGTGAAATTAAACTTTCCAAAGAGGATAAGTTATGAAAAAAATTAGAATTCTTGTAGCAGAAGACACCAAAGAAGCAAGAGATATACTTGTCGAAAATCTGACAGATTATGAACTTGAGAAATATGGGAACAACGATGTTTTTGAGATTACCAAAGCCGAGTCATTTGTTAAAGCCTCTCAACTCCTAAAGGAAAGTGGAAAAAATGGGACTCCTTATGAGGTTTTCTTCTGCGACATTGATTTCACAGAGGACAACAAAGGTGGAAAAAGGGATTCAGGATTTGAATTAATCGCTGGCGTTTGAAATTTCAAATATTACAAACATCTATACGTACTCCGGACAGTTTAAGGCCGCCGATCTGTGGGATGGCTACGAACCACTGGTATCAAAAGGACTTGTCATCAAGACTTTCGACAAATCGCATACCGAAGGGGGTGAGGTTGAGTGGGTAAGATCAAATTTTGACGAGCTCTTCAACAGACTTGCCAATGAAAAAATACTATTGGATATCTGGAGTAATCATGAACTGATTAAAATCAGTAGAAACCAAATTTTTCTCAAAGGATAAGTGAGAATATCTCCTTGCACAAATGAGATTTTCTCAAATCTTGATACAATTTTACTTTATTAAAAAATACCCGATTTTGATTCTGAAAGTAATCTTTCGGTTAATAATCCAACTTTATCACGAAGTCTTGGATCATTTGCAGAGGGTCTAAAACTGATGAAGAGATATTTAATGATTGCAGGGCGAACAAAAAAAGAAGTCTGAGCCATTAACCAATCAAAAGAAGCCGTTTGAGTTGGAAAGGGAGATCAGCCTTCAACACCATTCTAGGTCACCCTTCAGAAACTTTTTAAAGTATGGTATAAGGTTAATTTCTATCAGAAATAATTCCGTCATCCCACAGAAAATTTGATGTCAGCTTAGTCAAATGTCTATTATTGCGGTTTCTCCTGCACTTATACTTTTCAAAGGGGATAAAAAGACAAACCACCGAGGAGAACACCAAAACACTGAGATCAAGCGGGTTTCAGAATTTAAGAGATTTTGCATTTAAACATTTGACAAAAAATACTTCTCAGATCCAACTTTTAGAGAAATCTTCTTAGATTTAATCATATTTGGGTATTACTTTATTTTTTTTCAAACAACTGTTAGTTCTTAGGAAAAATTTTCTTAACTATAAGTTTTATTTTATTTTAATCAGTTAAACCATGGAGAAATTTATGAAGACTACTCTTCTATTTAATCGCAACTTTTCCGTTTTAGCACAAGATTTTATTCCACACCTCGATCAATTACAACAAAATGTAATAGATAAGATGCGCAACAACAAAATTAAAAGAATGGAAGCTGTCAGTTACCAGACTGACGCCAATTTTAAGCCCCTCTCCGAAAAATTTTATTATGCATATAGCTATGACTACGATGAGTTGGGAAAGATAACCCGCGTGGATTATTTTAATATTGAACAAGATATGGGAGTTGAAACCACCTATGCTTATGATGCAAACGGAACAATCGAAAGCATTGTAGTAATTGAAACTTCGGGGCTCTGTAAAGTTCGCCTGTTCTTACCACCACTACTTTTTGGGCAACTATTACTAATGGTATGATCGAGCGGATAACTAAATATATTTCCGGTGAAGTTACAAACGTCTATGTTTTTAACTACGATGGTTTAGGTCCTGGCAACTATTCTGGATTCGACTGTTGACCTGAAGTCAGGTGTTCCAAACACCCTCTACACATTTGACTTACAGGGAAATGTTGTTTCCAAAACCTCATCAAATGCAAACACCTGGTATACTTACGACGATAAAGGGAATGTAATCAAGGAGGAAATGGAGATAAGCGGGTCAAAGTACGAGACAAATAGTGATTATGACGGTAATGGGAATCTGATCGGTGTCACGGTTAATGGTACTGCTTTTACAATGAATTGGATGATTGAAAATGATGCTGCCGGTTTGGCTCGTAATGGTTATTCCACCTATTACACCCCCGGTGAAGGAATCAGCAACTACGAATGGACAAATTTTCTTATACTAAATATTAAAATGAACTCAAAAATAATCCTGATTCTGGTTTTTTCTGTTGTAATTCTGTCTGCACAGGACTTTCTTCCACAGTATAAAAAACATGAGCCTGTATTCAGGAATTATATAAAAAAGAATAAAATTGTTCAGGAGAAAGCGAATTATTACTCGACGAGTAAGGATTACATCCCGACCGGAAAACCCTTTTTGTCGGAGGTTTTTACCTATCGTATTGACGGAAAACTTGAATCTGCAAAAATTATTTCGGATTCAACCTCAACCGTAATTGATTCCTTTTTGTACAACAAGGCGGGCAGTTTTAGTGAAATCAAACGATTCACTAAAATTGCCCTGACCGGGCGAGATTCTGTCAAATTTGAATCATATTTTTTCTACCACGACTCCACCGGGAAAATCACCCACATCTCCTGGTTCGAAGATCGACTAAGAGACACCCTTCCCCGGTTGAGCTACCATTACACCTATGGCAAAAATGGTAAACTCGAAAAAATCATCTGTCCTGTTGTTTTTGGACCAACCACCATAGATACTCTTGTTTACGAGTATGATAAATCTGAAAGACTTTTAAAAGAAGTAATAAAATAAACAGGTCGGAGTTTTAAATACGATGGGGCGGGAAACATGGTCGAGAGGAAAGACATAACCGGATCTGAGAGCAATACATTCAAATTCACTTATAACAAAAATGCTCAGGTTACTAAAATTACCGGCACTGCAAAAAAGATGAACATGAATTCGGAGTTGCTCTACAACAAAAACAGTGTTTTAATTCTCACTAAAACCAAAGGGATAATGGAACCAAGGGTTCCAGTCTTATGAATCAGAGCTGAGAGAATACTCTTTTTAATCTAATCTTTCCAAAGTTCTCTGTCAAGAGTTCTATACTGAATTGCTTCGAGACATGGGCAGCACTGATTTGTGATTCGCCTTCAAGATCAGCAATGGTCCTGCTAACTTTAAGAATTCTGTCGTAGGCTCTTGCTGAAAGTCCCAAACGGGTCATTGCAGTCTTTAGAAGCGATGCTCCTGCATCATCCAACCGACAAAAATGCCGGACTTCCTTACTTCCCATATCAGCATTATTATAAATGTGGCTGTAAGCACTAAATCTTGCCTGTTGAACTTCCCTTGCTTTGATTACCCTTTCACGAATAACATCCGAACTTTCACCCTTGTGGGATGAGGAGAGGTCTTTGTAACGAACTGCTGGGACTTCGATGTGTATATCAATCCTGTCGAGAAGTGGACCCGAAATTTTGCTCATATACTTTTGAATTTGATTGCTTGTGCATCTGCAATCACGAGATGGATCGGTGTAATATCCACATGGACAGGGGTTCATCGCCGCTGCAAGCATAAAATTTGCAGGAAAGGTAAGCGTCATCTTTGATCGACTTACTGTTACAATTGAATCTTCAAGTGGTTGCCTTAAAACTTCAATTACATTTTTTTTGAATTCCGGAAACTCATCCAGGAAGAGGACTCCAAAATGAGCAAAAGAAACCTCACCCGGCCTGGGAGTTGAGCCTCCTCCAACCATTGCGGCATCTGAAACGGTATGGTGTGGACTTCTGAAAGGTCTCTCCGTTATTAGAGCAGTCCCTCGTGGCAAAATACCTGCCACTGAATAAAGTTTTGTTGTTTCGAGAGCTTCATCAAACGAAAGAGGTGGTAGAATGGAAGGCAACCTCTTTGCAAGCATGGTTTTTCCACTTCCGGGAGGGCCGATCATTAAAATATTATGACCACCTGCTGCCGCCACTTCAAGAGCCCTTTTAACATTCTCCTGCCCTTTGACATCACCAAAATCAAGGTTATATTTATTTAAGTACGCAAAAAGTTCAGTTGTATCGGTGGTAACAGGGGATTGGATAAGGCTGCCGGTGAGGAATCTAAACAGATCAGGAAAATTCTTGAACCCATAAACTTCAACACCATCAACGATGGAGGCTTCTTTAACAGAGTCTTCGGTAAGTATTAATCGTTTAATTCCTTTGTCACGGGCACAAACAGCAAGTGGAAGTGCACCTTTGATGGGTCTTAATGTCCCGTCAAGCGACAATTCACCCAGGAAGATTGTATCTTGCAACTGGCTGATCGGGATCAATCCATCGGCAGCCAAAATGCCAACAGCTATCGGCAGATCAAATGAACTCCCCTCCTTTTTTACATCGGCGGGAGCCATGTTTATCGTAATTTTTTTGCCGGGAAATTTGAGTCCGCTGTTTTTAATCGCAGCTGTAACTCTTTCCCTGCTTTCTTTTACTGCATTGTCGGGGAGTCCCACGATGGTAAAAGCAAGCATTGCCTTTTCGAGATGAGTTTCTATTTCAACTATAAATGCCTCGATGCCAAAAGTGGCACCCGAAAGCACTTTAGAAAAATTTATCCTGTCTTCCATTCGTAATTTATTCCGGAATTGGTGCTGTTTTTTTTATTTCTGTATATTGAACACTTTTAAAAGGAAAAATTGTTAACTAACATAATGAACTAAGCGTAAATTTACATTAGATTTATTAAAAAATGAGAAGATTTTTATGAGACATATTACTTCAACCCGCAATATTTTCCACGAATATGGAAATGGCGACAAAACCATACTCTTCATTCACGGCTTTATATTCGATTCAACACTTTGGCAGAGACAAATACCTGCTCTCGCAGAGGACTACAAAATTATTGTCCCCGATCTTCGTGGATTTGGAGGATCAACCGATTGTGATGGTATGATCACGATGGAAAGTTATGTTGACGATCTTTTTGAAATTCTCAAAGAACAAATGATCGTAAAACCGGTTCTTGCCGGTCTTTCTATGGGTGGGTATGCTGCCCTCAGAATGGCTGAACGATCACCCGAAAAATTTTCCGGACTGGTCCTCTTTGATACCCGTGCAGCAGCAGACTCCGATGAAGCAAAACTCAAAAGAGCGGCTGGTGTCAGAATCCTGAAACATGGAGGTTTAAATACCTATGCGGCAACATTAATGGAGGCCGTTTTCTCTGCAGGATTTAAGGAAAGAGAGCCTGATGAGTTTCAGAGTTTCATCGATCGGGCATCCGGGATAAATCCTAAAGGAGCCATTGGCGCCCTGTTGGCAATGATGGGACGCACGAGCACAATCTCATTTCTTGAGTCAGCCACACTCCCTGTGCTGGCTTTATGCGGCGAGTTTGATACCCTTACACCTCCAACTGAAATGCTTCAAATGATGTCCAATGTAAAAAATGGAGAGTTTCATATCGTACCCGATGCAGGACATGCAGCCCCTTACGAAAACTTTTCTGAATGTAACAAGGTGTTGACCAATTTTTTAAGGAATCTCCCCTTTTGATGAATGAAAATCAATCCGTTCCCGTTCCTCACCCTTCGAGACTTAACCCGGAGAGGAAGGACTATAGTTTAATTCTCAAGGCCCATCAGGATGCATGTCTTGCAGGAAATGATACCTACCGTGATCCGGTTACTGGATATTCGGTTTTTACAACATTTTACCATTTAAAAGAGGGCAGTTGTTGTAATAGTGGTTGCCGGCACTGCCCATTTGTTAAGAATTAACCCAAGTATATGAAAATCGACCGGTATCTGATTTCAAAGATGGATTGCCCCTCTGAGGAGCAAATGATCAGAATGAAGCTCTATGAGGAAAACTTAATCAAAGAACTGGATTTTGACATCCCAAACAGAACTCTTCAGGTGATTCACGACGGTAACTCTGAATCAATTTCGAAACTGATAGGCAGTCTGAATTTTGATTCCAAGCTAGTGGACAGTTCCCCTTGGGAAGGCACCCTTAAAGAAGAGAACAAAAATAATGCCGATCACAGAAAAAACTGCTCTACACCGTCCTTGTTATAAATTTCTTCTTTTTGTGCTTGAAATGGCATTTGGCATCATCTCCCGATCGATGGGTCTGATTGCCGATTCATTGGATATGCTGGCTGATGCAGTGGTTTATGGTCTTGCCCTCTGGGCTGTTGGTTCCCGTCTTTCGAGGAAAAAGAAGGTGGCAACCCTGAGCGGTTATTTCCAACTTTTTTTGGCACTTCTTGGTTTTTTTGAAGTATTACGACGGTTTTTATCCCCTTCTGAAACTCCTGAGTATGTGCAAATGATTACCATATCACTTTTTGCTTTGGTTGGAAATGGTGCCTCACTGATAATTCTTAATAAATCTAAAGATAATGAAGCACACATTCAGGCAAGCAAAATATTCACTTCAAACGATGTAATCGCAAATATCGGAGTGATCGTGGCGGGGCTTGTAGTCTATCTTACCAATTCACTATACCCCGATTTAATAATCGGTGCATTGGTCTTTTGGCTGGTTTTAAGAGGTGCTATAAGGATCTTAAAGTTATGATGCTCTACAACTAACGATCGAGGGATGACCCCTTGGCTTTTGTTGTTTCTTATGAGTTATATAACACAGGCATTTTGTATCTCCACTCTTTCCATAACTTTTCATCCAACAACAGTTTAATCATAAAAGCACTTACATTTATTCTGCTTGTTTTCCCGGATTCAAAAACCGGACTTTGTTTTGGTGATTGATGGATTTCATATTTACTCTCATGTTCTGCATCTATCAGGGTGTCGGGTCTCACCATAACCCACTCTATTTTTTCATTATCCATTACAATGGTGTTCGAAAGGTACAATCCCGCTTCCACATTATCCCGGTGAGGAGGGAGAAGATAATAAAGAGTTGAAAGCACCATTCTGTCTCCCAAACCATATTTCTCCTGGATCCCGGTGTTTCTATAAGCAGTGGTGCTCATGAGAATCAATTTTGTTTTATCGGTTTTTGTCGCCACTATTGCTTTGTAGATGCTCTCTATGCAGTTTGTGACAAGTTTTTCGGCTCACCAAACATTCCTTTGAAGGAAATATTGTGACCAAGGCAAGAAATTACGACATCACAATCGACGACCAACTTAGTAAACTCATCCGTTCCAAATTCGGAAATATTTCCAACGATAGACTCCAAAAGTCTCTTGTTTTGATGGCTCTCTGATATCCCGGAAAGTGCTCGAATGACAATTTTTGTTTCTATTCCTTGATCAAGAAGTTGCTTAAGAACCAAACGACCGGTTGCTCCAGAAGCACCTAAAATCAATACTTTCATTTTAATACTCAACTATTATTGAAAAATAATTAACCATCTAAATCTTAACGATATTCTGCCTTAGACTTTGTAAAAAATGGGAAAAATCATCGTCCAAAAAGTAAACAGATTTATTTGATCAATTACAAAAATGCTCTCGTTAATAGTTCTTAGGTAATCACAATAATGTAAACTAACTGATTAATGTGTAAACTTTTTTCAGGACTTTACAAGCCACCCAATATCTAATACCTGATAGCTAATACCGAATTTTGTATATTTGCAGGTTAAAATAAACAGGATTACATGAGCTTTTTTGATAAAATTGCTAAGATAAAAGATAAATTTGACAGAATAAATGAGCAACTCTCAGATGAAGAGGTACTCGCTGATACAGATAAACTGATTTCCCTCAGCAAGGAAAGAAGTGATTTGATGCCCATAATGGAAGTTTTTGAAAAATATTCAAGAACAATAGCTAATCTTGAAGAATCAAAAGATATTCTGGATAATTCAACGGACCGTGAGTTGGTTGAGTTTGCTCAGATGGAACTTGATGGATTAAAAGAAGAAAAAGAGCGTTATGAGGAAGAACTTAAAGTATTACTTCTTCCAAAAGACCCAAATGACGATAAAAGTGTGATTATGGAAATCCGTGCAGGAACCGGCGGCGACGAGGCAGGCCTTTTCGCAGGAGATCTGTTAAGGATGTATATGCGTTATGCAGAACTTAAAGGGTGGAAAGCTGAGTACATCGATTTAAATGAGGCCGGTGGTCTGGGTGGTGTTAAAGAAGCAGTTATTTCAATCTCAGGAACAGGAGTTTATGGTGAATTAAAATGGGAAAGTGGTGTGCACCGTGTTCAGAGGGTACCCCAAACCGAGGCTCAGGGAAGAGTTCATACTTCAGCAGCCTCTGTTGCTGTCCTTCCTGAAGTGGAGGCAGTACAGGTGGAAATCAACATGAATGATGTTAAAATTGATGTTTTTAGAAGTGGCGGGGCGGGTGGTCAGAACGTTAACAAGGTTGAAACTGCCATCAGGATGACACATCTTCCCACAGGAATTGTTGTTCAATGCCAGGATGAAAGATCACAGTTGAAAAACCGTGAAAAAGCTCTTAAAGTGTTAATGGCTCGACTTTATGATCTCAAAAGTGGTGAACAAAATTCAGAGATTGCAGCTCAAAGAAAATTGATGGTAAAAAGTGGCGACAGAAGTGACAAGATTCGCACCTATAACTTCCCTCAAAACAGAGTGACCGACCATAGAATCGGATTAACCCTCTATAACCTGAGTGATGTTATCAATGGCGATCTTTTCAGTTTAATCGAGCAAATTAAAATTGCCGATCGCGCCGAAAAGTTACAATCGGAGGAGTAGGGAGGAGAGAGTTATTCGACCTCTTCCCTTAACAGGCCATAGATATGGAGATCCCAATCGTGACCATTTTTGTGGAATGATTGCCTTAAAACACCTTCCAACTGAAATCCATTTTTTTTGAGAACTTTGGCGGAGGCATGATTGGGGGCAGCAACTTCGGCTTGAATTTTAACTATGTCGTAATAGGTAAAAGCAAACTTCACCAATTGCCGGCAAACTTCCGTTGCAATCCCTTTTCCCCAAAACTTTTCTCCAAACCAAAAACCGGCTTCCACGGTTCGTCGCTGTACATCACTCAAAAGGTGAACCCCCGCTATTCCGGCAAATTCACTTTTATATCTTACTGCAAATACAGACTGAACATTCCCTTCAGTCATCAGTCTTATAAACTCTTTGGCATGGTCAATAGTATATGGTTGCGGGAAGGAATCTCTCAAAAATTGTGCAACTTTAGGATTATCAGCTAATTTTGTAAGTGCCTCGGCATCATCGGGATATAGTGCAGTAAGTTCAACAAACTTTTTTTGATTTTTCAATGTAAATCCGGTTTAAAACGAAAACTCCATTGCTAAATTAAAAAATCTTTCAGTGAAAATCTGTGGAACTCGAAGTGGAGAACGAATGCCCGGGATCACCTGATACCATGAATATCCCGCTATGTTATAGTTATTAAAGACATTTAGAACTTCAGCAACCACAGTTAAAAATTTTTCTCCGCCAAAATCAAATTTTGCAGAAAGTCCCATATCTGCCCTCATATACATAGGGAGCTCCCATCGTTTGTTGTAATCAACGACGAGATAATTTTTACCATCGGTGCCAACTTCAACTCTTCTTGGATGAAAAAGAGTACCCGAAGCTACTGAAAATCTAAGATGTGACTGCCAGTTTGGGTGCTTCTTAATTTTGTCCTGAAGGAATATTTGAAAGTTATGCGTCTGATCGAGCAATCTCCTGTTATATCCTTCCGAACTCCCCTTTAATTTTTCACCACTGTCGAGATATCCATAAACAAACCAACTGTTAAGCCCTTGCTGAATCTCACCACGTAGCATAATATCAAATCCCTGAGCGTAACCTTCGAGGGAATTGGTCTTCCCGTAAATTATCCTCATTCCATCAAAATCGACAGGAATAAGATCGGACAGCGACTTGTAATAAAATTCAGCTCTCATTTCCAATCCCTTTTTGAAAACATAATGGAGCGCTGCGATATAGTGAACTGACTTCTGCGATATAAGTGTTGATGCCTCCTCAATACTTAAATCCCTTAACTCATAAAAAAACGGTGGCTGATTGTAAATGCCCGCCCTCAGATTTACATTAAATTTTTCGGTCACTTTATACTCAACTGAACCCCTTGGTGACCAAAATGTCTCATTGTTATAAGGAGTAGAGGTGAAACGCAACCCGGCATCTATTGTCGTTCTGATTCCAAGATTCATTTTATCATCAACATAAAAGGAATATGAATTTAAGTCTTTTTGTGATCCATAACTGGTAACTTCGGGAGCAGCAGGAATTGAAATACCCCCCTGTTCCTTTTTCTCTTCAAAATAATTGTGCCTCAAATCGGAAAATTTAAGCTCTGCACCGGCTTTAATGGTATGCCCACCATATGTATATGTTATCTCAGGAGTTATGTTTATCACAGATAAATCGAGTGTGTTTTCACCTTTTTCCAGAGCCGACTTGAGGTACTCCCTGTAGTCAGGATTATATGCATCCGGAATCAGATAAATGTCTGATCTGATATCTCTGGTTTCGGTTTCTTTGATATTAAACCAGGAAACCACGGCACTCAATAACAAATCGGGGCTGACTCTCACTTTTGTATTTAATCCTGCAAGTGTGGTGTTATAGCCATAATTGGAGGTACCGGAATAATCTGATGATATCCCTTGAATAACTCCATCAAGGCGAAAATGTCCCGTCCAATTTGTGGGGGTCAGGTCATATTTGTTGTTTGCCCTCAACAGAAAAAGTTGTGTTGAGATGTTTTGCCCGGGGAGGTAATTTATACTTAATTGAATATCTTTAAAATCGGGACGATAGTCACCGGAAGTGTGCTGTTGCGAAGAGAATATTTTAGGATAACTCCATCTTCCCGCAAGACTCGCAGAAAAGCCATTTTTGCATGATGAAAAGCCGCACCTGCAGAGAGAAGTCCCGCTCTGATTATTCCACTAAAAGGAGTGTCTGTCGCTTTTCCATAGTTGATCTCAAGAACCGAAGCCATCTTGTCACCATAAATCGCCGGGAAAGCACCACCATAAAAACTTAAATCCTTAACAAGATCCTGATTTACGAGCGAATGATTCTCTTCAATTCCCTGACGAAGGAGAAATGGACGAAATATCTCAAATCCGTTTAGATAAAGGAGATTTTCATCAAAACTTCCGCCTCTGACATTATATCCTGAGGTTGTTTCGTTGTTAATCTTAACACCCGGAAGTATCCTGACAGTTTGCAAAACCTCACCATTGAGGGTTGGAATATTTCCAATGGTCTCTGCCTCAAGAGTTTCCTTCTCCATCCCCTTTTTTTCACCATATACGACAATTTCATCTTCCTGATAGGAGGTTGCCACAAGTTTAACGGTTATTGGCTGGTTATTCTCTGTTGCAAGCTGGATTTCAAGAGTGGTATCTTTAAAGGCGATATGACGGATACGAAGTGTGTGTTTGCCTGCAGAAACTTCAAAACTGAAGTTACCATCGGTAGAGGTAATAACACCAAGGGGGGTTTTTAGTATGAACACGGCACAGCCCGCAAGAGGCTCTCCGGTGGGAGATATTACTTTACCGGAAAGTGTAACCTGTGAAAAAAGGGGTACCGCAAAAAACAGTATAAAAAAGAATACGACTTTTGACAACATAACGGCAGTTCGTCTGTTTAAGTGAAAATAGTATCTCTAATTAGTCGCGTTACTCTCCAAATTTGTTGAATTGAAACTTCAATATACCCTTCTCGAACTTTTTAAACAATTACAAAGTTTATCTCTGTAAGTATTCTTAAATTGTAATTCATTAAACCCAAAAATACAGGAACCCAAATATGAAAAGACTTTTTTTAGTCATTTCCCTCTTACTCTTCACCGGCGGAGTTTACGCTCAGGAGAGTTGCTGCACACCCGAAGGTAACAGCGATAAAACAAGCACTTCCACAACAACCAATGATCCGATAGCAAAATTTGCTTCCAACGTTGATTCTCAGGGATTTGCCGAGAAACATCCTTCACCGGCACCATTTACATTAACAAACGGCAGAGGAGAAATGATAAAAATCACTCTCTCCGATCGCTCGACAGCAAACGCCTACCAAATAAAAGCAGCTCACAAATCAAATAAGTGGTTAATCCTTTTCCACGAATGGTGGGGACTTAACGACTACATTAAAAATGAAGCCGAAAAATATGCAAATGCTTTTTCAAGCATGAATGTGATTGCACTCGATTTTTATGATGGACAGTCAACAACCAACCCTGACTCAGCCGGAATGCTCCTGAAAGGAGTAAAAACCGAACGGTCAATGAAAATTATCGAAGGTACAAAAAAATATCTCGGAGCCAACGCTCAAGTCGGAACGCTTGGATGGTGTTTCGGTGGTGGCTTGTCGATGCAAGCAGCCATAATATTTGGTAAACAGGCAAAAGCCTGCGTGCTCTATTATGGCATGCCGGAAACAGACGCCAAAAAACTGAAAAACCTCTACGCACCTGTCCTCGGCATCTTTGCTGAGAAAGACGCCTGGATAACAAGGGATGTAGTTAGCGGATTCGACAAATCATTTAGACCACTTAAGCGCAAATATGAACTTAAATGGTTTGAAGCCGATCATGCTTTTGCAAACCCCAGCAGCCCAAACCACAACAATGCTGCTGCTTTGGAAGCTGAGAATATGACTAAAAAGTTTATCCAAACCCAGTTAATGGGAATAAAATAAACCCTTAGAACACGAAGTCAAGAAGGAAAGAAGCTCAAGAAGGTTCTTCGTGTCCCTTCTTAACTTCTTTTCTTCGTGTCAAAATCTGTTTTTAGTCGACTAAGCTAAGGGAAATTCTTTTTCTGTCGAGATCTACTTCAGTAATAGTTACTTCAAGTATATCACCAGCGGCGACAACTTCACTTGGATTTTTAACGAAACCTTGTTTCATTTTTGAAATGTGGAGTAAACCGTCTTGTTTTACGCCGATATCGATGAATGCACCGAAATCTACAACGTTTCTAACGGTTCCTTTTACTTTCATGCCTGGTCTAAGATCTTCCATCTTCATTATATCACTCCTAAGGATTGGTGGGGGTAGTTCCTCTCTTGGATCTCTCCCCGGTTTTTTGATGTTTTCGATTATATCCTGAAGGGTCATCTCGCCAACATTTAACTGCGACGCTACTTTCTTCAGGCTAACCTTGTTTATATAGAAACTTATTGCTCCACCTGTCTCTTTTATCTCTGACGGTTTTATGTTCACCATATCGAGCAACTTGTTAGTTGTCTCATAAGATTCAGGGTGGATAAATGTGCTGTCAAGTGGCTCATCGCCATCCGGGATCTTGAGGAAACCGGCACACTGTTCGTACACCTTTTCGCCAACACCACGAACGCCCAAAAGCTCACTTCTTCTTTTAAATTTTCCTTTGCTCTCTCTGTGTTTCACTATTGAGTCGGCAAGTCTTTTGTTTAGACCTGAAACATAAGTTAATAGTGAAGAGGAGGCTGTGTTTAAATCCACTCCGACATAGTTCACGCAGCTTACAACAACATCATCAAGTTTTTTGGCAAGAAGTTTTTGATCAACATCGTGTTGATACTGACCAACACCAATTGATTTGGGGTCGATTTTTACAAGTTCCGATAAAGGATCAAGTAATCTTCTTGCTATTGAAATGTTGCCTCTTTGTGAAGCTTCGAGATCGGGGAATTCTTTTTTGCCACTTCAGAAGCAGAATATACCGAAGCTCCCGCTTCGTTAACAATTATATATTTGGCTTCAAGTGAATTCTTTTAATAAGTTCGAGACAAAAGTCTCGGTTTCACGGCTTGCTGTTCCGTTTCCAATTGCCACTACATCAACTTTATATTTGTTGATAAGAGCGACAACCACTTTTTCGGCTTCTGCTATACGATTCTGTGGAGGATGAGGATAGATGGTAACACCATCAATATACTTTCCTGTCACATCGATAATGGCAACTTTTGTTCCGGAAGCAAATCCGGGATCAAGTCCCATTATAACTCTATCGAGAAGGGGTGGCTGAAGCAAAACATTGTGCAAATTCTCTGCAAAAACTTCAATTGCATGCAGACCGGCTTCATAAACCAGTTCATTCCTTACTTCCCTGTCAATAGAAGGGAAAATCAATCGTTTGAAAGAATCTTCCACAACAGTTGCGAAAAATTCATCAAAACTTCCTTTTTTATCGCTAAAAAAGCTTTCATTGATCTTGGAATGTGCTGCTGTTGGCTCAACTGTAAAATGAATTTTGAGGAATTTCTCCCTCTCACCTCTCTCAAGAGCCATTATCTGATAGGGTTTTATTTTACTAATATCAATTTGAAAATCATAGTAGGTTCTGTAAACATCCTGCTCCCCTTTTGCCCTTAATTTCAGATTTTTTTCACTCAACTCGGGGGCATCAGAAGATTTTTCAGTTTTAATGAGTGCTTCATTTGAAACATACTCACGAACCGTTTTTCTAACATCTGCGTTGTCGCTTATCATCTCGGCGATGATGTCGCTGGCGCCTTTGATGGCATCTTCAACAGTAAGAACACCCAGGTCCACATTTATATATGCAGAAGCGAGTTCTTCAAGAGTTGTAGTATCGTTGTAATTTTCGAGCAGATGAAGTGCAAGTGGCTCAAGCCCTTTGGCTTTAGCTACTGTTCCTCTGGTTTTTCTCTTCGGTTTGTAGGGGAGGTAAAGATCTTCAACTTCCTGAAGTCTTAAACTGTTTACAATTTTCGATTTGAGTTCATCGGTAAGTTTACCCTGCTCATCAATACTGTGTAGAAAAACAGCTTTTCTCTCCTCAAGCATATTGAGGTAAGAAAGGCGGTCTTCAATAGTACGAAGCTGGTCTTCATCCAATCCTCCCGTCTGTTCCTTGCGGTAGCGGGCTATAAATGGAATAGTGGAACCTTCTGCAAGAAGATTTAGGACAGAATTTACCTGATCTTTGCGTAAGCCGAGCTCTTGTGTAATTTGATTTGGTATATTCATGATTCTTCGATGAGAGTTATTCTACTAATTCCAGTGGAAAGCTTCTTAGGAGAGGGCTGACTTCACGATAAAACAATGGGTGTAGTGTAAGTTCGACAATACGGGGGAAATCTTCTGCTTCTAACTAAAAATATGATTTTGAATACCCAATGTACGTATAAAAATTGAAAAACAAACGATAAATCAACATTTTAAACTTTTTTTTACTTTTTTCTCATTAAAATGTGATCTTTTCCCCGGGATTTGGGAGAATGAGCTTAAACTTATAGTTTCTCTTGGCATATTCCCTCTTCACAGTTCTTTGTGGATCGCCAAGAGGTTCGTCACCCATCGCAAACGTTCCGTAATGCATAGGGATTAAATTTTTTGTTCTCATAAGCCTTGCTGCACGCAGTGCCTCCAATGGAGAAGTATGATTTTGGTGCATAAACCAACGGGGTTTGTATGCTCCTATCCCGATCATTGCATAATCCACTTCACCAAAGAGATTGTAAACTTCTTCAAAATGACTTCCAAAACCGGAATCCCCACCAAAATAGATTTTAATATCTTTACTTTTGATCAAAAAAGATCCCCAAAGTCGGAGATTTTGATCAAACAGTCCTCTTCGGCTCCAGTGTCTTGAAGGTAAAAATGTCACCGATATAGACTCAGTCCCGGGTTGATATTCCTGATACCACCCTGCCTCCACCACTCTTACACCCGGCATCCACTCTTGCAAAATTGGAGTTGTCCTCAAACCGGTCAGGATTATTACATTTGGATTTTGTTGATAAATATGTTTTAGACTCTCTTCATCCATGTGGTCAAAATGATCGTGGGAGAGGAAAATGTAATCAATTCCTGTCAACTCTTCAATTTTAAATGGAAGTGTGGTATATCTCTTGGTCCACATCGAAGGGGAGGTGAGTTGTGGATCGGTAATTATCAGTTTACCGCCGATACGAATCAAAAATGAGGCGTGTCCAACTAAAACAATTCCCTCTTCCTTGCTCTTCAAAAATTCGGACGCATTCACAGTCTTTAATCGGAAAGTATCCTTCTTCTTCTCCTCTTTTTGTGGATTCCCACTCGCCTGCCAAAGGAAAAAGCTGTTATAGTCCTGATCCGCCGGAAATTCATGATTTACAAACTTCCCATCTTCATCCACCGGGTTCCCAACCCATCCGGGTTTGATAACACGCAGCGAATCCACTCTCATCGTCATCGTGTCACGATTGAAGTCATCCAAGATTGACATCCTGACACTGATACAACAAACAGAATAGCGCTAAAAAATTAATAAATGATTTACGGTCGGGTTTATGCATATATTTAAAAGAAAAAATTTAACAAAGAGTTCCAAAAGTTCGCTTTTTACTCCGGAGATTCTTTTTATTCACTACAATTGTGGGCCGGCTCACCTCCCTCTTGTCCCAAATATCACACATCCGTAAAATATTCATTAATTTATTTGATTTCTATAAAATATTGATTATGTTAAACCCACGATTTAAAGGAGATTCTTTGCGATCGGGTCCATTCAATTGACAAGATTAAAAAAGGACCTTTTTTAAGCTTGAAAAACTTAATTTGAGGTATAAAGTGTCATGGATCAACTCTGAAGTCGATCTTGGCTTCGCAAAACTCACTTCCCCCGGCGGTTTGCACATCTGCCTGATCTACAACAATGAGGAAGAGAGAAAAGAGATAATTCAAAATTTCGTGCAAAGTGGCCTAAGTTCATTTGAAAAAGTACTATACTTTGCCGACCAACCCAAACCCCTCGATGTCACCGAGTGGCTTAAAGATTACAATGTTCAGATTGGTGATCTTCATAAACCCGAGCAACTCCAACTCGCAACCGCGTTTGAAATATACACACCCGATGGAATTTTTGAACCTGACGTAATGCTTTCCAAGCTCGAGACGATCTATCATAGCGCCAAAGAGGCAGGTTTTCATGGTTGTCGTGGATCCGGAGAAATGTCCTGGGCTTTGCAGGGACTACACGGCTCTGAGCGACTGCTCGAATATGAGTCAAGAATCAATAATGTACTGATCGATCATCCTTTAACTGTTATGTGCCAGTATGATGCCACCAGATTTAACGGTGCAACCATTCTCGGTGTTCTTAAAGTTCACCCTTATATGATCGTTAAAGGAATGATTGTACAGAATCCTTATTACGAAACTCCCGATGAATTTCTCGGTAAACAAAAATGATTATAATTTACAGAGGTGAGGTTAAAAAACGAAAACCTCCCGGATCCCCTTGGGGGGGTGAGTGATGATGGAGGCTAATATCGACGAGCGCCGGGAGATAATGGTCCTCAATCGGCTACTTGCGGCACAAAGTACTCTTCAGGTTTTTGACAAAGCTATAAACCTGGGTGATTTTGTGTCATCTGCCATACAGTCCGTCCCGGGAATCAAATTTGTTGAGTTAACCTTGCGTTCTGAGATTCTCGGTCTGGAAAAGGCTGATTCCCTTGACAATCAAAATTTTTACACTCTCGTTGGGAGTCTCAACGGGAAATATCTTAAGAGCTTGTGGAAGAAAAGACTGCTGAGCTTCAGAATGAAATTAGCGAAAGGATCGAGCAACAAGAAAAACTTAGAGAGAGTGAAGAAAGATTCCGAACTCTGGTCGAAAATGTTGACGATGTAATCTATACTCTGAACAGAAATGGGGAATTTACTTATGTAGCACCAACCTGGAAGAAGTTACTAGGGCACGAACCTGAAGAGGTAATTGGTACCTCATTTACAAAATATGTCCTGCCGGAAGATTTTGGCAAATGTTGGGAATATGTTGATCAAGTCTTTAATCTTAAAAAGAACACAACTGCTGTTGAATACAGAATATTTCGAAAAGATGGATCTATAAGGTGGCATGCAAGTAATGCCTCACCATTCCTGGATAGACAAGGTGCAGTCACTCTCCTTTTGGGGATTGGACGAGACATCACTTCAAGAAAAGAAACCGAGCAGAAACTTCGATCACATTTGGATGGATTAGAAGACTCAATTCAATCAAAGGACAGGTACTTTTCTGTGCTTGCTCACGATTTGCGGAGTCCGTTCAATATCTTTCTTAACCTTTCAGAGTTGTTATCAGACGAGATTGAAAGCCTTAGCAAAGACGAAATTATCAAGTTCAGCAAACAGTTAAATATTGCTCTTCATAAACAATATGAATTGTTGACTGACCTGCTTGACTGGTCCGGAATACAATCCAATCAATTAGGATTTAACCCTGAGAAACTACTTCTTTATGAAGAAATGATGAAAGTATTTGACTCTGTTTCAGCTGTTGCTCAGGATAAAAAAATAGAGCTTAGTTGTGATGTCGAGGGTGATTTTGAAGTGTTCGCTGACCCCAGATTCTTGAGAACCCTGAGTAGAAATCTTGTTGCCAATTCTATCAAATTCACACCCATCGGAGGGTGGGTTAAAATAACCGCATCACAAAAAGGAGATATGGCTGAAATTGTTGTGAGTGACAATGGTATCGGAATGGATTCCGATCTGGCTGCAAACCTCTTTAAAACCTGATTTCCACACCTCAACTCAGGGCACAAAAAATGAAAAAGGTACCGGTCTTGGTCTGCGGTTTTGCAAACAGGCTGTCGAAAAGCATAAAGGTACATTAAGAGTGGAAAGTAAACCAGGTATTGGCAGCACTTTCTTTTTTACCCTCCCCAACAAAAACTTAGACAACTGAAGAAACAGTCACAATCTTTTAAATTTTTGCCCTGACTTTAACCTCATTCGCGGTCTTGAAATTTTACTTGCCCGGCCCTCTTCAACACCCGATCATTGATTATCTCTTCGATATTAACCAATCAACAACGAAGACATTGAGATGGAACCAAGAACAAGTTTGTCATTAAACCAGGCTATCTCATCTTTCTCCTCCTTCAAACCCAGTGTATAAACAAGAGGAATAAAATGTTCGGGAGTAGGAACTGCCAATTCCATCGCCTTGCCTTGATTGGAATAGTCCATTAATTCTTTGAAGTCACCATTGTTAATAATATTTTTGAGCTTAAAATTTGCTTGGTGTGCCCATTCATACCCATATTCACTTTCATTCATTTTATCCCATGCTATCACCCGCAGATTATGGATCATGTTCCCACTCCCGACTATTAACACCCCTTTCCTGCGCAGAAACGAAAGTTCTTTCGCAAGCTTAAAATGATAATTGGGGTCTTTTCTTCTGTCGATACTAAATTGAACCACAGGAATATCAGCATTTGGGTACATATGTTTTATCACACTCCATGCACCGTGATCGAGACCCCACTTTTCGTCCAGTCCAATATCAGTTGATTTGATCTCATCACTGATTTCTTTCGCCATCCCGGGACTTCCCGGAGCTGGATATTGAACAGCAAACAATTCCTTTGAGAAACCGTAAAAATCATGAATCGTCTCCGGCTTTGGAACTGCAGTCACAAAAGTACCGTCCGTCTCCCAATGTGCCGACACACATAAAATTATCGATGGCTTTGGTAGTGTCTCCCCTTGCTCCCGCCATCCCGCAGAGAATTCATTCTCTTCAATAGCATTCATTGGGCTCCCATGTCCAACAAACAACACAGGCATCTTGTCTGTGGAATCCTGTGTTTTATTTATGTTTTTGATATCATTTAAGTTCATCTTCTCCTGGGGTTTTATTACATGTTATAGCATCTATTTATTCGGAAAGGTTCAAAAGGGGGGGACATCGATGTTTTGAAATCTCGAACATAAGTATATTTTTTAATTTAGCTTAAGAGTATGAAGGTGCCCAAAAATCATGCTGTTGAGTTCCCGACATTAATGTCGGGAACATACCTATTTTCAGACTTAACTTATTAATTTTCAATAAGTTGCAGGTAGAGATTTTCCCTGACTGCAATCGGGACGATTACCACTCCTCACCCTATCATTAAAAAAATATCCGTGGAAATCTGTGAAAATCCGTGGTTTCTTTGTTACTCTCCCCCTTCGGCGAAAATCTCCCAAAGGGAGGCCTTCGGCACGTCTCATTCACATAACTATCCATCGTCGATCTTAAAAAGGAATCGGGGATTAATAAACTCCGGTGAGAATCTGCTTTCAATTTATGTCAAGGTAACAGAAACAAAGAGGATTATTTAGCAAAAGCCACTATAAACTCACAGCGTACCTCTCAACAATCTTATAATTTTTTGCTAACTGGATGAAAATATCAAGGTTGATTTTTAATATATTTCGGTTTTTATATATAACTTTCTTAAACAGGTCCAATCCGAGGTATTAGTATGTTCCAAAACATAAAAATATTTTTTGTTGTTTTCATATCACTTACAAATTTTACCTTTTCACAAGGCAAAGTGGAGACGCTTTTCCCTTCCCCATCACCAAATGTAATGAATGACATTTCTGTCGGTGACAATTCTACAGCCTGGGCTTCCACCACTTTTGGCGGAGTATTAAGAACCGTCGATGCCGGAAAGACATGGGAAACAGTAAAGTCAGGTGGCGACAGTTGGGTTATCATAATAACCGGCGTTGACAAAAATACCGCCTGGTTCTCTCTCAAGGGACAGCCTTCTTTTTTCCACTCTTGATGGAGGAAAAACATGGAATAAAGGAGTGGTCGGAGAGTTAAAAAAATATCTTCTCGGTTAATTTCATTGATGGCAAAAATGGATTTGTTTCAGGTTATTCAAATCTGCTTTCAAAAGAAGATGAAGCGGTTTATCAAATTTGGGGAACAAAAAACGGCGGGAATTCCTGGGAATTAATAAACGCTAAATTTGACTTTGATCCAACCGAAATCAGATTTATTACCACAAAGTTCGGGATAATTTGTGGAAGTGGCATGATGTTACGCACTGAAGATGGAGGCAAGACCTAGCAGAAGATGGATGCTTTTAACGATCTAAACATCTATCCCCAATTGTCAGGTTTCATTGATGACAAGTGTGGCTGGGTATTGACCGATATGCAAGACAAAGCAAGTATTTCTTCGAATTGTGCAGTATTTAAAACTATTGATGGTGGCAAGAAATGGGAAAAATTAAGTTTACCTTCTTCAACAATACCAAAAAGCGTAATGAGAGATGGTTCTATTCATTTTATTGACAAAATGAATGGATGGGTTATTAGATTTTACGATTCAGAGACCGGCTATGCTTCTGAATTGTTGAAGACATCTAACGGAGGAGCAACATGGGAAATTTCAACACTAAACTCTCAACACGGCGTTGGCAAATTTAAGTTTTTCAATAAAAATATCGGAATAGTTTTGCCACAATCAACTACACATATCCCTTCTGTTTTTCGGACAATAAATGGTGGAAAATCTTTTGAACAGATTACCAAAGGTGTGGATTATAACTTCACTGCACTCCACTTCATTGATGAAAAAACAGGATTTGCTGGAGGTAGAGAGGCAATTATTAAAACAACTGATGGTGGTGTTTCATGGGAAAAATGTAAAGAAGCAAAAGGCGTTGAAATTAATTTTATTAAATTTTATGATTCAAAAAAAGGAATAGTTCTCGGGAATAATGAAACAACCGGGATTTCAGTATTCCATACTGATGATGGGGGGAAATCATGGATTAGAGTAAGCTCGGTTGATGATTTGTTACAGTTTACAAAAAATGAGGACATCCCGCCAATTGCTATAAAAGTGGTATTAAAATCGGATTATTCACCGATTAAATCTGTCTTTCCAAAAGAGAATTTATGCTTTTCTATTCTGGGTGACGGAAGTGTGTTAAGATCAGAAAACGACTCAGGAAAATACTTTGAAGATGTAAGCACTTTTGGTTTTGATACATATCTCTCAGACATTGTTTTCTTAAATGAAAAAACAGGTTGGGTTTCCGGTTCAACATTTTTGAATGACTCCACTCCCATCCAAATAAATTATTTTATAAAGAAAACAACAGATGCGGGAGAAACATGGACAGAGTACTCTTCCTCACAGAAAATCTCAAATTTCCAACATTTATCCTTTGTTGATTCCCTTTATGGATGGTGTTATTCAGACTTGAATGATTCTCTAAGATGCGTTTGGAATACTACCGACGGAGGCAAAACCTGGAGCCCTAACATTGTAAATGCACCTAATTCCCTGGCTAATTTCCTTGGATTTCAAGACAGATTGAACGGATGGATTGTATTATCTGATCCAACTCCATATATGCCCTGGTATATCTATCGTACAAAAGACGGCGGGAAAACCTGGCAGCCATTCACCCATACTTTTTCGATCTTCCAGCTTTTCTTTGTAAACAATAACACATTTTATGGCGGAGGAGATATAAACTTGATTAAGGCAACCGGGATTGATTGATTTGACTTGCTCGAACTGAAATCGGGTCATAGAGGCAAAGAAGACAAAACTTCGAATTCAAATTTGATGGAATCTCTTTTATAAAATTATTCTATTTCCTCTAATTTTTGTTATTTAGAAGTTCCATTAATATATTTTTTTAAGGAGTTAGACGAGATGGCGGTCATAAGACCATTCAGAGCACT
This sequence comes from Ignavibacteriales bacterium, assembly GCA_016714125.1. Lineage (GTDB taxonomy): Bacteria > Bacteroidota > Ignavibacteria > Ignavibacteriales > Ignavibacteriaceae > UTCHB3. The sequence continues at coordinate 82,257 of JADJNX010000006.1, read as the reverse complement.
ACGACCCGCAAAAGCAGTTGCCGAGCAGGTTGCAAGTGTTCCTTACGATGTTGTAAGTACCGACGAAGCAAGACATTTAGCAGAAAACAATCCATTCAGTTTTTTGAGAATTACCCGTTCTGAACTTGAATTTCCAAATTCTCAGGACCCGTATTCAACGGAAATTTATGCCAAGGCTAAAGCCAATCTGGAAACAATTGCCAAAAATGCCCCACTTCTCGAAGAAGAGGATGCATCATTTTACCTCTATCGTTTAACGATGGATGGAAGAAGCCAGACAGGCATCGCAGCCACTTTTTCTGTGGATGACTATGACAATAATATCATTCTGAAACATGAAAAAACCCGAAAAGTGAAAGAAGACGACCGGACAAACCATATCATCACCACAGGTGCCCAGACCGGTATTGTTTTTCTTACTTATAAAGGTGTAAAAAGCATCTCTGCCCTAACAACTGCAGTTATGTCATCTGTTGAACCACTTTATGCTTTTACTGCCCCTGATGGAATCAAACATGAAGTCTGGCAGATTCCTTTGGATCTGAACGAGTCGATTGTTGAAGAAGTGAGAAAAGTTAAAAATCTCTATATTGCCGATGGTCACCACCGTGCAGCTTCCGCCTCAAGAGCCAGAGGAGTTGCCAAAGAAAACAATCCTGCACACAGAGGATCGGAAGATTATAACTATTTTGTCGCTGTGCTCTTCCCTGCTGAAGAGCTTAAAATTCTCCCTTACAACAGAGTTATCATCGACCTGAACAACAACACCAAAGATCAATTTTTCTCCAAAATCAAAGAAAATTTTGAACTGACAGAAAATGCCAATGCTTCCCCCTCACAAAAAGGTGAATTTAGCATGTTACTTGAGGACAAATGGTATGGACTTAAATTAAAACCGGAACATTATGAAAATGGCAAACTGAAAGGTGCAACCTCTGTTGGTGATACACTTGATGTGAGCATCCTTCAGAATTTCCTCCTTGAACCAATTCTTGGGATCGACGATCAACGCACAAGTAAAAGAATTGACTTCATTGGTGGAATAAGAGGAACCGCAGAGCTTGAAAAACTAACAACTTCAGGCAAGTTTGGTGTGGCTTTTTCACTTTATCCCGTTACCGTCGAAGATCTGATGAAGATTTCAGACGCCGGCGAAGTGATGCCCCCTAAATCAACATGGTTTGAACCAAAATTGAGAGACGGACTTCTAACCCACCTCATTGAGGTTGAATAAGAAGCCTATTAAACAAACTGAAAAAGGATACCGAAATGGAAAAACGAATATTTAATTTCAGTGCAGGTCCCGCGATTCTTCCGGAACCTGTTCTAAAAAAAGCCCAGGAAGACCTTTTTTGTCTCCCCGGTGTTGGCATGTCAATTCTTGAAATTAGCCACAGGTCAAAAACCTTCGAAGCCATTCTTGCTTCAGCAAAAAACGGTTTAAGACAACTCCTCGATATCCCTGAAAATTATGATATCCTTTTCCTTCAGGGAGGTGCAAGCCTGCAGTTTTCGATGGTACCAATGAATTTGATGCCACCGGTAAACAAAGCTGATTACATCGTAACAGGTGTTTGGGCAAAAAAAGCAGTTAAAGAAGCCAAAAGAGTTGGAGCAGTTAATATATCCTATACCGCTGAAGCTTCGAACTTCAATCATGTTCCAAAACAATCGGAGATCACTCTCGATCCTGAAGCAGCTTATGTTCACTATACATCAAATAATACTATATATGGAACCCAGTTTGACTATATCCCCGAAGTTGGGAATATTCCACTTGTCTGCGATATGTCGTCAGATATTCTTTATAGAAAAATTGATGTAAGTAAATTTGCGATGATATATGCGGGTGCTCAGAAAAATATCGGACCTTCAGGTGTAACTCTGGTTATTATCAGAAAAGACCTTTTGGAAAGATCGGCTGACAGCCTGCCAACGATGCTTAATTATAAAACGCATACAGAAAACGATTCAATGTTTAACACTCCAAACACATTTGGAATTTATATCATTGATCTCGTTGCAAAATATCTGCTTGAAAACGGCGGACTTGATGCAATGTATGCAACAAATCGGAAAAAAGCTGCTCTTCTTTATGATTGTTTTGATGCGAGCAACGGTTTTTATAAAGCCCATGCCGTTCCGGGAAGCAGATCATTAATGAATGTCACGTTTAATCTGCCAACTCCTGAACTGGAAAAACAGTTGATCGCTGAAGCAACAGCCGCAGGTTTTGATGGATTAAAAGGTCACCGTTCTGTTGGTGGACTTCGTGCATCAATCTACAATGCTTTCCCACTTAAAGGTGTGGAAGCACTTGTTGACTTTTTGAACGATTACAAGAAGAAAAACAGTTAGTATTAAATAATTACATCTATGGAAAGACCGGCTGTTTACCCGGCCGGTCTTTCTGTGTAAAAAAGGAGTTATGAGATGAAAAAACCTCTCTCATTCATCTTCCTTTTCGCTTCACTGGTATTTCTTGCCGGCTGTAGTGAGGAAGAAAGAAAATTCGAAATCACAAAAACAGAAGTTTATCCGATGCTGATCGACAGTGCATTGCAGCAGTGGGAAATAAACATTCCTATAATAGTAAAAGGATATTCCGAAAACCGTGACGGTGAACAATATATAAGAAAAGTGATGTTTAAAGTTGAACTTATAACACCCGATGGCAAGAAGGCAGATACTTTTGAAGAGCTGGATACCGCCACTGAAGATGAGAGTAAACCTGACACCAAAATGGATGCTCAGTTTTATGTGCAACCTGCTGATTCGGGTGAATACACAGCAAAAATCTCAATCACAGATGAGTTTACAAAAAAAACTATAACTAAAGACCAAAAATTTAAAGTAAGATAAACCTGATAAAAATGACCTCTCAAGAAATTAGACAACAGTTCCTGGATTTTTTTGCATCCAAACAGCATAAAATTGTTTCCGGCTCGCCGGTAGTTCCCTATGATGACCCGACACTTCTTTTCTCAAATGCGGGTATGAACCAGTTTAAAGATGTTTTCCTTGCAACGGGTAAAAGAGACTATACCCGGGCAGCAGATACTCAAAAATGTATCCGCGTTTCTGGTAAACACAACGATCTCGAAGAAGTGGGAATTGACACCTACCACCATACTTTTTTTGAGATGTTGGGTAACTGGTCGTTTGGCGACTATTACAAAAAAGAAGCTATCCAGTGGGCGTGGGAGTTGTTAACCGAGGTTTGGAAACTGCCAAAAGAGAGATTGTTTGCAACTGTTTACAGAACCGATGACGAAGCTCTTGAGATGTGGAAAACAGTTACCGACATTAACCCTTCACATATTCTGAAGTTTGACGAAAAAGACAATTTTGGGGAGATGGGTGAAACCGGCCCATGTGGTCCCTGTTCCGAAATTCATATCAATCTAAGTGATGATTATGATGACCCCTCATTGGTAAATGCGGGCTCTCCTTTATGTATTGAGATCTGGAATCTCGTTTTTATTCAGTTTAACCGTGACGAAAATGGAGTTCTCCACGATCTTCCGGCAAAACACGTTGACACAGGGATGGGATTTGAAAGACTTGTCGCAGTAATTCAGGGCAAAATGTCCAATTACGATACCGATGTTTTTATGCCAATTATCAAAAAAATTGAAGAGATATCGGGTGCCAATTACGCAGCAGAGACTGATATCATTCCAATTCGTGTTATAGCGGACCACATCAGAACTCTTTCATTTGCAATTACTGATGGAGCTGTCCCCAGCAATGAGGGAAGAGGTTATGTCCTCAGAAGAATTCTTAGAAGAGCCGCCCGTTATGGTCGAAAAATTAACCTGAACAACCCTTTTCTTTATCAACTGGTTGATACACTTGTTGAACAGATGGGCAGTCAGTTCCCTGAGATAGTGGAAAACAAAGAGTTCGTTAAAAAGATTATCAGAAGTGAAGAAGAAAGTTTTAACAAAACACTCGACCGTGGAATTCACCATTTTGAAGAAATAGCCGGTCACCTGAAAAAAGCCGGAATTAAAGAGATTCCGGGTGCCGATGCCTTTAAACTTTATGATACCTACGGTTTCCCCGTTGACTTAACCCGCATTATCGCTGCTGAACAGGGATTTTCAGTGGATGAAGCCGGATTCGAAAAAAACATGACCGAACAGCGGGAAAGAGCCCGTGAAGCCACAAAAAGCAAGATTGGAATTGTGAATATTATCGCCGGTGGAATTGATGATTTTGAAACCATTGACAACAATTCTACTACTTTTACGGGTTATGAATCACTGAGCGAAACTGCAACAATCACAGGCATCAAACGGGATGGCAGTGGAGAACTGATAATCCTTGACAAAACTCCTTTTTATGTGGAAGCGGGCGGTCAAATCGACGATTTGGGCATTATCCGCATCGGTGAGAACAAACTTGTTGTTGACGATGTCTTAAAAAATGAAGGCAAGGTAATCCATGTTGTTGATAATGGTATGGGTCTTCTTGTGGATACGGGAATGGAAGTTATAGCTGAAGTTGACAGCAAAAGAAGATGGGACATAATGAGAAACCACTCAGCCACCCATTTTATGCACGGAGCACTTCGAAAAGTTCTCGGAACACATGTTCAACAGGCAGGTTCTTATGTGGGACCAGACAGACTCCGTTTCGATTTTTCACACTTTGGCAAAGTGACAAAAGAGGAACTTGCTGAAATTGAGTTAATTGTTAATTCGCAGTTGCGTGAGAATATCCCTCTAACACACCACAGAAATGTGCCGATTGAAAAAGCAAAAAGCATGGGTGCACTTATGTTTTTGGTGATAAATATGGCGATTTAGTGAATGTGGTTCAGTTTGGCAAAGAGTCGATTGAATTTTGTGGTGGAACACATGTTCAAAACTCTTCGCAGATTGGGCTCTTCAAAATTCTTTCCGAATCCTCCATTTCAAGTGGAGTAAGAAGAATTGAAGCTGTTACGGGAGCAGGAGTTGAAAGATTTATCCACCATCAGTTTGAAAAACTCCATGAGTCGAGTGATGTTATTGCCAAACTTCACGATGAAAAGAAAAAACTCGAAAAAGAGATAGCAGAATTTAAGCTTACCCAAAAGAAACAACAGATCGGAAAAGTGGTCTCTTCGGGTGAATCCTTTGAAGGAATCAATCTCTATTCGGCAAAAATTGAAGCTGACGGAAATGATGAATTAAAACAACTTGGCGATGACCTTAGAGATCATATCAAATCAGGTGTTGGACTTCTTTTATCAGTGTTTGACGAAAAAGTTGGACTCGTTTGTGTCGTAACTGACGATCTGATCAAACAAAAAAACCTCTCCGCAGGAAAGATTGTGGGTGATGTTGCCCGGATTCTTGGCGGCGGTGGTGGTGGAAGACCACAGTCAGCAACCGCAGGCGGGAAAGATATTCAGAAGATAGATGAAGCGATTATTGAATTCAAGAAGATTGTCGGGAACTACCTTACGATGTAATTCCGGCAATTTCTGAACGGTTTTACCCGTATTTTCAATTTAAATAATGCGATTTGTGCCAAAAATATCACAAATCGCATTTTTTTTGTTTGTAATAACAACATAATTCGTATTTTGCACGAGAGAATAAACAACATACCTTTAAAATAGTAAATTATGCGGCGAGGTTGTTGTTTTAGTAAACAATGTGGTATGTAGAGAGTTTTCGTTCGGAGGATCATCCGCGTGTGTTTGGGTAGTTCTTGGCCGCTGACATCTCTAGGGTATTCAACTAATCATCAAGGAAGTAGTAAGATGAAGATAACAAGGTTTTCCCTCACCAATGGAACGACCAACACCAAGGCTCATTTTGATATTGAGACTTCGGACGGAATTATTCTCAAAGGTTTTCAAGTAGTTGAAGGCAAAGAGAGTCTTTTCGTTAGAGCACCCAAAGAAAGGGGAAAAGACAATCAGTGGTACGACAGAGTAATTCTTCCCGAACCAATGAAGAGTGAACTGGAAACAATGGCGGTTGATGAATTCAACAACAGACGCGACCACTAATTCTACACTTTTGTGTCCTTTTATAAGGCTGTTTTCTATCGAGAACAGCCTTTTCCATTTTAAATCTCTTTGTCAGATTCTCCTTCTGAACCCATCCCCTAAAATTTCGTTAACATTGTTGATGATCAAAAATGCCGTGGGGTCAACCCTGTGAACAATCTCAGTAAGAACAGGAAGTTCTTTGTTGGTCACAACTGTGTAAATCACTTCTCTGTCAACATCTCTGTATAAACCTCTTGACTTTAAGGCGGTTGCACCACGACTAAGTTCGTTCATTATCGCTTCTCCAACCTCATTGTGTTTATCCGTTATGATTATTGCAGCTTTGGCATAATCAAAACCGTCGATTATAATGTCGATCAGTCGTGAAGATACAAAAAGGAGAAATACTGCGTAGAGGGTGAGCGAAAGAGCGGGTCTTTCAACACTTAATCCTTTTTGATCGATGATGAATCCTGCAAGAAGGATCACAAAAATGTCGATCATGATGATTGCCTGACCCGGTTTTACACCATATTTTTTCTTCAATATGGCAGCCACTATATCAGAGCCTGCAGTGGTTCCACCAAACTTAAAAATTAATCCCAACCCCACTCCCAGGAGCACGGCACCAATCAAAATCAGAAAAAGAAAATCATTTTGCAAAAGATCTTTTACTGTCTGGGTATCCTGAAGTCTGATCATCGAGAGACCGGGAAAATCACCCCTGAGAAAATCGATAAAAAAGGAATTTAGCGTAAATCCAAAAAATGTCCTTATTCCAAATGACTTTCCAAGCTCCTTTAATCCCCATAGATAAAGTGGAATGTTAAGCACCCAAATCGCAATACCAATTGGAATTGCCCCATCGGTTAAATAATAAAGCGCCATTGAAAGTCCACTGACTCCTCCGGGCACTACCTTTGCATCAACAAGGAAGATGCTGATACCCAGCGCCATGATCAGGGCGCCAAGCCCAATAAAAAAATAATCTGTAATTAACTGTTTTTTCGATTTAACCGAATTCATGAGTCCTCAAATTCAAAAATTGATGTCTCAAAAATACCCAATATCTGGATGGGAATAAAATCGATTTAAAATACAACAGGCAGACCACCCAAAAAGTGATCTGCCGGAATAATCCAAAACCCTACTTAAGGAGGGTAAGTTTCCTCGTTGCGGACGACAATTTGTTGTCCGAATCGGTGTGATTTAACTTGAATAGATATACTCCCGAGCTGAGACCCGGACTTGTAAAATCAAAATTCCTTGAGTGTGCCCCTGCCTCCAGATGGTCTGATAAAAGAGTTAATATCTTCTCCCCCTGAATGTTATACACTACCAATTCAACTTCTCCTTCTTTTGGCAGTGAGAATGAAATAGTTGTTGAAGGATTAAAAGGATTGGGATAATTCTGGTTTAAGACAAAATCTGTTGGCGTCCCGCTCTCCTCGGATGCAGAAGTTGTACTCGCAAGTTTGTAGATAGCACTTTTATCGCCCACTGCCCAACCTGTGCCATTGGGGGTAAAAGTAACGGATCTGAAATTCTCAAACATCGGTGCAGGGTTTGCTGTCTGGGCAGTCCAGGTCACCCCACCATCAGTGGTCTTATATAAGCCATGATTCCCGAGGAAAAACATCGTCCTGCCTACCACATATCCTGTGTTTATATCAGTAAAGTAAACTCCGTGGAAGTAATAAGGTCCCGTAGAGATTGTGGTTGTGGCTTGCCAGGTTACCCCTCCATTAGTGGTTTTATGAACCAGATTGTCCTGTCCCCAGGTGTCGGAGACAAATCCGGTATTGGCATCAAGAAAATGGATATCGCGAACCTCCGCAAAATGGGTTACTTGTGTCCATGTTGTGCCACCATCGGTTGTCCTTAAGAATCTTGAACCGCCGCCCACCCAGCCGGTGTTACTGTCATAAAATTTAATGGATTCCAAATCCGAAGTAACATTAGTGGGAACCGTTTGCCATGTTGTTCCTCCGCTGGTGGTCTTCAACAGGAGACCATCAGTTCCGGCTGCCCAGCCGTTATTTTGATCATGGAAGAATATCGCATCAATACTGGATAAGTTTGGTGCTCCTGTTGTTTGTGCCACCCAAGTTGCTCCTCCGTCTGTGGTTTTGCTGATCTTTCCAGAAGTGCCGCATATCCAGGCGGTAGTGGTGGAGATTGCATAAAATCCCCTGGTATCATTAATGTTGGAATTAAACTCGCTCCATGTGTTGCCTCCATCTGTTGTCTTTAACACTTTTGATTCAGCAGCTATCCAGCCGTTTAAATCGTCGAGGAACTGCACCTTTACAAATCTCATATCAGAGACGGGCGAAGTAACCACAGTCCATTGGGCAAAAAACTGAACACGAGAGGAATAACACAGAGATCGTAATATTAAATAGAAGTTTTATCATTTCGATTACCTTAAATTGTTAATTGTTTAATCGCAATTTAAGGCGGGGGGAATACCGGGATCAATAACGCAAATGCGTCATTTTATAAGATTTTCTCGAAGAGCTTTTGATACAGCCTGTGTCTTCGAAGTAACCTGAAGTTTGCTGTAGATGTTTCTGAGGTGATTCCTTACGGTCTCATAACTGATGAAGAGATTCTCAGCGATGGTACGCGATTCGATCCCCTCAACCAGGAATGACAGAATCTCCTTCTCTCTCAGGGTAAGATCATAATCCTTACCTGAGGAACTTTGATTACAAAAAAAATCAACCACTTTGCGTGCAATGTAAGGTGACATCGGTGCTCCACCATTCATCACTTCATCAATTGAAGCGATAATCTTTAAGGGAGCTGTGTTTTTAAGTAAATAACCATCCGCACCCGCTTGCATCGCTTTGAAGATGTTTTCTGAATCATCAAATATTGTCATCATGATCACTTTAAGAGCAGGAAACATCTCTTTGAAAAGTGGAATTGCCTCAATGCCCGACTTTCCGGGCAGGTTTATGTCAAGCAGCACTACATGGGGCTCTACCATTCCTTCGAGCGCAGACTCTACCGAGGAGAACTTCCCGACACAATTATAGCCGGGTGAGAAATTGATGAAATTCACCAAACCTTCTCTGAAGTCGTGATGATCTTCTACAACTGAGATTTTTATTTCGCTATTTTCCATGTTGCAAGTTCGTCAAATTTTCTGTAGCAGATAATAGTCCATCTGTGTCATTTTTCAATTCCAGCTTTTATGATAACGGTTGTACCGGTCCCTTCTGCTGACACTATTTCGGCAGAAGCACCAATTTCTGCACACCTCTTGCGAATGTTTGCAAGACCATTCCCGCCGAGTTTCTCGGTTTGCGACTCCATTCTGAATCCGGTGCCATCGTCCACTATTTTGATGGAAATGTTTCTCTCACCAACCTCTACAACCACAGAGATCTGTGAAGCTCCCGAGTGCTTCACTGCGTTCATCAATACTTCCTTCACAGAGAGATAAAGATTTCGTCTAATCTCATCCTTTAACATACTTGTAGTTTCGCCCGACTTGTCGAATTCAAATCTGATCCCTGCCGCTTCACAAAGTTCACGGGTCAGAATTCTTACCCTGATTATCAGATTTTCAACATTATCATATTGGGGTGACACCGACCATACAATATCCCGCATCGCTTGTTCCGCTTCTGTCAGGAGTGACGCAGACTTTTCGATCATTTTCCTTGCAACTTCGTCGTTTTGGCCCATCACATTTGTTGCAGATTGTATATATAACCCTGCACCACTAACCGTTGAAGCAAGATCATCATGAAGATCACGGGCGATCCTGTCCCTTGTTTTGGCACGCTCCATAAATATCATCTTTTCCCTCTCGGGTTCGGCAATCTCTCTGTTTAGTTTTCGCCTTAAGATTGCAATAGTGATTGATATGAAGATCCCTGTCAACACAATTCCGGAAAGGACAATGAACCAGACTGTTCGCCAGAAGGGGGGCACTACCACTATTTTAGCCAACAATGTTTCATCGCTCCAAATACCTTCACGATTGGCGACTTTCACTTTAAATAGATAAGTGCCCGGAGGAATATTTGAGATATCAACTGTCCTCCTGTTTCCAGCGTTGACCCACTCATCCGCCAATCCTTCAAGTTTCCAATGATATTCATTGGAAGAGGGATCCTCAAAATTGGTAGCGGTCATTTCAAAAGTGAAGAAGTTTTCGTCATAGCTCAACTCAACTTCTCTTTCAATAAACCTGTCGAGAGCGGGATTCTTAAAAATCCTGAAATCGGTGAGAGCCACTTTTGGTTTTTTAGTATTTGGGGTAATCTTATTTGGATTAAAAACTGTTATACCATTTGAACCACCAAAATAGAAACTCCCGTCAAGCCCTTTCAAATAAGAGTACTGGTGGTATCCTCCTGATAACAATCCATCACTTCGGGAAAAGTTAGCCGGTTTCAGAGTTTCGGCGTTTATCCTCGAAATCCCTTTATTGGTTGAGACCCAGATATTTCCCGATTTATCTTCCAGAATACCATACACAGTATTGTTAGCCAATCCATCAGAGATTGAAATAGTTCTGATTTTATTAAGATCTTTGTCCAAAACATTCACTCCTCCCCCCATTGTCGCAATCCAGAGGTTTCCCTTTTTGTCTTCATGGATTGCCATGATTTTGTCACCCGTAAGTTTTGGTTCCACAATGCTATGGGTGCTGTATCTAATGTGGGACATATCAGAAGTGTTTATTCTGAGTAGTCCTTCACTGTTTGTACCAGCCCAAAGGATTCCGTTATTGAAGTAGAGAGAGAGAATATAAGTGTCACCTTCATTGCCAAAATCAGCATGATAATAAAAAATCTTGTAGCCCCCCGATATTGGGGAGTATTTTATCAAACCTCTTATGGTTCCAATCCAAAGATATCCCTCCGAATCTTCAGTGATAGAGGTAATCCTGTTGATCCACTCATCGTTATCCGGACTCTCTTTGAAGCGAACCGGTGTCGCAGTTAAATTGACACCGCTTAACTGAAGTTTCAAAAGCCCTTTTTTAGTACCTGCCCACAGGTTTTTCTTTTGATCTTTAAAAAGAGTGTAAACCAACACTCCCTCAAAAGCCGTCAAATTGTTTCTGTATTTACTAAATTGTCCACTTTTTTTATCAAAGTTATATATTCCTCCTGTTGAGGCAACTAGATATCTTGAGTCTTCGAGATGAAGAATCGATGTGATACGGTCTGCCCCGAATGTAGTTTCAACATCTCCATCTTCCGGGTAGTTTGTAAACTCTACAGGCTGTTTCTCAAATTTTATCAATCCCGAGCTTGTACCCACCCATAAGTTTCCGATGTAATCCTCTGTCAGAGAGTAAATCAGTCCACCTGACTTAAATTGATTTTCAACTTCACTAATTGATAAACCCTTCGAAACCTTCCCTTCACGGTCAATTGAAAAAGCCCCTTCTGATGTGAGAACCCTGATTATCCCGTTACCATCATTAAGTATCTGATACCCTGTAAATGAACGGTTGTTAACAGTTGTTAGTTTTGCTATCTTTTTGGTTTCACTCGTAGCCGCATTAAACTCGTACATATCACCGGTAGCGGAAAGTAAAAAAACAACTCCATCTCTTGCGGGGAAGTCACCAGGATCTCAAACCCCAATGGAATTCTATAAACTTTTTGTGATCTATCAACAACCAGGAGATAGGTATTTGAAAAAATACTGCCACAATGCCGCTTTTTTCAATCCGGGAGGAGACCCTTTCACTTCCGGCAATATTGTGGATGAGAGGTCAGATATACGGGTTAGGACAACTCCTTTTGGTGAAAGGAAAATCATGTGTTCATCGTCGAACTTGAACGGAAAACCATTATAAAGAGAATGGATTGGCACACCATTTTTATCCCGCAGCAGAGAAAAGCTGTTTTTTCTACCTTCAAAAAGATTGATTTCTCCATTCATCGCTGTCACCCAGGGACGGTCTTTTCCATCAAAGGTAACATTTACAAGATTGTTACTCGAAAGGGAGCTTGTATCACCCGGCTTATGGCTGAAATTGATAAAACGGTGCCCGTCATAACGATTTAAACCATCCCAGGTGGCGATCCATAGAAATCCTTCGGAATCCTGGGCAATAGATCTGACCGCAGCTTGTGACAGACCCTGGTCGCTCCCAATAACAACAGGCTTGTATTGTCCAAGTGAAGATTGCCCGATGGTAAACACCAAAAACAGGGCAAACAACCAACAGTTATCTCTGAATAAAAATTGCATCAACGATATATCCGCTTTCCTACTTTCTCAAATTCGAAAATTAATGTTCCAAAAATATCCAAATTTGGAATTTCTTAATAGTGTTTTAAATTTTGCGGAAGACAATCGAGGACGATTGTCGCTCCTGCCTCTTACGCAAAAAAAATTCAAGTCCCAAAAAAGGCAGTTGTCTCTAACACTAATAATTCGCCCTCAGCGTAACTCTACCAAAGGGATGCCTTTGGCACGTCTAATCTGCGTGTATCCGCGTCCTACTCTCCCCTTTGTGATCTTTGCGGTTAATCCTCCTCTGTGTGCTCTGTGAGCTCTGTGGTTTAATCCTCTCCTTTGCGTCCTTCCGACAGGTCGGAATAAAATCTGCGGCCTTTGCGGTTTATCCCCCTCTGTGTGCTCCGTGTGCTCTGTGGTTTAATCCCTCCCCTCTGACAAGTCGGAGTTAAAATTTGCGGCCTTTGCGATCTTTGCGGTTTAACACCCCCTCCCCAATTAGCCCTTAACTGAAAATAAATTCATTTTTCTCTTGCATGTAAAAAATATTACTGTATATTAGTGTTCGTACACTGTCATCTTTTTACAAGTTATCCGTTAAGGTATAAGATTGAAAGAAATTTACACAAGCGATGAGCTCGCTTCCAAACTCGGAGTCTCAAAAAGAATCCTTCACGAATGGGAAAAAGAAGAGCTTTTAAAACCCTCAGGTATCGCCGATGAAGGTTCACAACTCTACACTTCCTACCAGCTCGAAAGAGGTCAACACCTGAAAAAGCTTTACGAACTGGGTTATGGAATGGAAGCTATAAAAAAAATCATCAAAAAAGTTGGACTCCCAAAGTCTTCTGCCGAAAACAACAGACAGAATCTGAATGAAACTTATTTAACTGTTGGTCAACTTGCGGAGGCTGTAAAGGTGAGCCCAAGAACCATAAAACACTGGGAAGATATAGGAATTATCGAACCTGATATGCGAAGTGAAGGTGGTTACAGACTTTTTGCGCCGCACTATGTTTTCATTTGCAACCTTATTAAAGATCTCCAGTTATTTGGATATTCACTTGAAGAGATCAAAAATGTATCTGTTTATTTCAGAGGTTTCCTCGATCTGAACAGCAGTCTCGATTCCTACCCTGTTGAGGAGAGTGAACAAAAACTTAATGAGCTGATTATTGCCATCGATGGACTTTCTGAAAAAATGGACCTTTTTAAAGCCGGAATCGCCCGTTGGGAAGACCTGCTTAAAAAGAAGAAAAAAGAAATCATCGCCCTTAAAACCCGGAATTCCAAAAGGATTATTCCCTCATAACTGAGCAAAAAATGAACTATCTTGATCTTTACAAGAAACTTAAAGAGTTTTATACTCAGGAACCGGGCGTATATCAGAACCCGGAACTGTCCATAACCCTGACCAACAATTATTTTAACAGCGATGTTAAAAAGGCTTTCCCTCCCGGGGATGAATACCAGGATATGAATCCCCTGATGAAAGCACTGATGAAATATTTTCTTGGCAGGAATGAATATTCGGATAAATATCTGCTGAAGATGCTCACAGTTCCCGACATGGCAATCTCGGAGAACAACAGATTTACCTATTCGATCCTCTCTTCAACCGGTACAGTTTCAACCGAGGCAATAGTTTTGCTTCACGGTCTGAATGAAAGGGGCTGGGAAAAGTACCTCCCCTGGGCATATTATCTCATTAAAAATACAGGTAAATCAGTAATCCTTTTTCCTAATGCTTTTCATATGAATAGAGCTCCGGCAAGTTGGTCAGATTTCAGAATGATGAAAGAGATAGCAATTGAAAGAAAAAAATCTGTTACCGGGTGTTGTTCTCTCAAGTCCCGTAAATGTTGCAATTTCTACCCGACTTCAATTTGTACCCCAGAGGTTTGTTTACTCCGGAATCCAAACTATCAATGATATCGCAAGTCTTGCTGAAATGGCAAAAGATGGTACGATTCCCGGTCTTCCAAAAAACACTACACTCGATCTTTTTGGTTATTCAATTGGTGCCTTTGTTGCTGAAATCATAATGATGAGCAACCCCCTTGGTCTTTTTAACAACTCCCGCTGTTTCCTCTTTTGTGGAGGGAGCACTCTCGACAAGATGTCACCTGTTAACAAATTTATTCTTGACAGTGAAGCCACAAATCAAATTATGGATTTTTATGTCCACAGGCTCGAACAAAACATAACAACAGATGAAAGACTTCGATCCCTCTTTAGAGATGAGAACGAAGAAGCTTTTCTTTTTAAAGCGATGTTGAATAATGAGGAGAATAAGACTGTCAGAGAGAGATACCTCGGGAAAATAAGCGACCGCCTTTATGGGATAGCTCTTACGAAGGATGATGTTATGCCCGGAGCCGCAATTCAGGAAACACTGAATCACAGCAGAAAAAAAATCCGGTTTGATGAAATCGATTTTGACTATAACTATACCCATGAAAACCCCTTCCCAATGTTAACGGGAATAAGTGATAAAATCGATCGTGCATTCGACTCGGTTTTCAGCAAAGCAGCATCTTTTCTCAACTAAAAATTAATTATTGTCTCTCTTATGTATTATTATGGCTTGGTATTATTATACGAAAATATTTTATAAATATGAAGATTTTTCTTGTTTAGAAACTTGAAGCAATTTATTTTAGGGTATAAAGTAAATTTGAATTTTGTAAAAGAAAAAATAGACCTTAATGAAAAAGATAGTTATAATTCTGGTTGTCTTTTTCCTGGCAATTGTAAGTGTTGTACTTTTCCTCAGAACGAAAGAAATACGGCAGCCTTTAACAGTCCAGCTAAAAGAAAAATACTCCAAAAAACACATCCCTTCTGTTGACCACTCCAAATTTTCATCTCTTCAGAAAAATTTCACCCATCCACAGGAAGTAACCGAAACCTGCATCACCTGCCACACCGAAAGGCACAAGGAAGTGATGAAGTCGAACCACTGGAATTGGGAACGGGAAGAATATGTAAAAGGGAGAGGCATCATTCACATCGGTAAAAAAAATGCGATTAACAATTTCTGCATCGGTGTTGAAGGGAATGAACAGAGTTGCTCAAAATGTCATGTCGGCTTTGGCATGACAGATGCACTCACGGGCTACACAGATTCTACAAATATCGATTGTCTTGTATGCCACGATAATTCTGAAACCTACGCAAAAGGATCTGAAATGGGGGGTGCCCCCGATCCCGGTGTTGATCTCGCAAAAGTTGCACAGAATGTTGGGAAACCAAAGCGCACAAACTGCGGAGTTTGTCACTTCTTTGGCGGTGGTGGTAACAATGTTAAACATGGTGATCTCGAAAAAGCGATGTTTGAGCCTTCCAGAGAGGTGGATGTTCACATGGCCTCCGAGGGGGTTAACATGTCGTGTGTTGACTGCCATACTTCTGAAAACCACATGATGAAGGGGAAGATGTATTCCCTCTCTTCAATGAACAGAGGCCGGTCGTCATGTGAACAATGCCATACGGAAAGTCCTCACGAAGCAGCGATATTAAACGAACACACACTTAAAGTTGCATGCCAAACATGCCATATCCCGGTGTATGCCAAAGTAAATGCAACCAAAACCGACTGGGACTGGTCAACTGCAGGTCAACTTAAAGACGGCAAACCTTTTGAGATTGATGACAAGGATGGCAACCATACCTATCTCTCCATAAAAGGTTCATTTAAGTGGGGCAAAAACCTGAAACCGGAGTATATCTGGTTTAACGGTACTGCCGATCATTATCTCCTTGGGGATACGGTCTCCGACACTTCAAAAGTCTTAAAAATCAATACCCTTAACGGGTCTTATGCCGATCCTGAATCAAAAATAATCCCGGTAAAAGTACACAGAGCCAAACAGCCTTTTGATCCGATTACAAAAATGTTGATCCAACCAAAACTTTTTGCCGATAAAAAAGGTGAAGGTGCTTTATGGAAAGACTTTGACTGGCTTCGGGCGTCTGATATTGGGATGACCGAGGTGGGACTCCCCTTCAGTGGTCAATATACTTTCATTAATACAGAGATGACCTGGCCTGTAAATCACATGGTCTCTACCAAGGAACTTACAGTGAACTGCATCGAGTGTCACAGCAGAAACGAGAGCAGATTAGCCGGACTGGATGATTTCTACATGCCTGCAAGAGATTATTCAGCAGTTATTGACTTCTCCGGCAAGTGGATTGTGATCTTAAGCCTTTTGGGTGTTTTTGTCCACGCTGGAGTTCGCATATTCTCTGCATCAAAAAGGAGAAAGGGAAATTAAAATGAAAAAACAGGTTTATATCTACAGGTCATTTGAACGGTTCTGGCACTGGACTCAAGCTTTCCTGATCTTCTTCCTCGCCGCTACAGGCTTTGAAGTGCATGGTTCGTTTGTTTTTTTCGGATACAAAAATGCAGTTGAATATCACAATATTGCAGCTTATGCTTTCATTATTCTGATCGCTTTTGCAATCTTCTGGCATTTTTCAACCGGAGAGTGGAAACAATATCTCCCAACCTTTTCAAACATAAAAGCTCAAATCAACTTTTATCTTGTTGGAATTTTCGATAACGCTCCACATCCTACAAAAAAGACAGTACTTAGCAAACTGAATCCTCTTCAGAAACTGGTTTATTTTGCGCTGAAAGTCCTTGTAATTCCTGTTATGGTAATATCAGGGTTGCTCTACATGTTCTACAGATATCCTCAAAAAGGGGGTATTGCGGGGTTGAATCTCGATTCCGTTGAACCTATTGCCCTTTTCCATACTGCCGGAGCATTTGCTCTAATCGCTTTTATTGTGGTGCATCTCTATCTGATCACAACAGGTCACAAGCCAACCACAAACCTGAAAGCCATGATTACAGGTTATGAGGAACTGGAAGAAGATAAAACAGAAAAATCTGCCACCCCGAAAGAGGAACTCAAGGCAGAGACAATTGAGAAATAGAGGTTTTATATGAACGAAACAAAATACATGAATCCATACCTTGCAGGCTTTTTCCCTGGGCTTGCTCTTGTTGGTCACAATATTTATCACAGGAAGAGGTTTGGGAGCAAGTGGAGCCACTAAAAGTGGAGTGGTGGCTACTGTAGCCACTGTTGCTCCTGCACATACACAGGACTCAAAATTTTACACTGAGTTCCTCAAAGAACATGATAACAGCCCCTTAAAAAACTGGCTCGTTTTTGAAGTGCTTGGTGTTATAATGGGTGCCTTCATTTCAGGTCTGGTTTCCAACAGGTTAAGTTTGACCCTTGAAAAAATCCCCTCGGTCTCTTCAAAGACAAGAATCATAACGGCTTTAATTGGTGGTGCTCTCTTTGGGTTGGGCTCCCAACTTGGGCGAGGTTGCACAAGCGGCTCCGCTCTAAGTGGAATGGCGGTTCTCTCAACCGGTGGTGTCATTACGATGATGGCTATTTTTGGCGGAGCTTACGCATTCGCATGGTTCTTCCGAAAACTCTGGCTTTATCCGGGAGGTAAATAATGGGACCATTAGTACCCGATCTTATCGGAAATGAATTAAATTTTGTTGTAGCTATCCTTATTGGTATAGCTTTTGGATTTATTCTTGAACAAGCAGGTTTTTCAACTTCGAAAAAACTTGTTGGTCTGTTTTATGGTTACGACTTTACTGTCTTAAGAGTCTTTTTTACTGCAGGTATCACCGCAATGATTGGTGTGATTGCCCTCGGTCATTTTGGACTTCTTGATCTCAGTTTAATTTATGTAAATCCAACTTTCCTTTGGTCAGCTCTCGTTGGAGGACTTATCATGGGACTCGGATTTGTAATTGGCGGTTTTTGTCCGGGAACAAGTGTCTGCGCCGCAGCAATTGGGAAAATTGATGCGATGATTTTTGTTGCAGGTGGTTTTCTTGGTGTTTTTATCTTCGCCGAAGGATATCCCTGGTTTGAAACTCTTTATAAAGCTGAGGACTGGGGAAATGTCACCCTTTTTGATTCACTTGGAACCTCACAGGGAATTTTCGCTTTTGGAATGACTGCTATGGCAGTTGGTGCCTTTTGGTTTACCACTTGGGTTGAGAAAAAGGTGAACGGGAAAGAGAATACTGAACTCCAGCCGAAGAAGCTTTACCTTGGTCTTGGAATCACTCTTTTTGTACTTGGACTGGCAACCATCTTCATGCCTGAAAGAAGGACTGAATTACTCGCAGATGCAGCAACTGCAGTTTCATCAGAGAAGATCGAAGTTACTGCTATAGATGAGCTTGCGTTCCGACTTCTTGACAAGGATCCAAAACTTCAAATTATTGATCTTAGAGATGCAAAGGAATTCCAAAAATTCAGCCTGCCTAATTCGACTAATTTCACTCTTGAAGAGCTGTTCGGAAAAGATGCTTCCAAAATTCTTTCTATTAAAAACAAACATATCGTTTTTGTAGCAAATGATGAAGTGGATGAAAAGAAAGCTGCTTATATCGTTGAAGAGTTGGGATATCGTAATATTTCGATCCTCGAGGGTGGACTATCCCTCTTCAAAAAGGAAATCCTCGAATATAACCCTGTTGGTGAACCAAAAACCAGGCAGGAAAAGGATACCCACAAGTTCCGCATAAGAGCTGTGCAAGAATTACCTGCACTAATTCAAAGTGCAAAGAAAAGTGCAGCTCCGAAAAAGAAATCCACAAGAGTTATCGGAGGTTGTTGATTAATTCGGTAATGCAATAATGCAGAAATGCAATAATGTTGGACAGACCGGATATCCTTGGAATCTGAATCTGTCCAACATTAAGAAAAAAATTATTGGATTACTGAATTATTGAATTACTGCATTAAATTGCATATCCTACATTAATCCTTACCGTAGTTCCCGGTTCAAACACTTTCATGCCTGACTTAAACGGATCTCTGAAATATGAGAGATGAGAAAAGTAATTTATATTCAACAGATTTTCAACTTCCACTGAAAACTTTAGACTTCTTAACTCCCCGGTTAATCCCAAATCCAATTTATTGTAGGCAGGGGTTGTTGTTTCACCCAGGTTGATATCGGTTCTTGTTTGTCCGTCAGAATATGTATGTCTCAAATAAAACGTCATATCCATCCATTTGGGAGAAACAAGTCGTGTTGTAACCTTTAACGGAGGAATTTCCGCTAATGGAGAGTCATCACTTTTGTTCTCCGCATAGGTGTAGGATGCAGTCATCTCAACAAACTTATATTCCAGAACAAAATTGACCCCCGACATCATTGCACCAATGTTACGATATGTCACATAATTTGTAGTACCTGCTTTTTTCTTATCGAGATACACATAGTTTGAGATGAATGTCGAAAATAACTCAAGTCGCGCAAATGTCGTGATCAGCGAAGCTCTTGCACCGGTTTTTAGAGGCTGGTGGAGTGTTGGATTTCCAATCCATGAAGAGGAAGTTGGAGCTCTTTTCACCGCAATAAACATTGCTTCTGTTTCGGGCAGTTCTGCTGCTGCCTCGACCATTAAACCGTATCCCAGAGTTGATGAGATGGCATCAGAGTAGGCGGCGGATAATCCAATTACAGGGAAAAACGCAGTTGTTTTTGGATCAGAATAGAGGTTTTTGTAGAAATTTACAGCCTCTTCTTTGTCCATGTTGTAGTATGAAAACCCCGCTTTTCCACTGAAAGTCAAATTGGCAACATCTATTTTATGATACACCGAAGCAAAATATTGATTAACTCCCGGTAACATGGCGTTGTTGATGGTCACACCCATCGGTGCCATTTGCGAGGCAGGCATTTTTATGAAATTGTCAGCGGTCCATTTTCTGAAATATGCTTCAAAATCCACCTGTTGCACCAATTGTTAGATTTTTTGCATCAGTTTCCATCATCATTGGTGAGATACGAAGTGAATTGTTCATCAGGTGACTGGTATAATTTGCATAAATCTTATTTCCCTTTCCAGGAGATATTTGCAGAAAAAGCCGGTTGAATTTTTCATCCATCTGAAGGTAGGGAAATGAAATATTTTCAGTATATGTGAATGAAGCCCCATATTTCAGATCCTGATTTCTTCCCTTGGAACGACACTTCACCAAGGGTGAAATTGTAGTTGTCGCTATAGCCATACAGGTCAGAAAATTTTCCCGTCTCCATTTTTAAAGGGTGTTCCATTTGCATAATGTACCGAAAGTTGATTGGATTTTATCTCACCTTTTAATGAAAGATCATATACCGTTGATGCGCCTGCCATACCTGAAAAAGCAGCCTTTAACGACGGTTCATCCGATGCTTCACTTCTGTGGAAGGAGACAATCCCGCCAAGCCCTGACTGTAAATTTGCAGAGTTTTTAACCAGTTCTATCGATTCCATATCCAACGGATTAAGTCGTGATATCGGCGAATCCATTCTGTTTGGGCATGCAGGAGGGTATCTCTCACCATCAATTACAATACTGATGTCTCCTTTTTTTAGTCCATCTGCATAGATATCCTGAGCAAAGAAAACACCTTTTTTAATTAGAGAAAAGCCACCTAAAGACAACAAATTGTCAAGATTGTCTCTCTGAAGAGTTAATAAATTACTGCTAAAATCGATCCGTTTTGCCGTTATTTCTATGGGATCGAGCCAATAAATTTTGATGCTGTCGCTGTTCTGCGCAATTATATTAATAGAACCCGCGAGCAGCAGGATGTAGAAAGTCCTTGTCAGGAAAAACATACCAGTCCTCACTTTTAATTCTTAAAACAAAAACAATTAGTAGAATTAAAGGACTAAATTCTGGGAGGTGGTGTGTCGGGCTTGTGTCCTCGTTTTACCGGATTTTCGACGGTTGCAAAGTGGTTGGGAATTTTTGAGCCGAAGTTGAGCACCGGGATTTGTCTCGTTAACAGAAAATGAGGCATCAACTCTTTAATACTTTTTTGTTGACTGCTTCCGGGTATGGAGGCATCCTCTTGTTCATCTTCGATTATTGTTGTCAGATTATCGGAAACAACACAACTTCCGCAACAATCGTTGACAGGTTCATCCTTCTCTACACACAATTCAGAGACTATATAATCATAGTTCAGCGCATAATCGAAAAACGGCCCAACTATCCTAAGATAGTTCAAGGTCATCACGACCAAAATCAACGATATTGTGAATTTTTTAATCAAGGGATCCGGGTTTGAGCTAATTTCCAAAAAGGACAATTTTGTCTGATTCTAATTTACAAAAAAAACCGACAAGTCTTTCCAAATTAACAAAATTTTTACCGGTTTAAAAAATTCCTCGTCCCCCATTTCTGCATTATTGGATTACTGCATTTCTTCATTATAGTTTATCTTTCCTTTCCTGATTTTTTAATTTTCGAGTAAAATGAGTAAACAAGAAACAAAAGAACTGGCACTTAATATTGCCAGCTTTTTACCGGCAGCACTTCAACCTCCCCATTCTGTTGAAATAGAACAATTGGTGCTTGGCGCCATCCTGATAGACCCCGAAGCAATTAACAAAGCGATCGCCGTTATCGACAAGGATGCGTTTTATAAACCCAACCACCAAACCATTTTCTCTGCCATTGTTACTCTTTATAATGAACGCGAACCGATTGATGTTTCCACGGTTTTTAATGAATTGATGCGGGTTAAAAAGCTTGACGAAGTTGGTGGACTTACTTTCCTCTCCGAATTGAGCAATAACATTTCATCAGCCGCAAATGTTGAATACCTGTTAAAAATCCTCATTGAAAAGAAGCTGCTTCGCGACCTTATTTCAGTCTCTCACGGAATTGCCAACAGGGCATACCAGGCTGAAGATACTGCCCTCAAGATACTTGATGAAGCTGAATCGAAAATTTTTCAGATATCGGAAACCCGGTCGAAAAAAACCTATATCGATATGAAAAGGGCTGTTACACAGACTATGGAGTATATCGAGATAGTTCATACACGAAATGCCGCAGGAGTTGTAGGCGTTCCAACTGGATTTTACGACCTTGATGAAATTCTTGGCGGGTTCCAAAACTCTGATCTTATTATTCTTGCAGCACGACCATCAATGGGAAAGACCGCACTTGCACTCGCTTTTGCAAGAAATGCCGCAGTAGATTTTAAACTTCCTGTTGCCGTTTTTTCGCTTGAAATGGCTACAACTCAGCTTGTAACCCGACTTATTTGTGGTGAAGCCAGGATATCAGGACAGGTAATAAGAAAAGGCAGGATGAGCCCTGAGGATAGCGCCAGACTCGCAAAATATGGTGCAAAACTCGCTGATGCTCCAATCTATATTGATGATGTTCCTGGACAAACTGTACTCGAAATCAGAGCAAAATCAAGAAGATTAAAATCGGAATATGGAATTAAACTGATTGTGATCGATTATCTCCAGTTGATGCAGGGGCATAACGATTCTGAAAGCCGTGAGAGGGAAATTTCAATGATCTCCCGATCTCTAAAAGGACTTGCAAAAGATCTGGATATCCCTATAATTGCACTTTCGCAGTTAAACCGTGAATCGGAAAAAAGAGTGGACAAAAAACCGATGCTCTCCGATCTTCGTGAGTCGGGTTCAATCGAACAGGATGCGGATGTGGTGATGTTTATTCACAGACCTGAATATTATGGGAAGGAAGTGGATACCGATGGTAATTCCCTCAAAGGAATCGCCGAAGTTATCATTGCAAAACACAGAAACGGACCAGTCGGCGATGTAAAACTCCGTTTTCAACACGCCCCCCCCCCCCCGCCAATTACCCCAAACTTTTAATTGCAGCGGCAATCGGACGTTAACTCCTTATGACTTTACGATCAAAATCCATCCCGGGAAATCCAAACCCGATTTAAGTAATAGCAATCAGGCTTCTGAGTCTTGCGAGATTTTCAAGGTCTTCGAGTTGTTCTTTACCTTTGGGGTTTCGAGTATTTTGGGGATATGCAACAGTCTTTTGTCGTTCAGAAGATTCCTAAAACCCTCAAGTCCGATGAACCCATCCCCTATGTTTTCATGTCGATCAACTCTGCTACCGAGGGGTTTTTTGCTGTCGTTAAAGTGGAACGCCTGCAGACGGTCGAGACCAATAATCCTGTCAAAATCCAGAATCACTGTCTCATATTTTTCCGGGTCTTTTATATCATATCCGGCAGCAAAAATATGAGCCGTATCGATACAAACCGACATTCTTTCCGGTTCCCTCACTAATGAGATGATATCCCTTGCGTGTTCAAATTTGTAACCGATTGCCGAGCCCTGTCCGGCGGTTAGTTCGATCATGCTTTTAACTTTGAAGTCGGCAGTTCTGTCATGAATGATATCCAGTGCTGATGCAATTCTTCTTACTCCAAATTCTTCTCCTTCACCAAGGTGAGCTCCGGGATGGAAATTTAGCTGTGGGATACCCAACACCTCACACCGCTGTAGTTCGTCCACCATGGCATCCACAGACTTGTTAAACATCTCATCCGATGGTGCACCGAGATTAATAAGATATGAATCGTGAGCCATTACAAACTTTATCCCCGTTTTTTTTAGCTCTTCTTTGAATTTTGCCGCGTCTTCCTCTTTAAGTGGGGGGGCAAACCAACGATTGTTATTTTTTGTGAAAATCTGCATTGCTAAAAAACCAAGTTTCTCTGCGAGGGGAATTGAGGCGGTAACTCCACCCTGAATTGAGGTGTGGGCTCCCCAATAATTGTTCATGTGGGTTCATCTATTGATTCTTCGATTAAATTAAATCACAATATCGTTGTAACACCTCTACTGGGAAAATGATTCTTTGTGACTTAGTATTTTATTAAATTTTTAACTGTTTCATCCAATGATTTATCAACTGACATCGGGGTGATTCCCAGCGAAACCAATTTTGAGATGTCAAGTGATACATCCTCCACCTGCGGGAGCATGGGAAAATCTTTCAGTGAGCGAATTTCGAGAAGACTTTCATCAAGTCCGGCTTTTTGGACAAAACGGGTAAAAGTTGTGCTCGTGAAGTGCGTTCTCCCGAGCCAAAATTGAGTAACTTATAATTCTGTTCTGTAGTAACAAGTTTTTTCATCATCCCGGCAGCATCAAGGACTGACAGTGAAGACCTGTACTGATCTTCAAACAACACAACTTTTTGTCCCGACTTTACCTTGTTATATGCCTCCTGAAAAAAGGATTTAACTTTCCCGTTAGAAAACCCGTACATCAGGGCAAGTCGCAGAATTAAATAGTCATCGGTTGCACCCCTTACTGCAGTCTCGCCTTCAAGTTTGGTTGAAGCGTAAAGGGAGAGAGGATTGAGTTTCCCTTCCTCCTTAACCATGCCGCCCTCATCTCCCGAATAGACAAGATCTGTTGAAGTGTAGATGATTTTTGCGGAGTATTCTTGAGAAAGTTTTGCGAGTATTCCTGAAGCAGTAACATTTATGGCTTTTACATCCCCTTCAGTGATTGCCAAAGCATGAGAAACGGCCGTAATACCTGCCAGATGGATAACAAGTTCTGGTTGGAATTGACTAAAAATTGAGGCTAGGGCAGAGCCCTCCCTTATGTCTGCGACTGTAAAACCGCATGGGGGAAGGAACAGAGGTGTATTGTGATAAATTGCATGAACGGTGTGGTCTCTTACAAGTTCAGGTAACAAAGCCTGACCAAAGAAACCACCTGCTCCGGTTATTAATATTTTGATTTGACTACCAGCTAATTTTTACACCTGCAATTAAATAATTTACATCGTAACCATCAAATTCATTATGCTGATATCCCAAATTAATTAAAACATTCCATGATGGCCAGTACTCAACTCCTGCTGAAAGCATCATTTCCTGAGTCTCATCCTGATTATAGATAGTAAAAAATCATTATCGTAATAATATGCTCTGTTACCCACTGACCCGCCAACCTTTGCAACCCAACCCGGAGTAAGCAAATAATTGAACTTCATTCCCAAAGAAAAAAGATTTCTCTTGTTTTTCCCTCCGTTGCCCGTTGCAACAGCGTTGTCGGTTGATAACATGGTAAATGCAGGACGAATTGAGAGGTACCAGATATATCCACCATAATAATCGATTCTTGCCTGGTAAGTATTAACACTTCTCTTTTCGAAACCGTTAAGATAGAGATGGTTCACCCCTGCACCAAAATAAAATGCATTCACCCTGTATAACAGTTCTGCACTGTAAATATTCAGATAATCATAGGAAATATATCCTGTTGTATCATCGTACTTCCCCTTTATGTGTCCATAAGATGCTTTTACATAAAGCGGATCGAAGTTTAGGGTTGTGCCTGCTGTACCAAGTTGCTGATTGTAATTCCACGACCCACCATCTTTATTCAGATAGTCATATCCAAGGGTTAGATGATGTCTATAGTTCAACCCCAACGTTACATAAGCTGAGCCTGCCTTCGAACCGGTACCATCTGAGTAACTGCCGTATGTACCAAAAAAGGAAGTGTAAACCTGAAGTGAATCCGCATATATCCCCGAGAACATCAGAAGAATAATAAACGTTGTTTTTCTCATTTAATAAGACCCAGCCCCTGAATTGCAAGAGTGTCGCCTTTGCTGACCATCAAGACATTGTTAAAACATTCTCTGGCTTTATCATTGTATCCAAGTGCATACATTGTATAACCATAAGCGAGGTTGGTCTCATAATCTGATGGATAAGGATTAATGACCTTTTCAAGATAAAATTTTGATTTTTCCCAAAGCGGTTTTGCCTTGTTAAACGATTCCTTAAATTTCTCCAGCCCATTGTAATAATACATCTGGCCCAGACGCAGGTTTGCTTCTTTGTTGTTTGGATCAAGTTTTAGTATCTGATTGTAGAGTTCCTCAACTTTTGCCCATTGATTATTTTTTACTAAAGGGAGGCGCAACCCAAGTCTTGCTTCAACACTCGCAGGGCTCAATTTAATAGCCGACTCATAAAATGAAATCGATTTTGTAAAGGCAGTATCCTGATAATGAAGATACCCAAGCCTCAGATTCAGCAGGTAATTAGTTTTATTTAGTGCATAAAACTCGTCCAAAACGGCAATTGCCTCTTTCTTTTCCCTCTTTTTCGAGGTCGATCGATTGATTAAAAGCCCATTTTAAGTCTTTTTGCACCTGTGAGATGATATCAACGGCAAAAAGCCCATAATTACAACTATTGCCATTATGCTTAAAGCAGCAAATTTTTTCATCTTGTTTCCTCTTCTTTTTTAATTCTTTTAACAAACACTTCTTCTTTATCTCCATTTTTGAAACTGAACCAATCGATGATTCCATCGGAGTTTACATTAACGGAGGTTTTAAAATCTTTACCGTACCATGAAAAGAGATTTTTACCGTGCAGGAAAATTTCACTTTCGAGAATTATTGAATTTTTATCTTCATCTTTTCTATATCTGAATTTTCCGGTTGCAGAAAGAAAACTTCCAAAAAAGATAAAAAATTCGGAAAGATATCTAACAAAACCGGTTGGCAATTCTGCAACACTATATGAATCTTGCCATTCAAGATCTTCGTGGAAACTTAATGGTGCCTGCATGGATGCAAGATAAAAATAGTATAGCGAACAGTTTTTGTTCCCTGTAAAACTGCTAAAGTAGAAAACTTTACCGGAATTGTAAATATATGCAAAACCACCGGCACTCGATTCAATATACTTTGCGTTGTAAATATCTATTTTTACTGTCCATTCTTCATCAATTGTTTTTCCATCCAGTTTATACTCAAACCGGAACGACTCCCCAAGTTTAAACTCAAATGCCTTGGCAAGAATTTATGTTTCTCAAGGTTCTGAACAACTGAATTCACCAATGGGTAGTCAAGGTTTTTAGACCAAGTTTTTCATCCCTCTTTTCGAGGTAAAATGCGAACGGGAATTTATGTATAAATCCGCCGATTGTATCATCGGTCTGAAACTGGAAATGAAGGTGTGGGTATGGCGACCTGCCGCTGTTTCCGCAGGCTGCGATAATATCTCCCTTATCAACTATTTCACCCTCTTTTACTTTTATCGACCCGGGTTTCAGGTGCGACAATGCCGAAAAAAGCCCTTCGCTGTGATCAATTACAATTGTATTTCCCCAGTTCTTTTCAATATTGGCTTCTCCTATCGTATTGTCGGGAATTCCGTCAACAACAGTGACAACCTTTCCTGAAAGAGGTGAACAAACGGGTAAACCATAACAAAAATAGTCCTCTACCAAATCACCTTCGTTTTCATATTGTTCCCCGTTTTCGGTTAATATGAAATCCCAGGCATAACGCCATTTATCTTTGTGGGTATGTTCTCCATCATGTGCCTGGGAAATAGTCCACTCTCCCCAAACCGGCAATTCAGGGAAGAAAAATTTAAAATTCTCAAACCTTGATTGTTTGTTTTGGTGGAAATAAAGATTCTCTTCAGGTGACCCCGGTTTAAAATATAGCAGAACCAGTTCCGTCTGATCCTTCCGGAACTTCAAACTGTAAATTGTGGCCAAAGTGATAAAATTGAAAGGCAACACCAAAACCGGAAGTCCCGATTTTATTAAAAGCACTGAAAAGAAACCTGTAAAGATAACAACCAACGGAGTGGCGAGCATGGCAAGCAGGAAACTTTTCCCCGAAGGGAGAACAAGACTTCCACCAAGTGCAAATGCAGTAAGAATCGAATTAAATCCCACAATTACCATCAAACTCTCTGCCTGAGCAGGAAGTATAGCTTGAAGCACAAATCCTGAGATCAGATAAGAGGAGATGCTGAGAACAAAAAGTGCACGGGAAAAGACAAGTAGCCCTGCAGCAATCACTATCCCTGTCAGAATATTTGGCTGGAAATAGATCAGAGCAAGCGACTTGAAAAAATTCTTCACGATGAGCGGGAAAAACTCAAACATCTTCTCATCTGTAAAATTAACAGCATACTGCAAATCTTGATAATTCGCAAGAAAAATCAGATAAACAAACAGAGAAATAATAAAAGGAAGACTGAGCCCGGGCAGATTAAAAGTTACTGCAAGATGGTTCTCAAGAACTGCCGCGATCAAAAAGGTAATAACAATAAATAGTGGAATGAGCAGAAGGAAGAGTGGTGACAACTGATAATAATACACAGTTGCAGCGCCAAAGAGGATACCGTTAAATCCGTAGAATCCTGATTCTATCTTTGTTGTCTCAAACTTCAATAAATGTGCAGAGTAATTACTGAGAATTACCCCAAGCAGAGACATCAGACCTATTTTCGGAGATACAAAGGTGGCTGCGAGGACTAATGCCCCCAACCACCTTCTGTTCGAAAAAGTATCTGCGAATAACTGAAGAGGATCGAATTAACAAAAAAACTTCAAACTATAATCCTTAAATTTTGAAAGTTTTTAGTTTTTCCGGGAGTTTTTCGTTTTGAGCCAGGTATTCAAGCGATTCAGCTTCACGGATCAATTCAATCGATTTATCCTCCATAATCATTACAACATTTGGTCTCATCTGAATAAATTGCATCCATTGGGTCATATCATAAGCCCCAACATAGTCAATCACCACCTTATCGCCCTTTTTCATTACGGGAAGGGTGATACTCTCTGCCATTACATCGATATTCATACAGAGAGGACCATAAATTGCGGTCTCTTCTGTCATCATTCCACCATCCTGAGCAGGGGTTATCTGATGTTTATACCAAAATTTTGTAAATAAAAGATTTACTCCGGCATCAATTATCATTGCTCTTCTTCCATCAGAAAGCCTTTTCATTGCAAGCACTGTTGAAATAAGGTTAGCCGCATCGTCAATCAAGGCTCTTCCGGTTTCGAGGAAAAGAACAGGTAGTTCGTCTTTTGGGTAAGGCAATTCCAACAACGAGGTTGTGATCGCATCCGCAAACTGTTCAAGTGTAGGGAGTATCTGCTCTGCAGGTAGATATTGACCATTTAGAGTGTTGTTTGAAGGAAAACCACCACCCAAATCGATATAATCAAGAATATGGTCATACTCTTTTTTAAGCCATCCGGCAAGTTCAACCATTTTATCAGCAGCTATTTTATAAGCATCAACACTCATCATATAAGTGCCAATATGAGTATGAAGTCCGGTGAGTTTAAGCCCCGGCGATGTCATAATTCTTCTGAGTGCCTGTTTTGCTTCACCATTTTCATAATTGAATCCAAATCTGTCCCATTTTGGGTAGATGCCTGTATCCATATTAACTCTAATGGCAACAATAGCCTTTTTGTCCAGCTCAGCGGCAATTTCAATTATATCATACAATTCATCAAAATGGTCGATATGGATTTTTGATCCCTCGGAAATCGCTCTCCTCAGGGCAGGTTTATCTTTGTCGGGACCATTAAATATGATGTGTTCTCCTTTACTCCAAGAGAGCGGGCTTTATTATATTCAAAACCTGACACCACTTCTGCCCACGATCCTTCCTGATGGAAGACTGAACAGACTGCATTCAGGTAATTGGTTTTGTATGACCAGGCAAACTGCACCTTGGGGTAGCGCGTTTTAAAAATCCTGTTTGCTCTTCTTTGGTTTCCCGTATTTTTCTTTCTGATATTACAAAAAGAGGGGACCCGTATTTTTCAACGAGTTCGTTAACAGGAACACCATCAACCTCAGTTCTGGTTGCTGTCGTTGGTCTGGATCCAAATTTATTCATAAATCCGGAGAATTGTTTTAGAACGACGGGGCGTTCATATCTTTTTTTATTTTCCATTATCTAAAACTCCTAATGTGGAAATTTGGGCAAGTTTAGAGACATCAGCGAGTAGATCCCACGAACATCTTACGAACATTTTTCCAATTGTGTAGTGGTCGAATGGTTTAATTTTTTCACCAAACGCCATTTTTACCATCGCCGCGGGGAGGTTTTGTCCTGCCCCCGGGGCCAGATAGACCCATGCTGGAAACCTTGGGTTGATCTCAAGAAGATAATACTCTCCTGTGGTTTCCGACTTCATAAACTCAAGTTCCATTCCGCTTTTCCACGAAATTTTGGAGATCACTTTTTGTGAAATCTCCAACAACGCAGGTTCTGTAATGGTCACTCCCGACCATCCTTTTCCTTTGTCAGTAATGTATAGCTTTTTCATCGGGACGGCACCGGTCATTCCACCTTCACCATCACCAAGAGCCACTACATTATACTCGCTCCCTTTTATATATTCCTGAATTATGATCGGATATCCCCACTTGTTGGCAAGCTTTTTGAAAAAGCCGGTTGCCTCTTCAAAATTGTTTGCAATATAAGCTTCATAAAATATCCCTTTAATCACAACAGGGTATGTGAAGTCTGAAGGAATTGAATAGAGATCGTGAAGTGATGTGGCAAGTGTGTTTTTAGGAACATGTATGCCATTTGCTTTACAAAAACCTAAAAGTTTGTCCTTACCTCTGATATTCAACTGATCCAGAGTTGGCAGAAATGTTTTGATACCAAGGGCATTCAGCCTGGGTTCAAGTTTTACAAATCCATATAACTCACTGTCGAGAGTGGGAATCAACATATCGAATTTTTCGATACTGTGGATGTAAGCTATTCTTTCATAAAGGGATTCAAGCCCGCTCGAGGGATATGGAATCTGATAACATACGTCAGCGGCATTATCCATATAAATCCCCGGCTCGAGGGAATCGTAGATAAGTCCGATCAATTTAAGATCGTCGAATCCTCCCTCTTGGAGACTCCGCATTACCGGAATCCCAGGACCCGGATTATCAGTGGCATTTAAGCCCGTTACTGCAATTTTCATATTTCTTTAATTAAACCATAGGATAATAATCGATTAATAAAATCTTCGAAATCGCGCTCGAAGGTTTGTCTGTCCACTTCATAATTGTCGAGTATTTCTTTAAATACTTCTTCGGTGTTCATCTTTAATCTGATTAGATCAAAAATTTCTTTTCCGATTTCATTCAGATTAAATGTTTCACCCGAGTTTCCGAGGAAAATAAAACCTGTATCGCTAACAGCCGCATAAGCCGGCACTTCAAACTGACGCATTTTCTCTATCTCCTATTTCAATACAATCATTTTTTTAGTGGACGATTTGCCACCGGAAGTGAGTGTGTACATATAAACACCCGTTGGGACCCGGTTGCCCAGGTTATTTGATCCATCCCATCTGATACTTTGATTCCCCGATGGTAAATCACCATTCACAAGTGTTTTAACCTTCTCTCCATTTACATTAAATATCTCAAGTCTGACGGATGATGCCTCTGAGAGATTAAATTCAATCTTTGTTTCTGGATTAAAAGGATTGGGATAATTCTGTTTTAAGTTGAAACTGTATTCAACAATTTGGTCTTTGTTTCCGGTAACCCCTGTCGAATATACTTCATAATAAAAATTTGCAAAGAGAGGATATTCATACTTTACCAAAATTAACTCATACAAACCATCATTATTAATATCTGCTAGGGAAGGATAACTGTAATAAAAATTAGGATCGTTTTTCTCAAATACTATTGAGCCTGTAGCGATATCAATAATTTTAAACGACTGCCTGTAATTGGTTGAAACTCCATTATATCCCAATATGTAAGCATCAACAAATCCGTTGCCGTTAAGATCTTCACCAAGTGAGTAAAGCTGTGCACCTGCAAGTTTCTCAGGAGCAGTAAAAATGTAACTGTATTGTGGTGTGCCCGAGTAACCGGTTTGCATAACATCAAAACGGGTACTGTCGATAGTATATAATCTCTGAAGCCACTTATCCCCTTGTTTTTCAAAATCCATCCAACCGGATAATTTTGAGTAAGAAAAGCCGGGTGAAGTCCATTGTAACTGGAACTGAGGCAGTAGATTGAATGAAAAAAAGAGGATCATTAACAGCAAATATTTTTTCATTTTAATAGCCTTCCATTATATCGTATTTTTGTGATCGGAATAGAAAATTTTTACTCTGTCAAATTATCAAATAAAGATGAGTAATTTTGCGCACTTATGACAGTATGGTCCCAATAAAGGTTTAAACTGAATATTTACCCCGTTTTTTTGGTAAAAAATGAAAATACTTTTCACAGCCCTGTTAATTATGATTTCAACATTTAATCTTTTAGCACAAACCTCATTCGCAGGCGTGGATGATCTAGTTAAAAAGGGTGAATTTACCAAAGCTGCCGGGGAAATCCGCGAACTTTTCTCCGATGAAAAACTCTCCCCCTCCCAGAGTTATGATCTGAATTTTAAACTCGATTTGATGAAAAGGATTAAAATCGACTTTTCGTTATCACGAGCCGATGTAAAAAAATACATCGCCAAATATTATCCTGAGGTAACAGACACTCAGTTGGATGCCTGGGAGATAAACAGGGTTCTGGAAATGAGAATCATCGACGGTGAAAAGAAGTACTTTAACCGCGCTGCCAGAAATCTTTTTAGACTTGACACTGAAGCAAAAAAACGATTTGAGGAAGTTGAAGGAACACCCCCCGATCCTCTCGATATGTATCTGCTTGATTTGCTCCCTTCAGTGATTGAAGAAAGTAAAGAAAAAGATACCAAATTGGTAAAACCTTTGAATATAAAGGTTAAATACACTTTAACTGTAAAACCAAATGCCGTTCCACCCGGGGAAATTGTAAGATGTTGGCTCCCTTATCCCTCCGAAGTGCGTGATCGCCAAACGGATGTTGAGTTTATTTCAGCAAATTATGAAAATTTTATTGTATCCCCGTTTAACTCAACTCACAGATCAATTTATCTTGAGGCAGTTGCGCAAAAGGACAGTCCTCTGGTTTTTGAAGTTGTTTATAAATTTAAGTCATACTCCGAATACAATGGCATCGATTTTAATAAAAAATATACGATAGACACTTCCTCAGAACTTTTTGCCGAATATACAGCAGAGCGACTCCCCCATATCCCTTTTTCTGACGAATTAAAACAATTATCAGCAAAAATTATCGGTAGCGAAACCGAACCTGTAAAAAAGTTTAAGCTGATCTATGAATGGATCAATTACAACATCCCCTGGGCAGGAGCTTTGGAATATTCGACCATCGAAAGCCTCCCGATATATTGTTATACCAATAAACATGGCGACTGTGGAATTCAGTCACTTCTCTTTATCACCCTTTGCCGAATGAATGGAATTCCCGCTAAATGGCAAAGTGGCTGGATGCTCCATCCGCCCGAGGTGAACCTTCACGACTGGGCTGAGGTTTACTTTAATGAGACAGGTTGGATCCCGGTGGATCAGTCATTCAAACTTAAAGACTCGGATGACCAATTAGTAAGATATTATTATCTTGGCAACACCGATAATTATCATTTTATTGTTAACGACGATTTTTCGGGTAACTTCTTCCCCGCAAAGATTTATCCAAGAAGTGAAACTGTCGATTTTCAAAGAGGTGAAGTGGAATGGAGAGGTGGAAACCTCTACTTCAATACCTGGAATTACGACATTTATTTAGATTATACAAACGACAACTGAGGTATTTGTGTTAAAAAAACTATTGCTGCTCCTTTTTATCTCACTTAGTGTGGTAATGGCTCAGCCTGAAGATGATGATTATGAACCAATCGAACGCGCTCCCGCTTTTGATGCACCCTTTGGCGGTGGTGGTGGTTATTTGGGTGGAATTGCATTTATGGATTTTGCAGCCATTAACAAGGCTCTCTCCGGTTTTGGAACTCCCGAAATGTCTCAGGCATTTTATACATCAAGCGGTGGTGGTTTCATCTATATCGGATTTGTTAAACACCTCAGATTGGGTGGAATTGGTTTTACTTCCGGCACCTCCTCAAAAGGGAGTGTAAATGGATTTAATAAGGAAAGCCGTTATACCAATTCATTTGCAGGTCTGACTGTCGAGTATTCACTCCCTTTCATTCGTGACTGGGCTCTTTCTGTTGGCGGAATTATCGGTGTTGGTGGACAAGAACTTGAGCTCTACAAACACAGTGGTTCTGTTGATTGGAACGGCGACCTGAACACAATGAAAGACGATGTCCTCGGCTCAACACGCTCGTTTGGCAGAAAATATTCTAATACCTACATGGTACTTGCCCCGACATTAAATGCCGATCTACTTCTTCATCCACTCATCTCGGTGAGAGTTGGAGCAGGATACTCTTTCACAATGTTTGGTGACAACTGAAAAGCCGAAAATCGCATACCTGTTACAAATTTCCCCGAAGCAGACCTTAAAGGGAATGGATTCTTTTTACAATTCGGCGTAATGGCAGGTCTCTTTTTCTATTGATTTTATTAATTTAACAAACTTTTTAGGATATTTCTTTTCATGAAAAACATTCTCGTTACCGGTGGAGCCGGATTTATTGGCAGTAACTTTATTAACGCACTCCTTGATAAAAGGGATGATATTTTTATTGTAAACCTCGATAAGTTAACCTATGCCGGCAACCTTGAAAACCTGAAAAACTCTGAGACCAAAAAGAATTACCGCTTTGTAAAAGGTGATATTGCTAATTCTGAAATGGTTGAATATGTTTTTAGGAAATATGACATTAAATATGTGGTCAATTTTGCTGCTGAATCCCATGTTGACAGAAGTATCCTCGGCTCCAAAGTTTTTTATGAAACCAATGTAATCGGCACAAATGTACTGCTCGAAACCGCCCGCCGGTTTGAAGTGGAAAGATTCCTTCAGGTTTCCACAGATGAAGTTTATGGCTCACTTGGCGCCACCGGATATTTTACTGAAAAAACACCAATCTCCCCCAACAGTCCCTATTCATCGAGTAAAGCTGCAGCCGACATGATGGTTCAGGCGTTTTATCACACCTACGGAATGCCTGTTGTTACCACCAGATGTTCAAATAATTACGGTCCCTTCCAATTCCCCGAAAAACTAATCCCGCTTATGATCATCAATACCCTAAACGGGAAAAAACTCCCTGTTTATGGCGATGGACTTAATGTGCGCGACTGGATATATGTGCTCGACCACAACTATGCGATTGAAACAGTTCTCGAAAAAGGAAAAATTGGCGAAGTTTATAACATCGGTGCAAAAAATGAGATGACCAATATCGAGATCGTGAGACTCATCCTTAAACACCTTGGGAAAGGGGATGAAATGATCGAGTATGTGAAAGATCGCCCCGGGCACGACCGCCGTTATGCAATTGACAATACAAAAATTGAAACCGAACTTGGCTGGACACCCGAATTTTCATTTGAGTCAGCTATCGGAGAAACAATAGACTGGTATCTGAACAACAAAGAGTGGTGGCAGAGGATTATTTCAGGTGAATATGAAAAATATTATGCGCAACTCTACGGAAAGAGGTAGTTGATGAAGAGGTTCATTCTATCATTGGTTCTTCTCACAGCTCTTCTTTCTGCCCAAAAAGACAAAACTCCAATGGAGTTCATCGAAGGTAAGTTGAGCATCAGTGTAGTTGGTAACCCGACCCTTTCGGGTTCATACCCGGCAGCTCCGAGTGAAAGAATTGACCAGTTTCTCACCAGAGTGATGTATAACGCCGGAGCGGGAAAAACCACGATCTGCCTCAGGAACATCAAAGTTAAAAGAGCATCCGGGGAAATGATAAACATCGACATTCAGAAATTTCGAATTAACGGTGATATTAATCAGAATCCATATCTTCGTAATGATGACATAATTGTTATGCCTGTTGCCGATTTTGAGGCAATCTATTACGAAATTGAAGGAGCTGTTAACAACTCCGGCAGGTATCACTTTATCGATGGTGACAACTTACAGGATGCAATTTATTACGCTCTCGGAACAAACAAAGCCTTTGAAGGATTCGATTCAACCACTATTTATCGTGTCAGTTATGACAGATCAAAAGTGGAAAAAATTCGGGTTGCGACAACTTCAAACACAAGACTGCAAAATCGTGACAGGATAGTGGTTGGTGATGAGCAACCTTTCATGGATGAGTTTAAAATTCTTGTTATCGGTGAGGTAAACCGACCCGGCTATGTCCCTTTTGGAAGGAAACAACAAACATTAAAGGAAGCGATAGAACTCGCCGGTGGGCTAACCCCCACAGCCTCTCTTAACAATATCCGTCTCTTAAAAAGCAAAAACCTTCCCTCCAGCGTTATTCGTGCTTATTATGGTGTTGATGCTCCAAGGGAAAAAATTGATATGCAAGAAGATAAAAATGTTGTGGATATTCAGAAATTTATGTCAGAGTTGAGTATGCTCGACTTCCTGAACCTCTACAGACTCTCCGGACTAAACGAGCGAGACACTTCATACCTTAGACTTGAAGCGCAATTAAATTTTTACAACAACAGCCAGTTAATTGATCTAACAGTAAAAAATGACACTCTAAGAAATTTCTATGAAAATTACCGCATCCAAATGGGTGATATTATTGTTATTTCAAGTATCCCCATTGGAATAAATATGGTCGGTCAAGTTCCATATCCGGGATGGATTCCCTATACCAAGGGAATGGATGTTCAGTATTACATCCGTCAGGCGGGTGGACTTAACGAATACGCAAATGTCGATGATATCATGATCATTAAAGGAAATACAAAACAGTGGCATGCGGTTGAGGGATATAATGGTCAACTTGAACCCGGTGATTATATTTATATCCCAAAAGAAGTTCAACGATCATTCTGGTCCTACCTTGGAGATACTGCGATGGTTCTTGGAATTGTGGGTAACCTCGCAACTCTCGCTATCCTGTTTATTAATGTTATGAAATAATTTTCCTGCCCATAAAAATCTTTATCTTCCCCGGTTTCACAGAATTGGAACCGGGGAATTTTCTCTCCGCCTCTCCCCAACTGCAACCTTTTTGATTTTATCGAAGTCTAAAAAACAGGAAAGCAACCTAATAGAAAGAGACTTCAGACATGAAAACTTTATTACTTTCAATTGTTTTAATTATAATAGCCATACTCCTGTTTTTTACAACTGTAAGCGCCGCCGGAGCATAATTATTAACCATCCATCAAGATACATTTTGATAATTTGCATCTGAATTACTAAATTTGGATCACACTTCTTAAATAAAAAGGAACCACGAGTGAAAATATAACTCCAACAAACAGCTGAGCAATCAATCGAAAACTTTAGCACAGGAGTTATTATGCCTTGTATTTCTTTATCCAATATTTCTTACACATTCCCCAACGGTTTTAACCTTTTTAAGGACATTTCCCTTTCATTCGGACCTGGTGTCTCCGGTCTCATCGGTGTTAACGGTTGTGGTAAATCCACGCTTTCAAAAATCGCAGCCGGACTTTTGCAACCATCGTCCGGAAGCATATCCAAACCTCAAAATGTAAAGTATCTGCCCCAGATCTCCATTTCGCCCGGGAATAAAACAATAGTTGACCTGCTTGACATCAGCGAAGAATTTCGGGCATTTCAGAGAATTACAGCAGGGAATGGTGATGAAAATGATTTTAAGATTCTTGATGATGACTGGTTAATTGAGGAGAGGATAAACAGGGCCCTCAACCAAATGAGACTTATCGGATTTGACCCTGACACCCCGGCAATTAATCTTAGCGGTGGTGAAATCGTAAGAGCCACACTCGCCTCTCTATATACCCAAAACTATGAATTTGTTATCCTCGATGAGCCAACAAACCATCTCGACAAAGATGGACGAGCCCTTGTGGTGGAAACCATAAAAAATATTTCCCGGTCAGCAGGAGTGATTATCGTCAGTCATGACCGGCAACTTCTCCGTCAGGTTGACAGGATATTTGAATTGTCAAATCTGGGTATAAAGGTGTTTGGTGGGGGCTATGATCTTTACCACGAGATCAGAACAGCAGAAAGTGAGGCTGCACGGTTAACCTGATCGAAACTCAAAAAGAACTCAAAGCCAAAATTCGAAAAGCAGAGGAGGTTATTGGGGATCAGGTAAAAGGACAAAAGCTGCATCAAAAACCAAAAGGGATTCAGGCATCCCCACTATCATGCTTGATAAATTAAAAGATACGGGCGAAAAGTCGCTGAAACGGACAATCGAGACACATAACAAACGGATCGAAGAGTCTCAGGAAAAACTTTTGGAAGCTAAAAAGAATGTGGTTCTGGAGAAAAAAGTAAAATTTGATTTTAGAGAGGGGGGATCACGCTCCTCAACTCTTTTTGCATGTACTGAAATCAACACAGCCCTCGGAGAAACCCCTTTGGCAGATTCCACTCACTTTTTCAATCTCAAAAATGACAGAATCAGAATTATTGGGGCTAATGGCTCGGGCAAATCGTCTCTTTGTCGGGTAATTACGGGTGAGTTGTCCATAATTACAGGAGAAATTACCCATTTTCCAAAACAGGTGATTTATTTTGATCAGACACTCTCATTTCTTGACCCGAACAAAACCATTCTTGAGAATGCCCTCGAAAAGAGTAAATTCATCATCTCAGAAACGGAGATAAGAATCAGATTGGGAAGACTCGGTTTTTATGGTGATGACTGCAAAAAAACAGTCTCTTCATTAAGCGGCGGAGAGTTGATCAGAGCTGCTATTGGGGTGCTTGTTTCAATGCCGGAAGCCCCGTCACTTCTGATACTTGACGAACCAACCAACAACCTTGATCTTAAAGGAATTGAGATGCTCTCCGCTTCACTGCGGAATTTTAGAAGTGCACTTCTTGTCATCACACCGATGATGACTTCGCAAATGATCTTGGAATAACAGCGGAGATTCAATTATAGAAGAACCTCCGTCCAAAATCATTTAGCCTATTTATTTCTCTTAAATCAAGAGTAAAGTTTCTCAGCTTTTTCAGCAGAAATAACAATCCCTTTGATCAAAGAAGAACTAAAACCCGAGTGCTCCATCTGATTTAATCCCGCAATAGTGCATCCTCTGGGAGTGGTTACTTTGTCAACTTCACTCTCAGGATGTGCCCCTTTTTGAAGCAGGAGTGCCGCTGCACCTTTGGCTGTCTGGGCTGCCATAAACAATGCATCCTCTGCATGGAAACCTATCTCGATCCCACCCTGGGAAGCTGCTCTTACTGCTCTTAAAAAGAAAGCAATTCCACAAGCACAAAGTGCAGTGGCAGGGACCATCAAATCTTCACGAATAATTATCGCAGCACCAAGAGGTTCAAAAAGTTTTGTGGCACGGTCGAGAGCGGCCTTGTCCTCTGAATCACCGCACAGACAGGTCATCGACTCACGAATTGCAACCGCAGTGTTTGGCATTGCCCTGATAACTGCCACTTTTTTGGTCAGTTGCGATTTCATATCTTTAATCGAGGCGCCTGACACTATCGAAATAAGTTCATGTTTCCCCTCAACCAAAAATGGATCGATTTCTCGAAGCACTCCATCCAGATCTTTTGGGGTAACTGCAACAACAATTATTTCCGCCATCCCAATGGCTTTTATATTTGAAGTGGTCACATTCATTCCAAGATCAGAAAATCGTTTTAGACCTTCTTCACTTCTTCTTGTAACGATAATATTTTGTGCATCGATTAACTTCGACTCATTTAAACCAATGCAATGGCGGAACCAATATTTCCACCACCAAGAATTGCAACTTTTCTGTTTTCCAACTAAACACCTGTTTATTTATAAATACCATCG
The DNA here is from genome assembly GCA_016714125.1 of Ignavibacteriales bacterium. Lineage (GTDB taxonomy): Bacteria > Bacteroidota > Ignavibacteria > Ignavibacteriales > Ignavibacteriaceae > UTCHB3. Next base: position 42,623 of record JADJNX010000006.1, on the reverse strand, counting down.
CAAATAAAAACAATTCCCACATAAAATCACCATAATTTAGGACAAATGGAAAGAGTGTAGCCGTAAGAGTGAGGAGAGGTAATCGTCCCGATTGCCCTAAGCAAAATAAAACGGGAATTAGTTACGCGGATTTCACTGATTTTCACGGATGGCCACGGATATTTTTGATTATCTCACCAAAATTTTCCTCGAAGAGGAATCGATATTCGTAGCCAATATGTCCACCCCCCAACCATTCTTATCCCGCCAGCGGGATTAAATATTCGTAGGCCCCGATTGCCGTCTGCAAGGCGAAATAACTCCATTAAACCTCAATTTCCATAAAATTGTCTAAATTGTATGATTAAAAAAATTCGGAATGATAATGTCTAACAATCTTTTGGTCTCGTATTTCAGGTGTTTTAATAATTTTAGCAGGTGCATTCACCCTCACATCCTGCACATCGGTACAAAATGTAACAAGTTCACTAACAAATGAAGCCGTTGTAGTTGATGGTATGAGAAATGACTGGATGGGAAGACTAACCCAAATTGAAGATGACAACATTGCTTTTGGCTTCAAAAACGATGACAAGTCACTTTATATCCTTGTGGTGACCGCCAACCGACAAAACATAATGAAAATCCTAAACACAGGTCTCACACTTTGGATCAATTCCGAAGGTGGTGAAGAACTTGGATTTAGATATCCACTAAAACCTCTCCCCGAAGACCTAAGAGAGATTAGAGGATTTGGCGACGGCAAAAAAGACCAACAACAAGACCCGATGGATTTCATTTCTGCCCTCAAAAGAATAAATAATCAAATTCAGGTGATAACCAAAGATGAATATCCAATCTACACTGCCGATGCTTCGATTGGGAAATACATCAAAGGCAATTTTAACATGAGTGAGGGACAGTTTGTAATTGAACTGCAAATCCCTCTAAAGGGTGATGATGTTTCTGACCGGTTGTTTCAATCCTCAACAAAAACCCTTTCCCTGAACTTCGAAACAGGAAAATTTGATATGGATGGCAAACGCCCCGGTGGTGGAATGGATCGTGACGAAGGTGAAGGTGCCGGAATGCCCGGTGGTGGAGGTAATCACGGCGGTGGAATGGGCAAAGGCCAGGGTGGCAATCGCCCCGGTGGCGGTGAAAGACCCAACATGAAACAACTTAAATATTCTTTTAAGGTTGAGCTTGTAAAATAGGCACAGGGGATGGCTGATTCGGTACAGATCTAAATCCCCCCTCAAAAAAAATTTTACGCTCATTTCATGCTTTTTCTCGAATAATTGTTTAAGTTACGAGTGACCTAACTTAAACTTGTTCGAGGAGTGAAACATGAAAAAGTTGTTACTGTATTCGTGCATGATTCTGGTCGCATTTAATGTGGTTTCCAGAGCCGGAGATAAAGGTCCAACACTTACTACTGTCACCGAATCCATACTCAATTTTATGGATGATGGCAGGTGGTATCCGAAGACCGTTTGGAATATTTTAGGGATGCAAAGCGGAGAAGAACTCAAAACTACCATCAAAGATATGAATGGTAAGATCGTTGCTGACGCAACATGGCAATTTACTGCAAACTACGACGGAGAATGGGCAAAAGTTACCGATTGCCTCAAATTTTCACCTACCGGTCACCCCACCACAGATTTTCCCAAACTACCAGTATTTGCCCCCGGCAATTTCAAACTTGAAATTTATGCCGGTGGTAAACTGATTTGGGAAACTCCATTTGAGATAACTAAAACTGTTAAAGCCGGAAAAGCACGGTATGCTTGCACCGGACCGTGGACGGATATCGCTTATATCTATGAAGATGACGGCTCCAATGGTGGAATCGTATCCTTCTGGTTTGGTGCTCCAACTGATGTAAAATGGTTCTGGGAGAACAACGACGGATATGAAAGAACCATGGAACTGAGGTCGGAAGTCATTAAAAATGGTGAGGTACTTCTTACCAAAGGTCCGGAACAGTATGATCATTTTACCAACTTCCCCGGACAATCAAGGAAATTTGGAAAATCTGTTGCATATACAATGGATTTTAAACCAAAAGTGATGTCCCAGGATGGTGATTATAGAATTGTGATCTATGCAAGTGATCAATACAAAAACCAGTGGAATCCAATAGTGGACTTCACATTTCCTGTGGTAAACGGGAAAATCCCGATTAATGAAGAGTTATCAGGAGCAAAGGCTGATCCGCTCCATAAATGTATAACTTCCTCAGCTTATTATGTAAAGGGAGCTGTAAAAAATACGGTACCCAATTACAAACAGTAAGATCGATTTCCGGGACAGCGTGAAGTTGAAATAAACCCCAATTTCACGCTGTTTGCATCCTCAACTACTTATCCTATATCTGTCGAATCAATGTTACCCCCGGTGGAAATAGCTGCCAGACTTGTATCTATTTGTGCCCCGTTAGAATCCTTTTTTTCAAACCAGGGATAAAATGCCGGAATCAAAATTAATGTTAGCAAGGTGGATGAAATTAACCCACCGATTACAACGGTTGCCAGAGGTTTCTGTATCTCTGATCCGGCACCCGTGGCAAATAGCATCGGGATAAGACTTGTAATTGCTATCAATGCTGTCATTAACACAGGTCTCAAGCGTGACATGCTTCCTGTTTTGATTGCTTCATGAAGTTCCATCCCATTTTCCTTCAGATCAGCGATATATGACACAAGTACTACACCATTTAACACCGCAACTCCAAATAATACGATAAAACCAACTGACGCAGGAACAGATAAAAACTGCCCTGAAATGTACAAAGAAAACACTCCTCCAATCAAAGCAAATGGAAGATTTGACATCACGAGCAACACCCGCCTGATTGATCTGAAAGTAACAAAAAGTAATAAAAATATCAAACCAACCGCCAAAGGCCCAATTATCGCCATTTTTTTGGTTGCCCTCTCTTGGTTTTCAAATTGCCCACCCCATGAAAGATAATACCCGGAAGGCAGTTTAACACCTTCTTTCAGTTTTTCTTTCACTTCTGCAACAAATCCACCGATGTCTCTTCCACTTATATTCAACTCAATCCCTATCCTTCTGATACCATCCTGACGGCTGATCTGGACAGGACCCTCGACAATCTCTATTGTGGCCAACTGTCGAAGAGGAAGGCGGTTTTCTGTTTTGGTCGGAACCATGATATTACCAATTGATTCAACTGAATTCCTGTACTTCTCAGGAAGCCTTAAGATTATATCAAAACTTCTGTTTTTTTCAAAAAAACGGGAGGCAGATTTTCCTGCAATCGCAATTTCAATAATATTTTGCACATCACTTATATTCAGCCCGTACCTTGCAATTTTATTTCTGTCAATTTTGACGGTTAGATATGGCTGCCCGCCAACTTTTTCAGCCATAATATCTTCTGCTCCCTCTATGGAGGAGATAATCCTCACGATTTCCCCTGCTTTGAGTTTAAGAGTATCCAAATCCTCACCAAAGAGCTTTATGATCAACTGTGACTTGGTGCCGGCAACCAGCTCATCAATTCTGCACTGGATCGGCTGACTGAATCCAAATCCTATCCCGGGAATGGTTTCAAGCGATTCGCGCATTCTGCCAAACAACTCTTCCCGGGAAATATCCTCCCGCCACTCGCTTCTCGGCTTCAGAATCCCCACAAATCCCGTCTTATCAACGCCTCTGGTATCAAGAGCTGTGCTTGTCTGCCCAGTTTTACTTACGACAGTTCCAAGTTCTGGAAATTCCTTCATTTTTGTTGAAACAAGTTTATTTATTTCCATGGCTTTACCGAGAGAGACGCCGGGCAGCAATGCAACATCCGCATCAAATGCTCCTTCATCCATAACAGGGATGAACTCTGTTCCCAGCCTGGTAAAAGTAAAGATTGCAGCCGCCAAAAACAAAAAAGCAACACCCAGAATAATTGATTTTCTCCTCTGGGCAATCTCAAATATGTTTAGATAATACCTCTGAGCATATTTCATTACAAAACTCTCTTTTTCCGGCTCCTCTTTTAGAAAAATTGAACACAATACGGGTGTTATAAAAATTGATATCAGGAGAGAGCAGATAATTGCTACACCAACTGTAAGAGCCAGCGGCGTAAACATCTTCCCTTCTATCCCCTCGAGGGTGAGTATAGGGATAAATGTGGTAGCGATGATTATTTCGCCGAGGATACTTGGTTTTCTCACTTCCAGGACACCCTTTAGTACTGTGGAAAGTTTTCCCGAATCGCCTTTGGATTCACTCAAATGCCTCTGAACATTCTCCATCTGAATGATCGCGGCATCAATTATAATTCCAATCGAAATTGCAAGTCCACCAAGAGACATTAAATTTGCGCTTAAACCAACAATCTTCATCACAATGAATGTAGCACATAGAGTGAGAGGCAAGGCGATGAGAACTATTATACTTGCTCTGAAACTTCTGAGCAAAAGATAAAGTATCAGGAGGACAAGAATGGCTCCCTCCAATAATGCCTTGTTAACTGTGTTTACACTGGCACTTACAATCTCTGACCTGTCATAATAGGGTACAATCTTTAATCCATCCGGAAGCACATTACCTGTATTGATTTCTTCCACTTTTGCTTTTACAGCCTCAACAACATCCCTGCTGTTTTCCCCCCTGAGCATCATTACAATTCCTCCAACAGCTTCTTGCTCACCGTTTATCATTGCTGCGCCGGTTCTTACAGCTTCTCCGATCCTGACTTCGGCAACTTCTCGCAATAACACCGGAGTTCCGGCGGATGATTTAAGCACAATATCCCCTATGTCATCCAGGTTTTCAATCAATCCCACCCCTCGAACAATATATTGGTCGGAGTTTTTCTCGAGAATATTCCCGCCGACATTCTGATTGTTGTTCGTAACAGCGACAAAAACATCGTTTGCCGAGATATCGAACTTTACCAATTTTTCAGGACTTATATTCACCTGATACTGCTTAAAATATCCTCCAAATGAGTTTATCTCATTCACACCATTAATACTCTTAAGCAGAGGTGTGATTACCCATTCTTGCAGAGTACGCAATTCAGTCAGATATTTTATTTTTTCCAATGAATCTGCCGGGTATTTTCCATCAATTGTATATTGATAGATCTCACCCATCGCCGTGGCTACGGGACCCAGAGTCATCTCCACTCCTGCAGGCACCTGTTCTCTGGCTTCTGCAAGTCTCTCGAAAACAACCTGCCTTGCAAAATAGATATCAACATTATCTTTGAAAATTATAGTCACTATCGAGAGACCAAATTTGGTAACCGATCTTAATTGCTCAACATCGGGCAAACCCCGCATAGACATCTCAATGGGATAAGTAACATCCCTCTCTATTTCTATTGCTGACAAACCGTCTGCATGGCTAATTATTTCGACTTGATTGTTTGTTACATCAGGGAAAGCGTCTATTGGGAGATTGATATATGAGTATATCCCAATAACCGCAATTACGAGAGAAACAAATACCACCAAACCACGTTGATTAAGTATGAAGAGTACTATTTTTTCAAGCATTAGTGAGCATCCCCTTCAATTTCTTCCTTCTTAATCTCTGATTTTAGATAAAATGATCCTTTAGTAACCACTTTCTCGCCGGCCTTAAGTCCTTCAGTAATCTCAACCTTTTCATCCAAATGAAATCCGGTTTTTACAATTCGTTTCTCGAAAAGAGTGTCATTTACCTGAACAAAAACATACTCTTCCGACCCCTCTTTCACGAGTGCCTCAGCATCCAACATCAAGGTTTCAACCTCTTCTCCTATACGGATAGTCATCTCTCCAAACATTTCCGGTTTAAGTTTGCCTCCTCTGTTTGGAATCTCACCCCGAATGGTTATTGTACGGGTTTTTTCATCAACCGTCTGACCGATATTTATAATATTGCCGGAAAATTCCTCATCCCCATAAGCAAGGGTGACAAAGGTTAGTTTCCCTGTTTTTACTATTCTGTCAATATCTTTTTCATAAACCTGTCCGTCAACCCATACAGTACTTGTATTCATTATCCGCAAACCGTTTGAAGTTGACTCAATAAGTTGACCGGTAACCAGGTTTCTCTCAACAACTGTTCCGTTGATTGGTGATTTTATATTTAGTAAACCCGAGGAATGAAGAGCATTCCCTTTGACGTCAAAAACATCCTCATCGATCAACCCGACTGAGTGTATCTTTTTATCTTCCGCATTAAAATCAGCGAGTGCTCTGTTATATTCTGCATTCACCTGATCCAGCATCTGCTGTGAACTGAACCCCTTTTCGAAAAGTTTTTTTTCTCTATCAAGAGTCGATTTTGCAAAATCCAGATTTGCCTTGGCTTTTATCAGCCCGGCTTTTAGTGCCCCAACCTCCAGACTTTCAATAGAGAAAAGGATCTGCCCCTGTTTAACATTATCGCCAACATTTACATAAACCTTCTTTTACCCTCCCCTCGAACAAGTGATCCAATCAGGGCTTCAGAATTTTGGTTGGTAACTATTTTGGCGGGTATATTGAGAAACCCCTTGCATTTGTCAGTTGAAGAGTTTCAACCCTTAAACCGATATCCTTTTGTGCAGTTTTGGTTAATTTTATTTCGGTGGCACCACTTTTTCATCGTGATGTTCATCTTTTACAGCTTTTTCCACATCTCCGGAACACCCTGCCAGAACAAATAAAAGCAGGGTAATTAATGCATACATTTTTATTGAAGAATTCAATTTTACTCCAAATTAAATAATCAGTGAAAGCCCTTCTACAGAAGAGCAGAAGAGCAAAAGATCAGAATTGTATATTTATTGTGGAGTGGCTAAATCAGGAGTGATCGATGGGAAATATAGACGGGAAGAGGGTTTGAATTATTAACCGCAAGATAATTTTGTACACCAATCGGATTGGTAATATCGTTCAGCGCATCTGCTAAATTATTATTCTCTGAGAGAAACTTGTTTATTTCAAGTTTGGGCTGTGGTACCTTAAAACTGACACCCGGGATATTGGTAGTCTGAACAATTTCACAATGGTCATGCTCAGAATGATCGCCGTGATCATAATTGAACAACCCAAGTTCTGAATGAACAAAGGAAAAAAGAAAAATCGCAACTATCACAGCCGGAATATAAGCAAATAACCGGCGGAATTTATAGAATATCATCAGTCAAATATACAGTATTTAGTTTAATCACACAACCGTTAGCAGGAAACAATAAAAGGCTGCCTCGTTTTTGGGGCAGCCTTTTATATGTAAAAAATATTAACTTTTTACTCAATCCTCGATTGCTTCAATTCCTTCTTCTTCAAGCTTCGCCACTCCGTCTTTCATGACTTTTACCTGTTCCGGAGAATGTCCCTGCCAAATGGTAACCTCAGCAACTACCTTTAACGGATGTTTTGAGCGGTAAGACATTGTTGGATTACCAGGGAACTTTGTCGGTTAAATTGGGATCATCCTAATCATACCTGTTGGCCAACAGTCCGTGAATACGCCTCGCAAAGGCCTCCGAGAAAGGGACTTCCCCCCCCTCCCCCCCCCCCTTTCGCGGCGGTGAATCAAGAACAGGAAATTTGCCTTGCCTCAATATCTGTTCCCGGAAACTAATTTATACAATTGATCCAATTGATCAATTTCATCCTTTTCGAGAGAAATTGTAGTTGCCTCAATATTCTCATCTAAATACTTAATTCTTTTAGTGCCTGGGATTGGGAACATATCATTACCCTTGGAAAGAACCCAGCTAAGAGCAATTTGCGAAGGTGTCACAGATTTTAATTTGGCAAATCCTTCAACTTTTTCCAAAATTTCTAAATTTTTGCTAAAATTTTCTGCTCGAAATCTGGGATTATACCTCCTGAAATCACCGGCTTCAAAATCTTCAGTTGATCTAAATTTCCCGGATAAAAAACCTCTTCCTAATGGACTATAGGGAACCATGGCGATATCAAGTTCCCTGCAAACCGGTATTACAGCCTCTAAATCGTTGCTCCACAAAGAGTATTCAGTTTGAACTGCGGTAACAGGATGAATTTTATAAGCTCTTCTAATAACTTCTTCGGAAGCCTCAGACAGTCCGATATATCTGACCTTACCTTCCTTTACCAATTCTGACATAGCGCCCACAGTCTCTTCAATTGGAGTATTTGGATCAACTCTATGTTGATAATACAAATCGATATAATCAACCCCCAATCTTTGCAGGCTGTTTTCACAAGCTTGTTTTACATATTCCGGTTTCCCGTTTACACCAGGAACGAACCGTCATCACCTCTCATTACACCAAATTTAGTAGCTAAAACAACCTCGTTTCTTTTCCCTTTAAGGCTTTACCCACTAAAATTTCATTTTTCCCAAGTCCATACATGTCCGCGGTGTCAAAAAAGTTAATGCCTTTTTCAATTGCATGATGGATGACCTCAATTGATTCAGTATCATTATAATTTCCATAAAATTCACTCATTCCCATACATCCAAGTCCCAATTGAGATACTTGCAAATCGCTGTTGCCAAATCTGTTTTTATTCATAATTCTTCTCCATTAAAGGTTAAAATTGAGGTTATTAAATAAATTTTTTGTTTTTATCAAACCATTCTCCAAACAATTGGCACAAGGGGAAAATGGGAAATCGTTATTATCCAAACAGGGATGTAAGCAGAATACGGATGGAATTTGAAGAATAATATCGAACAAATATACAGTATTAAATATTAAGCAACCAATAAGTTTACAGGTAAAAAAAAAGGCTGCCTCGTTTTTGGGGCAGCCTTTTTTGAGCGGAGAGGGCGGGATTCGAACCCGCGGTAAGGTATAATCCCTACGACGGTTTAGCAAACCGTTGGATTAAGCCACTCTCCCACCCTCCGTGTAAAAATTTTCCAGTGGTTTAGGATCGACCACATCGTCAACTTCCGGAATTCCATTAAGTTGAACTTCAAATATAGTTATTTTTCCAATAAACAAAAAAAGAGATAAAATTTGTATTTTTGTATTCTTCATTTTTGCAAAAATCTAATAAAGGTAAATAGTGACAAGAATTCCCGGCTCATTGATCAATTCCCACCTTATTACCCTCGATATCGAGAACCACAGATATATTCTTACAGAAAACCTGAAATGGGGTTTATCAGTTGCACAACACTTGTGAGCTAATATTTTAGCGAGTTTGATGCCTTAAAATTGCAACAAAACTTACCAAATCCCATCCAAAATATAACCACATGGAACCCCAAAGAGCTGATGAAAGAATGGAATGATGCAAGGGATGAGGGCACATTAACTCATAAGGAAATTGAAGAATATATCACTTAGGGGAAAAAGCCTGTGATGCCAAAAAGCAGATCGGGGAGTTGAATGGCTGAACAAACACATTGACCTCTCGGGGAGAAGTTATCCCTGAATTGATAGTTTTCAGCGAGGAGTTGGGAATTGCAGGAACTGTTGATCTTCTTGTTTATAACCCCCGTACTGACAAGTATGATATTTACGACTGGAAAACAAACAAATCGATAGATGAATATGGCTATGGCGGAAAACGAGGAACAAGACCGCCAACTAAGCCATCTGCCCGACTGCAATTTCTACCACTATTCGCTGCAACTCTCCATGTACAAATACCTGCTGGAGAACTTTCATGATGTTGAAATTGGGAACCTTTCCCTTCTCCACCTAAGGAAGGATTGTGTAATTCCCTATGCGTGCGAATATCTTGAATCGACTGTGGTTGACATCCTCGAAGATATTTATTGAGCTCTGTCACCTCACTCTGTATCCAAACGAATCAACATAATCGAGATCAAAAAGCAGCGATTCCTTTGTCATCATATATGTTCCAAATACCCCCAATCCGCCATTGACATTGGTAAAAACATTTTCATCCAATCGAACAGAATAGGCATCAAGATAACCGTTAACACTTGAATAATATTTTGCCAGATTGGTATCATAGATCAATAATCTGACCTCTGCCCTGAGGATTCTGAACATCGCTTTATAGTCGTACCCTTCAGAAATTTTCGCCATCGTTGAGTCAATTGCTCTGTAATCAAACGAAATCCAACTGTTTGAATTTGGTTGAGGATAAACTATCTGTTGTTTTTTGTTGATAGTGAGATAGTCAGTGGGCACTTCAATTCTAAAAATCCCGGGCATGTCGTCACGGGTGTAAAAAATCTCGAGTTTGGGGACATAAAGATAGATCGCCTGGGTTCTCCATTGCAACGCATACCTCTGACTGAGAGATGTAACCCGGTCGTATCCAATTGCAAAACCGATTTTTCTATAAATACCTGTGGGGGAACCGCGGTTTTTGCCGTTAGAACTTTACCGTTGGGAAGTGCAACATTGAGGTCAAGAATCTCATTTTCCCTTGGGATCAGTTCGGTAGAAACATAAGCCGGCATTTTTTACCATGGCGGGAAGTGTCGGGACGGTCAATTAGAGTATCTCTGAAAATATACTTGACACCTGCCCGTGTAACTTCGACAAAACAACCTGCAATCTCGGGTGAAGTTGTGTTGTTTTGTGGATTAAATCCCGACACATCATAACTTTTTGCAACAACGATTATCTGTTTTGTTGAATCACCTTTAAGTGATGTATAAACAAAATATTTCTCTTCGAAGGGAAGTTTTGGTGCAAATTCTTCATCGCATGAGAGATTCAGAAGTGAAATGACCACTATAAAAATCATACCATATTTGTTCATATTTCTATCCTCACGCTTGCGGATGGAATAAAGGGGAGCATATCAACCCTTTCACCCGTATCTCTTACAAAATAAAAAATGTTCTTTCGATCATAAACATTTAGCAGGCTTACATCGAGATCGATCTTCGCAAAAAAGATTTTAAAACTCTTCGAAAGGCTGATATCAAGTCTGTGGTATGACGGCAATCTCTGTGCGTTCCTTGCTCCATACAAAAACGATGGATCGTATTGCCCTTGAGCATACCACTGACCCCAGGGATCTGGAATGTTCCACTTGTCGTAATATCCGGCAATTCCTGTAAACGGTAAACCCGAAGAGAATCTCCAAACTGCATTAAACTGCCATCCGTCCCAGAAAATCCATCCAAACTGAAGGTTCACAGCATGTCTTGTGTCATATCTTGGCTGATATTCAATGCCATCTTTCTTTTTGTAAGAATAACTTAACGAATAAGACCCTTTAAAGAAAACACTTTGAAGGAAAAAATCGAATGCAAAATCAACTCCGTATGATCTGCCGTCAGCCTGAACAAAATCGGGGTCAAGCGATGTATATTTCAGTTCATTAATGTCAACAAGATTGTCGATATCCTTGTAATACCCTTCAACGGAGAGTTTAAGAAACTCTGTGAGGTAATAATCAATCCCGCCAATGAAGTGAGTTGCTTCTGCCGGTTTCAGATAGTCGGGCACCACAACCCAGGGTTCAAAAATGGAGATTAATTCCTCTTCATTCGACAAAGTTGTAAGATTTTGAGAGAACCTCCCGATCCCCAATCTAAAAGCAAGTATTGGAATCGGATTGTAGGTGATATTTAATCTTGGTTCAAGAACAAAAGGTTTTTTTTCGGAGGCAGAGACAAGATTTAACCTGATGCCTCCATCCAATTTAAAGGTTTCAAACCGTAAAAGTTTATATTTAACATAACCGATCATATCGAGACCTCTCTGTTTCATATCGGTTTTGCTGCCAAAAAGATTAGTCAGATAAAGTTCTGTAGTCAGAATTTTATTGTGGAAACCTGTCCAAATCTCATCACGACTATCGAAGATATAGGTGAAATCCCAGTTACTGGTAAAATCCGCAATTATATTCTTCCGTGGTTTGGATGAAGTCTTATTAGGAACCACTTCACCTTCGAAAGTACTGTAGGTGAATGTCATGTTAGAGTAGAGAGGTGACGCCCACACTTGATACCAGTTAAGCCCGTAATTCGCATTGCTGAAGTAATAATCTTCGTTAGCCGGATTGTTATTCTCAATTTTGTCATCACTAAAAAATCCATGAACAGTGAACCAGCCATTTTCATAAAAATTTGGGTTACTGTAGTTGAGTTTAAACGAAATATCATAAAATTCGAATGGTGCACTTCTGTTGTTCAGGAATTTTTGAACCGCTTCCGGGCGGTAACTTTTTCTACCCGTAAAGAGGAACGACCCCCGGGAATTGGACCTTCAAACGACATTTTACCCGACATCGTGCTGGCGGCTGCCGTTCCCATGAATCTGTTTTTGTTCCCGTCACGGGTTACCACATTTAATATTGAAGAGAGCCTGCCACCATATTCAGAGGTGAAGCCCCCTTTATAAAACTCGAGCATCTTGATCATTTCCGGATCAACCACCGAAAAAAGGCCCAGCGCATGGAACGGGTTATAAAGAACAGTTCCATTGATCACCACAGCATTTTGGTCACTCCCGCCACCTCTTACATAATATCGTGCAGTAATGTCGCCGGTTGAAGTGACACCGGGGAGACTTTTTAGTGCTCGAAGCATATCCGCCTCGATCCCTGCGGGAACCGATTTAATCTGTTGTAACGGGATTTGTTCAATGCTGATGGAGGGGTCGTTCATATCAGGTCTGCGCTGCCCTGTTATCGAAACCTCATCAAGAGTGATGGAAGCCGGAACGAGAGCTACATTCAACTGGGTTATCGTATTTTTCACTACCCTCACTTCAATTTCCCGCGTTACATATCCGATATTCGAGATTCTTACAATCTGTTTACCTGTTTTAATTCCGGGAATAAAATAGTATCCCTGCAGATCAGAGGCTGCCCCCTGCTTTGTGCCAAGCAGAAGAATATTAGCTGAAATTACTGATCCACCGTTTGTTGAGTCAGTTATAAAACCTCTGAGTGTTCCTGTTGACTGCGAATAAAGGAGAAATGGGAGAGAAATGAAAACCAGTAAAAATCTGCTCATCAGCGGGTTCTTTGTTCGATTTATATGCTTTTAAAAATAAATTGAGTTTAATATCCCAATTTAAGAAATTTTTTCGCAGGCATTTTGACATTAAGTGTAAATAATTTGACCAAATAACGCCACTTTTCTTTATTTTTGTTAAAGAATAATAGTGAAAATCATGAAAAGAATTCTCGTTGTTGACGACGACCCCTCAAATATTCTAATACTCAAAACCGTTTTGCACGACGAGGGATACCTGATCTCTGAAGCAAGTAACGGTCAGGAAGCTCTTAATCTCCACGCTGCCGCCCCCTTTGACATGATAATAACTGACTGGATGATGCCCATTATGGATGGACTCCTGCTTACCTCAACTGTGAGGCTGCGTCGTCTCGGTAACCCTGTAATTATTCTCATTACCTCTCTCACACTCGAAGGTGCCAAAGAGAGAGCCATCATGTGTGGTGCTGACATCTACCTCCCCAAACCACTCATACCAAACATAATCAGAAGAACTGTAAGTGACGGCTTCAAAAGACAGGGGACAGGGCTTGTTTCAGTTAAAATGCCGCAAATTGATGTACTCAGAACACCCGTTGCATACTCCGCCATTGGTGTTGTTGCGAGCACAGGAGGACCTGCAGCACTCGTTGAATTCTTTAAAAATATAACTCTCGACAACAAAATAACCTGTTTTGTCGTTCAGCACGGACCGGCATGGATGATAGAAACATTTGCAAAAAGCCTCTCAATCCTCTCCCAAAAAGAGATAATACTCCCCGCTAATCTCGAATCTGTGACTCCCGGTAAGATATATCTCGCCCCGGGCGACAATCATATGACAGTTGATGCCGGAAACATGCACATAAGACTTGACGACACCCCGCCCGAGAACTTCGTAAAACCTTCTGCCGATCCACTCTTTTCAACTCTTGCATCAGCATTTGGGATAAAAGCAATAGGTGTTGTGCTTACAGGAATGGGATGTGATGGAGTAATCGGTGCGGTTAAAATAAAAGCCGCCGGTGGGATGGTAATAGCACAAGACCCCGACGAAGCAGTCGTTCCATCGATGCCTCTATCGGTTCTTGACACCCAAATGGGTATAAAAAGTTATAAAATAAAAGATATGAATCAACAAATAAAAATCAGGCTAAACGAAGTAAGCCAGATCACATAAACCGGGTTGCGTTTCGTAAACTCTCAAACTTGGGTTTTTCTCCTTTTTTAATCTCGGTTACCCCAACAACCGAACCCACAATTAAAACATCTGCCAATCCATGGAATATTCCATGACCTGCAATCCCGGCTCTGGCATCCAACACCACAGACAGCCTTTTGGGATCACCAAGTTCGCCAAAATTTGCATCCAGTATATAATTGCCATTATCCGTCAGCAAAACTCCGCCATCGCTGCCTGTCCTTAACTGAACCACAGCATCAAGTGTCTTTAAAAACTCCATTTCAGCTCCTGCAGCCATCGGAAATACTTCGATTGGAACGGGCCATCTTTCACCGATTTTTTGTGAAAGTTTCGAAGAATCCACAACAATCACCCGAAACTTCGAATTTTGGGCAACAACCTTCTCACGGATAAGTGCCGCACCTCCACCCTTAATCATATCCAAATTATCATCAACCTCATCGGCACCGTCAATATAAACATCAAGCGAAGGCACATCATCAAAAGAAACAAGAGGAATTCCAATCTCTCTTGCAATTTCCTCTGTCTTTCCCGAAGTGGCAATACCTCTGATTCCGGACAAAGCGCCACTCTTCAGCCTCTCCCCAACTCCTCGAGAACATACTTCACCGTCGAACCGGTTCCAAGACCAATTGATTGACCATTTTTAACATACTTTAAGGAAGCAAGCGCCGCTAGCCTCTTTAACATTTCTGCATTGAACTTTTCCATACTTTAACTAAATTTAAACATTGATTCAAAAAAATAGTGATTTATTGATGCCACATCTCTTTTCGAGAATAAAAAACACTTCCCTCTATTTTATCCCTCTTATTGCTGCTTTGTTCCTGATGAGCTCAAAAATAGTTGATACACCAAAACCATTTGTTTACAATCCGTCGCTGCCTGCAGAACTCTTTGTCTTTGGTGAAAGAGTCCCGCTTGAAGACCCTGAAGTCAGCGACAGAATCGAAAACGAATTGATCCTCCTCTCAAGACAGGAACACCTCATGTTCAGGTACTTTAAGAGATCAGGAAGATGGTTCAAAAAATTTGACGAACTGCTCCAAAAAGAAGGTGTGCCCCTCTATTTTAAATACCTTCCACTCGTCGAAAGTGGTCTCGATAATCTTGTCTCCTCAGCAAAAGCTGCGGGATTCTGGCAGTTCCTCGAATCAACCGGGAAACAGTTTGGACTTACCATAAACTCCGAAATTGATGAAAGATACGACCCCGAAAAATCAGCACTTGCCGCAATTCGTTACCTGAAAATGGCAAAAAATAAATTTGGCACCTGGGCAGCAGCAGCCGGATCATATAACATGGGAATGGGCGGCATGGAAAACAGAATTTCCTCCCAGCTCTCTTCCAACTATTTTGATCTCCTCCTACCCGACGAAACAACAAAATATGTTCCCAGAATCGCCGCAATGAAACTCATATTTGAAGACCCGGCAAAATATGGATACATGCTCACTGAAAACGACTACTGGAAACCTTTAAAATATCGTGAAATCCCTGTAACCCAAACGATAAGTGACCTTACACGATTTGCCAAACAAAATGGAACCACGCTCAAAACACTCAGATACCTCAACCCATGGATCAGAGGGAACAAACTCACGATCACAGCGGGAGGTTCGTTTACTCTAAGAATGCCATAAATTTCCTTTACACCGGTTTATCAAATAAACCGTTAACAAAAGTTAGCAACTCCTTCTTTGAAAAGGGCTTGGATATATAGTGATTGAAACCATTTTTAAGCAATAATTCCCTTTGGCCTGAACTGCCAAAGGCAGTTATTGCAACAACAGGAATACTTAATACAGTCAGGATTTTCGCCTATTTTTTGAGCCACATCCACTCCTGGTAATCCCTTTCCCCAGATTGATATCAAGTAAAAATGCATCATATTTTTTCGTCGAAATCAATTCAATCCCCTCCTCACCCGTCCGAATACTATCTACATCGTAAAATTGTTCAAGAACTTTTGTTATAAACCACGCTGAAGCATCATCATCCTCAATAAGAAGCAGTTGTCTTTTTTGTCGCTTTGACCGGTGAATATTTTCACAATACCATTTCAGTCTGGTTCAAAAATTTCTTTTTCAACGACTTTTTTTCACAGTAAGGTAAAAGAACGGTGAATGTGGTCCCTTTCCCAAGTTTACTGTCAACCAAAATTTTCCCGCCAAGAAGAGTTACATACCTCTTAACAATCGATAGACCCAACCCTGTTCCCTCAAAAGATCTCCCAAAACCTTCACTTGCCTGCCTGAACTCATCAAAGATCAATGTAATTGCCTTTTCTGAAATCCCGATTCCCGTATCACTTACTTTCAAATAAGCCCACTTCACACCACCCTCTTCAACACTACCTGTCTCAACTTTAATCCCGCCAAATCGGGTAAATTTGATGGCATTATTTATTAGATTATTTACGATACTCGAGAGAAATCTCGGATCAACCATTGCGCAGATTTCGGGATCATCCGTAAAAAGTTCCAGATATAACCCCTTACTTTTAGCATACGCCTCAAAGGTGTCAACATCTTCCTTCACCGCCTTGTAGATCAACATATCTATTATAATAACTTCTTCTTTGTTGGCTTCAAGTCTCGCAAGGTCAAGAATAATATTTAATGTGTTCAACAGCCTTAATGCTGACTTATGAATTGAATTCACCACTTCAAGGGTTCCGGGTTCCGTGATTTCCTCAATAAGTATCTCTGAAAAACCGAGGACTCCGTGGAGAGGTGTTCTCAACTCGTGGCTCATATTCGCAAAAAAACTTGCTTTAACCCTGTTTAATTCTTCAGCCTTCTCCTTCGCATCCCTCAGTTCAATCTCCATTTCCACTCTATCGGTTATGTCCGTTACGATGCTCAAGAGACATTTGCGCCCTGAAAATTCCATCTCTTTTGCTGAAAACAGCCCATATCGTGTTGTACCATCTTTGTAAAGATATTCTATCTGAAGATTACTTACTTCACCGGTTTTTTTAACCTGCGCAATGATCATATCTCGATTCAGCGTTGGATTTCCAGATTTTAAGCGAAATAGTGCTTCCCCTGCAACTTCCTTCCGCTGATAACCTGTCAAGTCAAGTAATCCCTGATTAAAGTCAATAATTAGTCCATTACTCCAAGTCTGTAATTAGTATAGCATCAGGGGATGAGTAAAATGCCTTCGAAAACTTTTCTTCCGAGTCTGTAAGTTTTTGTTTTTGGTACTTCTCCTGCTCATACAGCCTGCGGTAGTGTGTTTTGGAGTTCAAACTATAGATCATGGCAAATCCCATAAACAGCACAATATTTCCAAGTATTGCCGCCACTGCCAATTAACAACCATCTTAAAATTCAAGTCGTCGAATATTTCCTCTGTATCGATCTTACTGACGAGGAACCAATCCGTCTCCGGAACAAGACTTATATCGGATAATACTTCTTCTCCCCTGTAATCAATTCCGATGTACATGCCATCAGCATTATTACCTGTACTAAGTGGAGGAGCACTGTCAGAATAGACACTCATTTTTAGATTCATCGCCGCGCCTTGTTTGAATCTTAATTCACTCAAATAAAGGAGAGAATCACCCTCACGACGAAAATAATGGATTCGCCTGTTTGACTGACACCGGGCCACTTCATCAAAACAGGGAAGAGCTGAACTCGGGATTGCTCCTGAATACGAGAAAAACATTTTTGCTTTTTTTGTTTCATTTTTTAATTGGGAGATGAAATCAAAATGATTTTTGGTCAAATTGACAACGGTAAATGCCTGAATGGAGAGGGGTCCCTGAAAATGCCGATTCCTGCAATTTTCCTTTTAATTCCTGGTCAAACTCCTGATGATTACCTGTGCTCAGGTAAATATTGCCCAATGAATCGCTGAGCAATATCTCCAGATAATTATACCTCTTCTTAACTACCAGGAGTCTTTCAACAAGTTTTTTCTTTAGACCCTCATCTCGAGGGTCGCTGATCCATTTTTCTACTGCGTCCTGGTAGATTGGGCTCTCGGATATAACCAGGATATCGCTTTGTCTCTCCCTTAACCAGTTTGAAAGCACTTCCGACTTCAACTTCGCCAGTGAGTGAATCTCGGCATATCGGGATTTTCTTATTTTTTCAGCTTCATATCTGTAATAAACAATTCCGCCAACAATAAGCAAAAAACTAATGCCGCAAAAAAGCAGTGCAAGCAGCATGTTCTCTTTGATTTTGATTAAAAATCTTTTCATTTGAACTGAATGATCCAAATTATTTGAATAAAAATTGTGCACTCAACTGACATCCAACAGCGGCAAATCGCCCCTTAGTCAGTTTTACTTTTCTCTGCTCCAAACTTAGTTATTTTTAATATAAAAACATTGTTTAATCATAAAAAAAGCCCGCCATACTGACCGGATTTTGGACAAAACATCTGTCTATTAGTGTCTTGTTTAAAATTTAACAACAGACAGATAAACCCCCATCATTTTTTTTGACCGTTGGAGTGAAATACAGAGGTAATCTCCTCAATTTTTGAAATTTAAATACTATTTTGGGTGATTGTTTATAAATTTTATTATAAAAATAATTGACTCTCTATAATCGGGTAAACCGGAGCCTTGAGAGTTTAATTTAACCATTTTGCGGCGTTAATCGCCACCTTTTAAACAACAATACACGCGGAGAAAACCAATATGAAATTAAGAAGCTTTTTAATTTCAACTCTTCTTGCCGGGTCGTTTGCCTTTACAGTTTCTGCTCAGGAAGTTGTAATCCCCGATTACTCGTCAACGCCCTGGGATCAGGTGCCCAATGAATTCAAATGGAACCTCACCGATATTTATTCCAATTATGAGCTTTGGAATGCCGACAAAGTCGAAGTAAATACCCTTCTCGGGAAAATCAAGGATCAGGCCAAATCGTGGACTTCTTCTGCAAAAAACATGCTCCAGATGTTCAAGACTTCAGACAAACTTGAGCTTAAACTTTATCATCTCTACAGCTATGCCCGCCGTCAGTATGATATGGAGATGTCGAACAGCACCTTCAACCAAATGAAGGGTGAAATTCAATCGATTTATGTGGATGCATCGATGCAACTCAACTTCATGAACGATGATCTCCTCAAAATGGATGAAAAAACCTTGATGGGATATTTTTCTGAAGAACCAAATCTTGCTCCATACAAATTTACAGTTGAGCAACTTTTGAGATCAAAAAAACATATGCTTCCTTTGGCAGAGGAACAACTTCTCTCCCTGACCGGAATCTATTCTTCAAATATCTCTGAAGCAGCCTCAATACTTAATGATGTGGATATCCCTGCACCAACAGTAACCTTACAGATGGTTCAAAAGTTGAGCTAAATTATGCCAACTACTACAAATATCGCACAGCAAAAAGCCCCGAAGACAGAGCAATTGCCGTAAGAGGTTATTGGAAGAACCATAAACAGTATGAGAACACGCTCGCTACTCTTTTTGACGGCGGGATGAAAATGAACCTCTTCAATGCAAAAGCAAGAAAGTTCAACAGTTGCCTTCAGGCAAGACTTTTCCAGGATAATATCGACACAACTGTTTATTATCAATTGATAAAAGAAGTGAATGCAAACCTCCCATCACTTCACAAATATCTTAAATTGAAACAAAAAATGCTTGGACTCGAAACTCTTAAGTATGAAGACCTTTGGGCATCATCTGTAAAAAGTGTAAACAAAGTTTATCCTTATGATGAAGCAAAAAAACTTGTTCAAAACTCCCTTGTTATTCTCGGATCCGAGTATGGCGACGGTTTAAAACAAGCTTTTAACAACGGCTGGATTGATGTTTATCCCAACAAGGATAAAGAGAGTGGTGCTTATTCTGATGCCATCTACGATGTTCATCCATATATCAAGATGAATTATGATGGTGAATACAGCAATGTCTCAACACTTACTCATGAGCTTGGGGCATGCAATGCATTCCTGGCTTACAAACAAAAATCAGCCATATTCTAACTCTAACTATACAACTTTTCTCGCCGAGATTGCATCAACATTTAATGAAAATCTGCTGATGGACTATCTCCTGAAAAACGAAACCGATGACAACCTCAAACTCTTCATCATCGACCAGTTCCTCGAGAGAGCAAGACAAACCATCTATCGCCAGGCACTTTTTGCCGAGTTTGAACTTGCCATGCATCAAAAAGTTGAAGAAGGAAAAACCCTGACTGCCGACTGGCTTAACAAAAAATATCTTGAGTTAACCCGTCTGTATTATGGACACGACAAAGGTGTAACCCTCGTTGATGATTATATCGAAATTGAATGGAGTAAAATCCCTCATTTCTTTTATAATTTTTATGTGTTCCAATATAGCACAGGTATCATCTCCTCGATGGCTCTCTCCCAAAACATCATTACGGGAAAAAGTGGAGCAGTTGATAAATATCTTGGAATGTTAAAGTCGGGTAACAGCGATTATTCGATTAAACTTCTTCAAAATGCCGGTGTGGATATGATGACATCAGACCCCTACGATGCTGCATTTAAGAGATTTGATGATCTTGTTGCTGAGATGGAAAAAATTTACGAAAGAGTAAGTAAGAAGTAGTGATTTAGTACTTGAGAGACTAGAGTACCTGAGAACTTGAGTACTAGAGTAATCAATTAAGATTGAACCCGAGAGTCTGACAACCGAAGTGTTCCTAAATAAGACACAGAAGTTTCAGTCTCTCGGGTTCTTTAGTTTCTCTAATCCCTCAGGTCTCTAAAGTACTCAAGCACTCAGGTACTCAAGTACTCTAATCTCTCAAGCTCTTGGCAACTCGAGAATAAACTTGCTTCCCTTGCCCGGGAACACTTGAAATCTTTAGATCTCCTTTGTTTTGGAGAATAAAGTCACGGCTCACTGAAAGACCCAAACCTGTCCCTTTTTCATTTGAGGTTCCGTATGTTGATATGGTGGTTCCTCCGGTCAACACACTCTCTGTTTGCTCTTCGGTCATACCAACTCCATCATCACTGACGGTAAGTTGATACTTGTCGTTAATGATTAGCCCCGTAACATCGATATTACCGCCTTTATTTGTAAACTTGATAGCATTTGCAAGCAAATTCCTGACAATCACCGAGATCATCTCAGGATCAGCATGAATTAACGAGGGAACCTCAAGCGAGGTGGTGGTTGTAATATCCTTCAATTCCAAATTAAGAGATGCTTCTTTAATAACTTTTGCGCACACTTCCGATATTTCAAAATCTGTTGCATTCACTTTTATCAAATTTCTTTGTACCAAAGCCCAACCGGTGAGGTTATTAACAAGATCAACAAGTTTGTAGGATGCAGAAAGAATTTTATCACTATACTCGGAAAGTGATTTGTTTGAAATTAAATCCGCTTCTTCCTTGAGTATCTCTGCAAATCCCAAAACACTAACAAATGGACTTTTAAGATCGTGAGCAATTATCGCAAAAAGTTTGTTTTTTGTCTCGTTTGCAATCATCAGTTCATCATTGCTTACTCGAAGTTGAGCATTTACCCTTTCCATCTCCTGGTTGTTCAACTCGAGGAGTTTGCCAAGTTTTTTCTGCCTGAGGAAAAGATATACAAGTCCAATAATCCCGATTAAGATCAGAATGGTAAAAATTGAGAGGAAGAGGGTAATCTTGTTTTGAGTTTCAACTTCAGTTTGAAGATGTTTTTCAGTTTCTTCCGATTTCTCAATCTCATATCTGATTCTCATCTCTCCAACACTGCTAAGAACTGTTTCATTCAGCAGAGAATCTTTAAGCGAGACATGTTTGTTCAAGTAGAAGAGTGCTTCTTTTGCATCTCCGGTCTCTTCAAATAACTTGGAAAGCTCAAGATAAATATCTCTGAGAACGGATGAAAACGCCCCTTTTTCGGCTAATTCTTTTGCTTTTACTAAACTGGAGAGACCCGCTCCATCGTTTTTACTCAGTCGGTTCACCCTGCCCAAATTCAACAGTGCAAAAGATTCGATAAACTTGTCATTAATGTCATGAGCACGATCCCGGCTCTGTTGATAAAATTCCCTGGCACCTTGCAGATTATTCTTCTTCTCTTGAATCAGACCAAAATCGTTGTAAATCTGCGCCAAACCGCTTTTTTCATTCCGTTTCTTATATGAAACCAATATTTCATCGAGGTATTTGGCAGCCTGGTCAAACTTGTTTTGTTCGAGATAGAGACTGGAAAGCCTCCGAAGGGAATAAATTCTTCCTGCCTCATATTTGATCGAGTCAGAAATTTGAAGGGCACTCCTTATGGTTTCCTCGGCAAGTTCATAATATCGCATCCTCTGATAAATCAATCCGATGTTATTCACTGTGGTAACAATACCATAGTTATCACGACAAGCCTGCCTCACCTCCAACGCCTTCATATAGTAGGAGTATGAATTTTCGATGTCCCCTTTTCTCCAATAGACCAACCCGATATTGTTTAACGACCTTCCGAGACTGATTGGATCATCGATCCACTTTCGGAGAGCAAGTCCCTGATTAAGAAAAATAGAGAGCAGAATCAAGATCGCCCGTTTTCCAATAAGTAAGACCCAGTGTATTAAAAGCTGAGGCAATAAGTTTTTTATCACCTATCTGTTTTTCATATTTGAGGGTAATTTTGGCTGTCGAAATAGCCTTGGGATAATAGTAGTAAGTGTAATAATGTTCGCGAAGTGAGTCAAGAAGTTTTCCGGCGGCAACAAATTTATTTTTTGCGATTAATTCATTTATTTCAGGAATTAAACCGGTTTCAAGTTTTATAGTAAGGGAGTCTTGTGATGGAGTTTGTGAAGTTTTACTTATAACACTCGCCACTGCAAAATTTGTTGTTTGCACAAAGAGCAATAGAGAGAAAAAGCAGACCATGAAATAATTTTTTAAGATTTTTCTGTTTCGCATCTTGAATTTGACTAATGAATTAAATCCTGTTTTCAAATTAAGCAAAGATTAAGTAATTTACACTCCAGAAATTTAATAATCTGTTTTATTTCAGCTTCCTGAACCAAAGACTTTTGTTCAGTGCCCCGGTCTAAAAGTGACTTGTAAGCCATTTGACCCCCCTTACAATTTCGACTTCCAATAGTCGCCCGTCGGCTATTGTGAATTTTAGATACAATTACCGGACCTTTCAATGAAAAAAATGCACTTTGTTTTTTCCCTCCTGCTTTTTGTCGGGGTCGCCGTTGCTTCTGTTCCTGATGGAATCCAGATCAGTAAAACAGCAGCCGGCTACACAATTAACCTGACACTGCCGGAATATTCCCTAAATCCATTTACAAACGCAGACAACAGTTTTCTTAAAGTAGCTATACCAGGTTACGGCGTTACCGCCGATGCCGGACGACCTGCACTTCCGAAGATCACCTTCAACCTTGTTATCAATGAAAACGAGGGAGTTCCCGGATTTCAATTGCTTAACAGGAAGGTGGAAGATGCCCTTCTGAGGGAACATGTTTATCCGTTCCAGGCTCCATATAGAAGAGACCTCCCTCTGGCAAACAGACCTTTTAATTTTGATTCCGATTTTTACAATTCAAACGGAAACCAAAGACCTCCTTTTATTGAGATATCAGAACCCTTCTACATCAGTGGAGTAAAAGGAGTTACAGTTACTATTTATCCTTTTAATTATGTCCCATCTGCAAAAAGACTGGATGTAACCAAAACTGCAACAATCAATATCAACACCGGTCGTGCAGTTTCAAAAGATAACTCACATTCAGAAGTTTACACTTCATTTTTTAGTTCTTTCTTTGCCAACTATGAAATGGGCTCCGTAAGACAGATCAAAAACTATCTGATCATCACCGCACCTGAATATGAAGCGGGACTTGCATCATTTGTGAGTCATAAAACATCCGGTGGGTATAATGTTGCAATGTTCACAACAACAGTTGCAGGAACCACAACCACCGCCATTAAAGCCTTCATTCAACAGAGATACAACGACCCGGGTCTCAAACCCGAATTTGTTCTTCTTGTTGGTGATGTTGAAAAGATACCGGCATGGACAGGATCTGGTGAAGGTTCACCAAAAACAGATCTTAACTATGCTCTCCTTCAGGGAACAGATTATTACGCCGATCTTTTTATCGGAAGGTTTTCAATTACCACTGCCACTGAACTCGCGAATATTATCAACAAAACCATCTATATGGAGAATAATATTGCAACTCTGGCAAAAGATAATGTCTATATGGCGTCTACAGATAACTATTCAATTACTGAGGGAACACATAACTTTGTGATCAGTACCTACTTTCAACCCAATGGCTTCAATAATCTGAAGCTTTACAGTAACAGCGGTGCAACAACAACTCAGCTTATTGCAGCTCTCAACGCAAATAAAATGTTTGCTGTTTATTCGGGACACGGTTCCGAATCTTCATGGGCTGATGGTCCTGTCCTTTCACAAAGTCAGGTAAGAAGTCTTACAAACACTGTTTTCCCGTTTGTTTATTCATTTGCATGCGTTACGGGTTCATATCACCTTGCCGAATGTTTTGGTGAAACCTGGATCAGAACCGCAACGGGTGCCTCATCTTTCTACGGTTCATCCGTTAACTCATATTGGGATGAAGACGATATTCTTGAAAGAAAGCTTTTCCAGGTTATGTTTGTTGACAACCTGACAAAAGTTACCCCGATGATGGACATGGGTAAATATCTTACCACTCTTCACTTCGGAAATATTGGACCCGGAACAACCATGCTCCGCTATCTTGAAATGTATAACCTGATGGGCGATCCTTCTCTTGAGACAAAAAGAGTGATCCCTCCCGATCAGACAGCTCCAAACCCGGTTACCAATCTGGCTGCCGGAAACACCACTTCAAATTCAATTACATTGAACTGGACTGCTCCGTACGATTCAACTTTTGGTGGTGTGCAGGCTTATGACATCAGATATTCAACTTCAGTGATTGCCAACGACAACGATTTTAATAATGCAACAAGCATTATCTTTGCGGGACAATCTGATACCCTCGGAACCCCAAAATCGTATTGTATTACAGGGCTCACATTTAACACGAACTACCATTTTGCGATAAAAGCGATGGATATGTGGTCGAACAAGTCAACTATGTCGAATGTTACTTCCTCTTCCACTCTTGCAGCTCCATTGGTTGCAGTTTCCCCCGGAAGTATTTCACATCTTCTTGGTAACCAAACTGTAGTTGTTGATACTGTTTACATCTCAAACGCTTCCTTGAATCAATCTACTCTCGATTACACTGTTGAATTTGAAAACAGTACCTATCCTTCAAAGTCAATTGACTATTCATTTATCCATGAGACTCCACAAGCCGAAAAAGCAGACGACAAAAACAATCCAGCACCTGGATATGGTCAGTCGGTAAAAGGTTCAGGTGGACCTGATTTGTTTGGATATAAATGGGCTGACAGCGATGATCCTCAGGGACCTGTATATGTTTGGGAAGATATCTCCACAACAGGAACACCTGTTGCAACCTGGATCCCCACAGGTACCATGTCTGCTACCGATGAAGGATATGCCGGACCATTAAATCTTGGCTTCAACTTTAAATATTACGGACTGCCAAAATCTCAGATATTTATTTCGACTAACGGATTGTTAACTTTCACTCCAATCTCGACAAATATCTACACAAATGCCACCATTCCAACGGCTGCCGAGCCAAATGAGATTATCTGTCCATTCTGGGATGACCTTGATGCAAAAGCTCCGGGTAGTGTCCACTATAAACAAGACGGTAACCGTTTTATCATTCAATGGACAAACTACCAACGTTATAGCGGAACTGCAAGCTACACCTGGCAAGTGGTAATCTACTCCAGCGGAAAAATTCTTTTCTATTTTAACAATATGTCGGGAACCATGAACGGTGCCACAACCGGAATAGAAAATGCCGCCGGAAATGACGGACTTCAGTTATCATATAATTCAACTTTCGTTAAGAATAATTTCGCTGTTAAACTGGCTGCTGAACCTGAGTGGATCATTCCGGCAGGAAACCTTGCAGGCTCCCTTAATCAGGGAAACAGAACCGGCGTTATCATCACAATCCGCACTGAAGACTTCAATCAGGGAAATTATTCGATGGATATGCTGGTGAGAAGTAATTGTGGACTTCATCCACTTGTTACTGTCCCCATTTCCGTAACCCTTAGCGCAATTCCTGTTGAATTAACCTCGTTCGAAGCAGAAACTGTGAGAGATGAAGTGATTCTTAAATGGAAAACTGCATCAGAAACAAACAATCTTGGCTTCGCAGTTGAACGGAAAGACAACACCAAAGGGATTTGGAACAATCTTTCTTTCATCGATGGAAAAGGAACAACCACTCAGACTTCTGACTACAGTTTCCGCGATAAAAACCTGAAACCCGGCAGTTATGAATACCGGATTAAACAAACCGATCTTAATGGAGATGTCTCTTTTAGCAATCCACTTAAGGTTGAGGTGGGTCTTCCTGATGAGTTTGCACTCTATCAGAATTACCCAAATCCTTTTAATCCAACTACCACAATTTCATTTGCGATTCCTTTTGTTGAAGGAATTACAACTCAGAGCGTAAATCTTACGGTTTATGATGCTCTTGGAAATGAAATGACAACTTTGGTGAGTGGTGAAAAGGAAGCCGGTATTTACAAAACCGAACTTAACTGCTCAAATTTTGCAAGTGGAATTTATTTCTATAAACTTTCTGCAGGAAAATTTACCTCCATCAGAAAATTTGTAGTTCTTAAATAAGTATTTTTGATTTTTGCAGTTATTATAAATGATAGTTGCAAAAATTAAATAAAAGTATTAATTTTGAGCGTCGGTTAATCGGTATTTCCCTGCTGCCGGTTAACCATTAAGACACAGATCCCCGCCTCGTGCGGGGATCGTTATATTGCCGTCTTCCCAAGGATTAGACATGACGCTTGATATCCCGACTCTATATGTTGTGCTGGTTCTGTTAAATCTGCTCCAGATGGTTGCTCTTTATGTACAATACAGAATAAACAAATCGTACGATGGTGTCGGATGGTGGCTCCTTTGGAGTACTTTCGAGTTCTTCGGCTTTGGATTCACTTTGTTGCGTGATATTCCCGGCATTTTTCAAGTGGTTGCAACACTTCAGAATACGGCAATAGTTTTAGGTACGATATTTGTCTATGTGGGAGTTGCTCGATTCCTCAATATAAAAGAGAACCTTTCGGTAATCGCTACCATACTCCTCCTCTTTTTTGCCGGCTTTTTTTATTTCATGTTCATTGAAGACAGTAGCGACAAAAGAGGAATAGTCATAAATCTTGCATTAACAGCTATAGCAATTGTTACTGCAGTAACATTGTTGACCAATCGTATCTCCTCCATCAATGATATGATGAAATTTATAGCAGTTTCTCTTATCGTCCATGGTGCAGTTCTGCTCTACAGGTCATATTTGATGATTTGGCTTCCCCCTTCTGATGATATGTTTCAACCTGTTTTTTATAACTTCCTCCCGTTTTTGATGCAATGATCATTGGATTGATTTTGACATTTGGTTTTATAATGTTGATAAATCAACGGCTTCAATATGATATTACTACAACAAAAGATCATTTCCAGTCTATTTTCAGCGTCTCTCCGGGTGCAGTTCTTCTTACGTCTATTGATAATGGCAAAATTATCGATATCAATGCTACATTTACGCAGATTACGGGCTTTACCAAAGAAGAGACCATCGGTAAAACCACCGCTGAGTTAGGATTGTGGAAAAATGTTGCGGAAAGAGAAAATATCGTCAACGATATTATAAATTTTGGCCGTTGTAATAATAGAGAAATCAGCTTTACCCGAAAATCAGGAGAAGAGTTTATTGGGCTTGTATCAGCAAGTGTTATATCGCTAAACGACAGACCTCACATTATTAGCATAACTCAAGATGTTACTGAAAGATATCTGGCAGAAGAGAAAATTAAAGCGTCTGAAGAAAAGTATCGAACGCTTGCAGAAACAACTCCAAATATTATTGTGATGCATGATTTAAACGGCGTGATAATTTTTATTAATAAAGCCGGACTCGATCTTATACAACTACCTGAGAGTGAAATTATTGGTAAATCGATAAAACAATTTGTCTCTGATGATCTTATAGCTGAAATGACGGACCGACAACAAATCCGGCAATCCGGAAGCACAAAAACACTTGAGTATAAAACCGCTTTGAAAGCAGGTGGTGGGAAAATACTGAAATTCAGAGTTATATCTGCTCCTGTCATTAAAAACGGGAAAATGGAAAGTCTCCTGCTTGTAGCTAACGATATCACAGAACAAGAGCAAACCATGATTGAACTTACAAGAGCAAAAAGAAGCTGCCGAGGAGATGAATAAAATAAAATCTTATTTCTTTGCAAATATGAGTCATGAATTGCGAACCCCTTTGTAGGAATACTCGGATACACTCAAATTATCAGCGACAGACTTGCGGATCCCGAACAAAATGGTGAGTTGAACAATACTGACCTCGCCAACATGATCAACAGAATTATTCTCAGTTCGGAAAGACTTATGCACACCTTAAACGAGATTCTCGATTTTTCGAAGTTGGAGTTTCAAGAGGTATCGGTGTTCGAATCTGCATTTGAACTTAATTCTCTTTTAGATGATGTATGCAACACATTTCAAAAAACCGCGTGGAATAAAAACCTCAAAATATTTTATAAAGGTTTACATGGTGATCCACGGATAATGTCTGACGAAAAATTGCTCAGAAGTATTCTTGTTAATCTCGTAAGCAATGCAGTGAAATACACCTTGGAGGGTAAAGTCAAGATTTCTGCCGATATAGTTACAAAAGAGAATATAAATCATCTTAAGTTGTCAGTATCCGATACAGGAATCGGCATTCCATCGGAGAAAAAGCAGGCAGTTTGGGAGGCGTTCAGGCAAGTAAGCGAAGGGCACGGACGATCATTTGAGGGAACGGGACTTGGACTTTCGATCACGCGGGAATATGTCAAGATGCTTAAAGGTGAGATAACTTTGGAAAGCGTTCAAGGCGAGGGTTCTGTGTTTACTGTGGTTATTCCAGTTACTTTATTGTAAACAGTCATTTTCTCCGGTCGAAAACTGATACAACGGGGAGTGCACTCGTTAAATCAGTCTTGCAAGATAATTTATCTAATATTTGATCAGATTTTTTGCCATTCCGTCGAATACAAAAAAGTGGAATGGTAAAACGGAATACCAGTATAGTCTCCCCAGTAACCCTTTAGGCCTAAAAGTTGCCGTTTGCTGCAAATACCATTTACCAGAGCGTTCTATAACTTTAAACTCAAGCCATGCCTCACCCGGAACTTTCATCTCAGCATAAAGTAATAATCTTGTCTTTGAGCTGTCAGCAGCAAGAACACGCCAAAAATCGAGTGTGTCGCCAATATGAATGTTATCAGGATTGGTCCTGCCTCTTCGAAGTCCTACTCCCCCAACCACCTTATCCAAAAATCCTCTGATTTGCCACAGTTTATTCCCATAATACCAACCTCTGTCACCCCCAATTGACCAGATATTTTGTTTCACCCTCTCAACATCACCGG
Organism: Ignavibacteriales bacterium; assembly: GCA_016714125.1. GTDB lineage: Bacteria > Bacteroidota > Ignavibacteria > Ignavibacteriales > Ignavibacteriaceae > UTCHB3. Next base: position 13,012 of record JADJNX010000006.1, on the reverse strand, counting down.
TAATCAATTTCTCTCTTACATCTGTAAAAACTCCATTTAAAGGCACATTTATATGTTCAAGTAGAGAGCTCTCCTTCGAACTCGATACGAGGGAGTCTTTCCAACTTGAGAGAACATTGTTCTGCTCAATTTTTTGAAACGCAAGCTCCACAGCTTCCTTGTAACTTATAAGCTTCAACCCAAGTAATTTTGCAAGATCATTATTACGAGCCACCACTTCAATTTTCATACTGTTAACCAGGTTAACTGCAAGTTTATAGGATGTTGAAGTTACAAAATAAAGCCAGTAGGATGAGACTCGGGGCGTCATAACAGGGACAGTGTAAATAAACCGCCTCAGCCCTCTTACAGACGCAAATTCGAGCAACATCTCCTTGTATGTCATAATGTCGGGACCACCAATATCAAACGATTTGTTTTCAGTTTCAGGGTGGTCAAGAACCCCAATCAAACACTCAAGAATATTCCTTATTGCAACAGGTTGATTTTTTGTGTTAAGCCATTTTGGCGTTACCATTATCGGTAGTTTTTCAACAAGATCCCTGATTATCTCAAAGGAAGCACTGCCTGATCCCACTATAATCCCGGCTCTGATCGATGTCAGAGGAACAATGGATCCGCCAATTATTTCCTCAACATTTTTCCTTGAGGCAAGGTGTTTTGAAAGATGATCTGAGTTAGTAATCCCCCCCAGATAAATTATCCTTTTCACTCCTGCTTGTAAAACAAGTTTTAAGAAATTTTTTGCAGATAACTCTTCGAGTCTCTCAAAATCTTCAATGTTTGAGGTCATTGAGTGGATAAGATAATATGCAGCATCCACATCTTTAATTGTGTCTATGGAAGGGATTTCTTTGAGGAAGTCAACTTCAAGCAGGGTAATTTTTGGATTGGCGCCAAGCCCTCAAGGGGGAACCGGTTCCGGTCGCGGACACAGCATATAACTTCATGTCCCCGCTCAAGTAAAAGTGGCAACAGCCTTTTGCCGATATATCCGGTCGTCCCGGTCAATAATATTTTCATTTCTCTTTATTCAAATAGTCTATATGTATAACAATCCGGCGTAAAGATAAATTCACTTCCATGCTGGCATAAAAAAAGGCAGAAATGAAATCAATTCATTTCTGCCTCAAAACCGGAACGGGTTACCTTTTTAAGGGCTTGCCAATTTTCCGAAAATAATCGAACAATATTTTATTTCAAAAGAAGCATTTTTTTGGTGCTCTGGAAGTTACTTGAACCGTCAGCGGAAATTGCTTTTAATGTATAGAAATAAATTCCTGAGGTTAATTCTGAAGCATTAAAACTAACTTCATTATATCCAGCAGAGATTGTATTGTTGACCAATTCTTTTACCATCTGTCCTGTTGCGTTATAAACAATCAAGCTTACTTTGCTTTCGCTTGGAAGATTGAAAGATATCATGGTTGAAGGATTAAATGGGTTTGGATAGTTCTGACCAAGGTCAAACGATGCAGGAACAACATTAACTTCAACTGTATTTGAATATGAGGAAGTACCGTCAAAATCAACTTGTTTTAATCTGTATGAATATTTTCCTGATTGTGTAGCATCAGAGTATGTGTAGTTTGAAGTTCCTGTGGTGGTTCCTTTACCATCAACAAAGCCGATGGTAACGAATTCTGAATTATTTGAACTTCTCTCAACTTCAAAACCTTTATTGTTGGTCTCAGAAGCAGTTGCCCAGTTAAGATTAACAACATTGTTAGTAACCGAAGCGTTGAATGAAGTAAATTCTACAGGAACAACATCTGCGCCAAACTTAATATCGTCAAAATAGTAGGTTCTTTCACCTGCTATGGCACCTGTAACTCCAAAGTTGAAGAAGATCGAAACTTTATTCAAATTATGAGTGAGGTTTAATCCACCTGTGCCGGGAGCTGCAACACCAAAATCAAACACAACTGTCTGCCAGGTATTTGCAACAGCATAGGTAATTTCTGTCTCTGCATTATTTCCACCAGCGAGGTAATCTTCAGTTTTTAAACGAATCTGAATTGGAGCATGAGGAGCCCAAACTCTTACATTCATTCTCTTTTCGTTAGCAGTAAAAGGAACCTTTGAAGAGAATCCTGTTTGTTGTCCACCGGCAACAGCTGTTATGGTAGTTACGGCCCAAAGTTCAGCGGTTGCTGTTTTGATAACTTTTACGATATGGTTTGAAGCATTGTCAGGATCAACGATAATGGAGGAAGCATCTGCTCCACCAAATCCAACGACTCCATAATTAACTGTAGGATCTTCAAAAGTTACAGGCAAGTTCATCTGGGTTAATGTTGGACCACCGCCACCGGGAACAAGTCTGATGTCATCAAACAAAAATGTCCAGTTTGCACCACCGGCACCAACTGTACCATTGTCAAAAATGATAACAATTTTGCTGTAAGTGTTGGCACTGTTAATGGCTGAGAAGTCGAAGGTATATTCTTCCCAGGCATTGGCGACTGTGCCAGTGTCAGAAGTCTCAAAAAAGATACCGCCGGATGATTCATTTTCAACTTTGAGAAGCATTCTGGCTCCAATTCTTGGTGAAAACACTTTCACTTTGAAAATTTTATTTGTTGAAAAGTCCATCGGACCTGCCATTGCTATCCACGCGCCACCCCATGGATCACCGGCGTTTTTTACCATCTGGCCAACAAATGCACTGGTGTTAATCCCGTTTATCTGTGGGTTAGCGATTCTGGAGGCTTCTCCTCCACTAAAGTTTGTGAATGTATAGTTGAGGGCGCCATTCTCAAAGTCAAAAGGAAGAACAGGCTGTTGAGCAAACAGCGAAGTGAAGGAAAAAGGGCAAACACGAAAAAAAGTAATGATTTGTGTCTCATTGTATCTCCGAAGTGATTAAAAAGTTTTTTGAATGTGCATAATGCGTTCTGATTAATAAAGTACAATAATCATACCAAAATTTTTTACCCCATTTTGCCCTTGTTTTAACCTTTTTTTGAAGTTTGTTTATTTTAAGGTAAAAACAGTGTTATTAAAATGATAACGGGTATATATCTGTTTAATAAGTTTGGAAGAGATTTCACATTATTTTTTGAACCCGTTGCGATCTATTATTGTTAGACTAAAAACAACAAAAGGATATATATGAAGAAGATGTTATCAACAATGGTTCTCACCCTTACTAGTTTCTGTAATGTCACTTAACGCTCAGGCACCTGCCGTTCCTGCTGCTTCACCTCTTGGTTCGGTTTATCAGGTTGTAGGAATAAGTGAAGTTACGGTAAAATATTCGCGGCCCTCTGTGAAAGGAAGACAAATATTTGGCGGCCTGCTCCCCTACGATCAGGTTTGGAGAACAGGAGCAAATTCAAGCACCATAATTACAATAACACATGACGCATCCGTTGGTGGAGTTAAGGTTCCTGCAGGTACATATGGTGTGTTCACGATACCCGGAGTTAAAGAGTGGACAGTTATTCTCTCAAAAGACAACAACCTTTGGGGTTCTGATGCCTACAATAAGGCAAATGATGCGGCGAGATTTACCGTTGTTCCTGAAAAAGTTAACAATGTTGAACTGCTCACTTTCAATTTTGAAACCGTTGACAACGAAAAGACCAGATTAGCCATAGCATGGGCGGATGTAAAAATCGGATTCGACATCGTTTTCGACAGCCACAAAAATATCCTTACCAAGTTAAAAGCCGATGTAAGCTGGAGCACCTCTTTCCGCGGAGCTGACTACATCCTGAAATCAGGAAAAGATTTTGAACTGGGAATGAAATACATCGACATTTCCATCCAGATTGATGAAAACTATAACAACTTAAAAGTTAAAGCCCAATTACTCGAAAAAACCGGCAAAAAAGCTGATGCCATCTCAACCATGCAGAAAGCCCTCGCCAAAGCAACCGAGATGAAAAATCCTCCTTTTGACCTCGAAGCAATGAAAAAACTCCTGGATACCTGGAAAAAATAAGAGATTCTTTTAAATATTTTAAGATAATTTAAGAAGTTACTTGCAAAATATTTATTACAGTTGTATATTTGTAGTCCAAATCATTTTGATTTAGGATATGGGATTGTAGTTCAGTTGGTTAGAACGCCTGCCTGTCACGCAGGAGGTCGCGAGTTCGAGTCTCGTCGGTCCCGCAAAAAAAAAGCTCAGATTTATCTGGGCTTTTTTTGTTTTAAAACTAATTCCAATTTAGCCTTTTTGAATGTCTGCCGTTCTCTCAAGAGGTCATCCCGATTAGCCGGTGATCTCTTTGGTCAAACCAAAACATAAACCCAAAAGCCTGAATCGCATCAGATGTGAAAACACAATAGAAATGACACCGCTTTAACCACTGCTTTGTATCTTAATTAGATTTATTGTATATTTAGTTATAAATATTTTTATACCTAAACTATATGTCACTACCATCCCCGGGGTAATGATCGCGGGACTTGATTTTGGCAGAAGGAGAATTTATGAGATCAATTTATTTGGTTTTTGTGTGTTCTTTACTTTTTGCTTTTAGGGCTTTACCTCAAAATGGCTGGTTTCAACAGAACCCCACTCTTCCCACCACTGACTTTGAAAAGGTGGTAATGTTGAATGATTCAACAGCTTTGACAGCCGGAAACGGGTTTTTGCTCATTACGACAAATTTTGGAAAATCCTGGACTACTCGACTCAATACCCTCGGAACAGTAAGAGGGTTGCATGCCTTTAATCTGAACGATATCTGGCTCGTTCTAATAAACGGAATCGCTAAAACAACGGATGGTGGCCTCACTTTCTCACAACAGTACTATGCTACAAAAGATATCTATGGTTCCTGCTTCCTCGATTCCTTGCATGGTTGGGCAGTAGGAGGATCAGGCTGGGGAATTAACGCTGAGGGATTTAGTGCCCGGACTACCAACGGAGGAGCAAACTGGTTTACTTTGAATGTTTTCCCCCCACTCCCCATTTTTAACAATGTCAAATTTTTTAATAAAAACTACGGATTTGCCGGGGGTGGAAGTGGCTACATCGGCAAAACAATAGATGGTGGGCTTAATTGGAGTGTTGGAAACGGCTGGGGTGGAATTTATGAATCGATAGTCTCGCTGGATTTTCGAGACAGTAGCACTATATTGGCCATAACTTATGCCGGGAAGATATTGAAAACCACTGATGCCGGAGGAAGTTGGAGTGTAACTCATAATTTTGAGAATTTTTCTTTCTCAGGCATACAGTTCCTGAATTCCCTCGATGGTAGCATATTCTGCAGCGATGGCAAATTTTTATTCACAAGTGATGGGGGAGATTCCTGGGTTGAGAGACAAACTCCGGAAGTCTATCGCTTAAACGGGTTTTACACAGTATCCACAAACCATTTGATCACCGTCGGTAACAAAGGAGTGGTGTTTACTACTTCTGACAGAGGTATTTCGTGGAATTCAATTCAAAAAGATGCGCTTCCGGGGCTTAATTCTGTCTGGTTCATTGATGAAATTAAGGGATGGGCAGCAGGAGATTCTGGCAAAATATTTGGCTCCACTGATGGAGGCACATCATGGTTTGTGTCCCCGAATATTGTTGCAAACAATTTGAAAACCATCGAGTTTTTCGATAATGAAAATGGCTGGATTGGTGGGAATGCCGGTGTAATCCTCTACACCACAAACGGAGGTTCAGACTGGTCTGTCACAAACATTGGAAAACCCTCAACAATAAAGAAAATCAAGTTCGTAAATCCTACCACAGGGTGGGCGATTACTGACAGTGCACATGTTTACAAATCCAATGATGGTGGAGTATCGTGGACATTTTTAACCTCATCCTTGCCTCAGATTAAATTACTCGAAGATGTTGTTTTTTTAAACGACAGGGTTGGCTTCATCACAGGAAGTTATTATAGCGTATCAGGATATAAATATGTTCTCTTAAAAACCACAAATGGGGGTGTCTCCTGGTCATTTGGTGATCAATTCAACGGTCATGACCCTTCAGCACTCTCATTCGCAGATTCTCTGAATGGATTTTTAGCTGTTGATAATGTCAATATTCATAAAACGACTAACGGAGGCAACACTTGGAGTGTCGGAACAGTCTATGCTAAAAAGGCCATCACCTCCATTACCATGCTGGATCAGCAAACGGGTTGGGCGACCGCATACCAAAGCACGATCCTTAAAACCACAGACGGTGGTGATACCTGGCGGAAACAATTGGTACCGGTTAAAGTCGAACTTAACTCTATCCGGTTTGTAAATCCAAACACAGGTTGGGCGCTTGGGAAAAACAACACGCTTATCAAGACTTCTGATGGCGGTATAACATCATTAGACGAAAAGAATGAAGTTGTGGAAGTGCCGGTTGCCTTTAAGGTTATGCAAAATTATCCCAATCCTTTTAATCCTTCTACCACAATCAGATACTCTTTGAAAGATGCTGCAATTGTTAAGATAAAAATATTTTCTATGGCTGGAGAGTTGATTGTGAACCACGATGAAGGATTCCGGCAAACGGGCAGTCATCAGTTCATTTTCAACGCAAGAGGTCTTTCCTCAGGTGTTTACATAGCGGTTGTTGAGGCAGGAAATATGAGGGAAAACATCAAAATGATGTTATTGAAATAAGAGAGTCCGACGAGGGTGGATAAGGCCGGGCGTGTTTTGGGCAAGCACTATTGTCTTTCCACCTGTGTGGATATCAGTGACTTGTGAGCTTTGTTTGTTCTGATGATCAGTATTTTTCGTATTTTGCATTGAGGGCACTTTAAATTAGCTTTTCTTCTTTTATCAATTAAAGTTAATCATTTTTGCGGGCCTTCCCTTTTTATTTTTCAACTAAGATTGAACAAACACCATGAATTACACCAATAAACTTTATACAAATTCCATCCTTGTTTTGCTTATCGTACTATCAAGTATTATTTTTATATCTTGCTCAAAAAAGAGTGACGATGTACCGGAACCGAAACCTGGACACAGTTTAGGTATTGCTTCCATCCCAAATCTGCGAGACATGGGTGGTTACAAAACCGCTGATGGAGCCACCATTACCAGAGGATTGGTATATCGTTCGAATCAGCTCTACAACATTAGTGCCGGTGATATGCTTTTACTTGCAAAGCTAAATCTTAAAAATGTCTTTGACTTGCGTACCGCTACAGAGAAAAATCCCATGCCGGATGAACTGCCGGTTGGTGTCAATAATGTTTGGTTGGATGTGCTCGCTGATGTTCCGGCTTCCGGGCCGGCAAATCTTAATGCACTCCTAACGGATCCCAAGAATGCAAATACCGAACTTGGTGATGGCAAAGTTGAAGCTCTGTTTAAGCAAGCTTACCGCCATTGCATTTCCCTGCCAAGTGCAAAAACAGGTTACAGGAAATTATTCCTTTCGCTTGGTGACAAAAATCAGGTGCCTGCACTTTTTCATTGTGCAACGGGCAAGGATCGGACCGGATGGGCAGCAGCAGCCTTTTTGACCCTTCTTGGCGTGCCAAAGGAAGTGGTTATGGAGGATTACTTGAGGAGCAATGACTACATTCTCCCGATGTACGATAGCTTAATCCAACAATTTGTCGCGGCAGGCGGATCGCCCTCTATTCCTAAAGCCATCTTTGGTGTGAAAGAAGAGTACCTCAACGCTGCATTTGACGAAGTGCAGACAAAATATGGCAGCATCGAAAAATATTTTTCTGAGGGTTTAGGCATAACTGTTGAGCAGCAGACTGCCTTTAAGAAGTTATATCTCAAGGACTGAAAATATAGAGTCAACTCCACCCAATAATCGTCTCACTATTGGGTTGAATGGCTCATTGTCGGATAAATTTGCATGAATCAAGATATTGTTTTATATTTGGATTAACATACCCGCCAAACCTCTAACCGATAAGTCGGTTACGCTCAAATCGGCGGGTTTTTTCTTTTTGTTTTTGTTCCGTTTCCAATTCCCCCGAATTCGAGGGAATAAAGAATTGAAGATCACTTTTCAACCACTTAAACCGGGTTGCTTCTGAACTGAAGATTATTATCTCCCTTTACCTCAAAAGCACCATCTTCTTCGAAACCGAATACCCGGCCGTCTCAAGCCTGTAGAAATAAACACCGCTTGCCCAGGCCTGCTGCGTCAAACACCACGTCATGCTTCCCGGCAGGGAAGTTCTTTTGAGACTAACACTTTCAAAGGGCACCTGTGATGTCGTAAACCTTAATCTCTGTGAAACCGGCAACGGGCAGTGAGTAGCGAATAACGGTCACCGGGTTAAAGGATTCAGGAAATTCTGCGACAATTCCCAGGTCTTTGGAATATTAGAGTCCTCCTCTTTCACGCTTGTGAGCACATGAACATACGAAGCACCAAATCTTTTAAAGATTGTGTCAACAGCCGCACGCGTGAGCGAGACTGAATTTAGTGCGGAACTTCCTCTTTGAACCACAATCGCCGTGTGATAAGTGAACAAGGCTCCAGGTTCCAGGGTTTTCTTCGTGAAAGCCAGACCCGTCATTGCATCCGTGGGAGTATTGCCTATCCACCCGCTATTACCGGGAACAGGATTACCAGAATAGATAAAAACCGGGTTCACTGTCGAACAACTAACAGGACCTTTCACTTCACCAAAAGCCCATGTGCAGGGTTCAAGAAAAACGCCGTTGAGGTTTTTACCTTCGCTGAAAAAGCGGGCTTCTGTCGAGTTTTTCGGCAATCGTTGAGTAGGATACTCGCTCATGTAGGGAATGGAGCTCGCCATCTGACTGTTGATCGCGCCGGGATAAAGCTGCGGCTCAAAAGGATAGCCCAGGGGGATAACTGCAGTATCTATAGCAATATCAATTCCAGGATCCCAAATATTGTTGTTATTCACATCGTGAAAAGAAACTCCGGGTATCGTGACCGGTTCGCCGAACAGCAGGGTATTATAAACAGCGGGAGGGTTCGCACCGAACTGACTGTCGTCACCATCATTATAAGCTACAACCGAGTTGTGAAGTGTATCGGTGTAGAGCATATCGTCGGTGGTATCACCCAGGTCAGGATCCTGCTGAACAGAAAAGATAAAGTCAGTTACAGGCAGACCCGTTGCCGAGCGATTTACAATTTCATATCTTACAAAAACCGCGTTCTTTATCTCCTCGCTTGTTGAAGATGGAAATGTATAAAGGGTTTGCCGCACTTCAATGCCCTGTGGATTTTCAGAAAATTTTCTCAATAAGGCACTCACTCCGTCATTGTAGACAGTAAAGTAAGAAACCTCACCAAGAATTTCGGGCATATCCTCGTTGGGTTCCCAGATCCCGTTGCTATTTCTGTCGATCGGATCGTAGTAGCCGTTTCCGTCGCCATCCCAATAGCGGCCTCCCATACTGACGGCAATTTTCCAGTATTTCCATGAAGCACCGAAGGCTGAATCGGCACGGGCAATACGGTAAATACCTCTGCGCGGATCATCAGAGGGATAATCGACTGTTCCGGATTGAAAATCTTTGAAAAGGAAAGCACCTGTTGTTCCCGCCGCCCAGACCCGGAATTGAAGTAACCAGAGGAGGAACCCCTGAGATGCAATCACGGGTATCGAATCGAAACGAACCTGTGCCCCATACGGGGATGAAACATCACCAACTTCACCGGAGGAGTGAAAGGTACGATCAACCTGCCGGTCTTCAACACTTCTGTTTGGACAACAACGGGAATAGCAGGCATAAACAACACTTCGGCAGTTGAAACAGTATCATACAATGAAGCCACAAAAATTTTCCCTTCAGAAAATCATAATAGTCGCCAATGATGATCGTATTTCCGTATATCTTGTCGCCTGCCAGTGAGTCGTTATGCAGACCGTCGTCATAGAGGGAGAAGGAAGTGGCATTCCCGTTAAGTGTGCCGCGGAATCCGACAGAAATTATGGGTGAACCCTCTCCGGTATATAACTTCACACCAATGGAATCACCCGGACGGATGGTATCTTTCGAGGTCGTATATCCATATATCCTGGGCGGAGCAACGGTATCGGCGAGCGTTTCGGCATTTCCCCAATGAGAAATTTGCTCCCCGATTCAGCACCTCTGTCGCCTGAGACTGTAAAAAGTGGTTTTACCGATTGCCCGTTCAGATTCAGGTTCCCCTCGATACCTTTGTAACGGGTTAATTGTACAGGTTCGCTCCATGCGGCACCTTCATTTGTACTCCTGCAATACCATGTAGTGGAAATATCGTATCTGTTGAAGACTTTCTGCTTCCGGGTGAAGACCACAAAAAGGCTGTTGTCGGAAGCACGGGTGAGGCGAGGAGAAAGGAGAATGTCGACAGGGTGCGAGTAAACGAGAGCAGAATCATACCATGAAGCGGTATTATTTTTTACGAACCATATCTGTTTTGGTTGCAACATTTGCTTTTGTTCTCCAACCATGTAAAAGCCTGTTGTACCATTGACCAAAAGCGAAGGATTCTCTAAAAAGCTTGTCGGAAGTATTGATGGGGAACTCCAGGTGTTACCGTTATCGGTTGAAACTGTAAAACGGTTTGACAACGCTATCCGTCTCTGTGTATATACCAGTATTTTTCCGTTCCCCTGATGTATCGCTGAGCTGAGTCGTGAATCATCAGGATAGAAGATGGGGGGACCGAGCAAATTCAACATCCGGTTAGCAGACCATGTTATGCCTCCATCATCCGAATACTTGAAAATCGTACTCCAGTCGTATCCCATCTTAATGAATAGGAGGAGCCTGTTATTGGCACCTTTGATGAGAGTGGCCCCTTTGTAAGGATCTTCCGTCATGCCGGCGACCAAAGTATCGTAAACTATTCCGAGCGAAGTCAGGTGGCTCCGTCATCAGTGCTTTTATGCGTAAAGAAAGGTGGCCCTCCTGTGAATTCATATTTCGACCAGACGACATCGATCTCTCCGGGAAAAACTATTTCAGCGTTGTAGTGTTTTGTGTCGTCGTTGATGAAAGGGAATTTTTTCAGGTCGCTCTGGGCATGGCAAATGGTCGCGCCAAGGGCAATAAGGAGGATAACTGTTGCGAGTCGCATCTTATGTTTCCGCTAAATGGGCTAAATATCTCTGCATTTTAAAAACAGGTCCGGATATCTGCATGGTCAGAATTTCCCGGACACACATCTATAAGGTACAAATAAAAACTAAATATTCATCAATACTCCCTTAAACCTTTCAAATACCTCGGTCATTTTCTGTTAAATATAAAAGAATTTTGAGTTAATTTTGAATGGATTCTGCAGGAATCATATATCTAATAAACTACAAATATTCTTCGAAACAGTTAACTATTGATCACCTCTGAAACCTACCAAACCTGAAACTTAGCTGTTTTGGAATAATTCCTTGTCCCTGAAGAGGATACTCTGAGGAAATATATACCACTCGCAAGACCCATTTCTCTAACATTTATCCCGGTGTTCAGTTCCTTCATTCCGGCATCATTTAATGAGTAATAAAGTCTCTTACCTGTGACATCAAATATCTCAAAAACCGTTTGAGCTCCTTCGGGAATATTGCACTCAACATTCAGGATGTCGTTTACCGGGTTAGGGAAAAGTGAAAATGAAATGTCAACCTGAGTGTTGGCTGTTGGGTCGTCCTTTTTTATTCCGACCAGAGGACCGGTATATTTGATTGAATAAAATGAACCGTTTGAGGGTCTATAAACAGTCATGGGTCTTAATCTTTTATCTGTTAAACTAAACCTGTATTTTTAGACTGTATTCGGGATTTGCTGAAGTGTATCGAAGGAATTGGTATATATCTCACCGCATCATACACAGAGTAGGAAACTGTTTTGGGTGGGGGTGGAGTCAAGGTGAACTGTAATAATACTCCATCTTTAAAGTCTTATTAAATTCAAAATTGGGTTGGGTTGGTTTAATGATCAATTCAGGGAATGTGAAGGATTACTAAATGTACTCGCCGGTTTAAGAAAGTATCCCTTGCAGTGAAGCCAATATTTGGGGAATAGCCGGTTGTTGAATAAAGTGTATCTCCGGATTGTGTAAATCGAATCGTTTCAAAAATATCGCCCTGACTCTCCGAGTCAGGAGTACTTCCTTCATGTCTTATTATGCCCCAATTGCGTGCAAATACATATTTCCTGTGTGCCAAACCCCAAACTGTTGAAAAGTCATAGTCAAAAATTCTGGTGATGGAATCCCCGGTAACCCTCATACTGCTGAAGCTCCATATGGGAATTAAAGTTATACACAGTTCCAATTGGGGCCGAAAAAATCGAAAGATAAGCTCTTTTGCTCCATTCCTTAGATAATAAACTTTGTTGGTCGTTGTATCCATCCCAACATACACATCAGATGCGCAACTGCTGCCTTTGCAAAATGTAAACCGTCAATAATGATTGGGGGATTGTAGAACGGTTACCGTATGAGGGTAATAATTTTCAGAAGGCGGTCCCGGATATGAGTACATTCCGGAATGGACAAGTGAGATATCCTTATCACCGGGGGACAGGATAAAGATGGTTGTGAAAAAAAGTACTCTGAAAGCAACAGACCAAGAAAAATAATATGGTTTCATTTTTAAGCCTCTGTTAAGAGTTCCCATCTAATAAATTAAGTAATCTATACTCCTTGATCAAATATATATGTTTGCTCAGAAAAGCAGAAGAGATTTTATAATTTCACATAAAAGTATTTTTCTCATTTGTGTCATTTATTTTTGGGTCATGTAAAACTTTGTTAATAAATTGTTCTTATTAATATAATTTTATGCGCCTTACCGGTGAAAACTTTCAAGAGCTTCGAAGGTCAAAACAAATACAAGATCCACCTTATTAGTATTTTTAAGAAAGTAATTAATCAAATTGTGAGTTTAGGGAGAACAAAACCGCGCTAACACCGGTATTTGTGGTTGTTCATTAATGTGTCTTTAATACAAAATTACTAAACGGGATGATATCTGCCACATGAAATTTATCAGATAAGAGAGAACATCCTGTAAAATAAAAGAGCAACTAAGCCTTATTGTTCGGTGCAAAAATCGAGGCACCAAATGAAGTAATGTATGGATGTATTTATGAACTCAAGATACTT
>JADJNX010000005.1 GCA_016714125.1 Ignavibacteriales bacterium | reverse complement strand
ACAAAAGAGGTATTTAAAAATGGTCGGGCATGGCTATTTTGTGAATTGCATCAACAAGTTCCGCTTTATAAACGTGTAGATATCCGAATTTGAGGGTTTATTCATTGCTGCCCATGCAATTTTTCTCTCTGAATTCCGGATTATTTAATTTAGGATGATTCATCCCAAGGGCTGATGATAAAAAATGAGAAGAAATCGAGGTATTTATGACCTGTTCTTTCTTCAACCATATAACAGCCGTGACTGTTTTTATATCTAAAACAAAGTCATAACCATCTGCAAAGGATATGCTTATGGAAGAATGGGAAAACATTTGTGCTGATTTTCCACCACTGGATGTAGCTTATTGTTCATTGAGACCTCCGAAAGGAATTAAACTTAAAGAAAACTTGTTTAATTAAAGTTGTACTGGAAAAAGGAAATAGTAAAGGGGAGGGAGTGTTAAAACGGACTCAATTTTGAAACGAAATAACTTCTCAGCGGACGCCTCCCAAATGGGGGAACCGGGATGCAGATTTGCTGATGTACTAAATATTAATCTCATAACACAAATATACAAAAATATCATTTCGACGAAAACCCCGGGATGTTATAAGAATGAAAAATTCCCATTCTCACATTTTAATAAATTATTGCATAATTCCATTACTGCATATCCATATATTTAGACGATACATTTTTATATTTCGGAGAAGAAAATGGAATCCTAAAAAACATGGAATAGAAGAATACAATTACGGTTCGTGTACGGGTAGAGAATGGAAAAAACCGACACAGCCGGAAAATTGAATATACTCACCCGGTTCGGGCGATAAAATAGCAACTGTTTATCAGGCATCAGAAGAGGACTGAACAGATTGTAAAAAAGGTCAGAAGCTTTCTGGTTTGGCGATGTTCCTGCCCCCAAAAGAGCAAGTAGATCAAAGACAAATTGGAGACGAACTCAGAAAATATGAAGATCCCTTGGAAGATTGGTCTCCTATGAAATGGGCAAATCACTCCGGGAAGGCTGGGGCGAGGTTCAGGAAATGATCGATATCTGCGGATTTTGCAGTGGGATTATCCCGTCGACTCTACGGATTAACGATGCATTCTGAAAGACCTGATCACAGAATGTAGAACAATGGCATCCACCGGGAATGGTTTGTACCCATATCAGCCTTTAACTTCCCGGTTGCGTCTGGTCGTGGAATGCGATGTCAGGCAGCCGTTTGTGGAGATGTAAATCTGTGGAAACCAAGTTCGAAAGTTCCTCTTGCAGCAGTAGCAGTTCAAAAATTATTGCCCGTGTTATCGAAGCCAGATAATCCTTCCTTGGAAGGGTAATTTTTTTCTTTGATCGTTGGCAATGGTTCAACCATTGGTGAGCAGATCTTAAATGACAAGAGAATCCCTCTTATTTTACTGAAAAAGCAGGCTCAACCTGCGTTGGAAAACATGCTAATTCAGTTATCGCCGGAGATTTGGAAAGCGATTACTGGAAACTTGACGGTAACAATGCAATTACTCTCACTGAGAATGCTGATCTTCAACTTGCACTTCCTGCAATCGTTTTTGGGGCAGTTGGAACTGCCGGACAACGTTGCCTCAACCCGTCGTTTGTTATCCATGTACTTTTGACAAAATTAAAGATTCAATCAGTTAAAAGCTTATGGCTCATTAAAATCGGAAATCCACTTGATATTGCCAACTCATGTTGGTCCACTTATCGACAAGGGTGCTGTGAAGGATTTTAGCAATGCACTCGAGAAGTTAAAAAATCACGGGCGGCAAGATTCTCTACGGAGGTGAAGTTCTCACCGGAGCCGGATACGAATCAGGATGTTATGTAAAACCTGCCATTTGTGAAGTTGAAAACCATTACCCAATCGTACAGGAAGAAACCTTTGCACCAATTTTGTATTTAATAAAATACAAAGGTGATGTTAAAGATGCTATCGCAATTCAAGATGATGTTGTTCGGGGACTCTCCTCAGCGATTTTCTTTGAATATGCGTGAGATTGAAGAATTTCTTTTCAACAAGAGGTTCCCCGTTGATAGGTATCGCCAATGTTAATATTGGAACATCAGGTGCCGAAATAGGTGGGCTTGGTGGTGAAAAGGGAAACCGGTGGTGGAAGAGAACAGGATCCGATTCGTGGAGAGCTTACATGAGAAGACAAACGAATACGATCAATTATTCACACACAATCCCGCTTGCTCAAGGAATCCATGATTTGATCTTTAGGCAGCTATCCTTTGCATGACAATTTTCTTTATCATAGGAAACCGCCTAAAAATAGAGGCTGTCTCAATTGGGGCAGCCTGTTTTTTTATTTAAAGGCTTTGTTAAATATGTAATCCACATTTTTAAGTGAGTTTTTAAGATCAAAAATGGAATCAAATCGTTCTGTGGTAATATTGTTTTTCACAACATCATTTTTGAGTAGTTCATCTTTAAGATTGAGAGATTCATCCCTCCAGACTCTCATTGCAGCATCCTGTACTGCTGCATAAGACGCTTCTCTAGAAAGCCCCGACTCAGTAAGAGCAAGTAACACTTTTTGAGAGTAGGTGAGACCTCTTGTCAAAAGTATGTTTTTCATCATGTTTTCAGGATAAATAATCAGCTTTTGAATAAGGTCAATCGACTTTTGAAGCATATAATCGATCAAAATTGTCGCATCGGGGAATACAACTCGTTCAACTGAAGAGTGAGAAATGTCCCTTTCGTGCCAA
Source organism: Ignavibacteriales bacterium (assembly GCA_016714125.1). Lineage (GTDB taxonomy): Bacteria > Bacteroidota > Ignavibacteria > Ignavibacteriales > Ignavibacteriaceae > UTCHB3. The sequence goes on along the minus strand of JADJNX010000005.1, from coordinate 261,436 downwards.
AGAGCAATATTTTCCACAGCAGGGGAGATGTAAGACCTCATTAATCTTGCCATTCCCGTTATTCGCTCACACACAATTGGATTTCTTTTGTGAGGCATCGCCGAAGAACCCTTTTGTCCTTTACCAAAAAATTCCTCTGCCTCAAGAACTTCTGTTTTTTGAAGGTGACGAATTTCGGTGGCGATCTTTTCCAGAGTTCCGGCGATAATTCCCGTTACAGCAAGATAATAAGCGTGGCGGTCTCGTTGGATAACCTGAGTTGAAACAGGCTCTGGCTTTAATCCAAGGTTTTCACAAACAAATTCTTCAACTTGAGGGGAAAGGTGATCAAAAGTGCCAACGGCACCTGAAATCTGACCAATAGAAATCTCATTAATCGCTTCAATAAATCGTTTTCTATTGCGTGCCATCTCATCATACCACTGGGCAAATTTAAGTCCCATTGTAGTCACTTCAGCATGGATACCATGAGTTCTGCCAATACATAAAGTATTTTTATGCTCAAGGGCTCTCTCTTTTAGAGAGTCGATCAGAATGTCCACTTTTTAAGAATAATTTCCGAAGCTGCTTTAATCTGTACCGAAAGTGCAGTGTCAAGAACATCAGAAGAAGTCATTCCGTAATGGAGATGTCTGCTTGCCGGTCCCACATTCTCATTAACATTTGTAAGGAAAGCGATAACATCGTGTTGAGTTGTGAGTTCAATTTCATTGATTCTGTCAACCGAAAAAGCGGCTTTTGCTTTAATTGTTTCGAGATCAACCAAATCAACTTCGCCCATGTTTACTCTTGCTTCTGTTGCAAGAATTTCAATTTGCAGCCAGGTTTCATACTTAAACTGATCACTCCAAATTCTGCCTATTTCAGGCAGGGTATATCTTTCAATCATTTTCTTCTTTCCAATTCCATCTCAAATTTAATCTTTTCTTCGTCACGAAGCACTGTGAATTCAACAGTTTGTCCCGTTCTGTATTCTTGTAAAATCCCCAGTAAATTGTTTCTGTTACTGACCTTAAAATCACCGAGTGCAAGGATTACATCACCACTTTTAAACCGGCTTTTTCGGCAGGGAGTTTTCATCACTATTTACGATCACACCTCTTGCATTTTGAAGTTTAAAGTAGGCAGCAATCTTTTCATCAATATCCTGAACTCCCAAACCTGTGTAGAAATTCCGGTCGATTTCTCCTTTTAACTTCAATTCATCCACAATCTTTTTAACTTTATTGATGGGGATGGCAAATCCAAGTCCAATGCTCCCTTTTCCACTTCCGGTTGAATAGATAATGGTATTCATACCAATAACATCTCCAACGGAATTGACGAGAGGTCCGCCACTGTTTCCGCCATTGATAGCTGCATCGGTTTGAATCATATTCAAATAAAATCGTTCGTCAACCGGTTCAAGGTTCATGTTTTTTGCTGAGATAACTCCGACCGTGACGGTGGGTTGATCATTGACATCAAAAAGTCCAAATGGATTGCCAAGAGCAATCGACCACTCACCTATGATAATATCGTTTGAATTGCCAAGCTTCAGGAAGGGAAGTTTGTTCTCTTCAATTTTTAACAGACAAACATCAGAAACCTTGTCGGTTTCCAACCACTTTAGCTTCATAATGTCGACCATCTGTCAGGGTCACAGTAATCTTTTTTGCGTTTCCTGCTACATGGTCGTTGGTTAGGATATAACCATCTTTTGAAATGAGGAAACCTGAACCAAGTCCTTTAACTTCTTGTGAATAACTTTGATCGCCAAAAAACTGTTGAAAAAATGGATCGTTAAAAAATGGATTGAAGAAGGGATTATTAACCTGCCTCACCTCGGTAACATTTATTCCAACCACAGCGGGGGAGACACTTGCAACTGTTTTTGTGATAATATTTTCCCTGTCAGAAGCCAAAGATTGTGAATTTTCATAAACGGTTTTTTCATTCGGATTATTACCATTTAAAAGAAATATTCCTGACGAAATCACCACCAAAAACATCACCGTCGCTAAAATTACCTTATTTTTCATGCAATATTCTCCTTTTCTTAATTTTCCTGTCAAAGACTACAAAAATAATGCAATCGGGGATAATTCAATATTCATGAATAGTTTGGGGAGAAGGTTTACTTGGATTTCATCGCTGAGTATTGAAAATAATTTTCGATTCACTCGTTATTATAAATTATTGAACTAACATTTTCAGTTATTTACTACCAGTGCTTAATAGCTTACAATCCATTAATTTCCTCTTCTAGCAACCATTAGTCAAAACCCAAAAACCTGCATTCTTACAAATTGGAAAGTTTTATCTAATTAGTGAGAAAGGGAAGTTATAAGCAAATTGTGTGCCAATGTGAATAGGAACTCATTTTTGACCTAAAATAACTTGGTATGATTATTGCTTAATTAGTAGTGTATTCATTAAGGAATTTGGAATGGCAAATCAAACAATAGCACAATACCCAAAAGGTGACAGAAGTGTCTTAATACCTCTTCTACAGGATATTCAAGATGCATTTGGATATCTACCTGAAGATGTATTAACGGAAGCAGCCGCACATATTGGAATGCCCCTCAGCTCAATTTACGGCGTAGCTACATTCTACAATCAGTTCCGCTTAACCCCACTTGGTAAAAACATTATCAGAGTGTGTCGTGGAACAGCCTGCCATGTTAAAAACTCAGCCAATATTTTATTTGGGCTGGAATCTGCATTAAATCTTAAACCGGGACAAACCAGCAGAGATAAAAACTTTACCCTCGAGGTTGTAAGTTGTATCGGTGCTTGTTCAATCGCTCCTGTTATATGTATAAATGATGACTATTATGGAAGAATAACTGTAAAAGAGATCGATAAAATACTTAAAAAATATCAACCGACTCCTGCGAAGGCGACTTCTGTCAAATCACCGGAGGTGACAAAATGAAAAGTTTCATAGAAAAATGTTGCAAAGAATGTTGGCATTCACCTGAAAATCAGTGTCCACATTTTATTCAATGCTGTACCGAAGGTCCCTTGTGCCATCACAGCGACGAATGTACACATGAAGTTAAAGAATATAACAAAGAACTTCTTTTTGTAAAACACAATATCCCTGTGATATTTATTGGTGCAGGAACCTGTGGACTCGCTGCCGGAGCAGCCAAAGTTGAAGAGATGATTCAATCTGAATTATTAAAAAACAATATTGAAGCACGAATTGTGAGAGTTGGTTGCATCGGTTACTGCGCAAAAGAAGTAATTGTTGACATTAAAATGCCAAACGGAGAGCGCATAGCCTATAGCGAAGTGACCCCAAAACTAGTCCCAAAGCTTATTCAGGCAACAATAGTTGAAGGCGGAATTTTGCAGGAGAACCTGCTTGGAAGTCATGTAAGAAAATCTGAAGTTTGTTGTTCAATTCATGATGATCCGTTTTTCAGATATCAAAAGAAAATCGTACTTGAAAACTGTGGTATTATAAACCCCGATTCAATTGATACATACATTGCCTCGGTGGATTTAAGGCGATAACCAAAGCGTTAAAACTGATGCCTCCCGAAAATGTTGTAAAAGAGATTCTCGATTCAGGACTTAGAGGCAGAGGTGGAGCCGGTTTCCCAACAGGAAAAAAATGGGAATTTGCTCTCAAACAGAAAGCTGAGACCAAATACCTCATTTGCAATGCTGATGAGGGTGATCCGGGTGCTTTCATGGACAGATCAGTCCTTGAAAGTGATCCCTTACAAATTGATTGAAGGTATGATAGTTGCGGCTTATGCAATTGGTGCTAACTTTGGTTACATCTATTGCCGGGCTGAGTATCCACTTGCTATCTCAAGACTTACACATTGTATTCACGAATGTGAAAAATATGGTTTGTTGGGCGATAACATCTTAAACAGCAAATTTAACTTCAGATTGAAGATTAAAAAAGGTGCGGGTGCATTTGTTTGTGGAGAGGAAACTGCACTTATAGCTTCTATCGAAGGTAAAAGGGGAATGCCAAAACCAAGACCACCATTTCCGGCGGTTTCCGGACTTTGGGGTAAACCAACTGTAATTAACAATGTTGAAACACTTTCAAATATCACTTCGATCATCAGCAAGGGTGCTGAATGGTTTGCAAGTGTTGGTACTGAAAAAAGCAAAGGCACAAAAGTTTTTGCCCTTTCGGGTAAGATTGTAAACACCGGACTTGTTGAGATACCGATGGGCATCACCCTCGAAGAGGTTGTTTTTAACATTGGTGGTGGAATTCCATTCAATAAAAAATTTAAGGCTGTGCAGATCGGCGGTCCTTCAGGTGGTTGTTTGCCAATGAGTGTCATTAAAACCCAGGTTGATTACGAATCACTGAAAGATGTTGGTGCCATGATGGGATCAGGTGGATTTGTAGTTATGGATGAAGATACTTGTATGGTTGACATCGCAAGATTCTTCCTGAACTTTATCCAAAGCGAATCGTGCGGAAAATGTGTTCCATGCCGTGAAGGAACCAAAAGAATGCTTGAGATTATCGAAAGAGTCCCTGTAGCCTACAAGGAAGGCATCGATAAATATGATCAGCTTCAGAGGTTTAAAGGAATTATTGGACTAAAAAGACTTGCTGATGTTATCAGAGACACTTCTCTTTGTGGACTTGGGCAGTCAGCTCCAAATCCTGTGCTCTCAGGACTTCAATATTTCAAAGATGAATATGAAGAACATCTCTTCGATAGAAGATGCCGTTCAGGAGTTTGTAAAGAACTTTTGACATTCACCATAGATACAACACTCTGCTCCGGTTGCGGTCTCTGTAAGAGGAAATGTGGAACTGAAGCAATTATTGGACAAAAAGGTGAAGCACATTATGTACTACAGGACAAATGTATAAAATGTGGAATGTGCCTCGAAACCTGCAGATTCTGTGCAATTAATGTAAACTGAGTGGAGATTGAAATGGTAGAACTAACAATAAATAATCTTAAAGTAAAAGCTGAAGAGGGAATGACCATCCTCGAAGCAGCAAAATCAGTCGGAATTTCGGTACCAACACTCTGTTATATGAAAAATCTGTTTCCAACAGGTGCGTGCAGAATGTGTGTTGTTGAAGTAACAGGTCAAAGAAATCTTCTTCCTTCATGTGCTTTTCCAGTTACCGAGGGGATGGTTGTTGAAACCAATTCACCTCGTGTAAGAAGAGCAAGGAAAACAATCGTTGAACTCCTTGTAGAAAATCATCCACAAGACTGTCTGATTTGTGTAAGAAATAAAAACTGTGAACTTCAGGATCTTGCAGAAAGGTACGCAGTACGCGAGCACAGATTCGCCGGTGAAAAACGGAAACATGTAGTTGATATTTCAAGTCCGGCGATGGAGCGTGACCCTGCGAAATGTATTTTATGCGGAAGATGTGTAAGAGTATGTAATGAAATACAGAAAATCGGTGCGATCGATTTTTCCGGTAGAGGGTTTGCAAGTATTGTAACCACACCTTACAACAAAGGACTAAATGTCAGTGATTGTATACTGTGTGGTCAGTGTATTATTGCATGTCCAACTGCAGCATTGAGAGAAAGAAGTTCAACTAAAATTGTATCTACTGCACTGGGTAACAAAAACAAGTTTGTAGTTGCTCAGATAGCACCTGCAGTAAGAGCTACACTTGGCGAAGAATTCAGAATGCCTGCAGGCACTGATGTTACAGGAAAACTCGTAAGCGGTCTCAGAAGACTTGGATTTAAGAAAGTTTTCGATACCAACTTTGCTGCCGATCTTACAATCATTGAAGAAGCAAATGAACTGGTGCAAAGAGTTGTTAATAATCAACCATTGCCAATGTTTACAAGTTGCTGTCCAGGTTGGGTGAAATTTGCGGAGATGAATTATCCTGAAATTATTCCAAATCTCTCTTCATGTAAATCACCACATGAGATGGAAGGTGCCATACTTAAAAGCTATTTTGCCAAGAAGATGGGACTGGACCCAAGAGATATCTTTGTGGTCTCGATTATGCCATGTACTGTCAAAAAATTTGAGTCTGAAAGGCCTGAATTGGGACATGATGCGCTCCACGATGTTGATTCAGTTCTTACAACCAGAGAACTTGTAAGATTCTTTAATATGGCAGGTATCGATTTTTCTGATCTTCCTGATGAAGAGTTTGATAATCCACTTGGCGAATCAACAGGTGCTGCGGCAATCTTTGGTACAAGTGGTGGTGTGATGGAAGCTGCAATTAGAACCGCTTATTATACCATTACAGGCCAAAACCTGGACAACGTTGAAATCGACGAAATTCGTGGTATGGAAGGCGTTAAATCAGCCACTTTAACAATGGGCGAACTTGAAGTTAAAGTTGCGGTTGTTAACGGGATAGGAAATGTCAGACCACTGATAGATGAGATTAATGCCGGAACTTCACCTTATCACTTTATTGAGGTGATGGCGTGTCCCGGTGGCTGTATCAATGGTGGTGGACAACCAATCCATCAGAACCTGGACAATGTAATGAAACGGGTTAGAGCACTTTATGAAATTGATAAAAAGAGTGTTACCAGGCGTTCCCATGATAATGAAGCTATAAAAACTCTCTATAAAGAGTTCCTTAAAGAACCGGGAAGTCACACTGCTCATACACTGCTGCATACCCATTATCATGACAGGTCAGGGAAGTAAATCGGACAAAAGAGGCTGAAATAAGATAAAAATTGATTATTATTATAACCCATTTTTATTTTTTTTACATCTTAGTTATTGAAGTAATTTTAGCCGATGCCCGAAATTGTCGATGTTGAAGAAAAACTGATCTGTTTTCATTGTGGCGAGTTATGTAGTGACAGATCAATCGCGCAGGAAGAAAAAATATTTTGTTGTGAAGGTTGTAAACTTGTATATGAAGTACTCAATGAGAATAACTTATGTACTTATTATGATCTCAATACTGCGCCAGGTGCAACAAAAAAAGCAAATTCTTCCGTCAAAAGGTACGATTACCTCGACGACCCTGATATTTCTGAAAAGCTGGTCGAATTTAAAAACGACCAGCTTTTTAAAATTTCCTTTTTCATACCTGAAATACATTGCAGTTCATGTATTTGGCTGCTGGAAAACCTCTACAAAGTTGATTCCCGAATAATCGAATCCCGAGTTGATTTCCCCGCAAAAAAAGTCTTCATAAAAGCCAACTCCACAATCAAAATAAGCGAAATAGTTTCCATACTTGACCTGATTGGATACGAACCTCGCTTAAGCCTCGATGAACTTGAAAAGAAGGATACAAAATCATTTAATAAAGCGCTCTATATAAAAGTTGGCATCGCAGGATTTGCATTTGGCAATATTATGATGTTAAGTTTCCCCGAATACCTCTCCGTAAAAGATAGTGTTGAGTCTTTTGGGCTTTTCTTTCAACTAATAATGATAGTACTCTCTCTGCCCGTCCTTTTTTATTGCAGTTCTGATTATTTTGTCTCTGCTTGGAAGGGTTTAAAACAGAAATTTATTAATATCGATTCCCCGCTCTCCCTGGGAATTCTTGCTCTTTGGGGCAGGAGTATATTTGAGATAGTTACCGGGAGTGGTCCCGGGTATATGGATTCATTTGCGGGACTTATATTTTTCCTTTTATTGGGTAAAGTATTCCAAAATAAAACTTATGAATACTTTAACTTCGAGAGGAACTATAAGTCTTATTTCCCGATATCGATTACTAAAAAATTGAAGAGTGGTGAAGAGCAAATAATCCCACTTTCAAAAATTGCCGTTAAAGATAGAATACTAATCAGGAACAACGAAATAATTCCGGCTGATTCGATCCTGATTGATGGGCAAGCAAACGTTGACTATAGTTTTGTTACGGGTGAAAGTTTACCACAATTAAAAAGTAAAGGCGAAAAAGTATTTGCGGGAGGCAAACAAATTGGGGGATTGATTGAACTTGAAATTATTAAAGAGGTCTCTCAAAGTTATCTAACAAGGCTCTGGAACGATTTCATTATTTCTAAGAATCGAGAAAACAGACTCACCAAATTTTCAAATTTAGTAAGTAAATACTTTACACTGGCAATTTTGCTCCTTGCATCCAGCGCAGTTATCATTTGGTACGAATCAGGTTTATATAATGTTATTTCGGTTGTAACTGCAGTTTTAATCGTTGCATGTCCCTGTGCACTGGCACTTTCTGCCCCTTTTGCACTTGGAAACACTCTCCGGCTCTTTGGAAGAAACAATTTTTACATTAAAAACATCAATGTTGTTGAAGACTTAAGCCATGTTAATTCTGTTGTTTTTGACAAAACCGGTACTCTGACTGAAAATCAAGATATTGGCATAATTTTTGAAGGAATAGAACTGACCGATCATGAGAGTGCGCTTGTAAAATCAGCAGTTAAAAACTCACTTCACCCCTTAAGTAAAATTATATATCGTTATCTCTCTAAAAGTACCGAACTAAAAGTGGACTCATTTGAAGAGCAACTAGGGAGCGGGGGCAGAGCATCCATTGGTGGAAGTAGTGTCCTCTTTGGTTCGCGGTCAATTGTTGACCAACAAGCGGTTAGTGAGAAGGGACAAGTCGATTCTGTATGGGGGAGTAAGGTTTTTATTTCGATTGATTCCAATTATAAGGGATGTTTCCGGGTAAAAAACAAATATCGAGATGGTATTGAAGAGGTTATCAGTGAAACAGCCTCTAAAAAAGAAGTTTATATTTTATCGGGAGACAACAACAGTGAAATGGAGAATCTCTCAAAACTGATCGACCCAAACCGGATAAGATTTAATCAATCTCCTTCAGATAAAATGGAATTTATCGATGAGATGCACAAATTAAATCGGAAGGTATTGATGATAGGGGACGGGCTAAATGATGCCGCTGCTTTGAGTAAAGCAGAAGTTGGAATCTCTCTATCTGATGATTTAATGAATTTTACTCCTGCAAGTGATGCATTGATTCATGGCTCATCATTAAAACTATTACCGGGGTTTCTAAAGCAGGCAGTTTCAACCATGAATGTGGTTAAATGGAGTTTTATTATTTCATCGATTTATAATGTTGCAGGAATATCAGTGGCACTAAGCGGGAATTTATCGCCACTATTTGCGGCGATTTTGATGCCCGTCAGCTCGATTTCAGTAGTGATTTTTACTACTTTGGGCACTTTTTACACAGCAAAAAACACAACTTAAAAATATGAGTGCAATCTATATTTTAATCGGAGCAAGTCTTGTGGTTGCCACCGGATTCCTGATCGCTTTTTTGTGGGCGGTAAAATCAGGACAGATGGATGACCGCTACACCCCCTCTGTTAGGATGCTATTCGACGATGAACTCAAAGTTTTGAATAAACAAAATGATTCTTCACTTTCAAACGAACAGGAGAAAAAGGAGCTCAATTAATGCAAGTGGAAAAATTCAGTTACGATAACAAGATCGTAAAATACTTTGCTATTGCAACCTCGGTGTGGGGCATAGTTGGTATGTTGGTAGGATTGATTATTGCAATCCAATTGTACCTGCCTTCCCTTAGTTTTAATCTGCCGTATTTGACATTTGGCAGATTAAGACCATTACACACGAATGCAGTTATTTTTGCTTTCGTTGGGAACGGCATCTTTATGGGTGTGTATTATTCCATGCAAAGATTATTAAAAGCCAGGATGTTTAACAACTTCCTGAGTTATCTTCATTTTTGGGGATGGCAATTAATAATTGTGCTTGCAGCGCTAACCCTGGTACTTGGAATTACCACAAGTAAAGAATATGCAGAACTTGAATGGCCAATCGATATTCTGATCGCAGTTATCTGGGTTGTGTTTGGTGTCAATATGATTGGAACCATCCTAAAGAGACGCGAAAGGCATATGTATGTGGCAATATGGTTCTATATCGCAACATTCGTTACTGTCGCAGTATTGCATATCGTTAATTCGTTTGAAATTCCTGTTAATTTTTTGAAGAGTTATTCACTCTATGCGGGTGTGCAGGATGCACTTGTACAATGGTGGTATGGTCATAATGCAGTTGCATTTTTTCTTACAACTCCATATCTTGGTCTGATGTACTATTTTATGCCCAAGGCTGCAAACCGACCGGTATATTCGTACAGATTATCGATAATCCACTTTTGGGCTCTTATATTTCTTTATATCTGGGCAGGTCCTCATCACCTCCTTTATAGTGCTCTTCCTGATTGGGCTCAATCACTTGGAACAGTTTTTTCGATAATGCTTATTGCTCCATCCTGGGGTGGAATGATAAATGGACTTTTAACCCTGAGAGGTGCATGGGATAAGGTGAGAGAAGACCCTGTACTCAAGTTTATGGTGGTAGCAGTTACTGCTTATGGTATGTCCACATTTCGAAGGTCCAATGCTTTCATTAAAAAATCTGAATGCTCTGGCACACTTCACGGATTGGATAATTGCTCATGTTCATATTGGTGCTCTTGGATGGAACGGGTTCCTGACATTTGGAATTCTGTATTACTTAATACCAAGACTTTGGAGAACTGAACTTTATTCCAAGAAACTTGCAAATTATCACTTTTGGCTCGGTTTTCTTGGTATAGTATTTTATGCTTCTTCGATGTATTGGAGTGCTCTTACACAAGGCTTGATGTGGAAACAGTTCACACCTCAGGGAATCCTTCAGTACCCAAATTTTCTTGAGACTACAATTCAGATTATCCCGATGTATATCATCAGATCTTTTGGCGGGTTACTCTTCTTTGCCAGTCTTTTTTTAATGGTCTATAACCTTATCAAAACTGCAAAGCAGGAAGTTTCCTTGCAGATGAAGAAGCAGAGGCGGCACCATTAGAGAAAAACCTGAAAAATTTGACAGGAAAAAGCTCATACATGGCTTGAAAGTCGTCCTATCCAATTTCACAATTAGCGACAGTTGCAATTCTGATTGGTGGAATTATTGAATTTGTTCCAACATTTCTTATCCAGTCAAATGTCCCAACGATAGCATCAGTTAAACCTTATACTCCTTTGGAGCTTGAAGGAAGAGACCTTTATATCAGGGAAGGTTGCAATAATTGTCACAGTCAGCTCGTCAGGCCATTCAGGTCGGAGACAGAGCGATATGGTGAATATTCCAAAGCCGGTGAATATGTTTATGATCATCCATTCCTGTGGGGATCAAAACGGACAGGTCCCGACCTTCACAGACAGGGCGGAAAATATCCAAATGTTTGGCACTATCATCACATGATAGAACCAACCAGGATGTCCCCCGGATCAATAATGCCGCCTTATCCATGGTTGGAGACAAACGTTCTTGATTTATCGTACACGGCAGATAAAATTACAGCTCTGAGACGAATCGGTGTTCCATATCCCGAAGGTTTTGAAGCTTCCGCTTTACAAAATCTTGAGACACAGGCTAAAGAGATTGCAAAAGATCTTCAAAAAAATGGAGCAGCAGTAGACCATGATAAAGAATTGATCGCCATGATTGCATATTTACAACGACTGGGTGTTGACATCAAAGCTGCACCAACAGTGACCAAGTAGGCAAGTGATGTACCAAAATATTTTAACAGCTATTGATGGCATCACAGTTTTTCCAATAATCAGTCTCGTTATTTTTGTTCTGTTCTTTTCTATTGTGATTTATAGAGTATTCAGAATTCCAAAGAAGAAATTAAAGAGATTGAAAAAATTCCGCTTGACGACTAAACATTCAGAGGAAAAATGTTTGAAAAAATGAAAACTAAATTGGAGATGGTGGTTTTAGGAAAGAAATTTCTCTTTACCAACATCGTTGCAGCTTTTTTAATGCTTCAGAATAACACTTTCGCGGTTGAAGGATCAGGATTTGATGCAGATACCTACATCAACACCGGGTTTCTAATCTTCTTTATTTATGTTCTGGTAATGACCATAATATTTCTGATTGGGCAAAATAAAAAGCCAGAAGAAGAAATAGAAATGGTCAGGAAACTTGATCAATTAATTAATGATACCAAACCAATTGAGGAGGAACATGCACTGCTCCTCGACCCTAATTATGACCGCATCCGGGCACTTGACATCAACCTCCCACCATGTTGGAAGTATCTCTCTTATGCAACTACTGTCTCTTCGGTCGTTTATATGGGCTATTACCATATTTCAAACGGTCCTTCCTCGGCGCAAGAATATGAACAGGAAGTTAGACAGGCCCAACTGGCACTTGCCGCAACATCGGGACAGGCTACTGTAAATGTTGATAATGTAAAAATGCTCTCAGATGCCGCTTCTTTGGCAAAAGGAAAAGACATTTATGATAAAAACTGCGCTTCCTGTCACGGAATGAAGGGTGAAGGTTTGGTAGGTCCAAATCTCACCGATGATTATTGGATTCATGGTGGATCAATCCAACAGATATTTGTCGTTCTTGTGAATGGTGTACTCGTGAAAGGTATGCCATCATGGAGGGCACAATTCAGTTCCCAGGATTTGGAAGCAGCTGGCAGTTACGTGAAGTCATTGCACGGCACCAATCCACCTAATGCAAAGGAAGCACAAGGCGACCTTTTAAAGAAGAAGTTGTAAAAGATTCTACTGCTAAAACTGATTCAGCCAAAGTAGATAAGAAAACGGATACCAAAAATAATCCGTCAAGAAAATGAAAAAAAAAAATCATGAACGAAGAAGAGAACCTGGACCAATCATTTCGCGATTCGATTGGAACAATAAAAAAGGATGGGAAAAGAAATTGGATTTTCCCAAAACGACCTTCGGGTTGGTATTATAATGCCAGAACCTGGGTAAGTGTTTTCCTGCTTGCGTTTTTATTTGGCATGCCATTTATCGAACTTAACGGACAACCATTTTTATTGTTTAATGTTTTTGAGAGGAAATTCATAATCTTTGGACTTTTCTTTGGTCCATATGATTTTCACATTTTTCTACTTTCATTCATAGCTTTGATAATTTTTGTCATTCTCTTCACTGCTATTTACGGGCGTGTGTTTTGTGGATGGGTTTGTCCCCAAACCATATTCATGGAACTGGTATTCAGGAAAATTGAATACCTCATTGATGGTGATTTCAGGGAGCAACGAAAGTTGAAGTCTGCTCCCTGGGATGGCAAAAAGATATTTAAAAGAGGATTAAAATACTCGATATTTCTTTTGATTTCTTATTAATTGCGCATACATTCATGGCGTATATAGTAGGACTTGATGAGGTTAGAGAGATCGTCTCTTCTTCACCATCAGAACGTCCCGGCGGATTTATTGCAATGAATGTATTCACTGCTCTCTTTTTCTTTGTCTTTTCCTGGTTTCGGGAACAAGCGTGTCTGATTGTGTGCCCTTATGGACGACTTCAAGGTGTATTGCTTGATCAAAATTCGCTGGCTGTGGCTTATGACTTTGTTCGTGGAGAACCTCGCGGAAAATTGAAAAAGGATGAAATCCAGGAAAAAGGTGATTGTATTGATTGCCATCTGTGTGTTGATGTCTGTCCAACGGGAATAGATATTAGAAATGGTATACAAATGGAATGTGTTAATTGTACAGCATGTATCGATGCTTGTGACGATGTGATGGTGAAGATTAAGAAACCAAAGGGTTTGATACGACTCGATTCACTGAGTGGTATTCAGACCGGTAAAAGATTCAGTTTTTCCCTAAGAGTTGGTATTTATACAACTATTCTTGTGATCCTTGTGTCAATTATCTCAATTCTCATGGCTAATAGAACCGATGTTGAGGTTAATATTCTCAGAACACCCGGTATGCTCTATCAGGTTCAACCAAATAACAAGATTAGTAATCTCTATAATTTTCATGTCATCAATAAAACTTTCCATGACATGGCGATCGAGCTAAAGGTAAAAGGAATTAAAGGGAGAGATTAAGATTCTTGGGAAAATTCCTAACGTTAAAGAGCTTGAGGTCTATGAGGGCAGATTTATGTTGATCGTTGATGAAAAAGATCTTGCTGAAGTGAATTCTAAAATCGATATTATTGTTTTAGAGAGGGGAAAGAATTGCAAACAATCAAGACATCGTTTTTAGGAAAGGTTAAAGAGGAATAGATGAAAAAGTTAAACTGGGGTCACGGAATCGCGATCTTTCTGATTATTTTTCTTATGCTCAATGTGGCTGCAGTTTTATATACTTTTAGCCAGGATGTAGAGTTGGTTACTGACAATTATTATGAAAAAGAACTGAAATATGAAGAACAATTAATTCAGGAAAGGAGGGGAATGGACCTTTCTGACTCCTTGAAAATTGAACTTGACAAGCTAAATCTGGTAATTAACTACCCTGAATCCCTCTTGAAACAGAATATTAAAGGTAACATTCACCTGTACAGGCCTGATCAAAAGAAGTTTGATTATAACATGAAAATTGAACATGATTCAACGGGAGAACAAATTATAAATATGGCGGGGAAGGCTCCCGGTAAATGGAAAATTTCCATTACACTGAATGATGGCAGTCTCGACTACATTTTCAAAAAAGATATTTATTTGAGGTAGTTAATGTTTCTTTTATCCGGTTTTTTGATTGGTCTTGTTGGTAGTCTTCACTGTATAGGAATGTGGACCTATAGTTCTTGCGATAAGCAGTGTAGATCAAAAACCGTCTATTTTAGTCCTTCAAAGAGTTTTATACCATTTTGGAAAAGCCCTTACTTATGCATTAATGGGTTCAGTTTTTGGGCTCCTGGGAACTCATATCAAACTTTCAGGAATGCAGCAAGCTGCTTCAATTGGAATTGGAGCTATAATAGTTATCTGGATTCTACTTCCTGTAAAGATAAAAGCAAGTTTTCGAATCTCTCCCTTGTCAACAGATATAATGCACAGGTTAAAACAGCACTCTCCAAAGTATTAAGTTCAGGAAAAACGAGACCATATTTTGTAATTGGTCTTGTGAATGGGTTTTTACCTTGTGGTTTGGTTTATGCAGGGTTAGCTGGTGCAGTGGCTACCGGGGACCCGCTACAAGGGTTTTTCTATATGTTCCTCTTCGGTGTTGGTACAATGCCCGCACTTTTTATTTTCTCTTTTGCACCTGCATTAAGGAAATATCTTCCCAAACTAAACACCCGCAAATTGATTCCTGCATTATCACTTGTATTGGGAATAATTTTCATTTTGAGGGGGTTGAATCTTGGTATTCCCTTCGTGAGCCCCAAATTTGAAGATGTCCCAAAGACTGAACAAATCGCCCAACCTGATTGTTGTCATTAGTATCCCTTCTTTTGGTACCATAATCTGATTCCTTTTGGTTAATTTTACAGATTATCATTCAATAATTTTGACATTATGAAACAAAAAACCATACTTTGGGTGGACGATGAGATTGAACTCCTTCGCTCACATGTAATATTCCTTACTGAAAAAGGCTTTAATGTTCTTACCGTAACCAACGGTCTTGATGCGCTTGAAACTATCGATGAGTGTGAAGTTGATTTGGTATTTCTCGATGAGATGATGCCCGGAATGGGGGGACTGGAAGTTCTTGGTAAAATTAAGGATAAAAAACCATCGATTCCGGTTGTTATGATAACCAAGAACGAGGAAGAATCTGTGATGGTGGATGCCATCGGGAGTAAGATTGATGACTATCTTACCAAGCCTGTTAACCCAAGTCAGGTCCTTTTGGTATGCAAAAAACTCCTTGAAGGGAAAAAAATATCCACAGAATATGTTGCAAAAGACTATTTGCAGGATTTTAATCAGATATCACTGCTTTTAATGAACCAACCTGATCACCAGGATTGGATTGAGATTTATTTAAAATTGGTAAACTGGGATATAGAACTTGATGCCCATCCTCAAATTGGACTCCAGCAGACGCTTAATGAACAACGCAAGGAATGTAATAGAGAATTTGGAAGATATGTAGAGAAACATTATAAAAACTGGGTAAACACAAAAAATAGAGTTGACAGACCAATTTTAACAGTTGATATCGTTAATGATTATGTTTTTCCTGCTCTTAAAGAAGAAAATGTTCCTGTTTTTTTCTTTGTTCTCGACTGTCTCAGATATGATCAATGGCTTGTGATGGAGAAGTTGTTAACAGATGACTTCAAGATCGATAAAACCTTTTATTATGGGATTTTACCCACTGCCACCTCATATTCCCGTAACGCACTTTTCGCCGGTTTATATCCTTCAGAGATTGAACAATATTATCCCGATCTTTGGTATGGTGAAGACGAGGATGAAACTTCAATGAATAAATATGAGAAGGACCTCCTTCTTCATCAACTTGAAAGAAAAAGGATTAAACTCAGGAATGAGTTAAAATTCGTCAAAGTTATCGATCCTGAATATGGAAGAAATTTTGAACATAATATAAAATCTCATCACAATAGTCACTTTTCAGCTGTAGTTATCAACTTCCTTGATATGATCGCTCACGGCAGATCAGATTCTGATCTGTTAAAAGAGATTGCTCCCGATGAACCGGCTTACAGATCATTAACGAACAGTTGGTTTTCTCATTCCTATCTAATTTCCACATTTAAGGCTATTGCAGCCATGGGGAAAGCCAAAGTGATAATTACAACTGATCATGGCAGTATCAGAGCCCTTAGAGGGGCTAAAGTGTTAGGTGACAGGGAAGCTTCATCTAACCTAAGGTTCAAGTATGGAAGAAATTTGAAAGTTGATGATAAACATGCAGTTTTCATCAAAGACCCGGCTGATTATCGTTTACCGCGAAGAGGAATTACTGTAAATTACATAATCGCAAAAGAAGATTATTATTTTGTTTACCCAACAGATTATCATAAATATCTGAGTCATTATAAAGACACTTTTCAACATGGTGGTATTTCTATGGAAGAGATGATTATTCCAGTAATAACGATGGAACCCAAATGACAGGAACCCGGACAATAAACTCAGAAAACGAAATGAGGGAACTCGCCCGGGAAATGTATTCCACTATTAAGCCCGGAACAATAATTGCACTTAACGGAGAATTGGGTGCCGGTAAAACTCTTTTTGTGAAAGCTTTTTGTAATGCTGCCGGATTTTCCGGTTCTTCAAGTCCAACATTTGCAATTGTTAACTCCTATCCGGGAGAATACACTATATATCATTTTGATTTTTATCGTATCAAGAATTCAGGCGAATTAATGGATATTGGCATCGAAGAGTATCTTTCAGATGAGCATTCTGTATCATTTATCGAATGGGCTGAACTTTTTCCCGATGTAATTCCTCATAAAAGGATTGAAATCTCAATCAAGGTTACAGGCGAAACAGATAGAGAGGTAACGATTGAACAAAAATAACTCTGTAGTGCTCGCTATTGAAACCACAGGTACTCTTTGCAGTGTCTGTGTTTATAAAAGTGATTCAGAGTATTTTAACCTTTCCCTGATGAAAGAAAAAGTACATTCGAAGAAGATTCTCTCTATGATAGAGTTTGCGATGTCTGAGATTGGAGTGAAATATTCAGAGTTATCCGGGGTTTGTATCTCAGAGGGTCCCGGTTCTTTCACAGGACTTAGATTGGGCTTCGCTGCGGCAAAAGGGATAGCTTTTGGACAAAATATCGGAATTTTGCGTGTACCCACATTTAAATGTCTCGCTTATGAAGTTTCAGAGAATATGCCAATTGGAACCAGGGGTTTGGTAGTGACTAAAGCAGCACTTGAAGAATCTTATTTATATGGATTTGAATCAACTGACGATGGTTTTTCTGAGCTTTTACCCCTGCAACTCATGATGAATCATGATTTAAACGATGTGATTGAAAATGGGGATATGAAAAAATTTACTCAAATATTAAACTTGATTGTGAAGGAAAGATTGAAAAATCTTCTCCCGAGGCAATATCAATTGCAAAATATGCGGCAAAAAAGCTTAATTTTGCATTTGACATTGAAATAGATTTTGTTGAACCTTATTATTTTAAAAATTTCCAAGTGAAGGTTAAGTAGATGTTTAGAAGTTTATTTGTATTGTTACTTTTCTCCATTTCAATTCTGGCACAGTTTCAGGGGCCCAAAATATACGGCCCAGCTACTAAATATGATTTTGGAGCTATTGAACAAGGTGCTATTGTGAAACACAAGTTTGTAATAGTGAACAATGGTGACCAATTGTTAGTTATCGATAAGGTGGTATCTTCCTGTGGATGTACAGTAGCAGAACCTGAAAAAAAGGAATTAAAACCATCGGAAACAACAACTATAGCAGTTGAATTCAACTCAACTGGCCGACTTGGTGATCAGCTAAAAACTATAAGCATTCTCTCTAACGATCCTGTTAATCCGTTGTTTCAGTTAACCATTTCAGGGAAAGTGATGGAAGTTCCCAAAAAGGAACTTGCGGGAGCAAAAATTAAATTTGAAAAATCACAACATGACTTTGGTATTATCAAAGAAGGGATTGTAGTTGATCATATTTTTAAGTTTGTGAATATTGGAAAGATGGATCTTGAAATTAGAGATATAAGAACCTCCTGTGGTTGTACCGCAGCATCACCCAGCAAAAAAGTATTTAAACCCGGTGAATCCGGTGAATTAAAAGTCTCGTTCGACTCTAAAAACAGATCGGGTAGAACCAGTAGAACTATAACACTCATTACCAACGATGAAGTTGAAGAGTATTACACTTTAACAGTTTATGCAGAAATCACCAATTAGGATCGTATATAATGTCATGGTTTAAAAGAAAAAAGGAAAATATTGACCCTGAAACAAATCCAAAAGAGCATATGCCTGATGGTTTGTGGGAAAAATGCCCCGAATGTGGTGAGATCATGCACAAGAAACAACTTGAGAATAATCTCTGGACTTGTATCAAATGTAGCAATCACTTCAGAATTGGAAGTAAGGATTATTTTTCTTTTCTGCTGGATGATGGAGTATTAAAAGAATTTGACAGAAAGATGCGGTCAGCAGATCCTCTGAAGTTTGAGGATACCAAAAAATATACATCTCGTATTGACAGCACAATAAAATCAACGGGATTATATGATGCAGTACGCACGGGATCGGCTAAAATTTCAGGCAAAGACGTAATCATTGCGTGTATGGATTTTAAGTTTATCGGTGGCTCCATGGGTTCAGTTGTAGGAGAAAAAATTGCTAGAGCAACTCACAAAGCACTTAAAAATAAAGTCCCCTTGATAATCATCAGCGCAAGTGGTGGAGCCAGAATGATGGAAGGTGCCCTGTCTCTTATGCAAATGGCAAAGACGAGTGCGAGACTTGCGCAGTTAGCAGATGCGAAGATACCCTTTATTTCAGTTCTTACAGACCCAACAACTGGTGGCACAACTGCAAGTTATGCAATGTTGGGAGATGTGATTGTGGCAGAACCCAACGCACTTATTGGTTTTGCAGGACCCAGAGTTATTAAACAAACCATCGGAAGAGACCTGCCCCACGGTTTTCAGAGATCCGAATTTTTACTCGAACATGGTTTTGTGGATTTGGTTAGCCACAGGAAAGAATTGAAACAAAATATCACAAATATCCTTGAATTTCTTCAGGTGAGGTAAAAATCAGAACTGTTACGACTATCCGGGAGATGCAGGAGATTTCAAACGAGATAATCGGATCCGGAAAATCGATTGGATTTGTACCCACAATGGGCTACCTCCATGAAGGTCACTTATCGCTTGTCAAAGCTTCAAAGAGTGAAAATGATATTACTGTTGTTTCCATCTTTGTAAACCCTACCCAATTTGGACCTAATGAAGATCTATCCAAATATCCCAGAGATTTTAAGCGGGATGAGAGTTTTCTTTTGGAAAATGGTGTGGATTATATCTTTTACCCACACATCGAAGAGATTTACCCACAGGGATTTCAAACCTATGTTATTCAGGAACAAATTTCCTCATTTCTTGAGGGAGCAGTAAGACCTGTCCACTTTCGTGGTGTTACCACTATAGTATCGATTCTGTTTAACATTGTCAAACCACAAAGGGCTTACTTTGGCCAAAAAGATGCCCAGCAATGTGCCGTACTTAAAAGAATGGTTACTGATCTTTGTTTTGATCTTGATATGAAAATTTGTCCAATTGTTCGGGAATCTGATGGATTGGCTATGAGTTCAAGAAATGTTTATCTTTCGCCACAGGAAAGATTGGATGCACTTGTACTTTCAAAATCGTTGTCTTTGGCTGCGAGAATTATCGAAAAAGGAGAGAGGGACTGCAATAAGATTAAAACTATAGCTTTAGCACTCTTAAAAGAGATACCATCTGCAAGTCCCGATTATTTTGAAATTGTGGATTTTGATACCTTTGAAATTGTTTCAACTCTTGAATCAAAGAAAAGTTATTTTTTAGTAGCTGCATGCAAAATTGGTAAAACCCGTTTAATCGACAATCAGTTAATTCATCTCTAAGGAGAATAAGGCTATCACATTGTAAAACATTATGATAGCCCCATTCGATTGAATCTTATACTAACTGTGTATCAGGATCTAAGTGAGCCGATTCAATGTCTTTAAAGTAGTTTACAGTTCCTACCTTCAATTCAACAGTTGAAGCCTCGTCACACACAATTGTTCCTTTTGGGTGGAGTTGCAGTGCACTCACAGTCCACATATGATTAACTCCTTCTTCAACTACTTTTGCTAATGCTCTTGACTTTGCATGTCCGGAGATGATCACAACAACTTCTTCAGAATCAAGTACTGTTTTAACACCAACAGTTAAAGCAGTTTTTGGAACAGCATCAACATCATTGTCAAAAAACCTTGAATTGGCGATGATTGTATCTTGAGTAAGCGTTTTGACCCTCGTAAGTGATCCCAAAGAAGAACCGGGTTCATTAAAAGCGATGTGGCCATCAGGTCCGATCCCTCCGATAAAAAGTTTGATACCACCGGCAGACTGAATTTTACTTTCGTAGAGTTTGCACTCCTCTTCCAAATCTTCGGCATTTCCATTCAGGATATTAATATTATCAGGATCAATATCGATATGATCGAAGAAGTTAGAATGCATAAAATAGTGATAACTTTGAGGGTGAGATTCCGAGAGCCCTACATATTCATCCATGTTAAAAGTTACCACATGCTGAAATGAAACATAACCGGATTTGTTTAATTCGATCAGTTTTTTGTACATACCCAGAGGTGAAGAGCCTGTGGGTAACCCAAGGACAAATTTTCTTTTGTTGTTGGGAGCATACTCCTTTATTCTGGAAGCTACATAATGAGCCACCCATGAAGAGATGCTATCGTAGTTGGGTTGTATTATTAATCGCATAAATTGTCTCCATTTTATTAATCCAATGTGTCGGAAATGCATCCATCAGGAAGTTGAGGAGGAACCATCACAACTTCTTCTCGCATAAGCGAAACCTGACCCGGATTCATTCCTTTTCTTTTAACAACATATTTCTTTTGAGTATAACAAACAGGTACAAGTTTTGAGTTTTTTGCCTTGCTATAAAATGCAGCTATCTGTGCAGTTTTTTTTAAGATTTCCTTGGGGGGTTTATCCTTTCCACTGAATCTTAAAACAACATGAGACCCTGACGAACCCCGCGCATGGAACCAGTAGTCTGATTGCCTTGCAACTTTTAATGTTAGAATATCGTTATTTTCGCTGTCTTTTCCAACCAATATCTCCCATTTATCATCCAGAAAAAAGCGACGAACTTTTACATCAATTTTATAGCCGCCTTTTGAGCCGCCATCGTCGTTTTTATTCTCTTTTTCAAAATCTCTAAGTTCGTTTAAATCCATTTTCTCAAATATTTTTAACCTTGTTTTCAAATCTACAATTTTTTGATTAACCATTGCAAGCGACTTTTCAGCCGTCTCATACTTGAGCTTTTCTCCTCTGGCTTTTCTAAAATAATAATTGACATTTTCAGACGGGAAGATATCCTCTTTCAATTTGATTTCGACCGGTTTTCCATTATGAAAGACATTTTCAACCGTGATTTCTTTGACCCCTTTATTTATCAGATCGATATTTATTAGCAGCAGATTTGCGCACTGATCATAAAACTCTGATTTGCCGGGTGTGTTAAGAACCTGTTCCAGTTTTTCTCTCTTTTGGATGAAAAAGTCAAGGTCCTTCCTGAGCTTTACCTCTACTCTTTTCCGAATCTGTAACTCAGCATCGCGTCTTCTTGCTCCGGAAATTATCTCCTGTAAAGCCGGAATCACACTACCAAATGATTTGATAATTGTGCCGTTCGAGTGAAAAGAGTCGGGGAGAAGTTCCATTTTTAACAAATTGGATTGACTTACAATCTTTAATGTTCCATTTATGATCTCAAGTACCAGTTGATTTATTTTCACGGAGTCAAACAATTCACCTCTATAACCCAATTCTCTGATGACCGTCTTACCCATGAAAGGGAATCGACTCCTGATCGAATCAATATTCTCAGATTCAAAAGAAGTGTGCAGTTTGGTTGCCTCGTTCAGAGATACAAAATTTAGGTCAGATTCTCCTCAAAAAAAGATTTCCCTTCACTTTTTTTAGCCTGGGAAAGAGAGAAACCTGCTTGATCCAGATAATAAATATTTGACCTTGCCCCCCTGAAAGAGATTATCACACTCCCGCGCTCCATGAATAACATAAAAACCCTTTCACCAAGGGCAACTTTCACGTCGATCAATCTTTGAGGGAGTTCATCTCTAAAAAAATATGCAAGGTTTTTCCTGCGGGCTTAAAGTATTTTCTTTTTAACAGGTAGGGTGCGTTGGGGACTGTTGAAAATTCCAAAACTATATTCTCTTCAGAATTTAACTCTTTCCCTAAAATTAAATGAAACAGGTCTTTTTCCTGAGACAGCACAGAGATCAGGGAAGTCCCTTTTAGAGATGCTGATAACTCTTTAAAGAGTCTTATGAGAATAAAATAGTTGTTGTACATACTTTATAAAAAAAGAGGCTGTCCGGAATTGGCAGCCTCTGAATAAATAAAAATTATGGTTAATTGTTGTGTTGAGATATTACTCTTCTTAACCATTTGATCATCAGGAATATTGCAAGAGCTGCAAATGATGCTGCTATAAAATTGATCAGGAAGAAATAAACCTTATCATCAAAGCTATTCCACAATCCGGAGATCACACCCGAAAGTTTATTACCAATAGCAGTTGATAAGAACCACCCACCCATCATCAAAGCAGTAAAACGGGGTGGACTAACCTTCGAGACCAGCGACAAGCCCATGGGGCTGAGACATAGCTCTCCAATTGTGATAATAAAATAAGTGGCAGTTAACCATCCTGCGGAGCTTTTAACATTTCCGTTATCGGAAAATATTACAGCCAGCATCATGATAGTTGTAGAAACTGCGGTAATAAAAAGTCCCCAACCGATTTTTCCGGCGGTTGATGGCTCTTTTTTCCTCCTGCGTAACATTCCAAAAAAGGTGACAACTACAGGAGTCAGCACAACAACCCAAAACGGGTTAATCGACTGGAAAATCTCGGTGGACAAAAGTACATAGGCTCTATCTGTGGGAACCGCTGCCTTTTCGGTTGGTTCCATATTCTTGAAATAGCCGTCTTCACCACTTGTAACTTTTGCACCTGTCGTGTCTATCGAATGTGCAGTTTTATCAGAACTTGCAGTTCGATAGTAAATTGCATTCTTGTTTTCACCATTGGTGACTAAAAGTTTGGGGATTTCGACCTTTTTACCATCTTTTTCAACGATATAAATCTCTTTGTATCTCTCCTCGGTTAAACCAAGAGGGGAGACCACCGACTCAACAAATGCCGGTAATTGTCTTGTTGTATAGTCTCTTGCCCAGATTGTAAGGGCGGCACCATTTTGATGGAAAATTGCCCAGAAAATGATAACAACTCCAAATATGGAAAGTAGAGCAGCGATAGGCTCTTTATCCGGTTTTGAAGCACGAAACCACAAGCTAAAATAAAATACTACAATTGGAATACTTGCAAAAATAAATGCATCTGTTGAAGGTGATCCAAATAAAGGATGACCCAAAAGTTTTAAGGGGAGTAAAAAACCCAAGTATCGCGGTGACGATAGCAGGAAGGAAAACATACATAAAAATTTGTTTAAGTGAGGCATCACCTTGTTGTGCAGGTTTTTTGATGTCAGCTTCTCTGATGTGTTTCAGACCAGACATAAACCATGCCACGCCAATCAGCATACCAACACCGGCTCCGGCAAATGCGAAACCCCAACCAAATTCATTACGAAGATAGGCTGCGACAAAATTACAGATAAATGCACCGATGTTAATACCCATATAGAAGATATTGTAACCGGTATCTTTTAATTCTTTGTATTCAGGTTTAGCATAAAGATTACCAACAAGAGTTGATATATTTGGTTTAAAGAAACCATTTCCGAAGATTATCAGAAACAAAGAAGGCCAAAGGAAGGTATCGCCGGGAATTGCGAGTCCAAAATATCCGAGTGCCATCAAAATTCCGCCAATAACGATAGCTTTAACATAACCAAGAACTCTATCAGCGAGCAAACCACCGAGGAAAGGAGTCAGGTAAACGAGTGCTATATAAGAACCATAAACATCAGAAGCGATTTCAGTAGTATAACCTAAGCCTTTGGGGACAGCATCAGTCATGTAGAGAACAAAAATACCTAACATTAAATAATAACCAAATCTCTCCCAGAGTTCAGTAAAGAATAATACAGGCAGTCCTTTAGGGTGGCTTTTGAACATAAGTATCCTTTTTTTGTTGATTATTAGAAGAAACTATCTAATAGGTGAGTAATCCAAAAGTAAAAATTGTATACAAGTAAATTACGAAACTATAGTGTAATTTCTCTAATTCATTTTTTTATGATAAATTTCAGCTTTAAAAGTAAAATTTCACTCAATGGTTTTTGATGAAAAAAGCGCAAAAAATAACTTTACTCCTTAGAACCGCCTACATAGTTTTAGGTCTTTTTATCACAGTTTTTGCTATTGATAAAATTATCATGCCTTTTATGTGTCAGGCGATGAAGTTAAAGTGCCAAATGTGGTAGGTTTAAGTCTCGAAAAAGCCAAGGAGATTGTTGACGAAAACAATCTCGATTGGAAAATCATGAATTATATTGATGTTCTCGACTCGAAACAGGAGGGAAAAATTCTTCAACAAAAACCCGGTAACGGAAAAATTGTTAAAGAAGGACGGGTTTTACTTCTTTGGGTCGCCCGCTTCAGAGGTGCCAACTCATTGGATAGCCGTGCGACGGTTGAGGTACCGGATCTTATCGGTAAAACTTTTGCAGAAGCAGAGCAGATTCTTCTGGCATCCAACTTGAATCTCAGGCTTATCAACAATGTTAGTGAACCTGATCGGGAAGCACTTGTTTTGGAACAAAGTAGAAAACCGGGTGAAAAAGTTGCGGAAAGTTCCTCCATTTATATCCGAATTGATATGCCTGATGATCCTGGAAGAAGTAATATCGACACTCTCGGTTACGATACTAACACTGATGAGGATCAAACAATGGAAACTGATATGGTCACAATGCCCGGACTGAAAAAATTGTCAAAACAAGCTGCGATTCAGTTGTTAACTGATCTTGGGTTAAAAGTTGGTACAATTACTGAGATCGTTTCAGCAGATCATCTACCCGGTTCTGTCATCAGCCAAAGTATTAGTGCAGGAATCAAAGTGAATAAGGGAGAGGTTATTGATCTTGAAATTTCCGCATCAAACTCTGATGAGGAGATCATTAAGTGATGAATAAGATCCTGGCTCCATCAATCTTATCAGCTGATTTTAGAAACCTTGAGAGTCAAATTAAAACAGTTGAAGAAGCAGGTGCAGGATTTATCCATTGTGATATAATGGATGGCCAATTTGTCCCAAATCTTACTTTTGGATCTATTGTTATTGAAGCTGTGAAAAAATGCACCAGTTTGCCTTTGGATGTCCATCTGATGATTAAAAATCCGGATGCACTTATTCCGGATTTTATTAAAGCAGGTGCAGATATTATTACAGTGCATGCTGAAGAAGTTGTGCATCTTGACAGGTCATTAAACAGAATCAAAGAACTTGGTGCAAAAGCCGGGGTGGCGATTAATCCTTCAACTCCTGTGGAAGTGTTGAGTGAAATTTTAGATATAGCCGACTTGATCCTGGTTATGTCTGTAAATCCCGGATTTGGTGGGCAAAAGTTTATCCCCAATTCTTTAAAAAAGATAAAAAAGCTGGCCGACTGGAAAAAAGGATATGCTTTATCGTACATGATAGAAGTAGATGGGGGAGTCAGTTTAGACAATGTTAAAACGATTTCAGAGGCCGGTTGTGAAGTTTTTGTTGCCGGGTCATCTGTTTATGGTTCAGAAAATATTAATAATACAATTAAAAAATTTTTAGAAATAATCTAATAAGAGGCTTTTTGTGAAATTAGCATTAATTGGTGGTGAGATAATCACTCCTTTCAGAAGTGTAAAAAATGGTACGATTGTCATGCAGGACGGACAGATATCCGACATCGGCAAGGCATCAGATGTAAGAATCCCTGACGAATGTGAAGTAATCGATGTGAGTGGTTATGTAGTCACTCCCGGATTTGTGGATTTATTGGTTCACGGTGGTGGTGGAAGAGGATTTGCAGATACTGACCCTGAAAGTATTGGGATTGTTGCAGACTATTTCTTGAGACATGGTTCTACCACAGTTTTGGCGTCACTTTATGCAAAACCAAAAGATCAACTCCTTGCAGATCTCAGAAGAGTAGCTGACTATATATTTGCCAACCCAACTTCCAATGTGATAGGAATTCATATGGAAGGACCATATTTGAATCCGGAGCTAAAAGGTGCAATGAATGAAGAATACCTCTGGAAACCCTCAGTTGAGTCATGGAACGAGATGTGGGAAGCTTCAAGGGGGTTAATAAAGATTATGACAATAGCTCCTGAACTTGACGGATCACTTCATGTAATGAGAGCTGCTGCCCTTAAAGGTGTTGTTCTTTCGATTGGACACTCCACCGCAAATTATGAACAGATTGAACTGGCAATTGATCACGGAGCAGCGCATGTAACTCACATGTTTAATGCGATGAAACCGCTGCATCATCGCGATCCGGGAGTTGTTCTGGGAGCAATGCTTCGAAATGAATTAAAAATAGAACTTATTGCCGATACTCTGCATGTTCACCCCGCAGTTATGGAACTTTTGCTTAAACTTAAAGGATCAAATGGTATCATTTTGATAACCGATTCCATAAGAGCAGGGGGAATGCATGAAGGTGAGTATGAGTTTGCTGATCAAAAGATATTTATGAAGGGGAGCCGGGCGTTTCTCCCTAACGGAACATTGGCAGGCAGCACACTGACGCTTAATAAAGCAATTAAAAACATGATCAAAAAAGCAAACGCTAAAATGACTGAATCCGTTAGAATGGCTTCACTAAACGGTGCAAAAGTTTTGAACATTGAAGATCGAAAAGGAATTCTTGCTGTTGGTAAAGATGCTGATCTGGTTGTGATGAATGATGAATTTGAGGTCGAAATGACAATTCATCAAGGTGAAATAAAATACAAACGGTCTCTCGGTTAAACATAGTTGCAGAAATCTCTAAAAATTGTTGCGATACTCAATGTGACCCCTGATTCTTTCTCTGATGGGGGAAAGTACTTTGATGTGGAGGTTGCAGTGAAACGCGGACTTGGAATGATTGATAGCGGGATCGATATTATCGATATTGGTGGTGAATCAACCCGTCCCGGTTCAACAAGAGTGGATGCTGAAGAGGAGATTAAAAGAACTATTCCTGTAATAAAGGGAATTCTTGCGCAAAACCCTGATGCTGTTATTTCGATTGACACAACAAAAAGTTTTGTAGCCGATGAAGCTCTAAAATCAGGTGCTACTATCGTAAATGATGTGAGTGGTGGATCATTTGATCCTGAAATTTGGAAAGTTGTCGCTAATCATGGTGCAAAATACATATTGATGCATACAAGTGGTACCCCCGACATTATGCAGTCCAAAACAGATTATATTGATGTTGTTGCTGAAGTAAAAGATTACCTTTTAAGAGAGCCGAGTTGGCCAATATGGCTGGTGTTGAGGAAATTGTTCTTGATCCTGGAATTGGTTTTGGAAAAACAGTTGAACAGAATGTTTTGTTGATAAAAAATATCAGTGAATTCACTGCAAATGGCCACGAGGTACTGATAGGTCTCTCGCGAAAGTCATTTTTGGGAAAATTATTTAACCTGAGCGTTGATGAAAGAGACTTCCATTCCTCCCTGTTCGAATTTTACGCCGCTTTCAGGGGAGTCTCATACATCAGAACACATAACATCGAAAATGCAATGACAATTAAAAAAGTATGGGATACACTTAATGTTTGATCTGTTCGAGATCGGCTTTGTGACCGTTCGTTTTTTTGATTTTCTAGATATTTTAATTGTTGCTGCAATAATCTATAATATCTACAAGTTATTAAAAAGGAACAATCGCGAGTCAGATACTCTTTGGACTCGTAATAATTCTTTTGCTCTTCCTCACAGCTCAGGCATTAAATCTTAAAGCTTTGAGTATCATCCTGAAGTTTATTTCAGATATCTGGCTTATTGCATTTATTATTCTCTTTCAGCCTGAAATCAGAAGGTTCCTTGCATTTCTAGCCACCAATCCCGTTTTTCAGGCTTTCAGAAAAGAGAAAAATAACCCCGGACTTGTTGAGATCCTCGTTAACTCGGCGATTTCACTCTCCAGCAAGGGTTATGGAGCCTTGATTATAGTTGAAAAAGATAATGATCTAAAACAGCTCATCGAAAGTGGTACTGAGATTAACGCAAAAGTCTCTACGATGTTGCTTGGGTCCATTTTTGTCCCCGGAGCTCATTTACACGACGGTGCTGTGGTGATTCGAGATGATGTCATAGTAGCTGCCCGCTGTTCCATACCATTCTCAAAAGAAGTACATTTTAACGAAACTGAGACAGGAATGCGACATAAAGCCGGTATGACACATTCCATGGAGTATGATTCAATCGTTATAATCGTATCCGAAGAGACTCACATGATCTCAGTTGCTGAAGATGGTAATTTAATTAGAGCCCTTACAAGGGAGTCACTCACAACTTATCTGAACAAATCGCTTATTATTGATAAAAATGTGGAGGTCAACGCCTTTAGAAGAATTTTCAGGAAGAAATGACCTGTTGTGTTATAATTCCATTTTATAATGAAAAAGATTTTATCAGGGAAGTTGTCGAAATTTCTGCACGTTATTGTGATTCGATTTATGTAATTGATGACGGTTCCACCGATGGGGGAGCGCAAAACATTCCAAAAATTCCCGGGGTGGAAATTTTTACACTTGAACGAAATCAGGGGAAAGGAGCAGCACTCAGACTCGGATTTATTCAAGCAATCAAGCAGGGATATGATACAATAATCACAATTGATGGGGACAAACAACATAATCCGGAATTTATCCCAAAATTCATGGAAGCACTGGTAAACAACCCGGTTGTGATTGGAAAAAGAAAATTTGACACTTCCATAATGCCTTTTCACAGGATTTTAAGCAATTCAATCTCATCCTTTTTAATCAGTCTAAAAACCGGCATTAAAGTTCTCGACAGTCAGTCAGGCTACAGAGGTTTTAGATGTTCACTTCTTAAAGAGATACTTCCTGAGGAAAATGGTTATATTGCAGAAACTGAAATGTTAATCAAAGCTTCGAAATATTGTGACTCTTTTGCATGGGTTGACATTCCCACTATTTATGGGGAAGAAAAAAGTAAAATGAAAAATATCGAAACAACTCTTAAATTTGTTAAGCAAATAGTAAAACCTTTGGGAGATTTTTAGCATGAAACTAAGATATTTCGGGCATTCAGCCTGTCAACTAACGACTGAAAACGGATTAAAAATCCTGATCGATCCTTTCCTTAACGGAAATCCTGTCTCCACTGTCAAATCTTCAGAGGTAGAGGCAGACTATATCATCCTTACACACGCTCACGGCGATCATGTTGGTGATACCATTGAAATAGCCAAAAGATGTAATTCTCTTGTGATTTGTAATTTTGAACTCGGCAATATTCTTGAGGCTGAAGGACTCAGAGTTCATACAATGCATATTGGCGGCGGATATAATTTTGAGTTTGGAAGAGTAAAATTTACAATCGCTCACCATGGTTCAGTTTATCCTGATGGCAGATATGGTGGAAACCCTGTTGGTATAGTTCTAACAATTGACGGGCTCACAATTTATCACACCGGTGATACGGGACTGTTTCTTGATATGAAATTGATCGGCGAGTTAAATAAGATCGACTATATGCTCCTTCCAATCGGCGATAATTATACGATGGGAATTGATGACGCGGTCATCGCAGTTGAGTTTGTAAATCCAAAAATAGCTATTCCGCTCCATTACAACACTTTTCCTGTGATCGAAGCTGATCCTGAAGATTTCAAACGAAAACTTGAGTCAGTTAATCAGGGATGTACAGTATTAAATTTTGGGCAGGAAATAACACTTTAGTCATTATGATATAACGGAATTGAATTAGAATTTATGCATGGTAAAATAATATCCGTAGCGAATCAGAAAGGTGGAGTTGGTAAAACTACCACTGCGATAAATCTTTCTGCTTCGCTTGCGGTTGCAGAAAAAAAGATACTTGTAATTGATATAGACCCGCAAGGTAATTCATCTTCGGGCCTGAGTTTCCAAAATACTCAGCCTTCAATTTATGATCTTTTGATATCACAAGTTAAGTTTGCAGATACAATAGTGAAGGATGTTATCCCGTATCTTGATTTGATTCCGGCAACAATCGATCTTGTCGGTGCTGAGGTGGAACTGCTTGGAATGGAAAGAAGGGAATTTGTTCTTAAAGACAGGTTAAAAGAAGCCCGATTAAAATACGACTATGTATTTATTGATTGCCCCCCAACTCTAGGGATACTTACTTTAAACGCACTTACCGCGAGTGACTCTGTTTTAATACCGGTTCAATGTGAATATTTTGCACTTGAGGGATTAGGGCAACTGCTAAATACTATTAAGCTTGTAAAAGACAGATTTAATAAACATCTGACGATTGAAGGTGTTCTGCTCACAATGTATGATAGCAGATTAAAACTTTCAGATCTGGTAGCGGAAGAAGTCAGAAAATATTTTGAAGACAAAGTTTATAAAACCAAGATTCATAGAAATGTCAGGGTATCAGAATCACCCAGTTTTGGGAAACCGGTTCTTATGTATGACGCACTCTCAAGTGGAGCAAAAAACTATATAGAACTCGCCCAGGAATTTTTAAGAAGGAATAGTAAAAAATAATGGCAAAAGTTAAATCGGGTCTGGGACGTGGTCTCGAGGCTTTAATGGGCACAATGAATGAAAGTGACTTTGAAAACAATGATGAAAGTTCAGCGAGTCAAGCAACTTCAGATTCCATTAAAAAACTGTCTGTAATGCAGATTAAGCCGAATCCATTTCAACCCAGAACCAATTTCGACAGAGAAGCCCTCAGAAGACTTAAAACGATCGATTCTCACAAATGGACTTATTCAACCGGTAACTGTTCGGAAAGTAGCCGATAATTCTTATGAATTGATATCCGAGAGAGAAGACTGCGTGCTTTCAGAGAGCTTGGCTACCCAGAAATCCCGGCATATATAATGGTCGTTTCTTCTGATGAAGTGATGCTGGCAATGGCCCTCATTGAAAATATTCAAAGAGAAAAACTCGACCCTATTGAAGAAGCAACGGCATATAAAAGATTAATGGAAGAATGTGATCTTACTCAGGAAGAGATTGCTGATCGTGTTGGAAAAAACAGGTCAACAATTGCCAACTCAATCCGTCTCCTCAAATTACCGGATCGAATAAAAGACGCTTTAATCAGAAATGAAATCACAGTAGGTCATGCAAGAGCTTTAATCAATCTTCCTGATGAAGCCACTCAAATTTACGCTTTTCAGAAGATGAACGACGAAGCTATGTCCGTCCGCAAAGTTGAGGAACTGGTCAAAAAACTTACTCATCCCGCAAAAATGAAACCTGTGAGAGTAGTCGAAAAGCCAAAACCAAAATCTTCTTCTGCACTTAACTCGATTGAAGATTATTTACGAAAGATTTTCGCCACAAAGGTGATCTGCTCTCAGAAACATGAAGGAACCGGAGAAATTGTTATTCAGTTCTTTTCCAATGAAGAGTTAGACCGTCTTGTTGAATTGTTTGAGATCATTGAAAAAAATCATAATTAACCTGGCACTTGTTCTAATCTTCTTCTGTGTTACTATTATAGCACAGTCTCCGGATTCGACTCAGCAGGATTCCATTCCAGCTGCGGGACCCACCGGAGTTACCATGGATAGGATAAACAATGAGGGTGTTTACATCCCTACAAAAGACCCAATGACAGCTGTTTGGAAAAGCGCTGTCCTTCCGGGATGGGGACAATATTATAATGAAACTTACTGGAAGATCCCGGTTGTCTGGGGAGTACTCGGATGGTGTATCTACAATTATGTCGTTAACGATAACAACTACACTGACTACAGGACACTTTATATACAGTCCTCTTTCTCTATCGAGAGTTATCGCCGCTTAAGGGATTTTTATCGCGATCAAAGAGATTTATTTGTAATTTATATGGGAATTACCTATTTAGCAAACTTACTTGATGCATATGTCGACGCCAGTCTTTTCGACTTTGATGTATCAGAAGACTTCAACACCGGAAGTAAAATGCTAAATCTCAAAATTAAATTCTGACAGCCATGATACCCAACAAAACATCCTGCCCGAAGTGTGGATTAGAACAATCCCGTTTTAACTTCGAATGTAAAAAATGCGGATTTTTTCTCCGTGATAAAGTTGCCAACATCGATCTTGGAAGCACTCTTTCAGGTCTGGTAGATGAACCGGGCGAGACATTCGACAAAATCATTTATTCAGAGAACAAGAACTTTAGTTCTTTTTTTCTCGTTTTTGCAATGATAAAAATATACTTCATCGCCATTTTCTTCTCTTTTCACTTTTTCGGATATACAGGTGAGAAAATGTTGACAGGGTATATCCAATTTCTGCTTCTTTTGGGTTTTGCTCTTTTTCTCCCCCTTATCCTCTTAAAAACAACTGGAATCCGTTCAGCCGGAGTGAGATGGCGTGATTTAACATCAGGGCTCAGCTACGCCCTGGCACCAATAGCTTTAAGTGCCGCAATTCTAATCTTTTTCGAAATTATTATCTACGGCGAATTCCTTTTCAGCCATTCACCCTCACCACTCGATTTTAAACAAATGTTTGGTGTTATTTTTGTAATTCTTGAGACTGCTTTTATTGTTTGGACAATAACACTCTCTTCAATATTATACTACAGGCTGGGATCCGGAAAAATCTTTTCGATCTTCATCTCAATCAAAGTTTTCCTGCTTTTGGTTGCAGTGGCTTTTTTGCTTGTTAATTTTTTATCATTTGATAAATAAGGCGTTTAATGTTTCATAAAACTGATGTATTGGTAATCGGGAGTGGAATCGCAGGGTTATACAGTGCGATTAAAATATCAGAATTTGCAGATGTGGTTTTGGTTACAAAAAAAGAGAAAAGCGAGTCAAATACCAATTATGCTCAAGGAGGAATAGCCTCCGTTCTCGATCCCAACGATACATTTGCAAATCATATAAAAGATACCCTGATAGCAGGTGCAGGCTTGTGTAACGAAAAAACAGTTGAAATTCTCGTTAAAGAGGGTCCCGGGAAAATTAACGAGCTTATCGATATTGGGACCGGATTTACACTAAAAGATGGAAAACTTGACCTCGTAAGGGAGGGTGGACACTCATTCAATAGAATTGTTCATGCAAAAGATCTGACAGGGAAGGAGGTTGAGAGGGCACTAATTGAAAAAGCCAGTAAAAGCCCAAACATCAGAATTATCGAAAACACCCTTGCGATTGATCTTATAACCGAACATAATGTCACAGGATTAAAACATCTCCCTATTTCCAGTCGTCATTGTTGGGGGGCATATGTACTCGAGAATGAGTCAGAACATGTGATTAAAATTACATCGCGAGCAACCATTCTCGCTACCGGCGGGATTGGACAGGTTTATTACCATACCACAAATCCACCAATCGCAACCGGTGATGGTTTTGCGATGGCTTACAGAGCCGGTGCAAAAATGGGGAACATGGAGTTTATCCAGTTTCATCCCACTTCATTTTACGATCCAAATCCGGGAAGCAAATCAAGTCATTCATTCCTCATTTCTGAAGCTGTGAGAGGTTTTGGAGGTATTCTCAGAAATTCCTCCGGTGAAGCATTTATGGCGAAATATGATACCAGGAAAGAACTTGCCCCAAGAGATATCGTTGCCCGTGCAATCGATACTGAGATGAAAAAAGGGGTGATGAGTATGTATTTCTTGATGTAACCCACAAACAAAAAGCTGATATTATCGATCATTTTCCAAATATATATGCTAATTGTCTAAACAAGGGAATTGATATCACGAATGAATTTATTCCGGTTGTTCCAGCTGCACATTATATTTGTGGTGGTGTGGTTGTTGACGAATTTTCCCGTTCATCGCTAACCGGACTTTATGCAGTTGGCGAAGTTTCAATTACAGGAGTTCACGGTGCAAACAGACTTGCGAGCAATTCACTTCTTGAAGCGCTTGTTTTTGCTCAAAGAGCAGCAGATGATATCAAGAAAAACATAAAAGATTTTCCTGTTTGTCATGAAGATATTCCGGACTGGGATGATTCAGGCACTTTGTCTGCGGATGAAAAGGTGCTTATAACTCATGGTGTGCGGGAGTTAAAACAACTTATGTCAGATTATGTTGGTATCGTAAGATCTAATCTGCGGTTGGAGTTTGCTTCCCGAAGAATTAACCTTCTTTATAATGAAATTGAAGAATTTTACAAGATAACCAAGGTTTTTGATTCCTTAATTGAGTTGAGAAACCTGGTGACATCGGGTTATCTGATTGTAAAATCAGCATTGTTACGAAAAGAGAGCAGGGGATTACACTATACTTTGGATTATCCAACACCGGATAATTCAAAAACACCGGAAGATACTCTTATTCAAAATACCTATCAAAAGTCCTGAAGTATTGAGAACTGTTTGCTTAAATGGATTCAGGATTCTGAGCCAGGTTGTTCAGAATAAGTCCATATCTGAGTCCGGTAACTGAAATTGTTGTTCTCTCAAGACCCAGTTTTTTCAATACTGTCTTGAGGATAATGGCACCTGCCCCCATTAGATCTTCTCTGCCCTTGATAATTTTACCATATTTTGTGTAATCGACAAATGGCAAATCGACAAATCCGCTAACAACTTCGTCAATGTTTTTGATTGATAGATGATGTTTATGGATTAATTCACCCTTAAATTCTGTGTATCCGTTATAAAGTGAAAATAGAGTTGTTGGTGTACCGGCTATCGATATCGAATAATCTGACATTCCACGAACACTTTCCAGTTCAGAAAAGTAGTCTTCACAAAAATCTGAGAGTCCTTCGAGGTTTGATTTAGAGAGAGAATCTTTATCTACAAATTTTTCCCTCAAGGTAACAACACCTGTTGTAAAACTTTTCTGAAAAGTAGTTTATTGTTGTTTTTGCAGGTTATTTCAGTACTTCCTCCGCCAATATCTATTACCGCAATGTTTTGTTTTTTATCGAAATCAGCGGTAGCACCCAAAAAAGATGATTCAGCCTCTTCTTCACCCGATATTATCCTTAAGTCAATTCCTGTCTCATATTTGACTCTTCTGATTACTTCAGGAGTATTTTTTGCTATTCTGAAAACATTGGTTCCGCAGGCGAGAATTTTCGCAACATTGTGTTGTTTACAGACATCTTTGTATTCGTTGTAAATCCTGCACAATTCAACTATTTTTTCCTCCTTGATTAGACCTGATTTTGCAACATCTTCGCCAAGGCGGGGCATATTATGGATTTCTGTTAATTTAATAATTGAATTTGATCCCACCGGCGTCGCAATGAGAAGCAGAATCGTATTTGTTCCTGTATCGATTGAGGCAATATTCATATATTTTTCTTATTTTTTGAAATTGGAATATCTAAATTATTATATTTACACAATTTATTAACCTTTTCTGAAGTTTTTGATTTAAATACTTTCTATATGAAAATAAAAGAAAAAGAACTGGAATCTTTAATCAACGAGCTCAAAGACCTTGCCTATCAGCTTGGTGCAACGGTAAGATTTGAGAAAGGTGATTTTAGAGGCGGGTATTGCATCCTGAACGAATCGAAGGTTGTTGTAATTAATAAAAATGCAAACGATCAACGCCGGGCAAACATTCTTGCATCAGCCTTAAAGGATTTAGGCATAGATTCAATATATGTTTCTCCAAAAGTTAGAGAGTTTATAGATTCAATGGCGGAGCCAAAATGAAAATTTCTGTTATCCACGGTGCAAATCTGAACCTGCTGGGAGAGAGAGACAATTCCAATTATGGATCGTTAACACTTGAACAGATCGAAAAAATTTTGTGCGGAAGATATCCTGAAATTTCATTTGATTTTTTTCAGAGCAATATCGAAGGTGAAATTGTCGAAAAGATTCAGTCATTAAGAAATGGCGGAGGTCACCTGATCATCAATCCCGGTGGTTATGCTCATACTTCAATCGTAATCAGAGATTCACTTGAGTTGTTTAAGAATTTTAAGGTGGAAGTTCATCTTTCACACCTTGCCAAAAGAGAAGATTTTAGACAGTCATTAATCACAGCTTCGGCGTGTGATGGATATTTATCAGGATTTAAAGAACTTGGATACATAGCAGCAGTTGAACTAATCAAAGAAAGTCTAAATAAAGGAATTAAAAATGATTAAAGCCGTGATCTTTGATCTTGACAATACACTTGTTGATTTTATGAAAATGAAAAGGCTTTCAATTGAAGCAGCCCTGACGGCGATGATTGATGCCGGTTTGCAGTTGAGTTTAACAGAGGCTTCGGCTGAAATTGATAAAATCTACAAGGAACAAGGGATTGAGTATCAGCAGGTATTTGATCTTTTCCTTACGCAACAACTTGGAATGATCAATCATAAAATATTAAGTTCCGGGATTGTTGCCTACAGAAAGGCCAGAGAGGCTAACCTAATCCCATACCCACATGTCTATTCCAGCTTAAACCAGTTGGCTAAGATGGGGATCAAACTTGGCATACTTTCTGATGCCCCAAGCAAAGAAGCCTGGCTTCGATTGGCATACCTAAATTTTCATCATATTTTTGATGAAGTGGTCACTTTTGATGATACAGGAGAGAGAAAACCGAGTCCTGTTCCCTTTATGGCTATACTTAAAAAATTGGGTGTTAAACCGGAAGAAGCCGTAATGGTTGGGGATTGGGCGGAAAGAGATATCGTTGGAGCATCTAATGTAGGAATCAAAACAGCTTTTGCCAAATATGGCGATACATTTAACACCCCGTTTCACTATGCCGATTATGAGCTGAATGATTTTTCCGAAATTCTCGAAATAATCATAAAAGAAAACAGTTAACGAGTTGCTCTTCTTTGCAGAGTTTAACTTATTTCATACATTTGTAATCTAATTTTTTACGGTTCTGATGAAAGATTTTAACATTAAGAAACTTTACTATTCCATTAGTGAAGTAAGTAAAATCACAGAAGTTGAACAATATGTTCTTCGTTTCTGGGAAAATGTTTTTGAGCAACTCAGGCCACAAAAAAACAGGGCCGGCAACAGGATATATACAAATAAAGAGATTGAACTGATCCTCTTTATTAAAAGTCTGTTGCGTGACCAAAAATATACCATTGAAGGTGCCAAAAAAGTGTTAATCGACCAGTATAAAGGTAAAATTCCCACACTGGAAGATATCAGCAGAGACGAACTTCATAACACCGATGATGAACTCTCGGAAGAGAATCTTAATCTGGATCTGGAGACTGAAAAAGAAGTTACTGAAGAGAGATCAGAACTTTATAAAGACCTCGTTGAAATAAAAACCTTTTTGGAAATCCTTAAGTCAAAACTTTAATGTTCGGAACGTAGCGCAGCCCGGTAGCGCACTACTTTGGGGTAGTAGGGTCGCGGGTTCAAATCCCGCCGTTCCGACCATTCTTTTCTTCAGTTTGAGGGGATTTCACCCCGAAATAATCAACCAGCCTTATCATTGTACCGTTTATTCCTACTTCTTATTTAATAAATTTGTTATCCCCTAATAAATTATACTTCGATGGAAATAACTATAAGCAGAACTAAATGTTTTTGCGGAATTTTTGGAATATCAAATCACAAAAATGCCGCTATGATGACTTACTATGGGCTTCACGCACTTCAACACCGTGGACAAGAAGCTTCCGGTATGGTTACACATGATCAGGAAAATGGCAAGGATGTATTCAGAATAATTAAGGGCGAGGGACTTGTCTCCGAAGTTTTTGATGATTTTGACGAATGGCAACCACAACTTCAAGGTAATGCATCCATTGGTCACAACCGCTATTCAACCACCGGTTCTTCCAATTCACGGAAAAACATTCAACCATTTGTTGTCAACTATCACTCCGGTAATCTGGCAGTTGCACACAATGGCAATTTAACAAACGACACAAAACTTCGTAAATGGCTTGAAGGAGAAGGTTCGATTTTTCAGACCACTTCAGATACGGAAGTAATTCTCCATCTTATAGCTAAAAGTAAAAAAGAGAGTCAAATTGATCAGATTGTTGAAGCACTCAACTATCTTGAAGGGGCTTTTTCTGTCGTAATTTTGACTGACAAGTATTTGGTTGCCGGAAGAGACAAGCTGGGTTTTAGACCACTTTGTCTTGGCAAACTGGGTGATTCTTATGTTGTTGCATCTGAAACATGTGCATTTGACATTATTTCCGCTCAATATATCAGAGATATTGAACCCGGTGAAGTAGTTGTGATCCCGTTGATTGAAAATGACACCGACCTTGAATCCAGAGCCCTGGAAGGGAAGAACGGTGAAAAAAAACAGTGTATATTTGAATACATCTATTTTTCACGCCCTGACAGTATGATTTTTGGACATTATGTTGACAAAATCAGAAGACGCCTCGGAAAAATACTCGCCAAAAGGTATCCTGTAATTCCAATTAATCCTGACGAAAAAGTTATTGTGATGAGTGTCCCCGACAGTTCAAATACTGCAGCTCTTGGATATGCCAGAGAACTTGAAAAAATGGGGGTGGATGCGAGATTTGAAATTGGACTTCTGCGAAGTCATTATATTGGACGGACTTTTATTGAACCCGGGCAGGAAAACCGTGAGATGAGGGTCAAAATCAAGTTTAATCCTGTAAAAGGTGTCTTAAAAGACAAAATAGTGGTTGTTGTGGATGATTCAATCGTTAGAGGAACAACCTCAAAACAGTTGATCAGCCTGATCAGAGAAGCCGGTCCCAAAGAAATTCATTTCAGAATTTCCTCTCCTCCTATTATGCACTCATGTTATTATGGCATGGATTTTCCATCTAAAGAGGAGTTAATTGCATTTAAAATGGAAGGGAATTTGGATGCCATTAAAGATTATATTGGAGTGGATTCATTGAGTTATCTCACAATTGCTGATCTGCAAGAGGCAGTAAAAGAAGATAACCCTGACGATTATTGTACTGCTTGTTTTTCAGGAGAGTACCCTACAAAAGTCGATTTCAATTTTACCAAGGAGCATTATGAAGTTTAAACATCTGTTGTTAACAGCGGTAATCCTTTTGTCCAATTTTATCTCCGCTCAGGAGATTTATTTTGTGAAGTTTAAGGATAATATTCAAGCTGCAGATGTGAAATCAAGTCTGGAATCAAGAATTTCGGCAATTCTTCAAACTGATGCCCCGCTAAGCAGTAAACAACTTTCGGTTGTACCTTTTGCAAAAGGATTGGCAGAACGAATTCCGTCACTTAACCGGATAGTCGTTTTAAAATAGACTGGGACAAGCTCAATTGAGCAACTCGTTTTGTCATTAAAAAATGATTCTGATATTATGTATGTTCAGAAAAGCTCAGGATACAAAATAGATTTTATACCCAATGACAGTTTGGTAAACACACAATGGGCTTTATCCAAAATAAGCGCGTATGAAGCCTGGGAGATCACTCAGGGAGCCGATACTGTTATAGTGAGTGTGATTGACACCGGAATTGATTATAAGCACCCTGACCTTGTTAACAAGGTTTTATTAATAGTCGCGAAACGGGTACCGACACCCAGGGCAGGGATAAAAAAGTAACGGAGTTGATGATGATAATAATGGTTTCATCGACGATTATATGGGCTGGGACTTTACCGATCGCACAGGATTTCCGTTTGATACCACAGGAGGAGACTATCTGGACTGGGATAACGATCCCATGGATGAAAATCTCTTTTCTCACGGAACTGCAGTTGCAGGACTGATTGGATCAGAAACCAATAATGGAGTGGGCATTGCAGGTGTTGCACCCAGGATCAAAATTCTGAATAACCGGGCTTTTGACCCCCAGGGTTACGGAGAAGAAGATGATGTTGCAGCAGCAATTTTATACTCTGTATTAATGGGTGCCAAAGTTATAAACATGAGTTTTGGTGATTATTCCTACTGCATGTACTCAGGGATGTGATTCAATATGCCTACTCAAAAAATACTGTTTTAGTAGCAAGTTCAGGCAATTCAAACTCTCCTGATCCACATTATCCTTCGGGTTACAGTGAAGTGATCTCGGTTGGTAACTCTACTTCAGACGATTTTGTTGCCGGAAGCTCAAATTATGGCTCTACGCTTGATATGGTGGCTCCGGGCACACAAGTAAAAACAACCACCAGAAACTGGAGTTATGCCGACTTTAATGGTACATCAGCGGCAGCTCCGTTTGTAACTGCATCTGCTGCTATGATTTTGTCACTAAAATCATTTTCCAATGAAGAAGTAAAACAGATTTTAAAATCCACTGCAGATGATATCGGTCAGCAGGGTTGGGATCAAAGAGCCGGCGCCGGAAGACTCAACCTTTTCAGGGCTCTTACAGTTCTTGCACCATCTTCCATCAAATTTAACTTTCCTCTACAGGATCATTCCACCTCTGAAGACACTCTAAAGATTAATGCCACAATCTTGTCGTCCTATTTTAAATCATTTTCGCTGGAATACGGGACAGGATTAAATCCAACTACCTGGACTGTTTTGATAGACCAGGAAAAAAATCAGGTTTCTGGCAGGGACATTTTTAATTTCCCAATAAGCGGGATAAAAGATACTGTTTATACTCTCAGGATAAAAGTTGAACAAACCAATGCTTTTACAGCGGAGGAGAGAGTAAATTTTAGAATAAAAAGAGCCGGAACAAAAGGTGAACTCATTTCGCTTTTACCTGCTTATTATGGCGATAAACCCACTTTTATGGCTGCGGTTTATACTGAAGATCCTGCGGTAGTAAAAATGTATTACAAAAAAATATTGGATCCTTCATTCTCTTATGTTACACTTGATGGATTTTCAACAAATACCGGATTTGTTAAACAACTTCACTATGGGTTTGTACCAAAATCTCAGGTGAGTGCATCAGATTTTTATGAAATCTATTTTGAAGTGATAAACGAAGGGGGATTCACGACTGTAATAAGGGATTCAGTAAGTCGTAATTTCACCTTAAACAGCAGTGACCTTTTCCGGACATTTGAGAAAACTCAAAAAAATTATACACTACCGGGTGGTTATATATTTGACAAGTCAATCAGTTTACCCGGAAATAAGAAGGGTGCTTTGTTAAGGGAAGTTATGACCCCCGAGACAACAGTTCTTTTTGAATTTGACAATAACACATTTACCCCGTCAACTGTTGACACTATGTATAGAAAAATTGCAAAAGACTATGGTGATTTTAACAAAGACGGAACCAATGATCTTCTTTCTTTATGGGGTTATTCCGCTCATATTCACAAACAAAACAGCACAAAACCTTATTTTCAGTTAACAACCTCTGCTGACACTTCATTCTTTTGGCCCATTGGTGTGTTTGATCTGGATCGGGATAATAAAAATGAACTACTTGCAGTAAGAACTGACACTACCATTGTAATCTATTCAGTGAACAATGATTTGTCACTTACTTACAGATCACGATTTTATAATTCATCGGGGATGGGCTTTGGCGGGAATGTTTTTAACAGTGCATTTGTAATCGTTAGAGATATTGATAAAGACAACAAAAATGAGATCGTTTTTACTGATTCTGATGGTGATATTGTTATTCTTAAAGTGAATTCACTTACTGATATAAGACCTGATAAATTGATTCGTACTGGGTACATCTCCAGTTCATCATTTATTACTGTTGGTGACTTTAACAACGATAATAATCAGGATATTGCCGTGTTGTTGCAGGCTGTTCCCGATGTTGATATTGCTCCTTATAACAGAGTAATTATCTTTAATTTTAATGGTATTGATCTCAATGTAATTTATGATAATGCTTTTGTTGATCCTGCGGTTGAATTTAAGTCAACATTTCAAAGAGCATCAAACTCATTGAAGTTTTTTGATATTGATGGTGATCTAAAAGAAGAACTGATGATGTTCACTTATCCTTATGCTTATGTAATAAAAAGTGACGGTTTTACAGGTAAGGTTATATCCTACGATGAGAATATAAATACAAATGCTATCTTAATTGAAGATTTTGACGGCAACGGGATACCTGAGATAGCCTATCCTTACGGAAATATTGTCAAGTTTTTTGAGTTTCAGCAAACATCTGTATTTGCACCAACGCTAATCTCTGCCAAATCAATTGATAATTCCATGGTAGAGATAAAGTTCCTCGGTTTGGGTTCAAAACATTACATTTATAGAGGAACCACTGAAAACAGTATTTCACTTTTTGATTCCACTACCTCGATGACTTATAAAGATTCGCGAGTTACACTTGGTAACAGTTATTATTACCAGATTGAAAGTATATCAGGTAATAACAGAGCAAAATCGAAAGTATTCACGGTTTTTCATCACTCTCCCGCAAGTTTTGTCTCATCTTCGATCAAAACCGACCGCTCAATTGAAGTAAAATATTCTTCGAAAGTGAAAAAAGAGATTGACGATCTATCTAAAATTTACCTGATTATTGGAAATGAAAAGGTTCCGCTCTCTTCATATACTCCCTCGGGTGAGAACTCATTTTTGCTGACATTCCCACGTAACTTTTCAACAGGTGCAAACGTTGTTGTTGCCGGTGGTCTTGTGGATTATTACGGTTCTTCGATTTCTGAGGATACAATTCGTTTTAGCTATACTCCTCAACCGGGCGAACAGCAATTTTATATCGAGAATTTTACAATTCTTGACAATTATACAGTTACGGTCACTTTTAATCTTGAAGTTGATCTGGCAACTGCACAGCTGACAAACAACTATCATTTTTCTCCCGATAATAATGTCACTTCGGTTACTCCCGGATCAAACAGTCGAACCGTCATTCTAAGCTTAAAAGGTGCAAAACCAATTGGAGCACTTGGCAGGGAATATACCCTTACAATCAAAAATATAAAGTCGTCAA
The DNA here is from genome assembly GCA_016714125.1 of Ignavibacteriales bacterium. Taxonomy (GTDB): domain Bacteria; phylum Bacteroidota; class Ignavibacteria; order Ignavibacteriales; family Ignavibacteriaceae; genus UTCHB3. The sequence goes on along the minus strand of JADJNX010000005.1, from coordinate 218,028 downwards.
CTCAAACAGGCGGTGTTTCAATTAATCAAAATGCCGGTGCAACCATTGTGCTTACAGCAACTGCGGTAAATCTTGACGATATATATGTTTATCCCAGTCCTGTTGACAGATCAAAACATGGTTCAGTCACTTTTGCCAACCTGCCAAGAAATGTGGATATCATTGTTTTTAATCTGGAAGGTCGCAGAATCGCGGAATTTAAGGAGAGTGATGGTAACGGTGGTGTAACCTGGAACCTTACAGATTCTGACGGTCGAGAAGTTCCTAGCGGAGTGTATATTTTCCGTGCTGCAATGACTGCTGGTAAAGGCGAAGAATTATCAACTAAAATCGGTAAAATTGCGATAATACGATGATGTTTGGAATCAAAGCAAAACAGTTTTTTCAAATCTCCAATTTATTAAGTCTTTCCCGACTGTTTGGAGCTCTTCCACTCGTATATTTTCTGCTAAATCCGGAAATACTGGGTAAACCAATTGTGCTGGTATTGATCTTTTTGATCAGTTTTACTGACTATTTTGATGGATATTTTGCAAGGAAATTAAATCAGGTTTCGGAACTGGGGAAAATCCTTGACCCGCTTGCCGACAAGGTACTGGTTATTTCGATTGCAATAGCATTCTTTTCAACCGGAATTCTTGATTTAACTCTCTTTCTAATAATTGTTTTGAGGGATGTTTTAATTATCCTTCCCGGGGTTTTTCTCAGTAAGAGGATGGGGGAAGTTCCCGCATCCGACCAGATAGGGAAGTGGACATTTACATTTATTGGGATATATCTTATTCTCCTGTTTATTGATGTTGACCGGAGTTCACTTCCTATGAAAATCTATTATTATTCATTGATCTTATTAATTATTGTTTCGTATCTAAATTATGTAAATCGCGCTTTAAAAGTGTTAAGGAAAACTAAATGAGTTTTATAAAAAATTTCAATTTCGGGAAATTAAAGGAGGGTCTCTCCAAGACGAGAGATAAAATATTTAATAAGATTGCCGAAACAGTAACGGGGAAAGCTGTTATCGATGAGTTAACTCTCGAAGAGATGGAAGAGTTACTTATAAGTTCTGACATTGGTTATGACCTTGCAATGAAGATTGTGGAGGAAGTAAGGAAACAACTTAAAGGGGAAAAAGACAGATCGGGAGAAAATGTTCTCGAAGTTGTAAAGCGGGTTTTGGAGGATGAACTTTCTCACTCACTTTCCTCTGTTGAATATATACCGGATGTTGAAAAGTATAATCCGTTTGTGATTCTTATTGTTGGTGTGAATGGTGCAGGAAAAACAACAACCATTGGCAAATTGGCTCACAATTTTAAGATGTCTGGTTGGAAGGTTGTTGTGGGAGCAGCGGACACATTCAGGGCTGCAGCCAACGAACAACTTGAAATTTGGGCTCAAAGAGCAGGAGTTCCCATTATATCGCGAGAAATGGGTGCAGACCCTTCCTCCGTGGCTTATGAGACTATAGAGGAAGCAATCAGGGTTAAAGCTGATGTTGTTATGATAGATACTGCAGGAAGACTTCATACAAAGGTGAATTTGATGGAAGAGTTGAGAAAGATCAAAAATGTGATCGCAAAAAAACTTCCAAATTCCCCAAATGAGATTTTTTTGGTTGTTGATGGTACCACGGGTCAAAATGCTGTGCAACAAGGAAAAGAATTCTCTAAAGTAACTTAACTTACAGGATTGATTGTGACAAAACTTGATGGTACCGCAAAAGGTGGAGTTATTTTTCAGATATGCAGAGAATTAAAAGTTCCTGTCCGATATATTGGTGTTGGTGAGGGAATTGAAGACCTTCAAAATTTTGATCCTGCGATGTATGTCGAAGCCATTTTTACTAAGTAAATTTTAATCTAAATTGAATTCAGAACAGTCAAATTGTATCGTAATTAATCCTTTTGCAGGGAATGGAAGAGGTAAAAAACTCGCCAGGCGGTTGAACAATAATCCCGATTTTAAGGATATTGAAATTCATACCCCTGTTGATTTGGTTCATGCTGGAGAAGTTTATAACAAACTTAACAGAGACAATGTCCATCTGATGTTAGCGGGTGGAGATGGGACCTATAATTCAATAGTAAACCTCGTTAATCCTCCTTACAAATTTAAGATTTCTTTTATCCCTTCGGGTTCGGGAAACGATCTGGCAAGATATTTTAAGATTGGTTCCAATGCAATTGTGGAGCTTAAAAAAGCCATTTTCCGAGATACTGAAACGAAAATGGATGTATGGGATACAACTGTCTGTTTTGAGGATGGCACAATCGAAAAAAGAAAATTTATCAACACTCTCGGTGTTGGTTTTGATGCCTATGTTGGCACAATAAAAGAAAAGAAACATTATCTCTCCGGAATGGCGGTTTATTTGATTTCTTTGTTCCAGGCACTATTTTCATATGAATCGGTCAAATATCAAATAACAATTGATGGAATACTAAAATCATCAGGTGATGCCATGTTTATTACCACCGGTAATGGAATTTACTCAGGTGGTGGTTTAAGTTGACACCAAATGCTCTGGTGGATGATGGAATACTTGAAATCTGTATAGTGAAGGATATGAGTCTGCCAAAGATATTTGTGAATTTACCAAGAGCAATAACCGGTTCTCATGTATCGATTCAAGAGACAACTATATTTAATACAGGCAGTTACACCATGTTACTTGAGAAACCTGCTTATATCCATTTAGATGGTGAAACCTACTCAAAAAAGGCCACCAGTGTTAGTGTTGAGCTTTCCCCACACAAACTCAGAATATCCGTCTAATATGCTCCTTTTCTCCCCTCGAAAAAAAAACCGTGAGTTTACATACATACCAAGGTTTATTGATGAACGATTGGATAAAAAGAACCGGAAAATATCAAATAATCACAATCGGCCAAGAGGGCGGGGGAGTAGTAAACTTTTATTTTATTCATTTCTGGTAGTAATTATTGTTATAGTATTGGTATATCTGAAAGGATTAATTAATTGAAACAAATTAAAATTTTATTCATTTTATTGGCAGTTTTTATTGCTAATGTACTTTCCCAGCCTGCAAACGATTCCATTCCGCAACATCGTAGTATTAAACAAGGAATCCTTCAAAACGGCATTAAATATTACATTCTCCCAAATAAACAACCTGAAAAAAAGGCAGAACTTCGACTTGTTATACTTTCAGGTTCTCTAAATGAGAGAGAAGATCAAAGAGGCCTGGCTCATTTTGTTGAACACATGCTTTTTTAATGGCACCAAAACTTCCCAAAGCATAAAGTAGTGGATTTCCTCGAAATGCTTGGAATGAAGTTTGGTCCCGAAATTAACGCTTATACTTCAACGGAAGAAACTGTTTATATGTTGACCGTTCCAACGGACAGAAAATCAGTCCTCGATTCAGCATTTATGATTCTCTCCGATTGGGCTATAAATGCCACTTTTGATTCGCTCGAAATTGAAAAAGAGAGGGGAGTGGTTCTGGAAGAAATGAGGATGGGAAAAGGAGCTGCTGAGAGAATCAGGGACAAACAGTTTCCGGTACTTTTCCATAATTCCCGATTTGCAGAAAGATTACCAATTGGGAAAGAAGAAGTTCTAAAAAACTTTCCGCACAAATCACTTATAGATTATTACAAAGAATGGTATAATCCAGAACTAATGTCAGTTGTGGCTGTCGGAGATTTTGATGCTTCGGAAATCGAAAGTTTGGTCCACAAACATTTTAATGAAATCCCGGGTTTTGCCACAAACAAAAAGAGGGTAATTTATGGAGTTCCTGACCACAAAGAGAGATTATATACAATAACCGGCGACAAGGAAGTAACCACAACCAGTTTAACGCTTGTCCATAAAAGACCCGTACTCAAAGCAAATACAAGAGAAGAGTACAAAAATGCACTCGTGTTAAATCTAATAAGTGGGATGTTAAATGAAAGATTGTTTGATCTTTCCAAGAAAGTGGACGCTCCTTTTCTTGAGGGTGGTGGATACACAACCGGACTCTCTTATGATAAGGGAGCATTTGTGCTTTATATGACACCAAAAGAGAATATGGTGGATTCGGCATTTTTTCTCCTTAACCTTGAAGCAGAGAGAATGAAACAGTTTGGTTTACTGCAGATGAATATATGCGATCATTGGAAAATATGAACGCAGGAATGGACAACTACTTTAAAGAGAAGGATAATCAATATTCTAACGGAATCGTGAATGCGATTTTGGATCAGGTAATCAATGATGCTATTTATACAGATATTGAAACCGGTTATACAATTTATAAAGAAATAATACCTACAATTTCACTGTAAGAAGTAAATCAAGTGGCGAAATCATTAACCACGGATTCCAATTCTGTTGTAATGATTTCTTACCCGGAGAAAGAAGGGATCAAGATTCCGTCAGAAACGGCACTTGAAAAGATTTACTCTGAAGTAAAAAAAACTAAGATATCCAGTCCAACTGTAGCAACAACCGACCGTCCTTTAATCAAGGTTGAACCGGTTCCCGGGAAAATTATCAAAGAAGAAGATTTTGGAATTTTGGACATCAAAAAATGGACTCTTGATAATGGTGCAGTTATATACTTAAAAAAAACCGAACTTCAGCAGGATGAGGTTATGATGTATGGCTTCAGCCAGGGTGGACTTTCTAAGGTTGAAACGGCCGACCTCGTTTCTGCAAAATATTCCAACAGTATAATTGAAGAATCAGGCCTAGGCGATTTTAACCTTACAGACCTGTCTAAGAAACTCTCCGGAAAAATGGTGTCATTAACTACTGGAATTTCAGATCTAAGTGAAAGCATTCAGGGTAAAACATCATTAAAAGATATCGAGGATTTTTTCAGACTGATCTATCTGACATTTACCAATCCACGACTTGATACGGAAGCATCTGATATTTTTATCGATAAGATGAAAAATTATTTGCAAAATGCCGGAATGAGTCCCGATAATGTGTTTTATGATACTATCGTTGTATCACTGTTTGGAAACAATCCACGAATGAAACCGATGTCAATCGACCAGCTCGACCAGTTGATTCCGTCAAAATCATATCAAATATTTAAGGAAAGATTCAACTCCGCTTCTGAGTTTGAATTTGTGTTTGTGGGTAATTTTGATGAAGACATTTTGAGATCTCTCGTTTGCCGTTACATCGCATCACAGCCGAAAGTTGAAAAGGAAACCTGGACGGACAGGGGAGTACACTATGCCGATAAAAGCGATGAAAAGACAGTTAAAATGGGCGCCGAACAAAAGGCAACAGTTTTCCTAAGTTTTCCCGGTAAGTTCGAGTGGACTAAAAAGAACGCGATGGAATTGACAACTCTCCAAAAAATATTTGATATCCAACTAAATGAAGTGATAAGGGAGGAATTGGGAGGGTCGTATTCAGTATCGGCTTCAACCACTTATAATAAATATCCTGAGCCGGTATTCAATAATAGTGTCTATTTTAATTGTGATCCTGCAAGAGTTAATGAGTTGGTGAATCGGGTTATGTTGATGATTGATTCATTAAAAACTTCGTTTGCAGATGAAGCAACTTTAACAAAAGCAAAAGAGAACCAGTACAAAGAGATTGACGATACTTTTCAAGATAACGGAAGTATCCTTAATCTTATAAGTTCTTATTTATTGTTTGATGCTGATCTAAAAGATTTTTTGCAGGAAAAGAAATTGTGAAGGCAATTACAGTTGAAGATATTCGAAATGCAGCAAAGAAATACTTTAAAGGTGATGTAATCCTTAAATATTATCTGAAACCATTTATTTCAAAATAGTCAAGAATTGTTCATGGCATCAGTTAAATCAGTTTGTCTGATGCCATGATTATTTAATTACTTATCCAAGTGGTAGTAGAAATTGTACAATTGTTGTAAAAAACGTGGAATAAGGGGAATGGAACTATAAAACGATTAAATTCACGGTATTCTTTTAGTTAACATAATATACATTATAGGACATTATTGGAATACAGGGAAATAACATCACGTTGACATATCCATATCCTTTTCTGTCTTAAACAGCTCATTTTGATATACTCTTAATATTTTTTGTTTTGTGACAATCCCCTTAAAATCTTTCTCTAAATCATAAACAGGCAAATATTCAAGATCAAATGTTTCCATCATCTTTAATGCAGCGTCACTGTTTTCATCTTCACTGATCACCGGAAATCTCTTTTTCATTAAATCACCTGCGATAAGAAAATCAACCACTGACGACATCTCCTCATCAAACATCGTTTTCCTAAGGTCACTATAAGTTATCACCCCAAGGATTTTACCTTCTGAATTGCGAACTAACAGAGTCTCAAAATTTGATTCCCGTAATATCTCAACAACTCTGTGATAGTTATCCGATTCCTGAAGAAATACATTGGTATCTTCAATTATGGTTGAAATTCGCATCGATTTAAGGACAGAACTTTTTCTGCCATAGATATCAAGTCCGGTTCCTTCTCGGCCCAACCTGATTGTATATAGAGACCCCTTGAGTATGCCTTTTGAGATTACCGTTGAGATAATAATTGATAACATCAACGGCAGAATTATCTTATAGTTATTGGTCATCTCAAATACCATAATGAGTGCTGTTAACGAAGCGTGGGTTGTGCCGGCGACTACTGCACCCATCCCAACGAGTGCATACGCACCGGGAGACACTGTCATTTCAGGGAAAATTATGTTAATCAATTGTCCCATAGCACCACCTAGCATAGCACCGGTGAATAAGCTGGGTGCAAAAGTACCACCATGACCTCCTGAGCCCACCGTAAGAGCTGTAGCGAGAGGTTTAAGCATTACAAGTAACAACAACAGTTCCAAAGTGTTCTGATTATAGAGTGATCTGTCAACTGATTGTTGACTAAATCCATAAACTCCGGGAAGGAATAATCCAATTAATCCGACACATATACCGCCTAATGCCGGTTTTAAGAAAGTTGGTATTGTAATTTTGTTGAATAACTCGTCAACAAAAATATGGTTTTTACAAAATAAACGGAAACAAGACCAGCAACAATTCCCAAAATAATGTAAAAAGAACTCATTATTGCTGGTGAGTGCATAAGCAGGAATCTGAAATGCAGGTTCATCACCAATAAAACCTCGAGAAATAACTGTTGCAAAACTGACGAAACAATTATAGGACCCAACGAACGCGAATTAAAAGTCCTCAGAATTATTTCCATTGTACAGATTGCACCACCTAAAGGAGCATTAAACGCAGCAGAAAGCCCTGCAGCAGCTCCGCAACCTACGAGAATTCTTAGTCTGTCTGATGACAAATTCAGACATTGACCAAATCCAGATCCAATTGCTGCTCCTATCTGAACAATTGGTCCTTCTTTACCGCCGGCACCACCTGTCCCTATACTTATTGCCGTTTGAATAGTTTTAAGAACTGCAACACTCCCCTTTATTATGCCTCCTTTGGTAGCAACCGCAAGAATAACATTAGGTATCCCCTCCCCTTTTTTCCCTTTTTCGAAGATCATTGCAAGAATACCTACAATGAGACCACCCAGTGCCGGAACAAGAATGACATAAATCACCCCAACAAAAGTTTCAGGATAAAATGTTTTAAAACCGGGAAAAAGTGAAGGAGGAAGGTAGAAGAAGAGTTCTTTGATATATTCTATTGAATGGTGGAAAATTACAGCACCAAATCCACATAAAACGCCGGTTACAGCTCCTAATATTAGTGTGTACCCATCTTGAGTAAGATCCCAACCATACGAACTGATTGGGATCTTATGAGCATAATACTTTATTACTGCAAGAAAAGTCCTGAAAAACCGGCTTTTGGAGGTTTAGTACTTATAAAATCCTTCCCCGGATTTTCGACCCAATTTACTGGCAGCTACCATCTTTTTCAGGAGTGGACACGGTCTGTATTTTGGATCATGAAACCCATTAAATAAAACTTGCATAATTGCCAAACATACATCAAGTCCGATGAAATCAGCAAGTGTAAGAGGTCCCATGGGATGGTTCATCCCTAATTTCATTACGGCATCGATGTCCTCTTTTGAAGCAACACCCTCCATTAATGCAAAGATTGCCTCATTTATCATCGGCATCAATATTCTGTTGGAAATGAACCCCGGATAATCCTGCACCTCAACCGGTACTTTATCGAGTTTTAAAGTCAAATCTTTAATAATCGAATATGTTTCATCCGAGGTTGAATATCCACGAATAATTTCAACCAGTTTCATGATGGGAACCGGATTCATAAAGTGCATACCAATAAAATTCGAGGCTCGATATGGTGGTGCAAGTTCCGTGATTGAGATCGACGAAGTATTGGTAGCCATGATCGATTCAGGTTTAAGTATTTTATCTAACTCATTAAATATAGATAACTTAACCTCTTTATTCTCATACACAGCCTCAATAACAAGATCGGAATCAGGGTCAACATTTGCCACACCACAAACTGATTTGATATTTGCCAGTGCTGAGATTTTATCTTCAGGTTTGATTGTCTCTTTTTCACCATTCGGTCGAGACTGGAGCTGATATTTGTTAGCGCTTTTTGAATTAGTTCATCTTTTGTTTCGACGAGAGTAACAGGAAATCCGTTTAATGCAAAAACGGTGACAATTCCGTTTCCCATTGTGCCGCCACCAACAACTGCAACTTTAGTTACATTCATATAATCAATCTCCGTTAAAAATTAATATTTTTTTACTATCAAAGCTGAAGCTTCACCGCCACCAATGCAAAGGCTGGCAAGACCGTATGTTACATCCCTGCGCAACATTTCATGAATCAGGGTTGCCACGATTCTTGCACCACTTGCACCAATTGGATGACCAAGAGCCACGGCTCCCCCATTAACATTGGTATTTTCAGGAGTGATACCTGTTAACTTATTAACCGCAAGAGAAACAACTGCAAAAGCTTCATTTATCTCAAATAGATCAATATCTCCAACTTTTAATCCTGCTTTATCTAAAACTTTATGAATTGCATCGGCAGGTGCTGTAGTAAAATCCACAGGTGCTTTTGCAGCAGAACTTTGTGCGACAATCTCAACCAGTGGAGTAAAACCGAGTTCGAGAGCCTTTTCTTCTGACATGATGAGAACCGCAGCAGCACCATCGTTTAGATTGCTTGCATTAGCTGCTGTAACAACACCATCTTTATCAAATACAGGACGAAGTGTTGGAATTTTGGCAAAATTGGTTTTATCGGGGTCTTCATCTTTATCGATAATGATGTCGCCGGCTTTTGATTTGACTACAAGCGGTACCATTTCATCTTTAAATTTACCTGCTTTTTGAGCTTCCTGAGCTCTTGTATATGATGTTATAGCGAACTGATCAAGTTCTTCCCTTGTGATTTCCATGTTTTTAGCACAAATCTCGGCGCAATTACCCATGTGAATCCGATTGTAAACATCCATTAAACCATCAAGCAAAACAGAGTCATAAATTTCACCGTGACCATATTTAAAACCGTTTCTGGCCTTTGGGAGAAGATATGGAGCGTTAGACATCGATTCCATTCCACCGGCAACAATTATATCAGCATCTCCCGCTACAATAGCCTGATGCGCAAGCATTATCGCTTTAAGTCCGCTACCACACATTTTATTCAGAGTAAAAGTCTCAACTGTATCAGGTAATCCGGCGTTCAGTGCTGCCTGACGGGCAGGTGCCTGACCCTGTCCGGCCATTAAAACATTTCCAAAAATCACTTCATTCACCAGATTTTTATCAATTCCTGACTCATCAAGAACTGCTTTTATTACAGTTCCACCAAGTTGAGCTGCAGTGAAGGAAGCCAGTGATCCTCCAAATGAACCGATAGGAGTTCTTTTTGCGTGTGTTATTACGACTTTTTTCATGTCAATTCCTTTTAATTAAGATAAATTTTTTCGTCAACCAGATCGTTCTGAATAAGTGAGGCGATCAGAAACATTATGTTATAACCTGCGATTTGCATATTAAGATTGTTGTTTTCAATGTAATAGAGTATTTTTCTATTGAACCAATCGCTCTGTTTGGATCAATTGAACTATATTTTGAGCAAATTTTTCGAATGTATCGATATGCTGAGAGTAAAACAAATCTTCCCTAAAACCTGTAAGATATCTTTTAAAATCCTCAAACCAAAGTAATACCAGACTGACATACAGTTGGAACAATTCTGCATCATTTTCTGACAAGATATCTTTGATCTCTTTTTGTGCTGAACTTAATTTACCGGCAAGCGAGAATCTAAGAAAAGCTATTACGGAAGATTGTCTATCGAAAAGGTTTTTTTCTCTTAAATAAAGTGCCTTTGTGATTGATCCTGCACTGATATGTGCCAGTAGATCTGTTTCAGATTTCTCCAGACCAAAATATCTTTGGAGTGCATCGGCAATATCAGATTTTACCAATGGTTTAAACTGGACAGGCCAACAACGCGATTTTATTGTCTCTCTTAAAAAGTGAAGGATCAGAAGTTGTTAATATAAAAACAAAACCCTCCGGAGGCTCCTCGAGATTTTTCAAGAGTGAATTCTGCGCCGGCTCATTCATTAAGTGGGCTTCGGATATTATCACTGTACGATAACCCTTATCTTGAAACGAGAGGGACATATATTTTGTAAGGGAGCGGATGGATGATATTTTTATATCATTAGCTTTGGGTATCGATATTTTATAGTAGGGATTTTCTTCTTTGCGGTGGAATTCTTCCTGGACTACCTCCATATCGGAGGGAGTCAGTCGGTCGTATGGCCCATCGTCTGATGACTCATTTTTCCCGACAGGGAGAGGACATACAAATTTGACGGCGGGTTCTTTAAGGGTATTTCCCTCTATAGTGGGGTTAAAATCCCCTTTACCAATCCTGTTTATGAGGTTGGCAAATCTGATGGCAACGAAATCTTTTCCAACACCTGAAGGCCCCGAAAACAAAAGAGCCTGGGGGATTTTTTTATTGGTCAGAAACCCGGAAAGTATTTCTTTTACAGATTTCTGACCATAAATTCCACTAAAAAGGTCTTCCATTACCGATTACTGTAAATCACTTGTCAATACTCGTCAGCATTGAAAAAGAAATCCTCATCAGTAGGATAATCGGGCCAAATATCTTCAACAGATTCGTAGGGTTCGTCGGAGTCTTCGAGTTCTTTCAGATTTTCAATTACTTCGAGAGGTGCGCCGATACGCTCTGCATAATCAATTAATTCCTCTTTTGAAGCCGGCCATGGAGCGTCCTCGAGGTATGATGCTAATTCTATAGTCCAAATCATAAACTGATCCCTATGTTGGTTTTACTTCGATTTATTAATAAAAGATTTTTCTTCATCAAAGAAAAAATCAGCCGGATTAAGGTGTTCACCATTATAAATTACTTCATAATGTAGATGGGGTCCGGTGGATATACCTGTACTGCCCACTAATGCAAGAAGAGTTCCTCTTGAAACACGGTCACCTTTTTTTACAATTAATTTAGAACAATGCCCATAAAGTGTCTTGTAACCTGACTCATGGGCAATAATAACACAAAGTCCGTAGCCGCTGAAATTGTCAGCTCTCTCAACTATTCCATCCGCAGTAGCGTAAATCTCCTGTCCAAATTTCGAACCCATATCAAGACCTGTATGAAACTGCGGTTTACCAGTGACAGGGTTTTTACGGGGACCAAAACTTGTACGATTAAAATTTGCATCAATTGGTTTAATTGACGGTATCCCACGCAAATATGATGTTTTATCCACTAAAGCAGATGATAGATCTTTGTTGAATTTTGATTGAATCTCAAGATTTTTTTCCAGGACTGCCAGCAGATTAAAGGCATCATCGATATTCGTCGATAATCCTGAAATGGCAACTCCGCTCCGTTCATCCCCGGAGGCAACACTCTCATCTATTCTGAAAACGCACTGTCAAACCGTGGTAAATCATTAAGCTCACGGATTTCATTGTTCATACTTATTACAGTAGAAAGTCTACCATTCACCCTGTCAATCTCTTCTTTCAGTTCACTGATTTGTGCCCGTAAACGAACATTTTCATCAATAATGGCAGAACCTGCTTCACTATCTAAACCGTTTCCGGCAAAAATCCAGATGTGACTAAGATCACAAACGAAAGAACCGTGAAACTTATTATGACAGGGTAAATAGTTTTGAAAGAGGGAAATTTAATGGTGCGTATTTTAAGTTCGTGCCTGGAGATAAAATAATATCTGCTCAGAAATCTATTCATGGAGTCGTGGAAAATCAATTTGTCAAACTATTTAAAATTTAATCTACAAAACTACAAAACAGGGAGTGATAAACAAGCATCTATTATTCAAAATCGTGCTCAAAGTAGTCAATTCCCCTTTCATAACTTTCAGATCCCGGATTTTTCAATCGTTGTTCCAGTCTGGTTCTGAAAACTTTGGCACTATCATAACCATAATGTTTCAAAAGATAGTTAAGAGCGATTACTTCTGTGATGACGGTAATGTTTTTCCGGGGACAATTGGAAGTTTTACGAAAGGAAGTTCAACATCCATCAGAGTTTCAAAACTGTCATCAAGTCCGGTCCTTGTATATTCGTGATCAGGATTCCAAATCTCGAGATTAACAATAACTTCAATTCTTTTTTGATATCTGATTGCGCGTATTCCAAACATCTTTTCGACATTTATTAGTCCCAGCCCTCTGATCTCCATGAAGTGTTTTGAAATGTCGGTGCCTGAGCCCATCAGAATCCCCTCCCCTTTCCTGGTGGCAATTACTACATCATCGGCGACGAGGCGATGTCCTCTCTCAATCAGATCGAGGGCAACTTCACTTTTACCAACACCAGAGTGGCCCATAAAAAGAATTCCCACCCCATACACATCTACCAGCGAGGCATGCAGTGAGACCTGGGGAAGAAACTGATCATCCAGGAAATCACTGATAAAAAAACTTAATCGTGTGGTTGAATCCGGAGAGCCAAAAATTGCTATATCATATTTATCCGCCAGCTCAATCATTTCCGGGAAGGGTTTTATTCCATTTGTAATGACTATACACGGAACACTAAATGTAAATATTCTTTCCAGAGCCATTTTTCTTGCCTCTTCTGTTAGAGAGGTAAGATACCGAATTTCGGTATTTCCAAATATCTGGATCCTGTTGTGGGAGAATAAATCAACAAACCCGGCTAAAGCCAAGCCGGGTCTGTGAAGATTAGGTTCAATAATTAATCGTTCAAATCCACGGTTTCCCGTAAAATTAACGATCTTAAATTTGTCTGTTATTCTGTTAAAAAAGAATTCAACTGTAATGTTTTTTTTGGTTATCAGTTCCAAATACTAAAGCTCCGGATCAATTTTTGGTTCAATCTTCTTAACGGCTTGTTGTTTTGATTTCCTTTTAACTATTTGTTTTTGGATCTTTTCAACAGCTGCTTTAACGCTTTTTGCATACTCGTCAGAGTCGTCTTTTGCCGTTAAAACTGTGCCAGGGAGTTTTACAATCAACTCGACTTCCTTAATGCTGTCTTTTGAGTTTTGATAGCTAAGGATAACTTCCACATCGAGTATTTCATCGGAAAATTTTTGCAGTGAAAGAACCTCTTCTTTGATTATGTCTTTCAGAGTATCTCTTGCTGTGAATTTTCTTGCTGTTATCTGGATATTCATGGTACCTCCCGAATAATTTATGACTTTGGGTGAGCTTTTTTATAAATACTTCGCAACCTCTCAATGCTTACATGAGTGTATATCTGAGTGGTTGAAAGATTTTCATGACCTAATATTTCTTTGATCGCCAGCAAATCCGCTCCATTATCCAGCATATGAGTAGCTGAACTGTGTCGCAAAACATGCGGGCTCTTTTTATCGATATCTGTTATGTTAGACAGATATTCGTTGACAATTCGATAAATATATTTAACATTCACCTCCTTACCAAGATGGTTAACTAGAAAACGAGGGTTAACAAAACATTTTTCTTTTAATTCTTTATAGTCTTTCAGCACCTGTAAAGAGACTCTCCCCACGGGAACCAGTCTCGTTTTTGAGCCTTTTCCAGTTACTCTGATTGAACTGCCATTAAAATCGATATCCAAAGTTTTGATTGAACAAACTTCCGAAACCCGAAGGGAACAACCATAAAGCAGTTCAAGAATCGCCCCATGTAATAAAACTTTAAATTCGTTCTGTTCCAATTTTGGCGCAAGAGCTGCAGTTTTCACAAATTCCTTGTCTGAAATAATTTCAGGGAGTTTCCTGCGGAATTTTGGATTTTTTATGTCTTTTACAAAATTATAATCAATTAATTCTTTTCAAGCAGATATTCAAAAAACATCCGCACAGTTGTCATTTTTCGTGCAATAGACGATTTATCCAGTCCACTTGCTCCAAGACTCCCCAAAAATCTTTTTACAATTTTAACACTGACCTGATCGACAGAAGTTATTTTAATCCCCTCACAAAAGTTTAGAAAATCTTCAAGATCATTTTTATAAGCAACTACAGTATTTGTTGAGGACTTTTTACCCGGTACATGCTTGTTTCAGATCAATAGTCACAGAATATCTAAAAGTTACTTGTTTATATAAGAAATAATTTTGGATAAAGCAATTCTACAAGCCTGTCTTCTTCACTTTTCATGATTCTTTTGTTTCATCTTCATTGTCGTTGTATCCAATCAAATGTAAAATCCCATGAATCACCAACCTGAGCAGTTCACTATCAACAGAAACTTCAAATCTTTCAGCGTTCTCCAGCGCGACTTCACTGCAAATTATAAGTTCACCATCAATACCATCATCCGATTTTTCATATTCGAAGGTTATAATATCTGTTGGGAAATCGTGTTTGAGGTGCTCTTTGTTGATCTCATGAATTATTTCTTTGGAAACAAATGAGATTTCGAGGTATGAGAACTTACAGTTTTTTATTTTGGAGACTTCATTAACTATCGTTTTAACAACAGTTTTTGTCAAAGCTGGTTTTGAATGGATTTCAATATCGATAATTTTCATGCTTATTCCGATTGATAGTCGCGTAAAATCGATTGTTGACTTTCTTTTGCAATCTCAAAATAATGATAAGCACTTTTTTCGAAATAAGCAAGTTCTTTATCACTTAAACTTCGAATTAATTTTGCAGGTGTGCCTGCATACATGTATCCGGACTTAATTACCATGCCAGGAGTAACAACTGACCCGGCAGCAACGATCGAATTTTTTTCGACTAATGCACCATCGAGGACAATTGCCCCTATACCAACAAGTGAAAAATTTTCTACCGTACAAGCGTGTAAGTTTGCCATGTGACCAATTGTAACAAAACTGCCAATCGTTAATGGATAATCCTCACCGGTCACATGAAGCACAGAACCATCCTGGATATTGGTATATTCACCAATCTTAATCGACTGAACATCCCCTCTCAAAACAGAATTATACCAAAGTGAGGAACATTGACCGACCGTAACATCACCGATAATTCTGACACCTTCAGCTATAAACACTGATTCGTGTATATTTGGTAACTTTGTTTTATACGAATAGATCGTGATTTCAGGCTTTTTCATCATTCTCCCGGAGTATTAAAGTTTTGCAATTTTGGTCGCTTCTTTAAAAAGCGATAACCCTTTAACCACTACTGCATCCTATCGTGAGGCAACATAAAAGTATCCTTGCTGATTCCAGATAAACTTTGCAATCTCAGCTTTGATTCTATTTTTCATATAATCACCACTTGAAATTTCGGCTCTTATGCCCGATTCAGGGATTATCACATTTGCAAATTCGTAGAAACCATTAATATCTTGAGCATTAAACTCAAAGTCTTTTTGAAATGCCACTAATTCCTTAAATTTTTTTTTAGTCTCAGTTCCATTCACTTCAAACCACTTTAGAGAAGCCTGCGAAAAAAAGTTATTTTTAAGGAGTTCGAGAGCTACTTGTTTATCTTTGAATTCACTGACAAAATAATCAGGAGTTATTCCCCCGCCGCCAAAAACTTTTCGTTTACTAGGCGTAAGGTAAACAGGCTTATCTTTGGCTGAGTCGAGTTCATGGTTAAGATTATCACCTGTTTCATCTTTCCTTGTCTCAATTTCAGAGTAATAATCTTCTCTATTTTCATAATCGCGTTGGATTGACCTGCCAAGAGGAGTAAAATATTTTGCAATAGTCAATCGTATAGCTGAACCATCTTGAAGTTGTAATTGCTGCTGAACAAGCCCTTTCCCAAAACTTCTTTCACCAACAACCAAACCCCTGTCCCAATCCTGGATAGCTCCCGCAAGGATTTCTGATGCAGATGCACTTGCTCTATTGATCAATACTACAAGTGGCATTTGTTCGAATGGGTAAGAATCCTCTGCTGCAAAAGTTTCATTTGCCTGTGAAATTCTTCCTTTTGTAGAAACAATCAGTTTTCTTCCACTTAAAAAATAATCCGAAATTTTTACCGCCTCATTTAAGTATCCACCTGTGTTGTTTCGCAGGTCGATCATCACCTGTCTCATTCCTTGTTTTTGAGCGCTTGAAGAACGTCAAGCACTTCCTGCGAAGTTTTTTCCCCAAAACGAACAATGTTAAAATAACCTGTAATTGAATCGAGCATAAAACTGGCAGTAACCGATTTTACAGGTATTTTCCCTCTTTTTATCATAATTGGAAAGAGATCTTTTCGACCAAATCGTAAGATATGAACTTTAACACTCGTTCCGGATTTCCCTTTAATTTTTTTTCTGATTTGATCTGTGTCAAGCGAAACTGCAGTGGAATCATCAATCTTTACAATCTTATCACCGGGCAAAACACCGGCAGAGGCACTCGGGCCTCCCTGCAATGCGGTAATAACATTAATCGTATCTTTAATCACCTGAAATTCGATTCCTATACCCTCAAATTCTCCTTTCATCTCTTCTTCATTACCCTGAACTTCATCGGAAGTCAGATAAATGCTGTGTGGATCAAGTTGAGATAAAATACCTTCGATGGCACTCCTGCTTAATGCAGAATCTGAGATTTCATCGACATAAAGTCTTTGGATCAGGTTGTAGGCTTCCTCTACCTTATCCTTATTTCCTCCAAAAATAGAGGAACCACCGGATATTTGATCGTAGAGTGTGTAAATAGATACAAAAATTACAATTAAAACCAGCGTTTTCACAAATTTATTTTCCATTGCATTCCAATTTCATCATCTGACCTGTTTCCATTCTTTGGAAATGCTTCGCTTTCTAAACATTATAGAAAGAGCATTCAAAGTCCAGATTGAAGTTACTTTTAAATAGCCAAGTTTTCTAAATCTCCTGGGAGATTCATAAACCTTTATTTTATTAGAATATTTTACATTACCAAGTTTAATAAGACGATTAAACAGGTCAAAATCCTCTCCCGCCGGAAGTTCAGGATTAAAACCACCTATCTTTCCAAAATCACTGCTTCTAACAATAATACACTCTCCCCTGCCCATCCCCAACTGAAGAGTGTTCAAAAACCTGAAATAATGATTGTAAAAAATATGAAACAACCGATCAATCAACTTTTCCTCAGTAGGGAAAGTTTCGACCCAGGTAGCGATAGCTATCAGTTTCTGATCCGATTTGAACATATCGTCTATAATCATCGTAAGAGCCTCGGGAGAGGCAAACAGAACATCGGCATTACAGAATACCAATATCTCACCGGAAGCCGCCCATGCCCCTGAATTCCTTCCGGAAGCTATGTTATTAACTTCCTCACTGCTTACATCTATATTTTTATCAACACGATTTTCACATATTTTAACTGAGTTGTCGGAACTGCCTCCATCAGCAACAATGAGTTCAACAGAGCTTTTACTATTGGTGATAATAGAAAGATTATCAAGCAAACCCGGAAGTAACTTTTCTTCATTCAAAACCGGGATAACGATACTAAAAGTATGCTGCCCTGTCAAAAAGAAAGTCCAAAAAATGCCACACCGTTGGTTATTCTAACTGCGGGCATTGGAAATTTAATAAAACCAAATGAATTTTTCAACATTTGCCAAAAACCGCCAACAAGCGGAATAGTTTCGTAATCAAAATCGAAACCAATGTAAATGTCGGATTTGCCACCACCCCTGCCGTCAAGTTCTCTAACTCCATATCCCACAGTTAACATCAGGAAATCGGGCCAGAATTTCTCAAACTCTTTACCAAAAAGATTATTTACCCTTACAGAAAGCCAAAACTTTTGACCTTCATAGTCATCAACAACAATCAATTTCTGTCCTGCATTATGCCCCTCTTTTCCAAGATTGGATGGAAGATAGCTAAATCTTGGTTGAAAATTGTAGAGAAAGGGATAATAATACTGGAACACCGGATAGGCGGCACCTGCAACATCCATAATTGCATCACCGGTACTGAATCCCCACTGCTTTGCAAATCCATCTTCAAATTCGACATAAAGTTGAAACAACAACGCTGCAGCAGATGATATCCAGATTCCTGTTCCATAGTCAACCCTTGCAGCTTCAAGCCCAACGGAAAAAGCATGGGCGAGAATTGCAGGAGCAAAAAAGTGACCAACCTTATCAATAGAAAGGGCATAGTCCCAGTCGTCAATTATTCTGAACTCCCCTCTCTCCCCACTCCACCATGCATTTTGTTGATAGAGATGAATGCCAACTATTGATCCAACATAAGCAGCACCCAAACCCCCGAGAAGGAGATAGTCGGGTTTTGGAAATTCAAGTTTTGATTTATCTGATTTAATGCAGGAAGCGAATCAGAATTTAATGAGAGTTTAATTTCGGTAAGCGAGGGAATAATTAAAGTTTTGCCGCTGTCGTTTTGCGGCAAAACTTCAAAAAAGAAAAACAGAATAAATAATAATAGATTCGAAAATCTCACTATTTCAATGGTTCCATGGTTGGAAAAAGAATCACATCCCTGATTGACGGTTGATTCGTCAGAAGCATTACAAGTCTGTCAATTCCAACTCCGAGTCCGGCAGTTGGAGGCATTCCATACTCGAGTGCCCTTACAAAATCCTCATCAATCACCTGAGCTTCATCATCGCCTTGATCTTTTTGTTTTAACTGATCCTCAAATCGTTCACGCTGATCAATAGGATCGTTCAACTCGCTGAATGCATTACAAATCTCTCTGCCAAGCACAAATCCTTCAAATCTCTCAACCAAACCATCTTTTTCGCGATGTTTTTTTGCGAGAGGTGATGTAACAACCGGGTAGTCGATCACAAATGTTGGTTGAACAAGTTCACTTTGAGTGGTAATCTCAAAAGTTCGTCAATTATCTTGCCGCGGCTTTGAAGTTTGTTTGTATCTATACCAAATTTTTTAGCGACTGAAAGAACATCCTCGTCGGATGCGGAGAGAAAATCGATACCGGTTTTCTCTTTTAGTGAATCCACCATTGAAACCCTTTTCCAGGGAGCCTGAAAATTTACAACTGTACCATCAATTTCGAACTCGGTTGTTCCGTAAACTGTTTGACAGATGTGACCCACCATTTCTTCTACAAACGACATCATCCATTCATAATCTTTATAAGCTACATAAACTTCCATCATGGTAAATTCGGGATTATGGGTTTTATCCATTCCTTCATTTCTGAAATCTTTGGAAATCTCATAAACACCATCAAAACCACCAACAATTAATCTCTTTAGATAAAGTTCATCGGCAATACGGAGATAAAGTGGAATATTCAAAGCGTTGTGGTGTGTAACAAATGGTCTGGCTGATGCTCCACCGTAAATTGATTGGAGAGCAGGTGTCTCAACGTGAAGAATTCCTCTGTCGTCAAGGAATCTTCTCATCGCAGAGATGATTTTTGAACGGGTTACAAACACTTTTTTGACATCGGGATTAAGTATCAAATCGAGATATCTCTGTCGGTATCTAAGTTCTTTGTCAGCAAACTGATCATAAATAACTTTGTTACCCTCTTCATCGATAATTTCTTTTGGAACAGGAACAGGACGAATCGATTTTGTGAGCAACTTTAAATCTGTTGCATGAACGGAAGTTTCACCGGTTTTCGTCTTAAATATATATCCCTCGACGCCAATAATATCACCGATATCAAAAAGTTTAAAGTTTTCGTACTGATCGGGCATATCATCGCGACGAAGATATATCTGAATTTTACCTGTTTTATCTTGAATGTGGGTAAACGATGCTTTCCCCATTCTTCTTATCGTCACGATTCTTCCGGCTATTTTAACCGTAACCCTCTCTTCTGATTCAGAATATTGCTCAAGGATTGTTTGTGAATCAGAATCAACATCGAAACTGTAGTCGAAGGGGTTAACTCCCCTGCTGCGTAATTCATCAAGTTCTTCAAGTCGTCTTTTCATTAATGAGTTCAGATCATCATGTGTCTGAATATTTTCCAAGTTAACTCCTCTATTTTTTTCGCTTTAAAATACTAAGTTTATTACAAATTTTATCGATAATATTATCAATATAACTGAATGGTACCAAATGATTGTTTGAGATAAAAACTACTGCGAGTGTCTCATTATCGGCAGTTTTTAGATAACCTGCGAGACTTCTGACTCCCTCATTCAACCCCGGTTTACCTCTGAGGTTATTTGCAGATGAAGCATCTAATAATCTGTCTGCAAGTGATCCGTCTTTCCCTGCAACAGGAAGAGAATTAAAAAAGTATTGAGAATAATCACTTTTAAAGATATATCTTAAAAGTTTTGCATAATGTTCAGCAGATGTCAGATTCAAAAGACTTAACCCGCTTCCATCAACAAGTTTTAATTCGGTCGGGTCAATCTTTGCTTTTTCCAGATACTGATTGACTACCATCAAACCATTTGCAGTGCTTCCATATCCTGCATCAACAACACCAAGGGTCTTAAGCAGTTGCTCTGCATAAAAATTATAGCTGTTTTTATTACATAGTCTCACAATCTCAGATAATTGTTTAGAGTAATGTTTAAACAATAATGTTGTGCCCTTAAGATTAACTTCAGGTCCTTTATTCGAACCAACTTTCCAACCACCCTGAACCCTGATTCCTCTTCTTTGCAAAACCTCACTTAACACCTGAACAAAAAACTCAGCGGGTGATTCGATTGACACACTCTTTGAATAAGGCTTATTATTTAAGCGGATTCTGCCGGACAACCGAATAATATTGGAGCCGTTATCTCTGCTAATTTCAATTTTTGTGGTGGAATCGGCAGGAACTGTAACAATATCATTTATAACTGTGATGTATTTGGTCATCGGAGTAAGATCGATTTCCGGAGAAAATCCAAGCTCACCGGGAAAGATCGTAATATCAACTGCATTATCGTTAAGAGATAACGCGCTTGCTGGAGCTGCATACCAATCACTTAAATGATCCCATTGCCATCCCTTGCCCAACCCAAGTTCTTCAAAGGCCGAATTGTCACCTATAAGTGAACCACTTACACTCATAATTCCCAAATCAATCAATTTCTCCGCCCACTGGTTAAAAACAAAGAAGATGTCGTCGTTGTATAACCTACCCGAAATAGTGGGATCACCGGAACCAACAATAATCAAATCGCCATTTAAGGTTGCGCCTTCTATAACTCCGGTGGTTCTTATCTGGGTTTCATAAGTGAAATCATTTCCAAGAAATGAAAGTGCGGTAGCTGTCGTAAAAAGTTTTACAAGAGAAGCTGAATTAAGTAGTTTATTTTCATTTCTTTTATAAAGTACTTCACCCGATGACATTGATTGCACCATAACACCCCAGGATGCACTTGTTAGATTGGGATCATTCAGTAATCCGTCAACAGTCTGCCAGATTTCTTTTGAGCCTGCGCTCCAATATTTGACAGAGTTTTTGGTAGAATCCTTTTGGGCTTCGATTTGAATAGATAAACAAACAAATAAAACAAGACTACTTGTGAGAATGTTTCGCGAGTACATCTTTAATTTCCTGGAAACTAACCAATCGCGATGCTCCGGGTTTCAGGTCATTTACTGTAAATCCAGCAAACTTGCTTCTGTGAAGTTTATCAACAAAATAATCCAGTTTTCTGAACATCCGCTTCACAAATAAATTTCTTCCTTCGGTACACTCAACAGTTAGGAGGCGAGGGTTTTTACGATTAATTACCACTGATTCAAACTTACCTTTTACCCCGTCCAACGAAAGTCCTTTTTTTAGTTGTGGTAAGTGCTCCGGATCAAATGGTTTATCCAACTTCACTTCATAAGTTCTCATTATCTTATTTGAAGGGTGAAGCATAATATTTGCAAAATCACCATCGTTACTCATTATCAAAACACCTGTTGTGTCCCAATCCAGTCTTCCAACCGGGAAAATTCTAAATGGAGTTTTTATGAGGTCGGTAACAACCGGTCTGTTTTTATCATCCGAAACAGAGGTAATATAACCTGAAGGTTTATGCAAAATGTAATAAACCTTATCTTCAAATCGTAGTACTTCACCGTCAAGTTCCACACGGTCAACTGTTGGGTCTACCATCACAGCCAAAGAAGAAATTGTCTCTCCGTTTACATCAATTCTACCCGAGAGGATAAAATCTTCAACCTTGCGTCTGCTGGCGATTCCCGCCATTGCGAGAAATTTATTTATTCGAATCTTATTCGTTTTCATCTTTTAATTCCAATTCTATCGTTTCTTCCACGGCTTGCATCATTAATTTTCTTTTCTGTTCGATGAAATCCTCATCCTGCATCAATTCATCGATCTCACGCGGGCGTGGAAGGTCTGAAATTTTGTTTAATCCAAAATATTTCAGAAATTCTTCCGTTGTGGAGTATAATAGTGGTCTGCCCACTGTTTCAGCCCTGCCAACAATGGTTATGAGTCTTTTCTCAAGGAGAGTACTCAATATGTAATCTGAATTAACTCCTCTGATTGCTTCAAGATCAGGCTTTGTCATCGGTTGTTTATATGCAATAATTGAAAGTGTTTCGAGTGAAGCCTGTGAGAGTCTCCTCTTAATTTTTTCAGAATTGAGATAACCAAGATATTTGCTTAACTCAGGTTTTGTTGCAAAAATATATCCACCGGAAATCATTGCGATCTTAAAAGGATATTCGACATTCTCATACTTCAGATTTATTTGATCTACAGCATTTGTCACATCTTCAGAATTAAGAACTGTTGACTCACCGTCAATTGCAACTATCGCCCTTACAATCTCATCAGCAGAGATAGGGTCTTCGGAAGCAAATATTAGTCCCTCAATTACGGGAAGATAAAGTTCGTCAATCATTTTCTATTGCATAAATCATAAAATCGTTAAGATTCGGGGACTCTTTTATCCCAATTAATTGCATTTTTACCATCTCAAGTAGAGCCACAAATGTATATACCACTTGAATTTTTATCTTTAAAATTGTGACCATTTTCGAAAAAATGATCTCCTTTTCATCTGTTAACCGATTCATGATGAACTGCATGTGTTCCTCAATACTGACAGGAACTCTCGGTATGTGATGTCTGGGTTCAGGCTTATGAGTCGACATAATTTTCTGAAAAGATCTGGCAAGGTCAAACACAGTGATATTTTTCAGTAAAAGTCCGGTATCATCAAATGTGGATTTTTCATCCAGATTAAAATTGCCCCGATAGAAGATTTTTCTTTGTTCTGTTTCGAAAAAGGAAAACTCTTCTGCCATCTCTTTATATCGTTTATACTCAAGCAACTGTTGAACGAGTTCGGTTCGCGGGTCAATCTCCTGTCCTTTTTCGTCCACTTCCTTTGGCAACAACATTCTCACTTTAATATGCATTAGTGTTGAAGCAAGGAGAATAAAATCCCCAGCCTGCTCAAGATCAAGTATCTTAATAAGTTCGAGATATTTTAGAAATTCATTAGTGATATATGCAATTGGAATATCATATATATCAAGTTCATCTCTCTTTATGAAAAAAAGGAGTAGATCGAGTGGACCTTCAAATGTATCAAGTTTTACTTTGAACATTTATCCCATTTTCATGTTGGTTCTTACTTCATTCATCGTTGCACCGGCAGTTATGCGTGCATCCCTCTCCCCTTCGGAAATTACATCCAAAACAAGAGACAAATCATTTTCCAGTTCACTACGTTTTTGGAGCACAGGCGCAAGAAAAGTCGAAATCTTGGCAGAACAGTTTAATTTACAATCTACACAACCCAAAGCTCCACTCCTGCACCCGGTTTCAATCTCTTCAACTTCAGCGGGATTAAACTTTTTATGATATGAAAAGACGACACATACTTCTGGACGACCGGGATCGTTTTTACGCAGTTTCTGGATATCTGTCACTGCTTTTCTAATCTTTTGCTTCACTGTTTCCGGATCATCAGAAAGGAGAATTGTATTTCCCAGCGACTTACTCATCTTTGCCACACCATCCAATCCTGCAAGTCTGGCAAAAACGGTTAAAAGTGGATCCGGCTCAGGAAATACTTCGCCATATTGGTTGTTAAACTTACGGGCAATTTCCCTGGTAATCTCAACATGTGGCACCTGATCTTCTCCAACCGGTACAGCTTCACCTTTGTAAAGCAATATATCTGCTGCCTGAAGCACGGGGTATCCGAGATGACCATAAACAGTCTGTTGGATATTAAGGTCTCTGATTTGATCCTTTAACGAAGGATTTCTTTCAAGACGGTTTGCTGTGATCAACATAGAGAAAATCAAAAAGAGTTCAGAGTGTTCTTTGACTTGTGATTGACGGAAGATTTTAACTTTTTAGGTCCAAACCGATTGCGAGCCAGTCGATGACCATATCGATAGTATCTTGATAAATACGGGAAGTATCAAGATCGGTGGTTAGTACATGATAATCAGCAATTAAATGATAATTTTCATATTCTTCTTGAAGTTTTACCCAGTTTTCGAGTGCACCGGCATAATGCCCCAAGTGGAGTTTTCCGGTGGGGCGCATTCCACTTAATATTCTTTTTTTTCGCATCACATAGTTTTAATTAATGAAAAAGATAGGGTTTCCAGCGATTATCTAAATTACCTACTGCAAATTTAATAAAAAGTAAGTTATTGGGCGCATAAGGCTGGAAAAGTAGCGGCATTCCGGCGTCCGCAGGAGTTCTGTCCCCTTTTTTGCTGTTACACTTGGGACATGCGGAAATCAGATTCTCCCATGAATCGTCTCCCCCCTTCGATCGCGGAATTATATGATCCATCGTCAATAGCAGGTCGGTTTTTCCACAGTAGGCACACTTGTGGTTATCTCTTCGAATAATATTTTTTCGCGTCAAAATTACCTGTTTATAAGGGATGTGGATATATTTCCTTAGCCGAATTACCACAGGAAACGGATAATTTTTTCGAACCGTACGGATATTTCGCTCACTATCTTCAAGAATGGTATCTGCCTTTCCAAGATAGATCATATCAAAAGCCCGTTTTACATTACAAACAGATAAAGGTTCGTAACTCTGGTTTAGAACTAATACAAATGTGTTATAAAGTACCGAATGGTGTTTTTGAAAGCTGAATTGAAACTCTCCTTTCCGTCACTACTAATATAACAAAAAGTGGAGAAAGGAAGTTTAATTTATTGTTATTTTTCAGCGATTGCCATCGCAACCGCATAATTATTGGAGTGACTTAAAGTAATGTGAATTGAGATTCCCATCTCTTTAATCCGTGTGATTTTTCAAGTTCTTCCAGAATTGGAGCACCATCATCATCGTTTTTCACTGATATATCTTTCCATGCAATTGTTTCATCATATTTCATCAGAGCCTTATAAACCGCTTCTTTGATTGCCCATCGCGCTGCAAATCTTCTGTATTTATCAGCTTTAGTCAAACAATAGTCTATCTCTGTTTTGGTGTAAATTTTATTGAGGAATCTCTCCTCAAATCTCTCAATTGATTTTTGAATTCGGTCAATCTCAATAATGTCAACTCCGGTCCCAACAATCATTTATCAAGTTCTCCTTTGGCGAGTCCAAAACCTCTTCCGTCAGTGGCTCCGGTAACTTTTCCTGTCTCAGGATCAATTTTAATTGCCTCTATTAAACCAAGATATGGAATGTCTTTTAATTTGTGCCCCATATTCATCAATTCAAGAGTTCCAACTGCATTAAGCACACCTTCTTCCAGAGAGATATGATCAGGATACCATTGATGATGCATTCTTGGCGCATTCACAGCTTCTTTAATCTCCATATTAAAATCGAGGACATTTAAGACCACCTGTAAAACTGCTGTAATTATGGTTGAACCACCCGGTGATCCAACAATTAAAACCGGTTTATCATTTTTTAATACAATAGTTGGGGTCATCGAGCTGAGCATTCTTTTACCGGGTTCAATCGAGTTTGCCTCACTGCCAAGTAAACCAAATTGATTCGGAATTCCGGGTTTTGCCGAAAAATCATCCATCTCGTTATTTAAGAAGAAGCCGGCACCATCAACAACAACTTTAGATCCATAGCCCGAATTTATTGTTGTTGTTACACTTACAGCATTTCCCCACTTGTCAATAATCGAATAATGGGTTGTTTCCATACTTTCACTATTATTTCCAAGTCCCGGTGATATATTAGCGGAATTTGAAGCGGAAGATGTTATTTGTTCAAACAACTTTTTTGCATATTGTTTTGATATTAGAGACTTGACAGGTACAGGATAATAATCGGGGTCCCCAAGATATTTTGAACGGTCCGCGTAAACTCTCCGCATTGCTTCAGTCAAATAGTGAACATATTTTGTTGAGTTATGTCCTAAACTTTTGAGATCTATATTCTCCAAAATATTCAGGAGCTCAATTAACGCAACACCTCCCGAACTTGGAGGTGGCATAGATAAAATCTTATATCCACGGTAGGTTCCTTTGACAACTTCCCGAACAACTGTATTATATTTTGCAAGGTCATCTAAAGTGATAATACCGTCCATTTTTTGAGTTTGGGCTACAATAAGCTCAGCTGTTTGGCCTTTGTAAAATCCATCGGTCCCACTCTCAATTATTCGTCGGAGTGTTTTAGCCAAATCTTTCTGAAAAAAGATATCCCCTTTAACAAAAAGTGTGGTGTCTTTTGTAAAATATTTAGAGGTTGATGGAAACTTTAAAAATGAATTCCTGTATCTGTTAAAAGAATTAGATGTCGCTTCAGAAAGATAAAAACCATTTTCCGCAAGTTCAACCGAGGGAGAGATCACAGCTTCCCTCGTCATCGTTCCATGATTTTCCAGTGCAAACAACATCCCGGAAACACTTCCAGGTACACCGGAAGCCAGAATACCTTCCTGGGCAAGGGAATCGATAAATTCACCTTTAGAATTAAGATACATATCCCTTTTAGCAAGATTGGGAGCTTTTTCACGATAGTCAAGTGTCAGCTCTTCCCCATTGGCTTTTCTAATTACCATAAAACCGCCACCACCAAGATTACCGGCGACGGGATAGGTTACGGAAAGTGCAAAACCCACTCCAACTGCAGCATCGATGGCATTTCCACCTGCCCTGAGAATCTTTATACCAACTTCAGTTGCCAGTGAGTCTGCGCTAACAACCATACCTTGAGCATAGGCGGTTTCTCTACCTGAAAAAGTGGCACAACCTGAAATAGTCAGCGAAAGAGTGAGAAATAAAAAAAAGGAAAATAATTTAGAAGAGATCAATTTTAGCTTTGACATTAATACCTTCATTTTTCAATTGTTTTTTAACCAGGAGTAGTAGTTCCTTTGCTTCTTTAAGTGTGGATTTTAGCTCATCGAAAGTAGTTTCATCATACAGTAATTTACCAAGATTATTTTTCTGTGAAGTGGTTTCATCAATGATACCATCAAATTTTTTAATCAAGGCATCTGATTGCACAAGTAATTTGTTAAGATTTTTAATACTTGTTGCAATGGAATCCTGGTTTTCTTTAATAAAAGCAGAAGCAGTTGTCGTAAGTGAGTCGGCATTTGCTGTTAATTTAATGCTGTTTGTAAGCAGATGGTCAATCTGTCCTCTTTGCTCCCTGATAAGAGATCTGAAATCTGTTGCTAACGCTACCAGATTTTTAAGTCCCGACTTTACATCCCCTTTAATCTCTTTATCCTGTAGATATGAATTAATGGCGGTGAGGGCAGTATCAATTTTTGATAACATAGCCGGTATTCCTTCACCGGCACGACCAACAAAACTCATGACCTCGGCAACGTCATACTGAAACTCCCCTTGCTGAATCTCATCAGGGTTTATGAATTTGGATGATTTTCCGGGACGTATTTCAACTTTTTACCCCCATCAAGTCAAGCATTGTAACATAATATTTGGAATCCTCCGGGATTTGAACTTCTTTCGATATAGCAACTTCAACGAGAACTGTCGGGCCAGTTACTGTAATCGATTCAACAGAACCTTTCGGACACCATTTATGGTCACATTATCCCCCTATCTCAAGCCCTGAAACATTATCAAACTCAATTTTATAACTTGTATTTTTTCAATAAAACTGATATTTTTTGCCCAACCAATAATCCAAATAAGTAGAACTATACCGGCCATTGCGGTAATTCCCACTTTTATTTCTGTTTTTCGCTGTGCATTCATCACGGTGCCTGCTTGTCTTTCTCAAATTCAATAAAATTTTTAGGCTTGGCTGAGATCATCTCATCAGTCAGTTTTTTTAGGAATTCATACTCCCTGGATGTTAACAGACTGTCTTTGGAATAGTCCTGTAATGTTTCAAAAAAATTCTCGACCTTACTAAAATTGATTGTTGCCTCTGTGGAATCACTTTTAAATTGCGCAACAAGACTGTCGATCCTTTCAACAAGCATCAGTTTTTCTTTAGTATCTTTTAATCCTTTAAGCTCATTTGGCAAAGAATCAAACGCACTCGAGAGAAGATTTTCTTTAATCGGGTCCACAAACCACTCTTTCCCCTTATTGGTCACAATATAAATTGCAGCAGCAAGAAGAATTGTACCTACAATAAGTGTTTTGAGGAAACATCCGGGTTTCATTTATTGAGTCCTTACAATAATTTTCCTGAGTCTGTTCCGCTCCACTTGAACAACCTTAAAGGTGACGGGTCCTATCTTAATGGAATATCCGTTTTTGGGTATTTTCCCTGCATTTTCAAAGATTAACCCACTTATGGTCTGAATATCAGGTGAAATATCACCAAATTCCACATTCATAAGCTCTTCAAGTTCACCGATGGTTAGTTCACCACTCACTTCAAAAGTGAATGGATTTATTTTCCGAATATTCGGTTCTTCTTTGTCATATTCATCGCGGATATCACCGAGAATTTCTTCCAGAATATCTTCGAGAGTAATAAGTCCTGATGTGCCTCCATATTCATCGATTACAATTGCCATATGCAATTTTTTCTCTTGAAATTCTTGCATAAGTTCGCTGATTAATTTTGTTTCCGGAACAAACATTGCAGGTCTGGCAAGTTTTGCGGGCGTGAAAGAAGCTATCCTTCTTGCAAATTTATTTTTCATCATTGGAAGAAGGTCTTTTGCGTACAAAATACCTTTGATTTCATCAAGGTCTTCTTTGTAAACTGGAAGACGGCTGTGGCCAGCTTCGAGAATGAGAGAAGCAACCTCTTCAAGCGTTGATTTTTCTGGCACACCAACAATACTTAATCTTGGCCTCATAACCTGTTTAACTGACACATTAGTGTACGAAACAAGTCCCTTTATAATTTCCTGCTCTTTTTCAGCAAGAGTACCGGCTTTATGCCCAATATCAGCAAGTTGTGAAATTTCTTCCTTGTTAATCGCATGCTTCGACTTGTTCATCTTAAATTTTCTGAAAGAATTACTAATTATTTCATTGATTAATTCGGAAGCCGGGTAGAGAAACAGACTGACCCAATAAAGAGGAAAAACTGCGACTTTAAGAAACCCAACAGGATTATTTGTTGCGTAAACTTTAGGCGTAATCTCACCAAAAAGTAGAACCAAAATGGTTATGGTTGCTATTTGGATGGTTATTGCAGTTTCGGGATCATATTGGAATTTTTGAACTACTATCATTGTGATAGAAACTGCTAAAATGGAGGCAAGTGTATTAACCAGATTATTGCCCAATAAAATCGTCACGAGCAAACGTTTTGGATTTTCGATAAGAAACAGAGTATATCGCAAGAAGAGGGGGTTCTTGTGGAATCCCTCTTCAACAAAGCCTTATTGGTCCCAAATAGTGCAACTTCAGATCCACTGAATAGAGCTGATAGCAAAAGCATAAAACAAGCCCGATCAGTAACGTTACTTCATAAGACACTTATTTTTCACCGATAAAATTAAAATGGCAAATCATCATCTTTTTTGTCTGTCGATTGAGGTGCTTCAAAAGCGGCCGGAGCTTGTCCTTCATTCTGTTGAGCTTCGAATGGACCTCCTTCAGAATCTGCTCTTTTGTCAACCAGTGTAACTTTATCTGCAACAATGTCGTAAGACTTACCGGCAGTACCATCCTGTTTTGTATAGTCACGAATTTGAATTCTGCCTTCAATATAAGCTCGGGTACCTTTTTTAAGCGCCTCAAGTGTTCTCTCATGGATATTAAATGCAGTTATGTTATGCCATGTGGTTTCATTTATCCAGTTGCCGTCCCGTCCTTTTTTAGCAAGACTTGTGGCTAGAGAGAATGATGTAATTGCGATTGAATTGTCATTTGAAAATCTTGTTTCAGCATCTCTGCCGAGATTACCCAGTAACATCACTTTGTTAAGTGAAAGTGCCATGTATCCTCCGTTAGAATATTAATTTAATTACAAAAGCTAAAATTAAAATAAAAAAGCGAATAACCAAAAGGTTATTCGCTTAAAAAAAGAGTAAGGGAGAGATTATTTATTAAGAATCAGTTTGATATTCTTAACATTGCTTCCCTGTGAAAGTTGGGCAAAATAAACACCTGAGTTAAGTTTTGAAGCATCAAAGTTAACTGTGTAAACAGTGCCTTTTTCAACGGTCTGATTGAAAAGGTTTGCAACCAGTTCTCCGGTAACATTAAATACCTTCAAAGAAGCCATTCCTGATTCAGCAACCGTAAATTTAATATTGGTTGTTGGGTTGAATGGATTTGGATAGTTTTGGAACATTTCAAAACCGGTAATCATATTTGATTCAACTTCAATAGTGTTTGAGAGGGCAGTTGTCCCATCAAAATCGATTTGTTTCAGTCTGTAGTAAACTGTTCCATTAACATCAAATTTATCAGAGAAGTTATATACTGAAGTTTGGGTTGTAGTTCCTCTTCCGTCAACATATCCAACGACACTGAAATTTGTATTGTCGAGGCTTCTCTCAATTTCAAAACCTTTATTATTGGTTTCACTTGCGGTTTGCCATGCCAGGTCAACTTTGCCATTCAAAGCAGTTGCCGAGAATGAAATAAATTCAACAGGCACAACATTAAGTAACCATGAAGTGCTTACCTGAATGTTATCAACAATAATTCTCTGATCAGCGTTAAATTGTCTCAATGCGATTGAACCCGGTGAAATATCTGCAGCAATCATGCTCAAAGGACCAACAGCAGGGGCTGTTTCAGCAACAAAATTGTCACCGGCTTTAAAAACCCACAAACTAATTGAATCAGAAACAGCATCGAATACGCTGTATTTTACCACAATAAGATATGTTGAATCAAGGGCAAATTTTTCAGTTGTGAATACTGTATCAGCATTACCTGAAGGGCTAATGCCAATTCTGTAACCAAGACCATCAGCTTTTACCCATGTTCTTGCACGAAAATCAAATGTATTAAAAGGGTTTCTACCATAATGGAAAAAATAACCCGGAACAGGGCTATTCGCCGTCAGTTTTACCAACAATGAGGTATAAACGGAGCCTGAAGTCAAACTGTCAAAAGTTTTATTAATGTCTTCCCCGTTTTGATAAAGAAGTGCATTGTTTCCACCGGTTACAACATAGTTAGGAAATTCCAGTCCTGGAGTTCCAACAAGAATAGTTCCGGATGTGCCACTGTGTCTTGTCCAGCCATGAGCTGTAAGAGAATCGCCGGCAGGATAATTAAAATTTTCTACTAAAATTTGAGCAAATGAAGTATTAACTGCAAATGCCACCACGATTAGAAAAAAGAGAGATTTCTTATTCATCGTTTCCTCAAGTTTGTAAATAAAAAAAATACGTGTAGCAAGATAATCATTCTTTAGTTAATGAGTGTTAACTGTATGTTAATAATAAACTAAAAAGGCTGCCTGTATCAGGCAGCCTTAATAAACAAAAATTTGTCATATAACTCTTTAAGTTAATAACCTTGTAAGAGTGATAGCAAAATTACTTCAATAAAGTAAGTTTCCTTGTAACAACATTTGCTCCCTGGGTTAGTCTATAAAAATAGATGCCCGAGGGAAGGTTGTTTGCGTTAAACTGAACTTTGTATAACTGACCCGGTTTAGCAGCTTCGTTAAACAATGAAGAAACAAGTTCACCATTTATTGAATAAATCATCAGGCTTGCCATCCCCTCTTCAGCAACGCTGAAAGAGATGGAAGTTGATGGATTAAACGGGTTTGGATAATTCTGGCTTAATGCAAAGACAGCAGGAACAGCTGAGAATTCAACTTTTATCGTCTCGCTGTAAGATGCTGTGCCGTCAAAATCAATCTGTCTTAATCTGTAATAAACAACAGAAGCACCGGCATTGTTTTCAGTGAAGCTGTATTTGTTCATTAATGATGAGGAACCTTTACCGGCAACAAATCCAACTTCAACGAAGTTTGAACCATCAAAACTTTTTTCAACAGAGAATCCTCTATTGTTGGTTTCTGATGCTGTAATCCATTCAAGGTTAACACTGTTTCCATTTGTATTTGCTGAGAAGGAGACCATCTCAACAGGAAGTTCATAGAAAGCAGTGAAATATGGTCCACCCGGTAGTGTTCCAAAATTAGGATTGAAGCCAGCGTTTCCACCTGTAAGATTTCCCGGAAGAGTTAAATCAGAGAAGTATGCAGTATTTGACACGATAAAAGCAGCAACTTGAATATTAGAATTTGGATTGATCCCGGGAAGTTCAGTGAATGGTATTTTTAATTCAAGACCTCTGCCAATATCATAAGCAGAATCCAAAGCAAATGTGATAGCGTTTGTAGCAAAAATACCTGGTGCTGATGGTCCCTGAGAAGCACTACCGGAGTTATAGGTTGAGCCGATGAAACCACCTGTTTTAACACCATTAAAATACTTCGCGGCATCAAGATATGCAACTGAGTCGTTGCCTCCCGGATTAATTACAAATGCCATATCAACTTCATCGCCCATTTTCCAATTCGGATTTGTCGCATCTCCAAACAAATGGCCACCACCCGGAACTCCACCGAGGGATTGTCCGGCAGCAAGTCCTGGTATGTTGTCAAAATTTAATAACACAACTATACCATTAGAATTGGTTCTGTCAAGTTTACCTTGAACTGCAACATAAACATGGTTTGTGTCGAATGAGTAACCAATCTTTTTTAATTCCATTCCGGCACCAAAACCACTATTGGTGTTCTGTTTTGAGGCGATGTAATTGTAGTGTTCGTTAAATCTACCATTTACGAAGAATGGGAAACGCAAATTTACAGATTGAATTCCATTGTTTGTACCGAGTATAAAAAGATCAACTGACCCATCCGGCCTCACATTGAATGACAGATCGCCTGAGCCGTTTGCATTGGCGTTTGCACCAAGGGAAGTTGTGACCGTATAAGTTCTCGCCAGGAGTGGATTGTCGCCTACATGAACGATTCTCACATTTTCATTTCCTGCACCAAACTGGTATGTGGCCAAATAAAACATATTATTGGTATTAAAACCTTTGATGGCTGTTGTTCCCGTAGCTATGACACCACCCGGAATGGAACCGATTAATTGACCTGCCAAATTAAATGCCAAAACATTTTTACCTGAACTATTGGTGATGAGACCTTCAATAACACCCATATCGTTCATGATAGGGAATACTGATGGATGGCCTCCAAATGTAAGAGCAGGAAGTTGAACTGAATCTTGTAACTGGAAAGTGTTTCCGTTATCAACAGTTTTCAAAATGAATACCATATTTCTTGTGGCATCAATTATAAGAAATTTTGCTGAGTTGTCAGCATTATTTCCTACCAAACAAAGGTTATCACCCATTCTGGTCCCTGTTACAGGGGCAGTGTAGGAAAACGCAACAGTTGGAGCTGTTGTAGGATTATCCCCTTTATAAATTTTGAAGGCAGCTGCGTTGGAAGTGGCTAAATTTGCAGCATATACTTTAGCATCATCGTGTGAAGCTTCAGCGTCATTTAATGCAAATGTACCACCGGAAACACCGGTTTGGTCATAATTAGTAACTTCAAGACCTGTCTGAGCATCAAGTGCTTTTAATGTTACTCCGCCATTTCTGACAACTACTAACATTTGATTATTTGTTTTGGAATAAGTCATACCTCTTTCGGTATTTGCAGTTCCAAACCAGGTTGGAAGATTTGCTCCGCCACTGGTAAACGACCAGTTGGTGGAGAGCTGGGCATTAAGCTGCCCGGAAACAAACAGAAACAACGAAATTACGAGTAGTAATTTACGCATAGGAACCTCCCGGTTTTATTTTACTGAATTATATCTCAATTGTTAAGATAAAGGCATCGGCAAACTCCTTGGTAGCTCTCAGTTTTGTCCTGATCTCCTCGGCATCTGCCCGAGAATCGCGTGGTTTTAATCTGACCACATAAAGCGAAGTTCTCTTGTCGAAACTTACAAAAATTTCTTCATTTATTTTATTTTTAATTGACCCTCTAAATTTTTTTGCCTTTTCAAAGGTACTGTATGCACCTATCTGAATAATATAAAGATAGGATTTTGGCACTTCCACTTTTGAATCAACAACCGGTATGCTTTCAACTGATTTAATTGTATCCAAACCTTGATTAACATCAATTTTTTCCTCAACTTTTTCTTCGGTTACGGAAGAACATGCCCCAAGCAAAACCGAGAGCAAAACAAGTGTAATAAATGAGAGAATAGACTGTTTGTTAATTATATCAAGTTTCAATGCCAAAATCCTTTAATTATTGAATTAGAATAATATATGTTTAAACATTTCCGGTGTATAATTTGGAACTATACTTCCACTTGGCATTTGTTTAAATATCAAGCTTGCAGGAATCGATCCAACATTTATCATCGAAATTTTTGCATTATATTTTTCATTAATGGTTTTGATGAATTCATTGGCAACCACGGCATGTGCCTGACTGGTAGGATGAACACCATCGAGACTGAAAAGATTTCCGGTCACAAATACAGGTGTAAACTTAACTCCATCAACGACGTAACCTCCACTTGTGAAATAAGCGAGGGCAATTTTTCCGAGAAGAGCAGCTACATCCACATGACCAAAATTACGTGAATCTGCAGCGGTTTTAATCACTGTGTTATACTGAGCGATAACTGTTTTAACACCAACGATTTCAGCGGAATCAAGGATATATCTGTTGCTGATTGGATTGGATTTACTCAAACCCTTTCCTGCTGCCAATTCACCTGATGCTGTAAGTGTAAGAAGGTTTTTACTAAGAGCGAGAGGAATTGTATCCCCTGTACCTCTAATACCCCAAACCGCTGTAACACCCTGCTGCTGAAGTTGTCCACCAACAGTTGTGAAGTAAGCTGCCACTGTAACATCAAGGATGTTTCCAACCACGACCGGGCAACCGAGTGATTTTAGACTGTCCATTGCCTGATTGTAAAGTCCTGTAAAGGTTGCAACTGGAGTATAAGGAACAGTTCCACCTGATGCTGCATGACCAAGAATGTCATTTGAACCGAGCCAGAAAGTTACAAAAGTTGGCTGTTGAGCTTTTGTCTGTAACCATTGTGTGGTTTTGGCACCACCCTGGTTTCTGAGTACCAAATTAAACATTGGATTTGGCGAACCACCAAAAACTGATGAGAAGCAGCTAAGTGAATCGTATGCATTAAGGAAGTCATATATGAGCGCACCGGGAACACCAAGATTATTATAAGGCTTGGGGTAAGTTGCATTCAATAGTGCACCACTTCCGGTATTTGCATAAGATACAAACGGAGAAAGAGTCTGTACTTCAAGTCTTCCTCTTGTACCTGGTTCTCCAACATTCGGGAATGCAAATGTTGTACCTACCTGGTTGGCAATTAAATTTGCATATGAATATTTTTGAGCTGATTCATACAGGGAGCCTGACTGATATCCCGCTGTAAGACTGTTACCGACGGCAACATATCTTGCGAAACTTGCAGTTCCTGTAGAAGGAACGGCGGGAGCAGTAAGCTCAGCTCTGTCTTCACAACCTGTGAAAACAAACACGGCTGATGCTAACAATAAAACAATACTAAATATCTTTTTCATTATCTGTCTCCTCCTGATTAAAATTTATAATTAAAAGTTAATGAAAAGAGATTTGCAGTAGAGTTATAAGTACCATTCATAGGAACCAAACCGGTTGTGCCGGAAGCGTTGATCTTTGAGTTGGTAATTGTTCTTTCCTGAAACCTGAGGAAAAGATAAGCGAGATCGAGGCTCAATGCATCAGTAAGATTGTAACCTAAACCGGCTGAAAAGCCGAGTCTGTTTGCGTCTGGAAGAAGCGGGTCAAGATATTCGTCTTTCACAGGATTTCTGTCATACAGAAAACCTGCACGAAGTGCTAAACTCTTTGAATATTTGTATTCCATTCCAAGTCTGGCTATCCATGTATCTTCAAAAAGCCTCTCTGAAGAAAGAAGAGTTTTTCCATCTGCGGCATAAGTAACTGTTAAATAGTCATAACTTGACCACATGATGTACTGGAAGTCAGCAGTAACCACGAAATTAGGCATAAACTTGTATGCCAAACCACCGGTGAACTGTGCAGGAGAGGTAAATTTTGCTTCGATTGGTGCATTTGGAAGACTTGCAGCAACCTGTGCAGGACCTGTTGTAGCAACATCGCCCGAAAATGTATATTTCACCTGGCTTCTGTAGGACAAGCCGAGAGAGAAATCAAGTGTTGGTTTCCACAAAGCACCGAGAATAAATCCAATGGCGCCTTTATCAGTTCCTTTGAGATCAACATTGGCTTCACTGTTAAATGGAGCAAGGTTTTGTTTTTTAGTAATCTCAACGGAAGCATAATTATACTGGAATCCTGCAGCAACACTTAGATTGTCCATAACTTTATATGCAGCAACTGCATTGAAGCTAAAAACTTTAAGATTGGTTACTACAGCAACATATCTTCCTATCCAATTGTCTTCCCATTTGGTACCAAGACCAAATGGATTGTTGG
This sequence comes from Ignavibacteriales bacterium, assembly GCA_016714125.1. Lineage (GTDB taxonomy): Bacteria > Bacteroidota > Ignavibacteria > Ignavibacteriales > Ignavibacteriaceae > UTCHB3. The sequence continues at coordinate 180,850 of JADJNX010000005.1, read as the reverse complement.
CACCAAAGCCAAGCACCAGTTTGTCATTAACCTGATAAGAAAAATAGAGATGACTTGGTGTAAAGAGTTGATTCACCATTTTGGTCTCTTGAATAGATGGTGAAGGTCCTCTAAATGAAGCAGCAGGGGCAATAAGAGCAGTTCCTGCTGATACATTGATGCCATTCATAAACGCTAAACCCGCGGGATTAAAATAAAACGCTGAAAGGTCGTTTGCTAAACCGGCAAACGCGCCACCCATCGCCATCGCTTTAGCTCCGTGTTCATTTAACTGAAAGCCGCCAGCGATTACATTTCCTCCAATAATAAGAGAAAACAGAAAAGAGAATAAATATTTTTTCACAGTACCTCCCGGATAAAATAATTATTGATTAACCAATTAAAAATAATTTTGCTCCTTTTTCTACTGCCGAGCCTTCATCAACATAAATGTCTTTGATAACTCCGCTGAATGGGGATTTGATATCGTTTTCCATTTTCATCGCTTCGAGAATCATAATGGATTCGCCTTGAGCAACCTCATCCCCGGCATTCTTCTTAATTTTAAGAACCATCCCGGGCATAGGTGATTTGATCAATGAGTGGTGGCTTTTCTGTTTTACATTGGAGAGAACCTGGCGGGCTTTTTGTTCCAGATTGGTTCTCACTTCAATTTCAAAATATTTTCCCTCGATTAAAATCAGAGAATTGCTTTTGTCTCCTAAAACTTTGTTTATTTTGTAAACTTTGTTGTTGAGCCGGAGTAAATAATAATTCTCATTTATCTCTTCAATACGGTAATGATATAATCTTCCATCTATCTCAATCTCACCAGGAGCGGTAAAGCGGACAGATTTTTCTTTTTTGTTTATATCGACAAAATAGTCGGGCATTACTCTTCGTTGCACCAATTATTTTCCAGCATTACCTCATTTAATCTGACATTGTTTGAACTGTTTCGAGTATGGTCCCTTAATATTGCGGCAAAAGCTGTTGCAGCATCCTCGATTTCTTCACAGATACATTCTTTCCATTTCCCCGGAACCAAAGGAAAAAACTCGTTATCTAACAAATTTATGGAATATTTTCCACTTAAAAAAGAATCGTTATTCAATAACCACAATAAAACAGATAAATTTGTCTGAACACCCGTAATTGAGTAAGATGAGAGGGCAATTTTCATCCTTTCGACTGCTGAGTGACGGTCGCTTCCGTGAACTATCACTTTACTCAACATTGGATCATAATACATCGTAACATCTGATCCGGCTTCAATTCCCTCATCCACCCTTACACCGGGTCCGGTTGGAAGTCTTTGGAATGTAATCCTTCCTGTAGAAGGTAAAAAATTATTGTCAGGGTCTTCGGCGTAGATTCGACATTCGATTGCATGCCCTGTCAGTTTGAGATCTTTTTGTGAAAAGGATAATTTTTCTCCGGCAGCAATCTTAATCTGCTCTTTCACTAAATCAATTCCCGAGATCAATTCTGTAACAGGATGTTCCACCTGAAGTCTTGTGTTCATCTCAAGAAAATAGAAATTTTTCTTCTCATCCATCAACAATTCGATTGTTCCTGCATTGTAATAGTTGCAGGCTTTGGCTGCATTAAGAGCAGTTTCAGTAATCTTTTTGCGAGTGTGACTGTCCATCACCGGTGATGGAGCTTCTTCAATTATTTTCTGATGTCTTCTTTGTACAGAACATTCCCGTTCAAATACATGTACATAATTGCCAAATTTATCCCCAAGAATCTGAACTTCAATATGTTTTGGATTCTCAATAAATTTTTCGATATAAACTGCACTTTCACCAAATGCTGAAAGTGCTTCCCTTTTAGCGGAAAAAAATGCTTCTTCCATCTCACTATCACTATAAACTTTTTTCATCCCTTTGCCTCCCCCACCGGCGGATGCCTTTATGAGTATGGGATATCCTATTTTTGAAGCAAACGCAGTTGCTTCCTCTACAGCTTCAACAGGTTCGGTTGTTCCGGGGACAAAAGGAACTCTGTTCTTTTTCATTATCTGTCTTGCACCCGTTTTACTCCCCATCATCTCAACCGAATTTGCGGAAGGTCCGATGAAAACAAGTCCTGCTTCTTCAACTGCTGTTATAAAATGTGCTCTTTCGGATAAAAACCCGTATCCTGGATGTACCGCTTCGGCACCTGATATTTTGGCAATTTCAAGCAGTTTGGGGATATTAAGATAAGTATCCGTGGCAGAGATACCATTCAGGGGATAAGACTCATCAGCATATTTGACATGGAGAGCACTTTTATCGGGATCTGAAAAAACAGCAACCGACCCGATACCCATTTCCCTTGCTGCACGGATTATCCGAACGGCAATTTCACCACGATTGGCAATCAGAATTTTATTAAAATACAACATCTACTCCAAAAATTCGATGATAGTAACACCTTCACCACCGGCCTCAACCGGAGCAAAATAAAAATTCTTTACTTTAGGATGTTTTGAGAGCAATTCACGAACCACTTTTTTAAGAGCACCTGTTCCTTTTCCATGAATTATTTCGACACGATTCAAGCTTGCAATATAAGCATCATCAATGAACCGTTCAACTTTATTTTCAATTTCAATTGCTCTTTCTCCCCTTATATCAAGTTTATAACTGACATCTGAGTAGATTTCGAATTTTGCGCTCTTTCTTTGCTCTTTTCTCTGTTCCCTTCGGGAGACTTTTGCACAATCAACCATCTTCACAGAAATTTTTAAGGGCCCTGTGGAAATTATCAGATTTTTTCTTGTCAGGAGTTATCTCAATAACCTCGCCATAAGTTTCTGACTCTCTAATTCTGACTGTATCCCCTATCTCAATTAACGAATCGACTTCGTCTTCCTCTTGAACAGGCTTGACGGTCAGATTTTTAAGCTCCTTTTTGAGATTGTCAACTTTAGTGGATGCCGATTTTGACGATTCTTTTGAAGCTTGAGTCTCTTTAATGTCTTTTATTACTTTTTGAATCTCTTTATTCGACTCTTCTATAAATTTGGATGCATTTTCTTTAGCATCTCTGAGAATTTTATTTTTCTCTTTATCAAGTTCTTTAATCTTTTTTGCATAAAGATTTGAAAGCCCCGTAAGTCGGGTATTTTCCCGCTCAAAGTGGTCAAGTTTTTTATTTAACTCCTGCTCCCTTTGCTCAACTTCTAAAAGTATCTTTTCGAGCCCGGCACTCACATCCTCAACATAATTTGCTGCACCATCTATAAACGATTTATCAAATCCGAGACGCATCATAATTTCAAATGCATAACTTGAACCGGGAATCCCCTGCCGAAAAAGATATGTAGGTTTAAGCTCATCAGTATCAAAACTCATCGAAGCATTATAAAATCCGGGCATTTCGGTCGCGAGAGCTTTTAATGCAGATAGATGAGTTGTACAAAATACCATACTCTCCTTGTTGTGCAGAGTCATTAGCACTGCTCTTGAAATCGCAGCTCCTGAGTCAGGGTCGGTTCCGGTTCCAATCTCATCAAGTAATACCAGAGAAGACTCATCAGCTTCATCAATTATTCTTTTGATGTTTGACAGATGAGAACTAAATGTACTCAGGTCATCATCTATCGATTGTGAATCTCCAATATCTACAAGTATCTTATCAAATTTATGCAGATTTGTATCAATTCCTGCCGGAATGTGGATACCTGACTGAGCCATCAGCGCCGTAAAACCGACACTTTTATAAGGACAGTTTTCCCACCCGCATTTGGTCCTGTAATGATGAGGAGATTGCCAGCCTTTACCGACAGGTTGAAAGGAACGGTATTTTTAATCCATTTCTAATGACTAACAGTGGATGCCTGCCGCCATAAATATTAATCGGCTCAGATTCTTCAAATCTGGGGAAATTACCAACAATCTCAATAGAGTAATTCCCTCTTGCAAAGATCGAATCAAGACGGGTAACAGTCTCGAGACTTAAAAGAAGATCATCATAATTATTTCTGATCCGATGAGTTACTTCTTTAAGGATTCTTTCAATCTCCCTTTTTTCAGCAAAATTTAAAGAGACTATTTCATTATTTAAATGAAGAGTTTCTTCAGGCTCAATGTAAACAGTTTGCCCTGTTGAGGATTCTGAATGAATAATCCCTTTTAATTGTCGTTTGTATTCAGCTTTTACAGGAACTACAAGTCGCCCATCCCTCAGAGTTAAATAATTGTCTCGCGAGAGATCCTTATCTGTGAGGTCTTTGGCAATTTTGCTAACAAACCTGCGTAACTCTTCCGACCTCCCTGATCTCTTTCCTGAGACTTTGAAGAGTTTTGCTTGCTGTGTCCTTAATCTCTCCCGAACTGTCAAATATTGTGGAAATGTAACGTTCAAAGAGTTTATCTTCAAACAAAAATGTTGCGAAATCGGCTAATTCAGGAGCCATGGTCCTGTTGTTTACCAGATAGGATTTTAATTGAGCAGAGCAGATAGCCAACTCAAATATATTAAAAACCGACCTTGCGGTAAGCACAGCACCTTCAATTTTTTGAAAGGTGTAGGTCTCTTAAGGGATCATTTATTCCGGCAATTGGAGGGTACCCGGCTTCATTTATCAAATCGCGGGCCTGCGTTACATATTTACCCTCGAGAAGAATTTCTGTTATGGTTTGAAGAGGCACTAAAGAATTTACATGCTCTTTCCCCTTTGATGTGTAACAGAATTTGCCGATATGACTTAATATCTTATTAAATTCAAGTTTATTTGAATCAAACATCTATTTTTTTTCTATCGGTTCTTTTGTGTGTGTTCCTTTTTTTACCGAACCGGGGGTTTTGGAAGGAACTATCAGATCAATAATACCGGGTAACACACCAACCACAGTTTTGTAAAGAAATGACCCTTTTGTGGTGGTTTCTGACGGGAAAGAGAGCTTCGAGGCAAAAAAGAAAATCGCACTCAGGAATATAATCACTTGAGTTGCACCAATAAACCCACCCACTATTTTATTAAGCAGATGATCCACTTTATCGTGAATCTTTGTGGCTTTAACAATAATTGCAGTCAAAATCTGAAAGAAAATGAAAATCGTCACCCCACCGATAATTCCGGCGGAACCTTCGGCAACACCCAACAGACTTTGATATACTCCGCCAATTGCCCCTGCAAATTTAATAGCAAGAAAAATGCCGAGGAAAAAACCGACAATATCAAATACTTTTTTAATAAATCCCTCTTTGTACCCGAGATAAAAAGAGGCACCGGTGAGAAGAATTACAACAATGTCGATCCAGTTCAATTTTTATCCGCGCAGAAAATCTTCAACTGATTTTTTTATCAGGGAGCCATCGGCTTTCCCTTTTAATTCACGCATCACAGCAGGCATAAGTTTGCTGAACTCTCCCCCCTTTTCGATGGAGTTTGCTGCAGCTACTTCAGTTACTTTCTGAAAAATATCTTCTGCCGTTAACTGTTTTGGAAGAAATTCCATAATGATTTTAAGTTCACTTTCTTCCTTCTCATAGAGGTCAATTCTGTTGGCAGCTTTGTATATATCTGAAGCTTCTTTTCTTTTTTTGGCGGCTGAATTTAAAATATTAAACTCTTCAGTTTCATTATTCAGTTCACCTTTCCCGCTTTTTTCATACTCCAAAATGGTGGCTCTGATTGATCTGATGGTTTCCAAACGAAGTTTATCACCACTTTTCATGGCAGTTTTTAGTTCTTCGTTAATTTTTTCTTTTAGATTCATGGTGAATTCTCAATTTGATTTTTGGGTTGAAATATAATTGACTCGCAAACATTTTGCTTTGCGAAGTTCAATCTGAACTTTGTTTACGAGGTCCATTGAAACGTTTTTATCCACTCTTAGCATAACCACGACACCACTCACACGGGATCGAACTATTTCCATTTTCTCCTTCACTTCAGAGAGGGTAACCAACATGTCGTTGATCTGAATTCTTTCATCCCTTCCAACAAAAACATGGGCTGTGAGTCTCCGGTTGTCAAACTTTTCGGCAGTTGATGTGGATGGAAGGTCAAATTCCACTTTTACATCCACTTCTTTAAGAACCGTTGAAACCATAAAAAAAGCAGAAGTATAAAAATGATATCAGGCATCGAAGCCAGTGGTATCCCCTGCCCTCTTTTTTTCGTCGAAGTTTGCCTGCAAAACTAATCATTTATTTTTTATTTCTCCAATGGAAATTAGGACAGGCACTTTTTCTATAACTTCGGCTTTTTGGGTCTCATCCAATACTTTAAAAACAGTTCCGTATTTGGTTCGAGAATAGTCATCCTGAACTGACCGGTAAGCCATTTTTACCTGATCCAACACTTCTATATACTTAAGATATTTGGTGGATGTGGCAGAAAGGATAAGTACCAGATATTTTTCTTCTCCTGATAGATTTATGCTCTCTTTTGCACGGGTGGAAACCATCTCTGCTATCGAGCCAGGATCTGAAGGTTTGCCATTTAAAAGAAGAGAGTCCGGGAAAATTTTTATTTCTGTTACGCGTGATTTTTCAACCTGGGAGGGTGCTTCATCAGGCTTATACTCGGGTAAAGTGAGTCCAAGTCCCGTTTCACTGTCAATGGTTGCTGCAACAATGAAGAAAATCAGGAGCAAAAAAAGCGATGTCAGACATTGAAGCCAGAGGAACTTCAGGAAGTTCCTTTCGGCGGCGCCTGATTAAGCTCATTTATTTTCTGTTTTTTGTTTGTGAGTATACAAACTGTCGATCAGTTGCACGGAACTCTCTTCCATATCAGAAATAATACCATCAATTTTAGCAACAAAAAAGTTGTAAAACACTTGAAGTATCATGGCAACTACAAGTCCAAAAAGTGTTGTTATTAAAGCCTTTGCGATACCTCCGGCAACAATTGCAGGAGAAATCTGATTTGCTTCTTTGATGGCTTCAAATGCCTCAATCATTCCTTGAACTGTTCCGGTAAATCCAAGCATGGGAGCAAGGGCGATGAAGAGTGAAATCCAGATCAATCCTTTTTCAAGAAAACCTGTTTCAATCCCGCCGTAAGTCATTATTGCTTTTTCAACCGAATCCAATCCTTCATCGTATCGCTGAAGCCCTGCATGAAAAACAGATGAGACAGAACCGGGAGTTTTTTCGCAAACCGCTTTTGCTTCGTCAATCCCCTGCTCATTTATGGTGCGGGTTACTTTTTCAACAAAAGATTTGGTGTTTATTTTCGATTTCCGAAGGGTATATAATCTTTCGAAACTGAAAATCAGCCCCAGAATAAAAACGAGAAGTATCGGGTGCATAAAATCACCACCGTCGATATACATTGATGTCAACGAATTCATTCAGTCTCCTGAGTTTCTATGATTGGATGTTACCAATTGGGAAACGGTAACGCAGTTTAATGATGTTTCCGGATATAAAATGGAAGTTATCAAAGAGTGACAGGATAAGCTCACCAACCTCAGTCGGCTTTATCAAAGTTTCATGTTCGGCTTTTGGTACCCAACTCCTGTTCTTAGGAGTATCAAGTATAAATGGAGCGATTGCATTTACACTCATGTTGATTGATTTACCCTCTTCCGAGGCTGTCTCAACCAAATAAGAAAGTGCCGCTTTTGATGCTCCATATGCGGATTTTCCTGATTCACCTGTAAAGGCTGTCATGGCGGATGTAAAGATTGCAGAACTGCCGGCTGATTTGGCAGCAAGTTTTTTAAATTCTTTAAGAATATTAAAATTGGTTTTAAGATTCATTGTGAGCATTTTATCGAGGTCATCAATTGATGTATCATCAATTTCCTTCCCACCTAAAAAACCACCAACGGCACTAAATAAAAAGAGAAACTTGTCCCTGACCGGAACTATGTTTTTAAAAGCGTCTTTAACATTTTTTTCAATTGAGAGGTCGGAAACAACCACCCATTCTTCATTCTGTTTTGGATCACCGTCAAAACGGGAGCCAAAAAGCCAGATTTTGTTGAATCCTGCGAGTCTTATTTGTTCAACTACACCGGAACCTAAATCGCCACGACTGCCAAAGACAAGTATCTCTCTGTTCATTCTCTATTCTTGTATCTGAAAGGATTGATCTCCATCACCCGTTCCGGTGAGCGAAACATTCCCCTCTTTGATATGTTTATAAAGCATATCATTTTCAATAATGTAGTGGAATCTTTTTGTGAATTCGTCAAGGGAGATTCCGCATGTTGCTGCAAATTTTGCAAGTTCATGTGGATCTTCAAAATCAGAACTGCTCAAACGAAGCATATATCGTCTTGCTATTAGGAACGATTCGTTTGACGGATCAACCATTCTAATCTTGGTCTTTTTGGTTTTTGGATCAAGAATATCTTTAAAGAATAGTGGGACAAACTTGCCACCCTGGATTGAAACCATTGCAGCATTTCCACCATTTAAGATGAATTGTGCGGCTGAATATCCGAGATCGCGAGTATATTCCATATCAAAAGGGATTGGATCGGCACATCTTAATTCATAACCGATATTTTTCGCAACCACGGTAACTTTAAGACCATATTCTTTTAGTCTCTCCTGAACTTTGGCTTTTAAAATTTCACCAACATTCACTTCAGCAATCCTTAGGTTATCATGAGCATCCCTCTCAACTTCACCTAAAGCGATGAGATCGTTTGGATCAAGATGTTCAACAAGCCCCTCGGCAAGAATTGCAACCCCATCCATTTTACCATAACTTACTCGTTTTATGATGGCGCCAACCAAAATATCAATAACATGATTCAGTTTAATGGTTGTGCTTGGAAACTCTTCGGGAATTAGACTAAGTGTGGCACCCGCAGCTTTTCCAATTCCTAAAGCAAGATGCCCTGCTTTTCTACCCATAGTTACAACAAAATACCATCTGGAAGTTGTTTGTGCATCAACCATCAGGTTTTTAACTATCTCAACACCAATGTGTCTTGCCGTCTGAAATCCAAATGTTGGAATACCATGTGGAAGATCAAGATCGTTGTCTATGGTTTTTGGAACGTGCACAACTCTGATCCTCCCGGCAGCCATCTCTTCAACTTTCATTGCAGAAAATGCTGTGTCGTCACCACCAATAGTGATAAGTTTATCAACATTTAATCTTAAAAGTGAAGTAACTGTGTTTTCGAGGTGTTTTTTATTTTTTGTTGGATTTGCTCTTGAAATACCGATAAAAGAGCCACCACGGAAATGGATTCTTGAAACATCATCAATACTCAGGCTCTGACAGTGACCTATCTCACCTTCCATAATCCACTGGAAACCATCTTTTATACCAATTACATCAATACCTTCAACTGCCGCTCTGATAGTGGCACTACTTATCACACTGTTGATTCCGGGAGCAGGTCCACCACCAACAAGTATAGCTAATTTTTTGGGAGCAATCATTTATTCAGTCCTTGTGATTATTAGAACTTCTATTTATTTAAGAGGATTTTAATTGTATCGGAATAGCCGGATTGTTCGACTCTAACGAAGTAAACACCACTTGGGAGACCTGTAAGACTGATGTTTAATTCGTTGTAACCTGATAAGTTCGTGTCATTGGATATGTTTTGGACTTTTTGACCGATACTATTAAAAGGGATATATTAACTTGTCCGTTCCCGGGGAGGTCGAGGATCAACTTAAATTCGTTGTTGAATGGATTAGGATAACTTTTTAGTTTAATCGATTTGTCGGACTTTTTTTTTAAGTCAATATCGTTAATTGAGTTTACAGCGGATGGTGAAAGTCTTCTGTTAAGAACAATCATTACAGCGTCAGCACTTACAAGTTTAAAATCATGTAATCCGTCGTTTGTGAGTGTAACAACATTTCGACGACCCGTCCTCAGGAAATAATCCCCAAGCTTAAACCATCTTCGAAGATTAACATCCGTCTGATTCATGGTAGTAAGAACTGAAAGTCCACTCGCATTAGTTGTTAAATAACGCGCAGAATCTGTGCGATTAACGGCCGCTACATTATAGGCATAAACTTCGTAAAAACCATCAACCGGTACATCGAAATTATAGTTTACTGACGCTGGAGCCATATTATCTGCATATATCGACGGTCCGTTATAACCAAAGATGTTGCTCGAAGTCCAGGTGCCTGTCCTTACAGCATTTATGTTATCACTAATTTCAATTATCTTGTAATACTCTCTCCAATACTGCGAAGAATGTGGAGGATATGTGGGCGTAGTAAAAAGGTTTTGTTTTATGTAAGGGAAATAGGCTCCGAGATCGGTAAAATACCAAATGGTACTTCCCTTAAATCCTTTGGTCCTTATTGCATTTACAAAATTGGTTACTTCCTGGTTTGAAATTAAATTTCCATTTGGGTTCACAGCGAAGGCCGGATAAATGTCATTAATATCGGGTACAATTTGTGTGATATAATTAAGAATTGCTGAAAAAGAGGAAGAATTCCCAACATACGACTGGACCTGAACATTGTCAACCGATCCATCCCGTAACCAACCAAGCCAGTCCTGACAAAAACTGTAGTAAGATGTATAACCACTTGAGGAATACAGTGACGGTGCATTCGAGATGTTAATATGTGGATTTATCGCCTTAATTGAATCCTTGGCACGAAGCATAAATTCATTTAGATTGTTAGCTCTCCACCTGATCCAGGAGGTATCTGATCCGTTTGTCGGAGGAGGGCTTCCACCATTTTGTGCCCTGTATAAACTGTCTGTATATGGATCATATCCATATTGAACACTGGAATAACGAATTCTGTCGAGCTCAATTCCATCCACATCATATTTTCTTGCTATTTCGGTACACATCTCAATCAAGAAGTTTTGCACTTCAGGTTTGGTGTGAATCATCCAATAAAAATTGGAATTATCAATTTCGGTTCCATCATCTTTCCTGGCTACCCAGTCAGGATGTGGAATAAATATTGGACCTTTAACACCCACGGGTTGATTTCCTGTCCAACCGCCAACAAAACCGTATTCAAACCATGCTTCGATGTGAATACCGCGCTTATGTCCTTCTGCAATTGCTTCTGCGAGAACATCTCTTCCCTGAAAGGTAGGGTCGATATACTTCCCTGTTTCTCTAAAAAAAACATCACTTTTCCAAAGAGGATAACCTCTGCTCCACACATTTATGAAGGCTGTATTAAAATTGTTTGCGGCAAGACTGTCAAGAGCCTTTGCAAGCACTTCTTTGCTCGACAGACTGTTTCTCGCAAGCCATGTCCCTCTGAATTCCTGCGCTTCAAGGGATAAAACAATTAAAATAACAAATATGAAAGAGTGAATACTTTTTGTGAACATTTTTTTAGTTCTGCACTTTAAGTTTCGCAAATTTTAACATAAGTTGTTTCATATTGTTTCCATCAAAAACAACAGTAACTTTTTGATTATCACCGTTTCCAACAACCGAGATAACTTTTCCAAGTCCAAATTGTTCGTGGAAAACCCTGCTACCCTGTTTGATAAGTGCTTTTTGTTGTTCCCAGTCAACATAACCAATAGATTGGAATTTCTGAATGATCTTCTCTTTTTTGGTTTTTCTGCCTTTTCGGTTCTGACTGGCATCCTCTTCTTTAAGAAGAGCACTTACTATCTCGTTGATGAACATAGAGCGGTTTTCGTAAGCAACCTCCCCAAAACGATAACGGGCACGGGCATGGGACAAAAAGATCTTCTTTTTTGCTCTGGTTACAGCTACGTAAAAAAGTCTTCTTTCTTCTTCAATAGTCGCCTCAGGCGAAAATTTAGTAGAAAGAGGAAACAGTTGCTCTTCGAGACCCGAAACAAATACTACCGGAAATTCCATTCCCTTTGAACTGTGAACTGTCATCAATTTGATAACATTTTCTGATTCGTCAATTCCGTCAAGATCGGTCATCAGATTCACTATTCTCAGGTATTCTTCAATTGCGGCTTCAGGATGTTTTTTCGAAAATTCTGAAATCGATACCAAAAAGTCGTTTAGACTATCAATTTTATCGAGTGATTCGTGAGTTGTTTCTTCGTTAAATAGTCTTTGGAGTTCCAGTTCAGCAACGAGTGCGTGAGTCAGTTCACCAACCGAAAGTTTATCTTTGAGAATAATATATTTATCAAGCAGAATTTTGAAGTTTTTAACATTCTTCTGAATTCTCTCTTTAATATCAATAACTTCAAAAACGCGACCCATTGTTTCAAACAAAGTAACTTCATGTTTCTTGGAGAATGTAATCATTCTTTTTGATGGTGGTCATGCCTATCCCCTCTCTGGGAAATTCATGATTCTAAGCAAACTCTCTTCATCTTTTGGATTGATGATTACTTTTAGGTAAGCAATCAGGTCTTTTATCTCGCGTCTTTTATAATATTCGATCCCACCAAAAATCTTGAATGGAAGCCCTTCTTCAACAAAAACATCTTCAAATGCACGGCATTGGTTGTTGGTTCTGTATAAAACTGCAAAGTCACAATATGAGTACTTAAATTCAGCAATTTCATCCTTAATAAACTTGGCGAGCTGATAAGCTTCATCCTTCTCATCCGAGCATTTAATTAATGAAAGCGGCTCACCGTCTTCATTTTCCGAGTATGTCTTTTTTGCAATATAACTGCTGTTTTTTGCGGAAATTTCAGTACCGGCTTTTATCAAAATTGGTGTGGAACGGTAACTTAAATCCAGTGTGAAAACCTTAACACGCGAAAATTCCTCTTTGAATTTTTCGATGTTCTCAGGTTTTGCACCTCTCCAGCTATAGATACTCTGAGCATCATCGCCGGCAACAAATATTTTTCCTGATTTTGAACAAAGCATCTTTATGATCTCATAAAGAGCCATGTTGGTCTCTTGAAATTCGTCGATAATAAAATGTTCAAATTTCTTTTTGTACTTGTTAAACGCTTTTTTGTTGTCTCTTAGAAGTTCCATCGATTTGATTATCAGATCCTCAAGATCCATTGAATCATTTTCACGGATTTTTCTCTGATACTCCAGGTACACTCTAATAAATTTATCTTCAACCGAAGTTCTCTCTTCCTTCTTTAAAGGTCTTCGGGAAATGTAAGCACGTTTTTAAGATAACTAATCTTACGAGTTACATCCCTTGGATTGAGGGCTTCACTGTTGATGTTAAAATCATTAATAATGTTAGTGACGAGGATTCTGAATCTTCTGTGTCGTAGATCGAAAAACTGGTAGAATAACCTACTGCTTTGGCTTCCACTCTTAATATTTTGGTAAGAACAGAGTGAAATGTACCAACCCAGGGAAAAGAAATATCATCTTTTCCCAATAACTCACGAACCTTGTTTTTAAGGTCTGTCGCGGCTTTATTGGTAAATGTTACACAAAGGATAGTTTCGGGGTCGATACCTTGTTCAATAAGGTAAGCCAATTTATGAGTAATTACTCTTGATTTTCCCGTACCGGGACCTGCGATAAGTATCTGCGGTCCATTGTTGTATTCTACGATTGCTTTCTGCTGAGCATTCAGTGTATCAAATAGAGACATACCACCTTTTGATTTTTTTGAATTACAAATATACGAAAAAATTTTGGATTTTGGGAGAGTTGATGCTGTATCAGGAAGGGTAAAACCGTATGGTGTAAGGTAATTAAACCGCAAAGTTCGCAAAGGACGTAAAGGAAAAATTTTAACCACAGAGCACACAGAGAACACGGAGGGGATAATTCAAAAGAGACCCATCTGCGAAAATCCGTCTAATCTGCGTGTATCTGCGGGCTAAAAAATCTCTGCTGGTAGAAAACAAAAAAGAACACTGGGGAGGGTTAAATTTCCTCAGTGTTCAGTTGTTTAAGCTACATTTCCAACAAAATCAATATTACTGCATTATTGGATTGTTGCATTTCTGCATTAATTACACTTCTTTGTATTCAGCGTCTTCAACTTTGTTTTCTTTTTCCTGTTGAGCGCCTGATGCCTGCTGTGCATTTGGATCACTATTTCCACCCATGTCAGGGTTTGGTGGTCCCTGCTGCTGATAGAGTGACTGTGAAATTTCAGCCCAGGCTTTTTGGAACTGATCAAGAGCAGATTTAATGGTGTCAGCATTTTCTGTCTTAACAGCATCTTCAAGTCTGGAAATCTCAGCTTCAAGTTTGCTCTGCTGGTCAGGAGTAATTTTATCTTTTAATTCTTCCATCTGTTTTTTGGTCTGGAAGATCAAATTTTCTGCTGTGTTTTTTGCTTCAACAAGATCTTTTTCTTGTCTTCCACAGCATTCTCCTGAGCATTCTTCTTCATTTTTTCGATTTCATCCTGATTTAAGCCACCTGAACCTGTGATTTTAATCGACTGTTCTTTTCCGGTGCCTTTATCTTTGGCTGAGACATGAAGGATACCATTTGCATCGATGTCAAAACTGACTTCGATCTGTGGAACACCTCTCGGAGCCGGTGGAATACCGTCGAGATTAAATCTTCCAAGTGATCTGTTGTCGTTTGCCATAGGTCTCTCACCTTGAAGAACATGAATCTCAACTGAAGGCTGACTGTCAGCGGCGGTTGAAAATGTCTCTGTTTTCTTGGTTGGGATTGTGGTATTCGACCCAATCATGGTTGTCATAACTCCACCAAGAGTTTCAATTCCCAATGACAATGGTGTAACATCAAGCAGAAGCACATGTTTAACATCGCCGCTGAGAACACCACCCTGAATCGATGCACCAATTGCAACCACTTCATCAGGATTTACACCCTTGTGTGGTTCTTTTCCAAATAGACTTTTTACAAGTTCCTGAACTGCAGGAACACGAGTTGAACCACCAACAAGTATCACTTCGTTGATTTCACCTTTTGAAACGCCTGCATCTTTAATCGCCTGTTCACACGGAATGCGGGTTCTCTCAATGAGATCGCCAACAAGGCTTTCAAATTTGGCTCTGGTAATGGTCTGAACAAGGTGTTTTGGACCATCCTGAGTTGCTGTGATAAATGGCAGATTCACATCTGTTGAAACTGAAGACGAAAGTTCAATTTTTGCTTTCTCAGCAGCTTCTTTAAGTCTCTGAAGTGCCATTGGATCATTTCTTAAATCAACATGCTCTTCTTTTTTGAACTCGTCAGCAAGAAAATCGATCAATCTCTGATCAAAATCGTCACCACCAAGATGAGTATCACCGTTTGTTGACTTCACTTCAAACACTCCATCCCCTATTGTGAGGATCGAAATATCAAAAGTTCCACCACCAAGATCATAAACTGCAACTGTCTCTTCTTTACCCTTTTTATCGAGTCCATAAGCAAGTGCCGCAGCTGTTGGTTCGTTGATAATTCTGCGAACTTTCAAACCGGCGATTTCACCGGCATCTTTGGTTGCCTGTCTCTGAGCATCGTTAAAATATGCAGGAACTGTGATAACAGCTTCAGTTACTTCTTCACCCAAATAATCTTCAGCAGTTTTCTTCATTTTTTGAAGAACCATTGCGCTGATCTCTTGTGGTGAATAAAGTTTACTATCAATGTCAACTCTGGCGGCGTTGTCGTCACCGGGTAATATTTTGTAAGGGACTTTGGTTGATTCGTCTTTTACTTCATCAACTCTTCTTCCCATAAATCTTTTTATGGAGAAAATTGTCTTTTTCGGATTTGTAATCGCCTGTCTTTTGGCAGCCTGTCCAACAAGTCTTTCGCCTGTTTTTGTAAATGCCACCACCGACGGGGTTGTTCTTGTTCCTTCCGCATTTGGTATTACAACGGGCTCGTTGCCTTCCATAACGGATACGCATGAATTTGTGGTACCTAAATCAATTCCAATGATTTTTCCCATTTTAATTCTCCTTTTCGTAAATTTGTTTTCAAATCTGATTTTTTTTAATTGCACTAATACTGCAATTTACATGCCAAGAGCAAAATACTCTGTTTTAGAGGTTTTTTTCCTGGATTATTTATAGTGTGTCATACAGTATGTCATATTGTATGATAATTTGTCATTGATTGAGGATATAATGTTTGAAATAGAAGAATTTGATATTAAACTTGAGACCGAATACATAGGCCGTAACTTCATTTATCTGGAAGAGACGGAATCCACAAACAGTTTTGTTTTGGATCGTGCAAATGAAATTAAAACTGATGGAACCGTGGTTTTTTCAGAGTTCCAGTCCGCAGGGCGTGGACGACTTTACCGTAAGTGGGTTTCAAGTCGTGGACAAAACCTTACTTTTACAATTTTCCTTGATCTAAAGGATAGAAATATTCCCGATCCACAGCTCCTTAATCTGGCAGCTTCATTGGTGGTCGCAAAGTCGATCGAAAATCTCCACATGATTAAAACCAGTGTGAAATGGCCCAATGATGTCCTGATCGGCACCAGAAAAGTGGCAGGAATTTTGTGTGAATCTGTCTCACAAGGTGACAAAATGAACAGGGTGGCAATTGGCATTGGAATAAATGTTAACCAGGCAAATTTCCATTCGGGTTATCTTGTGGATCCCACCTCAATCAGAATGGAACTTAAACAGTATGTATCAAGGGAAAAACTTCTTGCGGAACTTCTGTTAAACTTCGAAGACACACTCGAAAAACTTGAACGCTTCCCTGCTGCAATTGTTGAAGAGTGGAGACCATTTTGTAAAATGCTTGGCGACAAGATCAATATTAAAGCCGGAGAAGAAGAAATCACAGGAATTTTTGCCGATATTAATGAAAAAGGACATCTTATTCTCCTCGATTCAAATGAAGACAAACGGATAATCACTTTTGGAGATGTTTCTGCGTCATGAAAGTAATTGCAATCGACATCGGCAACACAAGAATTAAAACCGGTGAGTTCTACAACTCGGAACTTATCAGAACATTGGTTATTGAAGACCCACTCGAGATAAAACCTCTTATTTATGGAAGTAAAATCGATGTGGTGCTCTCCTCTGTCGTTCCAAAACATACCTCACTGATGGAAGGTATTCTAAAAAATCATCCAAACACCGATCTGTTTTTGATCGATCACAACCCGGATTTTGGTTTTTCAATTAATTACACTCCCCTTTGTGGACTGGGTATCGACAGGCTTTGTTCAATCTCGGGTGCAAAACATCTGCTTGAACTCGACAACACACTTATGGATTATGATTATGTGATTACTTTCGATTTTGGTACCGCCACAACAGTAAATGTTCTGCAGGTTGGTAAAAGTCCTGTATTTACGGGTGGAATGATTGCACCGGGGTTAAAGATTATGAATGCAGCACTTAATCACCATACTTCAAAACTTCCCTTGATTGAGCATTTTAACACCTCCGGTTTCCTCGGAAACACCACAGATAATTCAATCAGATCAGGAATCATTAACTCTACGATTGGTCTGGTGGAGAGAGTTTACAACCATTTTTCTGCGCTTTCGGGAGATATGAAAATTTTTATCACCGGTGGTTATGCCGAAGCATTGATTCCACATCTGCAAATTCCGTTTCAGCATGAACCATTCCTGAATCTGATCGGAATCTATTCAATCTACTACCGAAACAAAAAGTAAGTTTTGATAAAACGGCAAAAACCCGTATATTTGTAAGCTAAAATTTGATGCACCCGTAGCTCAATTGGATAGAGCGTTTGACTACGGATCAAAAGGTTGAGGGTTCGATTCCTTCCGGGTGTACCAATTACAAAGCCTTGATGCTGCAGAGTGTCAAGGCTTTTTTTATTTGCATCAGATGTCTGAATCAGGATTTTCAGGATTTAAGGATTTGCAGGATTGAATAACGAGCGGTAATCGTCCCGATTGCCTTCTCATCCAACTCTTTTATTTCTTTTTGGCCACCATGGAATACACCATTGGGATTTTGTCCCCAAATGCTCTATGCGATATTTCCCTTTTCAAACTCAATTGTTTTGTTAAAGCAGTTGTACGGTGAATAATCATATTCCTCAAAAGAATTTATTTCGAGTGCGTTTTTTATCAAACTTGTCATTACTTCACTTAAACTGTGATTCCAAGTAACAGATTCCAGGGCAATGTCAGCACTTTTGTCGGCGTATGTTCCGTTTTCAGTTTCCACAATTGCATCTGATTTAAAATAATTATATCCAACTTTTTCAAAATTATCATCAAACATCCAGACAACGGGATGGAACTCTACAAACACAAATTGTCCGTTTGGTTTTAGAAATTGAGAAATGATTTTCGCCCATTTATCCAGATCAGGCAACCAACCAATTGTTCCGTAACTTGTAAAAATAATATCAAACTGTTTGTCCAAATGATTTGGCAAATCGTAGATATCACAACAGATAAAATTTGTATTTGAGTTGGTTTCGGTGGTTAGCTGTTTGGCACTTTCAATTGCTTTGTCCGACAGGTCCACACCTGTTACCTCCGCTCCAAGTCTGGATAAAGAAATAGTATCTTGTCCAAAATGACATTGTAAATGCAAAATTGTTTTTCCCTTTACATCTCCCAGTAAATCCAACTCAATACTATTTAAAGAAGTTTTTCCATTAATAAAATTATCAAGGTCGTAGAACTTCGATTTTAAATGTGTCTCCACCCTGTTGTTCCACGATTGGCGGTTAATTTCTATATAATTATTCTCTTTTTTCATTTTTCCTCGTTTTGATTTTTAAATTATATCCAGACTGCATCAGCAGTTTGCTCTCCACCGGCATCTCCTGTGTTGACAGTTCCGGCAGGTTCTATCAAAAGGATTTTACATTCCTTTGCAGCAAATGGCTTATGTTCAACACCTTTATGGACCACTGCCATCTCACCTTCATTAAGAGTAACACTTCCATCTCGAAAATCAAGCCTGAGTTGACCCTCAATAACGATAAACACCTCATCGGTATCTTTGTGATCGTGCCATGTAAAATCCCCTTCAATCCTGGCGAGTTTAAAATGATAGTTGTTAAGTTGTGCTATTATCTTGGGAGACCATTGCTCTGAGAATTTTTCGAACATTTTTTGAAATTGATTGCTTCGGTTTTCATAGGTTTTTCTGGTAATATATGGGGCTCTGATTGTTGTTATTAATTAACTTCCCAATTCTCTTGCTCTTCGTTTCATGAAACAGGCTCCCAAATGTTTCTCATATAACTCAAAGAGATTTTCCATCCTCTTGGCACCACTCATGAAGGGTTTTGGTCTTTATTGAAGGTCAACAACTCTGTCTAAACTATTGAGATTCGCAATCAGCCAGAGCTGAATGATGTAGTTAGCATCTGATTTTTTACAAATGCTAAAATATAAAAGATTTAGCTTTTAACCATCGAAGATGGGGAGATTATTTTTGAGGGGGTATTGAGATGTACGGAATACGGGAAATTGAATCTCCAAAAGATGATGGTCTTCTAAAAAACCGAGTTGTTGAATAGTTAAAGGAATCCACTCAAGTCGACTGAAAAACCACGACAAAACAAACTTGTCAATTAAATTAATTATTTTTGTGGATAGATTTTAATTATAGGAAAACTAATGGAAAATGAGGAAGTAAACACATCTGTGATGAGTCAATTTGATAAAATTGTATCATTTGACACTTCAATATTCCGAGAACCTAAATTCAGCCTCTATCAGTATGAAAATGTTGAATCAATAATCTCAATATTCCAGGATTTAGTGAAACAACTCTCAGAGGTAGATGATTATCTCTTATTTGAACTTCCGAACTATGATGGTGTGAATAGTTTATTTTTGCGAGTTCAAGGTGTGATTGAAAAAATAACACGTCATTCAGGGGATGGAAAAAGTTCGCCCGATAATGCAAAAGTATTTAAACAAGAAATTACCTCATGTTATCGTGACCTTTTAAACGATTTTACAAATCTTACTGTTTTTCTGTTTATACCAAAATCGGCTGAGAATATCTCTTCCATAAAAGATAAACTTGACGAAATGGATGCGATCGTTTCTAAAATTGAGGCAAAAGACAAAGAGGCGGAAGAACTAATCAAGGTGATTAGCCGAAGAGTCGCCGATGTTGATGTAAGTCGCTACAGCACAAAATTCAAGGACAGTTCAGAGCAATATAAAAGTTCTGCAATATGGTGGTTGGTCGCCTCAGTCGCTTTATTCGGTCTGACACTTGGAATTCTCTTTGGATATAATTGGCTATTTCCTTTAGAAGCTAACAATGATACTTATGAAATTGTCAGATACCTATCAACAAAAATATTAATTTTAACACTCTTAATTTCGGGGACTCTTTGGTGTGCAAAAATCTATAAGGTTAATAAGAACTTGAGTGTCGTTTATGAGCATAAATCGAACTCCCTTGATTCATTCACCGAATTTGTAAATAGTGCTTAGTCTCCGGAGACAAAGGATTTTGTGCTTCAAGAGACAACAAAAGCGATTTTCACTCTGCCGGAGTCTGGTCTAATTGGCTCTGAATATTTGCCGGTTCAGTCACTTTCAAAAGTTATAGATTTGGCTAAAACTCCTATGGGGAAAAGTTGATGATTGTATCCCTGGTGTTAATCATAGGATGTGGTCAATAAGTCTGGCGATTAACTTAATTATTAGTTTAATTAGTAGTCTAATACAAATAATTAAAGGAGACCTTGAATGGAAGGATATGATGTAGCTCAGATATGCTTAAATGGTCACTGTACCAATAGTAGTTTTAAGAGTTTTCCAGAATTCAATCAAGATTATTGTGATAAGTGTGGCGAACAAACTATAACACTTTGTCCAGCATGTAAATCTCCAATCAGGGTTATTATCATAATCCTGGAATTTATTCTACAGCCCCATTTATACCACCTGCCTTTTGCTATCGTTGCGGCAAACCCTTCCCCTGGCTAGCAAGCAAAATAAAGGCTGCTGTTGAATTAGCCCAAATTGATGAAGTAATGAGTGAAGAAGAAAGCACTAAATTTTCTGAATATGTCACGGATATTTCCAAAGATACTCCAAGTTCTAATGTAAGTGCAAAAAAAATAACCATATTGTTGAAGAAATTTAGTCAATCCGCCGCTATGGAAATGCGTGCATTATTAGTTGACATTGCTAGCGAGTCCATAAAAAAAACTAAAAGGACCCTTCTTCATTCTGAGCTATCTCCAAAAAATGTATTCCTGTTTAGAAATTAAGCAGTACCAATTAATTTATCAATCCATTGGAAAATGTTTCGAATCAACTAAGCAGAATGTTTAACCTCGACCCGTGGTAAGTAGGGAGGGGGTTGCACAATTTAGCTACGAATATTTAATCCCCTCCGGGGATAATTTTGGTGTTGGGATTATTCTACTCATACATTATTCTACCCAGACATTACCCCTGCCGGGGCAAAGGCTTTTGGGGTGGGGATTATTCTACCAATATTTTACCCCTGACCTGGCAAATGGCATTTTGGGTGGGGTTTATTCTACCCATAGGATACCCCTGCCGGGGCAAAGGCTTTTTGCGGCTACAATCGTGATTCTACCAATACGTTACCCCTAACGGGGCAAATGGCCGGTTGAAAACAATTCGAGGCTGCGCAAAATGATGTTGTCAAAATCAAAAAAATTACGTGGCCTTCCGTGTTAAATCCGTGATATCCGCGTTCCATTAAAAACTCCATCCGCGAAAAACCGTATAATCTGCGTCCCACCTCCCCAATCCAAGTTTTTCAGCGTATTTCTGTTAAGAAATTGTTAAATTCAGGTTCATTTTTTTAATGTTTCAAAAATTAAAAATAGACTATGATTTTTTCTGAAAGTGATTACAGGTGTATGTACCAGGCTCTTCAAGAGGCACAACATGCTTTTGATGAAGAGGAGGTTCCTGTGGGTGCCGTGATTGTGCGGGATAATAAAATTATTGGCAGAGGATATAATCAAAATTTAAGATTAAATGATCCCACTGCGCATGCGGAAATGATTGCAATCACCGCAGCGGCAAATCACCTCAATTCTTCCCGGCTTGATGGGTGTACAATGTACTCAACTCTTGAACCATGCCTGATGTGTGCAGGAGCGATGCTCCATGCCAGACTTGAAAAAGTTATCTTTGCCGCATTTGATCCAAAATTTGGTTGCTGTGGATCAATTCATAATCATCTTGAAGATGGAAAGTTTAATCATACAATTAAAGTGTTTTCGGGTCTAATGGAGAATGAGAGCCAGTATTTCCTAAGGAATTTCTTTCAAAAGTTAAGAAATTGAAATTTATTTGTTAGTTTTGCTCATCGTTATTTAAGTCTTTTGACAGAGATACTATAAGGAAGATCATGTATTTAATTTTATTCGGAGCTCCGGGAGCGGGTAAGGGAACACAAGCCAAAATTATAAGCCAAAAATATGGTTTTGAGCATATCTCTACCGGGGATATCCTTAGGGAGTCAGTTAAAAAAGGGACTCCATTAGGGAAAAAAGCCCACGAGATAATGTCGAGTGGACGACTTGTCCCCGATGATATCATGATAGGTATTATCAAGGAAAAATTGTCTGAACCCCAACTTCGTGACGGATTTATATTGGATGGATTCCCAAGAACCGTGTCGCAGGCGGAAGCTCTCGACCGGCTGTTTGGTGAACTCCAGTTTGGTGTTGGTGCTATTCTTGTTTTTCAAGTAGATGAAGAAGAACTGGTTAACAGACTTGCCAGAAGAAGAGCTTGCAGAGAGTGTAACAATATCTTCAGCAATGATGAGATAAATAACATGACAGAGTGCCCCAAATGTGGTGCATTATACTCTTTTTATCAGAGACCTGATGATGATGAAAGTGTAATCAGAAGACGACTTAAAATCTTTATTGATACCACTTTACCTGTGGTTAACTACTATAAGGATTTAAAGGACTTACATTTGATTAACGGTTTAAGACCGATAGAAGAAGTAACTGAACAGATATTTGGTATTGTGGAAGAGCTAAAATCCAGAGGCTAACACGGGAGACGACGGGTTTTTATGGGGATGAGGTTACTCATCCCTTTTTTTTGTTTTATTTTTTAATTTTTACACGACCAATCTTGCCATCCTCGAGTTTATAAATCCTCCCTTTTGTGTCAATTATATCATAATTGTGAGTTGCCAATAGAATCGCTGTCCCTTTTCTGTTTATCGATTCAAATATGGATATAATTTCTTCCGAAGTTGCAGGATCCAGGTTCCCAGTGGGTTCATCAGCTATCACCAATAAAGGTTCATTTACGATGGCTCTGCCAATCGCAGTTCTCTGCTGTTCCCCGCCTGAGAGAGTTTTGGGAAATGCGTTTTTAAGGTGAAGAAGTCCAAGATCACTCAAAACAGCTTCAACCCTGCCTCTGATCTTTTTGCGGGGGTAACCATTAATTTCAAGGATATATGAAAGATTTTCAAATACTGTTCTGTCTGATAACAGTTTAAAATCCTGGAATACAACACCAAGTTTCTGGCGTAATTTTGGAATCGTTTTTTGTGAAGCATCTTTTGCCGAAAATCCACATATTTTAATCTCTCCTGCTTGTGGCAGCAGGTTAAAATAGCATAATTGAAGGAATGTGGATTTTCCACAGCCACTCTTCCCTACCAGAGAAGCAAACTCCCCTTCTGCCATCGAAAAATCACTCTGATCGAGTATTTTATGATTCCCGTAAGCAAAATTGACACCTTTAAAATCAAGTATCATCCGTTACTCCTTATGATATACTGAATGCGGAGTGTATTTTCTGTAACTTTTTTACCTGTGAATGCTTCAAATGTACCCACCACTTTAAAATTGTTACTTTCACAAAACTTGATGATGGTCTCTTGCGGAAAAATATATTCAAAATGGTCCTCTTCAAAAACTTCCCCCGATGGGAAAGTAATCAAAAATCTGTTTCTGTGTCGTTTTTTATCGCATCATATTCGGATGACTGCTGGTATTTCATATCCCCTGTTTTTCTTTTTTTTTACTGTAAGAATCCAGGTAACTGAATGAATTATGCTCCGTTACAACATCAAAAAAGGAAATATCCCCGGGTTTAAGAATTCTGTTAACCTCACCAAAAAGTGAATTGAGTCTGGATTCTGATTCAAGATGATTAACACTGTCGAAACTTGAAACAACCAGGTCGAACTCCCGTTTAAATGGAATTGAGGTCATGTCAAAACAAACCCTGGAATTTGTTTTATCAATATAATTCAACATTTCAACTGAAATATCACTAAGAATCTTTATGCTGGTTTCGATGTTTAATTTGGAGAAAAGTTTTCCCGTTCCTGAAGCAAGTTCAAGAACCAGATCGTGTCTGATTTTGTAATCATCAATTATATTCTGAAGATATTCTGCCCAGCCTGCATAATTAACATGCCGAACGAGATCATCGTAAATCAAAGAAATCTTTGAATATGTGT
The DNA here is from genome assembly GCA_016714125.1 of Ignavibacteriales bacterium. Taxonomy (GTDB): domain Bacteria; phylum Bacteroidota; class Ignavibacteria; order Ignavibacteriales; family Ignavibacteriaceae; genus UTCHB3. Next base: position 156,687 of record JADJNX010000005.1, on the reverse strand, counting down.
TACCCGGCATCAAACAACCGACGATTAAAACAGATTCTTTTACCCCAGTCAACCGATTTAATTATGGAACTTGCATCAGCTTTGTTTTGCCAGGCGATGTCAAATGCAGTTCCGTGATCGGGTGAAGTTCTTACAATTTTTAGTCCGGCGGTGTAGTTAACCCCTGATCCAGAAGTCAGGAGTTTAAATGGGATAAGCCCCTGATCGTGGTACATCGCAACATAAATATCAAAATTGAGGAATTGTTTCCTGCCAAAAAAAGCATCAGCGGGAAATGGACCCTCAACTCCCTTGCCAAATCTTTCGATAACTCCTGAGATTTGATCTATCTCTTCGGTACCAATCAGTCCATTTTCACCTGCATGGGGGTTTAATCCAAGAAGGGCGATATTAGGGTCACTAATGGAAAAATCACGGTTTAGAGATGCCTTAACGGTCGTTAAACACCTTTCGATGTTCTCTCCCGTAAGTGTTGCAGGAACTGCTGAAATGGGAATATGGATCGTTGCAAGAGCACATTTAAAGTTATCTGACAGGAACATCATCACAAACTTGTCAGTACCCGACCATTCTGCAAGCATCTCAGTATGACCCGGAAAGTTAATTCCTGCCAATTTGAGAGCATATTTTGAAATCGGAGCCGTAACCATAAAACTGTGATGGTCATCTTCACACAGTGCATAAGCAACTTTTAAGGCTTCAAAGGCTGCACTGCCGGAGGCTTTGGATGGTAACCCGGGTTTAAGATCATAGTTACCAATATCAACAAGCTCAAAATGATCACCAGTGTTGGGATGAACACCGGTCAACTTCTTCACTTCCTCAAAAACATTTGCCGGCATTACCAGTTTGATATCTATCTTCTTGTTAAGAAGGAGTTTACCAATCGCCTTTAATGTAATTTCGGGGCCAATTCCATTTATATCACCACAAGTGAAAACACCTGTAAGGGTAGAAGACATTTTAGCTGTTCATCATATTTAGAAAATCTTTATTGTTTTTGGTGCCTCTCATTTTATCGAGCATAACATCCATTGCTTCTACAGGTGAGAAGTCACTTAAATATTTTCTAAGGATATAAATTCGTTGAAGGTCTTCTTCTTTGAGGAGCATCTCTTCACGACGGGTACCTGATCTGTTAATATCGATCGCAGGGAAAATTCTTCTATCACTGAGGTCTCTGTTGAGAACTATTTCCATGTTACCCGTTCCCTTAAATTCCTCAAAGATAACATCATCCATCCTTGAGCCGGTATCGATAAGTGCAGTAGCAATAATTGTCAAAGAGCCACCATCTTCGGTGTTTCTTGCAGCACCAAAAAATCTTTTTGGTTTGTGCAGAGCATTTGAATCGAGACCACCTGAGAGAATTTTTCCAGAGTGAGGAACCACAAGGTTGTGGGCTCTTCCAAGTCTTGTAATTGAATCAAGCAAAATAACCACATCATGTTTTGCTTCCACAAGTCTTTTGGCTTTTTCGATAACCATATCGGCAACCTGTACATGTCGTTCAGCAGGTTCATCAAATGTTGAACTGATTACCTCGGCATTAACACTTCTCTCCATGTCAGTAACTTCCTCAGGGCGTTCATCGATAAGGAGGATGATAAGTTTAATTTCAGGGTGATTTCTGGTAAGTGAGTTTGCGATTTTTTGAAGGAGAATTGTTTTACCACTCTTTGGAGGTGAAACAATTAATCCTCTTTGACCTTTTCCGATAGGAGTTAACAGGTCCATTATACGCATCGAATATTCACCGGGAGCGGACTCAAGTGTAAATTTCCGGGTTGGATAAACAGGGATTAAGTTATCAAAAAGAGTCCTTTCCCTGATCTCGATTGGATCCATTCCATTTACAGCTTCAACCCTGAGCAATGCAAAGAATCTTTCACCTTCTTTTGGAGGTCTCACCTGACCACTTACAAAGTCACCTGTTCTTAAATAAAATTTCTTGATTTGAGAGGGTGAGATGTAGATGTCATCGGGTGACGGGAGATAATTATATGCAGCTGACCGTAAAAATCCGTAGCCATCGGGTAAAACTTCCAAAACACCCTTGGAAAATGTTAAACCGTCTTTGGCTGTTTGAGCTTCCAGGATTTTGAAAATCAACTCCTGCTTCCTCAAATCAGTGAACCCGCTGATCTTTAATTCTTTTGCTATCTCGTTGAGTTCAACGATCCTCTTAGATTTCAGTTCTGAAATATCCATTTTATACCTTGTTTTTTAAACTTTTACAAATTGTTACTGTAATATTTTTTTTCGAATACTTTTTTTACTTCCGCAACCAGATACATACTCCCGAAAACCACCAGACATTCCTTTTCGGCTGAGCTGATAAATTTTTTGATAAATGCGGGGATATCATTCTGAACGGAATATTTGATGCCATTATTTTCGGCAATTTCTACTAATTGTTCAATTTTTGCTGCTCTTTCGTTATCCTTAAGTTCATAAAGATAAACCTTGTCAAAATGATCTCTGCTTTGAATTAACATGTTGTCGAGAGATTTGTCGTTCAGACAGGAAAAGAGTAGATAACGCGGATTGGATTTTGCACTGTCCTTTGCAAACTCCTTCAAAAAATTTTGCACTCCCTCGAGATTATGAGCTGAATCCAGAATGATTTTTGGATGGTCGTGTACCTTCTCATATCTGCCCTGAATACCGGTGTTGAACACAACATTTTTAATACCACCAAGAATTCTTTTTGAGTCTGTGAATCGAAGAGTTTTATTGAGAGTTAATATTGCCAGGGATGCATTCAACTGTTGATATGCCCCTTTTAGTGGAGCTGACAAATGATCGATGTATAACTCACTTGAATAATATTCAAAGTAGTTTTCCCGTTTATTTGTGTAGTCGTGTAGCTTAAAGTACTTGCAATTTTCCTCTACTGCCATTTCAATCAGGGTTTTTTCAGCTTGTTCCGGCATTTTGCCCAAAACAAAGGAACCCCCGGTTTGATAATTCCCCCTTTTTTCTTTTGCAATTTCCTCAATAGTATTTCCAAGTATGTTGGTGTGTTCAAGACTGATAGAGGTGATAACTGAGGCAAGAGGAGTGATGACATTTGTGGCGTCGAGTCTGCCTCCCAGGCCTGTTTCGATTATTGCGTAATCAACTTCCTTGTCGGCAAAATACTTAAATGCCAAAACAGTGGTAACTTCAAAAAATGTTAAATTTGTATCATAGATCAGCTTTTCATACTCCTCCATAAATGCAATTACATACTTATCGGGGATTATCTGTCCATTGATTCTGATTCGTTCATTATATCTTATAAAGTGGGGTGAGGTGTAAAGTCCTGTTTTATATCCCGCTTCTGTTAAAATGCTGGCAATAAATGACGATGTACTCCCCTTGCCATTTGAACCTGCCACATGAATACACTTGATCTTTTTTTGAGGATTCCCCAGAAGATCCAGAAATTCCTGGGTGTTCTCGAGACCCAGTTTAATCCCCCTGTTGTGGAGATTAAATAAAATCTGCAAATAATGATTGATTGAGGGGTTAGTTAAGCTCATAAGAAGCTGTCAGCGATCTTAATTTATTAATTTTCATTGTTTCACAATAGTTGATTAAACCGTTTACGATTTTGGTTGCCGCATCGGGTTGAACAAAGTTAATTGTACCAAGTTGAATTGCAGTTGCTCCTGCTATCATAAACTCGAGAACATCGTCACTGTTTGCAATACCACCGATACCGATGATCGGGATGTCACAATTTCTGCTGATTTCAAGTACTTTAGCAAGTGCAACGGGTTTTATTGCCGGACCTGATAAACCTCCGGTCACATTATGGATTTTGGGTTTTCTGGTCCAAATATTAAAAGCTGTTCCCACAAGTGTATTTATTGCCGAGACTGCATCAGCCCCGTTTTCTTTGGCTCTCATAGCAAAATCTGCTATCCGGGCTGTGTTTGGTGATAATTTTATAAAAACAGGTTTTGAAGTTACCGCTTTAACTGCGGCTGTAATAGTTGAAACCTGGTCAGGATCATTTCCAAATATTAATCCACCTTCTTTAACATTTGGACAGGAAACATTAATTTCAAAAGCGTGAATGGCATCTTCAGTTGTTAAAATTTTAACACACTCAACGTACTCTTCAATTGTGGATGCGGCAATGTTACAGATTATATTAGTGTCATACTGTTTTAAAAAAGGAATTTTATCCTTTAGAAACTCCTCAACTCCCACATTTGCAAGTCCAATGGCGTTTAACATACCCGAGGCAGTTTCCACAATTCTTTGAGGTGGATTCCCTTTTCTTGGTTTAAGACTTATCGATTTTGTAACAATTCCACCAATTTTATTTAGATCAAGGAATTGTGAAATCTCATATCCGTAGCCAACAGTTCCCGATGCTAAAAGGATCGGGTTTTTAAATTTTAATCCTGCAATTTCAACACTTAGATCAATCCCGCTCACAATATCACATCCTTGATATTAAAAACGGGTCCATCTTTGCATACAAGCAGATATTTGGAGCTGTTGTTTTTATCTTCGATCGGACAACCCTGGCAAATTCCAAATCCACAAGCCATCGCACATTCTGTTGAGATTTCTCCATCAATATTGTGCTCAAGAAGAACTGCTTGTAGAGCCTTGAGCATCGGTGTAGGACCACAAGCAAACACTTTGATCTTTTTCCCCTCAAATTTATCAAGGTTTTCCAAAAACAGTTTTACCACAGTTCCCTTTGCTCCTGATGACCCGTCATCGGTGGAGACAAAAACATTTTTTAATCCGTAAGTAACAATGTCGGCTTCACTTCTGCCACCAAGGAATGTAAATATCTCTTTCCCTGAAGTTGTTTTGTCAAAAGTGGAAAGGGAGCTACTCCCAGTCCTCCACCAATTAGAACTGCGGTGTCAAAATCTCCATCAGTGTTAAAACCACACCCCAATGGAGCTAACACATCGAGCAAATCACCCTTAACTTTATGAGTCAACATCCTTGTTCCTTCACCGTGCACATTAAACAAAAGATATATTTCATCACCGTTTACATCGGAGATTGAAAATGGACGTCTTAGTAAGGGGAATGTTGTGTCATTTACCTTTAAATTCAGAAATTGCCCGGCTTTAAAACTAGTTGCAAGCGCGGGTGAATAACATTTTAAATGGTAGATATGATTTTTAAGCTGCTCGACAGACGAGACTGTTATTTCTGTAATTATCAAATTAATTTCCCGAACGAAACTAAAATCGGGTGGAAAAGTGGAAAAGTAAAGTTGTTAAGACTTAAATGGGCGTTTTTAGCCGAAAAAAGGAACAGTATATTTTTGTAATTCTAATTTAATAAAAATATAATTTAAAATCTATAGTAATTATTCGAATAAATATAACTTTTATTTAATACCCCATTTTAACCCCGAAAATTGAGCTCTTCAATTTTTGAGATTTTGTCGAGTCGTCGCTGGTGTCTTTCACCACCAAAACTGGTGGCAAGCCAGGTGTCAATTATCGATTTTATCGTTTCATCACCGAGAGTTTTGGCTCCGAGAACAAGGATATTGGCGTTATTATGTTCACGGGCACTTCGAGCAGAAAATTCATTGTAACAGGTTGCCGCTCGTATGCCTTTAAATTTATTTGCTGTGATTGCGGAAGGGATTCCCGTGGCATCCACGAGGATACCAAATCCAAATTCCATTTTCTGAACTGCCAGTGCCACGGATTTTGCAAAATCGGGATAATCACATGCCTCATTTGAAAATGAACCGGCATCCTCAACCACGATCCCCTTCAATTTCAGAAAGTCGATGATCATCCTTCTGCACTCAAAACTTGTATGGTCACCACCAATAATTACTTTAAGATTAAGACCTGTTTGAGCGGGAGTTTGCGATGGTGACTGTTCTTCTGTGGCAACTGTAATCCCCAACCGCTTCATTCTGTCCCATGCAAGTGGAGTGACAACACAGTTTTTGCAGATTTGTAAACTTCTCTCCCCTCTTTTATAGGCAGAAATAACATAATCTTCAGTAATAAGCTTTTTCATTAGAGCAGGTCACTCATATTATTGTGTTTGAGGAAATCCACGATCTGTTTTACTTCCTGAGCCTGGTCACGGCGACACACCAAAAGTGAATCTTCGGTGTTTATGATTATTAGATTGTCAACACCGATAGCGGAAGTAAATTTATTTGGAGAGTAAATATAAGTATCGTGGGTCATATTTGTAAATACATTTCCCGTTGATGCATTTCCTCTCTCATCTTTGTGGCTCAGTTGATAGACCTCTTCCCAACTTCCCACATCACTCCAGTTGAATGATGCTTTGATCAGAAAAACTCTGTGAGATTTTTCCATAATGCCATAATCGATCGATATTCCCTTAATTTGACTATAAGCTCTCTCCAGCATTTCCTCAAACTGGTCGGTGTCGATAACCGATTTGAGGGTTCCAATCTGTTCCGCAAGTTCAGGCAAAAAGATCGATATTTCATCAAGAATTACCGATGCTTTCCAGATGAACATTCCACTGTTCCACATAAAGTCGCCTGATTGAAGGAATCTTACTGCGGTGGCATAATTAGGCTTTTCAGCGAAAGTAGCCACTTTAAAGACGCCATCGCCCGGTTTTCCGGACTCTATTTGAATGTATCCATATCCTGTTTCAGGTCTTGTGGGTGGAATACCCAAAGTGACAAGCCCTTCAAGTTCATAAGCATAATTTGCACCTTTAATAAGATCAGCCTGAAAAAGCTCCACATTTGGAATAAGGTGATCAGCAGGCAAAACAAAACATACTGCATCAGGGTCTCTTTTTGAGACGATGGCAGCAGAGAGTGCAACACAAGCAGCGGTATTTCTGCCATAAGGTTCAGCGATAATATTGGCTGCCGGAATTTCGGGTAATTCTTCCTTAATAGCAGTTGCTTGAGCCTGGTTTGTAATCACGAGGATATTTTCAGGTGAAACAAGTCCACTTAACCGGCTTACAGTTTTTCTGATCAATGATTCTTCATCAAAAAGATTTAAAAGTTGTTTTGGTTTTTTTTCCCTGCTTCTGGGCCAAAATCTTGACCCGACTCCGCCGGCCATAATTATTGCATAAATTTTCATCTAATTAATCCTTTTTATAAACTTTGAGACTCTCTGTAAAAAGTTGATTCCTGAGAATGTATTCAGTGATATCGTGTTCCAATCCCCTGATGCGAGTAACTATTACGATCATCGAAGCTCGAAAATAGTCAAGTATGTCTTGAGAAACAGTTACCTCTTTGTTATAAATCAGCCTCAGGCAATTTGCAATGTTTGAATAAGGTTGAATAAGTTCATCAACGCCATTTTTTTTGCAAAACAACATTCTTTCATCAAAAACATCTGAAAACCGGAATACCTCGCTTGATCTAAAATCCTCTTTTTTCATCCTTCGTAACAATTCTTCGAGGTCTTTTATAGGGGCATATAAAAAATCTCTTTCGGATTTGAGGAAGTCGGTCTTTTTCTTTTCACTCACCGGGTGTTCAAACAACGGTAACTCAGGTTCATCACCTTTGGTATCAATCTTAAATGATCTTTTTGTCTTAACAATTTTTGGAGGAATTGAAGTTAAATCCTCATTTAAATCAAGTTCAATTTTTAATGTATTCCCGATTTATCCACCGGCGTGGCTTTAATTTTTTCAATTCTTGCAAGTATTTTTTGAAATGTGAACAGATTGACACTAAACAAGAGATAATCGAGATCAGTTACCAAAAAAAGTAGAGTGTTCCTTAAACTTGTCGGAGAGTTTTTTGTAATCAATGGACTCAAACTGCAGGTAATTGTTTATATCCTGTAAGCGAATTGCCAGCTTTGAAGTTTCTGTGATCCTCTTCATTGCAGCTATATCCGCCTGAAGATGTTCCCTGCCGGCTATCCATTCTTCAAGTTTATTTAACAATTCGATCTTTTCAGAGTTAAGTCTCAACTTTTTGAGGCATCAGAGATCGCACTGATCATATAGTTTTTTACAAAATCCATTTATTCTCCATAAACCCTGTGCACCCGTTTCGAGATGTTACATGTTATTTCATAGGGTATTGTATCAAGAATTTGGCACCAGTTCCAGGCATCTATCCCTGAGCTGTTGTCAGTTGACAATATTGTTACTTCGCTCCCCGGAGAATAATAGTCATCGCCAAGATTGAGCAAAATCCTGTCCATGGTAATAGTTCCAACCTGTGGATAGAGTTTACCCTCAATACCACATTCAAACTTTCCTCTGAGAGCCCTGTTTACCCCATCGGCATAACCAAGAGGAATTGAAGCCACCCATGAGTCTTTTGCAAGTATAAATCGCCTGCCATAACTGATGCTTTCACCTGCAATAAATCGTTCAACGGTTGATAGTTTGCTTTGCAGGGACATCACCGGTTTTAATCCATATTTTAATGAAGTCTCCCTGTTTTTATAATATCCATACAAAGCAATTCCGGGTCTCACTGCGTCATAGTGTGTTGCCGGATGATCAAAAATCGCTCCACTGTTTGCGGCGTGAACTATCCCGGTTGATATCCCGGCTTCACGGAGTTGGTCAAGCAAATTTACAAATCTTTCATTTTGCAGGGAGGTGAAACTGTCATCATCTTCGTCTGAAGTCGCGAAGTGTGTATATACACCTTTTACATTAATTCCCGTGGAAACTCGTAATTCATTAATAAGAACACTAATATTATAATACTTAATCCCTACTCGCCCCATCCCGGTATCAAGCTTTAAATGGATGTCGATATTTTTCTCAAATCCGGCTTCTTTAATCTGTTGAAGTTGGATGGGTGAAGTTATGCTTATTGCGAAGTTATATTTCTTCAGAGCCGGGACTAATTCGGGACTGAATGGCTCAAAAACCATAAATTTCTGGTCGGGAAAGTATTTAATCAAATCGATGACTTCTTCAACAGTTGCAACTGCGAAACAGACAGGGGGTGAATCAAGAGTGATGAGTTTTTCAACAACCCTCTTCGCACCGTGCCCATAGGCGTCAGCTTTCACTACAGCTATAATATCTTTCCCTTTGTTCATTGAACAGATGATCCGATAATTATCAGCCAGATGTCTTAGATTTATTACTGCTTTTGTTGGTCGTATCTGCATAAATTTAAAATTGCTCTATACAATAATAGTTATTTGCCGTGTAAATCTAAAAAATGTAAAAAAATGCGATTTTTTTTATAACAAGATATTTTATTCTGAATATTTTTTGTAATTTAGTAAAACAGATTATTAATATTTAGTTATTGATAAAACCACGTAGTTAACTACCAATGCAAATTTGTAGAAATATTAGAATACCATGTCACACGATTTACAATATATTGTAGCTTTCATTCTGGTAGCTGTGCTATTCAGTATTGTAGCTCTGCTTACAGCCTGGCTGTTAAGACCTAATCGCCCCACCTTCGAAAAACTTCAGGTGTATGAGTGTGGAGAAGAAACACAGGGTGTACCCTACATTAAATATAATGTAAGGTTCTATGTAGTCGCTCTCCTCTATCTCGTTTTTGGTGTTGAACTTGTGCTTGTGATCCCCTGGGTTGCATCATATCTTGAATATGGCCTCTTTGGACTTATACTCGGTCTCTTTTTCCTCCTCATTCTCGGTGTTGGTATCGTTTATGAATGGAGAAAAGGTGACCTTGACTGGTTTACTTATGAGGATACGCTTGTAAACGCTCGAGTTGTTAAATCTCCTGAGAAAAAAAAGAAAGTGATTAAGGAGGAAGTGGTCTGATGGGATTTTTGGATAAAGAATTCACACAAGATAATATTGTTGTTACAAACCTTGAAGCCCTGCTCAACTGGGCTCGCCTCTCTTCGATTTGGCAGACTACCTTTGGTATCGCCTGCTGTGCAATCGAAATGATGGCGACTTCGGCTTCTCACTACGATTTTGACCGGTTTGGTGTCATCCCCCGTCCAAGCCCAAGACAAGCTGATGTTATTATCATCTCAGGCACGGTTACTTTTAAGATGGCAACCAGAATCAAAAGAATATATGAACAAATGCCCGATCCCAAATTTGTGATCTCGATGGGCAGTTGCTCAAACTGCGGCGGTCCTTACTGGGAACATGGTTATCATGTATTAAAAGGTGTTGACAGAGTAATTCCTGTTGATGTTTATGTTCCCGGATGTCCTCCAAGACCTGAAGCTCTCCTCGAGGGTTTATTAAAACTTCAGGAAAAAATCAGAAACGAATCCATGATTAAATCGGCTTAACAAATGAAGTCTTTTGAAGAAATTTTAGAATTATTAAAATCTAATTTCAGCGGAGAGAATGATATTTCATCCTCAAAAGAAGGAACCGAGGATATTATTAATGTATCCCCTTCTATGATTAAAGAAGTATCAAAATTCCTGGCGCAAACCGGGGATTTAAATTTTGACTCGCTGATCCTGCTTTCTGCTGTTGATGATGAGAATGGTGAAAAAATAAAACAGGAAGATGAGTCAATTGACATCACCGGTGGAACACTTAGTATCTATTATCATATCGAATCTGTTAAACTCGTTCATAAGCTGATCTTAAAGGTTTCAGTTGAACGGGAAAATCCCGTGACCATCTCCGTTTCATCTGTTTGGGGATGTGCAAACTGGCACGAGAGAGAAGCATTTGATATGATCGGAATAATTTTTAATGAACACCCTGATCTTAAGAGAATTTTATTGCCTTACGATTGGGAAGGTGGTTATCCACTTCGAAAAGATTATAGAAACCCTGAATTTTATAACGGTATGAAAGTACCCTATTAATACTGCCATGTCAAATACCATTACAAAAACTTAAAAACGGATGAGATGATCCTTAATATGGGACCACAACATCCTTCTACTCATGGGGTTCTTCGGGTTGAATTAAAACTTGATGGTGAAGAGATAATAGAAGCCGAACCGCATGTCGGCTATCTTCACCGTTGTTTTGAAAAACACTGCGAAGCGCTCACCTATCCTCAGATAATTCCTTATGTTGACCGACTCGATTATCTCGCTTCAATGAATAACGAATTTGGATTTGTTTTGGCAGTTGAAAAACTGCTTAAAATTGAGATCCCTGAAAGAGTTGAATATATAAGAGTTATAACGGGTGAATTGCAGCGAATTGCTTCCCACCTCGTGGCTCTTGGAACTTTTGGACTCGATGTGGGTGCCTTCACCCCCTTCCTCTTTACCTTCCGTGACAGAGAGAAAATTTTAAATCTCTTTGAAATTACCTGTGGCGCACGCCTTCTTTATAATTACCATTGGGTTGGTGGAGTGTCTCACGATTTACACCCCGACTTTTTAAGGTTAACAAAGAATTCATTGAATATTTTAGGCCAAAAGTTGTAGAATTGAATGGTCTATTGAGTTACAACAAAATTTTCATCGAAAGAACTGCCAATATTGGTGTCATACCGGTGGATGTTGCAATCAATTATGGCGTTTCAGGACCAAGTCTTAGAGGATCGGGTATCAAATGGGATATCCGCAAAAATGATCCTTATTCAATTTATAACAAGTTTGACTTCGACATTCCTGTCGGAGAAGGTCTTGCCGGAACACTTGGCGACTGTTGGGACAGATATTTTGTAAGAGTTCTTGAAATTGAACAAAGTCTCAGGATTTTAGAACAGGCAATTGCTCAAATCCCCGAAGGTGATGTAACGTCTGCCATTCCAAAAAGAGTTAAACCAAATGAAGGCATCTCTTACGCAAGAGTTGAAAACCCAAAGGTGAACTTGGATTTTTATTGTCAGTAAAGGTGGAGTGCAGCCGATGAGAGTAAAGGTTCGTGCCCCATCATTCGTAAACCTGAGCGTTTTCCCCGAGATTGCCCCCGGACACATGGTTTCCGATGTTGTTGCAATTCTTGGAAGTCTTGATATTGTTTTAGGAGAAATTGACAGATGACAACAATTTTTAATGTTTGGGATTTTCTTCTTATCCTGTTGTATGCCATCATCCCGCTGGCCTACATTATTCCCTTTGCTCTGATGGCGGTTTATGCTGAAAGAAAAATTTCTGCATGGATTCAAAACAGAGTGGGACCAAACAGAACAGGCCCGATAGGATTATTCCAAACTACTGCAGATATCCTTAAATTGATGCAAAAAGAGGATATTGTGGCAAATGGCGCAGATAAAAAGCTGTTTTTACTCGCTCCAATCGTAGTTTTTATTGGAAGTTATGCTGCTTATGCAGCCCTCCCCTTCTCTTCAGTTTATATCGGTACTAACATCAACCTCGGTGTGCTCTATATGGTTGCCATTTCATGTTTTGTTGTTGCAGGTATAATTTTTGCGGGTTGGGCTTCTGATAATAAATATTCGATTATGGGATCACTCAGATCTGCCGCACAGTTGGTCAGTTATGAAATTCCAACTTTGTTTGTGATTATCTCAATTTTTGCAATTACACAACAGTTTAACTTGCGTGAATTGAGCGAGATGCAGACTTCAAATATCCTTAACTGGGGTATTTTTGGATTTGACGGACTTGGTTACAAAAGAATACTTTTAATACCTGTGCTTTTTGTTTTGATGATCATTCTTTTTATCAGCACACTCGCAGAAGTTAACAGAACACCTTTTGATCTTCCTGAGGCAGAGTCGGAACTTGTTGCCGGTTTTCATACCGAATACAGCGGAATGAAATTTGCTCTCTTTTCCTATCTGAATATGCAAATATGTTTGCTGTTTCAGGGTTGGTCACTGCGTTTTTCCTTGGTGGATATCAGTCACCATTTGGTTACCTCGGTAATCTGCTTGGATTGCCATGGCTTGTTCCAATAGAACAGGTGCTTTGGTTTCTAACTAAAGGTATTCTTCTTGTCTGTGTTCAAATCTGGATGAGATGGTCACTCCCCCGCCTTAGAATGGATCAACTTATGAGAGTTTGTTGGAAATATTTGATCCCGATAGGCTTTGTTTGCTTTATTTACATCACGATCGTAATGTACTTATAATATGATGACAGCACTAAATAATTATCTGAATGAAATAAAATCAGCAGTTTTAACAACTCTTGTTGGTATGAAAATTACCTGGAAGAATATGTTTTACGAGTCTGTAACTATTCAATACCCCGAGGTTAAACCTATTCTTACCGACAGGACAAGAAACAGGTTATTTGTAAACATGGACGATTGTATCGGTTGTGATCAGTGCGCAAGGGCCTGTCCCGTGAGCTGTATCGATATCGAAACGGTTAAATCCATTCCTACGGAAGACCTTGGAAAAACCAGCAACGGTAAAAAGAAAATGTTGTGGGTAACGAAGTTCGACATCGATTTCGCAAAATGCTGTTATTGCCAGCTTTGTGTATTCCCCTGTCCTACTGACTGTATCTATATGACAGATGTTTATGAGTTTTCTGAATATGACCGTGATTCACTTATTTACAACTTTGCCACCCTCACTCCTGAAGAAACTGCTGAAAAGAAAGAGAACTTCAGAATTTTGCAGGAAAGCAAAGCCAAACCTGAACAACCACCTACTGTTAGTTGATTATGGAACTATTTGATCTATTTTTCTACATTTTTGCTTCTGTTATTGTCATCTCCGGTGCTGTAACAGTCCTGAATAAAAACCTGATTTATGCAGCGTTTGCTCTGTTGATTCTTCTTAGTAGCGTTGCAGCGATGTTTTTTATCCTTGGTGCGGAATTCCTTGCCATGGTGCAAATTCTGATTTATGTGGGCGGGGTGCTTATCCTGATCGTTTTTGGTATAATGCTTACCGGTCAGGTGAAATCAGTCCCCATGAGAGAAAATTTTGTTTATCTTCTCATTGCCGCAGTTTTTACGGGTCTTTTATGTGGACTTCTGGTAACAGGAATAACCGCCAGACCTGACATGACACTGACAGCGGATATCGCTTCAACCCCGATAAAAATGTTGGGCAATCTTTTAATTGGTAAATATTATTTAATTTTTGGCATGCTTGGTGTTCTGCTATTGGTTATTCTTATAGCTGCTGCAGGCATGGCACGAAACAATAAAGAATAGCTATGGTTGGTCTAAATCATTTTCTGATTCTCACATCAATACTGTTTAGTCTGGGACTTTTTGGTGTAGTTACCCGCAAGAATGCAATTACTGTTCTTATGGGTCTTGAACTTATCCTTAATGCCGCTTCTCTGAACTTTGTTGCAATAACCAGATTCACCGATGTTGCTGCCAGTGGACAAGTAATTTCACTGTTCATAATTGTTCTTGCAGCTTCTGAAGCAGCAATTGCACTGGCTATAGTTCTTAACTTGTATAAGAACTTTAATAATGTAAATGTTGATGAAATTAATTCCTTAAAAGAATAACTAATGAACACTCAGCTTACAATCTTTCAAGTACTCATAGTTTTACTGCCATTATTTGGTTTTTTGGTTGCCATTCTGCCACCAAAACGCTATAAAAAGATGTACATTGCCGAAGTCGGCATTCTTTTCATAGCTCTTGTTCTTTCGGCGGTATTATTTTTCATGAAGATATTCAGTTTTCCTGATGAGACAATAAGATCAACCTTCACTCTTTTCACCGTTGGTGGAAGTGACGGTTTTAACTTCATTGTTGATCTCACTATGGATAACATGACTGTCGCTCTTCTTTTATGGTTTCGTTAATCAGTTTTCTTGTGCATTTCTTTTCACTTGAATACATGTCACATGAACCATTAAAAAAATCGTTACTTCGGATATCTCGGACTTTTTACCTTTTCGATGTTAGGTCTGCTTAGTACAGGAAGCATCATTTTCATCTATATCTTTTGGGAACTCGTGGGACTTTCCTCCTACCTGCTCATTGGTTTCTGGGGATTCAAAGATGAAGCAGCTTCTGCTTGCAGCAAAGCATTTATAACCAACCGTGTTGGTGATTTTGGGTTTTTCCTCGGAATTTTGATGCTTTTTATCACCTATAACAGTTTTGATCTCTTTTTTATATTTGATCAGATTGGCGCCGGAAAATATCCATTAGGTAGTGAAATGTGGTTAACAGTTACCGGTCTGCTCCTTTTTGCAGGCGCTGTTGGTAAATCTGCTCAATTCCCGTTACATGTGTGGCTTCCTGATGCAATGGCGGGTCCAACCCCTGTCAGTGCCCTTATACACGCAGCTACGATGGTTGCAGCCGGTGTTTACATGATCGTTAGACTGTTTCCATTATTCACCGAGACTTCATTCCTTATAATAGGTTTTATCGGTGGGTTCTCCGCATTGATGGCAGCTACGATTGCACTCACTCAAATAGACATTAAAAAGATTCTTGCTTATTCCACAGTAAGTCAGCTCGGTTTGATGGTACTTGCGGTTGGTGTCGGAGCATATCAAGCGGCAATTATACACCTTCTATTTCATGCCTTCTTTAAAGCAGGTCTATTTCTTGGCTCGGGTGCCATTATTCATGCTACTCATTCCCAGGATATCAATGATATGGGCGGGTTGAGGAAAAAGATGCCGGTGACCTTTTATACCACCCTCATCTATTCTCTCGCGTTGGTGGGTTTCCCGCTTACTATCGGGTTTCTTAGTAAAGAGATGATTTTAACATCATCCATCACACTCGGTTCCCTGTCAGGAAACTATATCTATTTTATATTTGCTGTTCTGACAAGCACATTAACTTCGTTTTACATATTCCGTTATGTATTCCTGATCTTCTTTGGGGAACCAAGAAATCATCATGCTTACGAACACGCACATGACTTCAATATCTTTATAAAACTGCCACTGATTATTTTGGCAGCATTTTGTTTCTTTTTCATATTTACTTTCAATCCAATCACCGTGCATGGCACATGGTTAACAGATCTGATTTTCAGACTGCCAAAGATTCTTTTACCTGAGAATGTAACATATTCATTCTTAACTAATGAAACAGCCGGATCGATCTACTCAGAGGGTTATGCACACACAATGCATGCATCAGAAATAGTTGTAACAATTATTTCTATTTGCATTATCTCTGCCGGTATAGGAACTGCATGGTTTATGTATATGAAGAAAAAACTTGTCCCAAAAGTCCCTGAGGGATTCCTTGGTAAAGTTTACATGTTCTCCCAAAAGGCATGGTACATCAATGAATTATATGATGTAACAGTTATAAAGGGAACAATGCTTTTTGCCACTTTGATGACCATTATTGACAAATATCTTGTTGATGGACTCGTTAATCTCGGGGCAAAAATCACCATGATCCTTGGCAAGTTTAGCGCCGGATTCGACAAATATGTTGTTGACGGACTTGTTAATCTGGTAGCATGGATTAATGGCTTAATCAGTATGATTTTAAGGAAATTCCAAACCGGTAAGGTTCAGACTTATCTGACCCTGGTTATGGTTTTCATCGTCTTTTTTGTAATGTATATTTTTTCTAATTAAAGAAACCGGAAGAATATAAGATGTCACAATTCCCGTATCTTTCAGTATTGACCTTTTTACCCCTTATTGCGGCACTGGCTCTGATCTTTGTGCCGGCTGAAAAGAAAAATGCAATCAGATATACCGCGCTTGGCGTAGTTATTATTCAGGTACTCATCACAGTCGTGATGTGGATGAACTTTAACTTTAGTCTTGCTGGTATCAACGATATTAACGGTTACCAGTTCATAGAGAAATTCGATTGGATTGTCTTGACAGGTATTCCACTCATTGGCACATTCAAGATTGAATATTTCCTTGGTCTTGATGGACTTAGCATGCCGATGGTAATCTTGAGTTCGATAATTGCTTTTATAGCGGTTATTTCCTCATGGAATATCGAAGATTCAACACATAAACCAAACAGTAGCAAAGGTTATTTCATCCTTCTGATGATCCTTAACACCGGTACACTTGGTGTATTTCTTGCACTCGATTTCTTCATGTTCTACATTTTCTGGGAACTTGTTCTCCTTCCAATGTACTTCCTCATCGGAATTTGGGGTGGACCAAGAAGAGAATATGCAGCCATTAAGTTCTTTATCTACACTCTTGCAGGTTCAGTCTTAATTCTTTTGGCAATTATTGGTTTGTACCTGAGTGCATACGAAAGTCCTGAGTTTAAGGTTCACACATTTAACATGTTAAACATGATGAATGCCGCCAACTTTAAGCCCGACAGTGTAATGTCGGTTCTTAATCCCGAAAATTTCCGGTTTCTTGCCTTCCTGGGATTATTTATCGGTTTTGCGATTAAAATACCTCTCTTCCCTTTCCACACATGGCTTCCCGATGCACATGTTGAGGCACCAACACCAATCTCTGTTGTTCTTGCCGGTGTGCTCCTTAAAATGGGTGGATACGCGATACTAAGAGTGATTTATCCAATCTTCCCTGAACAGATTCAGGAGTGGATGTGGTGGATTGCCTGCCTTGGTATGATAAACATCGTTTATGGTGCTTACTGCGCTTTGGGTCAAAAAGACTTTAAGAAATTAATCGCTTACTCGTCAGTTTCTCACATGGGTTTTGTTGTTTTGGGAATTGCAGCTCTTGCTAAAGGTGGAAGTACACTTGGATTAACTGGTGGAGTTCTCCAGATGTTTAACCACGGTACGGTTACTGCAATGCTCTTCCTTATTGTGGGTGTGATCTATGAAAGAACACACAAACGTGGTCTCGACGATTTTGGCGGACTGTCAGTTCAAATGCCAATGTACACAGGAGTTGTTACTCTTGCGTTTTTTGCAGCTTTTGGACTTCCCGGTTTAAGTTCGTTTGTATCAGAGTTGATGATCTTCATCGGTGCCTTTAGTACCGAATCGATCAGAACTTTAACCATCATTTCCGCTATCGGAATTGTGATGGGAGCCGTTTATATGCTCAGAGCTCTGCAGAAAATTTTCCTTGGAAAGCCCAGAGACGAATATAAAGACTTAAAAGACCTGACCGTAAGAGAGTATATAATGTTTGTTCCTCTCGCAATAATTGTGATCATTTTTGGTATTTATCCAACACCAATGCTTGAGATTATGAACAGTAGCATGACTACCCTTCTTGATGCAGTGATGAAATAGGACGACACAATAATGGAAATGACCAATCAATTAAATTATTTGTCAACGCTGATACCTGAGTATATCATCATCTTCTTTTTGATGGCGATTGTATTCATGGATATCAGTAAAGAAAAAATCGCAGCAAAAATTCCAATCGTTGCAATGGCAGGCATTTTTATTGCTCTTCTAAGTGCAATTATCTTTTCGAAGGATTTTTACTCCACCGTCAAGATTTTGGATCCAAATGCGATTTTTGTGAATGATGGATTCGCTTTTATATTTAAGTTTATGGTGCTCGCCTCTTCCTTGATAATGCTCTATTTTTTCCGTCACGACGAAGAAGTGAACAGTTACAAAGGAAGAAAGGGTGAGTTTTACATCCTTTTCTACTCGATGGTTCTTGGAATGTTAATGCTTGCTTCGGCAAATGATCTGATTTCTGCGTATGTAGCTCTCGAAGTTCTTTCACTTCCCTCTTATGTTGCCGCAGGCTTCCTTAAAAGAGATAATAGAAGCAGTGAAGCTTCACTTAAATACCTTCTGTTTGGCTCTGCAGCATCAGGTGTAATGCTTTTTGGAATTTTATTGATCATGCTTTCTGTGGGTTCCACTTCCTTTGCAGCACTTACAGGCATTGGATCAGTTATTCCTGCTGATGTTCTTGTGGTTATGGGACTTCTATTTATAATCGGCGGATTTGGCTATAAGATCTCGATGGTTCCGTTTCATTTCTGGGCACCTGATGTATTTGAAGGCTCCCCTGTTTCGGTCACAGCATTTCTTTCAGTCTCCTCAAAAATTGCCGGTGTTGCAGTTTTTGCAAGATTTGTATTGTCATCCATTTCCCCCGAACTTCAAAATGCCGGGAATACTTGACCTTGGAATGAACATCAATTCAATTCTGGTGTTTTTCTCGATTATCACAATGACCGTGGGAAATTTTACCGCTATATTCCAAACCAATATGAAACGACTTTTGGCTTACTCAAGTATCGGTCATATCGGGTTCATCGTAGCCGCCCTGGCCTGTGGAAGTGAAAATGGTTTGTTGGCAATCCCTACGTATCTTCTCATTTACACGTTGATGAACTTTGGTGCTTTTCTTGTCATTTTATTGATAAAAAGCAGGATAAATTCAGAAGATATCAGAGATTATAAAGGTTTGGGTTATAAAATGCCATTCCTTTCAGTGATGATGGTTATCTTTATGGTCTCCCTCGCCGGGTTACCACCTACGGCAGGATTCTGGGCAAAGTTTTATGTGTTCACTGCAATAATGGAATCAAAGCTCTATTTGCTTGCCATTGCAGCGATATTTAACACCGTAATAGCTGTGTTTTATTATTTCAGAATTCTCAAAACACTTTATTTTGAAAAATCTGATTCTGCTGAAGTTCTTCCAGTTCTCAGCACAGGTAACAAAACAGTACTTGCACTCCTCGGTGTACCACTCCTCATTCTGGGTATTTATTTCTCCCCTGTCATCGAATTGGCAAGAGAGACTTTGAAAATAGCCGGATTTTAGATATTTTTCGAGGTAGATGAATAAAAATAATTTGATCTACCTCGATAATAATTCAACCACCCGGGTTGACCCCGTGTCTTCGATGCGATGGCACCTTACTTCCATGAATTTTATGGTAACCCTTCTTCCCCTCACCGATACGGTCTGGAAGCTTCAGTAGCTGTTGAAGCGAGTCGTTCAAACATCAAAAAACTTTTTGGAATTGAAGACCAGGAGTTGTATTTTACCTCTTCAGCGACTGAGTCGATTAATATTGCTATCATGGGGACGGCATTTGCCAATTTTTCGAGTAAAAAACATCTAATTACACAGGCCACTGAACATCCTGCTGTCCTTGAAGTATTTAAGAATCTTGAATCTCTTGGATTTAGAACAACCGTCCTTCCTGTAGATGGTGAAGGATTTGTTGATCCTCAGGCAATTAAAAATGCGATTGAACCTGACACACTCCTTGTTTCGATAATGGCGGCAAATAATGAAATTGGTACAATGCAGGACCTGGCGAGCATTGGTAAGATATGTGAGGAAGCGGAGGTTCTTTTCCATTCTGACCTCACTCAGGCAGCAGGAGATATGCTTTTGATATTAAGAAAATAAAACTTGACATGATCTCGGGCGGTGCACATAAAATTCATGGACCAAAAGGGATTGGTTACCTGGGGTTGAACAAAACGACCAAAAAGATCAAGATTAACCCCTTGATGTATGGCGGAGGTCAGGAAAACGGACTTTCACCTGGAACTTTAAACGTCCCTTTGATTGTTGGATTAAGTAGGGCATTGGAAATTTGTGAGGAGCACAGAGCCAAAGAAACAGAATACCTGAACGGATTAAGACTTCTTTTCCTGAGAACTCTTACAGAAGGAATTCATGGGGTTTCTCTTAATGGTCCCGAAGAAAGATTATTGAATAATCTTAGTCTTAGATTTGAAAATATCAGGTCCAATGACTTGATAAGTGGTATCAAAACACTAGCATTTTCTGCCGGTTCCGCTTGTGCAACCGGAGAAGGAAAACCGAGTCATGTTCTTAAGGCAATTGGATTAAATGATAATCAGATTAAATCAACTGCAAGATTTGGATTCAGCCGCTTCAATACTGAAGATGAAATAAACACAGCTGCTAATGAAATTGTTAATTATTTAAGATTAAAGAGAAAATGATGAACGAAGCATACAATCTTCTGGTAAATGAAAAAGAAAAATTTCTTGGTTTCTACAAATTCCGCTTCCCTGTTTTTCACAAGTCAAATGTCTTCTACAGAGATTTAGTGTATTGTGTAAAATACTATCTGAGTTCAAGAAATGTAACTCTTAAAGATAAAATACTGGAAACACAACACAAGATTTTATTAAACACCTGGAAACTTCAGGGATATTAAACTATATGAGTCCAAAAACATGGCTTGTAAACTATCCTGAATTTTCCACAGTAACACCTGTTCCCGGTGCAGAAGCCGGAGTCCAAAATTAAGATGAGGTCTTAAATGAGTGAATTAAACGTTGAAAACGAAATATTAATTTCCCAAAAAGCTGCTAAACAGATTTTGAAGATTATGGAAGAAAATGCTGTAATCGAGGGTAGCGGCCTTAGAGTCGGGGTTAAGGGCGGTGGATGCTCTGGTCTATCTTATACCATGAACTTTGATGCGGCACCAAAAGAGTCAGACACAATTGTGGAGTATAATGGAGTCAGATTATTTGTTGATCCCAAAAGCCTTTTTTACCTTATGGGTACTGAACTTGATTTTTCGGATGGACTTAATGGTAAGGGATTCACTTTTAATAATCCAAATGCATCAAAAACCTGCGGATGCGGGCAATCTTTTGGTGTCTAAATGAAGAGAAGAAATTTTCTTTCTGCTGTAGGGCTGTTTACAGCCGCTGCGGTCGCCTCACCGGTGGCCAACACACTCAATAAGCTTAACCAATTTAACTCAAATACGAGGAGAAAAAATATTATGTCAAAATTTGAATTACCGGCTCTGCCATATTCCTACGATTCACTCGAACCAGTGATCGATAAGATGACAATGGAAATTCATCATACAAAACACCATCAGGCTTATGTAACAAACCTGAACAAAGCCATTGAAGGTACTGAAATGGAAGGAAAATCACTCGAACAATTAATGAGTGCAATTTCCAAATATCCTGTTGCGGTTAGAAATAACGGCGGTGGTCACTTCAATCATTCTCTTTTCTGGAATGTAATGAAACAAGGTGGTGGTACTCCTTCAGGTGCACTACTCGATGCCATCAATTCTGCTTTTAATTCAGTGGATGAAATGAAAGAGAAATTTAACAACGCAGCGATGACCAGATTTGGATCAGGCTGGGCGTGGTTAACTGTAACCGGTGGTAAACTTGTGATTTCCTCAACTCCAAACCAGGACAATCCTTTGATGGATGTGGTTGATGTAAAAGGAACTCCTATTCTTGGACTTGATGTCTGGGAACATGCTTATTACTTGAAATATCAAAACAGAAGAGCTGATTATTGCGGAAACTGGTGGAACATCGTTAATTGGGACGAAGTTGCCAAAAGATTTGCCGAAGTAAAATAAAACAATTTCCCGTCCCGGTGGTTAACTCCATCGGGACACTTAAAAACAAGAATTTTTATGCTACCTATATTCCCTCTTTCACTTGTTGTATATCCCGGTTCAAAGTACCCCCTCCATATTTTTGAGGAGAGGTATAAGAATATGGTTAAATATTCCATGAAACTTGATGAACCATTTGGGATTGTGATCTTTGAAAACAATACACTTGGCAGGATTGGGACAAAAGTTAAAGTTGACTCGATCACAAAAAACTACCCTGACGGGAGTTTCGATATTGTTGTTCGTGGAAAAGAAAGATTTATTCTTAAAAACCTGAACGAAAATATCATTGGATTTTTTGAAGCTGAAGTGGATACCTACGAAGATGTTATTTCAGGTGCTTATCGTGATCTTGAAAATCAGATGATCGATATTTTTTCGGAAGTAATTGGAAAAGCAAATATTGATCTTGGTGATAACTTTTACTTTAACCTTGAAGAATCGAAAATGAAATCGTTTAAGATAGCTGAGAAGGCAGGTTTGTCACTTGAGCAACAACAGACATTGTTGACCCTTCAAAATGAAGGTGAAAGAATTTACCTTTTGATTGAACACTTGCGAAAATTGTCGGTAGAACTCGACAGTCGAGAGCAACTAAGGCAAATAATGCAACATGATGGTTTTGTAAACTAAAAAAAATCCCGGTTATTAGCCGGGATTTTTTTTTAATATGAAGACTTTAACTTTATTCGGTTAAGAGCTCTGCTCAAAGCAGCCTCTGCCCGCAAGGCATCAATTTCACGATTATGTTTCTCATGTAATCGTTGACGTGCCCTTTCGGCAGATTTTTCAGCCCTTGGGAGATCAATTTCCGATACATTCTCGATCGATTTAACAAGTATAAGCACTTTGTTGTGCAACACTTCCACTACTCCGGTTGAAACCGCAAAAATTTGTTCCGGTCCTTCGGCAGTTTTTATTTTAATTCTACCAATCTCAAGAGTACTGATAATAGGTGCATGATTGAATAGTACCTGAAACTCACCGACCGTACCGGGAACTGTTACTGAGAGGATATTCCCCTCAAACACTTTCTTCGATGGAGTCAATATTTCGAGATAAAACTCTTTCATTAGTTGCTCATTTCCTTGGCTTTTTCGAAGACTTCTTCAATTTTACCAACATACATAAATGCCTGTTCCGGAAGATCATCACATTCACCATCAAGAATGGCTTTAAATCCTGCAATGGTATCCTTCAATTCAACATATTTACCTTTATAACCGGTAAACTGCTCAGCAACATGGAAAGGCTGGCTAAGGAATCTTTGAATACGACGAGCGCGTCTAACGGTGATTTTATCTTCATCAGACAACTCATCCATACCAAGAATGTTGATAATATCCTGGAGATCTTTATACTGCTGTAAAACTTCTTTTACGCGTTTTGCCACTGCATAATGTTCGTCTCCAACGATCTCAGGTGTGAGAATTCTTGAAGTTGAATCGAGTGGATCAACTGCAGGATAAATACCAAGTTCTGATATTTGACGACTTAAAACTGTTGTAGCATCAAGATGTGAGAACGCTGCAGCCGGTGCAGGATCTGTTAAATCATCCGCAGGTACATAAATGGCCTGTACTGATGTAATAGAGCCCCTATCGGTCGATGTAATTTTTCCTGCAATGCACCCATCTCTGTTGCAAGTGAAGGCTGGTAACCCACCGCAGAAGGCATACGACCTAATAAAGCAGATACTTCTGAACCTGCTTGTGTAAAACGGAAAATATTATCAATAAAGAGCAGAACGTCCTTGCCTTCTTCATCACGGAAGTATTCAGCAAGTGAGAGACCGGTTAAACCAACTCTGAGTCTGGCTCCCGGTGGTTCGTTCATCTGACCAAAAACCAAAGCGGTTTTGTTAATAACTCCTGATTCACTCATCTCAAGGTAAAGATCGTTTCCTTCTCTGGTTCTTTCACCAACGCCTGCAAACACAGAGTAACCACCATGATGAGTGGCGATATTGTTGATCAGCTCAAGGATAACTACAGTTTTACCAACACCCGCACCACCAAAAAGACCGGTTTTTCCACCTTTTGAATATGGTTCGAGAAGATCAATTACTTTGATACCTGTTTCAAGCATCTCAGTACTGGTTGAAAGAGTTTTAAATTCAGGAGCAGGTCTATGAATTGGATAATATTTATCTGTTTCAACCGGACCTTTGCCGTCAATCGGCTGTCCAATAACATTAATCAGTCTGCCAAGTGTGCTCGGTCCAACGGGTACCATGATTGGTGAACCGGTATCATAACCGATCATCCCTCTAACCAAACCATCGGTAGTATCCATTGCAACCGCTCTAACTTTATCTTCTCCAAGGTGCTGCTGCACTTCTACTATTAATTCTTCACCATTTTCACGCGGTATTTTTACTGCGTTTAAAATTCCCGGTAGATGATTGTTTTCAAATTGTAAATCGACTACTGGGCCGATAACCTGAACTATTTTGCCTTGAAGCGCCATTTCATTCCTTATTATTTAAATTCAGAATTACAAATTTACTATTTTTCCAACTCTTTATCAATTCCTGATTTAACAAGAGTTGGCTTTTACAAAGGAAATTTTCCTTTTAATTTTTAATTATCTGTTGATAACCTGTATCTGACTATTTTGCCGTTCAATTTGTCAACCACAAAAAGAACCCTGTCGTAATGAGTCAATCCTGAAGGCTGTGAAAAGTTTTCAGGTCCGCCAAATTTTTGCAGTTGACCGCCAAAAGAATTGAATCTGTAAACAGAGTCTTTACCAATATCTGCAACATACATATTGCCCGATCTGTCGATTGCTACATCAGCTGGCTGGGTAAATTTATTGATCTGCATCAAGTCAGAACCACCCGATGGTGAAAGTTTTAACTCGTATTGTTCTCCCAGACTGCTGATCACATAAGTGAGCCACTGTACACGGAAACTGTTATCCCCCGATAAAGTTAAAATAAAATCGATATTCTTTTTATCGAAACCGACAAGTGAAGAGATTCCATTTGCCGAAAGAATTCGTGTGCCGTTAGGATCAATCGCCGGTAATCTTCCTATGAGAGTATCCTGCCTGGAGGCAGTTTTCTGATACGAAAGGATTGAATTATCAGGATTTACAACACTGGTATTATTAGGACCGGTTCTTGCGATGTAAAACGAATTATTGTAAAAAACCGATATGCCGGTATAACTTAATCTTAAGTCTAAATCTGAAACTCCAGAACCGGGCTTTGGAAGCAATCTGCTCACGGGAGCTGAAGCAAGATTATGTCCGCCTGCTACCATGTCAATTTTATAAACGGCATCCATTGTTCTTGGTACGCCATTGAGAACCGTGTCAAATTTACCAATCACTATCAGATTCAACTGATAATCCTGCTCAACTTTTAATGGCTTGGGCAGAGTTTTGCTGCTCAGTTGGTCACCATTTTGATTCAACATCAAAAGACGGTCGTTTCCGGTATCAGTAACATAGATAAAATAATCTTTGCCAATTATAATGTCAGTGGGTGAATTAAATCCTGACCAATCGGGCGATAATTTAATATAAACAGTATCACCTGTAACATTTCCACCTGTTTTACCCGAATCGAATACACTCAGATCAAATTTTTCGCCACATCCTGAGAAAGCGATTAATGCAAGAATTGACAAAGAAATAAACTTTTTCATCTTACATCCCCAAAATAATTGATAATCTGTGAACTGCTCCTAGTCGGTCAAAATTTACATAAGCATAATCAAATGTGAATTTTGCCATTGAGATTGGGAGATTTAATCCGGCACCAAAACTGTAGTTCTGCTCTTCAACATTAATTTTATAACCACCCCTGAGTAGAAGTGAAAATCCTGTTGTGGGTTCCTTAAATTCGTATTCAGCACCAAGCGAAACATTTTCACTGTTATCATTGGGATGATTCAACTGAATTGATGTTGTCACTCTGTGTTGTTCGTTTTGGTAAGGTTCAAATGCAAAACCGAGTCTAAACATTGTTGGCGGTGAAAATTCCTGCCATGATGATTTTGTTCTGTTACCCGTCAATACAACTTCCCCATCAGGAGCAAGTTGATTACCAAAATTGGACATTACAACTGCAAATCTTGTAGAACCAAGTCCGGTCCAGTAATATGTACCAAGATCAATAAGAACACCGCGCATTTTTAATTTGTCGAGTGTTTCTTCCATATATCTGACAGTTGCGCCAAAGCTAAACTTGTCAGTCATTTTTCTCGAATAACTGAGCGAGACCGCGAGATCTGAGAAAGTGAAGTAAGCACCTGTTCCGAGTGGTGCAAACTCAGTGGTGACCTTCATATCGCCTGCTGAGAGGGATGTGACGGAGAGTCCAACCGCATCATCGCCGGTAATGTGATATACTGCACCGGCAAAATTATGTTTAACTCCAACCAGCCAGCTGTTGTGTGAGAACATCACTTGATTTTCATCAAACTGCACAAGTGCCGCAGGGTTCCAGTAGATTGCTGATGCATCGTTGCCAACTGCAACAAATGCGTCGCCCATCGCTGAGGCTCTGCCACCTACACCAATTTTCAGAAACTGAGCCGTTGAGATACCTGCTCTTTGCCCGCCAAGAACGGGAAAAAGCTGCCCAAAGGACTCTCCAATTAGAAGTATTGCGATAATAATTAGTGTTTTTTTCATCTTAAAACTTAAAGCTCACACCTAGTTTAACATTGCGTCTGGTTAGATATCTTGCAGGGTTATATGGATAAGGGTTTAATGGTGCCTGAAGATCAGGATATAGAGGATCATTCCAACTACCCGGAGTTGCATCACCGTATTCATATGCTCTTCCTGTAACAGGATTGATAATAGCCGAGTTTTGTCTGTCTAATAAATTATTCACTTCAACAAACACGCTGAATCTAAATTGTCCGATTTTCAGATATTTTTCAAAATTCAGATCGATATAAAACCAGTCGTCAGCGATGGCGGTGTATCTCTCACCCCTTACAAAATCATACTGGGGTCTGCCGTCAACCTCATAACTGCCTGTGAATACTGCTGGTGTATATCTCTTGCCCGATTGGAAGAAAAACCGAAGATTCACATTATAGTCATCAAGAATTCCGTTTCCAAATCCAAAAAGAGCTTCATCCTGACCAACATAAAAATTGGCGATAAGAGTTGCAGTGATTGGTCTGTCCCAGGGAGCATATTGTTCTTTAATCGACTCTTCGAGAGTTCCCTGAGCAATAAGAACACCTTCATCTGCGGATGAACTTTTACCAGTCACTTCAGAATAAGAAAATACTGCAGTTCCACGGAACCACTTCCCTACTCTTTTTTGATACTCAAATTCAACTCCTCTTGATCTGGCATAATCAGCGTTCACATAGGTTGTAAAACGCTGTGAAGCAAATCTCGGGCTTGAAATTCTTGCAGTTCTTGTGTTGATATAATCAAAGATATCTTTGTAATATGCAGTAACTGTCAAAACATCATCATCTGTAAATTGAGTTTTAACCCCAAGTTCATAGGCTACGGTGGTTTCAGGTTTCAGGTTTGGATTTCCAAATCTCTGAAATGATGATTGCGAATTGTATGGATCCAGTTTAGCATAAACATATTGTGGTTTAGGCCATTTACTAAAATGTCCATAAGAGAAAAAGAGGGTCTGCGAATTGGTAATTGGATGGGATATTCCGAGACGAGGACTCAACCTTGCTTTAAAATATCTGTCACCAAAAAAACTTAAAACTGTCGTCATAATAATTTTTTCTAACTTCGTCAGGGATAGTGATAACATCAGGATTTTTTACTGCGTCATCAACATACTTGCCCGGGAACCATACATCCAATCTTAAACCAAAATTCAGGATCATACCACCAAAATTGATGTTATCCTGAGCATAAAGAGCGGCAATCATCGGATGAACTTTGTAGATATCGTTGTTCAGACCAAGAGTTCCAACCCATGGCTGATAAATATCAACAACCTGCATTTCCTGAAATTGAAGTTTAAAACCGGCTTTAAATTTGTTTTTTTCATCAAAAAAGCTGGTGACATCGCCCGTAACTGAAAATTCATCAAGATAATGATCATGCCAGGTATATGGATTTCCAACATCCCAGAAACCATCACCAGGAATCACACCAACAGTATCCCGACCAATATTGTAATATTCAACTGGAAAGTTTGGAATATCCTTTGGTTGACGATAGAGTCTCCAATCAAGACCATTTGCATCTGTTCTGAGATTGGTTAAAAATTTGCTGAATTTAATTTCATAAAATGTATTAGTGTTCAGCGTATGAGTTACACTTATGGTATTGTAGATATTCTTGTGGGTGAATGCATTTGCATTTTCAAGAATATTCTGAAATTCATATTGATAGCCCGGACTTGGTTCAACATACTCAAGATTCGACTGTAGTGACTGCGAATTTTGATTTATCGATACCGACTGATTAAAAGAATAAGATATTTTAAAAGTCGGTGTAACTTTGTAAGTTAATTTTGCAAGTCCATACCAGCTGTTCTCAAATTTTGGAGCAAATCTTGTTCCATAAAAAGTAGAAGAATTTAACTGAGCAGATTTTGTTGGTTTGTAATAACCCTGAGTAATACCATCTGAAAGTCCAACATACAAATTTGAAAAGAATGATACTTCACCGGGGATTTCAACTCCAAGAGCAGGAAGGAGAAAACTTGTAATTGGTTCGGGACCGGACAAACTTATTTCAAAGATGTCAATATTAAAAACATGATTGTTTGATTTGTCAGCAAGGTTATCGGTTTTATAAGAGAGATATCCGTTGTAATATCTTACACTTCCCTCTTTTGTTTTAACATTAACAATTCCTGAAGTCGCCTGTCCAAATTCGGCGTTAAATCCACCGGTGATAACCTCAACTTCTTCAAGTGAGTTGGCACTGATCTGAAGACCAAATCCGGTGCCTGCCAGAGGATCCTGAACAGAAACTCCATCAAGAAGGAATGCGTTTTCGTAGGCTCTACCACCTCTGATGTGAAGTGAGTTGTCACTTGAGACCACACCGGCCTGCTGTGCAATTACATCAGTAACATTTTCAACTACAGCAAGCTCAATATCCTCACTGGATATAGTTTTTTTACTCTGAGTTTCTTCGACATCAAGCAATGGTTTATCACCAATGATCACCACATCCTGAGTAAGTGTTAAAGAAGTTTCTTCAAGTTTTACATCAATTGTGTTTTTTGTATTGGCGGTAACTTTGATACCGGTAAACTGCACAGTTTTATATCCTATGAATGATATTTCAAGCGTATAAGAACCGGGTGCTACATTTTTAATTGTGTAATTTCCATCAACATCAGAAGCAGCACCATAATAGGTTCCCTTCAGAATTACATTCACTCCGGGAAGCGGAGATTCTGTTTTTTTGTCGATGATTTTACCGCCTACACTTCCGTTCTGAGCGAAAAGTCCGGTAGTTAAAAGAAGAAAAATTATGGGTATCAGTTTATTCATATTTGTACCATAACTCATAGATTTACGCCAAACTCTTGAAATAATACCTTTTCAAAGAGTAGATGAACATTGCCATTCCCATTTAACTTGTTAAGTGGAAGTGCAATGAAAAATAAATTTTTATTCCCGTTAATAAAACCTGTATGCCCGGGAACCTGAGTCCCTGCGGATTTATAAATCGGACGGGCAAGAGTGAGATTTGGAAACAATCCAAAATTCCCAAGAATCGTCGATGTGGTTTTAAGATTTGGATATCCATTATTCGCCGGATTACTGTTATCAACCACAAATTCTGTGTTACTTGCGAGAACCGGCACTAAATTGGAAATTGAATCTACCGGGAGGAACTCTTTTAAAGCTAATATATCCGGCGGTGGATTACGTGGAAATTGCATCGAAAAGAAGATTTTTCCGCCGTTATCAAGATATTTATTAACAACATTTTGTGCCGCCTGAATTGATGGATTATTATCAGCATACCAGACAACATAATCAAACAACTTAATCGTTAAGAAAAAGTTGTAACTAAAAAATGGAATCTGTTTGCCTGCTATATTAAGTGTGTCATACTTGCCGGCAAGTGAACCATTATTGATGGTTGAAAGCTGATTATTAAAAAAAGCAGTTGCATCATCACTGGTGACATAATCATCTATCAGGAGCATTTTACCAACAGGTTTTCTTACGAACCAGGTTTTGTTTTCCCCAGGCATTTGATAAAAAGGAGTTTTTGCTCCCGATATATCAACCGCTTGTACATAAACCTTGTTAAACCCGTTTAATACCATTCCTTTAAGTTTTTGGGCATAGATGTTAAATTCGGCTCCGTCGATCAAAATTTCTGTTTCAGGATTCGCAGAGACAAAATCTCTAACCCTGAGGGTTACGAGTCTCGTATTTCCCCTGAGCTCAACATAATTTGCGATGTTGTTTGTATCGTTTAAGACGATATTAATTTTTTGTATGGTTTCGTCACCATCAAGATCAGAAGCTTTCCATCTGAATGTCATTACAGGTAATGATGATGCAGGAACTACAGTTAATGTATCCCATGCAAGTTCAGGAGGAGTGTTTTTGATCGGAAATTTTAATTTGGCAGGAGTTGGATCGATCAATCCGATATCATAAAACTTTTCGCCTGCATCATATACACCATTCCCATTCACATCAACAAATGGTTCAGGTCCAAAATTGATTCCGTTTTGAACTATTGAGTTATCATAAACTCCGTTACCGGAGTTGTCAACTGCACACACTTCAAAGAAATAAGAAGTATCAGCAGCTCCTATCTGGAGTGCAAAAGCACTATCGTTTTTTGTTGTGAAAGCCCAAGTTCGCTCATCCCAGCTAAAGTAATAGCCAACCACGAGTCCATCAGGATCATCACCCCACCAGTTAACCGTTAGTTTACTGGGTTGTTGTGAGATTGTGGAATCGGGATAAAGGAACAGATGCGTTTGGGGTGGTTGGTTACCCACAGGGTTTCCGGTCATAGTGTCTGAACATGAGGACAGACCCAAAACCATCAACGCTAAAAAAAACAGTAAGAGAATTTTTTTATTGAGCATCATACAAAACCTGAGGGAGACCCTTTTGGATCTCCCTGTGATTAAGAAATTTATTTCATTAAGATCATTTTTTTAACAGAAGAATTCAAACCGGACTCAATCTTATAAAGATAGACTCCTGAAGGCAAAGCTGAGGCATTAAAGTAAACTTTATAGTTACCTGCTTCTTTGTATTCATTAATAATTGTCTGAACGCTTCTTCCGAGAACATCAAATATCTCAAGTTTAACATTCTGTCCCTTTGGAATGCTGAATTCAATAGCAGTTGAAGGGTTGAATGGATTTGGATAATTTTGTTTTAATGCAAATTCTGCAGGCACCAAATTATCTTTTACATCGGTTGTATAGCCTACAAAATCGGCATCTTTTCTTGGAGTCAACTTGTAATTTGAAAACGAGAAATAAAGAACGCCTGTAATAGAGTTAAATCTTGCGAGTGAATCAACTTGAATTCCCGGAAGTGCAGGTTCCCAGTTGTTATGATAAGAATGGTTACCATCCTGTAATTCAACGCGGGTACCACCTGAATTATCATCAACAAGCATTTCACCAAAATTACCACCTGCATCAGCATTGGTTTTGGTGATAATTGGATTGGTGTATTTAATTAAAACACTTTCATATTGTTCAGCATCAACAACACCACTTGCTTTAGCACCGATTGTACCGGTTGCCAATGCGATTGGCTCAGGAACTGTGTTACCTGTTGAATTAACTACAATCGCAGTAACTGAATCAAGACAGGTAACGCTGAAATCTTCAACTACTTTACCACTTACGGTTACATTATCGCCTCGTTTGAGGTTTAATGCATCAAAACCTTTAACCCAGATACCGGACCATGGAGTTGAACCGTTTTGAATGTAAACTCTTAATGCTGTAGAACCAAAACCCGGAATATCTGAAGTATCCGCAGTTACAACACCGGTAAGGTTAAGACGATAGTTATTCAGAGCACTGAAACCTGATCCATAAGGGCTGTATTGAACATCCTGGATTGAAAGAGGTCTGGTAAGTACAGGATAAAACCATCTGTTTCTTGCAGTATCAGCAGGATTCATTGTTATTCTGTTTTCATTGTCCTGAGCCCAGAAGAAATAATCTACCCAAGCTGAATCAGAATCAACACCCGGAATGGTTGCAGAGAACATGTTGGTATCAGCTACTCCACGGGTGAGTTGCAATTCTGTATATCCACCTCTGTTTACTCTGAAATAAACTTTTGCAGAGGTGATTCTACCATCAAGATCAACGATTCTTGATGAAATTTCTACGGGGACATTACGTCCAACATAACCATTATTTCTTGTAATACTGGAAATTGAAGGAGGTGTTGCACCAACTACCATGTCACCGGGATATAACGGTACAATATAATAACCATCTGCTCTGGTGTGAACTGTTCCACGGATAAACTCAAGAAATGTTCCGTCAGCAGGTGCATCATAATCTGTCAAACCTGTTAAACGATGTGCTCTTTTTGTGAAAAAACCTGATTGATCATACATTGTCATGTAGTTACCATTTCCATCATTAAAACGGAAGGTTCCTGAGGAGTTGTTTCTGTCACTGGTCAGAACATTTCTGATCACAACATACATACCCTCATATTTTTCGCCTTCTCCTTTGAGAACTCCACCTTCCATGAAGGTAGTCATTGGGAGTTCAACCGGATTTGGCCTTTTAACTTCCTGGGATACAAAATCAACAGGAACAGGAGGATTTACAAGTAAATTTGCCTGAACGGTGTTACCTGAAAAAACAGAAATTACAGCAGTAAATTCCCAAACCTGGGCTGTATCTGTAAGATCAAATCCTGAACTTTGGTTTACTCCGGTTGTATCATTTTGAATAACCGAGATTCCACCAAATGGTAAACCATTTATATCCTGAACATAGGCATACCATCTGCCACCGGCAGCGATAACTCTTCTACGGTCAGTTGAAGGGTCAACCAAGGGTTTTACAGTAATAAGTCCTCTAAACCTGACTGTATCACCGAGGTAGTCGGAATATTCAATTCCCGATCCAAGAAGTGAATCAGGAGTCTGAGTCAATTGTTGAATTGTTACTAATGGATACTGCTGCGAAAAAGCAACACCCGTTAGTAAAAATGCGATGAGTAAAAAAGATTTTTTCATTCTTTTTCCTTTTTTATTTGATTACTAAAAACTTTCCGGTTTTGATTTTCCCGGTATTTAAATCTTTAACCGAGAAAAGATATAAACCTGTTGCAATTGCCTGATCTCCATCAGAAATCAGATCCCATGCGTGCTCTCCACCTGACATAACCTGAGTTCCGCCGGGTGAAAAATTTTCAAACCATCTCAATTCACTGCCATTGCTGTTGCCGTCATGATCAAGTTTTTTGATAACATCCCCTGCCAGTGTGTAGATAACAATCTCAGCTCGCGCCGGTAAATTGTAAAAATATATTTTTCTTAATCTTTCAAATGATCCATCCCAATAAGCGTTTCCATAATAAGGATTTGGATATACGCCAATTTCAACATCTTCCTGAGAGGTTGGTGTTGTACCGGGGATTATTCTTTTTACATTAAATAAAAAGCTGGATTCAAGACTTTCAATCCTGTTAACAGGATCACCCTTGTCAAATGCGGAAACGTTAAAAAGATATTGCCAGCCGTTTAACAGATTATCAACTTCAAATCTGTACCAGTATTCTGTGTTATCCCCCTCAAACTTAACAGCCTGCGGGAGTTTAACATAATTGAAACCTGTGTTGAAGAAGAGTGAGTTACCTGTGCTGTCAAACTCTGCCATCTGGACCAATGCCTGTGCATCGTTTGCATTATTCTGGAAATCAAACCCTGCATTGGATCTGTATAACCTGTAACCTTCAAAATCTTTTACACCTGAGATAGGGTCAATACTCTGTTCGGCTGATTTATCCCAATAGAGTGATACTTTTCCATTTTGTGGGACAGCAACAACTTTAGGTGAAACGGGAGGTGCAGGAAGAATGTATCTGTCCAACTTTCCATTCCCGTTTAAATCTTCACCGGGCTCAAGAATATTTTTTATGCTTTTATCTTCTCCACTGTAAGCTCTTTTAGCCCAATCAGCATTTGCAGCGAGCGTTTTTTTCTGCAAGTCACTATCAAGAGCTGCAGGATCATCACCAAATTTTTTGGCACCTAAAATTGCAAAACCACATTAATTGAGTCTCCGGGGCGATCCTTTTGAAACTGCCTGCGGAAATCATAAAAGAACGGTTTGAAGGAGATTTGAGAGTGGCTGGTGTAACTCCGGCATTATATCGGGTGTTACCACCAAAATAACCCTGAAGTTTTACATATCTTTCCTGATCTGTCTGAGGAGCAAAGAAAAGTGGATCGGCAGTGTTTCTAAATTGCCAGCTTACATAATTTACACTGTCGTGTGGTGTGTCAGATCCAAGAAACTGAACACCCAGATAACTGTCTGTGAATCCGATATCCCCATTTGAGTCAAACTCATAAGCAACATCTATCGAATCCATAAATCCGTTTCCACCTTTATTAAAAAACGCTGATCCGCCCGGTGAAGTTACTTTTGTATTTCTTACAACTGCATCAGTCCAGAGACCAACATAAACACTGTCAACATATTTGTTGCTTACATTTTTAATGGTGTAGTTGAAGATTACGAAGAAATCGGCGAAGGGAAAGTTCCAGGCATATGTTTCGAGATGAACACCAAGACCCAAGGGAGAATGTTCCTGAATTGGTTCATTATTTTCCCAAACAAGATTGGTATCATTAAATTCGATAACAAAATCCTGGTGTGACACCGCTTCAGGTTTATAATATCTTGAGGTTAATAATGAAGACCTCTCAACTATTCTGGACTCTCTGTCATTTGTAAACTCAAATCCGCCACCGCGAGCTGAGACTGAAGCTGCATCAACAGCTCCTGTGGTAACAAAGGGACCAAGTCTGCCGGAGCCAAGTGAATCGTTACTAACAAATCCACCGATATATAGTCCACCGTCAAATATATGCTCTATACCACTTCCCTTTGGATATTCCATTGATGGATTCTGAGGCCATAAGTGCAAAACCATGCCCATAGGTACCAAAGTTTGTGATGGTTATTCCGATATTTCCAACAGATGTAAATTTTGTATTATCATCTTTAGAAAGCCTGGAAATAGACCGGATCTCCTGCTGAGCGAGGAGTGAGGAAGAAAAGTAAATGACGGCGAATACTAATTGGTATATCTTCATAAAACATATATTTTTGAAAAGAGTGATTTTAAATAAAAGGAATTATTAACTCTCAAAAAAGCAGTTAATTATTTAATAACATTACTGTTCAATTGTGACCATTCTTGCCTGCTGATCTGCATGGTAAGAACTTCTGACCAAAGGAGCTGATTCCACGATTCTGAAACCAAGTTTTAGAGCCTTCAGTCTTGTAAAATGCAAACTCTTCAGGTGTAACAAATCTGTGAACGGGCAGGTGGTTTCCTGTGGGTTGCAGGTATTGACCAATCGTTAAAATATCACAATGATGAGCAACAAGGTCTTTCATAAGGTCAACAACTTCTTCTTTTGTCTCACCAATTCCAACCATGATTCCACTTTTGGTTTTGAGACCACGATTGTGAAACCAGTTGATTAAATCGAGACTTCTTTGATACTTTGCCTGAGGCCTTACAGCGTGATACATCCTTGGAACTGTCTCAAGGTTATGATTCAGGATATCAGGCGGATTTTGCATTATAATCTCGAATGCATCTTCCATCCCTTTAAAATCGGGAATAAGTATCTCAATAGTACAGTCAGGAGTGGTTTCTCTGATTAATCTGTTTAACTCGGAAAAAATGGAGGCTCCCCCATCCTGAAGTTCATCGCGGTTAACCGAGGTGATTACAACATGGCGGAGTTGTAAATTATTTACGGCTTCGGCAACTCTTCTCGGTTCATCAAGATCAAGTTCTGTAGGAAGTCCAACTTTTATGTTGCAAAAACCACAGCTTCTTGTGCAGGTGTCGCCAAGAATCATAAAGGTTGCCGTTCTGTGGTTCCAACACTCTGCGAGATTAGGACATCTCGCTTCTTCACAAACAGTATTCAGTTTGTTGTTTCTCATCAGGTTTCTAACTTCCACATAGTTTTGACCTGTCGGAAGTTTAACTTTTAACCAATCAGGCCTTCTGCCGAGATCAACCCGTTCACCTTGAACACGATCAGCAAAATCCCTTTGATGTTTATTTATTGTTTTTCTATCGAAAATAATCGTCTCTTAGTCTAAATCCAGTTTTCATTAAAATTTTCAAGGTTTTCTTTTACTGCCTTTAAAAACAGTCCACCAAGCATACCGTCAACAAGTCTGTGGTCGTGAGCCAAAGTTAAATACATCATAGGTTTGATCGCAATTGTATCCTGACCATCAACCTCAATAACAACAGCTCTTTTAACAACGGCTCCCACACCCAAAATCGCAACTTCAGGCTGATTGATGATTGGAGTTCCAAATAGTGTTCCAAAAACACCATAATTGGTGATTGTGAAAGTACCGTTTGTGATATCATCAGGAGTCAATTTTCTGTTTCTTGCTCTGAGAGCAATGTCATTGATCGCTTTTGCAAGACCAACAATGTTTTTGTTCTGAGCATTTTTAATATTTGGTACAATCAGTCCATTTGGTTGCATGGAGACTGCAATTCCCAAATTGATAAATTTCTTTTGAACTATATTATTTCCATCAATGCTTGCGTTCACCAGGGGATAATCCCTTAATGCTCTGTTTACTGCATGTGCAATAAATGGCATATATGTCAACTTTACACCTTCGGTTTTTTCAATTTCTGCTTTTTTGGCTTGGAGGAACCGATAAATCTTTGACATATCCACTTCGGCGAGTTCAGTTACATGTACTGAAGTATCGCGACTCATCACCATGTGACCCATTATTTTCCTGCGGATGTTATCCATCGGTGTAACTTCTGTTTCACCATTAACAAATGAAGGCATGGGTGATGTTGATGGAGCCTGGGCTGCTGCATTTGCTTGAACCGGAGCAGAGGCAGGTGCGGGTGTTGAAACCGAAACAGGTTTGGCAGATTGAGTAGCTTTTATCTCAATAAATTTCAGAATATCATTTTTTGTAACTCTGCCACCAATACCGGTTCCCGAAATTGTATCAAGCTCACTTGATGATACACCCTGTTTTTTGGCAATATTCATGACCAAAGGAGAATAAAATCTGTCACTTCCCGACTCTTCAACTTCAACGGGTTCATTTCTCTGCGCATTTGCGGCAATAACATCATGCATTGAAGGGATCGGTTCGGAAGGAGTTGAAACGGGTTGTGCAACCGGAGCCTCTGATTTTTTTTGTGCCGGTTTTGCGGAGGCAGAGGTGGAAATCCTGGCAACAATGGTTCCAACATCAACAGTCTCTTGTTCATGAACCAAAATTTCAACTACAAAACCATCTTCGGGAGATGGAATCTCGGTGTCAACTTTATCTGTGCTGATCTCAAAAAAGGTTTCATCTTTTTTAACGGGATCACCAACTTTTTTATACCACTTAATAATTGTGCCATCCATCACCGATTCACCCATTTTTGGCATTGGAATGTCAGTCAATTCACCCTCTTCATCATTAGATGCCGAAGCGATAACGGTCATAACTTCCTGTGGTTCAGGGATGGAAACAGGTGCACTCTGTGGAGCTGGTGTTTTAACAGGTTCCGGGGCAGCTACTTCATCGCCTTTTTCTGTTGAAAGTCTTGCGACCACAACACCTGCATCTACAGTTTCCTGCTCGTTAACGAGTATTTCTACAAGCACACCATCCTCGGCACATGGAATCTCAGTATCAACTTTATCGGTACTTATCTCAAATATAATTTCATCTTTTTTTACAGTATCACCCGGTTTTTTATACCATTTAATGATGGTTCCTTCGGTAACACTTTCACCCATTTTTGGCATAACTATGTCAATTTTCATCTTCAAAACCTCAATTTTAATACTGTGCTAATTCTTTAATTGCTTTGTAAACACCTTCTCTTGACGGCAATATCCTGTCTTCGAGTATAGGGCTGTAGGGAATGTGGGCATCTTTTGCAGCATATCGTTTTACGGGACCATCAAGATGTTCAAAACAATCTGAAGAGATTAAAGCTGCGATTTCCCCACCAAATCCACCTGTAAGGGTATCTTCGTGAATTACGATTGCTTTTCCTGTCTTCCTGACGGAATTGTAAATGGCATCTCTGTCAAGCGGTGTAATTGTTCTAATATCAATCACCTCAACACTAAATCCTTCATCCTCAAGTCGTTTTGCAGCAAAAACTGCTTCCCAAACAGTTGCACCCCAGGAAATCACCGTAAGATCTTTTCCCTCCCTTACAGTTTTTGCAACCCCAAAAGGTACAAGATAATCTGAAGCCGGTTCAGGAGCCATCGCAAATGATTGTCTGTAGAGCCCCTTGTGTTCACAAAAAATAACAGGGTCATTTAATCTGATAGCGGTTTTTAATAAACCTTTTGCATCGGCTGCGTTTGAAGGATATGCAATGAATAATCCCGGTACATGAGCAAATATCGATTCAATATTTTGACTGTGGTAAAGTCCACCATGAATATAACCACCAACCGCTACTCTGGTAACAAATGGAGTTGCCCACTCGTTATTTGATCTGTATCTGAATGTGGCTGTTTCATTTTTATACTGCATAAATGCCGGCCAGATATAATCGCCAAACTGAATCTCAACAACCGGTTTTAGTCCTGCAAGCGCCATCCCTGTGGCAACTCCGGCAATGCTCGCCTCGGCGAGTGGACTGTTAAATACTCTGTCCCCACCAAATTTTGTTGAAAGTCCTTTGGTAGCTGTGAAAACTCCACCTTTTCCGTCAGCAATATCTTCACCAAAAACATAGATGTTTTTATTTATTTCCATCTCTTCAGATAGGGCATGATTGATGGCATCCACCATTACTATTGGTTTTCCCGCAGGAGTTGCTTTATCATAATCGAGAGATTCTCTGAGGCCACTCTCATCATACATAAATTTTTCGGCAGTTTCAGGATCGGGATTTGTCGCTACAACAGCCTCGTCAACTGCAGTGTTGATCGATTCATCCACCACTTTTCTGATCTCTTCAAGTTCATCTTCGGTAAAGATGTTTTCAACAAGTACATCATGTCCAAATTTGAATATTGGATCATTTTTCTGATCATCTTTAAGCTCATTTTCAGAACGGTATTTTTTATGATCATCAGATGAAGAATGTGAATGTAGTCTTACTGTATCAGCTTCAATCAAAGCGGGACCACTGCCCGATTTGATATATTCAATGGCTTCTTTTACAGTTTGATACGATTTAAAGAAATCAGTACCGTCAACAATAAATCTTTTAAGATTGGCATAACCTTTCATCATTTCTGAGATCATGTTACCTTCGCCGCCACTCTGCTGCGAAACATGCACAGATATTGCATATTTATTGTTTTGGATTACAAAAAGAACCGGGAGTTTTTCTCTCGAAGCCCAATTAACAGCTTCATGAAACTCACCCTGACTTGTTGTTCCCTCGCCTGAACTTGCATAAGAGATATTGTTTATCCCTTGTCTTTGTGAAGCAAGAGCGGTTCCCACTGCCTGAAGGAATTGTGTTCCTGTAGGACTGGACTGGGTTGGCACAAGATTGGGTCTCTTAACACCAAAATGACATGGAAGTTGTCTTCCACCGGTTGCCGGGTCATCAGCTTTTCCAAAACATGCAAGAAAAAAATCTTTGGCAGTCATCCCCGACATCAGGGTTAGTGTCAAATCCCTGTAATAAGGGAAAATCCAATCAACTTTTGAATCCAACAACAGGCCAAGTGCCGCCTGTACTGCTTCATGCCCCGCACCAGCGATATGAAAAAATGATTTCCCCTGACGGAGAAGATTCATTGCTTTGTTATCTATTTGGCGAGCAAGGTACATATAACGGTAAGCGGTTTCGAGAGTTGCCTTATCAATATTAATTGACGAGGAACCATTATTTGGGAGTGTTGTTTTTTTGCTGTTTGAATTTTTTTCTAAAATTGCGGTTTTAGCCATTTCGGTCCTTTTTTGTATCATTAATGAACCAATTGATAAATATCAATTTCTTTCAAGGTACTGTAATCGAAGTGTAAAACAAATTGATCTCTTAATTTTTGTTTCACTTCGTCAATGTCAATTTCTCTTTTTAGTAAACGGGAAAGTGAAGTTACTTCCTTGTCCTTTATACCACAAGGGATAATTCCGTTAAATAGTTCAAGATCGGTGTTAATATTGAAAGCAAACCCGTGCATCGTCACCCATCTGCTCACTCTTATTCCGATTGCAGCGATTTTACTTTCTCCAACCCAGACACCTGTATATTCAGGTTTTCTTCCCGATTCGATCCCATATTCTGCAAGCACTTTAATGATTACTTCTTCAAGATTTCGCAAATAAAGATGTGTATCGGGCTTCCACTTATTTAAATCTATTATCGGGTAACCAACAATCTGACCGGGTCCATGATATGTGATGTCACCACCTCTATCAATCTCAAAAACTGAAATTCCATTTTTCTCGAGATACTCCTCAGAACCGATGAGATTGGTTCTGTCAGCAGTCTTGCCCAATGTGTAAGTGTGGGGATGTTCAAGCAATAACAGTGTATCCTCAATGGCACCCGAAGTTCGCATCAAATGAATGGTTCTTTGCAGATCCCATGCCTCCTGATAGGAAACGGTACCAAGATTGGAATAAAACAATTCCTTAGATATGGATTGCTTCTCCATACGCCATGGCAGCAGCTTCCATCACCGACTCTGAAAGAGTGGGATGTGCATGCACTGTTTTAATAATCGTTTCATAAGTAGCTTCAAGTGTCCGTGCAATTGCAAGTTCGGCTATCATCTCAGTGGCTTCAGAACCAACGATGTGAGCACCAAGAAGTTCACCATATTCTTCATCAAAAATCAACTTAACAAATCCGTCGCGTTCACCTATTGCAAATGCTTTACCCGATGCCATAAAAGGAAATTTACCAATTTTAAGTTTATATCCTTTTTCCTTTGCCTGCTCCTCGGTTAAACCGATGCTGGCAACCTGGGGTTGGCAATAGGTACATCCCGGAATATTTCCATAATCAACCGGTGTGGAATGTAAACCTTTGATTGTCTCAATACAATGAAGCCCCTCGGCGCTTGCAACATGAGCCAACCAGGGTGGTCCTATAACATCACCAATTGCATAAACTCCGGCAACATTGGTTGAATAATCTTTTTTATCAACTTTGATATGGTTTTTGAAGATTTCAATTCCGAGTTCTTCCAAACCAATTCCTTCAATGTTTCCCGTAACTCCAATTGCAGAAAGCACTTTATCAGCTTTCATTTCAATCTTTTTACCATCTTTGGTTATGGTTACGGTAACGCCATCTTTTCCGGGTTTTGCCGATTCTACCACCGCTCCTGTGTGAATCTCAACTCCCCTTTTTTTGAAACTTTTGGCAAGTGTTTCTGAAACTTCCCTGTCTTCAACAGGTAAAATTCTGTCCAACATCTCAATAATGGTTACTTTTGTTCCGAGAACGGAATAAAAATACGCAAACTCGATTCCAATTGCCCCTGCACCAACAACAATAAGGCTTGAAGGCATTTCAGGAAGGTTCATAGCTTCAGAACTTGTGATTATGTCTTTTCTGTCCACAGGAATTGAAGGAACATTTCTGGGACGGGCACCTGTTGCAATAATGATTTTATCGGCTTCAATTGTTGAAGTCTTTTTGCCATCATTGTCTAAAATATCAATTGTGTTTTTGCTCGATAGTTTCACAAAACCTCTGATCCTGTCCACCTTGTTTTTCTTTACCAACATTTCAACATTCTTCGATATTTTCTCGGAAATGTCGCGACTTCTTTTAATAACCTTCGAAAAGTCGATGCTCAACTCTTTAAAGGAAATACCAAAATCACCGCTGTGGTTTGAAAGTGTATCGTAAATCTCTGCATTTTTTAATAGTGATTTGGTGGGAATACAACCCCAGTTAAGGCAAATGCCTCCAAGATTGTCTTTATCAATTACTACTGTTTTAAGACCCAACTGTCCTGCTCTGATGGCAGCAACATAACCGCCCGGTCCTCCTCCGAGAATGGCGAGATCGTATTTCGACATTTAGATGTTCCTGGAATTTGATGGAAATGTAATTACAAATATACTCATTTTAAAAATGCCTTTCAAACAGGAGAGATTTTGGGGGAGTTCACCTTAAAGGTTTAGACTTTTGCTGATTGTCGAGATTTCATCAAGGGAGTCCGGATTTGCGAGTGCTTCCCTGTTATCGGGTTCTTCGCCGGCGAAGATTTTTGTGATGGCAATTTCAACTTTTTTGCCACTTATTGTTCTGGGTACATCATTAATTTTGAATATTCTGTGTGGAACATGCCTGGGTGAAGCTTTTTCTTTTAACGATTTTTTTATTTTGAGAACCAAATCCGGTGAAAGTTCACAACCTGATTTTAGAACTACAAAAAGGAAAATTTCTATTTCATCTTTAACATTAATTCCCGGCAACTATCGAATCCTCAATTTCAGGGATTTCCTCAACTATCCTGTAAATTTCAGCGGTTCCAATATTCGTACTCCTCCGGGGTTAAGTGTTGCATCACTTCTACCGTAAACGATGATTCCCCCCTTTTCCGTTATTCTGATATAATCACCATGTCGCCAGACACCGGGAAATCGTGAAAAATATGCATCTTTATACTTGACATCCCCTTCATCGTTCCAAAATTCAACGGGCATCGAAGGAAATGGAAGTGTGCAGACCAGTTCTCCTTTTTCACCTTCAAGTAACTTTCCCGATTCATCAAAAACCTCAACTTTCATTCCGAGTCCCCGACATTGAATTTCACCCGAAATAACAGGTAAAACTGGACAACCAAGCATAAAACATGAAACTATATCGGTTCCTCCTGAAATGGAAGAAAGTTGTAAATCTTTTTTACATTTTTATAAACCCACTCAAAATTACTCTCCAACAGGGGTGAACCGGTTGAAAGGATCGCCTTTAAGTTATTGAAATTAAACATTGTCAGGGGTTTTATCTTTCTCTTTTCAGTAAGAGACAAAAATTTGGGACTGGTTCCAAAAACTGAGACTTCCTGTTCTGAGACAAGCTTCCATAAAATTGCAGAATGTGGATAAATCCACTTTTTCAAGTGACTTAAATGCCCGGCTGATCTCGATGATTTTTGGCATACAGTTAAATCTTTTTCCGTTGTAATCATAAGACTCAACTGCAAACAAAATCTTTGGGTCTATTTGACCAAAACGGTCAATGACTGCCTGCGTGCCAAAATCGGGTGAACAAGATGACCAGACAGCACCAATCGTTGATGTAGCCATAAGTCCCATCACTGCTTCGGGGATGTTTGAAGAGAAAGAGGCAACCCTGTCACCTTTACCCACCCCGGCAGCTTTAAGTGCTGAAGCCAATTTTAACGAGACAGACTTAAATTTTTCCGAGGAAATCCTGAAACTGCCAAAACCTTCACGATAAGATGTAATCGCAAATTCATTTTGCAGTTTTTTGAAGATATTTTGTGCATAGTTAAGTTTTAGACCCTCAAACCACTTCCCACCCGGCATTATCCTTTCAGAAAGGACATTTTGATATGTTCCGCTAAAAGTTAGATCTGCAAACTCAAAAATGTCTTCCCAGAATTTCTCGATATCCGTGACGGAATAATCGTAGAGTTCCTGATAACTTTTGATTTCCGAATCATGTTTTTTATTCACAAAATCGATGAAACGGGTGATGTTTGCTTCGGAAACTCTTTTTTGTGATGGTATCCAGAGTGGCTTTTTTGTCAAATGGAACTCCTGATTAAAGTTTACCTGCCTCAAGCGCCAACGCCCAAGCCAGGTCAAGTCTGTTAAGATTAAGAGCCAGTTTGGCACTTTTTTCAAAGTTTTTGATTTTTTGAATGGTTGGTAAACTCATCATCTCATCATTTTTGAATAACAGTTTCACCACTTTTTCAATCTCACCTCTTCGCAAATAACGGTTAAAGGCCGATGCATCATTTTCATACCCCGCCAGTTCTTTACTTGTAATTGCAAGCAATACCTGTTTGTTCTCAGAACCATCCGGAACCTCGGTAGAGTTTGCAAATGCACCAAGTTCATTCCCTGAATAACTGTGGGAATCGAGCATAAACTTTGGTAAATTATCAAAACCGATACACCTCTTCCCCACCGGTTTTTCAACTTCAAAAACAGCATTACCCGAAGCTCGAGAATAAAAGTCACCTGCCATCCTTGCAACAAGATCAATCTTATCAGGAATTATGAGTCCATCATGGAAAATATCCTCTGCCACATGGAAAAGAATTACCTCACAAATTGCAATGTTTGCTGCCGCCCCCCCTTCACCAAAACTTTCCATCTTAAGAAGTTTACACTCCATCCTGAAAGCGGATTCTTTTACTGCAAATGGTTTTACTTTAACAGATTTAATCCT
This sequence comes from Ignavibacteriales bacterium, assembly GCA_016714125.1. Lineage (GTDB taxonomy): Bacteria > Bacteroidota > Ignavibacteria > Ignavibacteriales > Ignavibacteriaceae > UTCHB3. Next base: position 112,072 of record JADJNX010000005.1, on the reverse strand, counting down.
TGTGAAACCGGCTTTTATAAATTCATCAACTTCGGGTTCAAATTCTGAAGATGCCAGACTTATTTGTTGAACCATCTCGTAAGAAACCGAGTGAATTACACACTCCCCTGTTGCCATCAAATTGTTATATGTATCCTTAAAAGTTGCATCACGTCCTTTTCTGGAGGCTGAAAACGCAACAATCGGTGGATTGGCACCAAAAACATTAAAAAACGAAAATGGAGAGAGGTTTGGGATGCCTTCAGGTGAAAGGGTTGAGACCAGTGCAATGGGACGCGGAGCAACACCACCCTGGAGTAATCTCTGTACCTCGGGAAATGTGACTAATTTTGGGTCAATTGTTTTCATATTTATTCCTCAAAATCTCCGGGATCGGTTCCCGCAGATTTTAGATATTCTTTAATAATCTCAAAAGAGAAACCTTTTCCAACAAGATAGGCAGTCAATTTTTGATCAACCTGCCTTTTATCTGTAAATCGTTTTTTCAACGATAAAAGTTTCTTATTTCCAACTAATTTAATATTGTCCATTTCCACATCGAGATCCTTTGTCTCTGCAAGCATCTCTTCAATTATCTTTTTATCTACACCTTTTTCCATTAAACGGGCTTTTGTTTTTTGCACCCCGTCATGGCGAAGATTCATCGATTCATTAATCATCAATTCCGCATATTTTCTATCATCGATATATTTTATGTTTGATAACTTTTCGATAATCGACTCAATCACCGGTTTTGTAAACTTTTTTTGATACAGCTTTCTTCTAAGTTCCATTTTTGAATGAAGTCTTCGTCCCAGATAACCCAGCGCCTTTTGTTCACAACTGTAGAGTTCGTTTTCTCTTGCCAATGAGTCCAGGGCTTCTTCGCTGAGGATGTCGCCTTTTCGCAGCCCAAGTTCATAAACAAGTAATTTGGGCACAACAAGACCAACTCCGGAATCGAACTCGACGATTGCAAAGTTTTCGTTTTTAAGTTTTATGTTTAATATTTCAGCCATAAGTAAAAAAGGCATCTGTTACGATGCCCATTTAATCTATTCTTTAACAACCACCGGCTCGATGAGTCCGATCTTTGTTTTAACTTCTATTGCAAGACGGTCGAACATATCAGGGAATTCCAACAGTTTTTGTCTGAATTGTTCTCTACCCTGGAATCTGTCTTCACCAAAAGTGAACCAGCTTCCACCTTTTTGATGATACCTGTATCAACACCAAGATCGATCAGATCGCCCGTTTTGCTTATGCCTTCGTTGTATAAAATGTCAAATTCAACTTCCTTAAATGGAGCAGCAACCTTGCTTTTCACAATTTTGATTTTTGTTCTGTTACCAACCACTTCAGTGCCCTCTTTAATTTGGGCTACTCTTCTGATATCCATCCTTAGTGATGCATAAAACTTTAGTGCGTTTCCGCCTGTTGTGGTTTCAGGATTTCCAAACATCACTCCGATTTTGCTTCGTAATTGATTGGTGAAGATAACCGCTGTTTTTGATCTGGAGATTGCTCCGGTAAGTTTCCTGAGAGCCTGTGACATAAGTCGTGCCTGAACCGCCATGTGGGAATCTCCCATCTCGCCTTCAATTTCAGCTCTGGGGACCAAAGCTGCAACTGAATCGATCACTATAACATCAAGTGCGTTGCTTCTTACAAGAGTATCACAAATTTCGAGTGCCTGTTCTCCAAAGTCGGGTTGAGAAAGGAGCAGATTTGGAGTGTCAACACCAAGTCTTTTGGCATAATTTAGATCAAGGGCATGTTCTGCATCGATAAAAGCTGCGATTCCACCCGTTTTTTGTGCTTCTGCTATTACATGGAGACAAATTGTAGTTTTTCCACTCGACTCGGGACCATAAATTTCAGTAATTCTTCCGCGTGGAATTCCACCAATTCCAAGAGCTCTGTCGAGGAGAGGGCACCGGTGGGGATACATTCCACCTTGTTGATCACCCCGTCACCAAGTCTCATGATCGAGCCTTTGCCAAAAGCCTTTTCAATATTTAATATTGTTTCATCAATAATTTTATTTTTACATCGTGTGTATCAGCCATATATGACTCCTAAAATTGATTTAATTTTGTAAAATTTTTCTTCCGCATTTAACATATAAAATCCACCTGTGATTGTTCTACGATTCAAGTGTAATCCCGAGAACAAATCTTCTAACCATTTCCAGAGCTGCCTGTGAAGCTCTTGCTTTGTTTTCGATCCTGGTGCCACCAAAATTGAATTTTTTCGCGACAGCTTTTTCGTGAGACGCAACCGCAATATATACAAGACCAACAGGCTTTGTGGGTGTAGCTCCTTTTGGTCCAAGAATTCCCGTGATTGACACACCAAGATCAGTTCCCGATATGGCTCTAACCCCTTTTGCCATTTCAATTGCCACTTCTTCTGAAACAGAACCTTTTTCGTGAATCAGATCTTCATCAACTTGTAGTATCTCAACTTTTGCTGCATTACTGTAAGCGATAACTCCTCTTTCGAAGTATTCACTGCTTCCCGAAACGTCAGTAATTAAATCTGAAATACATCCCCCCGTGCAGGATTCAGCGACAGAAATTGTCATTTGTCTTTCTCTTAATAGATTACCTATTACAAGACCCAACTGCTCTTCACCTTTTCCATAAATGTAACGACCGGCTCTTAATCTTAATTGTTGGTTTGCAACACTAACAAGTTCATTAGCTTTTTCGATGGTTTCAGCTTCGGCAGTTAGTCGGATTTTTACACCTTGAAGATTTGGTAAAAAAGCAACCTTAACATCCTTGAACACCTCATCAATGGGTGAAAGTTTGTCATACAAGGTTGATTCAGCAATACCTGTGGTCAAAACACTTAATCTTGCAATCTGTTTTAGTTTGCCGTTAAATCTTGCAGTGAGATTAGGAATGACAAAATTATTCATCATTGCCTTCATCTCTCCGGGTACTCCGGGCATCACAGCAAAAACTTTGTCATATCTGTCAATCCAAAAGCCCGGAGCAGTGCCATTAAAATTCCTTATTGCTATACAACACTCGGGAACAAGGCATTGATCTTCGTTGGTCGGGGTTACTTCCCTTCCAAATTTTGCAAACCGTTCTTTGATGTCATTCAGGACATCTTCATCACGGCGCATTCCAACTTCAAAAAAGGAACAAATCGCTTCTCTTGTGATATCATCGTGGGTGGGACCAAGTCCCCCTGTTACAATTATCACATCCGATCGTTTACGGGCTTCATTCAAATCGGACAGGATATCATCTTTAACATCTGCTGTTGTGATTATCTTCGAAACCTCAATCCCCGCTTCGCTAAGTTTTGCACCGATAAAAGATGCGTTTGAATTAATAGTTTGCCCAATCAGTAATTCATCACCAATTGAGATAATATAAGCCTTCATTATTTGACCTCAGGAAACAAAATTAGAATAATACGCATGATCAAAAAAGTATAAATACCACTCATGATGTCATCAGCCATTACGCCGAGTCCACCTTTTAGTTTTTCAAAATTCCTTGCCGGAAATGGTTTAACAATATCCAGTAACCGCCATATTAAAAATGCAACAAGTAAATAGCCCCAGGAGGCTTAAAGGGATAAGGATTATGAGCGAGGAGACACCCGGAATCAAGTAAATTAATAGCGCCACCAAACTTCCATAAGTACCTGTAGGACCCTTCAAATATCCCGTAAGCATTCCGCTTCCAAGAACTTTGTGGATCACATTAAGATTTGCCACGCTTTAATATTTCCTTAAATAAATGAAAATTATCTTTGATATAAATATAAGCAGAGTGGACTGTAATAAAGGCAACCACAATCAGCCCCCAATCGATGATCTCTTTTACAAACATTGCAGCAAAAAAACCTCGAACATTGTCCGGAAGAACCGGAGAATTCATCAATAGATAAGTTAATAAAACATAATTCAGATAAACCATTTCTATAAATGTTTTAACCTTGGCATATCTGCTTGTTGGGAATGGTTTTCTAATGTGTTCGGCGTAAGAACGGAATCCGGTCATAAAAACATCTCGCAGAATTATTATGATCACAGGGTAAATACTAAAAATACCAAGAATCACCAATGATATCATGGTGCCGGCTGTCAATATTTTGTCGGCGATGGGATCCCAAACCTTACCCCAATTGGTAAAGTAATTAAATTTTTTCGCCAGCCAGCCGTCATACCAGTCAGTAAGTGCAGCTATCACATAGATAACCAACGCAATTTCATTAAAATAGTTACCGTTGCCAAGAACAAAAAACATCACAAAAGGAGTGAGTATAATCCTTAAAACAGTGAGCTGGTTTGGAAGTATCATCTAAATTAGTGTTTTTCCGGTCAGTTTGGAATAAGCTTCAAGATATTTATCAGATGTTTTTTGAATAATCTCCTCAGGGAGATCAGGTGCAGGGGGTTGTTTGTTAAATCCAATTGATAATAAAAAATCTCTTACAAATTGTTTGTCGTAACTCATCTGGGCTTTTCCGGGTTCATAACTTGCAAGATCCCAGAACCGGGAGGAATCGGGCGTGAGCACTTCATCGGCAAGCATTAATTCCCCATCAGCATCAAGTGCAAATTCCATCTTTGTATCCGCAATAATCACTCCCTTTTCAAGAGCGTATTCAGAACATTTTTTGTAAATGGCGATTGCTTTTTCACGAATATTCTCCATTAACTCCTTACCGGCTATCTCACAAGCTGTTTCAAAAGAGATGTTCTCATCGTGGTCACCAATTTCTGCTTTTGTTGAGGGGGTGAAAATTGGCTCATCAAGTTTTTCCGATTCGAGAAGTCCGGCAGGAAGTTTAACTCCGGAGATACTTCCTGTAGATTTGTAATCATTCCACCCTGTTCCGCTTAAATAACCCCGCACGATACATTCTATCGGGACAATCTTCCCTTTTTTTACAAGCATCGACCGACCATCCAGTTCGGATACGTATTCCTTGAACTCCGACGGATATTTGTCCACATCCATTGTGATGAAGTGGTTGGGTACCAAATCCTTTGTATAATCAAACCAGAATGCCGAAATCGAATTTAGAACAGATCCTTTATATGGAATCCCCTGATTCATGATCACATCAAATGCTGAAAGTCTGTCACTTGAGACAAACAATAAATTTTCTCCGGTGGAATAAATTTCCCTCACTTTTCCTGATGCAACGAGGCTAAGGTTCTTAAATTCCGGTTTTAAAAGGACTTTTGTCATATTTATCATTTTTTAGAAATTGAATAACAAATTTAGGAAATATTAAAAAATATTTCCTTCTGATTTCATAATATTAAAAATTCTTTGTAACTTGCTCCCCTTGCAATTCTCATTTAATACATCAATCGATTGGAGCACTCATGACGGTTTCGTTACTAAACCGGATAGCCACGGTTTTTTTGTTAATTTGCGGTTTCATTACCGTAAATGCTCAAAATGAATCTGAAGCAATTTTTGACCGCTTGCCCTCTGACTGGCAAAAATTTGCACCCCCTTTTATCTCACTTGAGTCAACACCGATAAATATCGGAGACTACGACAATTTTTTCTTTGGCACGGAACAAGCCGAACCACATTTTTCGATGGATCCAACAAATCCGAAAAGAATGTTTGCGGCTTATAATGTTAATGCCGCGTATTATACAGCCGATGGACATGACTGGACAAGAATTGTCCCTTCTTTTGGTGTTTCTGTTCAGGGTGATCCACTCACAGCCTGGGGTATTGATGGTGTGCTTCATTATCAAAGTATGTATGGCAATATTACCGGTTCCAAAAAACATCAGATCAACCAATGGTGGTCAAACCTGGACAGCTTCCGTGACAGGTGTTGACGGTGTTGATAAAAACTGGATGGCGATAGATCAGACAACCGGACCATACTCAAATTATATTTATAATGTAATGACAGGTGGTTCAGGTGCGGTTATATCCATAGAAGTACTGATGGAGGTCTTACATTTGCAAGAGTTACTCAGCTTATCTACTCAGGCACTCCCGGGTATGATGTCCGCTGTGGGACCCGGACCAACCAATATATCCGGTGGATCGGTATATGTAGTAACCCACTCAGGAACAAATGCAGCAGGTATCTACAGTTTTTATCATTCTACAGATGGCGGAGCTACATTTACTCTTAAGTCACAACAGACATTTTCGAATATCATCGGTACTGAAATATCAGGCAGGTCCACTGTCTCTAACATGAGAACCAGACCATATCCGATGATTGCTGCGGATAACAGTAATGGACCATACAGAGGCAGACTATATCTCGTTTATGCTTCTAACAGTCCTTCAGGATCGGGTAACAAGTCTGATATATTCTCCCGTTACTCAACCGATTATGGTGCAACATGGTCTGCTCCAAAAGTTGTAAACGACGATCCTAATCCACAGACAAATCACAGTTTCTTCCCTGCAATCTGGTGCGACATCACTTCAGGAAGACTTTATGTCAAGTTTTATGACACCCGCAGAGTTCCAACTTCCGACAGTATGGATGTTTATGCATCGTACACCGATGATGGTGGACAGACATTTGCTCCAAACCAGAGAGTAACCAACCGTACTTTTAAAATCAAAATTTCGTCCGGAACAGGTGCAAACTATCAGGGTGACTATGATGCCATTCAGTCAGTTGACAATCAGGCATTTATGGCATACACTGATTTTAGAAACTTGAATTATGGAGCTTACGGAGCTTATTTCCCCGATTATGCAATGAGGGTTCTTCCTGCAACCGTTACTGCTGCCGTAGATTCTGACAGTGCATTTGTTTATGTCTCTGTTCCTTCAGTTAAGGCCTACGAAAAATCGGTGAAGTTTACTGCCGCAATCTCTCCAACTCCTGCAACAGGTAACTTTACATTCAGGTTTGAAGGAAAAGATTCCCTCACTTCTTATCCTGACAGTTTAAAACTTTGGATCATTACTTCGGGCGGGATTCCTGAAGCTAATTATACTTTAACAGTTACAGGAAGAGGCCCCAGAGGGATTCCTGTCCACAAAAGAACTGCTACAGTAACAGTTAACGGTATCGTTCCTGTTGAACTTTCTTCATTCGCTGCAACCTCTGATGGTTTTAATGTGAGACTCGACTGGAGTACCGCAACCGAAACCAACAATAGAGGATTCGAAATTGAAAGAGCCGCGGATGATGCAACAGGAAGTCTTTCATGGAATAAGATTGCATTTGTTGATGGAAAAGGTACTACCTCAGAGACCAATGAATATCTGTTTACAGATAAATCAATCAGCAAACCAGGGCGTTATCTCTACAGACTCCGTCAGGTCGATTTTGATGGTAGATTTGAATATTCAAATATTGTTGATGCCGTAGTTACTACTCCTTCGGTATATGCGCTTCATCAGAATTTCCCAAATCCTTTTAATCCATCAACGACAATCTCATTTTCACTTCCTGTTGAAAGCAGTGTAAAACTCAGTTTCTACGATGCAGCAGGAAATCTTGTTGAACAGTTCCAAAAAGGTGTTCTTCCTGCCGGAATGCACTCGCATAATCAGGCGATGCAAAATGCAGCTTCGGGTGCTTACTTCTATACAATAGAAGCAGTTTCTCCTGATGGACAGAATACTTTCCGTTCTACAAAAAAGATGTTATTGATGAAATAATTTGTGTGATTCAGAGTTAAGGGAAATTGATAAATACCCGGAATTGGCTGATTTCGGTATTTTTCCCTTAACTCTGAAATTTTTTTTTGATTTTTTGTTATTAAGCTATTGTCTAATATTGTAAAAATGCTTAAATTTGAAGTCTAAATTTTTGGAGGGCAGGTAGCTCAGTCGGTAGAGCAAAGGACTGAAAATCCTTGTGTCGGCGGTTCAATTCCGTCCCTGCCCACATTAAGCCACATTACCGAATGTGGCACTGTGTTTTGATGCCGAAATGGCGAAATTGGCAGACGCGCTGGACTCAAAATCCAGTCTGGCTCACACCAGGTGCCGGTTCGACCCCGGCTTTCGGCACCATTTTTTCTTCTTCTCTATCCCCGTTTATCTCAACTCGCAAGTTTTAGCCCAACAATTCCTGCAATTATCAGAAAACTGAAAGTACTCTCGCTAACGATGAAGAATCGTTAAAAAAGAGAATCCCAATAAAAAATGTTCCCGCTGCTCCAACACCGGTCCAAATAGCGTAAGCAGTTCCAATCGGAATATTTCGTTGTGCCATCCAAAGGAAATAGCCACTCCCGGCCATGCAGATTGCTGCCGCAGTAATCCAGCCCGCTTTGTGCCATCCACCCTCAGTTGTCTGCGAAAGTTTAAAACCCAAGGGCCACCCAATCTCCAATATTCCGGCAATAAATAAATATATCCAATCCAAGATCATCTCACTTTCAGTTTACTTGTATTTATAGTGAATAATGGTTAAGTTAACACTCAATCATTAATTTCATTGTGTAAAAAAAACCACTTATCATAAATTCAAATATATGGGTAAACATTTATTTTCAGTTATTAGTAGATTACACTATCTTTGAATTCAGTTTTGAACATTTTAAGAAATTATTCAAATATTCATATGCCCGAAAACAAGCTCTGTCGGAGATCAAAGATCCTTAATGCTTTCACTTCCCTTGTGAACAGATACGGGGTGGAAAAGACAACGATGTCTGATATTGCCAGGCATGTGGGTTGTAGTGTGGGTACCATATATAATGAATTCAAAGATAAGGAAGATCTTATTTATGAATTTTTCCTGGACCATCTAAACAACATTACATCCCGCCTTGAGGAGATAAAAAACGCCTCCCTCCCTCCTGAAGAAAAACTCCACAAAATGATTCCCGGCAACCTTAAATTTGTTATCCACGAACTTAAAGACAATTCCCTTTTTGCTGAATATCTGAAATCGAAGACCATAACTGTGAGATATCTTGGTCAACCCGAGTTAATTTCACAAAAAGTATTCAGACAAAAATATGCTACATTGATCGAGTCTGTCATTATGGAAGGCATTGACTCCGGCGTTTTCGAAGCCGAAAACCCAACTGAGATTGCCGGGATACTCTCAGATTCTATGGATGCCTACGCACTCCGAGTTCTGATTATGCAGGAAAAACCTAAAAAGAATCTGGAACGCGCAGAACTTATGTTCAAAATGTTGTTAAAGTCTATTAAAAAAATGATTTTCAAATTCAAGGAAAATAAATGTTTAAGTACTTCTTATTTGTAGTCGGCTTTTTCATGCTGTCAACAACTTTAGTTGTTGCACAAAAAACCATGGAAATGAGTCTTGAAGAATGTATTAAATACGGTCTGGAAAACAATAAAGGGATTAAAATTGCCGGTGACAAAGTGAAATCGGCACGATTAAAAAAAGAAGAAGTAAACACATCAGGCTTACCTTCTCTAACTTTTCAAGCAGGATATACACGCCTTAGTGAAGTTGACCCTTTTACAATTACCGTTCCGATGGGTGGAACATCTCAGTCATTTACAGTCTCCCCCAGTTTATTAAACAGTTATTCTACCAAACTGACTCTTACTCAACCCGTTTTTACAGGATTCAAAATCGATCTGAATAAAGATTTGAGTGATCAATCTATTACAGCCAGTATGTTTGATTTGGAATCGGAAAAAAGTAAACTGAGATATTTAATCTCCAACGCCTATTGGTCACTTTACAAAGTGATTGAAGGCAAAAAAGTAATAGATGAGTACATTAAAACAATTGAACTTCACCTGAAAGACCTGAATAATTTTTATGCTCAGGGACTTATAACCAAAAATGAGGTTCTAAAACTTGATGTTCAACTCTCCTCGGCTCAGCTTCAATTGCTCGAAACCGAAAATGGAATTCAGATGGCGAAATTAAATTTATTGAACAATTTAAATCTCCCAATGGAAACTGACATTTCATTAAAACCTTTGACCACAATGGAAGAGATGCAGGATATACCCTCCCTCGAGGTAATAAACTCACAGGCGTTGAACACCCGGTCGGAATTAAAAGCTATGGCAATGAGAATAAAATCGAGGGAAACCGCAGTAAAACTTACTGAATCTGCCTGGTATCCTGATATCTACCTGATTGGTAATTACAGTTATGCCAGACCCAATCAAAGAATTGTTCCAACAAAAGATCAGTTTGACGGTACATGGGATGTTACACTTTCACTTCAATATACTCTGTGGAACTGGAATGCCACTTCATACAGAACTCAACAGGCGGAATCAGATCTTTCGCAAACCAACTATCAGTATGAAATGATGAAAGATGGTGTGTTGATTGAGGTTAAACAGGCATATCTAAATTATGCCGCAAACAAAAGCAGAATCAGTCTGGCAGAAAAAACTGTGGCTCAAGCTGAAGAAAATTACAGAATCAGTTATAATCTTTTTCAAAAGGGATTGATCAGAAATTCTGACCTTATCGACGCAGAGGTCGCGGTGTTTGAATCCAAAATTAAACTCGTAACTTCAATTTCTGATCTCAAAAATGCAGAAGCACTATTAAATAAAGCAATCGGTATCTAACTAAGAACTTAGAGAAAAATATGTTAAAGAAATCTATTTATATATTTATCGTCGTGGCAGTTATTGGAGTAATTGCTTTTGTTTTGTTTAATAACAAAAAAAGATTACTGCTCTTCCCGTTTCGGTTCTTGAAGCCACCAACGAAACCATTGACAAAAAACTTGTTCAGGTGGGTACCGTTTTTGCTGACAAGGAAGTTGCAGTTACTTCCGAAGCTGACGGACTGATTAGATCGGTTCATTGTGATGTGGGTGATTTTGTAAAGGCCGGGCAACTCCTTTTTAAAGTTGACGATGAGATTATTCAGGCAACTGTTAAGTTGAGAGAAGCCGATTACGAAAAAGCAAAAAAAGACCTTGAGAGATATGTAGCACTGCTAAAAGAGGGCTCAGGAACGGAAGCTCAGGTGGATGCCTACCGACTCGGCTTTAAGGCATCCGAAGCACAACTTACAATCGCAAAGAGACAACTCGAAAACACCAGGGTTAAGGCTCCCTTCTCAGGTGTTGTGTTATCCAGAATGGTGAATCTTGGAAGTGATGTTAATCCCGGTTCAGTTGTTATCACTCTCGTTGATATCTCCAGTCTGCGGGTTAAGGTTAGCATCTCCGAAGCAGATGTGGTATTTCTTAAAACGGGAGATAAAGTTACTGTAACATCAGATATTTTCCCTGATCAGACCTATTCAGCAAGAATAAAGTCAATTGGTGTGAAGGGTGACGATATCCATAGTTTCCCCGTTGAACTAATTATTTCAAACAACCGCAACCTGAAAGCCGGAATGACAGTTGTCGCTGAATTTGACAGGCGCGTAAACAGGGAATCTGTTGTAATTCCGAGAATTGCACTCTTGGGAAGTTCACTTGATGCAAAGATATTTGTCGTCGAAAATAATGTAGCGAAACTAAGAAAAATCACCACCGGAATTGAAAGTGGTACAAGTATTGAGATACTCTCAGGTGTTAAACCGGGAGAAAAAATCGTAACTTCAGGTCAAGTAAATCTGACTGATGGTGACCCTGTTACAATTATAAAATCTAAATAGGTTTGAGAATTAAATATGACAATTACTGAATTATCGATCAAGCGACCGTCTCTAATCATAGTGATTTTTACTGTATTGATTCTAATGGGGCTATTTAGTTTCAATCAGTTGGGCTATGAGTTATTACCAAAGATCAGTCCGCCTGTTATCGTGATTATAACAACTTACCTGGGAGCCTCCCCCGATGAAGTGGAGACATCCGTAACCAAAATTATTGAGGATGCGGTTTCCGGTCAGGATCAGGTTACAACTGTTAATGCCACTTCTTCTGAGAATGTCTCTCTTATTACTGTTGAATTCAGCCAAACAGTGAACATCGATTTTGCATTACAGGATGCCCAAAGACGTGTAAATCAGGTAGTTGCACGACTCCCCAACGATATTGACCCTCCAACTTTGCTTAAAATTGCTCTCGATGAAATTCCGATTTTAAGACTTGGAACCACAAGTAACCTCCCTCCAAATGAGTTTAGAACATTTCTAAACGACTTCATTAAGCCTGAACTTGCACAAGTAAAAGGTGTTGCGCAAATTACCTTTGTGGGGGGTGAAGAGAGAGAAATAAAAATCCTTCTGAATGAAGAAAGATTAAAAAGTTATAACCTATCAATCGGAGTGGTAACTCAGATTATCAAGTCGGCAAACCTTGACTTTCCAGCCGGTTCTGTTAAAGATGCAGATGGCCAATTTATTGTGAGAGTTGCCGGAAAGTTCAGAAATATTGATGATGTAAGAAATCTGACAATTATAAGAACTCCCGGTGGTTCCGATATTCTATTGAGGGATGTTGCTGAGGTTGTTGACGGAGTTAAAGACTTTTCTCAGCAGTCCAGAATCAATGGAATTCCGTCTGTGGGTATCCAGATATCGAAACAATCAGACGCAAATGCAGTTGAGGTTGCTCAAAAAAGTAAACAGGTACTAATCGACCTTGAGAAACAATATAAAAATCTTGACCTCAAGTTTGATATAGCACAAGATGGTTCCTTATTTACTATTACTGCAGCGGATGCGGTCAAGTTTGATCTGGCTGTTGCGGTTGTACTTGTTGCGCTGGTGATGCTTCTTTTTCTCCATTCTTTTAGAAATTCTGTAATCATACTCATTGCCATCCCCTCTTCCCTGATTTCAACTTTTATTGCGATTTATGCTTTTGGGTTCACACTAAATCTGATGACTCTTTTGGCATTGTCGCTGGTTGTTGGTATCCTCGTGGATGACTCAATTGTGGTTTTGGAGAACATCTATCACCATCTTGAAAAAGGTGAAGACAGGAGGGTTGCGGCACTAAAAGGTCGAAATGAAATCGGATTTGCAGCTCTTTCCATCACTTTGGTGGATGTGGCGGTGTTTCTACCACTTGCATTGGTTACCGGTATTGTTGGTAACATCCTGCGGCAATTCTCGATGGTGGTTGTGGTTTCAACCTTAATGAGCCTTGTGGTTTCATTCACGATTACTCCCATGTTGGCATCAAGGTTTTCGAATATCACAAAATTTTCGGATTCAACTCTTTTTGGAAAATTTGTAAATGGATTTGAACGAGGCTTTAAAAAAGTAACAGGTGATTATATTGTGTTACTGCAATGGGGTTTAAATCATAAAATTACAGTTTTTCTCGTTACTACTGTTCTGTTTTTTGGTGCCATAAGTCTGGTTCCGCTTGGGTTTATTGGATCCGAGTTTATGACTGTAGCCGATCGAGGTGAATTTACCGTAGTAGTTGATCTTCCGGTGAGTACCAATATTAAGGAAACGAACTTTAAGTCGATGGAAATCGAAAAAATGCTTGCGGCAATTCCTGAGGTAAAAAAAGTTTATACTACAGTCGGCAGTTCCACAATGGGTTTTATCGGACAAAACTCAAATTATAGCATCTCTTTTGATGTTAGCCTCCTGCCACGGAAAGAAAGAGCAAAGTCAACAGATCAAATTTCAGAAGAGATCAGGCAGAAGCTTAATGTGATTCCCGGTTATAATGTGCGGGTGAATCCAATAGGTATCTTTGGATCTGCAAATCAGACTCCAATCATGATTGTTGTCTCAGGCGCAAACCTTGACAGTGTTCAAGTGGCAGCAGAAAGATTGGCTGATCTTGTACAGACCGTCCCGGGTACTGCGGATGTTAGACTCTCCTCAGAGCAAGGAAACAAAGAAATCTCTGTTAAAGTTGATAGAAAACTGATGGCGGGATTTGGATTATCTCTCGCTGAAGTTGCTCAAACCTTGAGAATTGCTTTTACAGGTGATGACAATACCAAGTTTAGAGATGGCAGGAACGAATTCGACATCAGAATCCAACTCGATGACTACTCAAGAAATAAAACTTCAGCTCTCGGTGATATGGTGTTTACATCAAGAACAGGAAAACAGGTTAAACTAAGCCAGTTCGCTATACTTGAATCAACGACCGGTCCTTCAAAGCTAACCAGAACTGATCGTAATGCATCAATTTACGTATATTCACAAGCAGTTGGTCGCCCTACAGGATCAATTGCTCAGGATATAGATGCAAAGCGTGCACAAACAAAATTTCCTGAAGGTGTAAATTTTTCCTATCAAGGTGATGTTAAAATGCAGGGTGAATCTTTTACCAGCATGTTGCTTGCCCTGACAGCAGCCATCATCTTTGTATATCTGATCATGGTTGCGCTATATGATAACTGGGTTTACCCGTTTGTTGTATTGTTTTCGATACCTGTTGCCATGGTTGGTGCACTCCTTGCGCTTGCAATGACCATGAAGTCACTTTCAATCTTTTCAATGCTTGGAGTTGTTATGCTCGTTGGACTTGTCGCCAAAAACGCGATTCTGCTTGTTGACAGAGCAAGTCAGATGAAGCTTGAGCAGAATGTTTCATCAAGAGAAGCTCTGCTTGAAGCGGGCAGATCAAGATTGAGGCCAATCATTATGACCACCCTGACTATGATAATGGGAATGGTGCCAATCGCCATTTCCACAAGTGATGGTTCTGAATGGAAATCTGGTCTGGCATGGGCAATTATCGGTGGACTTTCAAGTTCACTTTTATTGACTCTTGTATTGGTGCCTGTTGTTTATGAACTTGTGGATTCTATTGGTGATAAACTCAAACGCCGATTTGGAAAAAAAGAAGTAGTTGCTTAAAACTAAAAGAGGCTGTCAATACACTGACAGCCTCTTTTTTTTTCTATTTAAGTAGTTGTTTTCGCTCTTTTTCGTTTCTCAACAATGTAATAAATCACCGGAAGCAGCATTAGAGTTGCAAGTGTCGAAGTGAATAGTCCTCCAATTACCACTGTGGCAAGAGGTCTTTGAACTTCTGATCCGGGACCCGTATTAAATGCCATCGGGATGAAGCCGAAACTGGCAACCAGAGCCGTCATCAAGACAGGACGCAATCTATCTGCCGTACCCTCAACCACAGCCCTCCTAAGGTCTGCAATTTTGTCCTTCGTATGATTCAAATGTTCGATTAACACAATTCCATTTAGAACTGCAACTCCAAACAGGGCAACAAACCCGATACTTGCCGAGATGGAAAGATATAACCCTCTTGCCAGAAGAAACAGAATGCCCCCTGAAAGAGCATACGGGAGATTAAGAAATATTAATCCGGCATGAACAAAATTACCAAACATCAGGTAGAGTAATCCGAGGATGATAAAGATTGCAAGCGGAACAACAATGTAGAGATGTTGCATTGCTCTTTGCTGGTCTTCAAAAGAACCACCATATTGAATAAAATATCCGGCAGGCATTTCAACCTCTTTAGAGATTTGCTCTTGCAAATTTGCCACATAGGTTCCGATATCAATTCCTTTGAGATTTATCCCAACGATTACCCTCCGCCAACCATTCTCGCGTGCTATTTCTCTGGGACCTTCCTGATTGGATATTTTCGCCACTTCCTTTAAGGCTATGGTTCCTCCGGAAGGTAACTGCACAGGAATGTTAAAAATATCGTCAAAAGATTTTCTAAAGTCCTCCCTCAACCTGACCACAATATCAAATCGTTTTTGACCTTCATAAACCGTTCCCGCAGTATTACCACCAATTCCGGTCTCAATCACTTGTTGTACATCATCCACATTTAATCCAAATTTAGAAATTGCCTCCCGGTCGATCTGGATTGTGAGGTATGGCTGCCCTGACGATTTTTCTACAAAAAAATTATCAGTGCCATCAAGCGACGCCACTTCCTTTGCGATATTATCCGCAATGAGGGAAAGTTTATCAAGGTCTTCACCATAAATCTTTACAGCAAGATCAGATTTTACTCCCGAGGTAAGTTCGTCAACTCTCATAGCTATTGGCTGTGTGAAGTTGTAGGACAACCCTGGTTCTTTATCAAGAAACGGCTTGATTTGATCCTGAATTTTCTCTTTTGTCATCCCGTCGCGCCATTCATCCATTGGCTTCAAGACAACCCAAACATCGGTTTGATGAACTCCCATCCAATCGTTTGCAAGATCTGATCGCCCTGTTTTGGGAACAACAGTCCTCACTTCCGGAATATTTGCCATAATGAACTTCCCAAGTTCATTTGCCCTGTCCATCGATTCCTTCAGTGTAACACTCGGAAGCCTAACCTCCTCAACAAGAATTGAACCTTCATCAAGTTCAGGTAAAAATTCTGTCCCCAGGAATGGAATTGTTGAAATTGATGCAATTATTACCAAAGTTGAGAGTACAATAACAAGCTTTTTTTGATCCAGGTGCCGCTCAAGTTGTCTCGAATAAACCGGTTTGAGCCATTCAATTAAATAATTTTTTCTGACCTTCACACCTTTTCTGAATACAATTGCAGAGACTGCCGGGACATATACAAGAGCAAGGATTAAAGAACCAAATACCGCTGTCGCAACGGTAATCGCCATGGGTCGAAAGAGAATTCCCTCGATACCGGAAAAAGTTGCAATCGGGACATATACCATCAAAATGATTAACACCCCGAAGAAAATAGGACGGGCTACTTCATGCGCAGCCTCTCTTATTATCTCACTTTTGTTTTTACCTGAGTCCTTTTGCAGCTTTGTCACAATATTTTCAACCATCACCACCGAGCCGTCAACCACCATACCAAAATCGATTGCACCCAAACTCATCAAGTTGGCGGCAAGACCAAATTCCTTCATACCAATGAAGGCAAAAAGCATTGAAAAAGGAATTACAGAGGCAACAATCAGGGCACCCTTAATCTCACCCAACAGCAATAATAACACTGCAATTACGAAAAAACCACCCTCCAAAAGGTTGATCTTTATTGTTGAGGTGGTTCTGTCAACAAGGTCTGATTGATCATAAAATTTTTCAATCGTTACGCCTTTTGGCAGATTTGTGTTAATATCCTCAATTTTCTGATTTATAAAAGAAATTACTTCTTTACCATCACCACCACGCAACATCATTACAATTCCGGTGACTACTTCTCCCTTTCCATCTTTTGTCACCCCCCCCTGTCGTAACTGTTCGGTGATCTTCACTTCTGCGATATCACCAATGGAAATTGACCTGTCGGGAAGTTTTTTAACTATAATAGCCGAGATATCGGTCGCGTTCCGTATCTGCCCAAATCCTCTTACAATATACTGCTCCCTGTTGTGTTCAAGGTAATTTCCTCCTGAGACACTATTGTTGCTCTCGATTGCATCGAGAATTTCCTTAAAGCCTATGTTATAGGCTCTCAATTTGCCGGGAGTTACCACAACTTCATATTGTTTAACAAATCCACCAAAAGAGTTAATTTCAGTAACTCCCTGTATGGTTTTAAGTTGTGGTGCAATTATCCAGTCTTGAATTGTGCGCAATTCAGTTAATGAGTAACCTTCCCCTTTTACGACATACTGATAAATCTCTCCCAGAGCCGTGGAGATTGGACCAAGATTAGGAGTTGACACTCCGGGTGGCAATTGGTCTAAAACGCTCTGTAAACGCTGTGAGACCATCTGGCGGGCGAAATAGATATCCTCTGATTCATCAAATTCCACAATGACCGCTGAAAGTCCAAATTGCGATGTTGATCTTACCTGTCTTACTCCAGGCAGACCATTCATTGCTGTTTCGATTGGATAGCTAACCAGTTTTTCAACATCATAAGGGGAATATCTGCCGGCTTTTGTTATAACAAGGACTTGCACCGGTGTTACATCCGGAAGAGAATTTATCGGCAATACTGTGAGCGAATAAAAACCTCCAAATGCCATTAACACTATTAAGCTTAACGCAACAACCTTCTGCCTTAAACTAAAATCAATTAGACCCTTCAGCATAAGTTATTCCCCTTCGCCGGATGCTTGGGAAAGTGCCTTTAAATCAAAAACATTACTGACAGCAATTTCCTCACCGGGATTAAGACCTTCCTCGATTATAGCCATCTTTTCCGTGCTCTTTTTAATCCTGACAGGACGCAAGATATACTTCAAATCGCTTTGTTTTACGAAAACATAAGGTTCCTCACCCTGATAGATAATGGCCTCCAGCGGGATCCCTATTACAGGCTCCTCTGTTCCGGTTGAAATCTCCATTCTTAAAATCTGTCCCGGTTTGGGCCATTCCCTTTTTGTAGCCACTATGGAATTCACTGTGATCGATTTGTTCATTTCGTCTATGGAAGGGTTTATTGTGCCAATATTTCCTTCCAAAAATTGATCGGGATCATCTTTTGAATAAACTATAAATTTATCGCCTGACCCAACTAAACGGAGGTCTTCAGGAGCTATATAACCCCTGATCTGTACCTTTGAGAGATTAACGATCGTCATCATGTTTTCATACGCGGTGACTGCCTGTCCGGGAACAATCAAATCTCCATTTATAATTCCGGACATGGGACTTAAAATTTTTAATATCGGATATTTAATATTGTTCGAATTAAATTGATCAATCTGGGTCTCAGGAACTCCCACAGAGCGTAACCTTGCCTTTGCAGCTGCAACAGCCGCCACTGACCGTTCATAGTCTGCTCTGATCTCCTCAAGCCTGCTCTCGGTACTAATCCCCTTCTCTTTCAACTGGATATTTCTATCAAGTTTACTTTTTTGAAAACCAAGTTCCGATTTTGCTTTTATTAGATCAGCAATAAGATCAGCAAACTCAAGACTTTCAAGTTCACAAACGACATCACCTTTTGCAACACGGTCACCGTCATTTTTATATTTTTTTATAATTCTTCCGTTGATCGGCGAACTTACCCTTGCTACATTGGATGGAGCCGGGAAAACGGTTGAGGCTACAACCAGACTGTAATCGAGTGATTTTTTTTCAACTTTGGATGTCTTGATCTTTAAAATGTCTGACTGTTCATTAGTTAAAATGATTTCTTGATATTTTTTTACTGAAGTGGTTTTTTTCTGATTCTTAGCAGGTTCTTTTCTTCTGAACAACCAGAAAAAACAAAAACTGATAACCAAATCAAAGATAAAAGAGTAAATTGAAATTTCATTGTCAGCTTTCCATTATTCATTATATAAAAATTCACGATTTGAGAAACGTTCGAGTTCAATCAACCGGTGTTGATAATCCAGCAGATAGCCGTAATATCGTTTTGAACTTGAGAGATAAGTCCTTTGGGCTTCAAGCAAGTTCAAAAAGTCAATTTCCCCAAGTTTGTAACCTTCAGTGGTCAGGCGAAGTAACTCCTCACTGTCACTTAATATCCCTTTTATAAACCTGCCAATGTTCTCTTTGGCTGCTTCGTAACCATGCCAGGCAATTTCTACTTCTTTTTTCATAAGAAGAAGTTCTTCTCTGTATTTCTCTTCACTGGCAACCAACGATGCTGTAGCTTCCTCTTTTTTGCCATTTTGGTTCATACTAAACCAGAGAGGTACTGAAAATCCCAGTTCAAAACCAAATGATTTAAATCCTGAACCCATATCCTGACCAAATAAACTGACGGAAAAATTGGGGTAAAATGAATTATCGGCGTAATCCTTAAAATTCTTTGCGGATTCAATCAATTTCATTTTTGAGAGCACCCCGGGCATTGATACAAAACTGCTCAATATATCATCCTGCGTAATTTCAACAGCCTCATAAGCGAGTGTGTCAGGAAACTTAACGGAATATTTTTGTTGCGAGGTTTCGAGCCCTATTATATTAAAAAGGGAGTATCTCGAACGATGCATATTATTTGTAGCTTCAGAGATCGAGTTCTTTGCTTCGTCAGCTTGTATTCTTGCTTTAAGCAACTCCGTTTTTGTCGCTTCACCTGATGTATATTTTAGTTCAACTGCTTCAAAAAGTTGTTGCGAGATTTGAAATTCATTTTCGGCGAGGTGAAGCATCTCAAGTCCGTATTGAAGTTCTGAGTAGATTTTTTTGATTTCCTCTCTAAGCAGCATAATCCTGTTTTTATACTCAAGTTCGAGTGATTCAATTTCGGTGAGAATGATTTTGTTAAGGTAGGATGTTTTGGTTGGAAATTCAAATTCTTGAGTTATTCCGATTCTCTGCTCATCGTAAGAAGAAAATGAAGTGTTCCCGATTCCCTCTCTCCCGTAAGATATTACAGGATCAGAGAGTCCGCTGTTGCTTTTTAGTTCTCCTCTTTTTTTATCAATCTCAGCCTTTAATATTCTTAAACCTGGATTTTTTGAGCAGCCAAAGCAATAGCACTTTTCACAGTAACATTATTGCTGTCTGCCCCTTGTGATCCGGTTTGAGCTGAGATCAAAGTAGTAAAACCTGGAAGGAAAAATAGATATAGAACCAATTTTGACATAAAGACCTTGTTATTTTACTTTCGTCACAATATGGAGTAATTCACAACATTATTTTTTCATAATTCTAAATAATTAATTTTTAAAACTAATGATTTGATGCATAAAAAAAAAAAGCCGCAAACATGCGGCTTTTGATCTTAAAATGACAACTGGAAGTTTAAGCGACGGGTTTATCCACAGCATCTTCTTTTTTCTCCTGCTCACCATGATATTTATGAGTTCTGAAAATAAGAAATACCGCAAATGCGCAAATCAGCATAATCGCTGCCAATCCACCAAAGGAAATTATGATGGCGAAAATAAAAGATATCGTTAAAGCAAATACGGCGGTTAAGAACCATCCCCCAACTACCGTGAGTACCCCATTTACACGATTTACAACATTTTCCTTTTCCCATGCTCTATCAGCAAGAGAGGAACCCATCGCGACAATAAAAGTAACAAAATGTTGTAGAGAGGGGTAATTTAAGTGACGTACCAAAAGAGATGAGGCTGGATGCCACAACGAGGTTTACTGAAGCCCTTATTAGATCAAATGCGGGCATTTTTCCATCTGAAGCTCTTTCAGGTTGATATTTCGATTTATCAAATCTGATATTAATCCAGTTTTGAATAAAGTTGGGTACAATTGCTTTAATCATTTCCAGAATAAATAGTGATCCATGAACCACACCTTTGGCGATTGCTGACTTTTTAAACTTCTCTTTTCCAGTTCCTTGTCGGGAGAGGTTAACCTCGGTTTTAGTAACAGTATTTGATTTTTTCGACTTCCAAATCGTTACAATCATAACTGCTCCCGATAAAATCAGGATCAAAAAAGGAACATTGCCTTCCTGAAGAAGAACTCCCATCATATTTCCAGAAGGATCGGCATCAAAACTTACACTCTGAAAAGCATGGAAACCGGCGAGAGGTACTCCAATGAAGTTCACCAGGTCATTTGCAGAAAATGAAAATGCCAGCGCAAAAGTCCCGGCGATCACGATCGGCTTTAATATGTTATATTTGAAAAAGTTGTTAAAAATAAAAAAGATCAGAAAAAAAGCACCAAAAGAGATTAAAAGACTTTCACTTTTATGTGCTGATACCCATACTGCGAATGAGGTGTCTTCAAAAACTGAACCCTTAATACCTTTGGTAAAGAGGAAAAATGTTATCATGGAGAGTGCCACCGCCCCAAAAATAGCACCATATCTCGGCATTTTAGATTTATAGTCAAAAGTAAAAATTAATCTGACGATATATTGAACAATAAAGGAGGCATTAAATGAGATAACAACGGAGAGGAAAATTCCACTAATTATAAGGAAAGCTCTGTCGGTATTGATGAACGACATTACTGTATCCATTCCGCCTGACGTTTGCATAACGCTGTAGGCCGCAGTCCCCATCGCAGCACCCAGCAAACCAAAAACAAGCGAGACTGTGGTGGAAGTAGGCAGTCCAAAAGTATTGTAGAGATCGAGAAGTAAAACATCTGTGAACATCACTGCAACAAAAAGCCCCATTACCTGAGCAAAATTGAACATTTCAGGGTTAAACAAACCCTTTCGTGCCACTTCCATCATTCCACTGGAAAAAAGTGCACCGCCTAATACACCTGCACTGGCAAACAAAAGAATAACGTTTCTGGGTGCGACTTTAGACCCAATCGCTGAATTCAGGAAGTTAACTGCATCATTGGCGACACCAAAAACAAGATCTGAGATAGCAAGAGCAAAAAGGACGAGAACAATAATTATATAATAAATTTCCATTTTCATCTCAAAAGTGAACAAAAGTGAGAATTTTTAAAACCCACGATTTAAAACTAAAATTAAACTAGGGAATTAATCTTAAAAAGTGGTGTTAAGAAATTATTAAGATTTAGATTCTTGCCCCGGGACGGTAACCTCTATACGGTAATGATGACTGAACTGAGATAAAAGCCTTAGGGTCAATTGATTCAACCAGCTTAATCATTCCCCTCAATTTTTTCCTGTCAACCACTGACATAATCATATTTGTACCACCCGTTAAACCAACTGCAGGAATAGAAGTTACTCCAAATGAGGATGACCTCAGTTCGGCTGCTATCTCATCTGATTTTTGGAGTGACACTACGCTGACTTGTACAAATCCAAGACCAATCTGTTGCTCGAGCCAGATGCCAACAACATTCCCGAGTCCATAACCTGTTGCATATCCCAGAATCATCCATGGGTTGTCATTCAGAAACTGAAATATCTGGCTGATTGCAATAACCCAAATGGCAGCCTCAAAAAACCGACAAATCCTGCAAGGTATTTTTTCCCCTGAACAACAAGAATGGTTCTTAAAGTACCCAGACTGACATCACACACTCTTAAAAGACCAACGATTATCGGACCAAAGGCGCCTTCAAACATGCAAAAATCTCAAAGTGATTTAAAAGTTGATATTAATATAGGGTTAATATTGGAAAATCAAATTAATAAAGTCCCCAATCGCTGTCTTCAAAATATCGGTAAAGCAGCGGATCGGTAAGATTGTTGACTCCCGGTTTAAATTCCGGGTCAACATAAGATTTGCCAAAGGAGATCAATGCTCTTAATACATTGTTATTTAACCACTTGGTTTTCGTCTCTTCAATTTTAATCTTGATAAATCGTTCCTCAAGTTCAGTGGAACGTAACTGTTTGGATGCAAGAATGAATCCCCATTCCCCCATCGTAGGGACATGATTCCTTAATCGAAGAGTACTAAATCCGGCTGCTTTAATTGTTGTATCAATACAATTAGATACCGTGGGAGCGAAGTAGGGACTACATGCCTGCGTGATGAATATCCCATCTTCAGAGAGATGTTTTTTCACAATACTAAAAAATTCCAACGAATAAAGTCTGCTAAGTTCCGAATTTCTTGGATCGGGAAAGTCAGCTATGATGACATCAAAAATTTTATCAACTCCTTCGAGATAGTTGAATGCATCCAGATTGATAACTTCCACCTTGGGGTTGAATAACGAGCTGTCATTTATTGCGGCGACTATCTCATTATTTTTGCGAGTTCAGTCATTTTAGGATCAATATAAACAAGGGTGATCTTTTCAACATCATCAAACTTAAGTGCCTCCCTCACCGCACAACCATCCCCACCTCCCAGGATCAAAATACTTTTTTTGCTCCCTGACAAGTGCATGGGTATGTGAACAAGTGGCTCATGATACATTGCTTCGTCATAACTGCTGAATTGTACACTATTATTTAGATATAGCCAGTGGTAATCTTTCCACCGGGTAATTACAATCTTCTGATATTTCGATTGTTCTTCATAAACAATCTGATCGAGGTATTTTAATTGTTCGGAATATTTAATGATCGGTTTAGCAAAAATAGCCCCCGATATGAGGAGAAGCGTCACGGAGGAGATAATTACACCCATCTTAACCGGCGAAAGCTTAAATTTATCTTTTAGTGAAAAATAGAGGAGTAGAGCAACTGAAAAATCGACTGCTCCAAGGATAAATGGAGTGTATGTCAAACCGATGATTGGTAAACCGACAAATGCAAAAAAGATACCTCCGGCAAGACTGCCATAATAATCCTTTTCAAGGACATTTGCGATGTTGACCCTCAATTCTTCAAATTCTTCATTCAGGCGCGTTACAATCGGAATTTCGAGCCCAATCAGTAAGCCTATAAGAATCGAAAGTGTATAGATCACAATGCCGCGATATTCCGGAAATGCTGAAATTGAATAAACAATTACTGCGGAGAAAGCTAGTAAGAACAGACAAGATAAACTCGAGGGTAATAAACTTCTCGAGTAAATTGGTCTTGATAAATTTACTTAGACTGCTTCCCACACCCATGGAGAAGAGCATAAACGACACGATCAGAGTCCACTGGATGACTGAATCACCCAGAAAATAGGCTGCAAGAGTTGAAAGGATATATTCTGCTACAATTCCGGAGAGACCTGTAGCAAAAATGCAATATTTAAGAAGGTTTGTTCTCTTCACTAACCTAAAGCGCCCAAACGATCAATAATGCCGCGCCGATATAAACAAATGCCTCAATCAATCCTGCTCCAACATTGGGAATTTCTTGTCCCGCTATTTCGTGGCTCAATCTTTTACCCGGAAGAATTACTTTATCAGTAAGAACTCGCACCAATGGAAGGACAATTATTCCAAGGACAATGTTCAGCAGGACATCACCGCCAAAGGTTTCCCAGCCATGAAAATCGCCAAACATCGCCTGATTGATTATTATAGAAATAGCAATAAGAATTCCGGCAAAAGCAGTTCCTGCGGCTACGTTATCCTGTTCAATCTCTTTTAAATAATCGTAAGGGATTATAAATTGGTATAAATATGAGAAAAGGACAAGAGCTGTTTGCCCTATCAACCAAAAAATGATTGCGGTAAAGACACTTCCACCCTGACCTGAAATGGCACTTGCCACCACGAGTCCGGTTGCTATGTAAGAAGCTCCAAGAACCACAGCAGTTCCGGCATTTCTGTCTTCTATTATCTCTTTGGGAGCATCTATTTTTCTTAATATCAACCAGTCATTTATGTAAGATGAGATATTAAGGAGCAAAATTGCAAGAACTCCATAAAAACCAATATCAAGCAAGTCGTTCACGATGCCGTTTGAATCACCCCAGAAAACTCCACCAATAGCGATAATCAGGCCCGCAAAATAACTTGCATAAACAACAGCAAAAGCGAAATTGTCTTTTTCAACAAGTTCATCCTTCACATTAGCTTTAAAGTTAAAAATCTTGAAAGCCACCATTCCAAGCAAAAGCAGGATAAGGCTTGCACCAAAATAGATCAACATGGTTAACAGTCTGTCGAAAAACATCTTATTTCCCTCCTGATCCGCCGCGGACCGGACATTTGGAGTTCCTCTGCCGGTTGATCGTGACACTTTATTATTGACTTTTTCTTTAAAACTTTGTGAGCCGTTTTTGATTTTGTTTATTTTGTCACCAAACCCGGCAGGTTTCGTTTTGCTTGTGTGGGAACCATAAGTACCATATTTGAAAGAATCACCGGTTTTGGGTCCATAATAAGGCTGTCTTCCGCGGTAGTTACGGGAGTAGTTATCATAATCGCCTCGAAATATCGAGCCGGTGGCAAGGTTTAACATGGAACTCATAAACATATATTGTCCATAAAACTGCCAAAATGAACCACCACTGCCATTCACCCACTGGCCGTATTGTTTGTTGCCAACATAGTTGCTATATCCGGCGGGAGCAACAGCCTTCGAAACTTTCCCATCTTTCTCTTTAGATGCGATCTCCATTCCGAGGTAATTCTCGTTTTCCCAGAAATACTCTTCACTAACTTCGATCCAGTCAGTTTTTTCACTTTTGATATTTAAAGAATCATATTGACGAATAATCTGGTATTTGTGTTTATAATCCTGAAATACCGATCCGTCCACCTCCATGTCTTCGAGAATAATTGAATACATGGGCACTTTTTGTGAGTCGAGTTTTGAAATCAGGTTGTCAACAGGTGATTTTGTAAATTCCTTACCACATCCTGATAATGCCACTAAGAGCAAAACGACTGGAATTAATTTTTCATTTAATGTTTCCCGGGAAAATGTTGGAAATTTCATATTCTTCAACTACTCTGCCAATACTGGCATCAAATTCATCTTCACCCCATTGTTCGATTGATAGAAGATATTTTCCTGTTTCGTCCCTGTAGTCCCAACTAATAAATGGATCCCAATTGTTTCCTGAAAGGTCTCTAAAATTCCCTGCAGCTTCAGCTTTTCTGAAAAACGTTCTACCACTAAATTCGATGGTTCTTCTTGGTTTTTCCTGTTCAATGATTTCTTCAATAAGAGTTTTGTCGATGTTATTGATATCAACTTCCTTGGTAATTGTGATCTCAATTTCGTCATCCTCTTCAACATGAAGATAGGCAGTTGCTTCCACAGATTTTACCTGAAATTCAAGCGTGAAAAAGTCATCACCCCAATCATATTCATATTCCTTGGTGGCTTCCCAACTTTTGCCTTCCAAATCAAAAATAAATCCTCTCCTGAGGTCAGTTACTTTTAGATTTGTGACATCAAATTGTGGCTCTTCTTCAGTTTTTTTCTTCTTCTTAAACCAATCAAACACAGTCGGGTCTCCCGGTCTTCTGATAAAAATTGGGGCACCTTAATAGTGCCCCATCCAAAAACTACTTAAGGTTTTTTAAGTTTGCTTTTAAGATCCTCGAGGAGTAAATCCCCCTGAAGGCTGTTTTCTTCAAGTGCTTTATCTATTTTGGTGTTAAGACTTTCATTCAACCCCTCCATCTCAGAATAAGCCTGAGCGAGTGTCTCATCAGTTTCAACTTTTTGTTTCATTCTTTCAAGCATTGCAATGGTGCTGTCTGAATCAATTCCAGCGAGTTGTTTATTAACTTTTTTCATTGATTCGGCAGTTTTTGCTCTTGCCTTTAGGGTAACAAGTTCGTTTTCCTGCTGCTGAACGGTTCTTCTCAATTTCTCAACTTGCATTTGGAGTTTGCCAACTGCATCGTTTTGTCTTTCAAGATTTAGAGCGGCTTCCGTGGCTTTTTAGTAGCGTCCTCTTTTTGCAGTAATGCTTCTTTAGCCAGTCTTTCGGCTTCCTGGGGAGCCATCTGACCATTTTCGGCTCTCTGGAGAAGTAGAACAGCTTTTCTTTCCCATTCAAGAGAGCGCTCTCCGTAAAGATTTTTGTCTCTTTCCATTTTGATTGCAAGAGCCTTTACTTCTGCAAATGCCTGCATCGCCATTGAAAGGTCCTGCTTTAAATCACGAATAGCCTGCTCAGAAAGCTTGATCGGATCTTCAAGTTTATCGATAACATTGTGGGCTTCAGCCTGTCCGATTTTAAATAATCTTTTGAAAAAACTCATTTTGGTCTCCTTCTATTTACAAATATCAATTAAGAAATCGGTATTCTCTGCCATAGCAAAATGTATTGCTGACATCGTGCCTTCAACTTCATTTTCATCGAGGTTTTCTATTTGAAGTGTGTCGCGGAATATTAAAGTGTTTTTATCATCTTCCAGCACAAAAGCACCGTGAACCAGAGCCCTGTTTATCTGGAGTAATCTCTTGTAAACATCTTTATCATCCTTTTTCACTATTCCAATATACTGTTCGAAGATTAGAAGCGGGGTTTCGACATCAACTATTAAGTTTGATATCCCTTTTTCTCCATCATCAACTATCACCATTTCTTCTTCAGGAATCTCTCTGGAGATATGATATCCCAGATTGATAAGATAACTTTTTACCAGTTCATATTTTGACGACATAAATTTTCCTCGAATGTTTTAAATTTGATCGAAATATAACCAAAATTCTGCTAATTTAGAATCTGTTTTTGATTAAATTTTTATTAACCTGACAGACGGCAAGATATCTGCCATGATGAACAAATACTCACTTATATTTGAGATGTGTCACTGTAAAAAACACAATCTCTATGATAACAAACTCGTTGAAAAGCTATTTATCGATATGCTTAGCTCGTCGGGTTTCACTGTTATCACCACCATGAAACACGATTTTGAGCCGCAAGGCTTAACTTTCGTCGCAATTCTATCGGAATCTCATGCTCTTGTACACAGCTACCCTGAAGAGGAGAGACTTTCAATAGATATTTATACTTGCTCTGAACCTGATAAACTTGAAAATTTCATCGAACTGGCAACTCAAGAGTTTGAACCCGGAAAATATTTTTTCAAAGTTTTAGACAGAAACAGACTCGTGGGAGATTAATCAATTATATTTTTTAAATATTTCGATTACTTCTCTAAAATAACCTTTGCCAAATAAATTTAGATGATTCATGAGATGATAAAGCTGGTATAGAAGCACCCTCTCTTCACTTCCGTATTCAAGAGGAAACTCATCTTTATAGGCTGAATAAAACTTTTCATCAAATCCTCCAAAAAGGCGAGTCATTGCCAGATCTGTTTCCCTGTCACCGTAATAAACTGCAGGATCAAAGATCACAGCCTCCCCTGTCGATGAAGAAAAATAATTTCCCGACCAAAGATCACCGTGTAATAAAGATGGAATAGTTGTTGAATCATCAATAATCTTAACAATATTTAATAACATTCTGTCGAATGTTTTGTTTACTGATGCATCAGTAAAGCCATTCTTTTCCATCAATTTAAACTGTGGCATTAATCTGTTCAACAAGTAAAATTCATGCCAACTGGAATTTCTTGGTAAATTTAATTGTACGGTATCACCAATAAAGTTATCCTCTACAAAACCATAACCATCTACTAAGGTACACTTGTGAATTAAGGCAAGTTTCCTGCCAAAGTTTTCATGAAAGCCTGTTATATAACTTCCCTTTTCGATAAATTCAAGCACAACAACATTTTTTTCTGTTCCTAATATCTCGGGGATACGGATGATTCCTTGCAGCGAAAGTTCAGTTAAACCCTTAACTTCGGCGAGGGTTTTGGCTTCCCCAAAAGGTCCGGGATATTTTTTGACAAAATATTTTTTACCACTGTCTCCAATATGGATGGTATTGGAGGCAATACATCCCCCGGATACTTCTCTACTAAAATGAATCTTTTCGCCAACCAGATTGTCTAAATCGATCATACGATTACAATCTCTCACTTATATATTTAAGCAAATTGTCAGATCCGTCCTCCAATAAATCGATAACAAAATGAAATTCTTTTGGTCCATCATAATATGGATCGGGCACCTCGGTTGCCTTCATATACGTGACAAAATCAGTCATCATTTTGATCTTTTCACTAAATTCATTCCTCCTGTCGAGTCGTTGGATATTTGAATAATTAGATCTATCCATTGCCAATATTAGATCATATTCAACAAGATCGTTATATGAAAGTTGTCTCGCCCTGTGAGGTGAAATATCATAACCTCTTTCTCTACAATGTTTTATCATTCTACTGTCAGCCATTTCGCCGATATGATAACCCGCCGTTCCGGCTGAATCGATCTCAACATTATCACTCAGACCATTTTCAGATACTTTACTGCGGAAGATTCCTTCCGCCGCTGGAGATCTGCAAATATTACCAAGACACACAAACAAAACTTTCATCTTAAAGACATCCTTCTTTATAAACTTGTATTCTACAAATGTAATTTTTGTTTTATTACCTAAAAAGCACATTCCGCGGTATATCACCTGAAATTTTTTCCGTAAATTTAGGTTTATGTAAAAATAATTTTGGATCAATATGGCATATGATTTTGTAACCGTAAAAGATTTACTCGCCGGTGGCGAACACTACCAGGATAAAAATCTTAAACTCACGGGTTGGGTAAGAACTTCAAGAACATCAAAAAACTTTGGGTTCATAGAATTGAATGATGGTTCCTGTTTTAAAAACTTACAAGTGGTTTTTGAGGATACTCTTTCCAATTTTGAGGAAATTGACAAAGTTTCCATCGGATCTTCCCTCGAGATAAAAGTAACCTGGATTAAATCTTTGGGTGACAAACAACCCTTTGAACTTAAAGTTGATGAGATTAGTATTAACGGTTTTGCATCACTTGATAATCCAATTCAAAAAAAGAGACACTCTTTTGAGTTTTTGAGGACAATTTCTCACCTGAGACCAAGAACAAACACTTACATGGCAACATTCAGGGTTCGGTCAATTGTTTCATTTGCCATTCATAAATTTTTCCAGGAGCGTGGATTCGTTTATGTACATACGCCTATCATAACCAGTACCGATGCCGAGGGTGCAGGAGAAATGTTTAGAGTTACCACTCTGGATATGAATAATCTGCCAAAAGATGGAACCGGAGCGATAGATTATTCTCAGGAATTGTTTGGAAAACCATCATTTCTGACTGTTTCGGGACAACTTGCAGTTGAAGCTTTCTGTTTTGCTTTTAGAAATGTTTATACTTTTGGGCCAACTTTCAGAGCGGAAAACTCAAACACCGCCCGTCATGCAAATGAATTTTGGATGATTGAACCGGAAATTGCCTTTGCTGATCTTGAAGATGACATGCGACTTGCTCAGGATATGATGAAGTATATCCTGAATGAGGTGATGACCCAGGCTCCTGATGAACTTGATTTCTTTAATAAGTTTGTGGATACCGACCTGTTATCGAGACTTGACAATGCAGTCAATTCCGATTTTGCCACAATCACTTATACAGAAGCAATTGAATATCTAAAAAAATCGGGACACCAGTTTGAATATCCTGTCGAGTGGGGTGAAAATCTTCAAACAGAACATGAGAGATACATAACCGAAGAAATTTTCAAAAAACCGGTTTTTGTTATCGATTATCCAAAAGAAATAAAAGCCTTCTACATGAAGCTTAATTCAGATAATAAGACCGTTAGAGCAATGGATCTTCTCGTTCCCGGTGTTGGTGAGATTATCGGTGGAAGTCAGCGTGAAGAGAATTATGAAGTACTCCATCAAAAGATGCTCGCAACAGGGATAATTCCTGAAGATTATGAGTGGTATCAGGATATTAGAAAATTTGGATCTTTCCCACATGCGGGTTTTGGACTTGGTCTCGAAAGAGCAGTTATGTATCTCACCGGCATGAAAAACATAAGGGACGTTATCCCTTATCCAAGAACGCCAAACAATATATTATTTTAATTTTTTTCAGGCTGTTAAATTTATTATGAATTTAACAGCCTTTCTTTAATTACTTCAAATTTATTTTTATCTTGCTATAACAATTAACAAAGATTCTCATGGAAAAAAGCCTCAATCGGATATTCGTAGCTCTCCTCTTTTTTGTTGTTGTGCTCGGTTTCTACCTGCTTTATACTTTTTCATCGATCATCATCCCGTTGAGCTTTGCATTTATTGCAGCAACGATGTTCCAGCCAATAACGATTTTTCTTCGAAACAAAAAAGTACCCTTTTATTTGATTATTCCCTCAATATCAATTATTACTTTGGGACTTCTTTTTCTGTTTTATCTTATAATGGCATCAACGGTTTCAGAAGTTTCCGCCCAAAGCAGCGACCTTTCTGTTGTACTTATTGCTAAAATTGATGGTTTGATGGATGGTATCGAACAACTTGTTAACACCCGTTTTCATGCGAAAATAAATATTGAAAAAGAACTTACCGACCTTTTATCCGTCGATTTTCTATCCACGGCTGCCAGTAGGGTTGTTTCCTCATTTACGGCTTTTACAAACAGCTTTTTCTGGTTTTCAATCTATTTTGTCGTTTTTCTTTTGCTCTTCCCAATTATAAAAGATATTTAAGATATGTATCCGGAGGACAAAACCTTGAGATGGTTACGAGTGCCTATCTGACCATTCAAAAATTCATTTACTCTTATGCCAACATAAAACTGTTCATTAACTTAACAGTTGGTGTGGCGGTTTATGTGATTTGTATTTTATTTGGAGTCAAGTTTGCATTTTTGTGGGGTTTTGTGGCTTTTTTACTCCATTTTATACCTTTCATTGGTGCAATCGTATCTGTGCTATTTCCATCCCTCATGGCACTGGTTCAATTTGATAATGTGTTTGTTCCACTGATCGTATTATTGCTTTTAAGCATAGTGCAAATGGGAATGGGTAATATTGTAGAGCCAATCCTAATGGGTAATAAATTGAGATTAAATACTATTACCGCTATGTTTGGGCTCGTTTTTTGGGGAAGTTTATGGGGTGTAAGTGGATTGTTCCTCGGAATCCCGATGTTGGTAATCTTCAAAGTTATGCTTGAACAATTCCCGGAAACTGCTATGCTTGGCAGAGTAATGGGATTTCCCGAAAACAGCGAAGGGCAACGGATGCGAAGTTGGGACCCGACAACAATAATTTCAAAAAGATTTAAAAATAACACCGATTCTGAAACTAAAAAGCCGGAATAGGCGTTTACTGAAATACAAACATTTAACTGGAGATTCAATGGCAGAAATTACACTCAAAGGAAATAAAATCAACACTATCGGCTTCTTGCCGGAAGTTGGAACTGAAGCACCTGATTTTAAATTGGTCAATTCAACCCTCGAAGAAACCTCACTGGTAGAATTCAAAGGGAAAAAAGTTGTATTAAACATATTCCCAAGTCTTGATACCGGAATTTGTGCAACTTCAGTCAGAAAATTCAACGCAGAAGCTTCAAAACTTGATAACACCGCAGTTCTTTGCATTTCAATGGACCTGCCCTTTGCACACAATAGATTTTGTTCTACTGAAGGGCTGGAGAATGTTAAAACTCTAAGTGCATATCGCGATAATTCATTTGGTGAAGATTATGGAGTTACCATTGTTGAAGGTGGTTTCACCGGGTTATTCTCAAGATCAGTTGTTGTTCTTGATGAAGCCGGCAAGGTTGTTTATACCGAGCAAGTCCCTGAGATCGCACAAGAACCAAATTACGAAGCTGCTCTCGCTTCATTAAAGTAATCCCAATCTTACAAAAAAAAGGCTGCCCTGTTGGACAGCCTTTTGTTTTAAATAAATTGACTTAAGTTATTTAATTTAATCTACTTAAGTATTGTCATCTTTTTTGTTGCGGTATAAAGACTGTTGTTTGAACCATCTTTCGCACTAAATCTGAAGATGAAGGTTCCTGAACTCAGTTTGTATTTTTGAGCATCGATAACAACAGAATAGAACCCCGGTTCAAAACTGCTGTTTACAATTTCAGCTATTTTTCCACCGGTAATATCAAACAACTCTATCACGATTCCTGATGCATCAGCAACTGTGAAATCGATTCTGGTTGATGGATTAAATGGATTTGGATAGTTCTGTGAAATCGAGAAACTCTCAGGTAATCCAACATTTACTTCATTTGAGAGTGCATGATATTCAACTGTTCCATCAAAATCGATCTGTTTTAACCTGTAGGAATATCTTCCCGAAGGTAGTTTCTGATCTGTAAATGAATATTCTTTTCCTTCTGCAGTGGTTCCAAATCCTTTAACAAATCCGGCATTTGTCCAGTCAGTTTTGCCTGAACTTCTCTCAACTTCAAATCCATAATTGTTTTTTTCTGATGCAGTAGTCCAGGTTAAAACCACATTATTTTCATTCACTGAGGATGAAAAAGATGCCAGTTCGACAGGAATCAGTGGTGCAGCTTCGTCAGCACCTCTGTAGGGAGCTGAACCCGATCTGATAGTATAATCGATATCTGTTGTAATTCCCGGAATCGGTATGCCGGCAAGATCAACATCTCCATCAGATGGTGCAATAAGGTGCAAATCAGTTGCTGAAGCAAACGCAATATTTTTGAAGATTGTGTTAACTTCATGCGGTGTTGCAGCAGTTTTGTAAAGAGCGAGATCGTTATATAGGGTTCCGTTCCAGCCGGCATGGTAATTGTCGGCTGAGCCGGTCGAATAACTGACATTATAGTTCATTTCGACAACACCGTTAGGAGCAATAAAACTTCCAGTGTGGAAAGCACCCGCGGGTCCGCCAATTCTTGAGTTAACTAAGAGGTTGTTTCTGACCTTGAACACCGAAGTATCATTGGTTGCCGTTTTAACAAACGCAGCAGAGATAACCTGTCCGGCAGTTCCACCTGAGTGGGTACCTGAGATATTAACCGAGTTAAAATCAAAAGAAAAAGTGAATGGGACCGTTCCCGAAACCAAAGCACCAAAACATGCCCTTACATTCGAAAGACCATTTTGATCAAGTGCAATAAAATTATTGAATATATTATAAGTCGCTCCTCTACCGGGCGTAATGGCTATACCTCTTATTTGGGTTGAACTGGTCGATGAGCCATTCATTCCATAAATCCGGTTTCCGGATATAGTAAGCGACTGTCCAACAACCGCACCAGTGATAATTCCGGAAACTATAGTGTTGTTGTAACCCTGTGTCTGGTAGATCCTGTTGTTTCTTACAACCACATCCGAACATGCAGAAAGCAACCAAATACCGGCGTAACCCCAATTTACTATCTCGTTTTCCTCAATAACAAGGTATCTATTGAAGACAGTTACTGTTCCGCTTGAAGCTATACCTGTTCGACTGCCTTCAATTTTGCAATTGGATACTTTGTTATATGAGTTACCTTCAGGATTATTGGCAGCGGTCGAAAATAGAATTACACGCGGGCCCGCACTTCCTTGAAGATTGTTTTTAGCGTGAACATATCGTAACTCATTATAAGTTGCGCCATTGAGGAAGTTGATAGTGGTCGTGTTGGCGCCAGACAGAGTGGTATTTTCTATAAATAAATTAATAGATGACCCGGTTCCACCTGCTCTTCCGTCAATGCTGATAAAATCACCTCCATCAAACAAAATGACGGGAAGGCTTGCCTGAAGTGATGAAATAGTGATTAACCCAACACCTAAAGCAGGGCGAATTGTAATCCTCTTTAAGGAATCGATACCAGCCTTTTGAGTGAGCGTTATTGGAAAGGTCTCATTCGCTCCGGTATAAGTACCGGTAAGTTCAATTGTGTATCCTTGTGTCATTGGTGTGGTAATAGCCCCGTATGCCTCAGTAATTGATGCATGGCTGCTAATGAGTGTACCGGTGCCACTCAACAACGAAACTGATGATGCTTGAGAAAACAGCGATATCTGAAAGATACCTGCGATAAGAATTACAAATGGTAAAAAGTTTTTCTTCATGAGTACTTCCTGTTGATTTGATGATGTTGACCATTATAATAGTTATGAGGTCAAAACTTAATTTAGGCATTTTTATTTAAAAACGCTATTTATAAATGGCCAAAAGCGAAATAACGCTTATATTTTTTGTAGAGTGAAATAAAAATCACTTGACTATGTCATAAAATTATGTTAATTTAGCACTCGCAATTTATGAGTGCTAATAACAATCAATATTCCAAAATAATGGAGGACACATGTCTTTAAATCTTCAACCCCTCTCAGACAGGGTAATTATAAAACCACAGGAAGCTGAAGAAGTTACCAAAAGTGGTTTGTATCTTCCCGATACAGCAAAAGAAAAACCGATTGAAGGTCTGGTTGTAGCAGCCGGTCCTGGAAAAGTTACAGAAGACGGTAAATCCGTTCCGATGTCAGTGAAAGTCAACGATAAAGTTCTCTATGGTAAATACTCAGGAACTGAAATTACCCTCGACGGTAGTCAGTATCTGATAATGCGTGAGAGCGATATCTTTGCAATCATTAAGTAATTAAAAAATAAGGAAACTATAAAATGGCTTCGAAAATAATTGAATTTGATGTTGATGCTCGTTCCAAACTGAAAAAAGGTGTGGATCAGCTCGCTAATGCTGTTAAGGTTACATTAGGCCCAAAAGGAAGAAATGTAATTCTTGAAAAGAAATTTGGTGCTCCCCTCGTAACCAAAGATGGTGTTTCTGTTGCAAAAGAGATTGAACTCGAAGATGCAGTAGAAAACATGGGCGCACAGATGGTAAAAGAAGTTGCTTCTAAAACTTCAGATGTTGCCGGTGACGGAACAACAACAGCTACAGTTTTAGCTCAGGCAATCTTTAGAGAAGGTTTAAAGAATGTTACCGCAGGTGCAAATCCAATGGATTTAAAACGCGGTATCGATCTTGCTGTTACCAAAGTAGTTGAATACCTTAAAAGTATTTCAAAAACAATCGAAACAAGTGAAGAGATCGCTCAGGTCGGCGCAATTTCAGCTAACAACGAAAAATGGATTGGCGAAAAAATTGCTGAAGCCATGAACAAAGTTGGTAAAGAAGGCGTAATCACTGTTGAAGAAGCAAAAGGTACAGAATCCGTTCTCGAAGTAGTTGAAGGTATGCAGTTTGACAGAGGTTACCTCTCCCCTTACTTCATCACTGATGCTGATGCAATGGAAGCAAACCTTGAAGATCCTTTCATCCTTATCTACGACAAAAAGATATCTGCGATGAAAGACCTTCTTCCAATTCTCGAAAAAACCGTTCAGCAAGGCAGACCTTTGGTTATAATCGCTGAAGACATCGAAGGCGAAGCACTCGCAACTTTGGTAGTTAACAAACTTAGAGGAACACTTCGTGTTGCTGCAGTTAAAGCTCCGGGATTTGGCGACAGAAGAAAAGCAATGCTTGAAGATATCGCTGTTCTTACTAACGGTCAGGTTATAAGCGAAGAAAAAGGTTACAAACTTGAAAACGCTCAGCTTGGTTACCTCGGTTCCGCCAGCAAAGTTGTTATCGATAAAGATAATACAATAATTGTTGAAGGAAAAGGCGAAGATTCTGAAATCAAAAAAAGAATTAACGAGATCAAAGGACAGATCGAAAAAACCACTTCAGATTATGACAGAGAAAAACTCCAGGAAAGACTTGCAAAACTTTCAGGTGGTGTCGCTGTTCTGAAAATTGGTGCTTCAACCGAGATCGAAATGAAAGAAATTAAAGCCAGAGTTGATGACGCTCTTCATGCTACCCGTGCGGCAGTTGAAGAAGGTATCGTTCCTGGTGGCGGCGTTGCTTTTGTAAGAGCAATGAGCGCACTTATCGATTTAAAAGGCGAAAACGAAGATCAGACTACCGGTATCGATATCGTTAGAAGATCACTCGAAGAACCATTAAAACAGATCGTTTTCAACGCAGGCCTCGAAGGTTCAGTTGTTTCAAATAATGTAAAAGCCGGAACAGGTAGCTACGGTTTCAACGCTGCAACTGAAGTTTACGAAGACCTCATTAAAGCCGGTGTTATCGATCCTACCAAGGTTTCGAGAACAGCACTTGAAAACGCAGCCTCGGTTTCAGGACTCCTCCTCACAACCGAAGCAGTTGTTTATGAGAAAAAAGAAAAAGAATCCGGTCCAATGATGCCTCCAGGAGGCATGGGCGGAATGGACTATTAATAGTTCTCCCCTTTTTTTCAAGCCCCTTACAGAAATGTTTGGGGCTTTTTTTATTTCCATTTCACAAATCATTTCTTTTATATTTCTGACTAAAGAAGTATCTTTTTATTTCGATTTATGAAGTTTCTGAAAACGATTGCCATACCAAAAAATGAACCAGGTTTTAACCTCTAAAGATATCCAGCAACTGAAGGATCAGGTGTCACAACACCTGAAAAAATCAGATTTTAAATCTGCAAAAGAAGCTGCCACTAAATTACTTGAGTCATTCCCTAATGACCCCGAAGCAAACTACATTTGTGCTTTGGCGTGTCTCGAAAATTATGAAGTCTCAGATGCCCTCGAATACGCAAATATAGCCGTAAAGTTAAATGATAAAGACCCAAATTCGAGATTCTTCCGCGGGATGATTCAGTACAGAATGGGAATGTATGAGTCGGCTCTTTCTGATTTTGATTATGTGATTAATCTTTCGGCCGAATACGGAGCCAAATCGCTTGAATATAAAACTTCCTGCCTCGCTGCTTTGGGTAAATATCAAGATGCGATGCGATTTTACGATACTACCGTATCGATCGACACCACCCTATCACAGCGTAAACCAAAATTAAGAGACTGGCTGAAAAATCTCACCGGTCACAAGTCAACTTTTTTAAGTAAACTTCTTGCCCCGACAGGTGATTACTTTCTTGATGCAGACGATGCATTAATTTATAAGGAATACTGGTACGCCGAATACGCCGCAAAAAAGGTAATTGAGGAATCGACAGAAACTGAAAAAACGGGCAAAGCCAAACTCATTCAGTTAAAAGTATGTTTTGCACAATTTAAAATTTTACAAGCCAAAACTCTCCTCCAGGAGCTGCATGCCCTTCTCCCGGGAAGTCTTGCATTAATTGAGTTCGCCGTTAAAATGGCTGAGATTGAAAGCAATAATTCTCAGAGCAAAAAATCTGAAACGGTTGAAGTGGTTGAACAGCCTGAAGAGATATCAGTTGAAGAAACCTCCGAACCAAAACCATCTGAACCGCAAGGGGTAATTGATCTCTCTTCAAGCAGTAAAAAAGATTCTAAAATAACTGAACCCCAAAGTGAAAAAGCTGCAAAACCTGTAACTCAAGGTTCAGGAAAAAGAACTGATTTTGAAATTATAAAAGGCGTTAAGTTCAAAGCCTATTTTGCCCGAACATTCGATCTGTCAGAAAATTTAAAAAGTGGCAGAAAATATTATGTGCACCAGTTTAATGCTCCTGCACAGGGGTTCATTGCTGTTGAGGTTATAGTTAATAATCCCTATTTTGGACAAAAAGATGTCTCAGTTGACGGCCAGGCATTCTGGTATGTTAATGAAAAACAGATGGGAGAAAGCAACTTTGAACTTCAAATCGAATCAGAATGGAGCAATGTTGCAGTTGTGCAAAGTTGGGGTACCGGTAATCCCGGATTCTGGAAAGCCGGTCAGGGCAGAGTTGAAGTCTTCCTTAATAATGAACTGGTATGTGTGAAATGGTTTATTCTTGGCTTCTCTGTCATTTACGATCTTGAACATTATGATATAAACGAGATCGAAGATACTGAAGCGAATGAAGAATTACATAATGATGGTGAACTCTCGGTTGAAAAAGTTCTTGCCACCCTTGATGGATTTATAGGACTTGAATCCGTAAAGCAAACGATGCGTGATTTTGTTGATTATCTGAATTTTGTTCAAGAGAGAAAAAAACTTGGACTCAGAACCAAAGAAGGACTCTCTGTAAATTCTGTTTTCCTTGGGAACCCTGGCACGGGTAAAACAACCGTTGCAAGGGTGATTGGTGACATCTTCAAAGCGATGAATCTCCTGCCAAAGGGACATATTGTGGAATGTGATCGTGCTACACTTGTTGGGCAGTATGTAGGAGAAACCGCACAAAAAACTGAGAAAATGATAGAAGATGCCATGGGCGGAATTCTCTTCATTGATGAGGCATATACTCTCGTAAAAAAAGGGGGTTCCGGTCAGGATTTTGGACAGGAAGCTATCGACACCCTCCTGAAAAGGATGGAAGACAAAGCCGGTGAGTTTGTTACCATAGTTGCCGGTTATCCGGGAGAAATGAACGATTTTCTTGAGTCAAACCCGGGAATGAAATCAAGGTTTACTCAATTTTTCCAGTTTGAAGATTATACCCCTGAGGAATTATTTCAGATATTTGAGATGATGGCAAGTAAAGAAGATTATACTCTCTCAAAACAGGCGAAAGAACTTCTCATCAAAGAATTTATGAATCTCTACCGTAACAGGGATAAAACCTTTGGTAACGGTCGATTGGTAAGAAATACCTACGACGAAGCAAAGATGAGATTAAGTAAGAGATATTTGAAACTGCCCCCCGGAATGAGGTCTGAATCGGCACTCACAACCTTCGAGCCGGAGGACATCGCCGCAGTCTTCAAAAAGGACGAAGGTAAACTTGTTGATGTTGGTATTAATGAGGAAAAACTTGAGGAATCACTCTCTAAACTCAATGGATTGATGGGGTTAACCCTCGTTAAAAAAGAGATTAATGAATTGGTTAAAATCGCAAGGTTCTATTCCGAACGAAGTGAAAACCTTCAAAACAAATTTTCCGACCATATTATCTTCCTTGGAAATCCCGGAACGGGAAAACAACTGTCGCCCGTATTTTCAGTGATATCTATTCCGCGTTGGGGATTCTCCCAAGGGTCATTTAGTTGAAACTGACAGACAAAATCTGGTCTCAAGTTATGTAGGACAAACTGCCACCAAAACCACCGAATTGATAAATCAATCAATTGGGGGAACCCTTTTCATTGACGAGGCTTACACTCTTGTTAAAGCAGGTGATAACTCAGGCAGCGATTTTGGTAAAGAAGCAATCGACACTCTTCTTAAACGAATGGAAGATGATCGGGGTAAATTTATAGTTATAGCCGCAGGTTACACAGAGGATATGGAAAAATTCCTCGAAAGTAATGTAGGGCTAAAATCAAGATTTACAAAGTTTATATTGTTTGAGGACTATACACCCGATGAACTCGTTAGTATCGCGGTGAACATCTTCAAGTCGAAAGATCTTGTTATGGCCGCTGAAACAATGGTTAAATTAAAGATCTATTTCAACGAGAGATACAGACAACGCGACAAAACATTTTCAAATGCAAGAATGGTCAGGAATATTGCAGAAGCTGCAATGAAGAGGCATCTTCTCCGACTTGTTGAGATTCCAACGGAGAATATTACAGATGAAATATCCAAAACCATTACTCACGAAGACATTATTGAACTCGCTCCAATAGTTTCTAAAAAACATGTAAGAGTTGAAGGCGATCAGGCACTTCTTGAACAGCATTTAAAAGAATTGGAGTCACTCACAGGTCTTGGAGAAGTTAAAAAAGCCACTGAAAAACTGATAAGTTCACTCAAAATTGCTAAAATGCGTGAAGAGCGTGGACTTAAAGTAATCAAAAAGAATCTGCATGTAGTATTCATGGGAAACCCGGGAACAGGTAAAACCACAGTTGCCAGGCTTCTTAGCAAGGTATATAAGGAAC
Source organism: Ignavibacteriales bacterium (assembly GCA_016714125.1). Lineage (GTDB taxonomy): Bacteria > Bacteroidota > Ignavibacteria > Ignavibacteriales > Ignavibacteriaceae > UTCHB3. Next base: position 71,510 of record JADJNX010000005.1, on the reverse strand, counting down.
TTGGTCTGCTCGAGAAGGGTCACCTGGTCGAGGTTGACCGTTCATCCCTTGTTGCCGGATATCAGGGACAAACTGCACAGAAAACAGAAGATGTTATCAAAAAAGCTCTCGGTGGAACCTTATTCATCGATGAAGCTTACACTCTTTCGAGAGGATCAAATGATTTTGGGCAGGAAGCGATTGACACTTTGCTTAAAAGGATGGAAGATTATTCCGACCAGCTTGTAGTAATTGTTGCCGGTTACCCTAATGAAATGAGGAATTTCCTCGATTCAAACCCCGGTTTACAAAGTCGGTTCACAAATTTTTTCATGTTTGAAGATTATACACCTGATGAAATGATTAATATCACCAAAGTGTTGGCTGAAAAGAGTGGATATAAACTTGATGAAACTGCGGTTGATCATTTGCAGGGGGTATTTCAGGAGATCTATGAAAATAGAGACGGTAATTTTGGAAATGCGAGAACGGTTAGAAATGTCCTTTATAAAGCCATTGGCAATCAGGAAGAACGAATACTCACACTCTCAAATTTAAGCGATGAGGACCTTGTAAAGATTACTGTAGAGGATGTTCAGAACCTTGAGATTTAATCTCTAAAGATCACTTTCAGCGGCAGCTTCTTCTATCATTTTGTCCGCTAAATCTTTACCAAGATATCTGTCTATTATTGTGTGTAGAAGATATAATATCGGGGTAAGGAAAATCGCAACTGAAAGTTTATAGATATAGTTGACGATACCAATCATAAAACCAGTGCTACACTCCAATTAGCTCCAAAGTAAAAGCAATAAAAAGAACAACAAAACTGTCGATAAACTGCGATACAAGTGTTGAACCCGTTGCTCTTGCCCAAATCCATTTGTTGCCGGTATATTTTCTAACCCACTGAAAAACCGTAACATCGATCAACTGCCCAATTAAAAAAGCGACCAACGAACCAATTATAATCCACAATCCTTGTCCAAAAATCACATTAAACGCCGAATCCATGTTTACAGGACCTGTGGATGTGTCTCTTATTATCCAAAAATCAGCAGGAACAAGACCCATCGAAAAATGAGCCATAACATAGGCGTAACCAATCAGGCCTGCAGAAATAAAAGAGAGGAGTTTCACTCCCCTTCTGCCAAAATATTCATTTATTATATCTGTAAAAATGAAAACCACGGGCCAAAGTAGTACTCCGGCAGTCAGATTGAAAGAAAGGTTTTCCTGCCCAAAAAATGAGAGAGAAACAGGTGAAAAGCCAAATGTTTTCTCAAGAGAGAATATTTTTACTCCGATAAATTCTGCAAGAACGGCATTCGAGACAAAAAACATCTCAAGGAAGAGGAAAAGAAGATTCTTTTTATCTTTCATACAACAAACTTTCGTGGATGGTAAAGAATTCTACTCGTTGAAGGCTTTTACATAAAACTCGATCTCATCGATCAGTTTTTCAGATATGGTAAAAGTAACATATTCAGCAAAATTGTTGAGGATAATCAAACTGTTGATGCCGGCATCCTTGTCTTCCAATTTGACTATTTGTTTGCTTACATTTTTATTAAGTATTGAGATGTTTTCATACATATCTACCAGTCCGTTCATCTCCCAATCCGGTTCAAGTCCCTTTTTAAATCTTATATACTGTGATAACAGATATAAGGAAAATACTCTTAACTGAGTTTCATCGAGAGTAGCAAATGGAAGATGGCTGTGTAACAAAGGCTTCAGTTTTCCCATTATTGGGCAACCGCTTGAAACCATAAAAATTCCTAAAAGACTGCTAACCCCGGATTGTACAGAGGTGTGTTTTGCAAAATTTCTGGAGGTTGTTTCCACCTCAACTTGAACCGTATCAAATGAACTGAAATCATTAAATTCACGGACAAGTTTGTGGAGATTTAAGGCGATAGGACAATATTTATGTGTATCACGATCAAGAGGGCAATGTGAGCAAGCAAAATTTTCGAGTAATGCCCAATCTGTCTCAAGAAGTTCATTTTCTTTATGTATAATGCTGAGATCACTTCTCCGTAACAGCACAGTGAATTCTTTAACTTCATTGTGAGGAAGTTTAAAGTGATATGTAAACGATAGAGTTTCTTCTTCAGGCATCATTCTTTACCGGAAATTTTTGAACCTTTTGCTTGCTAATATACTCTAAACAATTGTTATAAAAAAAGCAGACTTATAATTCATGTAACTTCTTCATAGTTTTATTTAACCAAAGATAAAAAAAAGCGGTGAAATTAATCACCGCTTTTACAAATTACCTAAACAGTATTTTTTGTCGGAGTGTTATTGTTTCCTCAATTGAAGGCTGCTAACTCCTCCATCGATGTAAATTGTTATGATATCGCCAATGCCGGTAAAATTATCAGAATAGATCGCCTCTCCTTTTTCAGTAAAACCGTCGGGGGTACGGAAGTTACTCAAAGCCATCGAGTTAACAATTTTTACCTGTGAATCTTTTTTTATGATTATCTCAATGCTGCTCGCACCACACTCAACTCTGATCTCGCTACCACCAACTGCTGCATTTGGCAAGAAAAGCTTTGTTGAACTGGCTCCAAGTTCCAATTTAAGTTTACGGAAAAAGAGATCACTGATGTTTAATTCAAGATCTGCTGCTCCCATTTGGAAAGAAATATCTTCATAAAATGGTTTAGGATTCAAATTGAGTTCAACCAGGGTGGCAAAAGTTGTGTCGTCCGTATCAAAGTTAAATTCAGCCATCTCGATATTCAAATCGGCTCTGCCGCTTGAGATTTCGTTGTGAATTGAAAATCTTCGTCCACTTCTGTCAGTGCGCAAGGTCATCAAATTGGTATCTTTGCTTGAAACGATATACTTCCCTGCCCCACCATCAAAAGCCAGATCTACAAATTTGACTGTAGTATCATACGGTTCTGTTTTAATCGATATCAGTTCACTTCTGTTCTTGGCAGAATTTACATGCGAAAATATTTTCTTGGGGAAATATTGAATAGTCGCGGTAATCGTCAGTATAAAAAAGCAAGAGCAAATCCGGCTAAACCAGCTAAAACATTGCGTGCTATCATATTTTTGGTAAGATAGATTACACCGGCTGCGATTAATAACAAGGGCCAAAGTTTTCTTAACTCAGGAACATAAAAATCGTAATCGCCAAAATTCTTAATAAGGAGAAGTACTCCCAACCCGAGAAAAAAGACACCCCAGAATATTTTACTCGGTTTCATTTTTTGCTCCAATCTTTTTCCGGCGTCCACTAACAATTATCCAAATTCCAAGAAGGACGAGTATCAATGGAAATGAATCCTCAATATCAAAATGAGGAACAAAATTATCAAGTCCGAACAAAATTCCGGTTACAATCAGTAATACTCCAAGAATTACCGAGAATTTTTCTTTTCTCTCAGAAGTTGCCACGGGAGTGTAAGGGATGGAATTTTCCGATCTCATATCAACTCTCATCACTTGATCCGGGATGATTACCATGCCGACTATATAGAGGATTAAACCTACTCCGTTAAAAAGAGTGAGTGCAATAAATGCAAATCTGACGATTACAGGATCTATCTCGAAATATTCCGCGATCCCACCTGCAACTCCGCCAATCATTCTTTCTTTTCTTGATCTATAAATTCGCTTTTCCATTTTGGACTCCTGATTGTTTACGGTGTAAAATTAAGTCCGCAAGTCATTTATTCTAAACTATTAATGATAAATGGTTTTAAAGTGAGATAAACGCATTATATCAATGATTTTTTACTCAACTTTTCAACGACATTTGTTTTACCTTGAGAAAGAACCTTGTATTTAACATTAGTGATGAAGCGATCAAACTTATTGACAAGCCATACCATACCCCTTCGGTTCCGAGCCCAAGTGGAAAGCCCAACAGGTATGCTGACGGTAAACCAATCACCCAATAAGCAATGAATGTAATCACAGTTGGAATTTTCACATCAGTTATTCCTCTTAGATTTCCAAGGGCAATAGCCTGAGTTCCATCAAATATCTGAAAAAAGGCAGCTATCAGCAGCAGTTTTGGAGCAAATAACACCACCTCGGCATCAGAAGTGTAGAGTTTTGGAATTAATTCATTAAACACAATGAAACTCAGACCTGCAATAATCATAAATGAAGCTCCCATGAAGAGTGCCACGGAACCGGCTTTCTTTACCCCCAACATGTCGCCGGCACCCAGAGCGTTCCCAACCCTTATTGTTCCGGCTGTTGACAATCCCAAACACGCAAGATAAGTAATGGAAGATACATTTAGTGCAATCTGATGGGATGCTAATTCATCTTTTCCTATCCAACCAACCATAAAGGCAGCGGTCGCAAAACAACCAACTTCAAAAAAGTATTGAAATCCACTTGGTACACCGATTCGAAGAATTTCTTTTCCAATTTCATTTAGTCCTCTAAAGGGAAATACTTTCAATTTATACCTTTTGAACTCAGAACTTTTATGTACAAATATCGCAAGACTTATCAACATAAAAATTCTGGAGCCCAGTGTTGCAATTCCTGCTCCATCAAGGCCCATCGGTTCAACACCCAGATTCCCGTAAATAAAAATCCAGTTACAAAAAACATTTATAAAATTGGCAAGTATTGCCACTACCATCGCCGGCCGGGTGAAGGAAAGTCCTTCAATAAACTGCTTATATGCTGTAAATACCAGCATTGGGATTGTGGAGAGTGATATAATTTGAGTGTAACTTACTGCAAGTTGAGCAACTTCCGGTGGTTGATCCATATAGGGAATTAATTCCGCTCCAAAAAATGTCACCAAATTAAGGATTACTCCGGTAAAAAAACTGACCCAGATCCCCTGTTGAAACACTATGGAACATTTATCCCGGTCGGCAGAACCCACAGCAATTGCCACGAGAGGGGTCATCGCCATCACGATTCCCAACCCGACAACTGTTATAATAAAAAAGAAACCGACACTGATTGAAGAGGCAGCTAAAGGGGCATCCCCAATCCGTCCAACCATCACAGAATCAACCACCCCCATCATAACAAACCCAATTTGGGTGATTACAACAGGCAGCGCAAGTGATAGAGTTTCTTTAAATTGATTTTTGTAAGTCATTTTTCTAAAATAATTGAACTGTAAAATTAAATATCTGAACCAACAAATAACACAAACAAAACATTTTCTTTTGTAATATTTTGTAAAATATCTACATTTGTAATCTGTTTATTCTGGAATTCCAGAAAATCGGGAGAGATGGCAGAGTGGTTGAATGCGGCGGTCTTGAAAACCGTTGTGGGCTTATAGTTCACCGGGAGTTCGAATCTCCCTCTCTCCGCCAGCAAAACAGTGATTTTTACCCTGTGGGTAGTACGGAAAGGTGCTAGAGTGGTTGAATAGGCTCGCCTGGAAAGCGTGTGTACTTTTACCGGTACCGAGGGTTCGAATCCTCCCTTTCCGCACACTAAATTATCCCTTGATCGACAAAATGTCTTTCAAGGGGTTTTTATTTTAAATCGTTTATTCTAATTTGAGAAAAATAGTTGATAAGAAATTTCCAATTTTATTGTTAAATTAATTCTATTGTTTATTCAATAATTTTAGTGAGACCACAATGAATTATATCATCCGCAAAATAATTCCAAAAGAGATAAAACTTTTCATGATTTGGGCTGAAAAAGAGGGATGGAACCCCGGGTTAAATGATGGTCGTGCCTTCCTTTTCACAGACCCGGCAGGTTTTCTTGTCGGTGAACTAGATGGCGAGATTATTGCGATCAAATCTGCGATCAGGTATGGAAATGAGTTTGGATTTATGGGCTTTTACATTGTAAAGCCTGAATTTCGTGGAAAGGGGTATGGATATAAACTCTGGTGGGAAGGTTTTAACAGAGTTATGAATATCCCCTCAGGGATGGATGGCGTTCCCGAACAACAGGAAAATTACATCAAATCAGGGTATGATTTTGCATACCGGCGGATAAGGTTTGAGGGAAAAGATATTATCCCTAAAGATTCTTTTAATGTCCAACCTGTAGTTGATGCTGACCTCTGCAATATTCTCGATTACGATAAAACCATCTTCCCGGCATCAGGAGCAGCTTTCATAAAAGAATGGGTTTCAATGCCGGAGAGTCTTTCATTAAAAATTAATGAAGGAGTGACAATCAAGGGGTATGGAACGATAAGAAAATGTGTAAATGGTGGTTTTAAAATTGGACCACTTTTGCCGATAATGAAGTATATGCAAAACAACTCTTTTTGAGTCTAATTGATTTTGCTGAAGGGAATCCGGTTTATATCGACACTCCGGAAATCAACCACCATGCTGTTGAACTTGCAAAAGCATACGGGATGAAACCCGTTTTTAAAACTGCAAGGATGTACCACGGTGGTAATCCCGAAAGACGTCGTGAAAAAATTTATGGAGTAACTTCCTTCGAACTGGGTTAATTTATCGCCTGGTTACCAAAGTAAAAGTCATCACACGACTATTTGTACCCTTATTGTTATCAAGCACTACTCTAAAACTCCTTTTGTTGAGTTTAAAGTAAGAGATTTTATTCGGATAGTCGTGTGATTTGTTCTCAAAAACTGCTAAAGTATCGTTAAGCACCACATTTTCAAAATAACCGGCTGTTTGTTGTTTGGCACATCGGCAATATACACCAGCTTTTTATTCAGCCATTTGATAGTGAGCTTCTCGGTTACTTTTTTGTTGTTTGATTTCATATGGAAACCCTCCCCCTCCATAACATTATCGGAAGTGATATTCCAAGTTTCAAATTGCTCCACATTCGCCGTTACTCTCGACCATTTCCCTTTTAACCAATGAAGTTTTTTTAATGAAACAGCATCTTGAGCATTGACAAGAAAAGCAGTCGAAGAAACAGTAACCAATAAAACGAGGATTAATCTTGTTAACTTATTCATATCAAGTAACTGAATGGAGGGCGAGTTTATTTCCTTCAGTGTCCATAAATAAAGCCATATAGCCATATTCAGGTGAAATTTCTCTTTTGGGAAGAATTACAACTCCCCCGGCACCCGGGACTCTGCCAAGAACAACATCGAGATCAGGATTTCCATTTAAATAAATCAGCGCACCTTCACTACTTGGGATATAATCCGGCCCTTTGCATAATGCTCCGGAGACACTTCCCTTTCCTTCACCCGGGAAAAATGCCATTTCATGTCCGCCGAATTCCATAATGGTCATCTCAACTTTTAGAATCTCCTCGTAAAACTTTTTTGCCCGCTGGATATCCTTGACGGGAATTTCGAACCACATTATAACCTGATCCATAGCTTCTCCTGAATTTATATTTTGTGTAACCTGTTAATAAAACTTGATCTTAAGTCCGACTGTTAAACCAAGACTTGAACCTTCGTCGCCAAGATAATTGTAAGTGCCGGTCCCTTCCAAAGATAATGCACTCGTGAAATCATACAAATATCCCCCACCAACTATAAATCCAAACTTCTCAGCTTGTTTGGTTGTGGAGGCTTCTGAAATGTAGCCCGAAATGTTTTGGGATGTTGAAGTTCTGAATGAAAATGAATGTGCACTTATTCCAACGAGTCCAAAAATGTTGTTCTTGGAATAATACTTTAAACCAGTCATCATCTCGCCATCATTGAAGAATGTTTTGTAAGTTGTATTATTCACTACATTCTTTGTTCCGGCAATATAATAATATCCACCTTGTAAAAACCAGGCGATACGAGGGCCCACCCTCCACTCAAACTTGATATTTCCTCCAATTCCACCTGCAGTACGGTTACGCCATGGTCCGGTGGCAATTAATCCTTTAACTCCGACAGTTATCGATTTTTCTTGTTTTGTGGGTGTTGTTGTCTGCGCAGAAAGAGAATTTGAAACAATAAAAACGATTAAAACCATTACACTAAATAACTTCAAAATCATTAACCTTAAAAATGAAAAAAAACATACCCAAAAATAGAGTTTTTTTTTGTTTTTTTGCGAGTCACAAACTTCATTTTTCCCAGAAAAAGAGGATGTATGGTCGAATTCATAACCGGTGGTATCGTTAATCTAAAGAATCCGGCAATCCTGTTCTTTATTTTAGGCTTAACTGTAGCGTTGATCAGATCGGATCTAAAAATTCCTGATCCAATCATTAAGATGTTTTCGTATTATCTAATGGCTTCAATTGGATTTAAGGGAGGTTATGAAATATCCAAAACCGGTATGAACACAGATCTGTTAGCTGCCGTTTTATTTGGATTATTTTTAGCAGGGTTAATACCTGTAATTGCATTTTATATCTTAAAAAAAGTGATCAAACTGATGCTATTAATGCAGGTGCTATTGCCTCCCATTACGGTTCGGTAAGTGTAGTTACTTTCGTTACAACTATCTCTTTTATTGAGAGAGCAGGACTCGATTTTGGTGGATTCATGGTAGGGGTAATGGCTTTGATGGAGTTTCCTGCGATTCTGGCAGGAATTGGACTGGCTATTTATTATTCAACTAAAGCTTCCGGATCTAAGTCATTAAGCACTGTAATCCATGAGTCTATTACAAATGAAAGTGTTATTCTGCTCGGAGGAAGTCTTTTAATAGGATTTATCTCCGCTGACAAAGGTTATGAACTGACAAAACCATTTTTTATAGATCCTTTTCAGGGGGTTTTAACTTTTTTCCTTCTGGATATGGGGATTGTTGCGGGAAGAAAACTCCATGAATTTGGAAGAGTTGGATATTCACTTACATTATTTGCCATACTATTCCCACTTTTTAACGGTTTAATTGCGACTTTTGGGGCAACTCTCCTTGATCTTGGAACCGGAAACGCAGTTCTTTTTGGCGTATTGGCTGCAAGTTCATCTTATATTGCTGCGCCGGCTGCTGTTCGAATTGTTCTTCCTGAGGCTAACCCCTCACTCTATCTAACATCTTCTCTTGCGATAACTTTTCCATTTAATGTTATTGTGGGTATTCCGATATACTATTCGATGGCTGTATTTTTTAATGAACTAATTCACTGAAGTAAATTTACTTCCACTGTTAATTTGATGCCAAATTTTTGGTAAACATCATCGATAACACGATGTGCAAGATTAAAGATTTCGCTACCTGTTGCACCTCCATAATTCACTAAAACCAGTGAGTGATTTTCATAAACCCCACAATTCCCTTCTCTTCTCCCCTTCCAACCCGAGAGTTCAATCAGTTTTGCAGCTGATATTTTAACCAATTCATCTTTGGTTTTAAAACCGTCAATTTCAGGGATGAATCTTTTAAGAATTCCAAAAGACTCTTCACTAATTTCAGGATTTTTAAAGAAACTACCGGCATTACCAATGACCGTCGGATCGGGAAGTTTTTGAGTCCTGAGTTTAATGACTGCATCACGCATATCCTTCACGGTTGGTTTTTCATCCCCGTTGACAAAGATCAATTCCCTTATTCCTTTATAGGAATAATTTAATTTTGGAATCTTTTTAAGCTTCAGGGAGACACTTACTATAATTGATTTCCCTTTCAATTCTCTTTTAAAGATGCTGTCCCTGTAATCAAAGTTACATTCATCTTTAGAAAGGCTAATTATCTTTTTCTGTTCTGTCAGAAATACCCTGGCAGATTCAAAAGTATCTTTGAGTTCTTGACCATAGGCGCCAATATTTTGTATTGGCGAGGCTCCCATGGTTCCGGGGATTAACGACATATTCTCAACCCCTCCAAGTCCTCTTTCCACTGTGTATTCCACAAATTCATCCCAGTTAACGCCGGCAGCACATTCTAATATCTCATATTCGGGGGTTTCATCAACAATTTCCACCCCTTTTGTTTGCATATGAATCACTGCGCCCTTGTACTTGTCGAATCCTAACAAGATATTACTACCACCGCCAAGTACAAAATATTTTAACCGGTTTTTCTCGATATACTTAATAGATTCACCCAACTCATCGTCGGTAGTGACTTTTAGGAAGTGTTCTGCAGTGGAATCAACGCCAAAAGTGTTAAACTCTTTCAAAGACTTGTTTTTCTTAATATTCATCCGGTTTCCATAACTTCAAAAAATAGCTTACATAAATTAAATAATCCTTGATCTAATAAAAAATTCTTTAAATTTGATGATAAAATTTATTCGTTTTAGAATCTGACTGTTTTTATGGAATCTATTCAACTTTCATTGTTACTTCTGGTGTTTCTCGTATTTGTAGTTCTGATGTTCCTGCGAAAAATACCGGCTTTGCTTGCACTCCCCCTGCTTGCGTTTTTTATTCCTCTCATTTCCGGTGTGAATATCGTGGATATCTTCACTTATGTGCTTGGGAATGGAGCAACCAGATTATCTGAGGCCTACACTATTGCCATCTTTGGCAGCATGCTGTCAATAATGATGCAAAAAACCGGCGTTGCTGAAAGTTTTATTAAAACGGGCGCCGAACTGTCAGGAGATAAACCGTGGGCTATCTCTCTGGTTATGCTTCTTCTGATAATTTTACTTTTTACGACCCTGGGCGGGCTGGGAGCCATTATTATGGTCTCAACCGTAGTTCTCCCCATCCTTGCATCGGTTGGGGTTGGTCCCGTAACTACAACCGGAATCTTTCTCACAGGACTGAGTATCGGTGGTATACTTAATGTTGGTAACTGGGCCGTTTACACGCAGGTGCTTAAACTTCAAGTTGATGAAGTACAGTCTTTTGCTCTAATTATGTTTGTTTTGATGTTCATTATTGCTGTTGTTTATATCACGATCCAACTCTATAAAGATGGGCATGATATCAATTTTATGAAAATAGCCACTTATGTAGTTGGATTGGCGGTTGTAGTATTTTGGTCTGGTTCATTCATATTTTACTTCCTACAGCAGTCAGTGATTTTATGGATGAGATATTCTCTTATATCCCAATTATATTAAAATATGTTGTTGGTGCCGGGATAGGATTGCTTGTTGTAATCTCTTTGATACGTTTATTTAGTAACGAACCGGATGGTAAAGTTAGTTTCACGGCTTATTTTATCCCCGTGATTCCATTGTTCCTCATCCTCGTTTTTGGGATCAACTTCATCGCAGCTTTCATCGCCGGATTGATTTATGGTTTCATTTCAACCTACCAAAAAAGTTCACTTAATATCCTCATCAGATCAATTTTGGATGGTGGTGCAGTTGTTATGCCTGCCGTAGCATTAATGTTGGGTATCGGGATGTTATTAAACGCAGTGATGGGACCCCCGGCAGCAATGATGGAATCATTTAAAGATGGTTGGCCTGTTTTATTATTATTAAAACCCGTACTCGTTGCCATCAAACCTGAATCTGCAATGGGATATGTAATTCTCTTCAGCCTCGCTGCTCCCCTTGCGCTCTATAGAGGACCATTAAATGTCTGGGGTATGGGTTACGGCATCGCAGCCATATTTCTCGCAGGAGGGATGCCCGCAGGAGCAATTATGGGACTTCTTATGGCAGTTGGACAAATTCAAGGGATCAGTGATCCAACAAACACTCAAAATGTCTGGCTTGCTAACGAGATGAAAATTGATGTCCAAAAGATTTTATGGAATACTCTTCCATATACCTGGTTGCAGCTATAATTGGATTGGTGATAGCCGCCATGATTTTCTATTAAGGTATTTGTAGATGGAAAATAAAAGAAAAATTAAAATCGGTATCGATGTTGGAGGCACATTTACTCATGCTGTCGCTGTGGATATCTCCGACTATTCAATAGTTGGGAAGTCGTGTGTACCAACAACCCATAAGTTGCAGGAAGGTGTTGCACGCGGTGTTGTTGACTCGATGATGACCCTGATAAATGACTGTTCGATAAGTCCTGACGAAGTTATTTTAATTGCTCATTCAACCACACAGGCCACAAATGCCCTTCTTGAAGGTGATGTCGCCACAGTGGGAGTTGTAGGTATGGCAAAAGGATTTGAAAAACTCCTCGCTAAAAAAGAATGTAATCCGGATAATATCGAACTTTCCCCCGGAAAATTCCTCCATACCAAATTTAGATTCATCGATTGTGCAAAAAATGGATGGATCGAGACTGTTCCCAAACTAATAGACGAATTGATAGCTGAAGGTGCTCAGGTTATTGTCGCCACGGAAGCATTTGGTGTTGACGACCCCACAAATGAAAATCTGGTTGCAGAGATTTCTATCAAAAAGGGAATTTTAACCACTACAGCGAGTGGAATTACAAAACTTTACGGGCTGCGTGTCAGAACCCGAACCGCGGTTATAAACGCAAGCATGATGCCAAAAATGCTTGAAACCGCTGACCTCACCGAAAAGGCTGTTCGAGAGAGTGGAATTAAAGCTCCCCTTATGGTAATGCGCTCAGATGGTGGTATCATGGATATTAACGAGATGAGGAAGCGACCCATTCTTACAATGTTGTCAGGACCCGCAGCGGGAGTAGCAGCAGCCCTCAAGTATGTTAAAATATCAGATGGTATATTCCTCGAAGTGGGAGGAACTTCCACAGATATTAGCGTAATTAAAAATGGAAAACCACAGGTAAAAACAGCTCAAATTGGTAAAAACAGACTTTTTGTCAGAACTCTTGATGTAAGAACTTTGGGTATTGCAGGAGGGTCAATCCCCCGCTATTCGAATGGTGAGATTACTGATGTTGGACCTCGATCAGCTCATATTGCAGGGCTGCATTATGCTTCATATTCAGGAGATATCGATTTTTCAAAAAGTGAGATACAAAGCGTAACTCCCCTTCCGGGTGATCCATCAGATTATCTTGCTATAAAAGCACCTGGAAGTGATGATCGCTTTACGGTAACTCCAACAGAAGCTTCATATAAATTAAATCTGGTCACATCCCTTGGGCACGGTGGTGCTAATATGGAGGCCATTAATTCGGTATTTAAGCGATTAGAGCAACTTACAAATAAACCGGGCGATGACATCGCAACAAAAATACTTACAATATCTGCTGAAAAAATTAGACCTGTGATCAAACAATTAAGCAGAGAATACAAACTCGATGAATCACTGATTGAATTTGTAGGTGGTGGTGGTGGTGCATCGTCCATAGTTCCATTTACAGCTAATTATTTAAAACTGCCACACAAAATTGCCGAAAATTGTGAAGTAATTTCAGCAATCGGAGCCGCACTCGGAATAATCCGTGACTCAATTGAGAGGAATATAATTAATCCCTCTGAAAACGATATTCTTTCCATCCGTCAGGAAGCTTTTGAATCTGTTGTTAAAATGGGAGCAAATGCGAATTCGGTGGAAGTGACGATAGAGATCGATAATCAAAACAAAAAAGTAATCGCCACTGCGCTTGGTTCAGGAGAGTTAAGAACCAAAGATTTGGGTATTACGACACTTACACCTGAGGAAGTCCATCAAGTTGCTGCAAAATCGTTTGGGAAACCAAAAGAACAGGTTGAGCTTAAGGGAACCACCGGATCACTCTCCGTTTTTTCCGCTGAAAATCATGTGAAAAAACTTTTTGGTTTAATCACCGAAAAAGTAAACGGAATTAAAGTGATTGACGATGAGGGAACAATTAAACTGCAGATCAATGGAGCCAAAGCATCCGAAGTTAAAGCAGGTGATTTAAAAAGCAGGATAACTGCCATGATTGCGGAGATGACCTCCTACGGTGATGCCGGAGCTTTAATTCCGGGAATCTACCTTCTTGCCGGTCCCAAAATAATTGATCTTAGTGGATTGATCTCTGAAGCCCAACTTCTATCAATCGCCGAGATTGAGATAAAAGATTTTCCATCTGAATCAAACTGCATTATTATTGCCGAGGAGAAAAAATGATAGAGGTTTTCGAAAAAATCAAAGGTGGAATGATCATTTCCTGTCAATCTGAAGGTAATGATCCGTTTAATACTCCTTCAGGAGTAACACTTTTTGCAAAAGCTGCACACATGGCGGGTGCCGCTGCTATCAGGTCACAAGGACTTGCCAAAATAAGAATGATCAAGAAGAATGTTCCCCTTCCGATGATTGGTTTACTTAAAGGAAAATTTTCTGACGGAACTGTAAAAATCACAGGCTCGTTTAGACAAGTGGAACAACTGGTAAATCTCGGCTGTGATATAATCGCAATCGATGGCACATTCAGGTTAAGAGAAAGACTTACCGGACCCGATTTTATCACCGAAGTACGGAAGAGATTCCCAAATTGTATTGTTATGGCTGATATCGCCACTTTTGAAGAAGGGATCGCTTGCGAAGCTGCAGGTGCTCAGTGCCTCTCCACGACTTTGAGTGGATATACTCCAGATACCATTCATCTCCCTAAAAATGAACCCGATTTTAAACTTCTTGAATCACTTTCTTTGAAGTGTAAAATCCCCGTCATAGCAGAAGGTAAAATAAAGTCACCTGAGGATGCATCAAAAATGATAAAACTTGGAGCCTTTGCAGTTGTGATAGGTACAGTCATCACACGACCGCGTGTGGTAATGGGCTGGTATAACGAAGCAATCAAAAATCCATCTCTTTAATTGCAAATTCTTCCTTTAATTAATTTTTTGGATGGTTTACATCCCTGAAATTCTCCTTCCATAATCTGTATCCACTCTTTATCACAAGATAATTTCCCCTTATATATACTCACTGTAGTTTTGTCCCAGAACTTAATCTAATGTTTTTATAAAGAGACAAGCCATGACAGCAATGATAAACCAACAGTATATATCAGTCGAAGACGGACTCATTTCAGTTTTTGATGATGGCAGAACTGCCCCCTACGACAAAAAAGCCAAAGCCTACGAAAAACTCGTAAGTTCAGAATTTTACAATAAATTCATTTGGGGAACAAAGCCCAAAGATTACACAGGTTTTGCAACCCTGGCATACAATTCTGCTCATGGTAAAATACTGGATATTGGTTGCGGTGGGTTGATTCAAACTCATGAGATTTATGCCCGAAATAACCACGAAATGATTCTCCTTGACAACTCTATCGAGATGTTAAAAATCGGGAAATCACGATTATTGCAAGAATCCGTACAATTTCCGGGTAAAATCACTCTACTTCATGCTGATGCTTTTACTCTCCCCTTTGAAGAAGAACAATTCAACTCTGTTTTCAGTTTTGGAATGTTACACATGTTTGATGATAAAGCGGGTTTTATCAATGAGGGATTAAGAGTCCTTGCCCCTGGTGGAGAATTTTACTTTTCATGTCTTACTACAGACAGAAAAAGGGGTGGAAGATATCTTAGATTTTTACACAGAAGAAAAGAGGTTGGAAAACCGGTATCGGTTGCCGAAGTTTTGGAGATGATACCTGCTTCAATTAAAAAAGTTGAGCATTATGTAAAAGGCAACATGCTATTCGTTTACGGAACAAAATGATTTTAGTTGTTGGTGGTGGTGTCTGCACGATGGGCATCACCACCACTTAAAACTTTTTAATTTAAACTATTTCTTCCCTGCTTTTTTCTCAAGATCGATCATTTCAATCATATTTGCAAGAATATGACCACTTTCTTCAAGTAATGGATCTTCAACTACAAGTGCTTCTTTAACAATTTTTCCATCTTTGTCGAGCTCAATATATCCTTTATCGGCTCTCTCTTTTTTACGCGCCTCTTCTTCTAGTTTAATTTTTTCCTGTTCGGTTTTTCGTTTATCAAGATTTAAAGAGAACACCTTTTTAGTTCTGTGAACCTTGGATTTTTCGAGATCTTTAATGAAATATTGATACTCACTGTTTTTGCCGGTCCTTTGTTCGTGTTTCGCGGTCAAGTCGGTGATTATCGAACCTATTCCTGTACTTGCCTGATGTTGTGTAGAAGGAATTTTATCCCAAGGTAATGCAGTCGGGTAGCTACTCTCACCTGTCTCACTTGGATTAAAAGCTGAAGGGAACAAGATGTCTGGAACAACACCTTTGTGTTGTGTGCTTCCACCTGAAATTCTGTAAAACTTTGCGATTGTAAGAGTTAACTGTCCCATTTTCTCTCCGCCGGATACCTTGTCCAGATCAACCAGATTTTGAACGGTTCCTTTACCAAATGACTGTTCTCCCATTACCACTCCTCTGCCATAATCCTGAATCGCAGCAGCAAAAATCTCACTTGCAGATGCACTGCCGGAATTAATCAGAACTGCAATTGGACCATCCCATGCAACCAGTGGATCATTATCCCGATTAACTTTTACCGATCCATCACCTTCCCTAACCTGAACAACTGCCCCAGTTGGAATGAATAATCCTGTAAGTTCAATCGCCTCTAAAAGCGATCCACCTCCATTGTTTCTTAAATCCATTACGATGCCCGAAACACCCTCTTGTTTCAGTGTATCAAGGATTTTCTTTACATCATTTGATGTACTTTTAAAATCCTTTTCTCCTTTTCTTTTCCCCTCAAAATCGAGGTAAAAGGAAGGAACATCAATAACTCCAACTTTGTATGATTTGCCGTTTTCATTAATCTCTATGATTTTTTTCTTGGCAGATTGTTCTTCAATTTTTATTTTTTCTCTAACGAGTTTTATTTCAACTGGAATGGCATTTGCACCATCCTTCTTTTTTAACAAAGTGAGTCTGACAGTTGTCCCTTTTGCTCCACGGATCAACTGAACCGCATCATCGGTACGCCATCCAACGATATCAACCATTTCACCATCATCACCCTGAGCCACTCCAATTATCCTGTCGCCATCTTCCACCAGACCACTTTTTGAGGCAGGTCCACCCGGAACGACTCTAACTATTGTGATATAATCATTTTCAGATGTGAGTGTGGCACCAATCCCTTCGAGAGATTGTGACATATTGATATTAAAATCCTGTGAGGTTTTTGGCGACATGTACGAAGAATGTGGGTCGATCGACTCCATCACCGAGCCCATAAAAATCTGAAAAACATCATCAGACTTGTACTGAAGGATTGCCTTGTGAAGGTTTTTATATCTTTTCTGAAGAAGCTCTCTTGCATCCTTTTCTTCTTTACCCCCGAGGATTAATCCGATAACATCAAATTTTATCCTTTTGAGCCAAATCGTGTTTAGATCTTTTTCGTTCGCAGAGTATTTGGCTTTTTCACGATCAAGGTCAATTTCTTCATTTTTTGTCAGATCCAAAGGTTTATCCAGGACATCTATCGCAAATTTTACCCTGTTACTCAACCTTTCCTTATAGACATTAAAAATATCAAATGGAGGAATCAAATTTCCCGTTGAAAGATTTTGATCAAATACAAAACGGTATTTTTCAAACTGATCGATGTCTGTCTGAAGAAAATACATCCGCTGAAAGTCAAGTGACTTTAAATAGTCATTGTATATCCAATTTGAAAGACTGTCATCTACCTCCTTGGGGCTGTAGTGATACCTCTCCACAAACATGGATACTAACTGCATAGCCGCCGAGTGTCGCTCTTCAGGTGACAAAACTTTGTTAGTGTCAACAGTTGCCTGTTGCGAACAAATATTTGCATTAAACGAGAAGATAAACAAAAAGACAACTGCTACGAATAACGGAGTTCTCATAAATTTCCTGATTCTATTGATCAACTTTTCTTCCAAAACTGTTAAATTGAAATTCAATATAATAAAATGGTAAAGCCTGTTTTGTATTAAAAAACACCCATACCTGTTATAATCTCTTTTATGGGCATTTTGTTCCAATTGACTCAAATTATAAGAAAAGAATTTCTTAATTTTAAAGATCAAAAGATTAAATTTTTGACAAATCAAACAGAAAAGTGATTCGATGGATCAGACATTACCTAAAGAATTTAAGCTAAGGGACGAGTTCGCCCCTTCGAGTTATCGGGATTGGAGAGCATTGGCGGAAGTTGATCTCAAAGGAGTCCCATTCGAAAAGAAATTAATCACAAAAACTTATGAAAATATCGATCTTGAGCCTCTCTACACTAAAGAGCACCTTGAGATTCTCAAAAATATAGAACAATTCCCCGGGTTCACAAAATTCCTTCGCGGCTCCAAACCGGATGGAAGCAGTGTCAACACTTGGTTTATTGCCCAAGGTCTTATACACCCTCTCGCAGAAAATTTTAATAAATTGCTACTCGATTCTCTTCTAAGGGGTCAGACTGCAGTTGTACTGCCACTTGATAAAACTACAAAATTGGGATTGGATGCTGATTATGGCAAACCGGGTGAAACCGGTGATGGTGGAGTCTCTATTTCGGGTACAGGCAGCCTCTCACGTGCATTTTTAGGGGTTGATCTAACTGCTTGCCCGCTTTTTGTTTCAACCGGCTTCTCCCCCTTTGTTTTCCTTTCGATCTTGAAAGGATACTCTATTAAAGAGGGAGTCGAATTTAATAAAATTAACGGCTCGGTTAGCGCAGACCCCGTTACTTTTCTTTTTGAGAATGGTGAAATGCCCGTTTCAATTGACGAAGCATATTCTCAACTTGCCACTTCAATTAGGTTTTTAGAATCTGAAAATTCCGGGCTTAGAACGATCGGGATTAATGGAGCAACTTACGTTGAAAAAGGTGCATCGGCAGTGCAAGAGTTGGGAATCTCAATGTCCCTGGCTGTTGAGGCAATTTGCAGACTTTCAGAACTGGGTATTGATCCGGCAACTATCCCGCAGAAAATGATTTTTAATTTTGGGACAAGTACAAATCTCTTCATGGAAATCGCCAAATTCAGAGCGGCTCGAATCCTTTTTTCGGAAGTGTTGTCGTCATTTAATTTACCCTCAGACAGTGTCAAAATGTTTGCCGCTGCAAAAACATCAGGTTATTATCATTCCTTTGTTGATCCTTATGTAAATATGCTTAGAGTGACAACACAGGCATTCTCAGCAATCATTGGAGGTGTTGATCTTATCGAGACTCTCCCATTTGATTCATCTTTTGAACAACCTGATGAATTCTCAAACAGAATTGCACGAAACACCCAGATCATTTTGAGTGAAGAATCTCACCTGAATCATGTTATCGATGCGGCTGGTGGTTCATTTTATGTTGAAACGCTTACCGCGCAAATAGTTGATAATGCCTGGTCATACTTCCGTGAAATAGAAGATCAAGGCGGAATTTACAAAGCAGTTATTGCAGGTAAAATTCAATCAGACATAAGCGGTCTGGCTCAAAAAAGAGTCAAGGACGTTGCGACACGTAAAACAGTTATTGTTGGCGTAAACAGTTATGCCAATGTAAAAGAAGAAGTTAAACAACCGATGGTTTTTGATGCCAGAAAGATTTATGATCTGAGGGCTGCCTATCTCCAGAAACTAAGAGTTTCCGGCAATGGCGGAATCCATTCGAGTATCTTAAAAGACCTTGAGGATGTAAAAAACGAAAAAGACGGTGTTAATAAGTTAAAACTCGCGTCTTCTTTAGCTGCAAAAGGTGCAACATTGGGCGAAATATTTAGCCACATGAGTAATTCAGCAGTCTCTGAAACGGTTGAGCCAATCACTGTTAAAAGACCGGCACACGATTTTGAACAACTCCGTATAAGAGCTTCTGCTCACAAAAGGAAAAACGGAAGTTTACCAAAATTGTACCTTTTTAATGTTGGTCCGGTAAAACAACATAAAGCAAGAGCAGATTTTTCAAGAGGATTTTTTGAAGCAGGTGGCTTTGAAGTTACCTACGGACAGGGAGTCTCGGAAGTTTCAGCCGGTGTTGAGGCAGCCGTTGCATCAGGAGCACAAGTTTTTGTTCTCTGTTCAACAGATGATACTTACCCCGAACTTGTACCTCAATTTGTGAAAGCAATCAAACAAATTGACAAGGATGCTATCTGTATCCTTGCCGGATACCCAAAAGATCAGGTAGAGGCTCACAAGCAAACAGGTATTGATGAATTTATCTTTGTGGGTGCTAATGTTGTTCAGGTGATCAATAATATTTTTGACAGAATGGGAGTTGAGAAATGAAAAGACCCGAATTTAAAGAGTTAAACCATTCAGTTAAAACGGATTCCACCGGATATAATGAGTGGAAAAAAGAGTTTATCGAAAAGACGGGTAAAAATCCTGAAGAGATTATCTGGCAAACGATGGAGCAGATTCCCGTAAAATCTCTTTATACCGCTGAAGATCTAAAAAATGTTGAACACCTTGATTATGTAGCCGGGATTCCCCCGTTTTTGCGTGGTCCCTACAGTACGATGTATGTCCAACGCCCTTGGACCGTAAGGCAATATGCAGGTTTCTCAACGGCAGAAGAAAGTAATGCATTCTACAGAAGAAATCTTGCCGCCGGACAGATGGGTCTTTCAGTGGCGTTTGATCTTGCTACCCACAGAGGGTATGATTCAGATCATCAGCGTGTGATTGGTGATGTTGGAAAAGCGGGTGTGGCGATCGATTCAATTGAGGATATGAAAATTCTTTTTGATTCAATCCCGCTCGATAAAATGTCGGTTTCAATGACAATGAATGGAGCAGTCCTTCCAATCATGGCATTTTATATTGTTGCTGCTGAAGAACAAGGTGTTGATCCTGTCCTTCTAAGTGGAACAATCCAAAATGACATTCTTAAAGAGTACATGGTAAGAAATACTTACATCTACCCCCCTGCAACTTCAATGCGAATTATTGCTGATATCTTCAAATTTGCATCGGCAAACATGCCTAAATTTAACAGTATCAGCATCTCCGGCTATCATATGCAGGAAGCTGGAGCTACAGCCGATCTTGAAATGGCTTATACCCTTGCCGATGGACTTGAGTATGTTAGGAACAGGAATTGCAACAGGACTTGATATAGACAATTTTGCTCCAAGACTTTCCTTTTTCTGGGCTCAGGGAATGAACTATTTTATGGAAGTGGCGAAGATGAGGGCGGCGAGGTTAATCTGGGCTAAACTTATCAAATCGTTTAATCCAAAAAATCCAAAATCGATGTCTCTTAGAACCCACTCACAGACTTCCGGTTGGAGTTTAACTGAGCAGGATCCGTACAATAATGTGGTTAGAACCTGTATTGAGGCGCTTGCAGCAGTGTTGGGGCACACCCAATCACTTCACACCAACTCGCTTGATGAAGCAATTGCACTTCCAACCGATTTTTCGGCAAGAATCGCAAGAAACACCCAGCTTTTCCTTCAGGATGAAACAGGTATTTGCAAAGTAATCGATCCATGGGGTGGCTCATATTATGTTGAGGCACTAACTCAAGCACTTCTCAGAAGAGCGTGGGAACATATTCTCGAAGTTGAGTCCTACGGTGGTATGACTAAAGCCATTGAAGCCGGTATTCCAAAACTTAGAATTGAAGAGGCTTCTGCCAGGCGTCAGGCAAGAATTGACAGCAGATCAGAAACCATTTTGGGTGTAAATAAATATCCACCCGAAAAAGAGCAACCGATGGAAATTCTTGAGGTTGATAATACTGCTGTCCGAATTTCTCAAATCAAAAGACTTCAGGAGGTGAAAGCTAAACGAAACAACCAAAAAGTTGAAGAATGTCTTAATGCAATCACAACTGCTACCGAAACGGGTGAGGGAAACCTGTTGGAACTCGCCGTCGTGGCTGCAAGAGAAAGAGCGACTCTTGGTGAAATATCATTTGCAATCGAAAAAGTGTGTGGCAGGTTCCAGGCACAAACCAGAACGGTTTCAGGAGTTTATTCCAAAGAATATTCTACAGGAGATGTTGATCCAGTGCATGATGTTAGAAAAATGACAGACGATTTTGCTCAAAAAGCAGGCAGAAGACCAAGGATACTGATCGCTAAAATGGGTCAGGATGGCCACGATAGAGGTGCCAAAGTTGTTGCAACTGCTTATGCCGATATGGGTTTTGATGTTGACATGGGTCCATTGTTCCAAACTCCTGAAGAAACCGCAAGACAGGCTGTTGAAAACGACGTACACTGTGTTGGCATGAGTTCCCTTGCTGCGGGCATAAAACACTCCTCCCTAAGCTTATCGAAGAGTTGAGTGCATTGGGCAGAGAGGACATTATAGTAATTGTGGGCGGAGTTATTCCACATCAAGATTACGATTATTTATATGAACATGGTGCATTTGCGATCTTTGGACCGGGAACAAGAATCCCTGAAGCTGCAATGAAGATTATGGAAGAAGTTAACAGGAGATTTTCCGAATAGTTTAATCCTGTTGTTTTTTAAACTGTATCATTTGTTATATTGGGGTTCCCAATTTTTTCAAGTGATACAGTTTTTTTATTTAAAGTAGATATGGACAAAGAGAACAATAAGTCGTATAAACCCGATTGGACCCCCGACAAACACGGTGATGAATTTGCAATCAGAATTGTGAAAGGGGTTGAATCACACCCTGAGAATTTGCGCCGGAAATCCTTCAACAAAAAAGAGTTTACCACCGGGGAATTGGTTAAAGGGGTACTCGAAAGCAATCGTATCCTTCTTGCAAAAACCATTACACTTATTGAAAGCACTTCTCAAAACCATCAACTTCGTGCTAAAGAAGTTTTAACTCAACTTCTCCCCCCACTCAGGGAAATCACTGCGTATTGGCATCAGCGGAGTTCCGGGAGCAGGAAAAAGTACACTCATTGAGGCACTTGGAGTGTACCTGATCAATTTGGGGCATAAGGTTGCAGTTCTAACTATAGATCCTTCAAGTTCTATCAGTAAAGGGAGCATACTTGGTGATAAGACCAGAATGGAAAAACTTGCAAAGGATGAAAACTGTTTTATCAGGCCTTCACCATCAAGTGGTACCCTTGGCGGAGTGGCTCGAAAAACCAGGGAATCGATCACAGCATGTGAAGCTGCCGGTTATAATATAATTTTGATTGAGACTGTTGGTGTTGGACAAAGTGAGACTACTGTCAGATCGATGGTAGATTTTTTCCTTTTGGTGCTAATCTCGGGTGGTGGCGATGAACTACAAGGGATGAAAAAAGGGGTTATGGAGATTTGTGACGCAATCCTGATTAATAAAGCGGATGGAGAGAACAAAACAAGAGCCTTAATGGCGAAAGCTGAATACTCTTTAGCACTTCACTACCTTTACCCTTCTACAGAGGGATGGGAATCGAAGGCTTACACTGCATCGGCAATCACGGGAGAAGGGATTGAAGAACTCTGGTCAGAAATTTTGAAATTTATGGAGACTACAAAATCTTCGACTGTTTTTGAGCGTAGAAGAAGACTTCAAAATATTGAGTGGGTGGAATTTATGATTAAAGATTACCTCTTCGACAGTTTCTTTGGTAATAAACAGATCAGTGTACAATTCACAGAAATGAAGGAAAAACTGTTGAATGGTGAGATTCTTCCATCAGCAGCGTTCGACCAATTAAAAGAAACCTGGTTGAAATTAAAATAGTTAGCGTTTGATAAATTCGAGAATTTTTTTTGCTGCTTCCAACGCTTGTGGACTTTCAAAAACAAGATGACCTGATTCAGAGAGTTCAATCTTTGTAAAAGTTATATTTTTACTCTCAAGCAATTCATATACTCTTTCGTTCTCGACTGTATTATCCCTCCCACCGGTTATAACCAAAGTTTCTCCTGCTGTGATATTTTCATATGCTACTTTTTCCTGCAAAAACCAGAGTGCTTTTATCGAATTTACCGGCACAACATCGTAAGCAAAACGCGGTTTTGGGTTATGTTCAGAAAAAGATTGCGGTCTTTTGCTCTTTTGCACATAGGGATTGAATAGTTTTAATAACCAGCCAAATGGACTGTCAATTAATAAACTTTTGCCAAAATCATGTTTCTTTTTTGAGATGAGGTAGGGTGCAGTTAAAATTAATTTGTCAACTCTGCGTTTTGAAGCTATGTGACAGGCAAGTACCCCACCCATCGAGTGTCCAACCACTATAACTTTTTCACAATTTGCAGAAAAAATATCATAGGCGTTTATCGCATCTCTTAGCCAGTCGGTTTCTTCGATAGATTCAAGTAAATGGATATCATCGATTCCAAATCCCGTTAAAACAGGGGTATAGTAGGGTATGCCCTCATTTTTGAGAAAATCTGTTAAAACTCCAAATTCTTGAGGAGTTGAAGAGAATCCGTGAATCAATAAAACACCTACAGGTCTTTTTCCAGATTCAAACAATACAGGAGTTTGTCCAACAAAAGTGCCTTCGTCGGGAAGATGTTTAAAATCGCGGAAAAGTGAATAAGATTCGAGCAATCTTCTTACATGGTAATATCTGAACGAAACAAATGTTAGTTTAAGAGCAACAACCACTGCCAGAACATACCTTTCAAACTGAATAGTCAGAATAAGGAGCATGATCAATAAAATTTCGAGCACAAGCCAAACAGTAAGCGATTTCTTTTTATTTGACAACAGGTTTTACCTATATTTCACTTAATAAAAAAACATATCTTTAAATTTAACTAAAAACTGATGAATATTGCCACTCACCGCTTCAGAGGATTTGACTCCAACGAGAACACATCAACAGGTTTACTAAATGCTTTGTCTGAAGGAGTAAAATATTTTGAGTTTGATGTTCGAATCACGGCGGACCGTTTACCCGTTGTTAATCATGACCATTCAACAGAAAAACAATTCAAATCAACAGTTAATATCCGCAAAACAAAATATCATGAGATTCGGGAAATTAATTACAGATTCTCTTCCGCTCCCGGGATCATGACACTGGAGGAATGCCTCAATATTTTTAAGAAACAGAAAAAAGATCACAACAAAATATTTATAGATATCAAAGATTTTGGAGAAGAAAAAAAAACATTTATGAAATGTTATCTGCAAGATCGCTGTTGAATCACTCAGTTATCGTATCCTGGTTGCCTGAGGTACTTTTTGCATTTCACCGGATTGATCCCAAACTTCCCCTTTGTTTTAGTCACAACTTTGTTCCAAACCGGACAAAATATCTTGTGCAAAAAATTGTGTATGGGGATAAAAATATCAGAAGTTTTGTGGGATGGTGTTTAACTCCGTTCAACAGAAATCTTTCAAATTTCCTTCTTAATACCAGTTTCTTTTTTGATGATTACAACAGGTTGGAATTTCCGGATAACACTGAACCTGCCTTGTCACCCGATAGTGAACATACACTATCAACACCAGTTACCGGCAGATTGCTTGAAATTATTCTTGAAAGCCGGGGATTTGTTTGTATCCAGTATAAAACTATTCCTGAAAATTACAAACAACTTTATCAGATTGCACCAGGTTTAATCCCCTACTCAATCAACTCAAAAAGTGAAATTGAGAAGTTCCTTGTAAAAATAAAGCCGGATTACATCCTATGTGATGTTCCGGCTTTAGTCTCTAAATCTGATTGATTATTGGATCGATATTTTAATATCCAGTCCCGCTTCATTTCTTGAAGTTGGTGGAATTCGCGCAGCACCTTCCGGTGTTGTATCAGATCTCTTGTAAAAGAGCGCCAGCGTTACCCTCGAACTAATCACATATTTAATTCTTGGTTCAATCGTTACTGTGGTAGTACCATTCTGCGGTACACCTTCTTCAGTAAATCTCTCCATATCAAATTGCACAGTCGAGTTTTTTGTGCTGGTATATGAAAAACTGAATTCTATGTCGTTTTTAAGTGAAACACCAAAAAGAGGAATCTCAAAACCTGATTTTGCGTAGTTGAAGGAAATTCCAATATCCCGGTTTAGATTCTCGGTGATATTTTTGGTTGCAGTTCCAAGGTCATACGAGGTTCTTGTATTATACTGAACTCTTCCTGTAAAACTTCCACCCCAAAGGTTGTTGAAGGTGATGTTTAATCCAATTAGAGGAGCAAAACTGTAATTGATCCTTTGCGTCTGCACAACCTTGTTTCCATCAGGAGTAATTTTCCATCCTTCTGTATATTCAGACGAATAAGAATGATCGATTGAAACCCTTTTTGCAAATCCTTCAAAAACGCCGAGTTTCTCTAAGCCATCCCATGTCAGGCGCCAGTTGGGTCTTGGAATATAGTTTGTAAACTCACTTAATGGTCCAAGACTCGCTAAAAGTGGCATCGACTCAAAACCCTTCACGAATGCTGAAGAAAGACTTCCTGTTGGGTCGCTTGAATTTCTGTCATACAGTTCATTAACCTGTTTAATTCCACTTTTAAAAACTGAAAGAAACAACACACGTGGCATTGTGAAAAACGAACGGGTCGTATTTCCGGTTGATGAAAGATTCTGGATAAACAGATTACCATCATTATCACTTTGCATGGTAGTTGACTTGCTGATAGACCAACCAACCTTCCAGGAAAGATCAATTTTAGCCCCCTCCCATAAAGGTTTGGAGGTTTTAATGTCTATATTGTTCCGTTCAGAATAGTTATCCGTAAGATTTGCGTTCGCAGCTCTTGGACCAATATCATGATTCAGACCCAATATAAACATTCTGTTTGGACCCTCGGTATCGGTCTGTTTAAGTCCCCAGAAGTTCTTAAATCCATTACCAAACCCTCTGATGCCATTTGCTGAGACACTAACATCGTTTGAAAAATCCATAGTGATGTTATCATAGTCGAATATCAATATCCGAATACCGTTTTTAAGCAGACCCCAAACATTGGTGAGGAGTGACGGTTTTTTCACCACAGGAGCAGTATCCTGTGGCATTGATAATTCAGGCTCAGGTAGAGTCTCCCCTTCTTTGGGTTTTTCACCCTTGTCAGGATTTTGTTCCTCAAGATCGCGTGATCTCTGACGGGGTTTTGGAGTAGTTGTCTGAGGTTGATTAACCTGAGCAGTTTTGTCCTCTTCAAAAAGTGGTGCGCTAAGTGCTTTAAGTCTCAATCTTAAACCAAATGAAGTTCTATTCTGGAATCCTGCACTTCTACCAACCTGAGGTTGCCTGAAATCGTTGTTCCATCCATATCTTACATTGTATCCGGCCGTAATCTGGAAATACTCATTTATCTTGGCGATTGAAGGAAGCCGTGGCGATGTTTTAAAATCAAGACTTTGGTTATATCTAAAATCCTGTCCAAAAAACTGTCCGCCAAAGATATCACTCCAGATTGCACTTTCAGGCCGGGGATTATTAAATTCATCGGTCTCCAGGTGTGTAAGCGAGGATGCAAAGTCGGTCTGATAAGCTATAGTCAAATTGATTAGCGCTTTTTCGGTTACTTTCCAGTTGAAATTGAAACCACGATTTGCTGTGAAGTCACGGGAAACTGTTTCCTGCGATAATGACTGCCCAATTGCTCTGGTCTGAGTTAAACTAAATGATCGTCTTGCAGAGATATTCCATGAGATTGTTTGAGGCACAAAATATATTCTGGCGTCTTTATAATCGGTAAAAAAGGCAACAGGTTCCCCAATAACCGGAATTTTCCCGGGTTCGAAGAAGTAATCCGGCGGCATAGTGAATCCATAACTGATGCTGGCATTCCACAACCAGTTTTTAGATGACAAAACCGTTGGATTTCTACTGAACGAATTATTGTAGTTAAAATTATATGTCAAATTGTTAAAGATATCTCTGACGACCCAGAAATCGCTTGGAATTTTAATCTGAACATTTGCCACAGTCCAGGTATCTGAAACGTTTACCGTTTGAGCATCACTCACAATCTGTTGAGCTACTGTCTCGGCTGCTGTTGGATCAACACCGGCAGCGACCAATTTTTCCTTCTGAATTCTGGCTGCTTCAGCGACTTTAATATCAGTTCCCGGTTGATAAAGTGGATTTCCAACACTCTCTGTTCTTGAATAGTTCACACGAAGGTTACTGCCTGTCAACGGTATTGGCAGTAATTTTAAAATGTCAAGATCAGCTGAAACACCCCAGTTACGACTCTCAATCCTGCTCCCAAATCTGTCAGATAATCGATGGAAATATGGATCAGTTTGGCTTATATTTGCGTTAACAGTAAGTATATCGGCAAATTTAATGGAAGTTGATGCAGTATATGCCCAACCGGGAGTATTGTCAGCCCCGATTACTCTAAGTTCGTTCACCCATACTTCACCTGATAAAGTTGAAAAAGGGTATGTATTATGGATTCCGACACTCAAGAATTTTACTGAGGTCAGAGTGGCATTTCCTTTAACCACATAATAATGCCCCGGTTTACCTTCCACAGGGAGTCGGAAGATTGAATTTGCACTATCTCTCGCCTGTTTAATAGCAGTGAGCTGATTAAACAAAATACTAATTTCCTGCCAGCCTGCCTCAACCGGTTTTCGATATTCATAATAGTTATTTGTATCTGTACCAAACCTGAAATATATTTCAGAGGAATAAAGTCCCGGCTGATATTGATAAGCGACACTACCAGGTAGCTGTGTAGAGTCACCATGGACAAAGAGTTTCATTTCAGAATAATTGAAAACATCAAGTGGCCTAAAAAGATACTTAATTGCTTCCCTGCTCTCCTGAGGATTTAATCCATTTAAGATGAGATCAAGTGACTGTTCATTTCTAAAAATTTCCTGATCCGGGCGGCTACGATCTCTTTCACGCTGAACTCCCGGAGGTGAATTGTAGGATGGGTTATCCTCAATATTCACAACTGATATCGAAAGAATGGTATCACCCTCAATCGATTTTCTCCACTGATTTCCAACCAGGTTAAAATCTGCGAGTCTGATTGCAACCATATCATTGGCACCGGTCACAAAGAGTCTGATATATTCAACAAGTGTGAGACTGGGTCTTCCAATTTCTGACTTATAATCTTTTAATGGAATTCTGACAAGAAACCACCCTGCATTATTTCCACCACCCTGAATATAGGGGTTTCTCTCTGCACTGGTATCTATGGGAATTTCATAACGGAAATAGGAATTAGCCTGATCCAACACACCATTTCGGTTTAAATCTTCAGTATCAGGCACGCGTCCAATATCAGTAAGTTGTGCGTTTCCTTCAGTTCCGTTTATATTAAAATAGTTGTACAGATCAAATAATGACGAGTTATTGTAAGCAAAATTGTCATTACTTGGGTCGCCCCTTTGACTACCCAATACCGTCTGCTCCTGCTGATCCAAATAACCATCAAGACCGGTATCTTCCCCTTCATCAATAAGTTCGTTTTGGGGAGCTTTATCTTCAGAGTCCAGTCTGTTATTTGGGATTACATCCTCGGAAATTTTACCAAGATCGATATACATTTTGGAGTTGGCAGGCGCATTTCTGATATTCATCCAGAATTCGATAAATTCGATATTCTCATCTACAAGATTGTTCGCTGTGGATGAAAGGGTTTTCATCATACCACCCCATGACCTTGTAGGGTCACCGAAGTTCGGGTCATAATTGTAGGTACCGGATGTATCAGGCTGAAATATGTAATCAAGTACTGTTACCTGCTCTTCACCCCTTGCCACTCTTCTGTTTGGCCAAATATTAAAAACTGTCACATCTGATGGAAGAACATTAAACCACCACGATTTACCTTTGTAGTTCATCCTTTGTTGACGGGTTAAACCACCGAGTGACGGGAGACTGTCGGGCACTGACAAATCTTTCCAGGCACCGTAGGTAATACCAATTGGAATGGTTCTTTTAGCGCCTTCAAAATCGTCAATGTAAGCAATACTCTGACCTCCGTCACTCTCGATCGTACTTTTTTTAGTGTTGGGATCAGGATTCATGTATGCGGCTTCACCCGAAAAAGTAAAAGTTGACATTTCCTTCGTAGAAAAGACGTTGTCAACAAGATCAGTTAAAAATGGCAAATCATGAGCTGTTTGAAAATCAAGACCAAGAATGAAGTTGCTTAACGGCTCTTCACCAATTCTGACTTTATCTGAAAGTGTTTGTTGCGATAGTGTAAGGGCGGAGAATCCCAGCTTGGTTTTCTTTGAGATATCAAGCATACCTCTTGCCCCAAAAAGAGTTTTTGAAGCGAGCTGGAAAAGATCATTCTCTTCAAAGGTGATCCTAAGTTTTGCTCCAGGAACAAGGGCAGCAGCATTTCTGATTGTCACTTGACCGATATTGTAATCGACAATGTAATCTGATCCCGGACTCAATTGTCTTCCATCAAGAAAAACTTTTACTGAATTTTCAACGACATTAAAACCAAGTTGATAAGTTGATGAAGCCTCACCTGAAAACTTGCCTGTTAAAAGCCATTTGTCTTTTATTTTGTCTTGTTTAGCAAAAGTTAATGATTGATCATAAACTGCAAGATATTTAATCGAATCACTGTTAGGGACGGTACTTGCCAGGTTTCTACCAAATGGTTGAAGTGTCGGGAAAATTACCTCACCCGTTTCTGCCATTATAGTGATTCCCGGTTTAAAGTCAAATTTTCCATCAGGTGGAGGGAGTTTACTCGGTCCAACGAGATCGAGTCCCAGTGCATTTAACAGACGGACATCACCCAAGACAGACTGCGGGTCACCTCCATCAATTTCATACTTAATGTCAAATTCAAATCCTTCTTCTTTAACATTTCTTCCACCCATCGGATAAATGTTTTTTAGAAGAAGTTTCCATGCTGTTGAGAGCTGGGGCTGTAAAAATTGAGGTTTTACAAGTTTAAGAACAAGTCTTCTTGTAGTATCTGCAACTGCATTGGTTTGTTCAAGGAACTCTCCGTAAAATTCATCATCTGCAGCACTGGTTCCGTTGTTACCTTCATTTCGATAAGCAACCGCAATTATATCCTGATCCTGAATGTTGGTTTTAAACGAAATATAACCCGTTTCACGATGGATAATATAATCCACACCTTCTTGCAGTTTTATAAATCTGCCTTTAACCTGCTGTCCGGGTATCTCATCAATCTCCAGATTTCTGTAACTATCAGGGTAACTCTGCCCCTGGAAAATCGGAGGTAGTGAAATATATGCATTTGCTGATCGTTCATTTGGATCTTTGAGTGTTTGATTTATCGATTTCCAAACCTCAATATCTTTTACATAAAATCTCTGAACTATCTCCGGAGTTGCATTAGCATAATACCTGTAAAACAGGTTTAACGATGAGGAGGTGTCGGCATATAATGTGTCAAGGAAATAGTGATTGATCGAGTAGTCGTATGCCCTCTTCACAAAATCCTGTGAAATGGTACCTCCACCAAGATCTTTCTCTTTTACTTCAGCTTTTTTCTGAGAAACGAGAGCAGTAAGGGTGAATGGACCCATCTTAAAATTTGCTTTTACTCCAAAAAGTGCTTCCGAACCACCAACAAGTCCACTTGTCTGTAATGACACGTTACCGGCTTCAACACTTTGAACAATCTCATCCTCATAACCGGTATATTTAATTTTAAGCTGATTTTCATACTCAAATGTTCTTTCGGTGTTCCAATCGGCATTAATATTAAGCTTATCGCCGATTGTACCACTAACATTTATCTGAACCTGTTGTTTAAAGTCGGGTTCATTTCTTGTGTTTCCAAGCCTGGATGCAGTGATACCTTCAGTGGATTCATTTCTCCAGGCGGCTCTGATGTCAACAGCTCCACCAATCCTCAGACTGATTACTGGAGGACCAAAAATACTGAGTACACCAACACTTGGTAGTGGAATCTCAAAATCAGTAATGTCTTTTAAAAGGTCGGTCAACTCTTTTTTGACTCTTTTAACTCATATTTATAACCAATCTCCTGCCAAATAGAAACATCGCGATTGTTGAGCGCCATTTGAAGAATACTGATCAAAAGTTAAACGGAGAGTATATCTGTATGGAGTATTACCAATATATTCTTTGATATTTACGAATCCACCTGCTGAATCAATCTCGATTACTCTTTTGTAATTAGATGGTGTTGCATAAAAAGCGGACCGTTTTACACTGTTAAACGTAGTATAGGGCACATCTTCTCTGGCCACTTTAAAATGTTTAAGGCGGGCAGTAGAATCCAAAGCGAGAGAATCTATCTTAATAGTGTCTTTTGCGAGTGATGAGTCGGTGGATATTGAATCCTTTTTCCCAAGGGAATCTAGAGACAAAAGCGGATCGCCTTTTTTGTCTATAGTATCTGCAGGTGCAAAATCGAGTTTTATCACAGGCAACTTTGGGGGGGGAACCGGCAATTTATCCCGGTTCTTGGTTGGTTCTACCGTTTTATTTTCATCGGAGACAGGAGGAGTTTTGGAAATGTTTTCCAAAAACTCTGGGATGTACAACGATTTAAATACAGGAATCTCATCCTCCAGAACAAAGCCTGTGAGAACAGAGGCGATTAATCCCGTAATAGAGTAGAATAAAAGGAGTTTAGAGCACCTTCCGATAGCAGACGCAACTCGTTTAATGGCTGGAAATCCGTATGTTGTGAAAAATGGTAGAAATGTT
This sequence comes from Ignavibacteriales bacterium, assembly GCA_016714125.1. Taxonomy (GTDB): domain Bacteria; phylum Bacteroidota; class Ignavibacteria; order Ignavibacteriales; family Ignavibacteriaceae; genus UTCHB3. The sequence goes on along the minus strand of JADJNX010000005.1, from coordinate 39,436 downwards.
TATTCGAACTCTAAAAATGTTGTATGAAACAGGGTAAAACTAATAAAAAACGCTTAATCAGTTAATGTAATAATTTATGAACTATCTGAAAATCATGGATGATATATCCAACTTATCAGTTTTTTCAAAGATAATATCAATAGCTTCTTTTCCATCGGAGACCAGAGCGGTCAGTTTGTTTCCATTTGAGGCACCAGTATCGATATAATATGCCTTTTGTTTTTTATAAAACTTAAAATCTGGAACGGGTGTATGCCCAACAACCTGAATCTTACCGATGTCCAAAAGTTCCGTTCTGTTCCACAATAAACCTTTATCGTTGTCTATGTTCTCAAACGCTACTTTTGTCATCATCTCCAGATCGATTTTTTTTTCATACTTAAACATGTTAAGCCAGTACCTGCCAAAGCCCGCATGTGAAAGAAAAAATTCATCAAGGTCGTAAAAAAGAGGTAGTGATGAAATAAATTCCAGATGCCTCACTAATTTAACGGGATTTTGTTCATAATCATAGATAGTTTTTGCAGAGTTGTTGTAAACCCATAATTGTGCAGGAACACTCTCCCTGTCCGTAAAGTAAGAAAGGAACATCCGGTCATGGTTTCCCAGGACCGGATGAATTTCATTATCAATTACATAGTCGATTACTTCCGGAGAATGATTCCCTCTGTCAACAAGATCACCTGTTGCATAAAAATCAATCTCTCCGTAAATCTCCTTAACTCTTGAGTGAAGTTCTTTGAGAGTGTTAAAACAGCCGTGAATATCACCTATGATCGCAAACATACATTAAATATATTTGACCGATTTAGCGTAAGCTTCCAATTCATCTCTGAATTTGGGATGTGCAATATTAATTAGGGATTTTACTCTCTCGCGTATCGTCTTACCCCACAATTGGGCGATTCCAAATTCTGTAACAACATAATGAACATCTGCTTTATTTGTTGTGACACCGGCACCGGGTTTTAACATCGTTGTTATTTTCGATATTGTATCGTTTTTGGCAGTAGAAGCAAGAGCAATGATTGGTTTTCCACCTTCAGAGCGAGCAGCACCACGAATAAAATCAACCTGTCCGCCAAATCCGCTGTATAGTTTTGGTCCGATGGAATCGGAACAAACCTGACCGGTAATATCAACTTCCATTGCTGCATTTATCGCCACCATCTTCTTATTTTGTGCAATCACAAATGGATCATTTACATATTCCTGACGGTGAAACTCAATTAAAGGATTATTGTCAATAAAATCGTACACAGTACGAGTTCCTAAAACAAATCCTGCAATGATCTTGCCGGTATGAATTCCTTTTTTACTGTTTGTAACAATGCCCCTTTCCACAAGGTCGATGATACCATCACTAAATGTTTCCGAATGGATACCCAGGTCCCGTTTATCACCAAGGTACTTTAACACATTGTCAGGAATCACTCCGATACCGAGTTGAAGAGTTGACCCGTCTTCTATCAGACTGGCGATATTTTCTCCAATCTTTCTGTAAGCTTCAGCGACTGCAGGCTCAACTTCCCTGCTGCCCTGAGCAAGTTCCAGAATATCAACATCCACTTCAACGATGTAGTCAAGTTTGCTTATGTGGATAAAACTGTCACCAAGGGCTCTTGGCATTTTGGGGTTTATTTGGGCAATCACCACATCAGCAAATTCTGTTGCCGTTTTGATAATCCCAACCTCCACTCCAAAACTGCAGAAGCCATGCTCATCAGGAGGTGAAAGATGAACCAACACAACATTCACATGTATATGCCCCCGCGAAACGAGGTGTGGGAATTCATATAGATAGATAGGTGCAAAATCTGCTCTTCCCTCACCAACTGCTACCCTTGCTTCTCCACCCATAAAATAAGATCTGTGATTAAAGTGACCTTCCATTCCCGGTCTGAGATAAGGTAATTTACCAACAGAGAGACAATGTATGAGTTGTACATTATGAAGTTCATCTTTTCTCGCTACCATCGCCTCAATAAGAGTCATCGGAAATGCAGTGTTAGCATGAACAATTATATTATCATTTGATTTTATCACACGAACGGCCTGTTCCGCCGTGACCAATTTTCTTTTGTAACTTGTCAGCACATTTGCTGATAAGTTTGTTCCAAGTTTTATTTCATCAGTCATTTGAAGTACCTAATTTTTCGAAAAAATATGAATTCTTCTGAATTCAACATTAAATGCCTCTGCTACCGCTTCATTTGAACAGAAGCCATTCATCGTACAAACACCTTTTGTCAATCCGATATCATTCATTAAAGCAGCGTTAACACCTTTATCCGCAACGGATAAAATATATGGCAGTGCAGCATTTGTCAAACCAAAACTGGCAGTTCTGGCAACAAGAGCTGTGATATTGGGGACACAATAATGGATAACATTGTGCATGATGTAAGTTGGACTTGACAGACTTGTAGGTCTGCTCGTCTCGATACATCCTCCCTGATCAATTGAAACATCGATTATAACCGATCCTTTTTTCATGGTTTTTACCATTTCGACAGTAACCAGATTTGGGGTCTTTTCTCCCTTTATCATTACTGCACCGATTAGCACATCAGCAAATTTAACCCCTCTGGAAATTGTGTAGGGATTGGCAACCACGGTTGTGATCTGTTTGCTGAACATCTTTTCCAACCGTCGCAGACGGTGAATATCTTTATCAAGAACAATAACCTGAGCACCCCTGCCAATGGCAGATTGAGCTGCTACAGTTCCAACAACTCCTGCACCCAAAATTACCACAGCAGCCGGAGCTACTCCGGGAATGCCGCCCAGCAATACTCCTCTGGATATGTCATTTGTTGATTCCAAAAGATTTTCTGCAGCCTGAACTGCCAGTTGACCTGCGATTTCGCTCATTGAATGAAGCACAGGTAACCCTTTTTCATCTTCTATCAGTTCAAACCCAATAGAAATTACTTTCTTTTCCATCATGGAGGAGATAATCTTTTTGCTGACTACTGCAAGATTGAGAAATGAAAATATAATTTGATCATCCTGAAGATAATTAACCTCTTCGTCAGATACTCTCCCAACTTTTGCAATCAGCTCAGATCTGGTAAACACTTCCTCAACACTATAAACTATTTTGGCTCCCACCTGTTTATATTGTTCATCAGTGAAATGACTTCCATCGCCTGCTCCTGATTGAAGATAAACAGTATGTCCGTTTCTCACAAGGGCATCCACACCGGCAGGCGCAAGAGCGACTCTTTTTTCCTCAAATTTAACTTCTTTTGGTATTCCTATTCTCATCGTGAATCCGGGCTTTAGTTTTTAAATTTGTTCCAAAGATCTGGAAAGGTCTTTGATAATATCATCTGGGTTTTCGATTCCCACGGCAAGTCTGATCCCACCGGGATGAATGCCATGTTCCAGCAATTCGCCGGCAGGAATAACCGAATGGGTCATTGTAGCCGGGTGCTCAATTAATGTTCTTGTGTGCCGAGACTCACCGCAAGGGTGAGAGTATAAGCATTTTTGGCAGCATAGTTCATTAACGCTCTTGCCTTCTCCTTTTGTTCTTCAAGGGTTTCCCCTTTTACTCCAAAAAACAAAAGACTTCCAGGTGCAAAATTACCATTAAAATCTCTCATTTGTTTCTGGGCAAGCTCAAAATATTTATAACTTTTTAAACCCGGATAATTAACGAACTCAACTTTGGGGTGAATAGCGAGAAATTCAGCTATTTTCATCGCATTTGCAGTCTGTCTGCTAATTCTCAGGTGAAGTGTTGGAAGTCCGTAAGTAAGAATCGTCCATGCTGCTTTTGTGCCGAGCACTGCTCCAAAATCTTTTCTGTATAAGAGGAGAATATCCCGGAATTTTTTGGGACCAATTACTGCCCCACCCATATCGGTACCAAATCCACCTATCCCCTTGGTAAGGGAGTGAACAACAAAATCAGCTCCGAGTTCTATAGGTCTTTGGCAAAAAGGAGTTGCAAATGTGTTGTCTACAACGATATATATCTTATCGGTTGGTTCTCGTTCACTGTTTTCGAGGTCAACAAATTTTCTTATTTCACCTATATCGATCAGATCAAGATTTGGATTTCCCGGTGTCTCAAAGTAGATAACTCTTGTTTTGGATGTAATTTTTTCATTCAACAGAGAATGTTTTGTGAGATCACAAGACACATAGTTGATATTTAATCGGGGGTACCAGTTTTTAAAGAGTGAAAGTGTACAACCGTAAAGTGTACGGTGAGCAACAATTTCATCTCCTGCCTTAAGTAATACACCTAAAACAGCAGAGATTGCTCCCATTCCAGTGGTAAAGGTGACAGCCATTTCACCCTTCTCGATGTAAGAAAGGTTTTCCTCGAGAAGATCTTTGTTTGGTTCACCCAGACGGTCGTATATATAAATTGGGTTGGTTTCCGATTGAAGGATATCGGTATTTGCAAATTCCATAAATCCTTCAGCACCTCTTTCAACCGAATCAAGTCTAAAGATGACTGACGATGAAAGTGGCGAGACTACATGATGGGAATAATCCCACTTTGTGCTAATATTTTTTCCGTATATCAGATGTGTTTCGGCAGAATACTGCTCTTCATCAAGCAGTTCACGCTCATTGATTTCAGAGTCCATAAGACCTCCTTTAATACCAATAGTTATTATGTAAACTTAACAAAAACAGATGAGATATTAAAGTTTTTTATATTTGAATATGCCTGTATTTAAATTTTTTCTGGTCTTTTTTATTTCTTTTTCTATTCTCCCCACTCCTGCCTTCTCACAAGGGAGTAAAACTGGGAAAGTTGTGGATATTTTATCTCACTTCATCGCCTCTGATGAATTTGGAATGATCCGTAAAAATGCCGGTGAGATGGCATCTGTTGACACTATTTTTAGTGTTTCGCTGAGATTAAGCAGTGGAAACATTTCCCTTGCCCTTGCCGCATGTACATGGTCGTGCCTTACAGTTAAAACAGCTACTGTTGTTACTCCGATTTTGGGAACAAAACTCACAATTCCCTTCTTTTCGACTGATGATCCAACTTTTGGTGCAAAAAATAAAAATCTGCCAAGATATTTTTTTGAAGATTCACCGGTCTCATCAAGCGGAGATGTTGATAAACTGGCTCATTTTTTTGGCTCCGCATATTTGCAATACATCAGTTTTATCCCCGGTATTGTAGAACTATTTGGTTATTTCATAGAAGTTTTTGAAGAATCTTTTAAAGTGGATTCCAAATTTTCCACAAGAGATATCATAGTTAATAAAATTGGGATTAAATTTGGGAATGAATTAAGCGAAAAACCGGAAGCCAAACCTTCTGATTATCTAAAACAATACAAAATTGAAAAATAACTATGCCAAGAATCCTGATTGTAGATGATGAACCCGGAATAAGAGAAAGTATAACAATGATCCTCGACTACGAGGGTTATGAAACAGAGTCCGCCGCAAATGGAGAAGAGGGACTTCAATTTGTAAAACAGGGTAAGTTTGATGCAGTTCTGCTTGATATCAATATGCCCGGTATTGATGGTTTTGAAACTCTAAAACTCATCAAAGAAATTGACAAAAATCTTAATGTAGTTATAATTTCTGCTTATGGGAATATCGAAAATGCAATAAAAGCTACCAAACACGGAGCTTTCGATTTCCTTGAAAAACCGATAGACAGGGAAAAGCTTCTCATCACAGTGCGAAATGCCTCCGAACAGGCAATTCTCAAAAAAGAATTTGAGACGATAAAAAAAGAGATTGAAACTCCTTCCCCCATCCTTGGTGTCTCAAAACAAATTACCGGGATCCTTGAAATTATCAACAAAGTGGCTGCTGCAGATGTAAGAGTTATGATTTTAGGGGAAAACGGTACAGGAAAGGAACTGGTTGCAAGAGCAATTCATCAAAATTCCCCAAGGGCAAACATGCCATTTGTTGAAGTCAACTGTGCTGCAATTCCAAATGAATTGATCGAATCAGAGCTTTTTGGTCATGAAAAAGGTTCATTTACAGGTGCAGTAAATCAACGATATGGTAAGTTTGAACAAGCTGACAAAGGTACCCTCTTCCTGGATGAAATTGGTGATATGAGTCTCCAGGCACAGGCAAAGGTGCTCCGTGCCATTGAGGATGGAAAAATTGAAAGAGTTGGTGGTGCAAAAAAGATTCCTGTTGATGTCAGGATTGTTGCTGCTACAAACAGAGATCTGCCCGAAATGATATCCAAAGGTGAATTCCGAGAAGATCTTTATCATAGATTAAATGTAATACCCATAATCGTACCTCCTCTCAGGGACCGAATAGAAGATATTCCTGTACTTGTAGCACATTTTGCAAAAGAGATTGCTACGAGGCATAAAAAACCTGTTCCCGTTTTTGCAGATGATGCACTTAATCTACTCAAGAAACTGAAGTGGACGGGTAATGTAAGGGAATTGAGAAATATCATTGAGCGAATCATTATTCTCGCCAATTCACCCGTCATAAAACTTGACAATATTGATTTTCTCCTCCCAATGGAGAAGGTTTCTATCGATGATTTGATCACTGAGAGCAGTTCTTTCCAGGACTTTAAAGATAAAGCCGAAAAAGCTTATATACTTCGACAGTTGGAATTGACAGGATGGAACATAAGTAAAACTGCTGAAGACCTCGATATTCAACGAAGTCATCTTTACAGTAAACTTAAAAAATATGGCATCGAAAAAGGAGACTGAAATGCCTGATACAATTTTTACAAGAATTATCAATAGAGAGATTCCCGCAACAATCGTTTACGAGACCGACACAGTCATGGCTTTTAAGGATATTAATCCTAAAGCCCCGGTGCACATCTTGATAATTCCAAAGTTAAATATCGATAAGATTCAGAACTTTGACACCAAGCAGCACTCTACTCTATTGGCGCACCTTGTTGAAGCTGCGCAAAAAATTGCTGTTGAATTTAATCTTGCAGAAGCCGGCTACAGACTTGTAATCAACAATGGAGATAACGGTGGACAGGAAGTAAACCACCTGCATATTCACCTCTTGGGTGGACGAAAAATGACCTGGCCACCGGGCTGACAGTATTTGTGTCAGTAATCAAAACTCTTTATTTAACCACTTTTAGAATGATTTTATCCTCAGGATCAAAAATCACAGATTTAACATTTGGTTTCACTTCAAAGTTGAATTTTTCACCATTTTTTGAATTAAAACACTTAAATATTTCTGAAGTCCCATTTTTATAAACAACTTTTAATTCTACAGTAGAGTGGTAATAGAGTCGTCCACTCTCCTTCTGTTGAAATGTATAAATAAGATAATCTTTCCCGTCAGATTCGATAAATTCATAACTGTTTTTGTAAACAGGATGACCGGGCTGTTTGATCCACTGATCAAAAAACCAGGTATAATCCTTCCCTGTAATCTCATTTGTCAACTTAACAAGGTCATTGGTTGATGCATTTTTAAACTTAAATTTTGGATTGGTAGTAAACTGCTTCAGGATTTTGAAGAAATTTTCGTCTCCCGTTTCCTCCCGTAACATATAAACAACACAAGCAGCTTTTTTATAAACAAGGGCAGAATTGTAAAGTATTCCACCGGGTGGTGTGTCATATTCCCACGATTCTTCCGATATCGCCTCTTTAGGTTCCATCGCGAAGTAATATTCAGCAAACTCCTTAACTACATCCCGATACGCTTTTTTACCCTCAGGAGCCCAAACTTCAACCCAATGTGCTTCCATAAACTCAGCAAAACCCTCATTAAGCCAAAGATCACTCCAAGTAGAAGGTGTTATCAGGTCACCAAACCACTGGTGAGCAAATTCATGAACCACCAGCAGTTCATACCAGCAACTGGAACACAGTGTAATAAACGACTGATTCTCCATTCCGCCATAGGGGAAATCTGATGTAAGGGTTGCAAAAGCAATCTTCTCAAATGGGTATTCTCCGAATCTGGTTTCAAAAAAATCCAGCATGTATGGAATCACTTGTCCGATGTATTTTACAGCATCATAACTCTCCCCGTTTCGCCAATATAGTTCAACAGGAATCGTTTTTCCTGTGAGTTTTGATACAGTATTAAACTTCTCAATTTTATAGTCACTTGAAGCTGAAAAGACCATCAGATAAGTCGCCATTGGAATATTACTTCTCCAATGGAATACCTTCCCTCCCAATGAATCATACTCCCTTTCAAGTAATCCCACAGCACCCACTATAACATCCGACGGAACCAGCAATTTTAGCGAAAAAACAGCTTTATCAATCGGGTGATCTTTGCTGATGAACCAGTCCCGTGCCTCAACCGGTGAGTTATTTGTAAAAACTGATCCCTTGGATACATAAAATGCCTCACCAGTCGAACCGTTGTGAGAATAATATATCCCGGCAGATAAAGTATCTCCCACCCGTACCCCGGATGGTAACCGTAGATTAACTCTGTCTCCCGATTGTCCAATAAGCGCCAATTCCCCTTCAACTTTAATGATTTCGAGTGATTTTGAAGATGCATGGAGCCAGATTTTGCCGGAATCAGGCAGAGAGAGTAAAATTAGTCTGATCTTTTCATATCCCTCAAAACTTCGTGATTTTACAGACTTAAAATTATTTAATAGATTAATCTCCAACTGATATTCGAGTACATCAATACAAGTATCATATTGTTTAATTTTTTGATACCCACTTTGCGCAAATATCGAACCATGAGTAAACTGGAACAGAATTAAAACTGCACCAAAAATTAATCTTTTCAAACAACCTCTCCCATAATTATCGCAGCTTCGCCCAAAGTTGAGACAACTTCGAGTGCTTTATCCAATTTGTCAGTCGGAACAATCGCAATTAGCCCTATTCCCATGTTAAAGACATTTCTCATCTCTTCGTCTGTCACAGAACCAGTTTTTTGAATAAACTTAAAGATAGCCGGAACATCCCAGGCATTCCAGTTTATCTTTAATTCCAGCGGTTTTGGGACAATCCTCATGGTGTTTCCCTTTATTCCCCCACCTGTTATATGAGATAATCCGGTGACAAGGTCATTATCTGCCAGGGGTCGTATCAAATCCAGGTAAGATCTGTGAATTGCGAGAAGTTCATCACCAATAGAATTGTTAAGTTCGGCGACATAATCATTTGGTGAATATTTGGGAAAAAGTATTTTTCTGGCGAGTGAATAGCCATTTGTATGCAATCCGGATGATTTGAACCCGATGAGTTTATCTCCTCTTGTGATTCGGGAACCGTTAATCACCCTGTCTTTCTCCACAACTCCAACTATCGTGCCTGACATATCATACTCACCTTCTGTATAGAGTCCCGGCATTTCAGCAGTTTCACCACCGATAAGAGCACAATTATTCTCGCGGCATCCTCTTGCAAATCCCTCCACTATCTTTTCCGCCACATTAGGATCAAGTTTACCAAAAGCCATATAATCAAGGAAATAGAGGGGTTCTGCACCACAAACAGCTATATCATTTACACAATGATTCACGAGATCATTCCCTACTGTATCGTGCCTGTCCATTGCAAACGCTACTTTTAGCTTTGTTCCAACTCCGTCAACACTTGAAACCAGTATTGGTCTTTTATACTTTTCAAGGTCGAGTTCATAAAATGATCCAAATAATCCAATATCGCCAAGAACATTTTTGTTGTAAGTGGATCTCGCCAATGATTTAATTCTTTTTACTGTTTCATCACCGGCTTCAAGGCTGACCCCGGCGTTTTGATAAGTCTCGTTCAATGTGTCTCCATTTGATGTAAATCGCTCAAAAGAAAATTCTTTTAAAGTTTAATTTAAAGATTTGCTATTTTTATTTTATAAAAAATCAGAAAACTTTATTAGGAAAAAGAAATGACGCCTGCCTCAAAGGTTATACTACTGCTCGTTTTTTCATTATTTAGTCATTCGGTTTACTCGCAAGAAAGCCAAATGGTTCCCCAAACTGCGCATGTTAATGGTATAAAAACAGCCGTTATATCCCCCGATGGCAATTATTTTGTTACTGCCGGATTTGATTATTTGGTCAAAATTTGGGATTATAAAACCGGAAAACTGCTCCAAAACAAAAAAACTGAAGCAGCCATCGTAAATTCAATTCTTTTTATTGATGAAACAAATTTTGTGACCGGCGACTCGAGAGGATTTGTTACCCTCCACAATCTTTCATCGAAAAATCCTGTTCTAAAACGAAAAATATCGAGCAGACAAATTAACACTGTCAAATATGACAAAAAAGGTCATAGCTTTTGGTGTGCAGGTTATGGTGGGTTTTTCATGGCTGTTGATTCCGATTCATTAACGCCCATGTTTGAAATGAAAAATTTTCAAGCTGAGATCAACGCTTCCGCATTCCTGCCTGAGCAGGATATAATTCTCCTTGCCTCAACTTCGGGTAAAATTTATATTTTTGATACAAAAATTAAATCTTTGATCGACTCCAGTGAAATTTTTTCATCCGATATTTCAGGAATATGCAGTTTTAACGGGGGTACCGAGGTTGCTGCTGCTTCATTTGATGGTGAGGTTAAATTCTTCACATTCAACCGGAATACAGGTCTAAAACAAACCAAAATCATTTCAGTTAAACCAAATTCCATGTTTACCTCACTTGAAGCTTCCCCTTCGGGAAATATTGTATCGGCCACCACTTTTAACAACGAAATACACCTGATCGATACCAAATCAAAAGCTACTAAATCAGTGATTAAGGCCCACGAATATACAATAGCAGGCTTTGGATTTGTCGATGACAACAACGGATACAGTTATTCTTTTGGTAACAGAACTCTTATCTGGGACTTAAACAACCCATCATCACCGAAAAGAGAGATATCAGGACAGACAGGTGATGTTGTTCATTTTGGGATTGGAAGCGGTTTGCTGGTCTTTTCAACTTCAGATGGGTCTGTTTATTCTATTGATTTGACAAAATCTTTTTCCACCACTAAAATTTACCAGAGTTTCTCTTCAATCACAGCTCTTGTTTTTGATCCTGTCAATATTTCGGTCGCCTTGGGTGAAGAAGATGGCACAGTAACCATCATGAGTGCTAAAACGGGTGATCAGATTTACCAGTCACAACTCCACTCAAAACCTGTATTAGCCATTGATTTAAATCCTGATTACTTGATTACCTCATCTTCCGACAAAGCCGTAAAAATTATTTCAATCAATAATCTTGCAGCTCCGCCTGTTAGTCCGGTCAACCTTGGAAGCCGTTTTTCAGCAATAGCTTTTAGTAATAAATCGCAAACGATAGCTCTTGGTTCGGAAGAGGGTCTAATCTACTTTGTTGACCCCGTTACGGGAAGAAAAGAAAGTACACTGGGTGGACACACAGCTCCCGTCAACTCTTTAAAATTCAATTTGGGGGGTAATTTTCTGATTTCAACAAGTGTGGATAGAACAACAAGAGTTTGGAATAACAACGATTTGTTCAACTTTAAAACATGGCAAAACAAATCAGGAATACCTTATGACGGATTGTTCCTCTCTGACGAAACAATATTATCTACCGGGGATGGTGGTTGGGTTATGCAATATGAATTAAAAAACGATTCTCTTTCTTATTTCCAGGAGGGTACCCAGAGTTTAGTCAGTCTGAGAAAATATAATGAAACTGCCGTTGCAGCGCTCTCTACTGATGGAATTATCTACATGTGGAACTTAATAACCGGTAATCTTAAATATCTAATCCACCTGAAAAATGAGGTCTTTTCAATTTTCGACGCAGATCAGAGCATTATCTATTCATCAAATGGACAAAATGATATCTTTCAGCCGGCAGGCTTTGGCAACAATAAACTTTTTGAGGTGAAGCCACTAAATACTTTCCGATTCAATTTTTAGTTGTTGAAAGATTCCACAGCTTCTTCGGTGGTTCCAAAACTTTCAAGAAGATCGGAATAACCTGTTATGCCAAAAAGTTTCTCAACAGTCTCATTAAGATTGCAAAAAACAACCTTACCACTTGAATTTTTCATTTTTTGCACAGCTACAATCACTGCCCTGAGACCGGCACTGTTAATAAAATTTAATCCGGCAAAGTCGAGAACAAGTTTCTTCTCTCCTTTATCAATTATCTCATTCAGGTGTTGACTTAGCAGATCAAAATCCTGTATTTCACATCTGCCCACCAGTTCGAGAACTGAGACTTCGTGTTTTTTGATTAGATTAATTACCATAACTTCACTTTAATCTATTAAATTAAAAATTGAAAGATACCCTGTGATATCGAATATCTTTTTTGTTGTTTCATTCAATTTGGCAATATAGAGCTCTATTCCGGTAGTTGCAGAAAGTTTATGAGCTTTCATAAAAACTCTTAATCCGGCACTTGAGATGAAAGTCAACTCTTCACAATTGAGGATAACTTTTTTGGGATTCTCATCAAATACCTCTTCCACAGTTTTTTCAAGTGGCTCCTGCCAGGTGATATCAAGCCTTCCGCTAAGAAATATCTCTTGAGTCCCGTCGGTTTTAGTAATGTTGATTTCCATGATTATTCTCCGGTTTTTATTTTTGTTATTTTTAAATTATTTTTCTGTCCAACTCTGCTGTATTCAACAGAGTTCATCAGTTTTTTTACAAGAAATATTCCCAATCCGCCGATTTCTCTCTGATCAACAGGCACTGAAGTATCGGGGTCTTTCTTTTTCAGTGGATCAAATTCCACACCTTCATCGCTGAATTCCAATTCAATTTTCCCGTCAGCTATTACAAAAGCGATATCTATTTTACCGCTTCCACCTTCGCCATAGGCGTAATAAACAATATTTGATAATATCTCATCAACGGCGATGAGTATATCGTAAACATCCTTTTGGGGGAATCCGGCTCTACAAACCTCGTTCTCAATGAGTTCAGTAACTCTTGGAGTTTCTTCGATTCGGTTGGATATTGAAATATTATATGTACTGGTCATCAATATGAATAGTTGTCTGTCAATTCTTTAATCCGTGTGGTTAATTGTGAAACGCTTACAGCATTTCCTTCCATTTGTAGTACTGCATTCCCATTGGCAAGGAGTATCACCTTTGGTGGTGCCGAGCTCAAATGAGGATAAAATTTTTGCGGGTTTAGAAGTGTATAACCAACACTCCCTCCCGATTTACTAAAAAATGGCGTTATTTCCTCCTCTGCTCCAAGAAATAAATAATGCCTCTTAACTTTTACAAGTAAAGACTTTACACCATTCAGCTCAGTTGCTACTTGAAGACAATGTTCACAATCCAAACTGAAAAATGTTATCACACTTAATCCGACATCCGCCCCGGGAACAAGGTTCGAATAAACCGAAACCACATTAGGATATTTGTCTGATAATTTAGGTTTTTCCTTTTTAACCTCGGTGTCCTTTTTGGTCACTATCGAGTCTTTTATTGCCGTTTTGGCAATGGCTGTGTCATTTATTGTTACAGGTTCCTGCTCAATTTGTTCTTCAGACACTTCACCTTGTGTTAGTGTCGGAACCGGCTGAATCGCCTCGTAAGGTTTGATACTAAAGAAAAACATCATCACCGCAAAAATCGTAACATATCCTGCAGCAATATACAAATAAGATGATTTTTTCTCTACTACAGTTAAATAAAAAAGATAGACCGTCATCCCCATAAACACAATATTTTTCAAAATCGACTCAATTCCGGTCATAGGTATTAGTTCACCAAAACATCCACAATTTTCGCGACCTTTACCGGATAATTCAATTACAAACAGATAAATTGTGAAAACCGCCAATAAAAACAATGACGCAGGCAGCGTGAACTTCCTCATTTTATATCCAACGAGAAATAATACTCCCAACAAAATTTCAAAGGAAATCATTAGCCTCGAAAAATAAGGGGCAAGTTCCAGGCTTACTAATCCCTGTTGCCAGGTCACAACTTCAAATGCCTCAATCGGGAAGAGTTTACTTATCCCCGAAAATAAAAACATAGCTCCCAGAAAAATTCTGAGTATCTTCTCTGTTGTCTCTTTTGACATATGTTATGATTGATTATTTCTATGTGTGAAGTCCAAATTTAATGATTTTTTGCAAGTTTTCAATCTAAATTATTTTTCTAAGAAAAGAATTAATATTTTTACGTATTCAAAAAAAAATCTTGGTAGATGGATACAGCAATTTTAGTCGTTTTAGCAGTTTTTAACGTTGGTTTCCTTCTTTTTTGTTACCTAAAGTTTTTAGGAAAAAAGTCTCCTGACAAGATTAATTTGACAAATCCGGAATCAGGGGGTGAAAAATCTGTGTCCCCTGGTGAGGCTTCTCTTAAAGTTCCACAGGTAAACAATATTTATAACCAACTTCTTATTTCCCTCTTTGAGAGATCTTCTCTTGGAATAATTCTTTTTGATCAAAAAGGGAGCATAATTGCTTTAAACAAAAGTTGTATTGAAATACTCAATCTCCCCGATGATCCTTCCGAAATAGTATATTTTGCCGATATGTGTAGATTGTTCCCAAATTTGTTTTCTCAGGAAAAGAAAACAAATCGGGATTTTAATTCTTACACTTCCTACGATTGTCAATTAAGTATTAACAATAAAGAAAAATTTCTCAGGGTTAACTATTTTTCGCTCGAAGTTCCGGGTGGTGACTCAGCTTTGATTGTACAGATCAGTGACTATACGATCTACAAGAAATTTGAATTGGATTTAATTAATTCAAAAGAAGAGGCAGAGAACCTAAATAAAATGAAAACCATTTTCCTGGCAAATATGAGCCACGAAATAAGAACCCCGATGAATGGTATTATTGGTTTTTCCGGTTTGCTCAGGGAAGATGTAACCGATCCTAACCATATTGAAATGGCGGAAAGAGTATATAAAAGCGCATTAAGGCTTATGGAGACACTGGAATCAGTTCTTGATCTTTCCAAGCTGGAAGCTGAACATCAGACTATTGATAAAAACATTGTTGATATCAACACTGTGGTCAGTCAGGTCTACCATAATTACTTCGATTTTGTAACTGATCATAAATTAAAGTTCACTTGCGAGACTCCAACACATCCCGTTCCCTTTGAGCTGGATGAAAGCATATTGGTAAAAATATTAAAACAACTCCTTTCAAATGCAGTTAAATTCACCGAAACAGGCGGTATTTTCTTAAAAGTTGACGAGGATGTAACTGATCGTCACCGAATTATCTCAATCTCTGTGGAGGACACCGGAATCGGGATATCCCTTAAAAATCAGGAGATAATTTTTGAGGAATTCCGACAGGTCTCTGAAGGTATTGGTAGAAGTTATGAGGGTGTTGGAATTGGTCTAACAATCGTGAAACGATTTTGCGAAATGATAAACGCAAAAATTTCGATTAAAAGTTCGCCAAATTCGGGCTCCAAATTCACCTTAAAGTTTATAGATAAAAAAGCATCCAATTTATCTGATTTCGAAGAGGTGACTGAATCTGAAAACGAAATAAATCTTCAAAAAAAGAGAATTCTTGTTGTTGAAGATGACTTTACCAACAGAGAGCTGATTAAGATATATCTTTCTGAATTTTACAACCTTGTCTTTGCTGCATCTGCAAATGAAGCACTCAGAGCTGTTGATAAAGATAAGTTTGATCTTTGTCTTATCGATATAAATCTTGGTTCAAAACCGAACGGAATTGAACTCCTTGGGCTTATTATTAAAAAATCCGACACTCCACCAATTGCAATCGCAATGACTGCATATTATCTCAACAGTACTGAGAAAGAATGCCTTGATGCGGGCTTCAACTTTTTCATCTCAAAACCTCTAAAACGAAAAAAAAACTTCTGGAGACCATAGCTGGTTTCCTCCTCTCTTAATATTGCTGTTTAATTCAAAAAATTTTCTAAATTGCACTTTTTATTTTAATAATTCGCTGAATGCTCAAAAACCTCCTCCTTGATACCGAATATTCGAAAAGGATTCTGAAACTCGCACTTCCTGTGATTGCAGGACTATCTACACAGATGATTCTGTCACTTGTGGACACGGCGATGGTTGGACGTCTCCCTGATCCCGGCTATACACTTGCAGCTATGGGTCTTGGGTTGCTGGCGACCTGGGCTGTGGTTTCACTCTGTTCGTCACTCGCCACCGGCACTCATATACTTGTTGCTCGCAGGTATGGTGAATCTGACTACCAGGCAATAAGTGATGTCCTGTTTAACTCCCTCCTTCTTACGGTTGTTCTTGGTCTTGTTATAGCTTGTTTGGGGTGGGTAACATCCGATCTTGTTGCAAATCTCCTGTCAAAGGATGATAAAGTTGCAGATTATGCCTCGCAATATATGAAGTGGCGCTATCTGGGACTCCCCTTTTTCATGATAACAGTCTCCTTCAGAGGATTCTTTTTTGGAACCGGGAACACAAAAATATTTATGATCTCAGCCATTATCATAAATCTTTTGAACATACTCTTTAACTATATGTTTATTTTCGGGAAATTAGGCGCACCTGAAATGGGTATCGCAGGAGCTTCTCTGGGCTCTTCTCTTGCCACTATTGTTGATGCTATCTACTACTTTCTGGTTTTCCTTGGTTCAAAATATTATCGAAACAGATATCAATTCAAAAAAAGTCTTAAAATTCATCCGGCAATAATCAGTACGATTCTCAAACTTTCCATCCCTGTTTCTTTCCAGAATGTATTTATTCTGATCGGTTTTCTCTCTTTTGTTGCAATCACGGGATTGCTGGGAATAAATCAACAGGCAGCGAGTCAAGCAATTATCTCAACTCTTTTTATCTCGTTTCTCCCCTCAAATGGATTTGGTGTGGCAGCCCAAACTCTTATTGGTAATGAAGTTGGAAAAAATAATATAGTTGCAGCAAAAAAATACGGATATGAGACTGCCAAACTGGCAACAATTTACACACTTGCATTGTCAGTAGTATTTATCTTCTTCCCCCATCTCTTATTGATGATTACAACTGACGAAGTTTCAGTTATCGAGCAGGCGCTACCTGCTATCAAACTTGCAGGGATTGCTCAGATATTTTTTGGTGCGGGGGTCGTTTTTGCTTACGGTCTGCAATCGGTGGGTAAAACTTATTTTGTGATGGGCACTGAAGTGATTACAAACTTGTTGATTTTTGTACCGGCAAGTTACTTTTTTGGAATCTATCTCGAAGGAGGTTTAACGGGTATCTGGGCGGCTCTAATTCTTTATACCACCCTGTACTTGATTTTTATGTTTATAAAATTCTTTAAAGGTAACTGGCAAAACCTGAAAAAAATCTAATCCTTCTTGAAGAGGGGTGTTATCAACGCCAGAGAAATAAAAAAGAGTCCAACTGCAAGAAATGGATATCTCACCCCTAACAAAGTGACTAATTTTCCTGAAACAACTGATCCGATTATAACTCCCAGTGTTTGCGAACTTGTCGCCAGTGCCAAGAGGCCGCCTTTGTTTCGCTCACTCGCCTGTTTTGAAATCTGTGTGAACAATACCGGAACAATTATACCATAACTTAATCCCAAAACAATCCTTACAGGTATCAACCAGTAAATATTTTGTACAAAAGGATGGAAACAATACATTATTCCTGTCCCCAAGGAGGCAAGTCCAAGAATCCTCTTTAAACTTATTTTATCAACAATCCTGCTGAAATAGACTGAACTAACAGTCGAAAATATTCCAAGAATACTATAGAGTGCCCCGGCTTGCAGCGCAAGTGATAAAGCCTCACTAAGCTCAAAACTCTACATATAACACAAAGATGGGTCTTACGGCTGCAATCCCAAGTGAGGTTAAGAGTATAAGCCCGGCAGTCCCGAATAAAATTCTATTGTTAATCAATACCTTAAAATTATCTCTTACCCTTATCTCCCGCTCCATTGTCTTCTCATTTTTGCTCTCTTCCACAAAAAATATGATTACAAATGCCAAAATTGCAATGATAATACCAACTATTAGAAATACACCCCGAAAACCAAAAATTGTTGATAACAATCCGCCTATTACCGGACCAACTACAACTCCACCATTACTTGCCGACTGCAACATGCTGATCGAGTAACCTTGTTTTTCCTTTGGTGCAATTGTAGTGATAAGCGACATGGCAGCCACATTAAATCCACTCAAAGTTCCTTGCAGAAGACGAATACCCATTAACCAATAAACATCGGGGACAAAATATATGAGTAATTGAGCAAGTGCCAGTCCAAACAGTGCCCTGACTGCCATCAACTTCCTGCCACTGCGGTCGCCCAGAGTCCCCCACAACGGTTGAACGAGAAAAGAGGTGATAAATGGTCCTGCAAACACTAAACCGCTCCACACAGCAGTCTGATTTGTATCTGTAATTCCGAGTTCCCTTATGAAAAGTGGAAGGAATGGAACCAGGGCACTCATACCACTCATCGCAATGAATTGGCAGACCGAAAGTATCAGTAGTGTCCGTTTCCAGCTACCTCCTTCTACAGGAGATAAAGATTTTTTCATGAGAGGCATTTTTAATGTAAAAAAGTACTAATTTGTGTTTTAAAAATGATAAATTTAAAGCTGCTGTGAAAACTTTCAAATACTTTACTCTTTTAATTTTTGTCGTGCTGGTTTCTGTTCCCCGGGCACAGGCGCTGGATTCGTTGCTCTCGCTCCTGCCAAAAACTGATGAAAAAGATAAAGCAGCTCTCTTGGCTCAAATCGCATACCACTATAAAGATCGCGATCCTGCACATGGACTTATTCACGCCGCCGAGGCAGTGAAATTTGCGAAAAGTAAGGGTGATTTCCTGGCAGAAGGCACTGCCTACTCCGCATTCTCCATCAACTACATAAATCTAAACAACTATGATTCGGCAGTAACTTATGCTCTAAAAGCAAAAGAACTTGGTGAAAAGCATAAATTGCCTGCACTTCTTGGTGATGCAAACAATTATATTGGACTGGTTTTCTATTTCCTTGGAAACGGAAAACAGGCAATGGTATTTTATACCGAGTCACTTCGTCATCGAAAAATTGAGAATGACCCGGATAAATTGTCAAAGATTCACAATAATATCTCTCTTGCTCACAGAATGAATGGCGACTTCAAGCAGGCCGAATCATTCCTCAGGATTTCGATTGAGTTAAAAAGGCAATTGAAAGATGAACTCTCTCTTGCAAGAAGTTTTTCAAATTTGGCTTTTATCTATCGTCAAAAGAAAGATTATAAAACAGGACTGCAATATCTTGACACAGCTTTGGCATTATGTGTTAAAAACAAGTATGAAGCAGGAAAAGCTGTCTGTCTTGACAATTACGCCGATATTTATGCCGACAGAGGAGAGATCGAAAAAGCGATTGAGACAATCAGGAAAGTTGTTGATATCTATAAAAACGCAAAAGATATTAGAGGAGAGTGCAGCGGATTATTAAAACTCGCCGGTTATGAGAAAAGACTTAAACATTACCCCGATGCTGCTGAAAAACTTCTGGAAGTTGTCAGACTTGCAGGTAAATTAAACATAACCAACCTCTTGACTGGTGCTTATATTGAGCTTTTTTATGTTTACAAAGAGATGGGTGATGAAGAGGGTGCAATGAAATATGCCGAGGTATTGATATCAAGACGCGACAGCCTGTTTACCCAATCCATTTACAATAACATCCTGTTAAAAAGTATCGATTATGAAATCAGATTAAAAGATAAAGAGATACAAAGTCTTTTTGAAAAACAAGAGTTATTGGATTTGCAAAACCAAAAGCGGTTTATGACTTTGTTGGTTATCGCAGCAATCTTTTTCCTTCTGCTCCTCTCTTTCATCGTCATTTATCGTCAAAAAAGACAATCACACAAGGTGACCCAGGATATGATTAATTCAGTCACCGATCCCTTTATGCTCCTTAACGCAGATACCGGTGAGGTGATTTTAAGGAACCAACCTGTTGGCAAAAGAAGTTTTAAGGATATCGATTTCTCTGACAAAATAACAGATGAACGATTAAATCGAATTAAAAACGAAAAAT
This sequence comes from Ignavibacteriales bacterium, assembly GCA_016714125.1. GTDB lineage: Bacteria > Bacteroidota > Ignavibacteria > Ignavibacteriales > Ignavibacteriaceae > UTCHB3. Next base: position 19,532 of record JADJNX010000005.1, on the reverse strand, counting down.
TGCCTCTTATTGAAGAGGCCTCATATACTAATTCCAAAGGTGAAGAATTCTTTTTTAACTTGAATTTTTATCCTGTGAAAGGGAATGGAGATTCAATCGAAAGAATAGTATTGTATGCGGCAAATACCACCGACATCAAACTTGCTGAAAAGACCATCCTCAGTTATCTGCAAAAACTTAGGTTGTCCGAAGAAGAATTAAAAAAATCGAATGACAGCAAAGATCAATTAATCTCAATTATCGGTCACGACTTAAGAAATCCCTTTGTGTTATTGATTAACATTGCAGATATCCTTATCGATGACTATGATACAATGACAAATGAGGAAAATTTAAACTTCTCAAGGATGCCCAACGTACAGCGATTGCCACACATCAGATTCTCGACAATATTCTGAGTTGGACAAGATCACAGTCACATTCCTTTTCAATGATCAAGGAACCACTTAATCTGAATAAAATCGTTAATGATACAATCCTCTCAATTTTGCCCCTCGCAGAAGCAAAAGGAATCACTATCGAGAACGATGTACCAAAACAGATGCCTGAGGCATTGTTTGATAAATTTATGCTCGTTACGATCCTAAGGAATCTGATCAGTAACTCTATTAAATTCACAGGGAAAAACGGAAACATCGTGATTAATGTCTCGATGAACTCTACTTCTCATCTTGTATTAAAGGTATGTGATTCAGGTACAGGTATGACGTCAGAAGACATTGAGCAGTTAATGGTTGATGATTTTGTCTCCTCAAAACCGGGAACAAACAATGAAAGAGGCACAGGTCTTGGTCTTCTTCTGGTGAAGGGTTTCTTAAAACAAAACGGATCTGCTTTAAAAATAGAAAGTGCCCCGGGAAAGGGCACTTGTGTAATATTTGAGCTCGAGAAAAGAAGAACTAAGGGTTAGACCCCTCTTAAGATTTCTGTCAACATCTCCTCGATTCCTCCAAAACGGGTCTCATAATCGATCTGGCTTCGCCTGATCACTTCATGAGCCTCTTCCCTGCCATAGATATGGGTTATCTCGGTTCTTGCCTTCGACGAACCGGGAATATCTTTATATGTCAGAAAATAATGCCTGAGTCTCTCAACAAGAGAGGGTGGACACTCGTGAATATCTCTCATGTTTCCGTAAATTGCGTCACCTTTCATTACGGCGATTATCTTGTCGTCAGCTTCGTCACCATCCAACATTCTTAGTCCACCAATGGGTATCGCCTCCAGGGTTATTCCCCCATCGTGATGGTTTTTTCAGCCAGCACACAAATATCGAGTGGATCACCATCTCCAATGATCCCCTTTCTGCCGGTTTTTCATCACAATAAGCAGCAACATTTTCAGCACAGAAAGTTTGTGGAATCAAACCATACATAGATGGACTTACATTTGAAAACCGTTGTGGTCTGTCAACTTTCAGGTATCCTGTCTGTTTGTCGATTTCGTATTTTACAGTATCTGTGGGAACAATCTCAATAAAAACCGTCACTTTTTCAGGGGCATTGTCTCCAATTGGAATACCGTGCCAAGGGTGGGGTTTAAACAAGAGCCCCATCATTTTCCAGATGGGGTCTTTTTTTGGATCAAGCATTTTTTACTCTTAAAATTTTTGCTGAAAGATTTTGGGTTACAGATTTACTGACCAAAATTACTGTTTTCCATCGATTTGTAACCGGCAGGTATTTCAAACATACTGTCTGGAACATCTATCTTTTCAAACTTTGTAAGTTCAAGAACTTTGGTCTCTTTGTCACCAACTTTTTCAGAATTAAAACAGGAAACTGTGCTGCCAAATCCTTCATATCCTTAAATAATTGTGGACCATTATTTTTTTCAACTCCCGCAAGCTTAAAGAGGAAAAATCCACCAATCTCTTTGGTGAACCAGGCAACCATGTCACCATCTTCTTTACTTGAGATAAGATATTTTTCACATAACAGACCATTAATGGTTTTTGTTTCGCCTGTTTTTTTAATGGTGTTTTCATTAAATGACGAGTCATTTGTCACATCACCTTCACCAATTAGCATCTCCACATACATTTTCATTGGATGAAGCACCATTAAAACTTTGTTTTCTTTCATCATAAGAGTGACAGACATCCCCTGCTCCTCAATCGAAAACGCAGCATCCTTACCGTTTGTGAAATATTCCAAAGGTTTCAGTTCGCTTGTTTCTTCGTCGTACATTGAAAGTGTAACTTTACCCTCAAATGTCTGGGCATTAACAGCAAAACTTAAAATGAAAAATGTTAATAGAGAGATATAACGGATTCTAAACATGGATCTACCTTATGTTGTGATATGAGTTTTAAATAATTTTTTAAATGTAATTTGTAAAGATAATGGACAAAGTTTAATAAAATGCACCTTTAATGACTGTAAAGGAAGCTATTTAATCGGCGTGTGAAATAAAACACTCAACTTCTTGACCTTGTCCATCAAAATGATTTTTTAGCTATCTGGTAATAGTGAAAGATGCAACTTTTTTAACTGCCGAGGCAAACACTCCGATGCCATCTCCTTTGATATTTATCAAAGGTTCGTGGAAATTACCTTCTGCATCTTTCACATTTTGTGAAGTTATTACAAAGTTCCTGAAGTTTTGATCCCCGGCGTAAACAACCACTCTATATGTATCATAGAACCAGTAGTTAAACTTCCTGATCTCGATTCCATAATTTACAGGTGACGATGTTAAGATATTTTGTGCCTGGATTGAGTGAAAAACATAAATATTTAATTCTTTAGCCACATCTTCTCTATCGGGATTGGGGTTATATGAATTTTCAAAGATAAAATTATCAAGAGTCGGATGTTCGGGTAACACCGAAACAAGATAAAAGTCAACTCCGGGAATAGTGGTGAACTCAACTTTGGGGGTAACCGGGTCTGAATACCTTAAAGTGCCAAGTTGCGAATTTACCAGTGTAAAGTCTTGTGTAGGAGTTGTTGTCTGAGCAGAAGCTGAGTACAACTTTCCCTCTATCTCGGCACTCACCTCAAGTTTGTAAAGGGATGCATAACCAACAACTATTTTATCTGTACCATAACTTTTTGTTGCTGGATCATAGTCCAATGGTATTCCATTCACGGTAACAACAACTCTGTTGACTCCGGGTGTCAACATAAACTTGTTTGAATCAACAGCAGAATTTAATGGAATATTTCTTGTTATCTGAATGTCGTTAATTTGTTCACCCGGATAAATGATTGCATTTACAACAATTTTTGGCTCGTAACTGAATGATAATGGATCAATGGATGGATCACCACAACCATTCAAAATCATCAAACCGGAAATCAAAACAAGGGATAATATTAATTTCATTTTCATTTTATTTCTCCATTAAAATGTAATCGTGACACCGAGACTCGGCAATAAAGGCAACATATTTACTTCTTTAACTGTTTGAACTACAGTGTCGCCGGATTTCTCCTGATTGTAATTGACAAACCAGATGTTTTGTCTGTTACCGATGTTATATATCTGAAGTGTCACACCAAGTTTCCATGATCCGTAATTTTTTTCATATCCAAAGCTGAAATCAAGTCTTGAATAGGCAGGAAGCCTTGTCCCGTTTATAGCGCCCGGATACAGCAAGTAGCTTGGATCGTTATCGGGTACTTTTGGAGTTCCTTTCCAGTCAGGAACTGTATTCAAATAGTATGCTGACCCCGGGGTGGTCAAGGGTTGGCCTGAAGCATAAATAAAATTTAAACCTGTTATCCACTGTGATTCACCCTGAGCCAGATTTTCTGAATGATTGTCATCAAAAAGTGATGACAAATTGATATTTGCAACTGCATTTACTGTATGGCTTCTGTCGTGTCTGGGTGAAAATGATTTTTTGTGAGTTTATTTTGTCAAATTTATACTCTGTTTTCGAATAAGAATAAGAAAGCCAACCCGAGACGATTCCGGTTTCTTTCCTTAACATCAATTCCAATCCATAAGAATCTCCATCACCTTTGTTGTATAGCCCATCGGTTGAACTATAAATTGCTTTGCCATTCTCAAATCGATCAGATTTAATTTCTGCAGGAAGATTATTGTTCAGCAACTGCAGATTTTTGTAAGTTTTGTAATAAACTTCAACCTCAACTCAATTTCCTGACCCAGCAGTTTGTGGTATCCCAGGATCAAATGGTCAGACATTGAAGGTTTGTTAAATTTATCCGCTGTTGACCATATGGATGATAAAAATGATCTTGGCACTCTATTCAAATATTGATAATATCTGCCGGTTGCAAATTTTAGACTTGATGACTCATCCAGTCTGTATTTTAATGAGAACCGTGGTTCAATGTCGTTATAAGTTTCATCAGAAGTGAAGTGATTATACCTGAATCCTGCTTCTAATTGCCACAGAACCGAGGGATTCCAAATCATCGAAGCAAAACCTGATGTAAGTTGCCTGTCTTGATTCAGATTAATTTTCCCTTGATCCCATTCCTGGTCGTAATCTGCCGAAAGGAATTTATGTTCACCACCAAATTTGAGATTAATGTTTTCATTTAAATACCATTCAAATGATGATTTTACTGTATAATCATTGAGGTAATTTTGTTCATCCACACCAAGCTGTTGAATATCCATTTTTGAGAAAAAACGGCTTCCTGTTACCCAAAAATTCATAAAGATATTTGAACCAAACAGGTGTTTCCAATTAAGGCTGCCTGTTGTGTTTCCCCATCTGTAAATAAAAGCAAATGATTCGTTTGCTTCTTTGTCTAGTTTGTAGTCGAGAGTATCTTTTCCTGTGAAAAAACTTAAAGTCAGTTTATCATTTTCTCCCAAATCGAGATAAGCTTTAAGATTACCATCGTAAAAGTAGTAGGCAGGTACTTCATTCACCCATTTTGAAACGGTTTGATCAAGATATGTCCTGCGGAATGATCCCGACAGTGAGCCCATCTCACCCAAAGGCATCTGCAAAGTTGTTGAGGCTGAAAGAAGTGAGATATTTACAACTCCCTCAGTCCTGTTACGATTTCCGTCAAGATTGGTTACATTCAAAACTGACGATAACCTGCCACCATACTCTGCACCAAATCCCCCTTTGGAGACTTCCACTTTTTTTATCGCTGCTGTGTTAAAAGTTGAAAATATACCAAAAGCATGTTCGGGGTTATAAACATCAACACCATCAATCAGATACAAATTCTGATCAGGGGTTCCACCTCTTACATAAAGCGCAGATGAAAAATCTGAAACTGCAGTTATTCCCGGCAGAGTCTGAAGAGCTCTTAACAGGTCAGCTTCCACTACTTTTGGGATGCGGTTGATTTGATCAGGTGAAAGTTCAAGTTCCGAAACACCTTTTCCATACAATTTTCGGATGGTGAAATACTGTCGCCGTAAATAACAACTTCTTCGGTTTTAAAGGAAGATGGTTCAAGATCAATCCTTAAATTGGTTTCCTGATTCTCCTTTATCGTAACTGTCTGCTCATAAGGTTTGTAACCGATGTATGAGACCACAACGGTATATTTCCCCTCTCTGAGCCCTTGTATGATGAAATATCCGGCAATATTTGTGGTACTTCCGGCTTTGTTTTCTTTGAGGTAAATGCTGGCGCCAATCAGCGATTCACCGTTTATTTTATCATATACATAACCTTTGATCACAGCTCCCGATCCTTCATTGGGATAAAGTGCAAAAGTTAGAACTAAAGTCAAGAATAGAGAATATGTGCTCACCTTTTTCATTTATTTTCCTTGTTTATTCGAAATTGACCGTACAAACTCAACTATTTTTTGTAAAGAATTATTCAGTCAATAAATAATCGACTTTTTATACCTGAAAGATGGTGTTACGAGATGATAAGTGGTGATTACTCTTTTTCAAGTAAATGTTATCTTACACATTGTATTCTAATTTATTCTTACATTAAGAATTTTTAATTAACCGGAGTATCCGATGAAAAAATTATTGTTTTTAGTTTTTGCTGTTTCCCTGTTTTCAACAGGATTTGCACAAAGTCTCGAGGAAGTTCTTCAAAACCATTTTAAAACCATTGGACAGGAAAAATTGACAACTGTCTCGGGTTATATAGCAAAAGGCAAGATTACTCAGATGGGTCAATCGATGTCGATAAAGCTCACAATTAAACGCCCCTCAAGTATGCGTCTTGAAGTGGTATTTCAAGGGCTGACACTTGTTCAGGCGCTTGATGATTCCATCGGTTGGGGAATCAATCCTTTTATGGGAGATTCTGATCCACAGAAAATGCCAAACGACCAGCTTAAAGGTCTTAAGGTGCAGGCGGATATGGATGGAGCAATGTACAATTATAAAGATAAAGGGTACACTGCCGAATTACTCCCTGCCGAGCAGGTTGAAGGAGTGGATTGTTTTGTAGTGCTTCTTAAAAAAGCGGATGGTGATGAATTTAAAATCTTCATCGACAAAGAATCTTTATATGATCCTGAAACAGGTCAGCAAATCCACAATGGGTGGAACTGTTGTTGAAATGGAAATTTTTCCTTCCAACTACAAAGAAGTTGAAGGTATAATAATGGCGTATTCAATGGAAGTTAAAGCAGGTGGTCAAACGATCTATTCAGCAAACTTTGACACCTATGAATTAAATGCCAAAATTGATCCAACAATTTTTGCTTTCCCTAAATAAAAAAATTTAGTATTTTCTGATCGGTTGTCCTCTTCCCCATGGGGACAACCTTCAATTTACCGGAGTCTGTAATGAAACCGTTGCTTTTATTCTTATGGTCGGTCCTCCTTTTTTCGCAAACTTATTCTCAATTCCCTCTTAAACCTGAACAACTTGGCACATTAAATCCCCGGTTTATTGGACCTGCGGCGATGAGTGGAAGAATCACGGATATCGACGCATCCAACAAAAATCCCGATTTATTATATGTTGCCTCCGCAGGAGGTGGAATCTGGAAATCAACAAATTCTGGAACATCCTTTAAGTCCGTTTTTAACAAACACAACCAGGCGACTGCAGTTGTTACGATGGATCAAAAGGATAACAATGTAATTTGGGTTGGAACAGGTGAACAATGGGTTCGTAACAGTATATCTGTTGGAAACGGTGTTTATAAATCCACTGATGGTGGCGACACCTGGACTCACATGGGACTAAATAACACTCAACATATTTCCGAGATAATTATCGACCCCGAAAATTCAAATATTATTTATGTGGCGACTCTTGGTTCTGTATTCTCGGCAAATAAAGACCGTGGAATATTTAAATCAATTGATGGTGGAAAATCGTGGAAAAATATCCTTTATGTGGATGAAAACAGCGGTTGTGCTTCGTTAATAATGGATCCTCAAAACCCGCAAATTTTCTATGCTGCAATGTGGGATTTCCGCAGAACGGGATGGAATTTTCGCTCAGGTGGTAAAGGAAGTGGACTTTATAAAAGTTTAAACGGTGGCGAAAGCTGGAGCAAACTTGAAAACGGTTTGCCTAAAGACAGTGTTGGTAGAATAGCCCTTGCAGTTTCCCCTGCCACCCCCAATCTGATTTATGCACTTGTGGAGGCAAATCAACATGGACTTTATCGTTCCAATAATGGTGGTGAGTCATGGGAAAAATCGTATTCAGGCTCTCTCTCCAACGAACGACCATTTTATTTTGCACTGATTGTTGCCGACCCCGTTGAAAAAGGAAGACTTTATAAACCGGGTTTTTCATTAAATGTCAGTAACGACTCGGGTAAGTCATTTAGATCGGCTTTTGTCTCGGGGGGAAATGTCCACTCCGATCACCATGCCATTTGGATCGACCCAACTGACAACAAAAACATCTATCTTGGCACCGATGGCGGAGTTTATATCTCCATGATAAAGGTAATTCCTGGCGAGTCGCCTCTGATATCCCTGTCTCACAATATTACCATGTGGCTTTCGACTGGGAAACTCCCTTACAATGTTTATGGTGGATTGCAGGATAACGGCGCATGGCGTGGTCCTTCAAGTTCTCCCGGTGGCATAACCAACTCCGATTGGAAAAATCTCACCTACGGTGATGGATTTAACTTAATCCCCGATCCATACGACCCTGAAGTTGTTTATTCACAATACCAGGGTGGCAACCTGATGCGTTTTCATAACAATTCAGGGGAAGTAAGGACATAATGCCCTACTCCCCCGATGTAAATGTTAAATACCGTTTTAACTGGAATACGCCGATCTACCTCTCCCCTTCACGCAAAGGATGTATTGTATGCGGGTTCACAGTTTTTGCTTAAATCAACCGATCATGGCGACAGTTGGGTTAAAATTTCTCCCGACCTCACGACAAATGATCCGCAAAAACAGCGACAGGAAGAATCGGGCGGAATTACAATCGACAACTCAACAGCAGAGAATCATTGTACAATTTTCACCATCTCCGAGTCACCCAAAAACAAAAATATTATCTGGGCAGGCACTGATGACGGCAACCTCCAAGTAACCCAAAATGGTGGAAAAGAGTGGTTAAACACCGTAACCAATATTCCGGGTCTCCCAAAAAACACCTGGTGTTACCATGTTGAGGCGAGCCGTTACGATGAAAAAACTGCATATGCTGTTTTTGACGGACATTGGAATGGTGATCTTAATCCTTACATCTTCAAAACCACCGATCTTGGTAAATCATGGACAAAAATCAGTTCCGGGACAATTGAATCATTTTGTTATGTTTTAAGGGAAGATATTGTTAATAAAAATCTCCTTTTTGTGGGTACCGACAGAGGTTTGTATCTCACACTTGATGGAGGAATTAACTGGGTTAAACCGTCAGATATCCCCGAAGTTTCAATCAGGGACATGGCAATCCAACCCGACGAATCAGATCTGATCCTCGCCACTCATGGCAGAGGTGTGGTTATTATCGACGATATTTCAACCCTCAGAAGCCTTACACCCGGTGTACTTCAAAACGAAGTAACTTTCATCCCTGCAAAACCCGCATTCATCAAGGCATCAGGATATCGTGTTAAAGAGACCGGTGATCAGGCATTTTATGCACCAAATGAATCAGAATCCGCAGTGATTGCCTACTACCTTAAATCAAAACATATATTTGGTGATATGTTTATAGAGGTGTTTAACGATCGAAATGAGAAAATTGCCGACCTGAATGCCGGGAAGTCGAAGGGACTTAATAAAGTGCTTTGGCCCGTGAGGAGAAAAGTACCAAATGTACCTGCAAACCCGGGTTTGATTGGAAAAGTGGCAGCAGGTCCATTTTATCCACCGGGAACCTACACAGTTAAACTCACGAAAAAAGATACCGTTTTTACAACACAAATTGTAATAAAGGACGATCCAAAGTCGTTACATTCTCCTGCGGAGCGTAAACTTCAGATTGAAACTGTGGAAACTGCATATTCATTACTTGAAGAGATTGCATCATTTAACACAAAATTATCTGATTTGATCTCTCGACTGGAATTGTTGAAAGAATCTGGAGTGAGTCCCAAGTTGGCGGGATCGATTAATATGTTATCCGGCACATTCAAGGAATATCAAAATCTGATAGCTGCCGATTCCAAAAGCCGCCTTTCGGGTAAATCAAAACTAAGAGAAAAAGCTGCAGATGTTTATTCCGGCATCATCGGTTATCTCGGAGCCCCTACCACCTCCCAGATCGAAGCCCTGAATAGCATAAAAAAAGAAGTCACCCGAATCAAAGAAGACTTCAATAACTTCTCACAAACAAGTGAAGAACTCTTAAACAAACGACTTAAAGACGAAGGCAGACCGGGGATTAAGTTTTTAGGATTTATTGGTATATTGTTTTAGATGACCCTGGAAGTTGATGTAAATTGACTTCCGGGGTTTTCAGTGAATTTTTTGGTGATCTAATTGCTTGATTTCAGAGTTTGCATTTATTCCTTAAAAACCTTGAAAATTATCCGCCTCCTATTGCACAGAAATGCAAATCTCCATAATTTCAATGACACAACTTTTGAAATTGGAATTGTTAAGGTTCACCAGAAAGTAGAATTTCAGAAATTTAGAGAAAACAAAATGTTCAAATATTATGCTCATTACTTCGTGATGGTTCTTTTAATCTTTTCATCTTCAATAAATGCGCAGTGGGTAAAATGCAATGGTTTTTCTAATGAAGATGTGCGCAGCCTGATAACTTTAGGAAATAATATTTATGGCGGTACAATTGATCAAGGTATTTTTATCTCTTCGGATAATGGAAATATCTGGACCGGAACTTCATTGAATAATTTAACTGTATGGGCTTTAGCCAGTATAGGAAATACTTTGTATGCCGGTACAGATGGGAATGGTGTATTTCAATCAACAAATAATGGTATAAGCTGGACCCAAACTTCATTAAATAATAAAAGTGTTTTATCTTTGATAACTATTGGAGAAAATATTTTTGCCGGAACAGTTAGTAGCGGTGTATATATTTCTACCAATAGCGGTACAAGCTGGTCTCAAACTTCTTTGAGCAATAAACAAATTCTTGCCATAACAACTCTAGAAAATAATTTGTTTGCAGGGATAGCCCACGAAGGCATCTATAAGTCCACAAACTTGGGTATTAATTGGGTAAAAACATCTTTCCCCGGAGATGCATGGTCCTTTACAAAAATTGATAATAATTTATTTGCAGGAAGCTTTTACGGTGGTGTATATCTTTCTACAAATAGTGGGGCTAGCTGGTCCCAAATTACTTTAAACGGTACAACAGTTTATTCTATGGCTTCTTCCGGGAATAATGTATTTGCGGGGACTTATCAGGCGGGAGTTTTTCTTTCCAAAGATAAAGGTGTCACCTGGAACGAAATAAACCAGGGTTTTCCGACAGGGATTACATGTAAAGCAATACAAGTTAAAGATGGATTTGTTTTTGCCGGAACAGAACAAGGAATCTGGCGCCGTTTAATGTCCGAAATTACAGCCAGTAGAAAAATTTCGTCAGAAGTACCTGCAAAATATTCCTTGCATCAAAATTACCCCAATCCCTTTAACCCATCAACAATAATAAAGTATGAAGTGAAAACTCAATCTCATGTGAAATTGAATATAATAAATCTACTTGGTCAAACAGTTTTAGAGGCAGTTAATAATGTGCAGAGTGCAGGTGTTCATGAATATGAATTTAATGCATCGTCTCTTTCGAGTGGCATTTATTTTTACCAAATAGTAGTTGGTAATTATTCTGAAATAATGAAAATGGTTTTATTAAGATGATGATAAATATTTATTTAGAAAATTAAATTGCTATTGAAAAAATAAATGGATATAATATGAAAAGTTAAGGTTCATAAGAAAGTAGAATTTCATAAATTTAATTAAATAAACTAAAGATTCCTAAAACAGCATATGGTTTAACAACCACAACAGCACAAAAGTTTGAAATTTAATTATTCTAGTTGTGATGTCCTAATTCAGTTGAGACAAGACCAATTATTTAATTTTTAGTGGATCGATACAAGAATTCAATTGATTATTAATAAAAGAGTATTTTCTATTGTTGCTAATGAATCAAAAACTTATTTTCAAATTACGTTATTAATTAATTCAATAAATACTAAAGGATATATATCATGGTAGATTTAATGAAACGCTTAGATGTTGAATACGATTTCGTTGCTATAATTGATGGATTACCAGATACTGAAAGGATACAATGGAAAACATCTGATAACTTAACTCACTTTTTAGCTGTAAATGGAATTGAACAAATGTCATCATTATGTGATGACAAAAATATGTTTGATAAATCGTTGAAATATTTTGAAGCGTTAGCCCAAAATGGGAAAAAGTTTTGTTTGCACATCATATGTCATGGTAATAAAAATGGAATCGCAATTAATAAAAGTCTAAAAGAAATGATAAAGTGGGAAGAATTTAGAGAAAAACTTCAGACAATAAATAATTTAATGGAACAGAAATTAATAGTCAACATGACATCTTGTTATGGTTTGCATGGGATTAAAATAGTTGATGAAAATTCGGCTATAAACCCTTTTTTTGGTTTAATAGGTCCCTCAAAAAAATCGCAGTAGGCCAAAGCTATTGAGATAAACGAACTTTATTATTCGCTTCAACTCGAGGAGAAAGAAATACACGAAATTGTTCGTGAGATAAATGAAAAATATAAGACGGAATTGATTTATTGCATCAGTGCTGAAGGGCTACAAGGTGATAAAAAAGAGGATTAAAAAAAATCTAATTCATAGCATGTGGCAATGTTGTATTGTTAAGGTTCAGAAAATGTAGAGTTTTGCAAATTTAATTATTTAAATTTGGAGATTCCAAAACATCACAATTTCAACATTTTCAGTTGCTTAAAAGGTAGATATGCGTAGAGTCTTATTAAATATACAAACACTTACCGAAAGAAAACCCATCCAAAAGAACGATAGTTATTGAGACTATTCAATCAGGTAATATATCAGGGGTCTATTCCGGAATCATCGGAGATCTCGGAGCCCCAACCACCTCCCGGATCGAAGCCCTAAAAAGCATAAAAATAGAAGTCACCCGAATCAAAGATGACTTCAATAACTTCTCACAAACAAGTGAAGAACTGCTGAATAAAAGGCTGAAGGATGAGGGAAGGCCTGGGATTAAGTTTTGAATCAAAGTATCAGGAAAACAATAAAAGTTTATGAGGTAACTACCTAATAATTTAGATTAAGTGAGCAAATGATCCGTTAGTCCATTTTTTCTCTGTAGGCCGTGTTTTCAAATTAAATGATTAAATTTGAGAGATAACTCACAAGTCTTTTGATAAAAAATATTACTCTTTAATTAGTTGGTCAAAGAAATTTTCTTGCCGGAATATTAAAGGAAAACATATTAATAAGAATTACTAATGCCATCTAAATTTTTTACCAATACTCACGAACGAAATTTGTTCGACAAGTTTACCGGCATAATTCAGAATATGAAAGATATTTATGCTTTTCATGCGGTTGTGGGGTATTTTCGATCATCCGGCTATTTCAAGTTACAACCTTATCTTGAAAATCTTGAAAGCATCAAAATTTTGGTCGGTATCAATGTAGATCAAAATGTTCTCTATTGCACAGAGAAAGGGTATGATATTTTTTGGTGAAGAGACCAAAACCAAAGAAGAGTTCTTAAATTGGTTCATACAAGATATAAAAGATGCACAATATTCCGAAGAGGTTGAAAAAGGTGTTATAAAATTTGTAAACGATCTTGTTGACGGAAGAATTGAGGTTAGAGCACACAATTCAAAAAACCTCCATGCAAAATTTTACCTGTTCCTGCCACAAAACCATACAGAACATTCTGATGGCTGGGTAATAATGGGGTCCTCCAATTTATCAAGAAACCGGCTTAGGGATAAAAAATCTCCTAATTATGAGATGAATATTGCACTGAAAGACTTTGATGAGGTTAATTTTGCGAAGACAGAATTTGAAACTTTGTGGGGGCAATCAACACCAATTTTACCTGCCGATATTAATGCCTTTAAAATCAAAACTCATATCGATCAAATCTTTACGCCTTATGAACTTTATTTTAAATTTTAATTGAATATTTTGGAAAGAACATCGATTATGATCCTGACACTGTAGGTGATTTACCCAAAGCCTACAAAAAACTCTCTTACCAAATAGATGCTGTGAACCAGGGTTTCCAAATGCTCCTGGATCATAATGGTTTTTTCCTCGCTGATGTTGTTGGTTTGGGTAAAACTGTTGTAGCAGCAATGATTGCCAAGAGATTCCTGTTGGCTAACGGCTCCCTAACTACAAAAATTCTCGTCGTTTACCCTCCTGCCTTGGATAAAAACTGGAAAAGCACATTTCGGTTATTTGGTATCGATAAACACACTAAATTTATTACAAATGGAAGACTTGATAAGATTGTTGATGGAACTGATGTAAATTACTGGGTAAAAGAGGATTATGATTTGGTTTTAGTAGATGAAGCTCACCGATATAGAAATCATACATCTCATGCATTTGGTTTGCTTCAAAGAATTTGTAAAACTCCTCGACTGAATGAAGGATTGGTTCCTGGGAAAAAGAAAAAGTTATCCTGGTCTCAGCAACTCCCCTTAATAACAGACCTCAAGATCTTTATTATCAACTATTACTATTTCAGGATGCGAGACGAAGTACATTGCAGATTACAAATCTACAAAGCTTTTTTGGTCCAATTATCCGTGATTATCGGGAAATAATCCAACAGGAAAATCCTGATATTAACCGTATTCGAGAAATTTATTCAAATATTCGAGAAAAAATTATTTCACAAATAACGGTGAGACGGACAAGAAGAGATCTTAAGAATTATCCCAAGTATCTCGACGATATGCAATCCCAAGGTATTCAGTTCCCTGAATTGGCACCCCCAAAATCTATTACCTATCTGCTGGACACTAAACTTGGTAAACTATTTTACCATTCAGTTTTTTTATTTAACAGACGATGATAAAATAAACTATTACCGTTATCAGGCAATCCGTTTCCTAAAACCCGAACTTCGTGAACAATATTATGAACAGGCTGTTTTGGTTTCAAAATCTTTAGCGGGGATTATGAAAACCCTAATGATTAAACGTTTGGAAAGTAGTTTTACTGCATTCAAAATCACACTTAACAACCTGCTTGTATCTACCCAACGAATGATTCAGATGTTCGATAACAACAAAGTTATGATAGCACCTGATTTACAGGTGAATGATCTGATGGAAAAAGGAATGAATTTTGACGATATTGAGACATTGATATTGGAAATGAGCATAGTTAATCCGAGAAATAATGTTTTTTTAGCTGATGATTTCGAGAGCGGCTTCATCGTGGGGTTAAAAAAAGATCAATTGCTCTTGAAGGAACTGGTGGATGATTGGGCAAAAGTTGAACATGACCCCAAGATCGAAACATTTTTCAAAACACTCAGAGAAAATTTACTAAATACAGCAATAAATGAATCCGGCAAACTTGTAATTTTCACTGAAAGTACTGATACCGCTAATTATCTTGCCGGAAAAATTGAGGAGTACCTTAATGTAAAGGTACTAAATGTTTCTTCCCAAAACAGAAACAAGAATTTTGAGACTATCCTAGAGAATTTTGATGCCAATTATAACGGACTTCAAAAAAGATGATTTTGATATTATGGTAACGACTGATGTTCTTGCTGAGGGTATAAATCTCCACAGGGCAAATGTTGTTGTGAATTATGACACTCATGGAATTCAACGAGATTAATGCAACGCATTGGCAGGGTCAACCGAATTGGAAGTACCGCATCTATAATTTACAATTATAATTTCTATCCATCACAACAAGGAGATGAAGAAATAAATCTGTATAACAATGCGCTAATTAAATTACAGGCACATCATACAGCATTTGGAGAAGATGCGCAAATTTTTACTCCAGAGGAATTGATTGAACAATTTGAACTTTTTAAAGAGGGCGTGCCGGATGATGAAGATCGAAAATTGTTCTATCTACGATTTATCCGTGAGTTTAAAGACAGCAACCCCAGAGAATACAAGCGAATAAATCAGTTCCCTATTAAAGCCAGAACCGCAAGAAATACTAGATTCCTTCATGATGATTCTCTAAATAACTCAACCGTGGTATTTCTTAGGTCTCCATTCAAATTGGAGTTTTATCTTGTATGCAATAAAATTAAAATTTCCTCAATTTCATTTTTGGAAGCAGCTAAAATTTTTGAAGCCTTTTCAAATGAAGAAGGTTTTACACCACCATCTGAGCATTATATACATGTTCAAGCAGCAATTGACAAATTTGAGGAAGAGTTCTCGTTTAACAGTTCTGATACAGTTACATCCCTGGACAAAGCTGATGCAATTGAATCAGGCAAGGAAATTTCTGCGTGATATTAAAGGAATGTCGTCTCAATCTGAAGTTAAAACTGCTTGTGAATCTCTGACAATATTAGTCGAAACGGAACTTATGCTGCTTTACCAAATGAGTTAAAGAAATTAAGACAACAATCAGACAAAAGACAATTACTAATTTGCTAATTGAATAATTTATTGTTACTAATGGCTACAAAATATGATGCCTAAATAACGCAAATGATTTCAATTCAAATGAAGATATAATTTGTCTGAAATTTCTCCAACTATTGTATTATCTGAAACTTTTTTATAGATTGGATAATCACTCGAACATTTTAAGCCGAAAAAATGGAATAACTATTAGATTGCTCTATGGAACTGTGATTCAGTCGAGTGGCCATTTAGAAGTACTTTATAAAAATTTCAAAAACAGAATATGATAAACAAAAAAGAACTTGAAGCCATCTTAAATAATCCATTTAATCTTCAGGACTGGAAGTTAGTACTGACAGAATTTTTTGGCACAAAAAATTTAAGACAACAACCGGTAGAAATATTGTTACCGCTGAATGATAAGGCAAAGTGTGCATTTGAACTTGGCAGTTTTAATACAATTGATGACCGGATAATAGGGCTATACCATGTTATAGTTAAATCAAATGTTCGATTGGAAAAGAATAAGTTTGGATTGCGTCAATTATTACGATCAATTTATAAATATTATGTGGACGGGGCTCTAGTTGTTTTTGAACAGGGTTCAAACTGGCGTCTAAGTTTTGTTAGTGAAATAAGAACTTTCGATGGAACGGGGGCGCTCGTAAAAAATATAACTGAACCTAAAAGGTACACCTATTTACTCGGAGAAGCTGCAAAAACCAGTACACCGGTTTCTCGTATAACTCTTCTAGAAGGCAAGGAAATATCGTTAGAAGATATTCGAAATGCCTTTTAGTGTGGAGTCTTTAAACGAAGAATTTTATAAAATTATCGCAGACCAATTCTATCTATTGGTTGGGGGGAATGTAGATATTGGCAATAAGATAAAGGAATTTCCGAGGCAACTCAAACTGCCGTCACTGGATAACAACGATATCAATAATTATGAAATTTTCAAAATTTGCAGTTCGCTTAATTGGGAGGATAGTTTTTGTTGGTTTCTAAAAAGTTAAAAAATCTGATAAAGGTAAGCCTCTGTTGCCAGAAGAGATGCTAAATAGTAAAGTCGTTAATAACCACCCTGACTACTACCACACAGTTCTTGAACGGCTTTTTTTCCAAACATTAAATACCCCGGTCAATTATAGAGTCCAGAGTTTACCCGACGGTTTCGAGGATATTCCTTTCCTAAATGGAGGCTTATTTGAACCTCAGAAAGAAGATTTTTATTCTATTAATTCAATAACCGACTTGTCTGAAAACATTAACACTCTTAAAATTCCCAATGAATGGTTCGATAAATTTTTCTCGGATTGAGAAATATAATTTTACCATCGATGAAAATAGCTCAGTTGATCTTGAGGTGAGTGTTGATCCGGAAATGTTGGGTAGAATTTTTGAGAATCTATTAGCAGAAATTGATCCACGGAATGGTGAATCAGCCAGAAAATCAACTGGAAGTTTCTATACACCTCGTGAAATCGTGGATTATATGGTTTCTGAAAGTTTAGTACGATATTTAAACAATCTGACAGGAATTGATGCTACTATTCTATGTGAGCTGCTTAAACTTGATAGTGACGTATGCTTAAGTGATTTTGAGAAGGAAAGGATTATAGATGCTTTCGACGAAATCAAAATTCTGGATCCAGCCTGCGGTAGTGGGGCATTCCCTCTAGGCATAATGCAAAAAATGCTGATTGCTCTTCAAAAAATAGATACAAATGCAGAAAAGTGGAAAGTTCGTCAAATCAGTAAGATTGAGAATGTGCCCTTCAGGAATATTGAGAGAAAAATAAGAGATTCGTCAGTAGATTACTCTATAAAATTGGGTATTATACAAAATAACTTGCATGGCGTAGATATTCAGCCAATAGCAACTGAAATCAGTAAACTTCGATGCTTTCTTTCTTTAATCGTTGATGAGAATATAGATGATGATAAACCTAATCGTGGAATTGAAGCACTTCCAAACTTAGAATTTAAATTTGTCGCAACAGATTCTCTAATGAGTCTTCCTGAAGATAATTTTGGAGGTCTTTTTGATATAAATAACGATCTTGCAAAACTTCAACAAATCCGAAATGATTACCTTCAAAGTTATGGACAAGAGAAACTTGATATAAAGACAAAATTTAAGTCTCTCCAAAAAGAAATCATTAAATTTCAAATGACTAATCGCTTCGAAGTACATAATAGCCGATTGTCTTTGCTAAGTGAGTGGGATCCGTTTGGCAATGAGTCAACAGATGGGTTCAATCCTGAGTTGATGTTTGGTGTAAAATTCTTTGACATTATAATTGGTAATCCCCCCTTCGGTACTCCAATCAAGAATGTTTATCGAAACGCGGTAGTATCGCGACTCGGAAAAGTTCCAGACTTTGAGATTTATTACTATTTTATTGAAATCGCCAGGTTACACCTCAAAATAACAGGTATTCTTTCGTATATAATTCCAAACTCTTTTTTATTTAATGTTAATGCAAGAGCCTATAGAGCAGAGTTATTGGAAGCATGGTCTCTTTTTGAGATACTTGATTGTACTCGATTTCCAATTTTAAATCCGCTGTTGTCCGTAATTGTATTATTAACTGGAACAGGGGTAAAACTCAAACAATCGGGTATCATCATACTAAGGGAGTCACAAATTTTGCTGATTTGATTAAAAAACCTAAAATGCAATTAGAAAAAAAAGAAATCACAAAATTCAACCATAATTGGGGACTAGCCTTTTCTGAACCTGAGTTTAAAACCTTGGCTCTGGGGCTCAGATGTTAATCGATACCAGGTAAAATGGAATGGACAAGAATACATTGATTACTGTGATGGTATAGCGAATCCTCGTGATCCGAAGTATTTTCGTGGGAAAAGGATTTTAATAAGGGAAATAACCAATCCTTCAATATTCGCAGTACTCACGGAGGAAGAACTCTATAATGATCCTTCTATTATAATTATTCGTGATAATGCATCACATTCTTTGAAGTCGCTTCTCGGGATATTAAATTCTAAGCTTGCTACTTTCTATCATTTTAATAACTCCCCTAAAGCAACTAAAGGAGCTTTTCCGAAAATACTTGTTAAAGATATAAAAGAATTTCCATTACCACCTACTTATTCTTCAATTTCTTTAGAAAACATAGTAGACTACATTTTATGGTTATATAAATTTGGAGAATCAACTCGAATAATGAATTATTTTGCGAACTCGCACTTGGTACAATTTTTTGAGGAAATTCTAAATGCAATAGTTTATGAAGTCTATTTCGAGCAGGAATTGCAAAAATATTATTGAAATAATCAAATACATTAAAAAATATTTTAAAAGTATTGATGGTTTAGGTGATGAAGAAATAAAAAAGAAATATATTCTTGTGTACCAATCACTTAGTGAGAGAGATAATGAAATACGCCAAAATATAAAATCGATGGATTCACGGTTAAGTTCGATTATTCGTCACATCAAAAATGCAGGTATCTATGAATCATATTAATAAATTAATAATCAAAATTTCAAATTCTTCAATGGAGAAACTACATTTAACTTCGACGGAAAAAAATATTCTGCTATATGGTGAAAATG